>CAWIWT010000035.1:0-399994 GCA_963839725.1 uncultured Alphaproteobacteria bacterium | reverse complement strand
CAGTTTCGGGCATCCATCAATCAGGAACGAATGACTGCTTTGTGCGGCAAGCAGACCTCAGAGGCGTGCTGCAAGGCTTCATGAGGCGTTGTTTGCAAAAAGGACTGCGGAGCCAGCCTAGGTGGCGGTCCGCGCCGCGGTCGCGCCACCGATGCCGCGGGCTGGTTACTTTGGCAGCCGACCTAGAGTGTCGCCGACCGACAGGCGGGGCCCCATGGTCGAGACGCGATCGAACTACGGCACCCGCACCGAGCGTTCATCTCGGGAGCTGTTATCCGTGTCGCGCGCTCCCCATTGAGGCACCCGTGCGAAAGATATGGTCGCTGTAAAGCAGATCTGACGAGATATCGCCCAGCCGCGCGCATCCGGCGAGTTTCATGGTCAGTGCGAGCTCGTCGTTCAAAAGAGCCAACACCTGCGTCACCCCGCTCTGCCCGTTCACGGAGAGGCCCCACAGGACTGGCCGGCCCACGAGCACGGCATTCGCTCCGAGACCGAGTGCCTTGAAAACGTCGGATCCACGCCGAACTCCTCCATCCATTAGAAGCGGGACCTTGTAGCCAGCCCGGTTCATCGACTCCAGTGCCGACGGCAAGACCTCGAGTGGTGACAGGGCGACATCAAGCTGACGTCCTCCATGGTTGGACAACACCACGCCATCGAAGCCCTGTTCACAGGCCCGCAGCACGTCCTCTTCTCGCAAAATCCCCTTCAGCCAAATCGGCAATTTTGTCTGTTCACGGAGCCAAGCCAGGCGCTTCCATGTGAGGCTCGAGTCCTTCATCGCCTCGAACTGGATCAAGGGCGAGCGCGTCGTGGAGCGGCGGCCATTCAGATGAGGGAGATCCACATGGCTCGCCAGCGCCAACCGATTCCGGATGTCCCCCTCCCGACGGCCGGATGCCGGGGCATCCACGGTGATGACAAGACCTTGATACCCGCTCCCTTCGGCACGATGAATCAGCTCCTCCGTGAGGCCTTGATCCTTGAGGATGTATAGCTGAAAGAGTGCCAGCCCGGAGGGGCCTCGCAACAAGTCCCCCAAAGGTTCCAGAGCGGTGGTCGACAGCATGGAAACGATCATGCCCATGTTGAGCTGGGCAGCTGCCCTCGCGACCGCGGATTCACCTTGCGAATGAGCGAGCTTGTGCATGGCGGTAGGCGCGATCAGGATCGGCGAGGCGAGCGCGCGGTCCAGGAGTTGGCAGGCGGTGGAGACCGAAGAGACGTCGACGAGCACGCGTGGACAAACATGGACCCAGCCGAAGGCTTGCCGGTTACGTTCGAGGGCCAGCCCATCATCGGCTGCACCCGCGTAGTAGTCGAAAATCGGTTTGCTAAGCTTGGCCTTGGCCTCGCCTTCGAAGTCCCGCACGTTGAGCAGACCCACCGTCTCCCGTTCGGGCCCGCGCTGGGCGTGAACGGCTTTATGGGCGGGGATGATCTGTCCACTAGCCACCACGGCGCCGGTCTCGACAATGGCGAACTGGCCGATCTCCGCGCCGTCCCCTATTGTGGTGGCCTTGAGCAATAAACTGTGATGCTCGATCGAGTGCCCGAACACCAGCGATTGATACTGCAGGACTACGTCGCTGCCGATGGTCTTGAGATCGAACTCGCATCCCAGCGATGAGGCGAGGATGCAGGTGTTAGGGCCTACGCGGGCGCCAAGCCCGCGCCAGAGGAGGTTGAGGAACTGCGTGCCCTGCAGCTGTTTCAGGAAGGCCGCTTCGGCATCCATGATGACCGCTTCCAGCAAAAGCCACCGGGTGTAGTACCAGCCATAGGCGGAATGCTCGCCTGCTACCACCTTGCCCATGACTAGCCATTTGGCGAGAGGCACGAAGGCAACTTTCACCAGTCGAGGAAGAAGCAAAAGACCCGGCAGCGCGCACCACAGTACCCAGAGCGGTACCCAATCCAGGAGCCCGTTGAAACACAGTCCCATCAGCAGAAAGCCGGCGACGTTGCTGCTGGCCAGGAAGATCCACTGGGACAGAACGAGCAAAGACTGGTTTAGAACGTACTGCCGGGTGGACACCGCATCGAGGCGAAAATTCGTCCGTCCGACGACCCTTGGAGGTGAACCAACGGCGATTGCATTCGGCGGGATCACATCAGCCTGACCTGCGACGCTCAGGTCGCCCAGGAGAGTCGACTCGGGGACCTCCGCTCCGGCTTGCAGTACGCAGGAGTTGGTCACTACTGCCGACTCTCCCACGCGGATCGGGCCTGCCCGTTGACCGAGGACGTCGACGCCATAGACGATACATTCCCCGCCACCATGCCTCGGTCGCTGATCTCAAGCAGCTCCGGCTCTGCCGTATACGGAGCAGCCAGAAAGGGTCGGGCGCCGACGCGGGATCCGAGCAGCTGGTAGTTCCACTTCGTCAGATGCGACATGACATTCAGGTGCAGATACATCGTAAAGAGGGGCACATCGCAGAGCTTGCTGTAGAGCCAGTGAGACCAGGTCAGATGGACCCCCAACCCTCCTGCCGTCTTTTGTGGCGAGAGGTTGCCGAGCAGGAGTCGCTTGCAGGCCGCCACCAGGGCAAAATAGGATGCCGGCATCACGAAGTAGATCGCCAACGCCACGGCGACGAAGAAGGAGAGAGGGACCGGCGTCGCTGTTTGCCCCAGCAACAAGTTGGCAATCGAGGGAACCGTGGCCCCGACAGTCTCCACCGCGTATTGCACGAAGAGCATGCCAACGGCGACGGCCATTGTAGTGACATATCCCACTACTAGGTATCCGGCGGTCCGCGAGGACCAAGTCAAAAATTTCGACGAGATCCGGGGCGCTCCCGACGGGTCGGCTGCGGACGAGGGGACGGAGGAGTTGATGGCGGAGAGAGGCCGGATGTTGGTGCCGTCTGGAATGTCCGCGCCCCCGAGCAGCGAGCTGTTCGGGCCAATGAAGCAACGACTTCCTATCCGGATCGGTTGCTTGGCGAGCTTGCCGGCATGGACCCGCGCGGGCTGGAAGTTCGCGTCTCGCCCGATAATCGTTTGGTCTCCGATGTGAATGCACTCCAAATCGTAGAGGCTGACTGTATCGAGCTGAACGTCCTTGCCGATCGTCGCCCCGCCGAGCCGGTAGAAAGCACGCAGGATCGCGGTCCCTCGCAGCACCGCTAGAAATCCCTCGACGGAGCGAAGCAGTTGATGGACTAGGAGCCACCGAAAGTACTCCGGGGCCCATAGCTCGTACTCAGGGTCGCTGCCCCGCCCGACCGCCTTCATGAACACAAGGACGACCGCCATGGTGGTCAGAGGCACCAGCGCCAGCCATAGAGGTCCCAGCAGCAGCAATTGGTAAGTGGTCAGCCACCCGGCGCTGAGGTCGAACAGGACGAGGAGAGGGACGATACTTAGGGCGAGCAATGCCGGTTTGATGCCGAGAGCCACAACCTGCAGCAAAAGCGCTCCGGGCGCGGTTGCCGATCGCCGGGCGCGAGAAGGAGCTGGCGTGCTCGGTAGCTCAGCGGTCGCGCGGGGTTGCTCAGCGGCAGACGCCACTGCCGCAGCAGTGTCCTGTAAGGCGAAGTATGCCACAAGCTCGCGCATCGTCGGATGGTCGTACAGGAGAGTGGGCGGCACCTTCAGCGAAAAGCGCTTCTCGAACTGCTCAATCAACTCCAGGGTGCCGAGGAAGTCGAGGCCAGCGTCGAACAACGGTCGATCATCATCAATGCGCTCGCTGGTGAGCGTGGCCATGTAAGTGGTCACGACCTCCGCAACCGTTTCAGCGATCGCGGCTGACGACTGTCCGCCTCCGGTGAACTGGGCATCGGGAGGAACCGGCATGGCCCGGATTCTGTCTGCGATAAGCTTCTTCTGCACCTTGCCGGTCTGCGTCCGCGGTAGCTCGTCCACAAAATGCACGCGATGCGGGACCTTGAAATTCGCCAGCAGCTTTCGACAGCGCTCCTTCACCCGAGCCACCGTTGGCTGAGTGCCAGCTCGAACGATGGCAACCTCAACTACTTCGCCGAGCACGTCATCGGGCATGGCAAAAGCCGCGCACTCCTTTACACCTTCCATGTGGTCGATGACCTGCTCGATTTCCCAGGCAAAAACATTCTCCCCGCCGACATTGATCATGTCCTTGCGCCGGCCGACGACGTGGACGTGGCCAACCTCGTCGAGGGAGCCCAGGTCGCCGCTTCGGTAATAGCCGTGACGAGTGAAGACCTCCGCGCTTCCTGTCTCCCACTTCCCGTCGGCGAGGTAGCCGCTGAACACCGTCTCTCCTTTGAGTACGATTTCTCCGACTTGCCCTGGGCTCACCGCTTCGTCCTCCGGATCGACAACCTTGAGATGAGACCGGGTAGGGACGTGAAGCCCTTCCTTCATGGGTGCCTGCGTCTCCGCTTGAAAGCAACGTGGCAGGTCGCCTCCGTCATGCCGTATCCTTGGATGACATCGGACCGGCAACTTCTGGCGTCCGAAAAACGATAGCGGACGTTAACCTGGTGGGACCAAAGTCTCAGTCTGGCCCCTCATCGGGCCTTAACCGAGCCCTCTTGGATGCCGGCTAGCAGACGTCCGGGTCAACTGGCGGTTCTGACATTATCGAGACCATAACTCCTGCCCCCGTTGAGCAAAACAGGATGTCGTATATCGGCGTCAGACCGGCAGCCCGAGCTGCTTTCGCAGGCTCTTGTCGAATGCGGATGCGGGGACGAAACGGCGCAGGAGACTGACCTGGCGCGCCATTTTTCCCGCCGCATAGCGTCTCTTCGGAGCGGGATCGGTCGCAGCGGCCAAAATGGTCTTGGCTACCACTTCGGGCGCATCGCCTTTTTCCATCGCTTTCCGAACGGTCACAGTCATGCCAGCGCGCGCAGAGTCATAGATATCAAGCAACTGATCGGGCCTGGCGAGATTTTCTTCGAATGACGTACGGGTATAGGCGGGCTCGACCAAGACAACGCGAATTCCGAACGGGCGCAATTCGTGGTCGAGCGATTCGGAATAGCCTTCGACGGCATGTTTGGTCGACGAATAAAGCGCGAAATAGGGAGCCGGGATGAACCCCTGCACCGAACTCAAATTGACGATCCTGCCCTTCCCTTGGCGTCGCATTGTCGGCAGGACCGCGTTGGTCACGCGGAGAACGCCGAAGACGTTCACTTCGAACAGCGCTTGAGCCTGGGCGATCGAGGACTCCTCCGCGCCGCCAAACAGACCCATGCCGGCATTGTTGACAAGCAGGTCGATGCGCCCGGCCTTGGCCAGAACGTCATCGACCATTTTCGCAACGGACGCGTCGTCGGTCACGTCGCAAGTCAGCATGGTAACGCCGTCGGATCGTTCGGCGGCTGCGCGACGGCTGGTTCCGAATACGCGAAAGCCGGCGTTCTGCAAGGCGTTGGCGGTTGCGCGCCCGATGCCGGAGGATGCCCCTGTCACCAGGGCGACGCCAGGATTGGTCTTGTTCATGGAAATCACTTCCTTCTTTGTGTTGGATCGGAGTGGGAGAAGCAGAAAGGTCGGAGCAAAGGGCGTCAGTCATGAGCGCCCCCGGCGCTCGCGCCGGCCAGCTGGTCCGTCCAGCGCCGGAACAGCGCGCTGGCATTGACGCCTCCGAAGCCGAAGCCATTGGAGATCGCGTAGTCCATCTCCATTGGCCGGGCCTCGTTTGCGACGAAGTCGATCCCGTCGCCGGCCGGATCGGCCGCGCTCAGATTGAGGGTCGGCGGGGCCACCTGATCCCTGAGCGCCAGGATCGCGAAGATGGCGCCAAGCCCGCCGGCCGCGCCGAGCAGGTGTCCGGTCGCCGATTTCGTTGCGCTGACAGCTATCGCGAAATCGCGCCCGAACACGCTCTTGATCGCTTCGATCTCACCCAGGTCGCCGACTGGCGTGGAGGTCGCATGCGCATTGAGATGACGAACCTCGCGCGGCGAAATCCCTGCTTGCGCAATTGCGATCTCCATGGCTCGGCGCGCACCGTCGCCGTCCTCAGGACCAGAAGTGACGTGATGAGCATCCGCGGTCGTCCCGTAGCCGACGAGCTCGGCGAGCGGTTTTGAGCCGCGCGCCAGCGCATGGCTCAATTCCTCGATGACCAGCATGCCGGCTCCTTCGCCCATGACGAAGCCGTCCCGCGACTTGTCGAACGGTCGGGAGGCCTCATCAGGACGGTGATTAAAGGAGGTCGAAAGAGAGCGTGCCGCGGCAAACCCACCGAGACTGACGATATTCATGCATGCTTCCGTCCCGCCGCACACGGCGATATCGGCTTCATTGGCGCGAATAAGACGAGCCGCATCGCCGATCGCCTGGATGCCGGCCGCGCACGCCGTCACCGGCGCGCCGAGTGGGCCTTTGAAGCCATGGCGGATCGAGATGTGGCCCGCAGCGAGATTCACCAGGAAGGATGGCACCGTAAACGGCGATAGGCGGCGGACGCCACGCAGGTCGACCATGCGCACCGCCTCGGTGATGGCGGGGAACCCGCCGATCCCTGAAGCGATGATCGTGGCCGTGCGCAGGCGATCCGTTTCCGAGCCCGGCTTCCATTTTGCCTGCAAAAGCGCCTCTTCCGCCGCCGCCAGCGCAAAGAGAATGAACCGATCTACCTTGCGCTGATCCTTCGGCGCCAGGACGGCATCCGGATCGAAACCAGCATCCGGCTCTTCTTCCATGGAGGGCACCACCCCGCCGACCTTCGCGGGCAGGTCTCCCACCACATCGTCCGGAAGCCTCCGGATGCCCGAGCGGCCGGCCAGGAGACGCGACCAGGACGCTTCAACATTGGCAGCAAGGGGCGTGACCGCTCCCATGCCTGTAACAACAATCCGTCGCATCTATTCTCCTATCAATTGGGTGCGCCGACAGCGCTGCCCACGCCGTTCAAGCGGTGACTGCTTCGCGAACCTGATCGGTCGCCGCATCCAGAAAAGCCTGCGCGAGGCCGAGGTCGTTGACGACCCGCGAGAGGAGCACCGCGCCGACCATTGTCGAGAGAATGGCCATGGCCTTGCCGCCGGGCTCCTCGCCGTCGGCCTCGCCAACCCAACTGCCGAGCATCTCAAGGTATTCCCTGATCCCGGCTTCGAATGACGCCTTCACGTCGGCGCCCTGTCTGGCAGCATCCGAGCCGAGCGCAACGACCGGGCAGCCGTCCATCCTTTCTCCGCGATGGTCCATGCTGAGATAGAACGAGATCACCGCGCCGAGCGGATCCTGAGGGTTTGCCGCGGTTGCGGCCGACCATCGGTGGGTGGCGCTCTCCATCGCCCGCCTGGACGCCTGCGCAGCCAGGTCGTCCTTTGACTCGAATTGCTTGTAAAAGGCGCCTTGGGTCAGCCCGGCACCCTTCATCAGATCCTTAAGGCCGATGCCGTCAAAGCCTCGCTCCCGAAAAAGTCGGCTTGCCACGTTGATCACGGTTTCGCGGTTTTCCGCGGCCTGACTGCGACTTACGCGCATCGTCGTGTCCTTTTTTAGATTTCATTCGTAATCTATGCCCTGTATAGAGGGCGGACGCAATCTAAAAAAGGAGACGAGATGATCCGCAAAACCCTGAGCGCAGGACGGAGGAACCGGAACTGCGCGCAGCAATGGCTGCCGAATAGGGCCTCGGTTGGCGGAGGAGACGGGTCAAGCTCTCGCCCGACCTGCCTGGCTTACCGCTCAACGTTTATGCCGCTAACTTCGATGTAGCGGCCAATGCTCGACACGCCGCAGAGCTATCCGCGCGCCGGAAGCCAGAGCTTTCCGTCGCCTGCAGTCGAGTCTCGTACCTTCGCGTTGTCCATCCGCTAAGATGTCGAGAATTGGCGGATAGCGTTGAAGAAGTCGGCTGATGTGAGGTGTTCGGTAGCTCGCTGGGCTCAGAGGAGTAGAGGCCGTGGCCTCTCATGCCGCTTCCGGCATCGGGCCTGGGATCAGCTTTGCCAGTTTGCGGAGGTTTTGGGCGGTGGCTGCGAGGTGGAACTCATCGCGGGCACCGTTTGGTCCTCGTAGTCGCAGGCGGTCGAGCCTGAGGATGCGCTTTAGGTGGGCGAATAGCATCTCGACCTTCTTCCGCTCGCGTCGTGAGGTGACATAGGCGTCCGTGGTGGCGATGTCGCGGGCCATGTCGCGAGCGCCCTCGTGGATAGAGCGCAGGACTTTGCGGGCGGGTGCGTTCGGACAGCAGCGGGGCTTGAGGGCGCAGGCGTCGCAGTCGAGCTTGCTGGCGCGGTAGCGCATCAGCCCGTTCTCATCAACGAGGGGGCGCGGCATCCGATAGGCTTTCTGACGCTGCCTAAGCTCCTTGCCGCCCGGACAGATGTAGAGATCACCCTTGAGGTCGTAGGTGAAGTCGGTCCGCTCGAATGTGCCGTCGCGGCGCTCGGACTTGTCGAAGACCGGAATGTGCGGCTCGATCCCGCGCTCATGCACCAGCCAAGCGAGCATCTCGGCTGAACCATAGGCGCTGTCGGCAGCCAGCCTCTCTGGATAGAGTCCGAAGCGCTCCTGGGTACGCTCGATCATCGTGCGCGCCGCACCGACCTCGGCTTGGCGTATGGCCCGGCTCGCCTCGACGTCCACGATAACGGCATGATCCATATCGATCAGGTAGTTGGTGGCGTAAGCGAAGAAGGCGTGGCCCTTCATCGCGCCGGTCCACTGCGCCGCCGGATCTGATCTCGACACGAACTTGGGCTTCACTTCGCTCGCGGCACCCCAGGCCGCCTCATCGAGGGTGTCGAGATATTCCTGGACCGAGCGGCGGGTCTCGGCCATCGCCTCCCAGTCGACCGGCTCCGATCCTTCCGCCGAGCGCTGCTTGTTCGCATCCGCCTTGATGAGGCTGGCATCGACGGCAAAACCCTCACCGCCGACCAGTCCTTCCTCGATGCACCGGCGCACGGTCGTCTCGAACAGCTCGCGCAAGAGATCGCTGTCACGGAAGCGGCCGTGGCGGTTCTTGGAGAAGGTGGAGTGGTCCGGAATATCTGCCTCCAGACCGAGTGACAGAACCAGCGATAGGCGAGGTTCAAATGCACTTCTTCACACAAGCGGCGCTCGGAGCGGATGCCAAAGCAGTAGCCGATGATCAGCATCCGGATCATCAGTTCGGGATCGATCGAAGGTCGGCCGATATCGCTGTAGAAAGGCCGCAAATGCGAGCGCAGGCCGGACAGGTCGACGAAACGATCAAGCGAGCGCAACAGGTGGTCGCCCGGGACATGGCGTTCGAGGCTGAACTCGTAGAACAGCGCCTCCTGCATCACCGTCCGCTCGCCCATCATCGCCGAATCCTCCAATTCCAAAGAGGACTGAATCAGCACTTCACGCCACAAGCAACACCGACTTTTTCAACATGGGGTAATGGGGCGGCAGCTCTTCTCGGAGACCGATAGGATCGGCTCTGTCATTGGAAGAGGAGACCGACCATGGAGTATTTTGCAGGTTTGGACATTTCGATGGAAGAGACGCATGTGTGCGTTGTCGACCGTGAGGGAGCAGTCATTCACGAAGCCAAGACGGTGTCGACGGCTGAGGCGATCATTGCATCGCTGGTGAAGGCGCCGGCTTGCCGACGGGTCGTGTTCGAGACCGGTCGCATGGCCCCGATGCTCTACCACGGCCTGCGTGACCGTGGCGTGCCCGTCGTCTGCATCGAGAGCCGGCAGGCCTATCAGGCGCTGAAGTCGCTTGCCACCCACAAGACCGACCGCAACGATGCCCGCGGCCTGGCGCATCTCGCCCGCAGCGGATTCTTCAAGCCGACCCATGTGAAGTCCTTGCCGGCGCATGCCATCCGATCGCTGGTCATCGCGCGCAAGAAGCTGGTCGGTCAGCGCGTCATGCTGGAGAACCAGATCCGCGGCCTCGCCGTGGTGTTCGGCGTCCGACTACCGCGGGCACTCAGCCCCGCCTTCATCAAACAGGCGCTGCAAGCAAGCGAAGGAATTGACGGCCTATCCGCCGCCATGCGAGGCCTGATCGCGGCACGGGCTGCCGTGCTTTCGGCTGTCTCGGAAATCGATGCCGACATGAAGAAGATGGCCAAGGCTTCCGGCGTATGCCGCCGGCTGATGACGATCCCCGGCGTCGGCAAGCTTACCGCGCTGGCCTTCGCGGCCGCTGTCGATGATCCCGAACGCTTCCGGCGCTCCCGCGACATCGGCGCCTATCTCGGCCTGGTGCCGCGTCGCTATCAGTCGGGCGAAGTGGACTACACAGGCAGCATCTCAAAATGCGGCGATCGACGCGTGCGAACCCTGCTCTATGAGGCCGCGAACGTCTTGCTGACGCGCTACAAAGGTCCGCTGAAGCTGAAGGATTGGGCATTGGCCATCGCAGCGAGGTCCACGATGCGAAAGGCGCGGATCGCGCTGGCAAGGCGGCTTGCCATCATCATGCATGCGATGCTGCGGCACGGCACCGAGTTCAGACCGGCGTAGCCGATCGCGACAGACAGGAGACCGAAACCAGCTCCCGAGCGGGAGCGACGCCCGAGGGAGGGCATGGAAGACGGCGCCGATACTGTAGCATGCGGACGATCTGATCGGCCGACTGCGATTTCAACCAAGCCGCTCCATACCCAGCTGACCCCATCAAGTGCCTATGAGCACGCAGAGAACACAGGCACCCGAAAGCGTCGATAACGCTCAACAACCGAGCCGTCGCCCTTGACCCATTAGAGAACAAAATCGGCGCGAAGCGGCCATTCGCTATGCGCAAGACATAGGACCACGCTGGAGGTCGCGGTGGCGCCAATTTCCGACATTGGCACTCAGTCGCTAACCGACCATTCCAGAAGTTCCGGTGAGAGCGCACTATGGCGCAAGGCGGCCCCATTGCCCATGATCCTAATGCTTCAAGGGCCTAGCGACCGATCGGTATGGCGCACGGACAGCCGTCACTCCTCCGGCAAGCCCGCGAACCGCATGTCCTTGATCCAGCGTTCGAGGCTTCCGGGGGCGGTCCATATCTTCTCCCACTTCCTGCGTTCTTTACTGATGGATTGGCCGGGAGAGTCTTTGAGGAAAACCGCAAGCGCTTCCCTTGCCTCCCGCTCGTTTCCCAGACAAGCGTGGATCCCCGCAAGCATTCGGTGTGCGCCGCTCGGGATTCTGGACATTTTCCGCATCGCCGCCAGCGCGGCCCCGCAATCGTTCTTTTCCCAGAGCGCCCAGCCCATCTGCCAGTGGAAGTAGTCAGGGTGGAAAGGATCGATGCCCTTGGCCTGCTCGATCCGATCGATCGCTTCGTCGGTGCGGCCGATATACAGCAGCGGGTCCGTACTGCCCATGAGGATGTTTGAATTGCTGGGATTCAGCGCAATTGCCTGATCGAACCGTGCAAGGGCCTGCTCGATCTCTCCAGCTTCGGTATGGATGCGGGCGCGGACATGATGCGCATCGGCGTCGTCCGGAGCGAGCAGGATTGCCTTGTCGGCGTACTCGGCGGCGCGCTTCAACGCCTCGTCCCGGTTATGTTCCTGCTCGTGCCACCCGAATGTCGCATCATGGCGATAGGACCAGGCCAGCCCGATATAGCCGAACTGGGCGTTTGGATCCGCTTCGATCGCCTTGAGGCTCAGTTGCCGCACCAGTTGGTTCCCCGCGGCCGTGAAAGCACTGCTGCGCATCTCGGCAATCGCCATCAGGTGATAGTGGAGCGCGCTGACCTGCGCAGCAGTGCTCTTTGGCAGGGGGCGCTGGATCCTGCGCCCGACACGATCCGCAAGCGTGCGGATGATTTCCTCCTGGACGACGAAAAGATCGCCGATCTCGCGGTTGTAGGTGTTAGCCCACAGATGCGATCCGTCATGCGCATTCAGCAGTTGGGCCGTCACTTTCAGCCGGTCTCCCACCTTCTGCTGGCTGCCCTCAAGCAGGTAGTCGACGCCGAGTTCATCTCCGATCTGCCTGGCGTCGGTGGGCTTGTCGCGGTACCTGAAACTCGAGTTCCGGGCGATGACGGCGTAAGTCTTGCTCCGCGAAAGCTCGGTGATGATCCCCTCGGCGACGGCGTCGCTGAGATATCCCTGATCCGCGCCGGCACTCATGTCATCGAAGGGAAGGACCGCAATCCTCGGCATGTCGCTCACTGTCGCCGTCGGCCAGAACCGCCAGGTCGCCCCGGTTAAAACGAGAAGAAGGGCGAGCACCGCTGCTCCTGCCCAAACCCAGCGCGGTTGCGATGGTATCACCGGCAGGCGTCTGGCTTGTCCTTCTGTGATGACGCGGAAGGCTTGCACCGGTTCGGCAATGTTCTTCACCTTCTGCTCGCCCATCGGCTCGAAGCCGAAGGCCAGCTTCTTCTCGACTTCCCTGGCGACCTTTCCCGAGACACAGATGCCGCCTGGGTCTGCCAGCTGCTGGAGCCTGGCCGCGACATTGACGCCCTCGCCATACCGGTCCTCGCCCTCGACGATCACCTCGCCGAGATTGATCCCGATCCTCACCTGGATCCGCTGATCCTCGGGAACGGCGGCGTTCCGTTCCGCTAGCCCGCGCTGCAGCGAGACCGAGCATTCCACGGCGTCCACGACGCTGCCAAATTCGGCGAGCATCCCGTCGCCCATAAGCTTGAAGATATGGCCGTGGTGGCGAGCAATTTCGGGCTCAAACAGTTCCTTGCGTCCGGCACGAAGGCGCTCGAAAGTGCCGGCCTCGTCGCGCTCCATCAGCGCGGAATAGCGCACGACATCGGCAGCGAGGATTGCTGAGAGCTTGCGGTCCATCGGTAATTGGCCCTGTCCCCCCAAAATCATAGAACGGGTCGCGTGAAAATGAAATGTCAGGGGGCGATGCGCGAAGGGCGACGATCTCGCTCAGCCAACTCCGTGAATCGGCACGGCGGACGCGGGCGGAATTACAATGCGCAGCGACCAGGTAGTGAGTTTAGGAATGACCGCTTCGCTTTTTAAGGCAGACATCCATTCGCGGCTCGCAAAGGTCAGCAATGGGTCAATTCTTCTGTTTCTCGAACGGGAAGGGTGCGCCATAACCAGACCCTCAGAGTTCGTCATAGCGGAAAGAGAAAGTAACCGTAGATCCATGCTCGCCTCGGCTCTTCGCTAGAGCTGGAACCTTCGAGCGAGCTTTCGCGGCTCTTTGATTTGAGGTCATCGGCCGTTGCTGGGTAGGAGCGTGAACTTAGTCAGACCGATGACGGTCTCCACCTCAATGACAATCAAGCGGCAGGCGCGTGTCAGGCTTTCAAACCTGCCGGTCAAGCATAAATAGCAGGGTTCGAGCCGTTTCTTGAAGCTGTCGGCGGTCTTCGTCGTCCAAATGATCGAGCTTCAACGCTATCGTCCCTGCATCGCCGGAATAGTGGACCGCGCTTCCTGGCTTCGCCAATTGCTCATAGGTGCCCTCGACTTTGTAGCAGCGTACAGGCCGCACAAATCCTTTGATGGAAATCGGCGTTTGCTCCACGGCACTGATGTCATCCTTGACCAGCGAATAGGTTTCATGCGCGATCAGTATGCACCCGACTTCGGCATTCGCCTGGAGCCGCGAGGCCAAGTTCACCTCGCCACCTATGATCGTGTAGTCCACGCGATCCTCGCTGCCGAAATTCCCGACCGTGCAGAAGCCGGTGTTGATCCCGATCCGAAGCCGGAAGGGGTTTTCCAATCCAAGGCCGCGCCATTCCGCGCCCAGATCGGCCATGCGCGCCTGCATCGCTATGGCCATTTTCACACAGGCCAGCGCGTCTTCCTTTGCTCCGCGCGTTTCCGGGTCGCCAAAGAACACCATGATGGCGTCGCCAATGAACTTGTCGGTCGTGGCACCATATTGCAGCGCGATCTTGGACATCTCATTGAGATATCGATTGAGAAGAGCCGTCAGCTCCTCGGACTCGAGGTTGTCCGTAGTCTCGGTGAAGCCGGCGATATCGGAGAAGAATATGGTCAGCTTCTTTCGCGTTGACGAGACTTCAACGCTGTGGCGGCCCGAGAAAATTGATGAATAGACCTGAGGGGCCAAGTATTTCGACAGCTTGTTGGACAGAGCCTCCAACATTCGGTTCTTCTCCGCCAACTCTTCGCCCGCCCGTTCGGCTTGCTGCTTGGCCTCGAGAAGCCTATCGATGAATTGTCGGCGCTCCGTTACGTCAGCGTAGACGGATACCGTATCCCCGCTCTCCGTCTTGTGTTCCTGGATCTCGATCCAAGTTCCATCGCTCCGCTGCTGCAACGTCGGTCCTTTCGGGTTACGATGGCTCTGCAGCCGCGAGGCGATCCATTCCTCCCGGTCGGAAAGGGCTTGCGGGATCATGCCCATCTCTACCGCTTTCCGAATGATGGCTTCAAACGGCCGTCCTGGCCGCACCAGGTCTTCTTGACCCGGGTACAGCAGCGTGCGGTAGTGGGAATTGCATGTAACCAGGACATCACTCGCGTCGTAGAGCGAAAAGCCGTCGGTGATAGCTTCGATCGCGTTCGTCAGCCGCGACTGGCTGAGTACCAGTTCCTCGTCCCTGCGATTGATCTCGTTGACGTAGTTCACAACCGCACGGGCCATTTCCGCGATTTCGTCTCTTCCCTTCAGGAGCAGCTTCGTCGCCTCCGTGGGCGATCCCTGTTGCACCGCGACCCTCAGCCGATTCAAGCGACCGACGACTGACAGCTGAAAATAGGTGGCGATGCTCGCGGACAAGAGCAGCCCCAGTACGCCCAGGGTGAGCATGACGGTGGATCGCTGGCTCAGGACTGCGCCGAGGACTTTGTTCTGGCCGGTGATATCGCTCTGTATACTCTCCATCAGAGGTTGAACCGTGTCATTGAGCCGTTGGGACAGGGACTCGCTTTCCTTCAGCAGCCGTACGATCTCTACATCGAGGCCATCCAGGCGCTCGCGTGCCGCAGCCGCCCCGCTGACCGCAAGGTCGAGCTTGCGCAGACGGACAGCCACGGGCGTAGTGGGCGGAGCAGTGACGCTGGTCGGGACAGCCAGAGATTGCTTTTGAGGTCCACCGCCAAGGGCACGGAATGCCGCGGCATTCAAGCCGTCGAGCCCGGTCAGGCTATCGCGAATCAGCTGACGGTTCTCCGTCGTCGAATTAGAACCCAAGGCATCGGCGAAGGACTGCGAGTCGGCACTCGCTGCGGCGAGCTGTCCGGCAGCTCGCCGCAAGTCCGCCTGTGCTGTCGCCTTGGCGTAGATCTGGGTCGCCAGCCGGTCAGCATTTGAGAACATCGCCCGCGCGATCTCATCGATCTCCCTGACGCCACTCTTGTCGCCGAGTTGCTTGGTGAGCTCCTGGACCAATCGCTGTAAGGTCGACTGAAGCCTGAAGGTCTTGGTCGAGAAATTCGTCAGTGAACCGCGTGTCATATCGCTCGCAAACAGGTTGGGTGCCAGCGAACTCAAGACCTCACTCTCCTGCCTCAACTGCGCGGCAGCAACCATGGTGGCGAGCTGTGTGGACGCCACCCTGTCGAAGCTCTTGTTGAGCTGATTGAAGGAGTAGACCGCCAAGCCCCCGCTGATCGCAATGAAGGTGGTCAGGAGAGCTAGCCCCGCTAGCAGCTTGGCGCCAACCCCGAAATTCATCCCGCGCATTGCACATCCCAGGTCAAGTAGCCACCGGCTCCCGGGCTACAAATCAGGAATGAGACTTACAAGTTGGAAAGAGCATTAGTATGATAAGGACGATATTGATAGGCACGGAAGCCATGAATGAGCGCCTACTGGCCGCTGGCGCGGTGTTGTTGTTCTCGATCCTCACAGGCCCACTCTCGGCTGCGGAATCCGGCCTCGATCGAGTAAAATCCAAAGGTGTTCTGGTCGTGGCCACCGATCCAGATTGGGCCCCGGCGTCGTGGCGCAAGGACAACGGCGATTTTGACGGGATGGACGTCGACGTATCGAAGGAAATTGCCCGACGCATGGGAGTTAGCGTTAGCTTCTATATGCCCTATTCCTTCGAGGCCATTGTGGCCGGCAATTGGGACGGGAAGTGGGACATCGCGACCAGCGTGACCCCGACGGTCCAGCGCGCAGAGACAATACAATTTGTCGCCGCCTACTATTACGGAACTAAGCTCGTTGGCCGTCCACCGAGATAATGCGACCATACAAGAACCATCCGAAGCAAGCGAAAAGAGGATTGGAGTGGTCAAAGGCACGGAATATGAAAAGTATCTGACGCGTGAACCCTTTGAGATCTTCGACATGCCATCGTTCATCTACAAAATCGATCGCCCGGAAATCGTCAAATTCGACGATCAAAGCGCACTCTATGCTTCGCTTGCCAAGGGGGAGGGAGCGGAAGTCGATGGCATAATTGATGCTACGGACGCTCTGATGCAGAAGATCAATGATGGCGCTCCGTTTCGGATCGTGGGACAGCCCCTGACATACACTCCAAGCTCGATTGTAGTCGACCGCAGCGATGACGCCCTCGCCGCGACACTTAGGGAAATCATCGAAGCGATGCATAAGGACGGTACATTGAACTCGACTATCGATGAAGTGGTTCGACGTCGATCTCAACTCAGTATTGATTTCAGCCTCACGCGAGACACCACTTACGCATTCGTGCAACGTCACGCCTTCCTGCCGACGCGCGGCCCGCACCATTCAAGGGCAAACGCGCCGAAAACCTGAATGCGCGGAGGCTGTTCCCTTGATTGTGCGGCCATTCATCACCTGGAGATCTCGCACTTAGTTTTGGGCAGACGTCCGTAATGGGGTCAATTCTTCCGGTTCTCGAAGGGGAAGGTTGCGCCATGAGCGGACTTTCGGTGTGCTCGATCAAACTCCCGTTTCCAGCGCCAATATGGACATTTGGTCGTCAGGTCGGGGCCGCTAGTCTGCTCCGTCTGTTCTTGCCCGCTCGATGAATTTCCCCGCGACGGCTTTGCCGAGTGTGACGCCTGCCTTGTTGTCCATTTCGTAGTGTATGCCGGCCCAGATGCGGGAATCGCCCGCCTCTTTGCCGACCGCGCGGATGAACTCCGCATGGCTGGGGAACAGGTACGCCAGGATCTCGCAACGCGCCGTTGAGAGAGTGGAGTGATTTGACGGATAACTCGGAAAGGGCGGCACCGCGAACAGGGGAGTGATGCTCGGATCAAGCTGGTTGGGCCGCAGGTACCAATAGGCGAACTTCCCGTCGTTGCTTGCAATGAACGCGTCGTAGTAGACCGCTGCGAGCATCGCATAGGCGCGTGCGGCGCGCGGCGGATTCGAGTCCGTCTTATCCTCAAACATCCACCTGCTGGCATAGTCATACCAGCTGGTAAAAATGCCGGACGGACTTTGCCAGTAGAAAGCTTTGTAGTTGTTGGGAAATTTTCGATCAAACTGCCGAACCGCGTCCGTCTCCGCTTTTACGGCTGCGGACTTGCAGTCGGGTGGAGCCGTCGGCCTGAATTCATTGGCTGCCGTCAAGCAGGATCGGCTTCCAGTTTGGCATGGTTGCATTGCCTGGCTTGTCTCCAACCCACTTGCACGGCCCGGTCGGAACCGTGCCGGTCCAAACTGCGTCGGAGCCATCGGCCTTTGCCCGCGCAATCACCTGCTCTGCCACTCGTCGCCCCAACTCCAGGCCGGCGGAAGAGTCGCTCGGGAACTGGACACCGGCAAGCACACGCGACTGCGCCGCTTCTTCGGCCATCGCCTGGAACGACGACGCCTCGTCCGGAAAAAAATAGGAAAGAACCGCCGCGGCGGCTCCGGCGGTAGCTGCGTGTTCAGATGGATAAGCGGGACTCCGAGGCGTAGGCAGTGCAGTCGGCAGTGTCGCGTCCACCTCGCTCGGACGCGGCCGATTGTAGAAGTACTTCGACTCCCACGCCGCGATGGTGGCGTCGTAGATCGCCATCGTCAAATAGGTGTAGACGCGGTGCGCATTGGGGATCGGCTGGCCAGCGAGAAGGCGATTGTTGACAAGCTCGATCCATCGATAGCCGGGCGAACCGGCGTCCCAGAACGTGATCTTGGCGGCGACCTGCGCATCGTTCTTTGCGACAAGATCGTGGAGCTGCTCCAGCTCGGTTGCGGAAGCATCCGGTGGAGGGGCGACTCGGAAGTCCTTGCCTGACGTGATCACCCATGTCTTCCACGTTCCCGCTTTCGGCTCTATCGCATCCGATTGGGCGAAAGCGCAGCTCCCTGACAAAAGGATCACCATACAGGCCTTGCTTAACGCACTGAGCATGTTGGGCCTCCCGTAGTTGCCCCTAGCCACTTGGACGTTGTCTGTTTGTCGGCTGTCCCAGCTGACACGCGCCTACGCCGGCGCGGCGAGCAGGGCCAATAACGGACGCCTGCCGGCCGCCTGGTCACGTCTTCAACTCGCGCTTCAGCTCGTTGACGAAGCGCCAGTCCGTCCCGTTGGCGATGATCTCTTGCGGACTGGACTTGATCATACCCGTCTCCTGCATCCGAAGTGCGTAGAAGCGTACCGAAGCTTCGGGGTCGTAGTCCCGCCAGACGTCGTACCGCGTATCGCTCAGTGTTTGCAGCGCGTATTCGTAGCTGTGGACGAAGCCTCGCTCGACCATCTGCCCTGCACTCCATGCGGGATCCGACGCGCAGAGGTCGGCGCCCTTGACGATGGCCCTGAGCACGCGCTTGGTCGCCACCGGATACCTGTTCGACGTAGTCCGCAGTGGCAGAAACCATGCAGCAGAAATGCTGCGACCAAGGGCTGTCGAGGGTCGTGTTGAGGATCGTGTGGCCGATTTTCTTGGCGCGCAGTTGCTGCGTCTCCGGCGGCGTGAAGAGATATGCATCGAACTTTCCTTTGGCGAAGGCTTCCACCGGCTTGCTTCCTGAACCCATTCGAAGTCATTGTTGGGATCCAGTCCGATATAGGCGGCCATCAGGGCGACCAGCACGCGCGACGGCGCATCGATGTCGTGCATGCCCACGCGCTTGCCCTTGAGGTCCGAGATGCCTTCGACGCTGTCGTTGGCGATCAGTTCGAGGCACCCGGAGTGCAGACCGCCAAGCACCTTGATTGGTACGCCCGCGTCGATCGATGCGACATGGACCGGAGCATAGTTCATGCTGAAATCCGTCTCGCCGCGTGCAATCCACACCGCTTGATCGACTTTCTCGTCGCCCTGCACGTAGCGTACGTCGGTGAAGCCCTCCGCTTTGAGGAGCTCTCCGGCCAGGTACATCCCCGCCCAGCAGTAGGCGCCATCGATCCACCGCGGCAGGCGAACGGAGGTCGTTTCCGGCGGCGCCTCGGCCCAGGCTCGGTCGCGGTGCCGATCAGGCCCGCAGTGCCGGCCGCCGCAGCGCCGGCCAGAAAAGAGCGGCGGTTCTGGATGATCTGCATGGGGATCTCCTCCTCGAAAAGGGCCGCCGTGTACTGGCGCTCACGTCTTTAACTCGCGCTTCAGCTCGTTGAGGAAGCGCCAATCGGTGCCGTCGGCGATGATCTTCTGCGGGCTCGACTTGATCATGCCCGTCTCGTGCATGCGGAGGGCATAGAAGCGCACCGTGTCTTCAGCATCATAGTCTCGCCACTTGTCGTGCGGGGCCTCGTTCAGCGTCGCCAGCGCATAGTCATAATTGGGCAGAAAGCCTCGATCGACCAGCTCCTGTGCCGCCAATTCCGGGTTCGAAGCACAGAAGTCGGCGGCCTTGAGGATGGCGCGCAAGACACGCTTGGTCGCTACCGGGTATTTGGTCACATAATCCGTGCTGCCTGCGACCATGCAGCAGAAATACTGCGACCATGGCTCGTCGACGGCGATGTTGACGACCGTGTGGCCGGGGAAGTTTTTCTGCGCGCGCAGGATTTGTGGTTCGGGCGTAGCGGTGAGGAACGCATCGATTTTCCCGTCGACAAAGTCTTGGACCGAGTTACCGGTCACGACCCACTCAATATCATGGACGGGATCGAGCCCGACATAGTTGGCTATGAGGCTTGTCAGCTTGTGTGGATGCGAATCCAGGAACCAAACCCCCACACGCTTGCCCCGCATATCCGTCACGGATTGGACGCTGGCGTTGGCCATCAGTTCGAAGCACCCGAAATGCACGCCGGTTAGTACCTTGATTGGTACGCCGGCCTCGATGGACGTTATGTGCATCGACGGCATGTTCATGTCGAAATCCGTGTCACCCCGGGCGAGCCATTGAGAATTGTCGACACTGGTGTCACCTGTCACATAGCGGACGTCGGTGATGCCGTCGGCGCGCATCAACTCGCCAGCGAGGAAGACTGAAGCCCAGCAGTAAGCACCCCACTTCCCCAAGCGAACGGTGGTCGTTTCCGGGGGCGGCTCGGCCCTCGCCGATGTCGAAGTGCCGATGAGGCTTGCAGTGCCAGCAGCTGCTAGGCCAGCTACGAAAGTGCGACGATCTTGAATGATTGGCATCGGACCGCTCCCTTTTGAAAAAAATTCCAGCCAAAATCGAGCAAAAGAACTTCAGGCAGAGACAGACAGTCTCAGTGCGCGCGCAAAATGGTGTCGAGTGTGGAGCGCGCCCTGTGTAGGCGGGAGTCTTGTGCTCTCAGTCGCTGGCGCGCGAACGATCCCCGCCAGCGATGAACGATCATACGCTTTATCTGCGCCGTCAGCGAGGGCGAATGAACAATGACCCTCCTGACCGTCGCTGAAGATGGCTTCGTGCATCGGGGTCACGTCGAGTATCGCCTGGCACCAGAGTCGACCCAGCGGCCGGATACCCTGGGGAGCGTGACCTCAAGGGCATCGCCGTATGCCTGCGCCACTTTCCGCCTGCCCGCCAAGTCTCAAGCGATGCGTATACGGCGCGTCACCTGGCCATTGCTTTCCCAGTATGTGTGTTTTTTGGCGATGAGGGGATCGTCCATTGCGGGTTGGACCTGCCCCGATGCAGTGATCGCTCGGGATGTGACGCTATGCTCGCCGGGTGCCGGGTCTTGCCAATCCAGATACCAGATTACCCACGCGAATTCAGCTTCTTCACCATGGTCGATCGTCGCCTCGAGCCATGGGCCATCATCAATCTTCACTTCGACCTTGGCGATGGGAGCACCCCAGGCCGCACCGCTGATCCGGTATCCGGCATCGCTGCGCGTCACTCTGGCAGGCGCGGACTTCAGCAACGCACGGCCGACCGAGGTCTCGGCCCACACCGTCTCGCCATCGTGTTCTTCCTCGCGGATGGTGACGTAGTCTCGCCCCATCAGCAGACTCATGAAGCGCGTGTTGCGTATCTCAATGCGCTTGAGCCATTTGACGTTGGCGATGCCGTACCAGCCGGGTGCGATGAGCCGCACCGGGAAACCGTTGGGTTCCGGCAGGGCGGCCCCGTTCATCTCGTAGCAGAGGATGTTGTTGGGGCTCATCGCATCGGTGAGCGACATGCTGCGGGCGAAGTTCTGATGCATCTTGACATCGCGAACGTCGTCCTTGAGAGCGATGTCACCAACATCAGTGCCCCAAAAAACAACTTCGATGCCGTTTTCTTTCACGCCTGCCTCTTCAAGAATGGCAGCGAGCGGCGTGCCAGCCCAGCGGGCGTTTCCGATGCCGCCGGTAAAAAATGGAAAACCGTGATTGCCCGAACATTCAAGTGTGAAAACCACCTCCTGGCGTGGCCGCGCCTTGAGATCGGCGAGCGACAGGCTCAGGGGCTTCTTCACTAACCCATCGATTTCCAGCTTCCAGGCATTCGCGTCAATGGTTGGCCGATCAAAATGCGCGATGCTGAAGAACTTGTCATTGGGTGTCACCCATGAATCCAAATCCTCCCAGACAAGTTGGCTCTGGATGACCGCCGGAACGGGATTGGGCGACGGTTGATCAAGCCACGGGATCACGGTCTCACCTGCCCGGCTTGGAAAGGCGTGGGCAAACCGTGAATGGAAGAACGCCAGCGCGCCGAGGGCGGCGCTGCCTTGAAGGATAAATTCGCGGCGTGGAAGGTGATGCATGTGATTTCTCCTCCGGCGAAAAAAACGATTGCGGCCGGAATCGAGCAAGGCGATTCCGGCAGAGATAGGCAATCTGGTGAGCGCGCCGAACAAAGCGAACTAGGAGCGCCGCGTCTCTAGGGCGGGAGTCTTCCGCTCTCAGTCGTTAGCCCGTGAGGTCCCAGCCAGCGATCAGAAACCATACGCCTTATCAGCGTCCCTAGCGAGAGCAAAGCGCCGCCCGCGGACGCACCCTCGCGGTCTCCGGAGGTCGGGCAGACTGCCTATCTCCCTGGTTGTCAATGGCGGCTTCGCGTCAACTTGCGGCCCTTCCAGGTGATCGACACGAAGGTCCGCGTTGGGTCAATTCTGCCGGTTGTTGTGGGCGGCAAGTTCGAAGACAATGTCCGGCGCCTGCTGGCCGGCCAGCAAGCGCTTGCCCGGATCATCCTGCCGGTTCTTGAGGCCTGGCGCAGCATGCGCAGCCGTGCCGCCGGGCTTGGGCGGCAGCTTCTCGCCGGCGCCCGGCAGGCGCCTGTCGGCTGCTGATGTCGATCCCAGGGGTTGGCGCGGTCACCGCAACCTCGTTCACGACCGCCATCGAGGATCCGACGAACTTCAAAAAGTCACGCTCGGTCGGCGCGTGGCTGGGCTGACCACCCGTCGCTACCAGTCCGGCGAAGTCGATTATGACGGCCACATCTCCCGGCGCGGCAACGCTCATCTGAGGGGGACTGCTCTATGAAGCGGCGACCGTGATCCTGACGCGCGCTTACGCGAAAGCGACCTGGGCGCCTCGGGGCTGAAGCTGAGGGAGAAGATCGGCTTCAAGCGTGCGGCCGTGGCCGTGGCGCGCAAGCTGGCTGTCATCATGCATGCGATGCTGAAATCCGGTGAGCTGTTCAGCCGGGCGACCAGTGTTATGGCTTGACAACAGCAAGCTCACATGCGCCTGCCCTGAGGCGCGTCGAGGCGTCCCTGCCGGGACGTGGACGAACCATTCCGCCGAGGCTGTTGCACCTTCGAGCCATTGTGCCGGTAGCGTGCGTTTCACACATTGGAAGGTTCCACCCGCGAAGCCCCATCATGCGGCGACTTTATGTCGACCGCGAACACGACACTGCTCCCGGCAAACGACAGCCCCGACGTCCAAAAGGTCTGCATTTTACCGCGCGATTAGACGATAGCCAGGGTCAGAAGCCGACACCGCAAGCTCAGGCCGGTGGCGGCCCAGGATTTCCAGCCCGAACTCGGCAGCAACGCTCGTAATCTCATCCGTGTCATCGTCTCCGAGGCGGCGCTCAGCAACTACCTCGAAGAAGCGTTCGAAACCTCCGGGCCGGATACTCAGGAGGCGGCCGTGCCCGTACCAATGTTCTTGAAGGTTGACCTGATGGCGGGGTAGCAATGCGATGCCGCCCGGGCCGACGTCGACCACCTCATCGCCACGCCAGATCCGAAATGTCCCCTCGATCACGTAGGAGATCTCATCCTCCCTGTGGTGTCGGTGAAATGGTGCGGCCACGGCTGGAGGCACGATCTCCTCGATCACGGCCACATCGACAAGCGCTCCGGCCGGATCGCGATGGATGATCACTGTCTCGCCGAACACCTCGAGTGCGCGGTCCACTTGGGCACCGAGTACATTCCTCCCCGGTTCCGCCATCCGCTCCTCCATCAGTCTTGTTCGATACGGTAGTCCTGCGCCGGACCCATCTCAACGCACATCTACCCTAGGGCAGTCAGATCGCACACAAAGCGCCCGGCGGTCCGCTTCCAACCTCACAAGCCGACCTTCCACTCAATTCAACCAAGGTCCGGAGAGGGTCAAACCCGAACGGCAAAGTCGCGCCGGGGGCGGACATCTGTTTACCCATCCTCTACGGTCGCTAGAACCCGTCGCTGTCATTCAGCCGACTTGGCCCGCCGGAGACTTCTGTCACCTCTTGGGCGATTGGGATTGGGAAGAGCCAACTGACTATCTGCGGCCTGCCTTGCGTGCTACGCTGCAAGTTTCCTCCGGAGAGGTGCGGACGCAGGAGCAACCGCCATGAGATCCAGGGCCGTCGGGTTTCTGATCGGCTTAGTTGTCGGCATCCTCCGTATTGCCACATATGGTTAGTGCGCAGGAGGCGATCTACATCGTTCGACACAGCGATCCGCCGTCGACGCTGAAACTTGATGAAATTTATGAAACCCCGCTGTCGGAGTTCGGCCAACAACGGGCGAAGATGTTGGCGGAGCGACTGAAAGATGCCGGCATCACCGCTGTCTATGCTACGCAAGCCAAGCGCACAGTTGAGACGGCCGGGCCTCTCGCGACGGCCCGTGGACTCGAGATTCGTGTCCATTCCTGATGAGGACACCGACGGCCTGGTCCGTCTCCTCCGCTCCGAGAACGGCAAAGACAGGGTGCTTGTGGTCGGGCATTGGAGCACCATTCCAGAATTCTCAAGGCGTTTGGATATCCCGAGGACGTCAAAATCGAAAGAAGCGCATACGACAACCTGTTCGTGGTTGTTCCGAGGGGCGAGCAAGCACCGTTTGTGCTGCACCTTCACTACTGAAACTGGAGCCGAGGGCTTCTATCCATCCAGCGAGCGCCCTTACGGGAGGTAGCGTCCCGGACCACTCGTACCCTTCCTCTTGCTCGCGTCGCTGATCGTCAGATGTCCATTGTCGGCCCGAAACTGCGAAGAGTTTTGACCTGGAAGCTCCTTCCCGGGGCGGGACTCGCAGGCAGCAAAAAATCTCGGTCTACTTGCGGCGAGGAAGCACCACCGTGGCATCTGCCTCGTGTCCCGATCCGCGTCGCATTGGCCGTTACGTTCGGTGTCATCATCGCAGTGACCGCAGCCGCGCTGATTCCTCGCCCGGAAAGCGGCCGCCAGAACACCATTGAACTCGTTCGTGACCGCAGTGAGCGAATTATCGACACGATCGTGGAACGGACCCGGCTGCACCTTGATCCGGCACGCGACCAGTCGGAGTTCCTGGCCAGGCTTTTCCGCGACGGCAATCTCGACCCGCAAGATGAAGCGCCTCGCTGAGCCATCTTCGGGCAGCGCTCGCCGGTATTCCACAGATCGCCGCGCTCGCGGTCATCCGGACCGATTGACGCAGTTGCGCGTCGAACGCCATGGCGACGACGTCGTCACCCGAACGATCGATATGCACACAGTGCCCGGCCTTGACGAGGCATTCGAGATGGCGCAAAGCGCAGGTCGGCCGGTCTGGGGAGAGCTTCTGTGGAGTGAGGACGCATCAGGTCCTGCGGTAACCAACCCGCGTATCAGAGCATGATCAACCGTCGTCTCATGACCGTGCCTCCTGCTTTGCCCAGGGCAGCCATTTCGCCACAACGCCGATGGCGTATAGCTCGACGCTTGCTCATGAGCAACGCTATCCAGACGATGTCTGGCGCGAACGGGCTGTCGGCGCGTCCATTGGCTGCGATCGTGCGACGTTCATCGCGGAGCACAACGGACGATGGGTAGGTTTGGCGACGGGGCACACCTACGCATGCTTGAATGTAAGATGATACAGGACCTGGGTTGACCCCGTTTGACCGAATGAAGGTCAGCAAGGGGACGGGATCTCGACCTTTCTGGGGGCGTCCAGGAAGATCGGGAGATGGCGCAACTGTCTCGTTCCGGCGCTCGGCGGAAGCGACCTGTTTCTTACCCAGAGCGGGCCTTGTAGTGCAAGGGCCGGCAAGGTCGCCGTCTGGTGACAAGCGCATCATACTGGGCCCAAACGAGCGCGCCGGTAAAGCCCCCATGTTTCACTCAAGCGACGCAGCCAAGGCTACGGCGTGTAATCAGGCCTTCCGGGACCCTCGCGTTCTACAGCTTGGACTTTTTGAGGGAAAAATGCATGTTGTGGGGGGTAACATACTCATTCACTGCGGTTTTCGAACCCCCGGGCGACCGTCGAGCCCAGCCGGACGTCCGCCATCCGGCCACAGAGGGCCGTACCGCACGGTTGTGGGAGCGACCGGCCTTGGAGCGGGAGGGCGGCTCAACAGCCAGGCCTAGCTCGGCCCGGACTCTGCGCATACGCGCTTCACCGCCTTTACCCAGCTGCACCCTGGCCGCCATGATCTCCGCCGCTGAGCGGCTCCGATAACTGTGGTCGGCCTGTTAACCGGCCTGCGGCCGGGGCCTCCCTTTGTTGAGGGCGAAGGGCGAGGTTTCGTCTGGGCGCGCCGACTTCGTCACCCTCGCCGGTAGAGAGTCATCGCACGTCGGCGCCTTGGCCTTCTTCGCCTCTGAATCGCGCGACGACCGACCGGTAGCGCGCGCTGGGGGATCGGGCGGAACGGGGGCAAATCATCCCTGAAATCACCACCAATTGCTGACCCACTGCTGACCCGGGACAGGGCGGCGAAGGCAGGCCAGCGCGTGCTCTTAACCTATTGATTTAGTTTGAAGATTTGGCGCACCCGACAGGATTCGAACCTGTGACCTCTGCCTTCGGAGGGCAGCGCTCTATCCAGCTGAGCTACGGGTGCATCTGCTTACGCAGTGCTTACGTGGAATTTCCGCGACTGTGAAGGGCCAGATCCCCTTCGCGTAAGCCATTGATCTTCTACGTTCTTTTTCTCTCCATTTCGCCACCCAGACACGAGCCTTCAGAGGGCAGCGTTCTATCCAGCTGAGCTACGGGTGCAGGCGCGTGAGCGAGCGCACATCGACTCTCGTGGGCAAGCCGACTGCTGTTCCTTATACGAACCCGCCTGAGGCTTCAATGCTCTGTTGGAGGGTGAGGCCGAGGCGACAGTCAAGGAGACCTTGCGGCGTTACCCAGGACATTACAATTGAAGAAATCGCAACTACCAAACCTTCAACGCCGACGAGAGCCTCCGGCATATCGAAACGATGCGGCTCGCGGGCATTCCACCATGCGCCAGGCCGGAAGCGTTGGCTAACCTACCACGCCGGTTAGATTGCCGGAATGCGGGCGGCGCAGACCCCGAGCAGATCGGCATAGAGCGGCTCACACCAAATGTCTGTCCGCTCATTTGAAGTGAATGATACCTTCAGCCGCTGGGAGCGCTGCGAGGTAGTCTGAGCGCGCGCGATCCCAGATCAAGCAGCGCCGACCGATCTGCCCAGCTGCTGCTTTTGCCCAGACAATCTAAAGTTTCTGGACGTTGCTCCTATTCCGCGTATTGCGGTAGCCTGTCATCGCCTTAATGCGCGTTCTCCGTGCAGTTAACTCCAAAACGGGTTATGCTCCTCTCTGCTGCCGACAGGGACCACGGCTCTGCCCCTTGTCTGCAGCGTTCGGGCTTTGTGCAGTAGCCGCTGGTCACTGCTGATCGCAGCGGGAGTCGCGAAGGAGTCTCGCATGAAGCGCCGAATGGCTGCCCTCATGGTCGGCGATATCGTCGGCTACTCCGCGATGATGGAGCGAGCCGAAGAGCAAACCGCCGAACGCTTGTCGGCCTGTCAGACTCTCATTGCGGAAAAGGTCAATCTGCTCGACGGGCGCATTTTCAACACAGCTGGCGACGCAGCCTTTGCCGAGTTTCCAAGCGCGGTGAATGCCGTTCGCAGTGCCTTCGAAATCCGTAGCGCATTGGCTGGTGTGCAAGACAATGCAAGCGAACCGCTCAGTATGCGGTTCGGCCTGCATATCGCGGATGTCGTCGTGCAGGGGGATGACCTGATCGGCGACGGTGTGAACCTTGCGGCGCGCATACAGGCGGCAGCCGAACCAGACTCAATTTATGTGAGTGGTGCACTGTTCGATCATGTCCGCCGCAACTCTGCGTTCATATTTGACGATGTCGGCGAGCGCGCTTTCAAGAACATTTCAGAGCCGGTGCACCTCTATAGGGTTCGCGAGGAAATTGGAAAGCATCGACTGCAATCAGCACCGACCCAATTTCACATTACGAGGGAACGGCGGCCCTCGTCTGTGGCGGTGCTTCCATTCCGAGTTTCAGGCGACAATGAGGATCAACGCTATTTGGCCGAAGGCCTCACCGAGGAGTTGATTGTCGAATTAGGGCGGTTTCACAGGCTTTCGGTCAGTTCGCGCAGTGCGAGTTTCACAGTTGCGGACCTCCACCCGGACCCGGTGAGAGTCGGCGAGGTTCTTGGCGTTCAATTCGTCCTGGAGGGACAGGTGCGGAAGATTGGGCAGCGGGTATCTATCAGCCTCACATTATCTGAGACTGAACAAGGGGCCGTGGTTTGGAGTAACAAGATTCAGCGAGAGGACATTCTCGCTCTGGTCGATGAGACCGCCGCGACGATCGCTGCAACCGTGTCTGGACGGATAGAGCACGCGGCCATGACGGCGGCGCGCCGGAAGCTGCCTGAGAACATGACGGCCTTCGACTGCCTTCTGCGCGGACTCGACAGTCATCGGCTCGGAGGTGTCACTGACGACAATGCACGAGACGCTGTCGGATGGTTCACCAAGGCAATCGAAGCTGATCCCAACTATGCTGCCGCGTATGCGTGGCGGGTTTGCGCAGGCTCAGTGCTGCCGAATTTCGATCTTGAACAAGGTCGGCGGGACATTCGACGTGCGCTCGAACTTGATCCTTGCGACGCCGAGGCGAACCGCATCATGGGCGCCATGGAACTTATGAACGGGAATTTCGCAGAGGCCATTGCGCATCACCGCAGGGCAATGGAGTTGAACCCGACGGATGCTTACATCAAGGCAGGTTGCGCGGCAGCCTTTACCTTAGTTGGCGAACCGGAGCGCTCACTGTCTTTGCTTGATGAGGCCGAAACGCTCGATCCATTCCTTCCCGCGTATTGCGTGGAGGAACGGGGCGTCGCCCTTTTTGCGCTAGAACGTTTTGCAGATGCCTTTGAATCTCTCGGTAAGCTGATGTTTCAGACAAATAGGTCGCGCCTCTATCGAGCGGCTGCGCTCGTAGCGCTAAATCGACCAGACGAAGCTGAGCGGATTGTCAGAGAGGCTGTCGGTGGTAACCCAGATCTCACGACCTCTGGCTTCATCGAACGCGAGCCTTACCGCGATCCTGCCAAAGCCCGAGAACTGAGCCGCCTCCTGAGACAGGCGGGTTTGCCGCCATAAGCTTGCCCAGACGCTCTATCTTGAAGCTGTCCGAGGGAGAGGAGGAACGCACAAGACGCGTCGATTGATCCAAGCCTCATCCGGGCCGCGGCAAGACGGCGGTTGCAGTGACCGCCAAGCATCAATGAAATCGCTGACGATTGCCCCAGCGTCGCCAACCGTCACCGGACCGTTGGCTTCCGCATCAGGCCGTATCAACCGAGCCTGAACTGTGCGGACGGCGCTTAGACCGCCTTGAGCGCTTCATCCACCTCGGTTCGCATTGGGATTGCCGGCTGGGCGCCGGGCTTCAGGCACGCCAGCGACCCGGCGGCGGCGGCGCGCGACAGTGCCCGCTCCAGCGACAGGTTCTCTCCGAGACCAGCGGCCAGATAGCCACAGAACGTGTCGCCGGCGCCGACCGTATCGACCGGAGTTACCGGTATTGCCGGAACGCGAAGCAGCGGCGCCTCGCTCAGTCCTGCCTGACCGCCCGATATTGCCACCACGCCATCGCCGCCAAGCGTGACCACGATGGTGTGGCCTGTGGACTTCGCAAAGCCGTGCATCCGGCTTTCGCGGTCGGTGCCGGTCAAGTTCAATTCGCGGGCGTAGAGATCGAATTCGGTCTCGTTGGCGACGACATAGTCAGCCTTGGCCAGCAGCCTCGCGGCTTCAGGCCGGAACGGCGCGGTGTTGAGGATCGAGGCCGCACCTGCGGCACGAGCCGTGTCGAGCGCTGCCTCGACCGTTTCAAGCGGCACCTCATGCTGCAGCAGCACGATGTCACCCTTCTTGAGATTTGCCTTGGCGAGGTCGCCCGGAAGGACGGTGCCATTGGCACCGGCGACCACAACGATGACGTTCTCGCCTTTGCCATCGACGAAGATCAACGCAACGCCGGTCGCAGCATGCGCCTCGCGAACGCCCGTCAGGTCAACCCTGCCCTCCTTCAGCAGCGCCAGCGCCTCGACGGCAAAAGCGTCCTTGCCGACGGCGCCGATCATCCGCACCTGCCCGCCCGCACGCGCCGCCGCCAGCGCCTGATTGGCACCCTTGCCGCCGGGGGCGGTGCGGAAGGTCGAACCCGGCACGGTCTCGCCCGGCGCCGGCAGGCGCTCGACATCCGCTACGAGGTCGAGATTGATAGAGCCGACGACGATGATCATTTGGTCCTCCCCACGCTTTCGCAAAGATCTACAGCGTCGCGCGGCAGATTGGAATCATCGCAATGCGGGGCGACAGTGAGGGGCGGTTCCGACTCATCAGATTTCCGCTCGTTGGAGGACAAGTGAGATAAGAGGGAGCATCGATGCAAGTCCTATCGCCCGAACTGTCCTTGGCAGATCGGATTTCGCACCATGGCACCTTCAGGGATGCGCCATCGCGGTCTATGGCGTTCGGCATCGCGCTGACGAGCGATTCAGGCAGGAAGCAGCCTTCCTTTCACGCGACAATCGACGGAAAGCTGAGCCGATGAAGCCACGTCATATCCTCCTTGCCCTGACAATCGTCGCGATCTGGGGCGTCAATTTTGCGATCATCAAGCTTGGGCTGCGTCAGGTGTCGCCGCTGGCGCTCGGCGTCATGCGGTTCTTTCTGGCGGCGGTTCCGTGGATTTTTTTCATCCCGCGCCCCAACGTGCCGCTGCGGATGATCGTCGCCTACAGTTTCCTGATTTTCGCGCTGCAGTTCGGCTTTCTGTTCACCGGCATGGCGGTCGGCATGAGCGCCGGACTGGCGTCGCTGATCCTGCAGTTGCAGGTCTTCTTCACCATCGGCCTGTCGGTGATGGTTCTCGGCGAACGGCCGACGCTATGGCAATTGGCCGGCGCGGTTCTCGCCTTTTGCGGCGTGGGATTGGTCGCCATCAACGTCGGCGGCGACGTCACGCTGATCGGGTTGGTGCTGCTGATCGCTGCGGCGGCGTCCTGGGGCGGCGGCAATGTCGTGTCCAAGCGGATATCGCAGCGATCCGCTGCCGTGAACGTGTTCGGCCTCGTAGTATGGGGGAGCCTTTTCGCCTTGCCGCCGCTGATCGCCGTGGCGCTGGTGATCGATCCGCAAGCATTTCTCGACAGCTTCACCCATCTGGACTGGATATCGGCGGGGTCGATCGCCTATATCGTTTATCTCTCGACGCTGTTCGGCTTCGCCGCCTGGAGCGGGCTGCTCGGACGCTACCCGGTCTCGACCGTCGCGCCGTTCACCTTGCTGGTGCCGGTGTTCGGCTTTCTCGGCTCCGCAGTGCTGCTCAACGAACCGCTGCGAGACTGGAAGCTCATTGCTTCCGGTCTTGTCGTTGCGGGTCTTTGCCTCAACCTTTTCGGGCCAAGGCTTTTTCGCCCCGCGAGCCCATGACCTGCCCGGCTTCCCAGCCAAGAATGGCGCGCTTGCGCGTCAGGCCCCAGTGATAGCCGGTGAGCGCGCCGGATTTGCCAAGTGCGCGATGGCAGGGAACCACGAAGGACATCGGGTTGGCACCAACCGCCGCGCCAACCGCGCGGCTGGCGCTCGGTTTGCCGATTTCCTCGGCGATCGAAGAATAGCTGCGCGCCTTGCCCATCGGGATCTTCAACAGCGCCTCCCAGACGCTGACCTGGAAATCCGTACCGATCATCACCACGCGCAGTGGCTGATCGGCGCGCCAGCGCGCCGGATCGAAGATGCGTGAGGCATAGGGCGCGGTCGCCGACATGTCCTCGACATAGGTGGCGTTTGGCCAGCGGCCGCTCATATCGGCAAACGCTGCCGTTTCCTCGCCCGGATCGTTGAAGGACAGGCCCGCGAGGCCGCGATCGGTGACCATCACCAGCGCAATGCCAAAGGGCGAGATGTGGTAGCCATAGCGGATGACGAGGCCTTCGCCACGGTTCTTATAGTCGCCGGGCGACATCGCCTCATGGGTGACGAACAGGTCGTGCAAGCGGCCGGGACCCGACATGCCAAGCTCGTAGGATGTCTCCAGCAGCGGCATGCCGCCATCCAGCAGGCGGCGCGCATGGTCGAGCGTCACGGCCTGCAGGAAGGCTTTCGGCGAGAGGCCGGCCCAGCGGGTGAACAGTTTTTGCAGGCCGGTAGGCGTCTCGCCGACGTCCTCGGCGAGAGCTTCAAGTGAAGGCTGATCGCGATAGTCGAGGCTGATCTTTTCTATGACCCGGCAGACGGTCGAATAGTCGCCGCCGCCTTGCGGTGTGATGTCCTTTTGCAGGATGGCTGTCTGTGCGTTCATGGCAAATCTCCTTGAACGCTAATATCGCTCCCGGACGCGTCCTTCTCCACCCGATTCCTGCAACTTGAGATTATTTTGTGCGCGTTTTACCCACGTCTTGCAGTGGCTAACGCCGACGAAAAGGCGGCGGCAAAACTCTCGCGGTCGTCGGGGTTGAGGAAGGAGCCGATCGATACGGCGTTCTCGCGCGATGCGACGACCATGCGGGTGATGCCTATCTCTTCATGCCTCGAAACGCTGAAGCGCGCCCAGAACGGATTGAACCGATGCGCCTCCGAGCGGCCGGAAGGCGCGGTCTTCTTGATGTCGAGCGCCGTGCGCGACACCGACACCTCCTCGCGGGCACGGGCCGCGCGGTAATTCAGGCGAAACGCAATGTAGACCGCAAGCACATCAAATCCGAAGAAGCCAAACACCGGCCAGGCGCCGTTCGAAAGGAAGATTGCTCCGGTCACCAGCCACCCGAACAGCAGCGCGCCCATCAGCACGGCAAAGCCGGTGCGCCCCAGCGAGCGGTGCGGCATCAGCAGCGCCGTGAAGAAAGGCTCGTCAGCGGGCTGTGTGGAGTTTGTGCCGGTCATTTGCGATGATTATAAAGGGGGCATGAAAAACCCCAAGACAAAAAATGGTGTTTCGGGCGGCATACGCAGCGGTGCGAGGCCGCGGCCGGCGCGACCCCGTTCCATTTATACGCGCGCTGAAGTTCATGAGATTTTCCGGCGATTCTCCGTGCAGCGGTCGGAGCCGAAGGGCGAGTTGGAGCATGTCAATGCCTTCACGCTGCTCGTTGCCGTGGTGCTGTCGGCGCAGGCGACGGATGCCGGGGTGAACAAGGCAACGCGCGCATTGTTTTCCGCCGCCGATACGCCTGAAAAAATGCTGATGCTGGGCGAGGAAAGGCTCGGAAACTGTATCCGCACCATCGGCCTGTGGCGTGCCAAGGCGAAGAATATCATCGCCCTGTCGGAAGCGCTGATCCGCGACCACGACAGCGAGGTTCCCGGCGACCGCGATGCGCTGACAAGGCTGCCCGGCGTCGGGCGAAAGACCGCCAATGTGGTGCTCAACATGGCCTTCGGCCAACCGACCATGGCGGTCGATACGCATATTTTCCGCATCGGCAACAGGCTGCTGCTGGCGCCGGGCAGGACGGCGGAACAAGTCGAGGCGGCGCTTATTCGCATCATTCCGCCGGAATTCATGCGCCACGCGCATCACTGGCTGATCCTGCATGGACGTTATGTCTGCAAGGCACGCAAGCCGGACTGTCCTCACTGCGTGATTGCCGATCTCTGCAAGTCACCGGAAAAGACGACCGACGTTCCGGCGCCTCTGGTGCCACTCGGCGCGACAGGCGGACTGGAAGCGGTAGCCGTGCCGTAGCCGCGCTGGCACGGGCAGAGCGACAACGGTGGACCGATGCGGCTCGCGGGCATGCGACGATTGCGCCGCCGACACTCGACGGATCACCATAAATGCCCGACGCCACGGTTATCACTATCCCCCGGATCGAAACGTCCCGCACGATCTTGCGCACATCGGTCCGCCGATTTTGACGCCTGTGCCAGGATGTGGACCGAGCCGGGCGTGACGCGCTTCATTGGCGGCAAGGCGCGGACGCGCGAGGAAAGCTGGATTCGCTTCCTGCGGCATGCCGGCATGTGGGCGATGACCGGCTTCGGCCTCTGGGCAATCGAGGAGAAGGAGACCGGACGCTTCATTGGAGAAGCCGGATTTCACGATCTCAAGCGCAATATGAAGCCGTCCATCGAAGGCTTGCCGGAAGCCGGCTGGTCTCTGGTCACGGACGCGCAAGGGCGAGGATTCGGCACCGAAGTGGTCAGCGCCGTTGTCGCGTGGGGCGAGGCGCTGAGCGGCATGCGACAGGTCTGCATCATCGATCCGGTCAACCACGCGTCGATTGCCGTTGCAAGGAAATGCGGGTTTCGCAATCCCCGTCGACGCCGTGTTCGCCGGCGAAAAAATCCTGCTCTTGGAGCGGTGATCGCGGATTGCCGGCATGCAAGGCACAGATTCGCAGGATGGGAATTAAAAATCGTGGCCGGCGCAGCGATTCAAAGTTCCTTGCGCAGCACCTGTGTAGTAACCACCTGAAATCATTGCCTATATCTGTGTGATCGTTGATCGCGATGGCAGCGATTATTTTTCGCAACGCGTCGCCGACGGCCGCCGCACTGCTTCGCCGTATCCTCGCCCATCTCAACGCAGGGAACGGGCATGGACTTCTCAGACAATCTCGAACTTCCGTACATCATGCCGTCGCAGGCTCAGAAACACGTCACCCACAATGAAGCCATCGGCATGCTCGATGCGCTGGTGCAACTGGCCGTCGTCACACGCCAACTCGCAGCGCCACCCTCCTCGCCCGGCAATGGCGAGTGCTACATTGTGGCGGCCGGCGCTTCGGGCGCGTGGAGCGGCCACGACAACGCCATCGCGCACAGCCTGGATGGCGCATGGTCGTTTTATCCGCCGCGTGCGGGCTTCCTTTGCCATGTCGCCGATGAAGTCAGATTCGTCTTCTGGACAGGATCCGGCTGGGCGGATTTTGGTGCGATCGAGGAACTGCAAAACATCACTTTGCTCGGGGTCGGAACGCAAGCGGATGCCGCAAACCCGTTCGCGGCAAAGCTGAACAAGGCATTGTGGACTGCAAAGTCCATCGCGGAGGGCGGCGATGGCGACCTGCGCTACACACTGAACAAGGAGAGCGCCGCCGACAGTTTGTCGCTGTTGATGCAAACCGGCTATTCCGGGCGCGCCGAATTGGGCCTGACCGGCACCGACGATCTTACCGTGAAGGTTTCCTCCGATGGCGCCGCCTGGACCACAGCCCTAACCATCGATCGGACGAGCGGCTACGCCATGGTCGCTGGCAATCCGACGAACCCGCTGGGGATTGCGACCAAGCAATATGCCGTGGCGCGGGCTGGCGACACGATGACAGGCGACCTGACTATCACCCAGGTAGGGCCAAGCGACATCAGAAACATCTCCGACGGTTCCTCGTCTGCCGCCACGCTGGAAAGTTATCGCACCAGCGCCACAGCGCATTGCAGCATCGTCGGCAATGCGGCCTATGGATCGCTGGCCGGGCCGGGCTTGATTGGAGCCGCCGACGTCAATCTCTTTGACCTGTCCGTACGCCCATGGAATGGCTCAGCTTTCGGCCAGCAGGCACGGATTGCTTTCGTTTCCAGCGAGATTCACTCGGCCAGCGCACTTGGTGTCGATTGCGTGGTGAGTTGCACGCCCGCCGGCAGCACCGTGCGCCAGGACGTGATGCGGGTATCGGCGGCGACGGGCCTCTCTATGTTCGGCGCCAACGCCGTTGTCGATCAGAACCGGCATCTCCGTCTGCGATCTTACACAATCGCCACCTTGCCCTCCGCGGCAGCTTCCGCGGGGCAGGTCATATTTTGCTCAGATCTGGGCGGCGGTGGCGCGCAACTTGTTTCGGATGGAACGAAATGGCGTCGGGCATCTCAGGGCGGAACCCAAACGATCAACAGCAATGCGGACTTCGCGCTGACCGTTCTGATAAGCGCGGAGGAACAGAGGCACGTAGGGACGCTCACGGCAAATCGAACGATCACGCTGGCGTCGACGAACACCTATTCCGGCGCACGGTTTCGCGTCACTCGCACTGGCGGCGGTGCGTTCAATCTCAGCCTCGCCGGCCTTAAGACTATCGTGACAAACAGCTGGGCCGAGGTGATTCATGATGGCGGAGGATGGTATCTGGCGGCTTACGGTACGCTGTAAGCAGGCTCAGGTTGAGCGACCCGAGTTGTGCGCAAATATATCCTCGTCCGGCCAGCCTATCAGGTCGAGACGAGCGCGGGTTGGCAGGAAGCGGAAGCAGGCATCGGCGATCCTGGTGCGGTCCTCGCGCTCGAGACGCGACGCCAGTGCCTCGCGCAACCGGTGCAAATAGAGAACGTCGGACGCGGCGTATTCGAGCTGCTCCGGCGACAGGGATTCCGCGGCCCAGTCGGATGACTGCTGCACCTTGGAAAGGCTCACACCGAGAAGCTCCGAGCAGATGTCCTTGAGGCCATGCCGGTCGGTATAAGTGCGCGTCAGCCGGGACGCGATCTTCGTGCAGAACACCGGCTCGGCCATGGCACCAAAGGCATTGAACAGCACGGCGATATCGAAGCGGCCATAATGGAAGAGCTTGGTGATCTTGCGGTTACGCAGGATTGCCGCAAGGTTTGGCGCTTTCTTCTGCCCGGGCGCGATCTGGATCACATCCGCCGACCCGTCGCCCGGTGAAATCTGCACAACGCAGAGCCGGTCGCGATGCAGGTTGAGGCCAAGGGTCTCGGTGTCGATCGCCACCGCATCGACATTGTAGTGGTCGAAATTCGGCAGGTCATTCTTGTGGAAGCGGATGGTCATCGATGTCTCCGGGCGGGTCATGGCTTCTCCTTGCCCCGATCGGCAAAAAAATCAACAGCCAGCCAGGATCGGCGTCAATATTCGTCAGCGGCCGCGCTCCTTGCTCATTGCGTGCAGGATGCGTGCCCACGAGCGCTGGCCGCCGTGAAACGACATAAGCTCGTATTTCTCGTTGGGCGAATGGAGATTGTCGTCGGGCAGCCCGAAGCCGATCAGCAGCGCCTCCATGCCGAGATAGGTTTGCAAATCGCCGGCAACGGGAATTGAGCCGCCGCCGCCAATCATCACCGCCGCCTTCGGCCACTCATCAGACAGGGCATCCTTGGCCTTGTTGATAAACGGGGAATTGTAGGAAAGCTGGATCGCCGGCGAGCCGCCATGCTGATGAAACTCGATGGAGCAGTCGGCCGGGATGCGCTGACGCACGAAAGCACGGAACGCCTCGCGGATCTTGGCCGGATCCTGTTTGTGGACGAGACGGAACGATACTTTCGCCGAGGCTTCGGCGGCGATCACCGTCTTGAAACCCTTGCCGGTATAGCCGCCGGAAATACCGTTGAACTCGGCGGTTGGACGCGCCCAGATCTGCTCCAGCACCGACCGGCCGTGTTCCCCCGCTGGGACAGACAGGCCAACCGGTCCGAGGAAGGTCTCGGCGGTCTCGCCCAGCGTGTCCCAGGATTTCAGCACCTGCGACGGCGTTTCCTCGACGCCGTCATAGAAGCCGGGGATGGTGACGCGGCCCGTCTCGTCGTGAATGTCGGATAGGATTTTCGTGAGAATGCGGATCGGATTGGCGGCAGCCCCGCCATAAAGCCCGGAATGCAGGTCGCGGCTCGCGGCCCTCACGGTGATCTCCTCGCCGACCAGGCCGCGCAGCGTCGCGGTGATGGCCGGCGTGTCGGCGTTCCACATATTGGTGTCACAGACCAGCGCGACGTCGGCCTTCAACTCGGCAGCGTTAGCTTCGAGAAAGGGTTTCAGCGACGGTGATCCGGATTCCTCCTCGCCTTCGAACAAGAGCGTGATGCGGCAGGGCAGGCTGCCATGCGCGGCTTTCCAGGCGCGGCAGGCTTCCACGAAGGTCATCAGCTGGCCCTTGTCATCGGCAGAACCGCGGCCGGTGATGACCTTGCGGCCGGGCTGCAATTCCTTGAGGGCCGATGAAAACGGATCGTCGTGCCAAAGCTCGATGGGATCGACCGGCTGGACGTCATAATGACCGTAGAAAAGCACATGCGGCGAGCCTGCAGGGCCATCGTGATGGGCGACGACCATCGGATGGCCGGGCGTGTCGCGCACGCTTGCGTCGAAGCCGATGGTCTTGAGATCGGTGACCAGCCACTCGGCGGCCGCACGGCAATCCGCTTTGTAAGCAGGGTCGGTCGAGATCGACTTTATGCGGAGCAGGGAGAAAAGCCGGTCGAGACTCTTGTCGAGGTCCGGTATCGAGGCGGGCAAGAACGGGAGCGAGCGCTGACATTTTAGAAAGCCTTTTCGAATCTGCGGCGCACCCTAATCATCGACGTGACCGACGGAAAGCCGGAAGCGCTGTGCCAGCGGGTGGAAAGCCTTCGGACAAAAAAGTAGCCGCCGTGGTGGAGGGGAGACCACGGCGGCTTTACTCAAACATGCGGCAGCCCGGAGAGGGGGAAGGGGCTGCCGCACAGTCCGGGTTAGGCGGGGGACGGGCCTTGATCCGGACCCGGCAAAAAACTTGCCGATGAGCAATATTTGGAAGGGGGAAGATGTCGTTTCAAGGGCACGAACATTACATCTCTGTAACAAACGCGTGAGGAAGGTATTTCCTCGACAAATCCGATGGATGGGCGGGATCGCCGCGCTTCTCAGGTAACAACAGCCTTCAAATTTGAAGCTTAGGCGTGCCGGATTTCGCATATTCGGGCGACGGTTGTGAATGCCACGCCGATCCGGCAGTCTTCGTCAGCAGCCGGCAGTTCAACACGCCTGGGCCATGGACCGCGGCGCCGCGCCGCGCTATCCCTTCGCCCATGAAAAAAGGCGATCACCTCTTCCTTGTCGACGGCTCCGGCTACATCTTCCGCGCCTATCACGCGCTGCCGCCGCTCAACCGCAAATCCGATGGCTTGCCGACCAGTGCCGTGCTCGGCTTCTGCAACATGGTGTGGAAGCTTATGCAGGATGCACGCAACACCGATGTCGGCGTGACGCCGACACACTTCGCGGTGATTTTCGACTATTCGTCGAAAACGTTCCGCAACGAACTCTATGCCGAGTACAAAGCCAACCGCTCCGCGCCGCCGGACGACCTGATCCCGCAATTCGGCCTGATCCGGCAGGCGACTCGCGCGTTCGATCTTCCCTGCATCGAGATGGAAGGCTTCGAGGCCGACGACTTGATCGCCACCTATGCGCGGCTTGCCCGCGAGGCCGGCGCCGACACCACCATCATCTCCTCGGACAAGGATTTGATGCAACTCGTCGGCGAGACTGTGTCGATGTACGACCCGATGAAGGACCGGCAGATACGCATCCCCGAAGTGATCGAAAAATGGGGCGTGCCGCCTGAAAAGATGATCGACCTGCAGGCGTTGACCGGCGACTCGGTCGACAACGTGCCGGGTGTGCCCGGCATCGGCCCGAAGACAGCGGCGCAACTGCTCGGACAATTCGGCGACCTCGACACGCTGCTCGCCCGCGCCGGCGAAATCAAGCAGGACAAGCGCCGGCAAACGATCATCGACAACACCGAAAACGCCCGCATCTCCCGCGAACTGGTGCGGCTCAAGAACGACGTGCCAGTCACCGACGGCCTGACCGATTTTGCCTTGCAGCCGCCAAACGGTCCAAAGCTGATTTCTTTCCTGAAGGCGATGGAGTTCACGACGCTGACACGGCGCGTCGCCGAGGCAACCGCAACCGATGCGGGCGAGGTCGAGGCGGCGCAGGTGGTCGTCGAGCGTGGAGCCGCCGCGCATGGGCCGGATGTTGGGGCTGGAGAGACACCCCCCTCTGGCCTGCCGACCATCTCCCCCGCAATGGGGGAGATCAGCAAGTCGCCGACCTCGAAGCTGCCAATCTCGCCCCCTTGAGGGGGAGATGGCCGGCAGGCCAGAGGGGGGTGCGACGCCACAGGCCCTCGCCGACAAGCTCGCAGCGAAAGCCGGATCGGCGAAAATCGACCGTACCGCCTACCAATGCATCCGGGACCTACCGACGCTCGCGCAGTGGGTGGCGGAGGCGACCGCGACGGGCACGGTTTCGTTCCGCATGGAGACGACCTCGCTCGATCCGATGAGGGCCGAGATTGTCGGCTTCGCGCTTGCCTTTGCCAATGGCCGCGCCGCCTACGTTCCGGTGGCGCACCGTTCGGCGGAAAACGACCTGCTAAGCACCGGCTTCGTTCCGGATCAGGTGTCGCTTGACGAAGCTCTGAAGCTGCTGCGGCCGATGCTTGCAGACCCGTCGGTGCTCAAGATCGGCCACAACGTCAAATATGACTGGTTGGTCGCCCGCCGCCACGGCCTTGCGCTTGAGCCGTTCGACGACACGATGCTGATCTCGTACGTGCTGGCGGGTGGAACCGGCGGTGGCCATGACATTGCCTCGTTGTCGGAAAAGTGGCTCGGCCATCAGCCGATCCCGTTCAAGGACCTTGTCGGCTCCGGCAAGAAGCTGGTCACTTTCGATTTCGTCGAGATCGAGCGGGCCACCACTTACGCCACGGAGGGCGCCGATCTGGCGTACCGGCTGTGGCAAGCGCTGAGGCCGCGGCTGGCCGCCAAGGGCCTCGTGTCTGTCTATGAGCGGCTGGAACGGCCGCTGGTGCCGGTGCTGGCGCGCATGGAAGAGCGCGGCATCATGGTCGACCGGCAGATGCTTAGCCGGCTTTCCGGCGAGTTTGCGCAGCGCGCGGCGGCCCTAGAGGAAGACGTGTACACCGCCGCCGGCGAACGCTTCACCATCGGCTCGCCAAAACAGCTCGGCGACATTCTGTTCGGCAGGATGGGACTGCCGGGCGGCTCGAAAACCAAATCCGGCCAGTGGTCAACCACCGCGCAACTGCTCGAGGAGCTTGCTGCGGAAGGCTATGAGCTACCGCGGCGCATCGTCGACTGGCGGCAGCTCACCAAGCTGAAATCGACCTACACCGATGCGCTGCCGGAATATGTCCACCCCGAGACCAAGCGGCTGCACACCTCCTATGCGATGGCTTCGACGCCGACCGGGCGCATTTCGTCATCCGAACCCAACCTGCAGAACATCCCGATCCGCACGGCAGAGGGGCGCCGAATCCGCACCGCCTTCGTCGCCGACAAGGGCAACAAGCTAATCTCGGCCGACTACAGCCAGATCGAGTTGCGCGTGCTTGCCCACATCGCCGACATTCCGCAACTGCGCCAGGCCTTTGCCGACGGCATCGACATTCATGCGATAACAGCGTCAGAGATGTTTGGCGTACCGGTCGAGGGCATGCCGTCCGAGGTGCGCCGTCGAGCCAAGGCTATCAATTTCGGCATCATTTACGGCATCTCGGCCTTCGGTCTGGCAAACCAGCTGTCGATCGAGCGCTCCGAGGCCGGGGACTACATCAAGAAATATTTCGAGCGGTTCCCCGGCATTCGCGACTACATGGACAGTCGTAAACAGATGGCCCGCGACAAGGGTTACGTTGAAACGATTTTCGGCCGGCGCATCCACTACCCCGAAATCCGCTCATCCAACCCAAGCGTCCGTTCCTTCAACGAGCGGGCGTCGATCAATGCGCCGATCCAGGGATCGGCGGCCGACATCATTCGCCGCGCTATGGTGAGGATGGAGGATGCGCTGAGACAGGCCAGATTATCGGCGCGCATGCTGCTGCAAGTGCATGATGAACTGATCTTCGAAACCGCAGATGCGGAAGTCGCGGGAACGCTGCCGGTGATCCAGCAAGTCATGGAGAACGCTGCGATGCCCGCAGTATCGCTCGCCGTTCCGCTGAAGGTCGACGCACGCGCAGCCGACAATTGGGACGAGGCGCATTGACGTGGAAACAGCGCTGCCGGTCACCTTGCCGACGGCGCTGTCCTTCACGTTTGCTTGTTTCCTGATCGAGCTCACACCCGGGCCTCAACGACCCACGGCGCGAGAAGATCGCGCGTCGGATTCTGTCGATGCTGCTTGCCGTGGTTGCGGTATGGTTGGGGTGGTCGACGGCGCGGTAAAGCTCAAGCCGCTTCAGCGCATTTGGCGCAGGTGCCGCGAAACTCGATGACCGCCTTCTTGGCGACAAAGCCGGAGGCGCCGACCCAGGCGTCGAGACGCTCGCCTACCTTCTCGTCGCAGAACTCGGCGACCTGTCCACATTTGTCGCAGATCGCGAAGGCCGTCATTCCGCGACTGTGGCCAAGCGCATGACCACGGTCATGCGGGTCGGAACAGGCGACGAAGGCGTTCATGCTTTCCAGCCGGTGCACAAAACCCGCATCCATCAGACCATCGAGCGCGCGATAGACCTGCAGGGGCGCGCGAAAGCCCTCGGCGCGCAGCTGGTCGAGCAGCGTGTAGGCACTGAGCGGAGCGCACGCGGCTTCGAGGCGCTGCAGCACTTTTGCCTGGTTTTTCGTCAGCGTATCGCGGTTCATCACGTCACTCGCCGGGCAATCGCGAGATGCAGCATTGCCATCACAAAGGTGAAATAGCGCTTTGCAGCTGCTTTTTCCACTACCGGAGAACCAGGGCTGCATCGCCCTCCACCAATCAGCCCTCCGCCGGCAGGGTTATGACGAAGCGCGCACCCTTGACCTCGCCTGGCTTGATGCCCGGGATGTTTTCGGCGGTAAGCTTGCCACCATGCGCCTCGGCGATCTGGCGGCTGATCGACAGACCGAGGCCGGAGTTCTGGCCAAACGCCTCGCTTGAGGGGCGATCCGTGTAGAAGCGCTCGAAAATGCGGTCGATCGCTTCCGGGCGGATGCCCGGGCCATTGTCCTCGACGGAAATGATGTTGAAGTTTCCGGCGCGTTCCAGAGTGACCGTGATATGGCCGTACCCCTCCGGAATAAAGGAACGAGCGTTCTCCACCAGATTGGTGATGACCTGACCGAGCCGCAGATCGTGGCCCGTCACAAAGTAACCCTTCACGCCTTGCGGCAACTTTGCCGCCTTGAATTCGATGGTGGCCTTGCGCTTGTTCCGGGTCGTCTCCTGCGCCAGCGATACAAGCTCGGTCACGAGCTTCCTCAGATCGACTTTTGCCGCATCCTCGCGCGCCAGTTCGGCATCGAGGCGCGAGGCGTCGGAAATGTCGGTGATTAGACGATCGAGACGGCGCACGTCGTGCTGGATTATCTCCATCAATCGGCTGCGGGAGCTTTCATTCTTGGCGAGTGGTAACGTCTCGACGGCGCTGCGCAGCGAGGTCAACGGGTTCTTCAGTTCATGCGCCACGTCGGCGGCGAAGCTCTCAATCGCCTCGATGCGAGCGTAAAGCGCATTGGTCATGCCGCGCACAGCGACCGACAGATTGCCGATCTCGTCCTGGCGATCGGAGAAGTCCGGGATTTCCTCGCGGCTCTTGACGCCGCGCCGCACGCGAACCGCCGCGGCCGAAAGCCGGCGCAGCGGATTGGCGATGGTCGAGGCGAGCAGCATCGACAGGATCGCCATGACCAGCGCCGCCACCCCGAAGACGCGCAGGATCGCCTTGCGCTCTGCGGCAACGATCTTGTCGATGTCGCCGCCTTCGGTCGACAGCATCAGAACGCCGAGGACTGCGCGGAACCGCTGGATCGGCACGGCCACCGAGACGATCTCCTCGCTCTTTTCGCTAACGCGCACGACAGTCGAGGGGCTGCCGGTGAGCGCGTTCATGACCTCGGGAAACGCCGCGCCATTGCCGCCCGGCTGCTCGTGATAGACCGGCAATTCGGTGTTGCGGAACAGGTCGAAGACGAACTTCTCGATCCGATCGAGAATGTCCGGCTCTTCCTGATCGACCGGGGGCAGGTCGTAGCGCAGGATCTGGCCGCGTGAATAGAGATGGCGCGAATCGAGCAGAAGATTGGCATCGCGGTCATAGATGCGGGCGCGGGTGCGGGTCGGCGAAATCAGCCGCTTCAGCAGTGGCGCAACGCGTTCCGGATTGATCGGAAAGTCGAGATTGTCGAGCTGGTCGCTACCTGGCGCGAGGCTCTCGCCGGCCTGCAGCTCCAGCAGCTTCTCGGGGTCGATGCTGATCGAGTTGGTTTCGACCGTCGCCGATGACGCCACCGCACCGGCGATGATCTCGCCCTGCGTCATCAAGCTTTCGACGCGTGCGTCGATCAGCCCGTCGCGAAAGGTGTTGAGGTAGAGAATGCCGGCCACCAGAACGGCGAGGCCGGCAAGGTTCAGGAAAAGGATGCGACGCGTCAGGCTCGAGAAAATGTGATGGCCGAGAAACCGCTGCAGCGGCCCCGTCACGACGCCGAGCACCGCCTCCATATAGCCGCGCGACCGCTTTTTCCCCGCGGCCACCGGCTTCTGCAGCTGGATGTCAATCGCCATTCCGGTCCCTGCGCCTCAGGCCTCGCGGAAGCGGTAGCCCACGCCGTATAGCGTCTCGATCATCTCGAAGTCGTCGTCGACCGCCTTGAACTTCTTGCGAAGCCGCTTGATGTGGCTGTCGATCGTCCGATCATCGACATATACCTGCTCATCATAGGCTGAATCCATCAGCGCGTCACGACTCTTGACCACGCCGGGGCGCTGGGCGAGCGAATGCAGGATCAGGAATTCGGTTACGGTCAGCGTTACCGGCTCGCCCTTCCAGGTGCAGGTATGGCGCTCCTGGTCCATGACCAACTGGCCGCGTTCCAGGGATTTCGACTGCTGCGTGGGTGTCTTGGCTGCCGCCTCGCGGGCGCTGGCGCGGCGCAGAACCGCCCTCACCCGCTCGACCAGAAGCCGCTGCGAGAAGGGTTTGCGGATGAAGTCGTCGGCGCCCATCTTGAGGCCAAACAGTTCGTCGATCTCATCATCCTTGGAAGTAAGAAAGATTACCGGCAGGTCGGTCTTCTGGCGAAGCCGGCGCAAAAGCTCCATGCCGTCCATGCGCGGCATCTTGATGTCCAGAATGGCGAGGTTTGGCGGGCGCGCGGCAAAGCCTTCAAGCGCAGACGCTCCGTCCGTATAGGTCTCAACGCGATACCCCTCGGACTCCAATGCGATCGAAACTGACGTCAGAATATTTCGGTCGTCGTCGACAAGCGCGATCGTTGCCATTTCAGGTGGCTCCTTCATGAGCGGGCGTCCCTTCCTGCATCAAGAAGAGGCTAATGGCGGACAAATTGAGTACAAAATGTGGCATCGCCCTTGTCCATGTCACGAGAGAGCCAGTGGCGCAATAGGCTTAGGCCAATCCTCGCAGGCAATTTGGGCAATTGCCTAGTCGCTGGTGTTCGCTTGCCAGTTAAGTCGGCAACAGCTCGATCCATTTAAACGATTTAAACGATTTCAAAATCTTTAAATCGATTAATAGTTTGATATGTTTATGGTTTTCTGGTTTCGACAGCGACAGGCGACGGTGCAGACGCATCGAAGCTCCGCGTTCCCGGGCGATTGCCGGGCCAATTGATACCCACCAGTTTGAGGGCAAGATGGGCGAAATCGGAAAACGCAATCCCGCAATCGGGATCAATGACATTGGCGTGAGGACGACCGGTGCGGTCTCCTATAATCTCGATGCACCGGCTCTTTACGAGCAGGCTCTGCAGCGGGGCGAGGCACGGCTCTCGGCGCACGGCGCTCTCGTCGCCACCACCGGCCAGCACACCGGCCGTTCGCCAAAGGACAAGTTCATCGTGCGAGACGCGGCGACCATGCCGAACGTCTGGTGGGATAACAATGCGCCGATGGAGCCCGAGCGGTTCGATGCGTTGCTCGCCGATTTCAGGGCGCACGCGGCCGACAAAGACCTGTTCGTGCAGGACCTTATCGGCGGCACGGACGAAGCGCAGAAACTGCCGACGCGTGTCATCACCGAATTCGCCTGGCATTCGCTATTCATCCGTAATCTGCTGGTGCGCCCCGACGCCGATGCGCTCGTAAGCTTCGCGCCGGACCTAACGATTATCGACCTGCCCTCCTTCCGCGCCGACCCAGCGCGCCATGGCACACGTACCGACACGGTGATTGCCGTCGACCTGACCCGCAGGATCGTGCTGATCGGCGGCACCTCCTATGCCGGCGAGATGAAGAAGGCGGTGTTCACCGTGCTGAACTACCTGCTGCCGGCGCGCGGCGTGATGCCGATGCACTGCTCGGCCAATATCGGGCCTGACGGCGACACGGCGGTGTTCTTCGGGCTTTCCGGCACCGGCAAGACGACGCTGTCGGCGGATGCCTCGCGCACCCTGATCGGCGATGACGAGCACGGCTGGAGTGCCGATGGCGTCTTCAATTTCGAAGGCGGCTGCTACGCCAAGACCATCCGGCTTTCGGCGGAAGCCGAACCGGAAATATTTGCGACCACCCGCCGCTTCGGCACGGTCTTGGAAAATATCGTGCTCGACGAGCACGGCGTACCGGATTTCGACGACAGCTCGCTGACGGAAAACACGCGCTGCGCCTATCCGCTGGATTTCATCCCCAACGCCAGCCCGACTGGACGCGCGGACACCCCAAGAACATCATCATGTTGACGGCGGATGCCTTCGGCGTCATGCCGCCGATCGCCAGGTTAACGCCAGCGCAGGCCATGTATCACTTCCTTTCCGGCTACACGGCGAAGGTGGCGGGCACGGAAAAAGGCGTGAAGGAGCCGGAGGCGACCTTCTCGACCTGCTTCGGCGCGCCGTTCATGCCGCGTCACCCGTCGGAGTATGGCAACCTGCTGCGCGACCTGATCGCCAGGCATGGCGTCAATTGCTGGCTGGTGAATACCGGCTGGACAGGTGGTGCTTTCGGCACCGGTACGCGTATGCCCATCAAGGCGACGCGGGCGCTGCTGACGGCGGCTCTGGATGGCAGCCTGAACCAGGCCGAATTCCGCACCGATCCGAATTTTGGCTTCGCGGTGCCGGTCGCCGTTCCGGGCGTGGACGCAACCATCCTCGATCCACGCCAGACCTGGGCGGACAAGCAAGCCTACGACCGGCAGGCCAAGCGCATTGTCGGCATGTTCATCGATAATTTCGAAAAGTTCGAGGCGCATGTCGATGCGCAGGTCGCCAATGCGGCGCCAACCTATCGAGAAGCGGCGGAATAATAACGGTTTAACGCGCCGCTTCGTGGCCCGGCTTCGCGCCGGGCCTTTTCTTTTCGGCTTTATCGGGCCATGTCTGGCTGATGGATGAGGTGATTCACATCGCCGAAGGCGTCGCTATCCATCCGGAAGAAATCGAGGAGAAGTTCATCCGCGCTTCCGGACCGGGCGGGCAGAACGTCAACAAGGTGGCGACGGCTGTTCAATTGCGCTTTGACGCCGCCAATGCGCGCGGCCTGCCCGAGCGCGTGCGCGAGCGGACGATCGCGCTAGCTGGCCAGCGCGCCACCAAGGACGGAGTCATCATCATCGAGGCGGACCGGTTTCGCACACAGGAGCGCAACCGCGCCGACGCCCGCCAAAGACTGGCGGCGTTGGTGGCAAAGGCCGCGGAGCCGCCACCGCCGCCACGCAGGAAGACGCGACCGTCAAAGGGTGCTGTCGAGCGCCGGTTGAAGTCAAAAGCCGGCCGGTCGACGGTGAAGAAGCTGCGTGGAAGGGTAAGCGACGACTGAGCCACCTCCGAGCAGGTCTTTTCTTCGCGAGGCTTTCGAGGCAAAAGTTCACAACGCATCGCCAACATTTCAAGGAGCGTCACGATGGGCATGTTCGACTTTATGAAGGGCGTCGGCAAGAAGCTGGGCTTCGGTGACGACGATGATGACGCCAAGAAGGCCGAAGTGCTGAAGAAGGAGCTCGACTCCAACAAGCTCGGCACAGGCAATGTCGACGTCGCGGTCAAGGGTGACACCGTCGTGCTGAAGGGCGTGGTCAAGGACCAGTCGGCGTTTGAAAAGGCGGTGATTGCCATCGGCAACACTCTGGGCGTTTCCAAGGTCCAGGCGGATGAGTTGAAGGTCGTTGCACCGGAGTTCGAACCTGAACCTCGACAGCGCCGATATGAATGAACTCGTTGCCGCCGCAACGCCTGCCAAGCAGCCGGTGTTCTACACGGTGAAGAAGGGCGATAATCTCTGGAAGATCGCCGAGAAGCAGTATGGCAAGGGCAAGGGCGACAAGAATCCGATCATCTTCGAGGCCAACAAGCCGATGCTGAAGCACCCGGACAAGATTTATCCAGGCCAGGTGCTGCGTATTCCCGATATCGAAACCGCCTGATTCTCGGAGCGGCAGGCAGTTTCCGAGCCGGAGCTCGTTTCGGTCGCGCATCCGCAAAAGTCTCTGCTACGATTTGACGGCCACGTGTGCAGCGTGGCCGTTTCATTCTGAGGAGCATCCATGCTCGTGCTACCCAAGGGTGTCAGGCATATGCCCGGCTATCTCGATCACGAGGCGCAGAAAGGCCTCGTCGAGGCGATCCGCGACGTCGTTCGCGCCTCGCCGCTTTACACGCCGGCCGTGCCGCGCACCGGCAAGGAAATGAGCGTGCGCATGACCAATTGCGGCTCCCTCGGCTGGGTGACCGACAAGGAACGCGGGTACCGGTACCAGCCAACCCATCCGGCGACCGGCGCGCCGTGGCCGCCAATTCCGGAAGCGCTGCTGTCGCTATGGAAGGAGGTCGCCGGCTATCCGCATCCGCCGGAAGCCTGCCTCGTCAATTTCTACTCCGAGGCAGCGAAAATGGGCCTGCACCAGGACCGTGACGAAGCCGACCTGAACGCGCCGGTGGTTTCGATATCGCTTGGCGACGCCTGCCTGTTCCGTGTCGGCCAGACCACCCGCGACGGGCCGACCGTTTCGTTTCGGTTGGAAAGCGGCGACGTCGTCGTGCTCGGCGGCGCGGGACGGCTATGCTTCCACGGCGTTGACCGGATCTATCCGGCAACATCCGTCCTGCTGTCGAAGGGCGGACGGATAAATCTCACGCTGCGGCGGGTGACGGTGCCACCCCGTTCCTAACGGATTCTACAACCTTTTGACGTAGGGAATTCTGCATCTATCCTGATCTTAGGGCTTGCGCATGTTCGGCAACGCATTCAGCAATTTCCGAATTGAACTCGCCAAGCGCTTCCGCGACGACGCCCTTATATATTTGTTTATTGCCATCTACGCACTGGCAGGGATTGGACTTCTATTTTGGTGCGATGCAATAGATCATGCGGCATATTCAATTTATGTCTATAAGGGTATTATTTCATTCGGAATCATAATGCCGGTTGTAGCCTTTCTATTCGATCTTTGCTGGCCTATTCATCGATTTCCGCGGCGCCGTAAGCTTGTGTTCAAGCGCGTGTTCTCGCCAAAACGGCTTGCGGATTTTGTCGCCGGCCTTTGTCTCATGCAGGCGATGACACTCTTTTTTGGAACATTTACGTCGATCAAGAACGTATTGCCGATTCTGAATGGCGGCTTCCCCCACGACCGCCTTCAAGCCGACATAGATCATTGGCTTCATGGTGGTACCGATCCATGGAGGCTGATCCAAATTGTAGGGGGCACCGACATCGTGCGGGCGGCTGTCGAGTTCAACTACAATGTCCTGTGGTCTTTCGTCTGCTATGGTGCGTTGTTTTTCGTCGTAACGTCGCCGCGCGCGCGCAATGTTCGCGTTAGATATGTGTTCTCGTTCATGCTCGTGTGGATCGTTGTCGGAAATCTTTTGGCGGGAATGTTCCTGTCCGCCGGGCCCGCATTCTACGGCTATGTCACGGGCGACACCGCTCGATTTGCCGACCAGCTGGCGTTCCTTGCCGGAAGCCGTGAATCAATCCACAGCGCAGCCAACTTCCAAGCCTACCTATGGTCCAAATATGTGACCGGGCAGGTGGGTTTCGGAAGCGGTGTTTCAGCATTTCCAAGCGTGCATGTGGGGCTGATCAGCATAAATGCATTCTTTGCCTACGCTGTGAGCCGCAAGTTTGGAATTGTCGCTCTGGTCTATGTGGGATTGGTTTGCCTGAGTTCAGTTTATCTCGCCTGGCACTATGCGATAGACGGATATGCTGCCCTTGCCGTGGCCGGCGTGATCTTCTTCAGCCTTAGGAAAATACAGGTTTCGCTCCGGACCCCAATGGGGCCGGCGACCCGCGGTCCGATGGGCGTGCCGGTTCCTACAGCTTCCTGAGCGCGACTTCCTCGATCAGATGGTTGCCGCCCTTGCGCAGGATGAGATCGGCGCGGGGTCTTGTCGGCAGGATGTTCTCGCGCAGATTCTTCAGGTTGATGTTCGTCCACAGGCCTTCGGCGATGGCTCGGGCGGCGTCTTCCGACAACCGCGAATAGCGGTGGAAGAAGGAGTCCGGGTTGAGGAAGGCGGTTTCGCGTAGCCGCATGAAGCGCTCGATGTACCAGCGATGGATCACTTCTTCCTCGGCATCGATGAAGATCGAGAAGTCGAAGAAGTCCGACAGGAACGGCACGTATTTTCCGTCCTTCGGCAGATCGCGGGGCTGCAGTACGTTCAAGCCTTCGAAAATCAGAATATCGGGCCGGTCGATGGTGACGAACTCGCCTGGAATCACGTCATAGCTGAGGTGCGAATAGACCGGCGCGCGAACGTTCGGCTCGCCCGATTTGATTGCCGACAGGAAGCGCAACAGCGCGCCTACGTCATAGCTGTCCGGAAAGCCCTTCCGCTCCATCAGCCCTTGGCGGCGCAGCACCTCATTTGGCTGGAGGAAACCATCGGTGGTTATGAGATCGACTTTCGGGCTCGACGGCCAGCGGCGCATCAATTCCTTAATCAGGCGGGCTGTCGTGGATTTTCCGACCGCCACCGAGCCGGCCATGCCGATGATGAAGGGCGTCTTGCGCGCATCCCCGACATTGAAGAAGGCCTGCCGTTGGCGAAACAGCAGCTGGCTCGACTCGACATGGGCCGAAAGCAGCCGCGATAGCGACAGATAGATGCGCTTGACCTCGTCCAGATCCACGCGGTCCTGCAGCGAACGCAGGCGCTCGACCTCCTCGGCCGTCAATGTCAGCGGCGTGTCGGCGCGGAACTCGGCCCAGCGATCAGCCGAAAAGAAGCGGTATGGGGAGTATTTTTCGGTCGTGGCGAGCTGATCCATGTGACCTCTCGGGTGGCTCAACTGCTAGCGCGGGACGCCTTTTCGGCGATACCCGACTGCGCGGTGCGGCGTTCCAGTTCCGCCATCACGTCTGTCAGCGGCACGCCGGCAATCTTTAGAACCACAAGCAGGTGGTAAAGCAGATCGGCGCTCTCGGAAACGAGACCCTGCTGGTCGCCTTGCACCGCCGCGATCACGGTCTCAACCGCTTCTTCGCCGAGCTTCTTCGACGCCTTGTCGATGCCGGCGGCAAACAGTTTCGCGGTCCATGAAGAGGAGGCATCGCTGGAGCGAGCGCGCTCGGCGACGATTTGTTCCAGATCGGCGAGAGAAAATCCGCTCATCCGCCGCCGTTTATGCTGCCTGCGCGCCTGAGTCGAGTTGCATCGCGAGGCCCGCCGCCGCCATATGGGCCTTGGCCTCGGCGATCGAATAGGTGCCGAAGTGGAAGATCGAGGCGGCAAGCACCGCAGTCGCGTGACCGTCACGAATGCCTGCAACCAAGTGATCGAGCGTGCCGACGCCGCCCGATGCGATCAGGGGGACACTCACAGCGTCGGCGACCGCACGCGTCAACGCGATGTCGTAGCCGGCCTTCGTGCCGTCGCGATCCATCGAGGTCAGCAGGATTTCGCCGGCGCCGAGATCGACGACTTTTCGGGCAAAGTCGATCGCGTCGATCCCGGTCGGCTGACGTCCGCCATGGGTAAATATCTCCCAGCGATCTGCCTCGACCGACGTCGACACCTTCTTGGCGTCGATGGCGACGACGATGCACTGGTTGCCGAACTTGTCGGCGGCTTCGGCGACAAATTCCGGGGTTTTCACGGCCGCCGTGTTGATCGACACCTTGTCCGCACCGGCAAGGAGAAGCTTGCGGATGTCGCCTACCTGACGCACGCCGCCGCCGACCGTCAACGGCATGAAACACTGCTCAGCTGTGCGGGCAATGACATCGAAGATCGTTTCGCGGTTGTCCGAGGAGGCGGTGATATCGAGGAAGCAAAGCTCGTCGGCGCCCGCCGCATCATAGGCGCGCGCAGCCTCTACCGGATCGCCGGCGTCAATCAGATCGACGAAATTGACGCCCTTGACGACGCGGCCGTCCTTGACGTCCAAACAGGGAATGACACGGGATTTGAGGGTCATGGACTAGCCTGGCGAAAATACCGGAACGGGGTGCTGGGACATCGATCAATCTATCAAATCCGCTCAAGGGCGGCCAGAAATTCGACAAGCAGCTTTCCAACGGCGGGGGGTACATCGCCGCTGGCGTCGAAGGCCGGGTCGTAGGCAGAGATGCTGACCCCCACGACCGGAATAGAGCGGGCGACAGCGCTCGCCATTTCGCGCAATTGCTTCGGGCTTGGGCCACCGGCGACGGTGTAGCGGTTTGCATGCAAAGTGCGCGGATTGTGAACATCGAGATCGAGATGCAGGTGAGTGCGCGCGGCGCCCGCGGATTTCAGCTTGCCGATCTCGCCCACCACATCGCCTGTCTGTGCGCGGATCACCGGCAGGGTTTCAAGAACCGTCTTCTCGCCCGCATCAAGGTCGCGTGCATCGACCAGCATGCAGCGCGACGGATTGATCGGCCTGAAGCCTTTGACGCCGAACGTCGCCTGCCGCCAGCAGAGGCCCAGCACCGTCGCAAGCGCCATACCGTCGAGGAATCCGGAGGTCGATGTTTCAGGCGTGTTGATATCGCCGTGCTGGTCGGCCCAGATGATCGAGTCAGCGGCTTCGCCAGCCACTGCGCCAACCGTGGTCAAACAATTGCCGGCAAGCACGATAGGAAAACACCCCTGTGCGCGACTGGCATCCACTTTCCCGGCAATTGCCTGGCAGACGGCGAAGCCCGTGGAAATCTCGCGCTCCTGTGCGTCGCCGACTTTGCCGATGTCTTCGACAGTGACGTCGTGGCCGTGCAGGCTCAGTTCGTCGGTGAGACCCGCGGAAATGATGGCTTCGGGCCCGAGGCCGTGGCCGGACTGATAATGCCCGCTGTCGTAGGGTGCCAGGATGATCGCGATTTTCACGGCGGGCTTCCTTGTTTGCGTACCGCCGCCTTCAGAATCGACAGTGCCGCGGCGGGATCGATACGGCCATCGTAGAGCGCACGGCCGGAAATGGCACCCTCAAGCTTTCTCGCATCCGGCATGGTCATTCGCGTGATGTCGGCGAGCGAGGCCAATCCACCGGACGCGATGACGGGAATGGACACGGCATCGGCGAGCGCGATGGTCGAATCCCAATTGATGCCTGCCAGAACGCCATCGCGATCAATATCGGTATATATGATCGCCGTGACACCCGCGCCCTCGAATTTTCGCGCCAGCTCGATGACGCCGAGCGTCGACGCTTCCGCCCAGCCCTCGACCGCCACTCTGCCGCCCTTGGCGTCGATGCCGACGGCGATCCGTCCTGGAAAAAGCCGGCAGGCTTCCTTCACCAGTTGCGGGTCGCGCACCGCCACCGTGCCAAGAATAACGCGGGCCAAGCCCTTCCTAAGCCAAGCCTCTATATGGTCGTGAGTGCGGATGCCGCCGCCGAGCTGAACCGGGTTTTTCGTCGCCTTGAGGATGGCTTCCACGGCATCGCCATTGCGGCTTTCACCGGCGAATGCGCCATCTAGGTCGACGACGTGCAGCCATTCAAAGCCCTGGTCCTCGAAGGCTTGGGCCTGGGCAGCCGGATCGGTGTTGTAGACGGTCGCCTGGCTCATGTCGCCAAGTTTCAGCCGCACGCATTCGCCGTCCTTGAGGTCGATCGCCGGAAACAGGATCACGTCATGCACCTTCGACGATGACGGCGTGGGCATTCGAATAGGCAAGGCGCAGCTTCAAAGCTTCCTGATATTCGGGCGAATGGTAGCACGCGAGCGCCTGCTCAAAGCTCTCGAATTCGATGATGACATTGCGCGTGCCGGTCGGGCCTTCGGGGCTTTCGAAGCGTCCGCCTCTTGCCAGAAATTTCGCTCCGTACTTGTCGAAAGCGGCTTTGTTGGCAGCTATGTATTTCGGGTAGTTCTCCGGATCGGTGATGTTCACCGACACCATCCAGTAGCCCTTCTTCATGGCTTCCACCTCAGGAAGTTGGTAATGAGGGCCAGGCCGAGCGCCTGGCTTTTTTCAGGATGGAACTGCGTGCCGGCAAGATTTTCGCGTCCAACCATGGCGGTAACCCGCCCGCCATAGTCGGTTACGGCCAGAACTTCATCCTCATGTTTTGAATCAAGATGGTAGGAGTGCACGAAATAGGCGTGCAGACCACCCTCGCCGGTCGGAATTCCTGCAAGCAGCGGATGCGAATGTTTCACGTGAATCGTATTCCAGCCGATTTGCGGGACCTTCAGGCTGGGATCGTTGGGCTCGATCTCCTTCACATCGCCGGCAATCCAACCGAAGCCATTGGTGACGGTCTTTTCCAGCCCACGCTCCGACATCAACTGCATACCGACGCAAATGCCCAGGAAGGGCCTTGCCTTGGCAACAGCGGCCTCCCGGACGGCTTCCCACATGCCGTCGACAGCGCGAAGCCCGGCCGCGCAAGCGGCATACGCGCCGACGCCTGGCAGGACAATGCGATCGGCTGAGCGGACGCGCTCGGCGTCGGCGGTCAGGTCGATCTCGGCGGCAATGCCGGCCTCCCGGGCTGCGCGCTCGAATGCTTTGGTGGCGGAGCGGAGGTTTCCCGATCCGTAGTCGACGATGGCGATCCGCATGTCAGCTACCCGGATAGCTGAGCAGGCCGAGTGCCGGTCCGCTCGTGGTACGAGCCGATGAGGGCCGATGAGTCACCCTCTCGGACACGGCAGCGGCGATGTCGTCGCTCTGATCGTCATGGAAGCCGGCGGCGGCATCCGCATAGCGGATTTCGGCTTCGTCCAGCGTTTCAGCATCGACGATACCAATCTGGCGCCAACCTCGGCGAATGAGGCCGGCCATTCGCATGGCCGATCCTTCGAGACCAACATAGATAGAGAGCAGAAGAGACAGGAGCGAACCGACGGCTCCAAAGCCGAGGGCTTCCGCTCCCGCCGCGATGGCAAACATCAGGGCGAAGACAACCGCCGCCTCGGCAACCAGCCCGTGCCATAGCAGCCAAAGCGGCGGCACGAGGAAGCCGAGCAGAGAGAAGCCGTCCTTGACCAGGCGGGCGTCGCCGGTGATCCTGCCGGCGGGTTCCATGACAACGAAGCTTGCCATCGTTCAGCCCTTCAGACTTCCCTTGGTGGACGGAACCACATCGGGCTGGCGCGGATCGCGTTCGAACGACGAACGCAGCACGCGCGCCACCGCCTTGAAACAGGTTTCGGCGATATGATGGTTGTTGGCGCCGTAGAGATTGGCGACATGCAGCGTTATGCCGGCATTCTGCGCGAAAGCGTGGAAGAACTCCCGCACCAGTTCTGTTTCGAAACTTCCGATCTTCGGAGCCGAGAACAGCACGTTCCAGACGAGATATGGCCTGCCCGAGACATCAACCGAAGCGCGCGTCAGCGTCTCGTCCATGGCAAGATCGATCGAGGCATAGCGCATGATGCCGCGCCGCTCGCCCAGCGCCTTCGACAGCGCCTGGCCGAGCGCGATGCCGGTATCCTCGATCGTGTGGTGATCATCGATGTGCAGGTCGCCCTCGGCATGCACCTTCATATCGATCAGCGAATGGCGCGACAATTGATCGAGCATGTGGTCGAAGAAGCCGACCCCGGTGGCAATCTCGGACTTTCCGGTGCCATCGACATTGATCGAGACGGCGATGCGCGTCTCTTTGGTCGAGCGGGTGACTTCGGCAGTGCGGGCGGCCATGAACGGTCCTCGCGGTTCCTCGAAAAGCGCGAGCCTTGTAACAGCATGATCCAGCGAATGAAAGTTTCGATGAAGCGCGTTTTACCTCCCCTTGTGGGAAGGGTCGGCGAGCAAGCTGAGCGCAGCGAAAGTTTGCGAGGCGGGGTGGGGGTACAGCACTGCCATGTCCAACTACGACGGTTGCTCACCTACCCCCACCCCCGCGCCTGTGGCGCGACCCTCCCCCATGGGGGAGGGTAAGGTGCGCCATTTGCATTCCGCACAGCGGCGCATACATATGGCGCTTCATACCTCGTATCGCGTGGATCGCCGCTTTAGGGACCGCGCGCAATCGGAGCAGACAATGTCGAATGAACTGACCATGCACGCCACGACCATCGTGACGGTGCGCAAGGGCGGAAAAGTCGTGATCGCCGGCGACGGCCAAGTCAGCCTCGGCCAGACGATCATGAAGGGAAATGCCAGAAAAGTGCGACGCATCGGCACCGGCAATGTGATCGCAGGCTTTGCGGGCGCCACCGCCGACGCCTTCACGCTACTGGAGCGCCTCGAAACCAAGCTCGAACAATATCCCGACCAGCTGACCCGCGCCTGCGTCGAACTCGCCAAGGACTGGCGCACCGACCGCTACCTGCGCCGGTTGGAAGCCATGATGCTGGTTGCCGACAAGCAGGTTTCGCTGGCGCTAACCGGCACCGGCGACGTGCTCGAACCGGAGCACGGCGTGATGGCGATCGGCTCGGGCGGCAATTATGCGCTGGCCGCCGCACGCGCGCTGATGGATAGCGACAAGGACGCTGAGGAAATCGCACGCAAGGCGATGCACATCGCCGCCGACATCTGCGTTTACACCAACCACAGCTTCGTGATCGAAACGCTCGATGCCGCGTGAGCGTCCGCTATGACTTCCGGCCGGTCACTGCCAAGGATTTTGCCTTGCTCGAACGCTGGCTGGCCGAGCCACACATGGCGGAATGGTGGGACGATCCAGCGGAGGAACTCGCCGCCATCCGCGAGCATATGGACAGCGTCTCGGTCGAGCCGCTGATCGTCGAGCTCAATGGCAAGCCGATCGCCTATCTGCAGAGCTACGATCCGCATCTTGAGGACGACCATCCCTACGGCGACCAGCCTTTCGGCACACTCGGGCTCGATCTCAGCATCGGCGAACCGGAACTTGTGGGCATCGGCCATGGTTCGGCGCTGCTCAGTCAGTTCATCGAGGAACTGTTCAACGAGGGCACGCCGCGCGTCATCATCGATCCCGACCCTGCCAACAAGCGCGCTATCCGGGCATACGAAAAGGCCGGGTTCAAGCCGATCGGCGAACGGGTCTCGCAATATGGGCATGTCGTGCTGATGGCGTGCGATAATGAGGGTGGCGACCTTGAATGACCGCGCCGACGGACGACCCAATGGCTGAAACGCTTAAGCGCGTGTTCCTGATCGGCCTGCTGCTCGCAGCGGGGCTGATCATCGCACAGGGCATCTCGCTCTATCTCATGGGGCAGCCACCGATCTGCAAATGCGGCTATGTGAAATTCTGGCACGGCGTCGTGCAAAGCAGCGAAAACAGCCAGCATATTGCCGACTGGTACACCTTTTCGCACATCATTCACGGCTTCCTGTTCTATGGCCTGACCTGGCTGGTGCTGCCACGCGTCAACGTCGGCTTAAGGCTGGCGCTTGCCGTTGTCATCGAAGCCGGCTGGGAACTCTTTGAAAACACCGACTTCATCATCAACCGCTACCGGGATGCGACCATCTCGCTCGACTACTTTGGCGACAGTGTCATCAACTCAGTCTCCGATACGCTGTGGATGGCCGCTGGGTTTTGCGCTGGCCGCGCGGCTGCCTATATGGGTGACGATTGCGCTCGCAATCGTCTTCGAACTCGGCGTCGGTTACGTTATCCGCGACAACCTCACGCTCAACATCATCATGCTGCTTTACCCGCTCGACGCGATCAAGCAGTGGCAAAGTGGACTCTAGACATGACCACCTTCTCTCCCCGCGAAATCGTTTCCGAACTCGACCGCTTCATCATCGGCCAGAAGGATGCCAAGCGCGCCGTCGCGATCGCGCTGCGCAACCGCTGGCGCCGCCAACAGCTGGATGGCCAAATGCGCGAAGAGGTGATGCCGAAGAACATTCTGATGATCGGGCCTACCGGCGTAGGCAAGACCGAGATCTCGCGCCGCCTCGCCCGGCTGGCCGGCGCGCCTTTCATCAAGGTCGAGGCAACGAAATTCACCGAGGTCGGCTATGTCGGCCGCGATGTCGAGCAGATCGTGCGCGACCTCGTCGAGGTGGCGATCGGACTGACGCGCGACAAGATGCGCGAGGACGTCAAGGCGCGCGCTCACGTCAACGCCGAGGAGCGCGTGCTCGAGGCACTGGTCGGCAAGGCGGCCAGCCCGGCAACGCGCGATTCCTTCCGCAGGAAGCTGCGCGACGGTGAAATGGACGACAAGGAAATCGAGGTCGACGTGGCCGACACAGGCAGCGGCGGCATGCCGAGCTTTGAGATTCCCGGCATGCCGGGCGGCAATATCGGCGTGATGAACATCAACGACATGTTGTCGAGGGCTATGGGCGGCAAGCGCACAAAGACGCGTAAGACCACCGTCAAGGAGTCCTACGACCTCCTGATCAATGACGAGTCCGACAAGCTGCTCGACCAGGACGAGGTGGTGCGGCGGGCACTGGAATCCGCGGAAAACGACGGCATCGTCTTCCTCGACGAGATCGACAAGATCGCGGCGCGCAGTGATATTTCCGGCGGACCGTCGCGCGAAGGCGTGCAGCGCGACCTGCTGCCGCTGGTCGAAGGCACGACGGTGGCGACCAAATACGGGCCGCTCAAGACCGACCACATCCTGTTCATCGCTTCCGGCGCGTTCCACGTGTCGAAGCCCTCGGATCTTCTCCCGGAGCTACAGGGCCGCCTGCCGATCCGTGTCGAGCTGCGCGCGCTGGAGAAGGAAGACTTTGTCCGTATCCTCACCGAAACCGAGGCCAGCCTGATCAAGCAGTATATCGCGCTGATGAAGACTGAAGGCGTCGAACTCGACTTCACCGACAACGCGATCGACAGCCTTGCCGGCATCGCGGTCGATCTCAACGCATCGGTTGAGAATATCGGAGCGCGGCGCCTGCAGACCGTGATGGAGCGGGTGCTTGACGAGATTTCCTTCACCGCACCCGACCAGAGCGGCACCAAAATCACGATCGACGCTGCTTATGTTCAGAAACACGTCGGCGACCTGTCGAAAAACACAGATTTGTCGCGATTTATTCTGTAGGAGGCTAGTTCCGATCGGTCGCGCGGATTCATCCCCCTCACCCGGCCTCCGCTCCGTTCGGCCACCCTCTCCGCGTTGGGGAGAGGAGGTTCGTCAGCTGCAGCGCTCGATCTCGGGCTATCGCAAATGTGGCGACACGATCTCAGGTCTCCTCCCCCCAATTGGGGAGAGGGTGGCCGAGCGAAGCAAGCCGGAGTGGGGGATTTGGCGATGGAGCGGTGCCCTTGTCGCCAAGTGACGGTGTGCCATGTTTGGGGGAGCCAAATGAAAAAACTGCTGATCGCAATTGTCGCCCTGACGGCTCCCTTCGCCCAACCGGTGCGTGCACAAACAGTAGTGCCGCCCGGCAACCAGGGCGCCGAGCAGCCGGCCGTCCCGGGTGCTTCGACCAAGCGGACGAAATCCGGCGGCACGACCTTCGACGCGAAATACCGGAAGGTCTACACACTCCTGAAGACCGACAAGAAGATGCGAAGCAAGATCAAGCAGCAGGCTTCGGCGTACGGCATCGATCCGATGCACATTGTCGGCGCGATCGTCGGCGAGCACACCTACAATGTCGACGCCTATGACCGCCTGCAGACCTACTACGTCAAGGCGATGTCCTATCTCTCCAGCGATCTGCAGTTCGAGTATGAAGGCGAGCAGGTCGCGGACTTCATCCAGCGGCCGCAGTTCCAGGAATGCGCCAGCATGTCAGGCAGCTACGCGCTGTGGAGCTGCCGCGACCGCGTATGGAACCAGGATTTCCGCGGCAAGACGGTGGATGGCCGCGACTATCCCGATAATCGCTTCAGCGCGGTGTTCTTCCAGCCTTTCTATGCCGGCCAGACATTCGGCATCGGCCAGCTCAATCCCTTGACCGCCTTGCAGATGAGCGATCTGGTTGCCCGTGTATCCGGCCTGCCGCGCATCGACGCCAGCGAGCCGAACAAAGTCTATGAGACCATCATGGATCCCGACCTGACGATCGCCTATGTGGCGGCGACCCTGAAGAACTCGATCGACGTCTATCGCGAGATCGCCGGCTTCGATATTTCGCAGAACCCGGGTATCACCGCGACGCTCTACAATGTCGGCAATCCTGAAGCCCGCGCCTATGCGCTGAAAGCCGAAAACGAGGAACGCGCCGCCAAAGGCGAACAGCCACGCATGCCGGAAGAGAACTATTACGGCTGGCTAGTCAACGAAAAATTGCCGGAGCTGCAGGCGCTGTTTTAGTCGGGTTGGCCGGTCATCAAGCGCAGCGACACGCGCGGCCTACAGCCGACCAGCCAATTCCGCCATACAGTTCGCGCCAATCCGGATTCATCTCCTCAATCATCCGGATTTCCAGGCGCGGCGCCATCGCTTGATGCGCTTCTCGGCTACGATCGCCTCACCTATTTCAACGTATTCTTGGTACCAGACCAAACGGACAGCACCGTACCGACTTGTGAACCCCTTCGTCAGTCCCTGCTTGTGCTCCCAAACGCGGTGCGACAAATCAGAAGTTGCGCCGGTGTAGAGCGTGCCATCCTTCTTCGAAGCAAGGATGTAAACCAACCCAGCCATTTCAGTATGCAAGCAGAACGTGCATTTGGATGCAAGAGTTCAGCGTCTCGGAGCTTTGAATCACCAATTTCAAATACAGCGATGCTCCAAGTTCGTCATCCCGGTTGGCTTTGGAGCGAAGCGACAACGCCAGACCGGGATCCATTCCGTGGCGGAATCAGATTTTGCTAAAAACCGCAGAGGCGGGTACGGAGATCTCGCAAGGTCACGGAATGGATCCCGGTCTGCCGCTCTCGCTACGCTCGCCGGCAACCGGGATGACGTGGTTAACGCACCTAGCGCCAATCGGCCTCCTCGCAGTTTGACATCGCCGAGGATACAAACGGCGTGCCAGTCGAGCCGGCTGTGCGCTCCGGACGAGAGCCGTTCGATCAATCGTGATTGTCCCCGGAGGCTCCGCGCCGGTCCAAGCGCAGCAATAGCGCTTCGATCTCATCCGGCTTCATTTCACGTATCTTCTCGGCCAGCAGATTCGCCAGCCGCGTCGCCTCGGGCGACAGGCCGGACGTATCGATGACCACACGCGGGTCGGAGATCGCGGCGAGGCGTTCGAGCTCCTCGGCGTCGTCCCAGATGATGTTGAAGTAACCGATGATCTTTTGCACGAAACCCCAGTTGGGCATACCGCGCTTGCCGTGTTCGAGCGCCGACAGATAGGCCGGACTGACGCCAAGGGCCGCTGCCATATCCTTCTGGTTCACGCCCCTTTCGGCGCGCAGCGCCCGCAGTCTGGCGCCGAACGGCGTCATGCGCATGGCGCCTTGCGGCGCAAGCGCAGATAAAGCGCGCCGGTGCCGCCATGGTGGCGGGCTGCGTGGTCGTGGCTGCTGACGAGGCCGCGAAATGGCGCGGTGGCGAGCCAGCCGGGTACAGCCCGACGCAGCACACCATCGCCACCGGACGACGAACCTTTCCCGGTAATGACCAACACGTAGCGGATGCCGTTAGCGTGAGCCCGGCCAAGAAACGACAACAGCAGCGAAAAGGCCTGCTCCTGGGTCATGCCGTGCAGATCGACGCGTCCTTCGATCGGCAGGCGTCCGCCGGCAAGCTTGTCATGCGTCGGGCGGTCGATGGTGGTCTGCGTGGTTGTGGCGCGACGCGGGGCCGGTGCAATGGGTTTCGGCGGCTCCGGCATTGTCTGGGCGAGCGCCTCCGCCATGGACATCACCGGCTCGTCGGCGGTCGCCGCGTGCTTGCGGCCTTTCAGGGGCGTGGTGCTGCGCGCCACAAGGTTCCAAAGAACGCGGTCCTCGTCGGTCAGCGGCTTTTCCGGCTTGCGGCTCATGGTCGGCCGCCCTCAACCAGCTTGCGCGGCAGCAGCGCGAAGAAGTCCGCCTGGTTGCGCACGACGCCCGCGATTTCCCCAGCCGCGTCGCCCGAACCGGCGAACAGATCGCCGCGCGCCGGACCGACGATGGCCGAGCCGGTGTCCTGCGCGATCATCAGCCGGCAGAATGGCTTGCCTTGAAAGGCGGTGAGTTGCGGCGCATGAATGAAGAACGGCGTGCCGAAGGTGTGAAGCAATCGGTCAACAGCCATCGAGCGGCCCGGCGTCAGCGGCACTTTCGCCGCCGCGATTGGGCCGAGCGCAGGGTCGTCCACAGCCGCTTCGCGAAAGAAGATGTACGATCGGTTCTGCCTGAGAATCTCGTCGATGCGCTGCGGATTGGCGGCGAACCAGGCGCGGATCGACTGCATTGTGACCTTCGGCAGCGGAATCTCGCCGAGATCGGCCAGTATCCGCCCCGGCCCCGAAAACCTCTGTCCGGACTTGGCCGCATAAGTCACACGCTGCATCGAGCCGTCCGGCATGATCAGCCGCGCCGCGCCTTGCACATGGATGAAGAATGCATCGACCTTGCTCTCGAGCCAGGCGATTGCGAGATTCTGACCGTCTAAGGCGCCCTGCTCAATCGCGGCGCGGTCGTGGTATTCGACAATGCCCATGTCGGTCTGGCGACCAAAGGCGAGGTACGGGTCCATGCCGGCTGGGCGGTTGGTGTCATCGACATCGATCAAATTGCCGGGACGAGACAGAAGCGGGACGGTGAATTTGTCGGTTTTTACCGGCGAGGCGTGGACTTGGGGTTCGTAGAAGCCGGTGACAAGGCCATGATTCGCAAACCACTCAATCTCGCCTGGATTCTCGCGCGAGGCTTTACCCCCACCCCTAACGCCTCCCCTCAAGGGGGAGGGGAATTTCTCAGGCTCTGCCGAAGCGACAAATCGCGAACGGCGGTTGCTCGCGGCAGCCTCCTGCGCAACCAGGTCCCCCTCCCCGTTGAGGGGAGGGGTTAGGGGTGGGGGTAAAACTTCTGATGACGGGCCGGGTGTGGTAGAACCCAGCGCATCCGACTGGCTCGCTTGAAGCACCACCAAAGCTGGCACGAAATGACGCTCGAAGAAGGCGCGCGCGCCTGTCGTATCAAGCTTCTCTACTCGTCTTGCCTCGGCATACGCCTCGTCAAAGGCGGCGAACTCAACCCCGAGACTGCCGGTCCTGTACGGTTTTGTCAGAACATGAAACGCGGAGCGGCGGAAAGCCTCAAAGGCCGGTGCTTGGTCGTCCTGGCGCCAACCGGGGACCTCATCAAAGCTGGCTAGGGAGAAGGCCGGCGAAAGCGGCATGGCGGCACGCCCTCGCGAAAAAGATCACTCTTCCTCTTCGGTGGCGACGAGCTTCCAGTTCGGATCCTTCGAACGGGTATCGCGCGCAAAAGTCCAGACGTCCTTGACCTCGGCGACGGTCTCCGGATCGCCGTCGATCACCTCGCCTGCATTGTTGCGGGTCGCGGAAATCAGTTCGCTGACGATTCGCAACGTGACATGCGCCTCGCCTCCCTTCATCTCGGCCGCGACGATGTCGGCCTTGTCGATGCCGACGAAGGACGACTGTATCTTCTCGGAGCGGCCCTCGCGCTCCGAAATGGCGGCAACGAAGCCGTCGAAAACCTCGCGTGACAGCAGCGTTTTCAAAGCTTTGCGGTCACCATCGGCATAAGCCATAACGATCATCTCGTAAGCCATCTTGGCGCCATCGACAAAGCTCTTCGGCTCAAAGGACGGATCGGCGTCCTTGATAGCGCGCATGCCCTTGTTGAGTTCACTCGTTGGATTGGCGACGGCATCGATCGAGGCGTATGTCTCATCAGGCTCGCCCGGCGCGCGCTTGCGTGGCAGCGAAACAACATTGTCGGTCTTGGCGGGGTCGGTTTCGCGATTGCGGTTCGCCGTAAAGGGGTCGAACGGCGGGCGCTCGTTGCCGGTGCGGCGGCCGAGCACGTTACGCAGCTGGAAGAAGATCACCACCGCCGCGACCAGGAAAAAGATCGTTCCGAAGTCGAAGAATTCCATCTCTTCCATTCCCACGACCCGGCGCGATGCCAGGCGCAAACGCTCACCTGCGAGCTGTTCATATAGATCGCGGGGTGCGATCATTCAAATCAAACGCTTGCATACCTATGTATGAGGAAATGTGCCAGCCGCAATTGGCCGCATTGTCATCACACCATCGGAGTAGCCGTGCGCCGCGCCATTCTTCCGTTCTTCCTGCTTGCCCTGCCGTTGATCGAAATTGCCGGCTTCGCTCTTGTCGGGCGCGAGATCGGCGTATTGGCAACAATAGGCCTTGTGTTGCTATCCAGCATAGCCGGGTCCGTCCTCCTGCGTATTCAGGGTTTTGGCGTAGTATCGCGGATCCAGCGCGACCTTGAGGCCGGACGCAATCCCGGGCGCGAGCTGGCACACGGCGTCATGATCCTCATAGCAGGCATTCTACTCATCATTCCGGGCTTTTTCACGGACATTGTCGGTCTTTTGCTGTTCCTGCCGCCGATCCGTGACCTTGGATGGAAACTGGTGCGCGACCGCGTGCAAATCGTCGGGGATTTCGGCATGTTCCGCAACGCACAGTCGGCACGGCGCGGACCGGTCATCGACCTGGATGAGGACGAGTTTACGCGTACCCGCAATCCAGACACCCCGTGGCGTCAGATCGACGACCGGTAATAGCAAAGGGACAAATTTGCGTTATCGCCGCTCACGCGAGCGTTGAGACCATCGCGGGACATTTGCCGTGGCCAAAAAAAGCAAACTCCCCCCTGTTTCACGTGAATCCGGCAAAACTTGTTTTGCTTGGCCCGCCATGCTAGCGAGGCCGCGATTTTGACGGACCGCACGAGCGGCTGAAACGAAAGGGAACGGCCAATGGCCAGCAACGAGAACACTCCGGCCAGCGGCAACGGCCAGACAGCAAAGCCGACGCTCAATGTGCTGGCGCAGTATGTCAAGGATCTTTCCTTCGAAAGCCCCGGCGCGCCGAACTCGCTTCGCGGCCGCGACAAGGCTCCGGGCATCGCCATCAACGTCAATGTCGGCGCCAACCCGCTCTCGGAAACGGAATTCGACGTCAATCTGACGCTGAATGCCAAAGCTTCCTTCGACAAAGAAGTGCTGTTCAACGTCGAGCTGGTCTATGGCGGCGTGTTCCGCATCGAAGGATTTCCGCAGGAGCATATGCTGCCGCTGCTGTTCATCGAATGCCCGCGCCTGATTTTCCCGTTCGCGCGCCAGATCGTCGCCGAGGCGACCCGCAATGGCGGCTTCCCGCCGCTGATGCTCGACCCGATCGATTTCGCGCAGATGTTCCAGCAGAAAATTGCGGAAGACCAGGCTGCCGCCAAGGTCAAGGTTAGCTGACAAGCAATCCTTGCGTTTCGCCCTGCCGGCCTGGTGACGCGGCGGGGCGGACTTGAATCAGGACGCGATGGCTTCCGCCGGCTGCATGGCGCCGGTGGTTTCCAGCCAGATCGCCTTTTCACCCAACGCCGCCACCAACCGCGCATGCGCCTCGCGCTCGGCTTCCGTAAAACGCGACGCCAGAGGATAAGGCCGCTGCCTCACCGCGATATCGACGGCGAACGCGGTGACCTCCTCGGCCTCGTCCGATGCGGTATCGAGGACCAGCGCCGCCTGCTTGCCACCGATCAGTTCGATATATACCTCGGCCAGAAGCTCGGAATCGAGCAACGCGCCATGCTTGGTGCGGCGGCTGTTGTCGATGCCGTAGCGCTTGCAGAGCGCGTCAAGCGAATTCGGGCCCATCGGGTGCTTGCGCCGCGCCAATGCCAGCGTGTCGGTGACGCGTTCTAGCCCGACCGGCGGCAAGCCGAGCCGAGCGAATTCGGCGTTGATGAAACCCATGTCGAAGCCTGCGTTATGCGCAACCAGCCGCGCCCCATCGATAAAGGCGATGAACTCGTCGGCGACCTGCGGGAAGGTCGGCTTGTCAACAAGGTCGGCGTCGCTGATGCCATGGACGGAGAGCGCATCGGCGTGGACCGGGCGGCCCTGCGCGTTGATGAAGACGTGGAACGTGCGTCCGGTCGGAAAGCGGTTGTCGAGTTCGATCCCGCCGATCTCGATCACACGGTCGTCGTATGGATCAAGCCCGGTAGTCTCAGTATCGAAAATGATTTCGCGCATGCGAATCGGCGCTTCCTTGAGGGGAACAGACGATGAACTTTGCTGCACCGATTCAGCGAGGGCAAGAGCGCATCAGCGTTATTCCGCCTTTTCCCCTGACAGTTCGGCGATGATCCTGCCAACATCGCGGCGCGCGCTTTCCATACCAAGACCGGTATCGATGATGTAGTCTGACTGCCGCCGCTTTTCAGCATCCGGAACCTGCTTGGCCAGGATCGCCTGCAACTTTTCTTCGGTCATGCCGGGCCGAGCCATCACACGATTGCGCTGAGTACCGGCATCCGCGGTCACAACCACGACCTTGTCGACGCGGTGACGGCCGCCAGTTTCGAACAATAGTGGGATATCGAGGACGACCAGCTTCGCGCCGGCCGCGCGGTGGCGTTCGACGAAGGCACCGGCATCGGCGCGCACCAACGGGTGCACGATCCCTTCCAACCGCTTCAGCGCCTCCGGATTGCCGAGGACGCGCCTTGCCAATTCGGCCCGATCGACCGTACCCGCCGTTACGGCTCCGGGAAAGGCCGCTTCAACCAAGGGGACGGCAGCACCTGAATAGAGGCGATGCACCGTCTCGTCCGAATCATGGACGGGCACCCCGGCATCCGCGAACATGCGGGCGGTGGCCGACTTGCCCATGCCGATGGAACCGGTGAGGCCAAGGACGATCATGCCGCCTTGGCCAAAATGTCGGAGACGATGAGATCGCGCAACCCTGGCGTCACCTCGGGACGCACACCGAACCATTTCTCGAACCCTGGAACGGCCTGATGCAGCAACATACCAAGCCCATCGACGATTTTCAGGCCGCGACGGCGCGCCGCGGCGAGCAAAGGTGTCTCCAGCGGAACGTAGACGATATCAGTGACCAGCGCATGGTTGGGCAAATTCTCGAGCGCGACTTTGGTATCGAACTCGCCATGCATGCCGACCGAGGTCGTGTTCACCAGCAGCGAGGTATCCGCCAGCAGGTCATCCAGCGCATCCATTGCATGCGCTGAAAATGCTGGGCCGAACTCGTGCGCGAGGGTTTCTGCACGCGAAGCGGTGCGATTTACGATGCGGATATCGGCAAAACCCCTCTGCTTCAGAGCGTAGAGAACCGCGCGCGACGCGCCGCCGGCGCCGAGCACCACCGCACGCCCGGGCGATTGCGCCCAGCCAGGAATGTGCTCGTCGAGATTGCCGGCAAAGCCATAAGCGTCCGTATTGCCGCCCCATAACGCGCCGTCTTCCATCCACAGCGTGTTGACCGCGCCGATCTCGCGAGCTGCCGGATCAAGCTGGTCGACGGCGCGAAACGCGCTCTCCTTGTGCGGAATCGTGACATTGCCGCCGACATAGTCTCCGGCGCGAATCGACGCTGCGAACGCCGAAAAATCATCAGGCGCGACGTCGATTGCTTCGTAGCTGCCGGCAAGACCGGATTGCTTCAGCCAGAAGCCGTGGATCTTGGGAGAGCGGGAATGGGCGATCGGATGACCGCAAACGAATGCCTTTCGCATTGGCTCAGGCATCGATCACTCCAAGCTCGCGGAGCACTGCCAGCAGCGGCAGAAGCGGCAAGCCGACAATGGTGAAGCAATCGCCGTCGACTTTTTCGAAGAGCTGAATGCCTTCGCTCTCGATCTGGTACGCCCCCACGCTCTGCAGCGCCTTGGTGCCAACGCGCGCCAGATGGCGGCCGATGAAGGCTGGTTCCAGCTTGCGCATCGTCATCCTGGCGATCGAGACCGTCCGCCACAGCACTTCGCCGTCGTGGACTAGCACGGCGGCACTGTTGAGGTGATGGGTCTTGCCGGAAAGCGCCAGCAATTGACGACGCGCGGCCTCCATGTCCGCCGGCTTGTGAAAGATTTCATCGCCAAGCGACAGCGTCTGGTCGCAGCCGAGCACCAGCACGCCCGGATGGCGAGCACTGACTTCCATGGCCTTGGCCTCGGCAAGAATCTCGGCAACTTCCTCGGGCGTAACGCCGGTTTCGGCAAGCGGCGCCTCGGCCGCCCGTTCGTCCACCTCAGCGCCGACCGCGATGAAATCGAGGCCGGCATTGGCCAGCATCGCCTTGCGGAACGGGCTGGTGGAGGCAAGGATGATGGGTTGCGCCATGGTTTCTGCCGCTATTGTCGCTTTCGCCCTACCGCACGTCGCATCGAAGCGGATTCAGTCGACGTTCGTTAAGTGTTTGATTTTGATGCATGTCGTTGTCCCAAAAGCCGCTGCGCACTTATTGGGCGACATGCATTACCGCGTCTTGCCGCGCAGGGCAACGATCGCAGCTGCCGTCTCCTCGATCGACCGACGGCTGACATCGATCATCGGCCAGTTGTGGCGCGTACAGATTTGGCGGGCATACGCCAGTTCCTCGGCGATCGTGGCGCGATCGATGTAGATTTGCGCGTCATAGCCGCTCGTCGACCCAAGCACCCGGTTCTGGCGAACCTGCGAAATCCGCTCGGCGGTTGCGATCAGACCGACAACCAGCGGTTTGCGCGCTTGCGTCAGGCTGTCTGGTACAGGCACACCAAGCACGATCGGGATATTGGCCGTCTTGATGCCGCGGTTGGCGAGATAGATGCTGGTCGGCGTTTTTGAGGTTCGTGAGATGCCGATCAGCACGACATCCGCATCGTCGATATCGCCTGGTGACTGGCCGTCATCATGCTCCATCGTGAAATTGAGCGCATCGATGCGCCGGAAATAATCAGCGTCAAGCACGTGCTGCGCGCCGACGCGGCGGCCCGCCGGGGCACCAAGATAGGACTGGAAGACGGAAAGAACCGGTTCCAGCACAGAAACGCAGGGCAAGCCCATCTCCCCACAGCGTGCATCGATCAGGCCGGCAAGATGCTGGTCGACGATAGTGTAGAGGACGATGCCTGGTTCCTCGTCGATGTCCTCGAAGACTTTATCCAGCTGCTTCTCCGTCCTGATCAGCGGGTAGATATGTTCGATGGCGCGCGCATCCTTGTATTGCGCCGAGGCGGCACGGCCCGCTGCCAGCAAGGTTTCGCCAGTGGCATCGGAGATCAGGTGCAAGTGAAAGAAATTTTGCGGCTTATTCACAGATCGATCCCGGCCCTGTGATCAGATGTGGATAAAGGACCGGTTTTCCTCCCGGTTGTCAGCACGACTGTATCAGAACGCGGTTTGTCCACAATTGAAGGCGCAACGGCTTTTGATCCACCGGCTTGGAGAAGTCTGGGGATAATTTTGACAGGCAGATTTCGGGTCACGCAGTCACCCAACTGCGCGTCACATTACCTATTGAAATTACGAGAGTATTTCAGGTATTCCCCGCTGTCCCCGCTGTTTGTCGCCAAGAAGCCGCCAGTTCTACGCCGCGGATTTCGGCACCAGACTGGGCACAAGCCGCAATCACCGATTCCAACAGAGTCATAGAATCAGAAGATTCCTTTATAAGAGATTAAGTTTGAAGAGCGGCTTGTGGGAAAGGCCGAGCCAAGGCATCGAGCCGAATGAAGAAACCCTCGAGGAGTTGATAGCCAAATGGCCGATGAGGCAAAATCGACAAGGACAGGCAATCCCGCAAAGCGCGCAGCCCTCGCCATGCTGCTCTTCGCGGTTGCTGCGGCTCTGATGTTTGCATTCGGCCCGGACGATCTCTATCTCTGGATCAAGGCCGGGCATGTCATCGCCGTCATATCGTGGATGGCCGGCATGCTCTATCTGCCCCGCCTTTTCGTCTATCATTGCGATGCGGCGCCAGGATCGCAGCAATCTGAGACATTCAAGGTGATGGAACGGCGGCTTTACCGCCTCATCATCAATCCGGCGATGATCGCGACTTGGGTTTTCGGCCTCTGGCTCGCGTGGAGGGGGTTTGCTTTCTCCGGAGGCTGGCTGCATGCCAAGCTCGCGCTGGTGGTCGTCCTTTCGGGCGTGCATGGCTATCTGGGTGGAGCGGTCCGCCGCTTTGCCGAAGACCGGAACGAGAAGCCGGCGCGCCACTGGCGTATGGTCAACGAAGTTCCGACGCTTCTGATGATCGCCATCGTTATTCTGGTCATCGTCAAGCCGTTCTGACGGATCGAATACAAGCTCTAAAGTGTCTTGCCCTTTGGCGGTATTGGCGATAGACGTAAGCTCTTCCTCTCCGAAAGACGCTGGCCACGAAGTCAATCGTAACCGGTTGCGTCAGGCGCGCTCATCGCATCAGCCGATAGCTCTTTCACATCCCGCCCAAGGCTCCTCCATGCAGGAAATGAAACTACAAGACTTTAAAAACAAGAAGCCGATCGATCTGATCGCCTTCGCCGAATCACTCGATGTCGAGAACGCCAGTGTCATGCGCAAGCAGGAGCTGATGTTCGCTATTCTGAAGAAGCTGGCCGCGCAGGATGTCGAAATCATCGGCGATGGTGTCGTCGAGGTGCTGCAGGACGGCTTCGGCTTCCTACGCTCGGCAAACGCCAATTATCTGCCAGGCCCGGACGACATCTACATATCGCCGTCGCAGATCCGTCGCTTCTCGCTAAAGACCGGCGACACGGTCGAAGGTCCGATTCGCAGCCCAAAGGAAGGCGAGCGTTATTTCGCCCTTTTGAAGGTCAATTCGATCAATTTCGATGATCCGGAGAAAATCCGGCACAAGATCCATTTCGACAATCTAACACCGCTCTATCCGACCAAGCGGCTTAAGATGGAGATGGAGAATCCGACGACGAAGGACATTTCGCCCCGTGTCATCGATCTTGTGGCGCCAATCGGCAAAGGCCAGCGCGCTCTGATCGTTGCGCAGCCGCGAACCGGTAAAACGGTACTGCTGCAGAACATCGCGCACTCGATCACCTCCAACCATCCGGAGTGCTACCTCATCGTTCTGCTGATCGACGAGCGGCCGGAGGAAGTCACCGACATGCAGCGTTCGGTAAAGGGCGAGGTTGTGTCCTCCACCTTCGACGAACCGGCTGTACGCCATGTGCAAGTCGCCGAAATGGTCATCGAGAAGGCCAAGCGCCTGGTCGAGCATGGCCGCGATGTCGTCATCCTGCTCGATTCGATCACCCGCCTTGGCCGCGCCTACAACACCGTAGTGCCGTCATCCGGCAAGGTGCTGACCGGCGGTGTCGACGCGAACGCCCTGCAGCGGCCGAAGCGCTTCTTCGGCGCGGCGCGAAACATCGAAGAAGGCGGATCGCTTACCATCATTGCTACGGCGCTGATCGACACCGGCAGCCGCATGGACGAAGTCATTTTCGAAGAGTTCAAGGGTACGGGCAACTCGGAAATCGTGCTCGACAGAAAGGTTGCCGACAAGCGCATCTTCCCGGCCATGGACATTCTCAAGTCCGGTACGCGTAAGGAAGACCTGCTCGTGGCGCGCCAGGACTTGCAGAAAGTCTTCGTTCTGCGCCGCATTCTCGCGCCGATGGGCACGACCGATGCGATCGAGTTCCTCATCGACAAGCTGAAGCAGACGAAGTCGAACTCCGATTTCTTCGATTCGATGAATACCTAGACTTGTCGGGCCTGTGGTTTCGCGAGGGCTTCTTCGAGGCCCTCAGCGGTGTGAATGGCCGGACGGCATGTTTGGCCTTCACACAGATAGGCTGCGGATATCGTGCGGTCCAGCACCAGACCGCCGGGAAACAATTCGCTGCCATCGCTGCCAACTTTGACGACAAGGTCCAAACGCCTCGGATCCAAGTATCGATTCGCTACCGGAACGAATCTTTCGTTGCTCGGGTATTCGACCATGATCAGTTTGCGGGCATTCATGAGAATGGCACAACTGTTGTAGATCCCTGCCTGACCGAAAGGCTGCTGCCTTATCCGACCCATGGCTTGCGCCGCGGTCTGCCACGCACTTTCGAGCGCCTGAAGATTGCCCGAGGCCGTACCGAATCGTGCAATGGCTTCAATGACTTGACTGGTTGCAGAAGGAATTGCATCATCGACATCGCCGCGTATACGGATCAGAACATCGTCGGCGTCGCTCGCTGTGAGACAATGACCTCCGCCATCCGTTGCCCGATGCCATTTCTGCATCAAATCCAGCAGGCCTTGCGCATCCACCAGATACTTCTGGTCGCTGGTCGCCTCCAACAGAGCAATCGATGCATTGATCATCGCGGCGTAGTCGGAAGACAGTGCAGGATACAGCTTGGTATCGCCCAGCACCGAATGCGGTAGCCTCCCATCGTCGCGCCGTTGGCTGAGGATCGAATCATACGCATCCTTCGCAAGGTCGATCCAGTCGAGGCGCGCCGACGATCTGCCGGCTTCTACCAGGGCAACAATTATCAGCCCATTCCAGTCGGTCAGGACCTTATCGTCGCGGCTGGGCCGAATGCGGCCACCGCGCGATTCCAGCAGGCGCTGCTTGAGTGCGGCGACGATATCGGTGTCGAGAGTGCTTTTGCGGGCTTGCGTGAGATCCTGCAGGACAATCGGCTTGCCTTCCCAATTGGAAGGATGTTCCAGCGTGAAGTATTCCGAGAACGTGTCGGCGTCTCCAGCCAGCGCAGCCGAGATTTCGGCCTGGTCCCAGGTATAGAAAAGCCCCTCCTCACCGTCGCTATCCGCATCGAGGCTGGATGCAAAGCCGAAGCCAGGCAGCCACATCTCCCGCTGCAACCAGGCAATCGTCTCTTCGATTCGTATCCGAAACAATTCGTCTCGAGTTTCTGCATGGGCCCAGTTGCACAGGCGGACCAACTGCGCATTGTCGTAGAGCATCTTCTCGAAATGCGGGACGACCCAATCGGCGTCCGTCGAGTAGCGGGCCAGCCCGCCGCCGACATGGTCGTAAATGCCGCCGCAAAGCATATGTTCGAGCGTGCGGATCACGTGGTCGCGGTGCTGTGGGTTGCCGCTGGTCAGCCAGTTCAGCCAAAGTGCATGCATGAACGGCGCGTTTGGGAATTTTGGCGCGCCGCGCAAGCCGCCGGTATTGACGTCCATCATCGAAGAGATGCTTGCCGCCAGATTTTCAAGGTCGCCGGATGTGATGTCCTGGGGAGCGGCCTTCTTGTCGAGGCGCGCGTGGATATGGGCCGTAAGGGTATCGGCTCCCTCGACGATGCGGGCGTTGTCGGTGGTCCAGGCAGCGGCTACGGCCTCGAGAACCTGCACAAAACCGGCGCGGCCGTAGCGCGGCTCCTTGGGGAAGTAGGTTCCACCCCAGAAAGGACGGGCATCCGGCGTCAGGAACATGGTTAGCGGCCAGCCGCCCTGCTCGCCCATGGCCGACAATGCCGCCATGTAGATCTGATCGATATCCGGTCGTTCCTCGCGATCGACCTTGATGTTGATAAAAAGACGGTTCATGACCGCTGCGACATCGGGATGCTCGAAGCTCTCATGCGCCATGACGTGGCACCAGTGGCACGCCGCATAGCCGACAGAGAGAAGGATTGGCATCCGACGATCTGCTGCCTCGGCGAGCGCCGCCGGCCCCCAGGGGCGCCAATGAACCGGATTGGCGGCATGCTGCCTGAGGTAGGGGCTTGCCTCGGTGTCGAGGAGATTGCGCGGCGGAAGTCGCATGGCTGAATCATAGGAGTTGCGACGAAACATGCAAGGCGACCACCGGGGCTCCAATGGCCGTAGGGATACGATTGTTGCGCTGTCGAGCGGACAGCTACCGGCGGGTGTCGCCGTCGTGCGCGTAAGCGGGCGGGCGACAAGGGCTGTCCTCATTGCGGTCTCAGGTTCCGTGCCCGCGTCGCGTGTGGCACGCTATGGAGTGCTCCGGCTTCCGGACGGATCGGCGCTGGATAGCGGCTTCACCCTGTTCTTTCCCACGCCGCACAGCTTTACAGGTGAGGATTGCGGCGAGTTCCAGATCCACGGCGGACGGGCGGTGGTGGACGCGCTGATGCGCGCGATTTGTTCGGTGGATGGTTGCCGCCTGGCGGAAGCAGGCGAATTCACGCGGCGCGCCTATCTCAATGGCAAGATGAGTTTGCTCGATGCGGAATCGACTGCCGATCTCATCTCGGCGGAAACCGAAGGGCAAAGGCGCTTTGCCGTCAGCAACGCCAAAGGCGGTCATGCAGCCCTCTACTCCGCATGGAGAAGCCGCCTCATTCGCGGGCGCGCGCTGATCGAGGTCGAACTGGATTTTTCCGATGAGGGCGATGTGCCGGGATCGGTTTCCGATCAGGTGTGGAGAGACGTAGCCGTACTTGCTGACGAAATCGGCGAACATGCGCGCGGCTATTCAAAGGCGGAGATGCTCCGGGATGGGTTCGACGTTGTGCTTGTTGGAGCACCGAACGCCGGAAAGTCCAGTCTCTTGAATGCCTTGGCGCGGAGGGAGGCGGCGATTGTCACCGAGGAGCCGGGGACGACACGGGATCTGATCGAGGTATTGCTGGACATCAATGGGTTGAAGGTGCGTGTTACCGATACGGCTGGGATCCGGGAAGGGGTGGGCAAGATCGAGCAGATCGGCATCGAACGGGCACGTAAGCGGGCCGGGGATGCAGGATTGGTGCTGGTGGTGAATGATTTGAGCGACCCGGGTGGTGAGCCCGCTATGCCGATTGGTGTCGAAACGCTACGCGTTGGAACAAAACTCGATCGGATCGATACGGCTGCGAAACATTTTGGCTATGACCACATGATCTCGTGCGTTACGGGTGAGGGACTTCGCGAATTGGCGGATGAGATCGGGCGGCGTGCAGCGCTGGCTGCGCCGAAAGCGGGCGAGTTGGTGCCTTGGCGGATCAGGCACGTGGAGTTGCTTAATGACACGGAGCAGCACCTTCGCCGCGCCGTTGCGGCGACAGATTTGCCGCTTGAGTTGCGCTCGGAGGAAATGCGGATCGCCTCTACCTCGCTTGGCAGGATCAGCGGTGAGGTGGATGTGGAGGACCTGCTCGACGTGGTGTTTGGGCAGTTCTGCATTGGGAAATGATTCACGTGAAACACCGCAGCCGGCCAGTTGCCGGTGGATTCACGTGAAACACGGGGCTTGACAGTGTATGTGAAGTGCATATTTGCAGGTCGGCATGAGCGTAGGGAAATATGATGTCATTGTTGTAGGCGGGGGTCACGCGGGTTGCGAGGCCGCCTCTGCGTCCGCGCGGCTTGGCGCCAGGACGGCGCTCGTAACCATGCGGGCCGTTGCGATCGGCACCATGTCCTGTAATCCGGCAATCGGCGGGATCGGCAAGGGTCAGCTCGTGCGCGAGGTGGACGCGCTGGACGGGCTGATGGGCAAGGCGGCCGATGCGGCTGGCATTCAGTTCCGGATGCTTAATCGGCGCAAAGGCCCTGCAGTTCGCGGCCCTCGCACGCAGGCTGACCGGAAGCTGTACCGTCAGGCGGTTCAAGCACTGATCCAGGCACAGGCCGACCTGAAGGTGATCGAGGGTGAAATTACCGACATCGATGTCGAGAATGGTCATGTTCGTGGCGTAGGCCTTGCCAGCGGTGACCGGATTGCCTGCCGTTCTATTGTCCTGACGACAGGGACGTTCCTGCGTGGCCTGATCCACATCGGAGAGAAGCGGATTCAGGCTGGCCGTATGAACGAGGCGGCGGCAATGAGCCTGTCGGCGTCGATTTCATCCATCGGCTTTGCGTTGAAGCGGTTGAAGACCGGGACGCCGCCACGCCTCGACAGTAGGACGATTGATTGGGCAGGCCTGGAAATGCAGGCGGCCGACGCCGATCCGGTACCTTTCTCGTTGATGACGGATCGGATCACGGTGCCGCAGATCGAATGCGGGATTACCCGGACCACGCCCGAAACCCACAGGATCATTCGCGATAATCTGCATCGTTCGGCCATGTATTCGGGCTCGATCGAGGGTATCGGGCCGCGCTATTGCCCGTCCATCGAGGATAAGATTGTCAAGTTCGGGGACCGGGAAGGTCATCAGATATTCCTTGAGCCCGAGGGGCTGAATGATCCGACGGTCTACCCGAATGGCATCTCAACGTCGCTTCCACAAGACGTACAGGCGGAGATTATTAAGTCAATTCCAGGACTTAGCAATGCCTTGATGCTACAGCCCGGCTACGCGATCGAGTATGATCATATCGATCCGCGCGAAATCGATACCACCTTAGAGACGCGCAAGGTGTCGGGTCTGTTTCTGGCGGGGCAGATCAATGGCACAACCGGATACGAAGAGGCTGCCGCGCAAGGTATTCTTGCGGGTATCAACGCCGCCCGTCGTTCAAGTGGATCGGATGGTTTGCGGTTGAGTCGCTCGGAAGCGTATATAGGTGTGCTTGTCGACGATCTGACGAGGAGAGGCGTGACGGAGCCTTACCGGATGTTTACGTCGCGAGCGGAATTCCGGCTTTCCCTGCGCGCAGACAACGCAGACATGCGGCTGACACCCAAAGCCAAGACGCTCGGTCTGGCGTCACGCGAGCGTGCACATAGATTCAACCAGATGGCGCAGCGCCAGAACGAAGCTGTAAACCTTGCTAAGTCGCTTACGATAACGCCCAATGAAGCAATTCGGGCCGGCCTTAACGTTAACATGGATGGGCGTCGTCGTAGCGCATTCGAGTTGCTGTCCTATCCCGGAATGCACTTGGCTGATCTCGGCAACATCTGGCCGGTGCTTAATGCTCTCGATGAACAGACGGTGGAAAGCTTGGCGATTGAAGCGATTTACTCGGTCTATTTGGACCGCCAATCCTCCGATATCGAGCAGGTGAAGCGTGAGGAGGCGCGCTTGATTCCCGTCGGCTTTGACTATTCCCACCTTCCAGGGCTCTCAAATGAGCTGAAACAGAAAATGTCGTTGCGCCGACCCGAATCAATCGCGGCTGCCGAGCGGATCGAGGGCATGACGCCAGCGGCAATGGCGATCATTGTATCTCGTGTTCGGGAGTTGGAGCGCGAGCGCGAATTGGATGCGGCGTGACTGCGGATGCCTTTGATGCACTTGTCAAGGTCGCAGGCCCTGTTTCACGTGAAACATTTTCGCTCTTAACCGCATTTGTCGACAGATTTTTGCGGTGGAACAAGATCACCAATCTCGTGGCATCTTCAACCGTCGATGAGATTTGGCTACGGCACATTCACGATAGTGCACAGCTAAGCGCTTTGGCGCCGAAGGCGCGTATCTGGGTCGATCTGGGCTCAGGCGGCGGATTTCCTGGCCTTGTTATGGCGATGCTCCTGCGCGACACGCCGGGCGCATCAGTTCATCTCGTTGAAAGCAATCGCAAAAAGACCTCTTTTCTTCAATCCATTGTCGGCGAGTTCGGTCTTCCCGCAACAGTTCATTCACGACGCGTAGAGGAGACATATAAGTCGATCGGAATGGTAGATGCTGTCAGTTCACGGGCGTTAGCCTCTTTGCAACAGTTGCTTGCGCTCTCGGAACCGTGGCTGTCGGCGGGCGGGCGCGGCTATTTTCACAAAGGCCGGGATTATCGGCGCGAAATAAAAGAAAGTCTTCCCGCTTGGCGATTCGAACTGATAGAACACCCAAGCGCGATTGAATCGCAGAGCGTAATCTTGGAAATCAGTGATCTCGCTCGGGTTTGACGCGCTAACGCAACGCACTTGCGGCGAGATCATGTCCAAAGCGCCACGCATTATCACGATCGCCAACCAGAAGGGCGGCGTCGGGAAAACCACCACAGCGATCAATCTCGCGACGGCGCTCGCCGCGATCGGCGAAAGCGTGCTGCTTATCGACCTCGATCCGCAGGGCAATGCAAGCACCGGACTGGGTATCGATCGCCGTGAACGTGTGTCTTCATCCTATGATGTAATCACCGGGGCGATGACTCTTGAGGATGCAGCGATCGAAACCGCAGTCCCCGGCCTGTCGATTGTGCCATCAACGCTCGACCTGCTTGGCGTCGAAATGGAGATCGCCGGAGCCGCCGACCGTGTATTGCGCTTGCGCAATGTCGTACGCGCTTCATCGCTTAGGGGCAGCCGATATACCTATATGTTGATCGATTGCCCTCCTTCCCTCAATCTGTTGACGTTGAACTCGATGGCGGCAGCTGATTCGGTGTTGGTCCCGCTCCAGTGCGAGTTCTTCGCTCTCGAGGGTTTGAGCCAGTTGCTTGAGACGGTGGAGGAAGTTCATCGGACGATTAATCCGGACCTGACCATCCAGGGTATCGTTATGACGATGTATGACGGCCGCAACAACCTGGCGAACCAGGTTGTCGATGATGTTCGGGCGCATTTGGGCGACAAGGTCTACAAAACGATCATCCCGAGAAACGTCCGCATTTCTGAAGCTCCGTCTCATGGAAAGCCTGCAATCCTTTATGATCTCAAATGTTCTGGCAGTCAGGCGTATCTTCAACTGGCGACTGAAGTTATTCGCCAGGAACGCAAACTGCGCGCAGCATAAGCATCAATTCGGTCACGAAACAAACTGATATGGAATAAGACAATGAACGACGATCCTTCGAGACGCAGATTGGGGCGTGGTCTCGCCGCGCTGATCGGTGAAATCGATAAGGTCGACAAGCCTACTGTTGTTCATAAGTGGGTGGGCACGACCGACGGCCAGACGCCGATCGAATTCATTCACCCCAATCCGCGCAACCCGCGCCGGGCGTTTGGCGACTCGGATCTCACCGACCTTGCGCAGTCGATCAAGGAGCATGGGATCGTACAGCCCGTGTTGGTGCGGCCATCAAGCACTGTCCCTGGCCACTATGAGCTAATCGCAGGTGAGCGCCGCTGGCGGGCAGCGCAACGGGCGGGGCTGACGGAAGTCCCGATCATCGTGCGCGAGGTCAACGATCGCACCGCGCTGGAACTCGCCATCATCGAAAACGTCCAGCGTACCGATCTCAATCCTGTTGAGGAAGCGCTGGGCTATCAGCAGCTTATCGATGATCACAGCTACACGCAGGCCGATCTCGGCCAAGTTATCGGCAAAAGCCGGAGCCATGTCGCCAACACGCTTCGACTGTTGAAGCTGCCTGACGACATCCAGGGGCTGGTGATCGAGGGCGCATTGTCGGCCGGTCATGCCCGTACGCTGGTGACAGCCGTCGGACCCGGCGGCGCTCGCGCGCCGCATTGTCGACGAGGGGCTTTCCGTACGTCAGGCCGAAGTTCTGTCGCAACTGCCGGCGGAGGTTCAGTCTGCGTCGGCGCCGAAACAGCCCGTCGAGAAAGACGCCGATACCCTGGCATTGGAAAATCTTCTGTCCAACATCACCGGTCTGAAGGTGGCGATCAATCACAAGCAGAAGGGCGGCGAACTGCGAATTGCCTATCGCAGCCTTGAACAGCTTGACGACTTGTGCCGCCGGCTAAAGGCGTAGCCATAGTCCTTCCGAGAAATCATTTGCCGGCAAATTGATAAGTCACATTTATGCTGGATTGATTCTGAGGTATACCTTAAGTAGTTGATTTTGTATTGAAATATGCGGACGACGCGTGAATGACCGTCAGGACTGACGACGAGCCCTGAGGCCAATTTTGGTAAGCATCCGGTGCGCCACTGCAACCGCGAGGTCCGGCCGCTGGCGGGTTTGCAGGATTGTGTCATGCAGCTGCGCCAGGAGCTGGCTTAGTGCGCGCGTACTCCACCGCTCGAGCGCTTGTTCCACCAGTCTTTTACGGGCGAAGAAGATCGGTGGCCGGGCGGATGCCACCGCCGAAGCGGCGTTCTTTCCCTCACGCTCCATTGCTGAGCGCATCAGCTGAAGCGCCTGCAACTGCCGCTGAAGCGCGGACAAGACCGTATGAACTTGGCTTGATCCGAGCACCTGACGGGAGAAGGCGCTGTCGAATGCCGGCAGATTGCCCTCTAGAACCGCGTCAACGGCTTCATCAGCCGAGACCGCCGAAACATCGCCGGTGAGGGCTCGCACATCGTCGGCTGTGATCGACTCCTGGCCGAGCGCGTAGACCATCAGCTTTGCCAGCTCGCCGCGCGTCGCCATTCGGTCACCGCCAAGATTTCGGCGCAACAGGGCACGCGCCTCGGGATCGATGGAGATGTTCGCCTTGTGCAATTCATCGTCGATCACCGAATCGACGGAGCGCGAATCGTCAGCGTAGCAAGGCAGGGCGATCGCTGCCTTGCCGCATTCGACCGCCGTGCGCAGCGCCATACCCTTCTTGAGATCGCCGCCTTCGATCAGAACGATGGTTTCAATGGGCGGCGTCGCGCAAAGCGCCTTTACATCGTCGGCAAGCGCTTTCTGACCCTGAGCATTGCGCACCCAGAGCAGGCGGCGCCCGGCAAACATCGGAACCGTATTGGCCTCGTCGAGCAGTCGGCCGGCGTCCTTGTCCAGTTCTGAGGCTTCGAGCTTTACCACCGAAAATGGATCGTCCAGCGGAATGCCGGATTTTTCGGCGAACCGCTTCGCCCGTTCACTGACCAGACCCCGGTCTGGCCCGTACAGAAGCACGATCGGCACACCCGCTTGCGGGCGCGCCAACCATCCGTCCACCTCATGCGCTTTCAGCTGCCCCATGCCGACGCACTAGCACGCGCCGGGGAGTGGCGTGAAGTGGTGTGCTGTTTCACCTGTCTTCAAAGCTTCATCTGCATGTCGCGGTGAAGAATGCCAGCGTCGACGTACTCGTCGCCGATGACCTCGAACCCAAGCCTTCGGTAGAAATCGAGAGCGTGGGTTTGCGCGCCAAGCTTCGCGAACGAGGCGATGCGATTGTTTCTGGCATGCTCGACGATAAAGGCGATGATTGCCGCTCCAACGCCCTTGCCGCGAAAGTCTTTCGATACACAGACGCGCTGTATCTTCAAAGTGTCGCCCATGACGCGAAAACGCGCGGCGCCGATCGGCAATTGATCGGAGGTTGCCAGGACGTGTGTCGATTCGCCATCGAGGCCATCGACCTCGTCAACGAGACGCCCTGCTCGTCAATGAAAACCTCGCGGCGCAGTCTCCCGCAGGCCGCTTTGGCATCTTCATCTTCGGCAATCCGAACATTCATCGAATACTTCCCGATCCATCGCGGTTTTCAAGCCGAATGTGACAGCATCCAGAACCGTGGCCCGGCGTCCAGGTCACGTTGGAGAACCGAACACCGGTAGCCTCGAACAAGCCCCGGTCGAAAGCGCCGGCGATGCGGCAGAGGGTGGCGAGCGGTTCCCCATCGAGCCCGGCATCGGTCCAGGCATCCTTGAGCGGGCAGCGTCTGACCTGGAATTCTATGTGCCTTTCACCACGCTCGACATCAGTGGGGTACATCTGGCCCCCATCCGGGCTGACCGCGAGAAAGGCTTCGCCAATGGCGCGGGCGTCATTCGGCCCGAAGCCGGAGAAGGCGGAAGCGGCAGCCTCCTGGCCGCGTTTCTCAACCACCTTTACCATGAGGGTTTCCGCCTCGTGCGGCCCTAAACGTGCCGACAGTTCCTTGTAAAACAGGCGGTAGAGGTCAGCGCGGTTGCGGAAGGCCGCATCGAGTTCCTGGCTGAGGATGTCGGCGCGCGCCACGGGATCGTTCATTCCGCATGCTCCTGTTGTACAGGCAGTTTCATCGTTGCCGCGACGAGCGCCTTGCCCATTGCCGATACCGGAGACGCCATGACACTATGAGCATCGCCGGTCTCGACGATACGCCCATGATCCATAACAGCAACGCGGTGGGCAATCTTCTGGACCACAGCGAGGTCGTGGGAGATGAACAAATAGGCGATCGCCTTTTCGTGTTGCAAGTCTGCCAGCAGGTCGATAATGCCAGCCCGCACCGAAACATCGAGCGCCGACAGCGCTTCGTCCAGGACAATCAGATCCGGATTGGTCGCCAGCGCGCGGGCAATCGCCACCCGTTGGCGCTGGCCGCCGGAAATTTCGTGGATCCGGCGGTTTCGCAGCGATTCCGGTAGCCCGACACGTTCAAGCAGCGCACCGATCGCGCGGGGACGCTCGGAGCGGTTGGCGATAGCGTGAATGCGCAGCGGATCGTCAAGCACGCGTTCCACCGTGGCGCGGGGATTGAAGGCGGCGAGCGGGTCCTGGAACACCATCTGCAGCTTTTTGCGCATCGCACGCAGCCGCGCACCGCGCAGGGCCAACAAATCCTCGCCGCCGAAGTGAAGCGTTCCGGCGTCCGGTTCGAGGATGCGCATGACCGCGCGCGCGAGCGTTGACTTGCCGCTGCCGGACGGGCCGACCAGCGCAAGCGTCTCGGCCTTGTTGAGCTGAAAATCGACGCCATCCAGGGCGGCGAAACGGCTTGCGCCGCGTCGGAACGCCTTTCGCAGGCCAATCGCAACCAGAAGAGCGTCGCTCATGGCGCACGCGACGCATGGATTGCGGAACCCTCGGACAGAGTCAGGCAGGCTGCCAGCAAGGTCTTAGTGTAATACGTTTCCGGCCGGAAGACGATATCGCCGGTTGCGCCTTGCTCGACAATTTCGCCGTCCTTCAACACCACGATACGGTCAGTAATCGAGGCAGCGAGCGCGATGTCGTGGCTGACGATCAGGAGCGACATGCCGATTTCCTTGACCAGCGCGGCAATCAACCGGACGATGTCGGCTTGCACGATGGTGTCGAGGGCGCTTGTCGGTTCGTCAGCGATCAACAGGGCGGGACGAGCGGCGATCGCCGCCGCGATCCCGACGCGCTGCCGCTGGCCGCCGGAGAGCTGGTGCGGATAGGCGTTCAGCAGCGCCTGCGGATCGGGCAGGCGTACGCGCTCAAACAGGTCCGCCGCACGGTCGAGCGCAGTTCGCCAGTCGAGGCCGAGATGAACTTGTGCGACCTCTGCGACCTGTCGGCCAACCGAGAGCACTGGGTTGAGCGTGCCGGCGGTATCCTGGAATACGAAGCCGATGTCCTTGCCATTCGCGGGCGGCTGCGGAGATCCGTGCCAGCGGATCGCGCCTGCGATCGATGTGTCGCGTGAAAGCAGGCCGGCGATTGCCAGCGCCAGCGTGCTTTTGCCGGAGCCGCTTTCGCCAATGACGGCAACGCGCTCGCCCTTGCCGATGGTGAAATCCGATGCCGCGCAGCGCTTCAAGATCGCCGCGGCTGTAGCGCACGCGCAAGCCTGAGATATCGAGCAGCGGCGTCACGACAGGCTCCTGCGCGCAGCTGTGGATTCTACCAAGCCTTCGCCGGACAGGTGCACACCCAGCACCGTGACGACCAGCGCGAGTCCGGGGATGATCGACAGGAATGGCGCGGTACGCAGCACAGCGCGCCCTTCAGCGATCATGCCGCCCCAGGTAACGCGGTTCGGGTCGCCAAGGCCGAGGAAGGACAGCGAAGCCTCTATCAGCACGGCGCTGGCGACGATGATCGAACTCAACGCCAGCACGGGGGGCAAGGCGTTGGGGAGTATTTCCCGGAACGCGATCTCGGCGGGATGCATGCCGACAACGCGGGCACCGGCGACGAAATCGCGCTCGCGGATCGACAGGATTTCGGCGCGGACAATACGGGCTGGTCCGGTCCACGCACCAAGGGCGATCGCAATCACGACGGTGGTGAGCGAGGGGCCGACCACGCTGACGAAGGCCAGCGCCAGGAGGAAATTCGGCACGGTCTGGAAGGCATCGGTAAAGCGCATCAGAATGTCGTCGACGATGCCACCCGCGAAACCAGCGGTGGTTCCTACAAGGCACCCGGCGACGATTGACGCGGCAGCGGCGGCAAGCCCGACGGCAAGCGACGTGCGCGCGCCGTGAAACAGTTCGGCCAGAACATCCCGGCCGAGCCGGTCGGTGCCGAGCGGATGAGCAAAATCCTGGAACGGCTGGATGAGAGGGGTACCGGCAATCGACAGAGGATCAGCGGGAAACAGCAACGGCGCAAGCAGTGCCATTGCCGCCAGCGGCGACAGGATGACAGCGCCGGCGAGAGCTTCGGGTGACCGCAACCAGCGTCCCATCAGGCGGACGCCTCGCTTGCTCCGACGCGCGGATCAAGCACGGTGTAAAGGATGTCGACGATCAGGTTGATGAGGATCACGAGCACGGCGCTTACCAGGATAATACCGAGAAGCAGCGGTGTGTCGCGGGAGCTTACCGCCTCCTGCGCCAGCCGGCCGAGGCCGGGGATGGAAAACAGCGTCTCGATCACGACACTGCCGCCGAGCATGGCCGCCGATTGCAGGCCGAGCATGGTGACAAGCGGCAGCAGGGCATTGTGCGCGACATGCTTGACGATGAGGCGGTGCGGCAGGCCACGCGCCCGCGCGGCAAGCACGTAATCCATGCGCCAGGCCTCGGCCATTCCGGCGCGCATGACGCGAAGATATAGCGCCAGATAGATGAGGCCGAGACTGGCGACCGGCAGCGCGAGATGCGTGGCGATGTCCGCTATACGGCTGAGGCCGGTCTTGCCCGACGCAATGGTTTCAATGCCGCTTGCCGGCAGCCAGCGAAGCTGCACGGCAAAGATCACCGTCAGGACGAGGCCGAGCCAGAAGCCGGGTATGGCATAGAGCGCGAGCGAGGCGATCGACAGGATGCGGTCGCGAAAACTGCCGGGCCGCGATCCAGCGATAATGCCAAGCAAGGTACCAAGCGAGAAGGAAAGCGCCGTCGCGCTGCCCATGAGCAGCAGCGTGTTGGGCAGGCGCTCCATCACGACATCCAGTACGGGCCGGGTGAAGGTGACCGAATGACCAAGATCGAAATGGACGAGCGACCAAAGATAAACGCCCAATCGCGCCCACATCGATTGATCGAGACCCCAGGCCTGGCGAAGTTCCTCGATCATTTTCGCGTCGCCGCCGATCGAGACGACATAGGCATCGACGGAGTCGCCGGGAGCTGCTTCGAGCATGAAGAAGCCGCCGATCACGACGATCGCCAGCACGGGCATGGCGCCGATGAGGCGACGGAGGAGAAGAGACCGGATGCGGATCATGCGCGCATCCGGAGGTCGCGTGCGATATCCGCTTCTTGCAGGGGTGGTGCGCTGGGCGATCTTCCCCCCCTCCGCCTCGCCCCTTCGACAAGCTCTGGGCTCGGCACCTCCGCCCCGCGTCGCGCGGGAGCGGATGGGTGCAAGGCGCGCCATCGCCTATCCTCTCCCCTTACGAAGTGGGGGAGAGGCGTCGAGGCGAAACCGAGACGGAGAGGGGGTGAGTCTCTGCGGATCACAGTACTCAAAAATAATCTGATCTCCCCCCAGGGGGGAGATTTGAAGGACGGGCCACGACCCGGGGCTCGGTCCAAAGCGTCCGGCAGGACAGAGGGGGGTGCAAGAAATACGCTCACGTCGCGAATTCAGCATTCGCGACGATGACACGCAAGCCTTGCATCACGCATCCAGGAACGTGTCGGCCCAGTTCGAGACCGCCCAGCGCGGATTGTTGGCGATGTTGCCCACAGATTTGCGTGCCACCGTGATGAAGCCCCATTCGGCCACGTTGATGAGCGGCAGATCCTCGACGACGATCTTCTGAAATTCGTTGTAGAGGCCAATACGCGCGGCGGGATCGAGCGTCTCCGATGCCTTGGCAATGAGCGCGTCGAGCGCTTCATTCTTGTAGCCGCCCTGATTGGAGAACGGCACGCCGTCAGGAACGCCGCTCTGTACGAGAATGGTCGTCGAGATCGCCGGGTCGCCGCGGAAGACTGGTGGCGCGACGGCGAGGTCAAAATTATGGTCCGTGTAGACGGCTTTTTGATGTGCGGCCGCGTCGTTGTTGGCGATCTGCGCATCAATGCCTACGGCGGCAAGGGCCTGGCGCAGGTAGTCACCGAACTGCTTCGTCTCGTTGAAATAAGGCGCCGGCAGGAGCTTGAGCGTGAAGCGGTTGCCATCGGCGCCGCGTTTGTAGCCGGCATCGTCCAACAGCGCATTGGCCTTGGCGACATCGAAGGCATAGCTCGGGACATCTGCGGTGTAGAACTCCTTGCTGTTGACAGGAACCGGTCCCGTGGAGGCAGTGGCATGGCCGAGGAATATGGTGTTCACCACGAATGCCTTGTCGATGGCGTGGGCGATGGCCTGCCGGACCTTCACGTCGGCAAGCTCCTTGCGGCGGTGATTGATCTCGACCACCAGCTGATAGGTCAGCGCCTCATAGCCGCGAGAGACAATTTCGATGCCATCGACTTTCGAGATGCGGTCAAGGTCGGCCAGCGGGACGGCGGAGAACGCCGCCAGATGGATTTCCTCGGCCTCCAGCGCACCGGCTGCGGCGGCGCGGTCGGGGAGGACGCGATAGACGATCTCATCGAGATTGGGCTGGTCCTTGCCCCAATAGGCCGTGTTCTTCTCAAGCCGGTAATATTCGCCGGGCTTGTGTTCGGCGAATTTGAAAGGTCCGGTGCCGACCGGCGCGTTGTTAGCCGGGTTCTCCGCGATGTCGCCATTTTCAAAGACATGCTTCGGAAGCACGGCTGTGAGTGGCGGCAATGCGTTGCGAATAAGCTGAAACGGCGTCGGCTTCGCGAACCGGAACACAGCCGTGAGTTCGTCTGGGGTATCGACGGCTTCCAGATCCTTGAAGACGACGCGCCCAAGGTTTTGCAGAGGCTTCCATACTTTCAGCGCAGAGAACGCTACGTCGTCGGAAGTGAAAGGCTTGCCGTCGTGCCAGGTTACGCCCTCGCGCAGCTTGAAGGTGACGGAAAGTCCATCAACGGACCCCTCCCAACTGGTCGCCAGCCTTGGCTCCAGCCCATCGACGCCATCGAAGGAGGCCTCCGCCAGCGGCTCGACGATCTTGCTGGCGACGAAGAACACGCCATTCGAGGCAACGATCGCCGGGTTGAGATTGCGCGGTTCCGAATCGGCGGCGACGATCAGGCGTCCGCCCCTTTTCGGGGTCTGCGCCCAGAGCGTCGAAGGCAAAGCGGTGGAGGCGAAAAGGGCAGCGGTGCCCGAAAGCAGCGAGCGTCTCGAAAGCGAAAACAGTGGCATGGCAATGATCCCTGGCTCGGCCGACGACCAATTTTAAGAGCGTTTCGGCTCTTCATAATCCGGGCGGTGGCAAGAATCGAGGAAGGAAATGTCGTGGTTACAATCGCGGCTGGAAATGCGTTGCGCGTTTGAAGATGCGCGGGCGAAAGCGTGGAGCGGTTATTTGCGTGAAATGGAACCCCACAGCCCCGGATCTCCAAAGGCCACAAACCACGGATTGGCGAAATCGGCGTCGTCCGTCCTGCCCCTGTTTCCATAGGTAAGCGGGGTGCCGTCGATGGTCGTGGTCAGGCCCCCGGCCGCGCGCAGGATGGCGTCGCCCGCCGCCGTGTCCCACTCCATTGTGCGGCCAAAGCGCGGATAGATGTCCGCCTCGCCGCATGCGATCAGGCAGAATTTAAGCGACGAGCCGCGCGAAACGAAGGAGTCCGCATCGAAACGCTTCAGCCATTCGAGCGTCTCATCGCTGCAGTTGAGGCGGCTGGCGACAACTGCGAGCCGATCTGGCGCGGCGCGCGTCCTGATCGGCTGCAACGGCCCGGCAAAGCCATGGTCGACGTCGGCGCGCCAGGCCGTGTTGCGCGATGAGGCGAAAACCTGTCCGAGCGCCGGCGCATAGATCATGCCCATTACCGGCTCACCTTGCTCGATGAGCGCTATATTGACGGTGAACTCACCGTTGCGTTCGATGAACTCACGCGTACCGTCGAGTGGATCGACGAGGAAGAATGTTTCCGCGGTATCCGGCACGCGGCCGGCGGCGGCCTCCTCTTCGGCGATGATGGGAATGTCTGGAAATTCGGCGGCAAGCGCTTTGAGGATGACCGCCTCGGCGCGGTGATCGGCCTCAGTGACCGGCGAGCCATCGCCCTTATGCACATGGCCAATCGTGGCGTCTGCATAGACCGCCATGATTTCGCTGCCGGCGGCAAGACCGATGTCGATTAGAGCAACGTGCACCTGTTCTGACCCCTTCTGCCGATGATGGTTTGGGCCAAGGTCGAGTACTTTGTCGAGGGTCGGGCCGGTGGCCCGACCGAGACAAAGACCGAAGGATTTGGGCCAAACCAGCTCGGCCCACGGTCGAACCCCGTTTCTGCGAAACGGGACAAGTTCGACCGAGAGAATTGTCTGATTGTCGATTTGCAAAAGCAAATCGACGGCAGGATTTGCGTATGGCGGACGACCACGGCGTCGGCTCGCTCGTCCGATGAACCACATCGGACATTCGCAACCCTCCTAGTGGATCGTCTCGCCATGCGCCAAACTGAATGGATCGGAATAGGTGCACGTTGCTCTAGCGTTTTCGGAGTCACGGCGGTTACTCGACGCTCGCTTCGATTTTTTCCATGTCGTCGTCGGACAGACCGAAATGATGGCCGATCTCGTGGATCAGGACATGGTTGATGATCGAGCCCAGCGTCTCCTCATTTTCCGCCCAATAGTCGAGGATGGCGCGGCGATACAGCGTCACGCGATTCGGCCCCTCTCCGGTCGCCGGTGTCCAACGCTCGGCAATGCCACGTCCTTCGAACAGGCCGAGCAGGTCGAAAGGCGTCTCCAGCGTCAGATCGTCCATGATCTCGTCGGTCGGAAACTCGGCGATCTGGATGATCACCTCGCCGGTAAGCGTGCGGAATTGTTCGGGCAGATGCGCATAAGCCTCAAGCGCCATCAAGTCGAACTCCTCGATCGTTGGCGAAAGTTGGTCGTGCCAGGCACGGGTCTGATAGATGCGGGCCATTCTTTATCCTTTGCATGGCATATAGAGCCTTTCCCGCCCAGATAGAAGCTTTCGGCCACCACGCAGCCTGCGGAGGAATAAATTCTTTCTCCATATCGCTTGACTCATCCGGCGTGTTCTGGAATCTATAAGAACATAACAGGAACAATATACGTGGAAAGCAACCGTCATGGCGAGCACCGCCGTGGCGCGGGATGTTGTTTGCACCTTGCGCCAGAAAATCGCGAAGATCGAAGGCAGGTTGGCCGAACGGTTCGATGCGCCGGACGAGCCGGCCGCAAGGGGCCTTGCGCCTGTGCCTGCTGGCAGCGCTTTTCTGTTGCGGAGCGGTGTGGAGCGCTTTGACGGCGCGCTCGGCGGTGGGGTACCGGCTGCGGGCCTGACGGAAATCCATGGTATCGCGACGCGCGACGCGGGTGCGGCGGCTGGTTTCGCGTTGGCGCTGCTTCGCGTGTTGCCGACGGCGAAAGCCATAGGGCCGCTGCTGTGGATCGGAACGTCGGAAATCTTCCGCGAGGCGGGACGGCCTTATGCGCCGGGACTAGCCGAGCGTTTTGGGTTTCCCGCTGAAAATCTGCTGATCGCCGAGGCGACGAAACTTGCCGATGCGCTTTGGATCGCCGAGGAGGCGGCCCGCCTTGACACGCTGCGGGCGGTTCTTCTCGAAGTTCGCGGCAGCCCGCAAAAGCTCGATCTTACTGCGACGCGACGCCTGCACCGGCGCGCATTAATTGCCGGGCATCCGCTTTTCCTGATCCGCGAGGCCGGCGAAGCGGAGCCGACGGCAGCCCCCGTCCGCCTTGTCGTCGCGCCGGCAAAAGCCGCACCGCGCGTCACCCTCGCCGGTCCGCTCGCCGGCTCGATCGGCCCGCCGGCCTTCGAGGTGACGATCGGCAAGAGCCGAACCGCAATTCCCGCCGCGTTTACGTTGGAGTGGATCAATGATGCCTTTCATGAAAGACGGAAGCGCTCCGCAAAGGATAATCTCGCTGTGGTTTCCATACCTTCCGGCGGACAGGATACTGCGGCAGCGTCTCGGGAGATCGTGGCGTTCCCGCAACCTCAAGGGGGCGTCGCCGCTGGTCTTCAGCCAGCACGACAACAACACCCAGCGCATCGCCTCCCTCGACGCGTGGGCTAGGTCGCTGAAGCTGAAACCCGGTATCGGCATTGCCGAGGCACGGGCCATGCACCCTTGCATCGAGGTTATCGAGGCGGAACCCGAGGCGGATTTTCGGCTGCTCGTAAGCCTGGCCGATTGGTGCGACCGTTATACGCCGCTGGTGGCGCTGGAAGGCGCGGATGGGCTGTTTCTCGACATTACCGGCTGCGCGCATTTGTTCGGCGGCGAGCGGGCCATGCTGGACGATCTGCTGGCGCGCTTTTTCCATCAGGGTTTCGAAGTTCGCGCCGGCCTCGCCTCGACGCCGGGGGCTGCCTGGGCGGCAGCGCGGTTCGGTGAAAGTCCGGTGGTGGAACCAGGTGAAGAAGATGAGCTCATCGCCCCTTTGCCGCTTGCCGCCTTGCGGCTCGATTCCGCCGCCCGGACGGGTCTCGAAAGCGTCGGCCTGCGCACAGTGGGCGCCATCATGGCTGCTCCACGAGCACCGCTGGTGCGGCGGTTCGGCAAGAGCATAGTGCTCAGGCTCGACCAGGCGCTAGGCCGCGTCGAAGAGGCCATCTCGCCCCGGCTGCCGGTTCCGCCGCTTTCGGTGGAGCGTCGTCTTGCCGAGCCGATCGGCCGGCGCGACGATATCGAGGCGCTGATCGGGCTGCTTGCTCTTCAGCTGAAACGCGATCTGGAACGGCGCGGCGAAGGCGCCGAGCGGTTGCAGCTTCATCTTTTCCGAGTCGATGGCGATATGAGCCGGCTTACCGTCGGCGCGTCGCGCCCGCTTCGGGAACCGAAATTCATCGAAAAGCTGTTTCATGAGCGGCTGGAGGCGATCGAGTCCGACATGGACGCCGGTTACGGGTTCGATTTGGTGCGGCTTTCCGTGCTGGTCGCTGTCCGCCTCGATGCGGCACAAGCCAATCTCGACGGTTCGAACCCCGATGCGGGCAGCGACATCGCGCTTTTCGCCGATCGGGTCCGGGCCCGCCTTGGCGATCAGGCGATCCGCAGGCCGCGCCTCGTGGAAAGCCATCTGCCGGAGCGCGCGGTGGTTTCCGCGACTTTTTCGGAAAGCGAGCGCGCCAGGCAGAAAGAAGCATCCGATCAAGCGGGAATCAGTGCCAAGCAGCGTCCGGTCCGGCTTTTCGACATGCCCGAATGTGTCGAGGTCATCGCCGCCGAGGTGCCGGAAGGGCCTCCGAAGCATTTTCGCTGGCGGCGAGCATCCTACCGCGTCTCACGCTCCGAAGGCCCGGAGCGCATCGCGCCCGAATGGTGGCGGGAGGAGAGCAGCACGCAAACGCGTGACTATTTCCGGGTCGAGGATGAGGAAGGCCGGCGGTTCTGGCTCTACCGGGAAGGGCTTTACGGCGTGACGGAGGCCGCGCCGCGCTGGTTCATGCATGGGGTTTTCGCATGAGTCTCTCGCCTGCCTATGCCGAATTTGCCGTGCAATCGAATTTCTCGTTCCTGCGTGGCGCATCGCGTCCGGAAGAGTTCGTGGTCACGGCCGAGCGGCTGGGGCTTACGGCGATCGGCCTTGCTGATCGCAATACGGTGGCAGGGGTCGTGCGCGCCTGGGCGCAGTCCAAGACTGGAGCGATCCGCTATCATCCGGGGTCTCGCCTGGTGTTTTGCGACGGCACGCCGGACATCCTTGCCTATCCGCGTAACCGCAAGGGGTGGGGCCATCTCTGCCGCCTGCTGACGCAAGCCAATCTGCGGGACGAAAGCGAGAAAGGCGCCTCGCTGGTCTATCTCCCCGACCTTCTGGAATGGGGCGAGGAGCTGTCGCTGGCTGTGCTGCCCCGGCTGGAGGACGATCCCGAAGCCGACCTCGCGCTTTTAAAGCAGCTGAACGGCCTTTTCCCCAAGGCAGTCTGGCTTGGCGTTGCTCCCTCTTACGATGGCAATGCGCATTTCCGGTTGAAACAGGCCGATGCCATGGCGCGCCTTGCCGGTGTCCCGCTGCTGGCGGTCAACGATGCGCTCTATCACGAGGCCGGGCGGCGGTCATTGCAGGATGTGCTGACCGCGATCCGTCTCAATATCCCCGTCTCCGAGGCTGGCTTGCAGCTTGAGGCCAATGCCGAGCGGCATCTGAAACCGCCGTTCGAAATGGCGCGGCTTTTCCGCCGCTATCCGCAAGCACTGGCGGAAACCCTGCGCTTTGCGGAAACTCTCGAATTCTCGCTCAAGGATCTTGAATATAATTACCCGAGCGAGCCGACGGAATCCGGCCTCGAACCGCAGGCCGAGCTCGAAAGACTGAGCTGGGAGGGGGCTCGGAATCGCTATCCCGCCGGCGTGACCGACAGGGTGGCCGACCTCATTCGTCACGAACTGCGGATCGTCGAGAAGCTGAACTATGCGCGCTACTTCCTGACTGTCCATGACATTGTGAAGTTCGCACGGTCCAAGCACATCCTATGTCAGGGGCGCGGCTCGGCCGCCAATTCGGTGATCTGTTATTGTATCGGCATCACCGATGTCGGGCCGGACATCATCGACTGCCTGTTCGAGCGTTTCATTTCGGAAAAACGCGGCGAGCCTCCGGATATCGACGTCGATTTCGAACATGAGCGGCGCGACGAAGTCATCGCTTATATCTATGAGAAATACAGCCAGAAGCGCACGGCGCTTGCTGCCTCCGTCGTGACGTATCGCGGTCGCTCCGCGCTGCGCGAAGTCGCCAAGGCGATGGGCCTGTCGGATGACGTGCGCAGCGCGCTGTCCGGCTCGATCTGGGGCTGGTCGTCCTCCGAACTCGGAGAACGGGAGGCGAAAGCGGGCGGCCTCATCCAGGCCGACCGGGTTTCGAAGCATGTCATCGACCGCGCCAACGAGATCATGGGCTTTCCACGCCATCTCTCGCAGCATGTTGGCGGCTTCGTCATCACCCGCGACCGCCTTGACGAGATCGTGCCGATCATGAAGACGGCGATGCCAGAGCGGAAAATGGTCGAATGGGACAAGGATGACCTCGACGCCGTCAAGATACTCAAGGTCGATGTTCTGGCGCTCGGAATGCTCACCTGCCTGCGTCGGGCCTTCGATCTTCTGGGAGATCATTACGACGTTCGCGATCCTTACGGCCGGCCCCTGCAGCTGGCGACAATTCCGCCCGAGGATCAGCCAAGTCTACGACATGATCTGCCGGGCCGACACGCTCGGCGTCTTCCAGATAGAATCGCGCGCGCAGATGTCGATGCTGCCCCGACTGAAGCCGCGGGAATTCTACGACCTCGTCATCGAAGTCGCGATCGTTCGACCGGGTCCGATCCAGGGCGATATGGTGCATCCTTACCTGCGCCGCCGGCAAGGCAAGGAAAAGCCGGAATATCCGAAGCTGGAACTGAGAAAGATTCTCGAAAGGACGCTCGGCGTGCCGCTGTTCCAGGAACAGGCGATGCGGATAGCCATCGATGCGGGCGGATTCGAACCCGACGAGGCGGATCAGCTGCGGCGGGCGATGGCGACATTCAAGCGGACGGGAACGATAGGCAATTATCGCGAAAGGATGATCGAGGGGATGATGTCGCGCGGCTATGAGCGCGACTTCGCCGAGCGTTGCTTCAAGCAGATCGAGGGTTTTGGTGAGTATGGCTTTCCGGAAAGCCATGCCGCGGCTTTCGCCCTGTTGGTCTACGCGTCCTGCTGGTTCAAGGCGTTTTATCCGGATGTGTTTTGCGCGGCGATCCTCAATTCGCAGCCGATGGGATTCTATGCGCCGGCGCAGCTTGTGCGTGACGCGCGCGAACATGGCGTCGAGATGCGCCCCGTCGATGTGAATTTCTCAACCTGGGATTGCTTGCTGGAGACTGCCAGGTTCGATCCTTCGAAGATTGCGGAACGGCATGCGGAAATGCGGCCGGTTATCAAAAGCTGGCATGCAGTGCGTCTGGGTTTTTGTCAGATTCGGGGCCTTGCCGAACGCGACATGAAGCAGCTGGTCGAGAACCGTGGCGGCGGTTATCAGTCGGTACGCGATCTCTGGCTGCGATCCGGTCTGTCCGCAAGCGTGGTCGAGCGACTTGCCGCAGCCGATGCGTTTCGCTCGATGGGCATCGATCGGCGCGAGGCCCTGTGGGCGGTTCGGGCGCTCGATGCCGGCAGCGCCACGGAGCGCCTGCCGCTGTTCGAACGTCCGGCGCTTGCCTTGCGCGATCGTGAGCCGGCAACGAAACTGCCGGTCATGCCGCTAGGCGAGCATGTGATCCACGATTATCGGACGCTCTCGCTTTCGCTGAAGGCGCATCCTGTGTCCTTCCTGCGTGAGAAACTGGATGGTGCGCGGATACTGCGCAACGGCCTTCTCAAGGACATTCCTTCAGGAAGATACGTTTCGGTAGCGGGCCTTGTACTGGTTCGGCAGCGACCCGGCTCGGCCAAGGGCGTCATTTTCATGACCATCGAGGACGAAACGGGCATCGCCAACATCATCGTCTGGAAAAAGACCTTCGAGCGCTTCCGCGCAATCGTGCTCGGAGCCCGGTTCGTTCGGGTGCAAGGCAAGCTGCAATCGGAATCCGGCGTGATCCATGTGGTGGCGAGCAATATCGAGGATGTTACACCATGGCTTGGAGAGCTGTCGGAGGAAGCCTCTCAAATAAGAACGCTGGCCAACGCAGACGAAGTGGCAAGGCCGGGCCACGATCATCGCGACAAGCCTTCGCGGTCACCGCGTCTTCCTCTCCTCTTGGAACACCCCGGCTCAAACGATGCCTCGCATCATCAAACTGCATCCGTCATGCCGCGCGGTCGAAATTTTCATTGACCCGGCGACTTGTTCCGATGGCCTCTGCAAGGACGGCGCATAGCGCGGTCGGATGGCCCAACGGAGTTTCGAAGCTGCCGCATCCGAACAGTCGAGGTTCCCGCTATTGCCAGAGGCCGCGAGACCGAACTAAAGCATGTCGCCCAAAAGTGCGTAGCGGTTTTGGGGCAACGACATGCGTAGAAAAATCTTAAAGCGCATCGCTTGAATTTGTTTCAGCGCGATGCGCTTTAAATCTTGGAAAATCCGTAACCTTCGCGAGGGACTGGGCCGATGCAGGCAATCTTCGACGGCCACAATGACGTGCTCCTGCGCTTGTGGCGAAATGCCAAGGGCGGTGCGGACCCAGTTGCGGAAATGGTTGATGGAACCAAGAGCGGCCATATCGACCTGCTCCGCGCCCGCGCCGGTGGCCTCGCCGGCGGCCTTTGCGCGATCTACATCCCGGTTGAAGGCGAGTTCACCCTGCACCCGCCGGACACCAACGGATATTACGAGACCCCGCTTGCCCCGCCACTGCCGCGCCAGCCATCTCTAGACATTGCGCTGGAAAAGGCGGCGATCGCGCTCGAGCTTGAACGAACCGGCGCCTGGCGGCTCTGTCGCTCGACCGCCGATATCGACCGCGCCATGGCCGATAGTGTTTTCGCGGCCGTGCTCCACATGGAAGGTTGTGAGGCAATCGACTCGGATCTCACGGCGCTTGAGGTGTTCTATGCAGCCGGACTGCGATCGCTCGGGCCAGTCTGGAGCCGCCACAATATTTTCGGGCACGGAGTGCCGTTTTCTTTCCCGTCGAGCCCGGACACGGGTCCGGGCCTGACAGACGCCGGCAAGGCTTTGGTGAAGGCGTGCAACCGGCTGGGTATCGTTATCGATCTGGCCCACATTACCGAAAAAGGCTTTTGGGACGTTGCCAAGCTGAGCGATCAGCCGTTGGTCGTCAGCCACTCGAATGTTCACGCGCTTACCCCCGTCGCCCGAAACCTGACCGACCGCCAACTTGATGCGGTTCGCGAAAGCAACGGCCTGGTCGGCCTGAACTTCGCGGTCACCATGCTGCGCGCCGATGGCGCCGAGAACGCCGATACGCCGCTTGAGGATATGGTCCGGCATGTCGACCATCTCGTCGACAAGCTCGGCATTGACGGCGTGGCGATCGGCTCCGACTTCGATGGTGCGACGGTTCCTGCGGAAATCGGCGATGCGGCCGGCTTGCAAAAGCTCGTTGCCGCACTGAAAACCGCCGGATATGGTGACAAGGAGCTGAGGAAAATTTGCCGCGAAAACTGGTTCCGGATACTGCGCTCTGCCTGGCACGAAGGCGGTCGCTGAGTGGTCAACAAAAAAGGGTACTACGCCATGATGTTCGAGAAATTCTCTCTTCGTTCGCGCAGCCTTCTGCTTGGGGCCGCTTTTTCCGCTGTTGTGCTGGCCGGTGCACCGTCTTTCGCCGACACGCCCCCGGACACGCTGGTCCAGGCATGGGCGATTGACGACATCATCTCGCTCGATCCGGCCGAGGCATTCGAGCTTTCCACCGGCGAAATCACCGGCAACACCTATGACATGCTGGTGCGGCTCGATCCCAGCGACACGACCAAGGTCATTGCCGGCATCGCCGAAAGCTGGACGGTGTCGGACGACGGCCTGACCTATACCTTCAAGCTCAAGCCCGGCATCACTTTTGCTTCCGGCAATCCGATCACCGCGGAAGACGTCGCGTGGTCGTTCGAACGCGCCGTAAAGCTCAACAAGAGCCCGGCCTTCATCATCCAGCAATTCGGCCTCAACAATGACAACGTGACCGAAAAGGCCAAGGCGGCCGATGCCGGGACTTTCGTCTTTACCGTCGACAAAGCCTATGCGCCGACATTCGTGCTGAACTGCCTGACCGCAACGGTCGCGGCAGTTGTCGACAGCAAGCTGATCAAGGAACATATCGCGGCGGTGACGCCGACCGACGAATACAAATTCGACAATGACTTCGGCAATGGCTGGATGAAGACCGGCTATGCCGGCTCCGGTCCCTTCAAGACACGCGAATGGAAGGCCAACGAGGCGGTGGTTATCGAGCGCAATGACGCCTACTACGGTACGAAGGCGAATCTCGCTCGCGTCATCTATCGCCACGTCAAGGAAAGCGCCACGCAGCGCCTGATGCTGGAAAAGGGCGATATCGACATCGCGCGCAACCTGCAGCCCGGCGACTTCGAGGCTGTCAGCAAGAATGCAGACCTCGCCACGACCGCCGCGCCGAAGAGCACGGTCTTCTACTTCAGCCTCAACCAGAAGAATCCGAACCTGGCCAAGCCGGAAGTGCGCGAGGCCTTCAAATATCTCGTCGATTATGACGCGCTGGGTGAGACGATGCTCAAGGGCATCGGCCAGATCCACCAGAACTTCCTGCCCAATGGCATCCTCGGCGCCATGGATGACAAGCCGTACAAGCTGGACGTCGCCAAGGCGAAGGAGCTGCTCGCCAAAGCCGGTCTGCCGGACGGTTTCAGCGTGACGTTCGACGTGCGCAGCCAGCAGCCTGTCTCCGGCGTGGCCGAGTCAATCCAGGCGACGGCGGCGCAGGCGGGCATCAAGATCGAAATCGTACCGGGCGACTTCAAGACGATCCTGACCAGGTATCGCGCCCGCCAGCACGACATGGCGATCCTGCAGTGGGGCGTCGACTATTGGGACCCGAATTCCAACGCGGAAACCTTTGCTTCGAACCCCAATAACGCCGACGATTCCGCGAACAAGACGCTTGCCTGGCGCAATGCCTGGGACGTTCCGGCGGACATGCAGAAAGAGGCGAAGGACGCGTTGCTCGAGCGCGACGGCGACAAGCGCGCGCAGATGTATGCCGATCTGCAGAAGAAGGTTCGCGAGGCCGGACCGTTCATCTTCCTGTGGCAGGAAACCGAAGTCGCCGGCCTGCGCAAGAATGTCCAGGGCTTCAAGCTCGGCCCGACATTCGACACCAACTTCGTGGCGCCGGTGACGAAGTAGCAACGGCCAAGGTCCGTTTCCTTGTCGAACGGGCAAGTCAAGGCAGAGCAGGCGGGGAGGCCTGGACGGGCCTCTTCGATTGCTTGGGCAACGCTTAATTTCGTCGTCGTCGCGGCGATCACCTTCCTGGGGCTGATCACGGTTACTTTCTTCATCGGCCGCGTCGTGCCGATCGATCCGGTTCTGGCGATTGTCGGCGACCGCGCGCCAGCAAGCGTGGTCGCTGCGGCGCGCGCGCAATATGGCTTTGATCTGCCAATCTGGCAGCAGTTCCTGCTCTATGTGAAAAAGGCGCTGACGGGCGATTTCGGCACGTCGGTGCTGTCGACCTATCCGGTGATGCAGGACATTCGCCGGGTGTTTCCGGCAACGGTTGAATTGGCGACGCTGGGTACGCTGATCGGCCTGTTTCTCGGCGTTCCGCTTGGCGTTCTGGCGGCGGTGAAGCGCGGCAGCCTGATCGACCAGACAGTGCGGGTCATCGGCCTGCTCGGCTATTCCATCCCGATCTTCTGGCTGGGTCTGATCGGGCTCTTGGTCTTCTACGCCCGCCTCGACTGGGTGGAAGGACCGGGACGCATCGGTGTGGCTTATGAATACACCTTCACGCCGATTACCGGCCTCTTCCTCTTCGACGCCATCATCCAGGGGGATTGGGCGGTGTTCAGGGATGTGTTCAGCCACATCATCCTGCCGGCCTCGCTGCTCGGCTATTTCTCGATGGCCTATATCAGCAGGATGACGCGCTCCTTCATGCTGAACGAACTCAGTCAGGAGTACATTGTCGCCGCGCGCGCCAAGGGCTTGTCGGAGACCCGAGTCATCTGGGGCCACGCGCTGCGCAACGCCGCCGTACCGCTGGTTACGGTCGTCGCGCTCTCTTACGCGACGCTGCTGGAAGGTTCAGTGCTGACCGAAACGGTTTTCGCCTGGCCGGGCATCGGTTTCTACCTTACCAATTCTCTGCAGAATGCCGACATGAACGCCGTACTCGGCGGTACGATCGTCATCGGCGGCGTCTTCATCGCGCTCAATCTGTTGTCCGACTTGCTCTACCGTGTGCTTGATCCGAGGACACGGGCATGAGCGACTTTGCTATAGGGTTCACCTACACCCCTAATCCCTGCCCACAAGGGGGAGGGGAACTCTCCTGCATTGCAGCCTCGGGCCACTCTGAGGCGGATTCGTTCCGAGTGACGACCGGCAGGTTCCCCTCCCCCTTGTGGGGAGGGTTAGTGGTGGGGGTACATGCAGCCGCAATTCCGATATGACGAGGAAGCGGACATGAGCGCAGCGACATTGTCACGGCGCGAATGGCTGCTCAGCGAGCGGCCGCAATCGCGAATGCAGGCGCGGCTCGGCCGCGCCTACATGACGTGGCGGCAGTTCTCGGCCAACCGACTGGCGCTGATCGGCCTGGCGATCATCATCGCGCTGCTGTTGGTGGCGGGGTTCGCGGATGTGCTTGCGCCCTACCCGTTCGATATCGGCGACCTGCGTGGTTCGAGCCTGAAACCGCCGAGCTGGGAACACTGGATGGGCACTGACGATCAGGGCCGCGACATCCTTTCCCGCGTCATTTACGGTTCGCGGCTGACTCTCTACGTCGTCGTGCTGGTCGCCATACTGGCAGCGCCGATCGGCCTGCTGGTTGGCACTGTTGCCGGCTATGCGGGAGGCTGGGTCGACACGATCCTGATGCGTATCACCGATATTTTCCTGGCTTTTCCGAAGCTCATTCTGGCGCTGGCCTTTGTCGCAGCCCTGGGTCCCGGCATCGAGAACGCGGTCATCGCGATCGCCATCACCTCGTGGCCACCTTATGCGCGCATCGCGCGTGCCGAAACAATGACCGTGCGTAATTCCGATTACATAGCCGCCGTGCGGCTCATGGGCGCCTCGCCGGCGCGCATCGTTATCCGCCACATTATGCCGCTCTGCATCTCGTCGCTGATCGTGCGTGTGACGCTCGACATGGCGGGCATCATCATCACCGCCGCCGGCCTCGGCTTCCTCGGCCTCGGCGCGCAGCCGCCACTGCCGGAATGGGGCGCGATGATCGCATCGGGACGCCGCTTCCTGCTCGATCAGTGGTGGGTGTCGGCAATGCCCGGCATGGCGATCCTGATCGTCAGCCTCGGGTTCAATCTGCTCGGCGACGGGCTGCGCGATGCGCTCGATCCAAGGGGCGGCGACCGGTGACCGCGCTTCTGACGATCGAGGATCTGCGGGTGCGCTTTCCGACGCGCGCCGGCGTTATCGAAGCGGTTCGCGGCGTCTCCTTCACGCTTGGGCGCGAACGGCTTGGGATTGTCGGCGAATCCGGCTCCGGCAAGTCGCAGACCGGACGCGCCATCATGGGGCTGACGGATCGACGCGCCGAAGTCACGGCGAAACGGCTTGATCTCGGCGGGCTCGACCTGCTGACGGCGTCGCCGCGCGTTCGCCGGAACCTGCGCGGCGGCCGCATCGCCATGATCCTGCAGGATCCGAAATATTCGCTCGATCCGGTAATGACCATCGGCCGGCAGATCGTCGAGGCGCTGAGGACGCATGAGCGGGTCAGCAAGTCGGAAGCGCGAGACCGGGCGCTGGCCATGCTCGAAGCTGTGCAGATCCGCGAGCCGCAGCGCGTCTTCGACCTCTATCCGCATGAGGTTTCCGGCGGCATGGGCCAGCGCGCGATGATCGCCATGATGCTGATTGCCGGGCCCGAGCTGCTGATCGCCGATGAGCCGACCTCGGCACTCGACGTGACCGTGCAACTAGACGTCCTCGGTATTCTCGATCGGCTGGTGGCCGACCGTGGCATGGGACTGATCTTCATTTCGCATGATCTCAGGCTCGTTTCGTCCTTCTGCGACCGCGTGATCGTCATGTTCGCCGGCAAGATCGTCGAACAGCTGCCAGCCTCGGAACTGTCGCGCGCCAAGCATCCCTATACGCAGGGGCTGCTCAACTGCATGCCGAAGATCGGCGCGGACCGGCATCCCTTGCCGGTGCTTGATCGCAAGCCGGAGTGGTCGACGTGACAACGGCGCTTTCCATCCGCGATCTCGAAGTGATCTTCGATCGGTTTCGCGCGCTGAAAGGCGTCAGCCTTGATGTTGCTTCGGGTGAATCCTTCGGTCTTGTCGGTGAGTCCGGGTCGGGAAAATCGACCTTGCTGCGCGCCATTGCCGGTCTGGCGCCGGTTGCATCCGGATCGATCACTGTAAGCGGCAAGCCGCTCGGCGCCCATCGTGACAAGGCCTTCTACCGCTCAGTACAGATGGTCTTCCAGGACCCTTACGGTTCGCTGCATCCGCGCCAGACCGTTGATCGGCTCCTGCTGGAGCCGCTTGCGATCCATGGCTTTTCCGACAGTGAGCCGCGCATTCTGCGGGCGCTGGATGAGGTCGGTCTCGGCTCCGGGTTCCGGTTCCGCTATTCGCACCAGCTTTCGGGTGGGCAGCGACAGCGCGTTGCGATCGCGCGGGCGCTGATCCTCGAACCATCTATCTTGCTGCTCGATGAACCGACTTCGGCGCTCGACGCATCTGTGCAGGCTGAGGTGCTCAATCTGCTCGAACAGGTGCGCCGCGACCGCAAGCTGACGTTCCTGATGGTCAGTCATGACCTTGCTATCATCACTCATATGTGCGGGCGGCTGATGGTTATGCAGAATGGCGAAGCGGTTGAGCAACTGGCTGCCGGCGATCTCGCCAGTCACAATGTCGGCGCCGACTACACGCGCAAGCTGCTCAAGGCCAGCGAGGGATTTTCACGGCCGGGGGCGAGCTCCGGAGCAGTGTGAGGCGACCGCAAGTCGCACTGCCAACTTTCCCGCGTCTATGTCTCCGCCGCCTCAGACGAGGCCGAATAGAGACTCCTGTAGCGGTCGCGCAGCAGATTCTTCTGAACCTTTCCCATCGTATTACGCGGCAACTCGTCGACGAAGAGCACGCGCTTGGGCTGCTTGAATTTGGAAAGCTTCCCTTGCAGCGCCGCGATCACCCCATTTTCGGTTAGGTTTGTTCCCTTGGCCGGGACAACAACCGCGGTGACCCCTTCGCCGAAATCCGGATGCTCGATGCCGATCACGGCACTTTCAACGACACCAGGTAGCGCGTCGATCTCGCTCTCGACCTCTTTGGGATAGACGTTCAGACCCCCGGTAATAACGAGGTCCTTGCCGCGTCCAACGATATGAAGGTAGCCGCGTTCGTCGATTCGGCCGAGATCGCCGGTGATGAAAAAGCCGTCCGGACGGAACTCCGCAGCCGTCTTTTCCGGCATGCGCCAATAACCCCGGAACACGTTCGGCCCCTTAACCTCAATCATTCCGATCTCGTTGGCAGCAAGCTCGCGGCCCGACTCCGGTTCAACCACGCGGACATCGACGCCAGGCAGCGCAAAGCCGACCGAACCCGGCACTCTGTCACCATCATGGGGATTCGATGTGAGCATGCCCGTTTCCGTCATGCCATACCGCTCGAGAATGATATGGCCGGTCGCTTCCTGCCACTGCTTGTGGGTTTCCGGCAGCAGTGGTGCGGAGCCCGAAATAAAGAGGCGCATGCCCTGTGCGGCCTGGCGCAGGCGCGGATCATTAAGGAGCCGTACATAAAAAGTCGGCACGCCCATCATGACCGTCGAGGCTGACATGAGTTCAATCACCGTCTCCGAATTGAAACGCGGCAAGAAATGCATCGACGCGCCGGCGAGCAGCGTCACATTGACCGCCACGAAAAGGCCGTGGGCATGATAGATCGGCAATGCGTGCAGAAGGACATCGTCCGGTCTGAAATGCCAGTAGGAGCACAGCACCTCGCCGTTGGCGGCAAGATTACCGTGGCTCAGCATCGCTCCTTTCGATTGCCCCGTGGTGCCTGACGTATAGAGGATCGCAGCCAAATCATTCTGTTCGCGCGACACGGTCGCAAAGTCGGGGCTCTCAGCCGCGACCGCGCTTGCAAGTGTTCCCTCGCCCGATGCGCTCAGGGTTTGAACGCGGCCAGCGCAGTTTTGCGAGAACTCGATGCTGGCGGCGATAGTCGGGTCACAAACTATGGCGGCCGGTTCGGCATCGGCAATGAAATAGCTTAGCTCGCTCAGGGTATAGTCGGTATTCAATGGCAGGAAGGCCGCGCCCGCCCTGAGCACGCCGAGATAGAGCTCCAGTGCCGCTACGGACTTTTCGGCCTGCACCGCCACGCGATCGCCTGGTCTGACGCCGAGCCTGAACCAGCGCGTTGGCTGCTCGCCCGCTTTGCGCAAACAATTCGCCATAGGCCAGGCTTGCTCCCCCAGCTGTGTGGATAACAGCTCTCGCGAAATCGGCCCCGGCAAAGAACTTGTCGAACAGATTTTCAGTCATCGCGGATGCAATTTCAAAGGCGGCGGAAACCAGAGGTCATGCATACAGAAACGCATTGGGCAGCTTTCGGGCGCAGGCAAGCCACACTAGAGATGCCCTTGCTCCAACCAACGCCAGCCGACGACAAATCACAACGACCGTGTCCGGTGTCAGTGATCAATCGCCTTGACGATTTCCTCGGTCATTTTCTTGGCGTCGCCCAGCAGCATCATGGTGCCGTCCTTGTAGAACAGCGTGTTGTCGATGCCGGCGTAACCGGAGCCGAGCGAGCGCTTGACGAACAGGCAAGTGCGTGCCTTGTCTACATCGAGGATCGGCATTCCGTAGATAGGGGAGGCCTTGTCGTCGCGCGCCGATGGGTTGGTCACGTCATTGGCGCCGATGACATAGGCGACGTCGGCTTGGGCGAACTCCGAGTTGATGTCCTCGAGTTCGAAGACCTCGTCGTAAGGCACGTTGGCTTCCGCCAGCAGGACGTTCATGTGGCCCGGCATGCGGCCCGCCACGGGATGGATCGCGTACTTCACCTCGACACCTGCGGCCTTCAGCTTGTCCGCCATTTCGCGAAGCGCGTGCTGCGCCTGGGCAACCGCCATGCCGTAGCCCGGGACAATGATGACCTTTTGTGCGTTCATCATCAGGTAGGCGGCGTCATCGGCGGCGCCCGTCTTGACGGTGCGCTGGATGCCGTCGTCAACCGCCGCGGCCGTCTCGCCGCCAAAGCCGCCGAGAATGACCGAAATGAAGGATCGGTTCATGCCCTTGCACATGATGTAGGACAGGATCGCACCCGACGAGCCGACCAGAGCGCCAGTAATAATTAGCGCCAGATTGCCGAGGGTGAAGCCAAGAGCCGCTGCCGCCCAGCCCGAATAGGAATTGAGCATCGACACGACCACCGGCATATCGGCGCCGCCGATCGGGATGATGAGCAGTACGCCGAGCGCCAGCGACGTCGCGACGATCAGCCAGAAGATGACTGTGCTTTCGGTCGTCACCAGAAGGATGATCAGAAGTACCAGGGCCGCGGCAAGAGCGATGTTGATGGCATGGCGCGCGGGTAGCAGGATCGGCTTGCCGGACATGCGGCCGTCGAGCTTCAAGAACGCTATAACCGAGCCGGTAAAAGTGATGGCGCCGATGGCTACGCCAAGGCTCATCTCGATCAGAGCCTGGCTGTGGATGTCGCCCACCGTGCCGATTTTGAAGCTGGTTGGGGCGTAGATTGCCGCAGCTGCGACCATGACCGCGGCCAGGCCTACCAGCGAGTGGAACGCCGCAACCAGTTGCGGCATCGAGGTCATCGGGATGCGCCGCGCAGTAACGGCGCCAACCGAACCGCCGATCAGCAGCCCGAGCACGATCAGGCCGAAGCCGCCGGCCGAAGGGATCGCCAGCGCCAGCGTCGTGATGATGGCTATCGCCATGCCGATCATGCCATAGGTGTTGCCCTGACGGCTGGTTGTCGGATGCGACAGGCCCCGCAGCGCCAGAATGAACAGGATGCCGGAGACGAGGTAGAGGAAGGAAGCGAGGTTGGCGTTCATCGGGCGCTCACTTCTCTTTCTTCCTGTACATGGCCAGCATGCGTTGGGTGACGAGGAACCCGCCGAAGATATTCACGGAGGCCAGCGCCAGTGCGATGAAGCCGAAGCCGCTCGCGAGGCCCGAAGCCGAGATGCCGACCGCCAGAAGCGCGCCGACGACGATCACCGAGGAGATGGCGTTGGTGACGGCCATCAGCGGCGTGTGCAGCGCCGGCGTGACCGACCAGACCACGTAGTAGCCGACGAAGATTGCCAGGACGAAGATAGCGAATCGGAAGACGAAGGGATCGATTGCACCGCCGGACAGGGCATGGGCGGCGTCACCTGCCGCTTCCGCAGCGCCGGGGCTGCCAGCGACGTTTTCCGCTGCATCGCGTATTGCCTGCGTTGCGAGATCGAGTTGTTCGAGGGCTTTTTCGAGCGCGGTCTTTTCCATCACGCGTCTCCCTTTGACTTCTTTTCCGGCTTTTCGACGTGCTTTGCCGGGCCGCCCTTTGCGGCCGCGCCCGCTCCGGCCTTTTTGACGATTTTGCGCGCCGAGCGGTTCAACGTGTTTCGCCGGCCGGGTAGGCCCGGCGACAATCACTGGCGCGGGCTCTGCCTTGGCGAAATTCGGGTGCACGACCTTTCCGCCATCGGTCAGCATGGTGGCCTTCACCAGATCGTCGTCCCGATTGATCGAAAGCGTCTTCGTCGTCTTGTCGACCATGGCTTCGAGGAAGGCGTAGAGGTTCTTGGCGTAAAGCAGCGAGGCCGAAGCGGCGACGCGGCCCGGTACATTCAGATGCCCGACGATCTTGACGCCGTTGGCGGTGGTCACCACCTGGCCCGGAACCGCGCCCTCGACATTGCCGCCGCGCTCGACCGCTAGATCGATGATCACCGAACCGGCCTTCATCGAGGCGACCATCGCTGCGGAGATCAATCTCGGCGCCGGACGGCCCGGGATCAGCGCGGTGGTGATCACGATATCCTGCTTGGCAATATGCTCAGCGGTGAGCGCCGCCTGCTTGGCCTGATATTCCTTTGACATTTCCTTGGCGTAGCCGCCGGCAGTCTCGGCCGCCTTAAATTCCTCGTCCTCGACGGCGAGGAACTTGGCGCCCAGCGAGGCGACCTGCTCCTTGGCGGCTGGCCGCACGTCGGTCGCCGTCACGACCGCGCCGAGGCGTCTTGCTGTGGCGATAGCCTGCAGGCCGGCAACGCCGACACCCATGATGAAGACTTTTGCCGCCGGTACCGTGCCTGCCGCGGTCATCATCATCGGCAGCGCGCGGTCATATTCGGCCGCGCCGTCGATGACGGCCTGATAGCCGGCAAGGTTCGCTTGCGAGGACAGCACGTCCATGGACTGGGCACGGGTTATGCGTGGCATCAGTTCCATCGAGAAAGCGGTAACGCCAGCCTTGGCCATGGTGGCAAGGGCTGCGTCATTGCCATAGGGATCGATGATGGCGAAAACCGCTGCTCCGGGCTTGTAGCCCTTCAGCTCGGTCGCGTTTGGCCGCCGTACCTTCAGGACAATGTCGGCCTTGGCGGCGTCGGCTGCCTTGCCGACCGTTGCGCCCGCCTTGGCGAATTCCTCGTCCGGAATGCGTGAGGCCGTACCGGCACCGGCTTCGACAACCACGTCGAACCCCAGCCCCGCTAGCCGTTTCACCGTATCGGGCGAGGCCGCGACGCGGCTCTCCCCGGCTTCGACCTCGCGGGGAATGAATATTGTCTGCGCCACCGAACTCTCCCTTTCGGCCCGTGCGTTAGTGCCCGTGGCGGAGCACGGACATTATTCTTTCAGGTATCTCACCCGCGCTTCGTCAGCGCAGAAGAAAACCTCCGGCCGCGACTATGAGGATGAACAGGATGAGCGCGGAGAAAAATCCTCCTGCAAAGAACCCGAACGCCATCGCGGCCAAAAGAGCAACGCAGACCAGTGCGCCATACTTCGCAAGAGCCAGGAAGCTATGGTAGGTCTTGTCGTGTTCGGTATAGTCCATGGCGGCGCCCATCTCGAGCGGTCCAGTCGGGGTGTGGTCGGCCATAATATCCCTCCGAAGGTGGCACCTCGGCACATACCTAAATCGCGGATCGAGGGCAATGGCGCGATTGCCCCTGACCCTGCGACAAGTGCATCACCTTTATTTTGAAGAATTCGCGGTGGACGGGCCGCGTGCGCGTCCCATTGATCGATCTGAGCGGACCGGATACACCGTCAGGCGAGTTCGCGCGTATATTTGGCAGTCGGCAGGATCGTCAGTGGAGCGAGTTCGCCCTCTTCGGTCGGAGCAAACAGCATGCGCTGTTCCATCGACGTCGATTTGAAGAAAGGGTAGCGCGTGAACGAGCGCTCCCTGATCGCCGCGACCGTCGCCCGATAGAGCAGACCGGTGTGAGTTAAGGCCCGGGTACTTGCGCGGCTCCCCAATCTGCTCGGAGCGAAAAATCCGCTTATAGAAGCCGGCGTGTTCGTCCTTGATCGTGGAAATGCAATAGGGCGCCTCAAAATAGAAGCACGCCATGCCGGCAAGCCGCAGAGTCAAATAAGGAAGTTGCGGATAGACCCTTGACCATTCCGGATCGGCGGCAAGGCGGCTGGGATCGATAAATGTATCACCGGCCGCCAACATCGGCTCCAGAACATCGCGATAGAGCATCATCGATGCCGAGTATGGATATTTGCTTGTTACGTAGTGGAGCCGAAGGGTGCTGGCCAGAACACCATCGACATAGATCCCGAACTTGTAGCAATTCGGCGTGTCATCAAGGTCGTCTTCGATGACATGCGCGTCGTTCTCCGGGACCATATCGGACATACGGTAGGATTTGTAGCGAAGACGGTAGATATCTTCGAGGTCCTCGCCTTTGTCGCACCGGCGATACTCGGTTCGCTCAAGGAGCTCGGAGACCTTTCGCGAAAATTCCGAAACTTCGAACGCCTCCGCGCCCGTACGCTGCACACTGTCGGCCATTCGGGTCCTCGATTTCCCGTCAACTCTCAGCGTGTACTGGTTAAAATTTTATGTAAAGGCCCAAAACCTGGCGTTGCGTGTTTACCATGCGTTAATCGCAAAAGATGGTTAACAGGGTTGGCGTGCGCGTTTTGCGCAAAAATTGGCCAGCGTTAGTGGCGTGATCTGCGCTTTTCGTTTGGCTGTTCCGCCGCAAGCGGCCACGTCGTGGTTGACATGGTCTCGATGCCGACGGCAGACAGCGCCGATCCAAACAGGAAGCCCTGCAGCAGGTCGGGCTTGATCTCCTCAGCCAGAATCTTGAGCTGGTCGAAGGTTTCGACGCCTTCGACGGTGACGTTGAGGCCCAGCGGGCGCGACATGTTGACGATACCTTTCAGCAATTCCAGCGATCGCGGGTTGCGGGTAACGTCCAACAAGAAGCTGCGGTCGATCTTGATCTTATCGAGCGGCAACGTGTGCAGATAGCTCAAGCTCGAGTATCCCGTGCCGAAATCATCAAGGGCAATGAGGACGCCCATCTGGCGCATTTCCTCGATAACACTCCGCGTCATTGCCTTGTCGTCCAGCAATGCGGTCTCAGTCACCTCAATCTCCAGCCGGTGAGCCGAGAGGCCGGTTGTCGCCAAGGCATCGCGAACGTGCTCGACAATATCCCGGCTGCGGAAGTCGCGCGCCGACAGATTGACCGATACGCTGATGTGCTCCGGCCATTTGGCGCATTCGCGGCATGCTGCATCCAACATGAAGGTGCTGATTTCTGAAATGATCCCCATTTCCTCCGCTAACGGGATGAATACGCCGGGAGAGATCGGTCCCAGCTCCAGATGATCCCAGCGGCAAAGCGCTTCGCAACTGGCGATCCGCATGTTGTCGAGCGAAATAATCGGCTGATAGACGACGCGAAGCGACTTCAGCTCGATGGCGGTTCGGAGATCGGCCTTCATGAGCTGCCGGTTGCGGAATGCGGCGTCCATCGCGGCTTCGAACTGACGCCAGTTGTTCTTGCCGAGTTCCTTGGCTTTGTAGAGGGCGAGATCCGCCTTAACGATCATAGCGTCGACATCGGTGTCCCTCACCTGCGCCATGACGCAGCCACCGCTGACCTCAACCCGCAGCGCGTGGCCAGCCACGTCGACATCGCCTTGCAGGCCGGCGAATATGCGGTCAAGCATTGACGCAAGGTGGCTTTCGTCTTCCACCTGATCGAAGAAAATGATGAACTCGTCACCGCCGAAGCGGCTCACCCTGATGGACTCGCTGGCAAATGCGGCCAGTCTTTCGGCCATCGCATAGATCAAACCATCGCCGATCGGATGGCCCAGCGTGTCGTTGATGCTCTTGAAATCGTCGAGATCGAGCACCGCTATGCCACACAGCCGCCCACGGTCACCCGTAGCCAAGGCTTCGGTCACGAACTCGTGGAAGTAGGCGCGGTTTGGCAGCCCGGTAAGGCTGTCGAATCGTGCCATCGAGCGAATTTTCTCTTCGGCCTCGATGCGGGAGGTGACGTCCTCGAAGGTGATGACACCGAGTTCCTGGCTGCCTTCGCGTGCCGAGAACTCGTAATGCTGGCCATTGGCGAGAGAGAGCAGAACCTTGCGGCTGCGTCCTTCGCTCAGCGCCTTTGTCAGCTGCATTTCCACAAACTGGCAATCCTTGGCATCGATCAATCCACCCGCAACGCCTCGCTTCAGCAGGGAATGCAGGGAACGGCCCAGCAATGCATCGCCAGACTTCATCGAGAGAAGGTGGGCAGCTTCGGCATTGCCCACCACCACCTTGCCGTCCGGATCGAGCATGACCAGGCCGTGCGACATGGTGTTCAGCGCCCGGTTGAACCGATCGGCGATCCTGTTTGCCTTGCGTTCCTCGGACAGCGCCGTGAAAAGCACGCCTCGTACGAGATCAGCAAAGCGCTTGATCGCAAAGAAGAATGGCGCCGACAGCAGGCCAAGCGTGACGTGATAGACGTCCCCCCGAAGAATGAAAGCAAGGGAGATCGGCCAGGTCGTGGTGACGATGAAAATCATCACCATTCGTGGTGAACCGTAATTGCGGCCGGCAATCGACGTTATCGATGCAAGCGTTACCGATACGGAGGCGATTTCCGCAAAGTTGTCATTTGAAAGATAAATTCCCGAGAAGGCGAATAGCCCGAGCATCAAGCCGTGCATCGAGCCGTAGATGATGTAGTCGTTTTCGCGCCGCCGCGCCTCGTGCCAATCCTCCGGCGGTGGGGCATGCCGATATTTCCGCATATTGGTAAGACGAAAAGCCGCGACCGCGACCATCGCACCCGCCACATAGAGAAAGACCGGGTTGAAGGTTTTCCAGTAGCAGAGCACCACCAGAAGCGTCTGTGCCGCAAAGCCAATAGAAAGGGTAAGACCGTCGCGAAACAGTGTTTCTACGAACGGAATGTACACGTCGACCGAATAGTCGCTCTTTCGTCTTGCTGCCACGCCGTATTCCCGGCTTTTGTTCGGGTCATTCATGACATGGCGGGCTTAAGAAAGGCTTAGGCCGATCTGTGCTGCAAACCATTGAAAATAAAGCAATGAGCTGGCCAGCTGTTAGTTTACGGCCTATTCGGCGGCGCGAACCACAAGCTCCATCTCCGGCCGCTCCAGCCTTGCCAGGAGACGCTCGCGCTCCGCATCCGCCTGGGCGACGCTTGCCTGCTTTACGTGGCCGTAACCGCGTATTAACTGCGGCAGCGACGCGAGGCCGACAGCCGCCTCCAGCCTTGGGGGCTCCAGAATCCCAGCGATGCGGTGGAGGTCGGTCTCGTAGCGCTCAAGCAAATGATGCTCCAGGCGCCGATCGGCGGTGTAGGAGAACAGGTCAAAGGTCGTTCCGCGCAGGCGCTTCAGCGGCGCCAGAAGCTTGAAACCGATCATCATCCAGCTGGAAAATCGCGATTTTAGCGGCTTGCCGTTCGCATCGCGCCGGCCCAGAATCGGTGGCGCCAAGTGAAATTCCAGCCTGTCATATCCTTCGAACTCGCGTGCAAGCTGCCGCCGGAATGAGCCATCCGTGTAGAGGCGCGAGACCTCATACTCGTCCTTCACCGCCATTAGCTTGAACAGGTTGCGCGCAACCGCTTCGGCCAGCTTGGTCGAGCCGGGCACGGCATGGCTTTCTGCTTTCCGGATCCGCTCAACCCGATCCAGATAGCGGCGGGCATAGGCGTCATCCTGGTAGCAGGTCAGGAATTCGGCGCGGCGCGCAATGACGTCATCAAGCGACTGCGCCGGGACAGGCGCGGTATCTGCTTTCGAACCAAGGGCGATTTGTTGAACAAAATCCGGGTCATAGGCGGCGCGGCGCCCCCAGCGGAAGGCCGCTACATTCATCGTGACGGCTTCGCCATTCAGACCGATCGCCCGCTCGATCGCTTCCGCCGACAACGGCAGGGCGCCTTTCTGAAAGGCGAATCCGAGCATGAACATGTTGGCGCCGATCGAATTGCCGAACAGGGCGGCGGACGTTTGGGTAGCGTCGAAGAAATGCGCGCGATCATCACCGGCCGCCTTACGGATTGCTCGCTTCAGCCGCTCCGTCGGCAACGAAAAGTCGGCCGCGCGGGTGAAGTCTCCCGGCATGATTTCCGCGGTATTGGCGACAAACATCGTGTGGCCTTCATGGACTGCCCCCAGGACTTTGCGCGAGCCAGAAACGACGAGATCGCAGCCAAGGATCAGATCGGCCTTGCCGGCTGAAACGCGAATGGCGTGGATGTCGTCCGGCGTACGGGCAACGCGAAGGTGTGTGAAGACGGCACCGCCTTTCTGAGCGAGCCCCGCCATGTCGATCATGCCGCAGCCTTTGCCCTCAAGGTGTGCGGCCATGCCCAGGATTGCGCCGATCGTGACGACGCCGGTGCCGCCGACACCGTCGATGATCGCCGACCATCCCTGCTCTCCCAGCCCGGAAGTCACAGGCATCGGCACGCCCTTCAGCGGATCGTCCGACCCGGCGACCTCCTCGGCTTTCCTGATTCTTGCGCCATGCACCGTCACGAAGGACGGGCAGAAGCCGTTGACGCAGGAAAAGTCCTTGTTGCAGCTCGACTGATCGATGCGCCGCTTGCGGCCAAACTCGGTCTCGACCGGCTGGACCGAGACACAGTTGGACTGAACGCCGCAGTCACCGCATCCCTCGCAGACCAGTTCGTTGATGATCACCCGCTTGTCGGGGTCTGGAAAAGTGCCGCGCTTGCGGCGGCGGCGTTTTTCCGCCGCGCAGGTCTGGTCATAGATCAGCACGGAAACGCCCTTGACCTCACGCAATTCGCGCTGGACGGAATCAAGGTCGTCGCGGTGATGCACCGTGGTGCCGGCCGGGAAACTGGCGGCGTATTTGTCCGGCTCGTCGCTGACCACAGCGATCCACTCGATGCCCTCGGCGCGAACCTGATTGGCGATGGCGTGAACCGATAGCCCACCTTCGTGCTGTTGGCCGCCGGTCAGCGCGACGGCGTCGTTGTAAAGAATCTTGTAGGTTATGTTGGCGCCGGAAGCCTTGGCGAAGCGCAACGCCAGGCTACCGGAATGGTTGTACGTGCCGTCGCCGAGATTCTGGAAAATGTGCTCGCGGCTGACGAATGGCGCCTGGCCGACCCATTGCGCGCCCTCGCCGCCCATTGCGGTGAAGCCGGAGGTCGAGCGGTCCATCCAAAGTGCCATGAAATGGCAGCCGATGCCCGCCGCGGCGACCGAGCCTTCGGGCACTTTCGTCGAGCTGTTGTGTGGGCAGCCGGAGCAAAAATACGGCGTGCGGTGGCCGATGTCCTGCGTATCGGCAAGCATCGCCTGAAATTGCCGCAGCCGCGCCACGCGCGCGGCGATCTCTTCCGAATGGCCGATCGTGCGCAGGATTCGGTCGCCAAGCGCGATCGCGATCTCATTGGGGTCGAGCGCGCCCTTGGCCGGAAACAGCCAGCTGCCGCCCTCGTCGGTCTTGCCGACGATCAGTGGGCGATGGCTGGTGTTGTAAAGCGCTTCCTTGAGCTGCACCTCGATCAGAGAGCGCTTTTCCTCGACCACCACGACGGTTTCCAGCCCGGCGACGAAGTCAGCGATATGGTCGAGGTCGAGCGGCCATGGCGCACCGACCTTGAACAGGCGGATGCCGATGCGATTGGCCTTCGCTTCGCCGATGCCCAGATCGTCGAGCGCCTGACGCACGTCGAGATAGCTCTTGCCGACGGTGATGATGCCGAGCTTGGCGCTGCGTCCGCCGGAATAGATGATCCGGTTGATGTCGTTGGCGCGGATGAAGGCGGATGCCGCCGCGCGCTTGCAATCAAACAGCCGCTCTTCCTGGCCAAGCTGGTCGATCTCGTCACGAATGCCGAGTCCTCCCGGCGGCATATCGAATTCCGGGATCGTTATGCGGACCCGATCCAGCGAGGAATCGACGGACGCGGTCGATTCGACATTGTCCTTTACGCATTTGATGGCTGTCCACATTCCGGCAAAGCGCGACAACGCATAGCCGTAGAGCCCGTAATCAATCAGCTCCTGCACGCCGGCGGGATTGAGGATCGGGATCATGCTTGCGACGAAGACAAACTCCGTCGCGTGGGCGTTGGTCGAGGATTCGGCCATATGGTCGTCACCCATCAACGCGACCACGCCGCCATGTTTGGAGGTGCCGGCTAGATTGGCGTGGCGAAACACATCACCGGAACGATCGACGCCCGGGCCCTTGCCGTACCAGAGGCCGAACACTCCGTCGTATCGGCCTTCGCCGCCCAGTTCCGTCTGTTGCGTGCCCCAACAGGCGGTTGCCGCCAGCTCTTCGTTTAGCCCTGGCTGGAACACGACACCCGCCTCGCCCAGCTGCTGGCGGGCCTTCCACAGCTGCATGTCGAGCCCGCCGAGTGGCGAACCGCGGTAGCCGGAAACGAAGCCCGCAGTATTCAGGCCGGCCAGCCGGTCGCGCTCGCGCTGCATCAACAGCATGCGAATGATCGCCTGCGCGCCAGAGAGGAACACGCGCTCCTTCGACAGATCGAACTTGTCGCCGAGTGCGACCTCGTGGAGGGTCATTGCAGATGCCTATGCGGGAGGCGCCATCCTCGGCGCAAACTCTCGTTGGTTATGGTGCGGGAGTGTTTCGTCCCTTTCAACCCGCGTCAAACGAAATCATAGGTCATTGTATCAAAGAACACAGGTCCGTCGCCGGCTCCGGCAGGCCGGTTGCGGGCACAAACGGGTGCTGCCGCTCATTACAGCGCCGCGCGTCCTTTCGGACGCGCAAAGGACGCTGTATCTCTTTGAAACTACGCATCGTGCTTATCGATTCCGATTTTCGGGCCGATGCGGTAGGCGGCGCGATTCAATCAAGATTGAATCGTGCGATTACCGGCACGTGGTCTGATGGACGATCCCAGCCGCGCGCGTCACTCAATATGCTGTAGCCGATGAACGCCGGCAGCAGGTTTTCCGATGACCAGACGTGATCGAGGCGGCGTCCACGGTTTGACGCCCGCCAATCCTGGGCACGATAGCTCCACCAGGTGTAGAGTTTCTGCTCGTCAGGCACGCTATGACGCATCAGGTCGATCCATCTGCCGGCCTTGCGCATTGCCTCGAAATTTTGGGTTTCAACCGGCGTGTGGCTGACCACGTTGAGCAGCTGCTTGTGCGACCAGACGTCATGTTCCAACGGCGCGATATTAAGATCGCCAACGAGAACCGAAGCCGCATCGCCCTCCGCCTCGGCGCGGATCGTGTTCATCTCGGAGACGAAATCGAGCTTGTGCTTGAACTTCCAGTTGATCTCCGGATTGGGCTCGTCGCCGCCGGCCGGAACGTAGAAATTGTGCAGCAGGATCGACTTGCCGCCTGCGGGAAAGCGCACGGAAATGTGGCGGCAATCCTCGATGTCGCAGAAACGGCGGCGGTCCACGATTTCGACCGGACGCCGCGCCAGCGTCGCGACGCCGTGATAACCCTTCTGACCGCTGATGGCGATGTGCTCGTAGCCCAGCTTGCGGAACGCCGCCGAGGGAAACTGGTCATCAGGACATTTCGTCTCCTGCAGACACAATACATCCGGTGTGTTCTCGGTGAGAAAGCGTTCGACGATCGGCATGCGAAGGCGGACTGAATTGATGTTCCAGGTGGCAATGGAAAGCGGCATGAGCGGGTCCGGATGAAGGCGCGCGGAAACTGGCAGCGAAGGCGCCAAAAGGCAAGCCGCGATCGGTGCGCTCAGATGGTTATCGTTGCTCCGAAAAGCGATGCGGCGACATCCGGATCGTCGGCATCGGCGACCAGCAGCAGGGACACGCGATTAGCTTGAGCGCTTGCGCTGACGCCTTCCACTTTGTGGACAGGATGGAGATGCCATGTCCGGGCGACGCGCATGTCTTGGTCGACGACGCCTATCAACGCCCCGAGGCAAGTGCCGTCGGCGTAGGCATTGCCGGTATCTTCCGCGACGGCCGTGATGACGGTTCGCCCGTCCGGCAAAGCCGACGCATCGGTAACCGAGTATGGCACGCCCTGAACCCGTCCGAGATCGAGGCGATGCACGCCGAGCGGCTCGACGGACTCCATTCGCCCCGTTCCCAAGGCCGCGAGAAGCGCCGGTAGTGGCAGCCTGACTACCAGACTGTCCGGAAAGCTGTTGTTGCCGCGATGGAATAGGCGGAACTCGTCACCCCGGATCGTTGCACCTTCGACGTTGAGGTCGGTGGCTACTTCACGAAGGGCTTCGAACAGGGGCTGGAAGTCGATGATTTGGGAAAGTCGCTTCAACTGGCAACGCGCGTCGACCTCAAGTGCGAAGCCCTTGCAGCGGTTGGGCGTCGAGCCGGACCCTATCGCCAGCAGCAGGCCGTGAGGATATCCCGGAGCCGAGCGAATATGTGTCAGCACCTCGAGATCGGGCTTGCGCTTCTTCCGCTGCGCTTTTTCGGGTGGAAGGCTGCCGTCGAAGAGACGAATGAGACGACCGGGCGCGCCGCCGGCTAATGGAAACCAGCCGATATGCAGTTCGTCGTCGGCGATAACGGCAACATGACCGCCGAGATCGACAAGGCCGCTGGCGGCACTGAGGTGCAAAGGCCGGTCAGGCGCGGAAGGTTCCGCGACCGTCAGGTCGCGTAATTTGGTCAGGATAACCACAGTCCAAGGGCCTATTGGGGCGCCTATCGATTCGAGCTTTTTTTGTTGAGGTCGAGATTCTTCTTGTAGTCGATGGTGAACAGCTTCTGGTCGAGCTTTACATCCTGCTTGACGTTGAAGATCATCACCGTCGTGTTTTTGCCTTGCGCATCGGTGATCGTCCATTCCTTGAGCTCGTAGCTCGACGGATCGAACTTCATGGTGATGCGGGCGTTGCCGAAGGCCGACTTGTCGGCCATCTGGATCACCGTCTGATCGTCTTCTTCCTTGACGCTCTTCACCCGCCCCCCGGAGAGGTCGATGCGATCGGCGAGCAGCAGCTTCAGTGGCGTCTTGGAGAGCGGATAAAGGTCCATCGTCTTCATCCTGGGGTTTTCAAGGACGACGGAATTACCGTCGGAAATCACCCGGAATCCTGATTTGACGTCGTAGTTGAAGCGGATCTTACCTGGACGCTCGATGTAAAACTTGCCGCCGGTCTGCTCACCGCGCGGGCCGAACTGCACAAACTCGCCGCTCATGGTGCGAATCGAAGCGAAATGGTCGGCGATTTTCTGCGCCGTGGCCGAAACCTGGGCCGCTGCGGTGGGCACCATGCCGGGCATTGCCAGCATGCCGGACAGGCCGAGCGCCATGCCGATCAGGCTGCGCCGGGTGAGGGTGCCAAAACTTTTTCTCGCCGCTTCATTTGTCATTGTCGTCATCCCAAAATGGCGGTTCTTCTTCGCTGGGGTCAGCTAGGAATGTAGTTGGGCTTTAGTGGGGCGAAGACAAGGGCGGTCACATATTGTCTTGTTCCGTGGGCACCAGAATCTCACGTTTTCCAGCATGGTTGGCCGGGCCAACAATGCCTTCCTTCTCCATCTTCTCGATGATCGAAGCAGCGCGATTGTAGCCGACGCCTAGCCGGCGTTGGATGTAGCTGGTCGAAGCCTTGCCGTCGCGCAGAACAATCGAAACCGCTTGATCGTATGGATCGTCGGAATCCTCGAAATTGCCGGCGCCACCGCCGCCGTATCCGCCGCGCGCCGTATCCTCTTCATCGTCCTCTTCGTCATCCTGCGTGATGGCATCGAGATATTCCGGAACGCCCTGCAGCTTCAGGTGGTCGACCACCTTCTCCACTTCGGCGTCGGAAACGAATGGCCCGTGGACGCGTTGGATGCGTCCGCCGCCAGCCATGAACAGCATGTCGCCCTGGCCGAGCAGCTGTTCCGCACCCATTTCGCCCAGAATCGTGCGGCTATCAATCTTAGAGGTCACCTGGAAGGACATGCGGGTCGGGAAGTTGGCCTTGATCGTGCCGGTGATGACATCGACCGAGGGGCGCTGCGTCGCCATGACGACGTGGATGCCGGCTGCGCGGGCCATCTGGCCGAGCCGCTGCACCGCGCCTTCGATGTCCTTGCCCGCCACCATCATCAGGTCCGCGACCTCGTCGATGATGACGACGATGAATGGCATTGGCTCAAGGTTGAGTTCCTCGGTCTCGTAGATCGCCTCGCCGGTGTCGCGGTCGAATCCGGTCTGCACTGTGCGGCGAATGCTCTCGCCTTTGGCGGCAGCCTGAGCGACGCGCGCATTGAAGCCTTCAGCGTTGCGCACGCCGACCTTGGCCATCTTTCGATAGCGATCTTCCATCTCGCGCACCGTCCACTTCAACGCCACGACGGCTTTCTTGGGATCGGTGACGACGGGTGTCAGCAGATGCGGGACGCCGTCATAGACCGACAGTTCTACCATCTTCGGGTCGATCATGATCAGCCGGCACTGCTTCGGCGTCATGCGGTAGAGCAGCGACAGCACCATAGTGTTGATGGCGACCGACTTACCCGAACCGGTGGTGCCGGCGACCAGAACGTGCGGCATCTTGGCGATGTCGACGATCACCGCCTCGCCATTGATGGTCTTGCCGAGCGCCAGCGCCAGGTTGGCCTTGGTCTCATTGAAATCGCGGCTGGCCAGCAACTCGCGCAGATAGACGGTTTCGCGCTTGGCGTTGGGCAGTTCGATACCGATCGCATTGCGCCCCGGCACGACCGCGACACGGCAGGCAATAGCGCTCATCGAGCGGGCGATATCGTCGGCAAGGCCGATGACGCGCGACGATTTGATGCCCGGCGCCGGCTCCAGTTCGTAAAGCGTCACAACGGGGCCGGGGCGTACATGGATGATCTCGCCCTTGACGCCGAAATCCTCCAGCACGCTTTCCAGCGTACGAGCGTTCTGTTCCAGCGCGTCCTTGGACAGGCTCGGGTCGCGTGCAACACTCTTCGGCTCGCTGAGGAAGGTCAGCGCCGGCATTTCAAAAGCGTCCTTGGCAGACATCTCGCGCTGGCCACGGGCACCAGGCGACGGGCGCGGAGCGGGGCTGTCGATGCGAGTGGAGCCTGCGGCACCTAAATGCGGCATGCTTGGCGCTACCGGCGCTCCCGATGGGTTCGAGCGGTAAGGCTGCACGCGAGCGGTTGGCGCCGCGCGTTCCATTGTGCGTACCGGCTGCAACTCTTCGTCCTCATCGAAACCGCTGTCGAAGGGCGCATCAAAGGGAGCATCCAAGTCATGCCGTACTTGCAGCTTCTGCCCGTCAGCCACCATGGCGGCAAAGAATTCCGGCTCGACGCGGGCGCGTCCGGCGTGGCTGACACGGGCCTCCGCCCTCTCCGCAAACTCGACGCGCTCCGCGGCTTCACGCCAGCCGCGAGACGGCGCGGGAATGTCAAAGCCGTCATCCTCGACACGCTGGCTGGCGCGCCTGCGGCGAATGAAAGCGCGGGCGGACAGCCACCAATGGGTGATCGCGCCAAGCGCGAGGATGCCCTCGTCGCCCTCATCGTCGTCGTCGTAGATGAGGTCGTCGGCGACCTGCTGTTCGCGCGCCGGACGTGCCGCCTTTGCCACCGGAGCGGCACGGCGGAACAACAGCCCTGACCCGAAAGCCGCAAGACCGAGCGCCGGGATCGAAAGAGCGATGCCCAAGGCCATGGCAATCAGGCCGGTTGGATAGCCGCCAATGATCAGCGCCGGAATCTTGAGCACTATGTCACCCAGAACACCGCCCAGGCCCGATGGGAGAGGCCAGGTGTCAGGGGGCGTGACACAACCGGCAACGCCGGCAAAGAGCAGCGAGGCGCCGAACCAGGCGATGCCGCGACGGAGTTTCCGGTCGATAAAGCTGGCCGACAGAAAGAGAATGCCCCAAACCACCGCCGGCGCGAGCGCGGCGACAGCGGAAAGCCCGTAGAACTGCATGGCGATGTCGGAAAAGGCGGAGCCGGCGTAGCCCATTGCGTTCGTGACGGGATTGTCCGTTGCATGGCTAAAGCTGGGATCGGCTACGTTCCATGTGCCGAGGCTAGCCAGTGCGAAAGCCACGCCTGCGAATATACCCAGGCCGGTCAACCGGCCGACTTGCCGACGCAAGAATGCGCCAATTCCCTGCCCGGTATCGGAGAGCGTGAGCGGCGCGGTTGCCTCAGAACGCATGCGAAGTCCTCATAAGTCCGTCCAAACATCCCAGCGCACCGACAAGGCAGCGCTGGCGGAGTTGACCGCAAGACTAGGGATCGAGGGTTAAAGGGCCATTAACCATGCGTGCCATGCGGCGGTGAAACATTGCCGATGGCGTGGTGCTCGCTAGCCAGCAATTCGTGCACGAACCGCAGCTTGTCGGCGGTCGGTGGCGAGATCACGAAGGGATAGAGGTCGGGCAGGCCCATGCAGCGATTGATGGAATTGGATGCTTCCGAAAGCACCAGCCAGCGCTCGATGATCTTGTTGAAACTCGCGGTGCCATCCGCATCGCCGCCAGCGGCCGCCCCGCCGCCCGGATCCCCTCGGCCGAGTTCGTTCGCGTCCACCGTCTCGATCTCTCCGAGACGCATGTTGAGCGACTGCACCATCTCCAGCGTATCGGTGATGTGGAGATAGTGCGCCCAGGTCTCCGCCCAGTCCTCCCAGGGGTGGCTCGCGGCATACGCCGAAATATGACGCAACTGCCAATCCTGCGGCGCGCCATTGGAATAGTGCGCCTGCAGGGCCTGCTCATAGTCGGGCGTTTCGTCGCCGAACAGCGCGCGAAAGGCATTGAGCCAAACCCGGTCGTCGCGGATCATCCGATCCCAATAATAATGCCCAAGCTCGTGGCGGAAATGCCCGAGCAAGGTGCGATAATTCTCGCCCATCTGGGCGCGCATTCTCTCGCGCTCAGCGGAGTCGGCTTCGGCGACGTTGAGCGTGATCAGGCCATTGTCATGACCGGTCAGGATGCGTTCGCCGCCGGGGCCACCACCCAGCGGATCGGCGAGGAAGTCGAAGGCCAGCCCAATTTCATCCTCGGGATTGATCTTGGGACCGACCGGCAGTCCAAACGCCAGCAACGAATAGATGGCGCGTTTCTTCGCGGCCTCGACACGCGTCCAGCGTTCCCGGTTGCCGTCGATGGAGAGGTCGGGAATGATCTTGTTGAGAGCGCAGGCGCGGCAGAAGGGCTGATCCAGCTCGCCTATCCAGTTGCAACCGCACTCATTGGCGTTGATGCACTGAAACACCTTGTCGCTGCCCGACAGCTCGAATTCGGCGCGATCCGGATCGTAGAGCACGATGCTGCCACAGGCGAGGCATTGCGCGTTCTCGAAATAGAGGCGCTGGCCGCATTGCGGACAGGTGAAAAGCTTCATGAAACGATACTCGTTAGGGCGGGGCGCCGCTCAACGCGGCCTCCGACGCCATGTGCTTGCCGAAATAGAGGTGGTCGACATTCATGTCGTGGTGATGAAGCGTCCGGCCGGCGGCTTCCGCCTCCGGAAAGTACGGATTGCGGTCGGCGGCATGCAGCCATGCACAGCCGATGTCGAAGGGAATGCCGAAATGCTCGGAAGAGGTGTATGCGCGGCCGCCGACGCGATTCATAGCCTCCAGCACCTTAAATGTAAGCCCCGCTGCACTCAGCGTCTTCGCTGCCGCTAGACCTGACGAGCCGGCACCAATCACAATGACATCGTTCATGATATCCCGCCCCTTGCCAGAAAAGGCACTTGATCGTAGGGAGTTTTCTCGAAACAGGCCAGCGGTTCGGCGAAAAGCCGGAATGATGCGCACAGGTTGGAACAGCGATCCGCAGGCGGTGTGGCGGCAACGGTTTCGGACAATCAGGAGATGAGGATGGCATTCATTGCCAAGGGACTAAAATTCGCGGCGGCCGCGACGGCGATGCTCGGCCTCTCGGCAGGGGGCGCGGCGGCGGCATCGTGCGGCAAATCCGGCGCGGGCTTCGAGGCCTGGAAGCAGGAGTTCGCTCAGGAAGCGGCGGCGAATGGAGTCGGGTCAAGGGGCTTGGCGGCGCTGGAAAAAACGTCCTACGCCAAGAAGACGATTTCGGTTGACCGGGGAGTCCACAAAGCCTTCAGCGGATCGGTCGATGCATTCATGCGGCGGCGCGGGGGCGCGGTGATCATTTCGAAAGGCCGGGCGCTCAGGAAACAGAACGCGGCGCTGTTCGCTTCGATTGAGAAGCGCTACGGTGTTCCGGCCGGTCCGCTGCTTGCGATCTGGGGCATGGAAACCGGCTTTGGAGCCGCCATGGGCAATCAAAACACGATGTCGGCGGTCGCGACGCTGGCCTATGACTGCCGCCGCCCAGCGTTCTTCACCCCGCATCTCTATGGCGCTCTTCAGCTTGTGGACCGGGGTTCGCTTACCTCGGCATCGGTCGGCGCGGCGCATGGCGAAATCGGCCACACCCAATTCCTCCCAGCCAACGTGGTGAAATACGGCGTCGATGGCAATGGCGACGGGCGCATCGACCTGAAGAACAAGGCGGACGCCCTGGCCTCGACCGCAAACTACCTCCGCGGCCACGGCTGGAGCCGCGGTGCCGGTTACCAGCCTGGACAGCCGAATTACAGCGCGATCGCCGGGTGGAATTCCGCGAGCGTCTATCAGCAGGCAATTGCCATCATCGGAACCGCGATCGACGGCAACTGACAGCTCGACCGATCGACCAGCCATTCAATGCCCGGCCTTGCGCCGGGCTTTTTTGTTTCGCAGATTGCGGTTCAAAGCTTATTGCCCTTATGGTGGAGGAAGAAGCCATATGACAAATCCCGTTCTCGGTCCCGGTTCGGTCGCTGTCATAACAGGAGGAGCCTCGGGCATCGGTCTTGCGGCGGCGAAAAAGTTCGCCGCGCTTGGCATGAAAGTCTGCATTGCCGACCTTGGCAAGGACCGGCTAGACGCTGCCCGTGAAGCGATCGCAAAAGCCGGCGCCGCCGACGTGCTGGCGGTCGAAGCCGATGTCAGCAAGTTAGATCAGCTCACCGCGCTGGAGCGGACCGTCGCACAAATGTTCGGCGGCACCGACGTTTTGATGAACAATGCCGGCATTCAGTCGGGAAGCGCCATCTTTGGCCCGCTCGGCAATTGGGAGCGGGTCTTTGCGGTCAATCTGTGGGGCGTGATTCACGGCAGCCGCGTGTTCGCGCCGGGGATGATCGCGCGCGGCAGGCCAGGACTCATCATCAATACGGGCTCAAAGCAGGGCATCACCACGCCGCCTGGCGATCCGGCCTACAATGTCGCCAAGGCCGGCGTGAAAGCCTTCACCGAAGCCCTTCAGCACGAGTTGCGAACCACAAAGGACTGCCAAATCAACGCCCACCTGCTCATCCCGGGCTTCGTCTTTACCGGCCTCACCGCCAACGGTCGCACCGAAAAGCCGGCGGCCGCGTGGACGCCGGAGCAGACCGTGGATTTCATGTTGGAGAGCCTGGAACGCGGCGATTTCTACATCCTGTGTCCCGACAATGACGTGCCGCGCTCGCTCGACGAGCGTCGCATCCTTTGGGCCGCGGGCGATATCGTCGAGAACCGTCCACCGCTATCGCGTTGGCATCCGGATTTCGCCAAGGACTTTGAGGATTTCGCGCGGCGATAGGCTTACTGATCGCTGAGTTTGATGTCGGGATTGTATTCCGTGCCCTCGACATCCTTCACCACGGCCTGGCCAGCCATCATGGTTTTGGCCTCGGCATTGTAGGAGTAGGTCGGCGACCCGAACAAGTGCCAGCCCTTGTTGAGCACTGCCGTCACCTTGTGACAAAAGCTCGAATCGTCAGGACCGGTCAGGAAGCGATAAAGTTTCACGACGGCATCTCCAGATGGAATGATTCTTAGGATTTGGCGCGGGCGATCAGCCGTTCGGCCTGAATGAGATGCAGCCGCTCGACCATTCGGCCCTCGATCGCCAGTACGCCCTTGTCGGCGTTCTCGGGCCGTCCGAACGCATCGACAATCCGCCGTGCCTCGGCAACGGTCGCTGCCGATGGCGAAAAAGCCAGATTAGCCGGTTCGACCTGTGAGGGATGGATCAGCGTCTTGCCGTCAAACCCCATGGCGGCGGCCTCGCTGCATTCCCGCTTGAAGGCATCAAGATTGCTGAAGTCGTTCATTACGCCGTCCAGTGCAACCAGCCCGCCGGCGCGAGCGGCAAGCACGATCTGCATTAGCCACGGCACCAGATAGGGACGCGAGCTGACCCCGGTTTCGTTCGCAAGATCGTTGGTGCCGGCCACAAGCCCGGCTAGCCGCGACGCCGGATCGCGCCCCAGCTCCGCAATCGCGCCGATGTTGAGCATGGCGCGCGGCGTTTCGATCATCGCCAACAGTTTGACGTCGTCCGGCACGGCCTCATCGTCGAGCGTATCGCCGATTTCAAGGATCGCGCGCGGCGTATCAGCCTTCGGCAGCAGAATGCCCTGCGGTTCCAGCGATCCGGCAAGCGCCAGATCCCCGGTGCCCCAGTCGCTCGACATCGGATTGATGCGGATGATTATTTCCGCCTTTGTATCCGGGCGCTGATCGAACCAGCTTTTGAGATTTTCGCGTGCTGCAAGTTTCTGCCCAGGCGCGACCGCGTCCTCAAGGTCCAGGATTACGGCATCGCAGGACAGCGACGCGATTTTCGCCATCGCCCGCTGGTTGCAGGCGGGAACATAGAGGACGGAACGATAGGGTTTTGGGACTGCTTGGAGCATGTGGCCTTCTTGCCTCGCGTTGCTGGCCCTTGCAAGGTCTTGCCGAGAAAGGTCGTAGCTGCTTGGTAGAGATTTGGGCCATTATGGCCTGCGAATGGCGGAACTCTGGACGATGAAGCGGTACGATATTGTCATCATCGGCGGCGCGATCGTCGGCAGTTCGGTCGCTTACTATCTGCGTGAGGAGGGTTTTACCGGTTCCATCGCGCTGGTCGAGCGCGACCCGCAATTCACCCATTCGGCGACGACGCTGTCTTGCGCCTCCATCCGCCAACAATTCTCCATTCCGGAAAACATTCGGCTGTCGCAGTTCACCCTTGGCCTGTTCCGCCGCCTCACGGATGAATTCGGCGCCGATGCCGATATCGGATTTCGCGAAAAGGGCTACCTCATTCTCGCCAGCGAGGATGGATTGCCGGTGCTGAAGGCCAATCACGAAGCTCAGAAGGCGGAAGGTGCCGATATCCTGCTGGAGGATGCCGCAGCCCTTGCCCGCCGTTTCGCCTGGCTTTCACAGGAGGGCATCGTCGCGGGCGCCTGGGGTCGCAGCGGAGAAGGCTGGTTCGACGCGCACGCTATGCTCATGATGTTCCGCAAGTCGTTGCGAATGAAGTCGATCGATTTCGTCAGCGCGTCGGTCAGCGGCATCGAACGCGATGGCGCGGGTGTAACGGCGGTTACGCTCGACAATGGCGAACGGCTCGACGCTGGCATCGTCGTCAACGCCGCCGGACCGAACGCCGGGGAGGTGGCGGCGATGGCCGGAATCGCGCTACCGGTGGAGCCGCGCAAGCGCAGCGTCTTCGTCTTCGAGGCACGCGATAGGTTCGACGATATGCCGCTGCTGGTCGATCCATCGGGCGTCTGGGTGCGCCCGGAAGGTTCCGTCTACATCACCAGCGGCGCGGAGCCGGAGGAGGGCGATAAGGCGGCCGATCCCGGCGATTTCGAGCCGGACTGGCCGCTGTTCGAAGAGACGATCTGGCCTGTGCTGGCGACCCGCATCCCGGCCTTCGAGGCGATCAAGCCGACCCGCGCCTGGGCTGGCCATTACGACTACAATACGCTCGACCAGAACGGCGTCATCGGCCCGCATCCGGCTGTGACGAACTTTTTGTTCGCCAATGGGTTTTCCGGGCACGGGCTGCAGCAGGCGCCGGCGGTCGGCAAGGCGCTTGCCGAACTGATCGTGTATGGCGGCTATCGGACGGTCGATTGCTCGGCCTTTGGCTACGAGCGGATCGCGACGGGGACGCCGTTTCGGGAGCTGAATGTGATTTGAGCGGTGAAGTAGGTGAATGGAAGAGGGCGCCACACACTATCTGACTCTTAAGTCGTTTTTTCTAATCACTATTCACCATTCACCGAATCTCAAACACAAACGTCTTCACCACCGCCTCCGGTTCGGCAACCGCAAAGCAGCGGAACCAGGAGCTTTCCTCGGCCAGCTTCCATTTGCCCTGCCGCTCGATCTCTGCAAACACATCGCGAAAGCCGCCCTTTTCAAACACCTGGTCGCGCACCGTGAAGATCGCATGGCCGCCCTTGGCAGTGATGCGCACCAGTTCGTGCAGCCCGGATGCCGGCGCGTGGCCGATGGTGAACACGCCAGTGGAGAAGAAGGCACGGAAGTGTCCATCCGGCCACGGCAGCGGACCGCCGAGCGCGGCCTCCCTCAAATCGTTATAGACCTGCCGCGAACCGGCGATAGCCAGCATGTCTTTCGACAGGTCGAGCCCGGCAATGTCGTGATAGCCGAGCGCCTTCAGCTGCGGCCCAGTCAGGCCGGTGCCGCATCCTGCGTCGAGCAACGGTCCTTGGCCGGCTGGAACATAGCGCGTCACCCAGCCGGTGATTAGGAAAGGCAACAGGTAGCCAAGTGCGGCCGTCTCGCCGTCATAGGTCGCCGCCCAGGCGGCGTAGGCCTTGGCGAGATCCTCCGGCGAACCGGCCGAATAAACGGAATCGAGCGCCGCATGGGCCATGTCCGTCGTTGTGTGGTCCGCCATCTGAGCCCCGCTACTCCTGATGCTGGTTGCGCAATCGCTGCTCGAGGCCGCGCAGCGCCAGCGAAAGGCTGACGGTGAGGATAAGGTAGATATAGGCGACGATGGAATAAGTCTCGAAAAAGCGAAACGAGCCGGCGGCGTAGATCTTGCCCATCTGGGTGATGTCGGCGACGCCGAGCACCGAAACCAGCGAAGAATCCTTGACCATGGCGACGAAATCATTGCCGAGCGGCGGCAGGATCGTGCGGATCGCCTGCGGAAAGACGATGAACCGGAAGCGCTGGAAGCGTGACAGGCCGAGCGCCTTCGCCGCCTCGATCTGCCCTCGGTCCACCGCCTGGATGCCGGCGCGAAACACTTCGGCGATGAAGGCCGAATAGCCGACGGTGAGCGCCAGGATGGCGCGCCAAAGCAGCGACACGTCGCGCACCAGCAGTTCCCCGACAATGCCGGCATCGTGCAACGGCTGCATCGCCATGTTCCACAGCGCCACGAAAGCCGGAACGCCGGCAAATGCGATCCAGAACAGCAGCACCAGCACAGGTACGCCGCGGATGATCTCGACATAGAAGCGCGAGATTTGGCGCAGCCAGAGAGAGCCGGACAGCGCCATCAGCGCAAAGCCAAGACCGATCGCTGAGGCCAGTGCAAAGCCGACCACGGTAACGAAAATCGTGATGCCGATACCCTTGGCGATTGTCGAAAAGACTTGCGAATAGAGATCGCTTGCCGCGATCGCCAGCGCGACGCCGATTGCCGCGACTATCGCGGCGACGAGCCAATACGGAAAGTCCTGCCTGCCGGAAGTCGAGGGGCGGCCTTGGTTCATCGGCTATGGCGCTCTCTCGGTCACAGCCGGCCGGCGCCGCTCGAAAAGCTGCTCGCGCACGCCGCCGCTCCATTGGTCGTGCGCGGCTTCCGAAACCAAGGCAAATCCGTAGCGCTCGTAGAGCGCGCGGGCCGCGTCGAGGCCGGCGAAGGTCGTTAGCCACACGCGCTCGAACCCCCGTGCGTCGCAATGCCTCAACGCTTTTTCAATCAGCGCCTTGCCGGTTCCCGTGCCGCGCGCTCGGTCGCTGACGATGAACCAGCGCAGATGCGCACCCATCGCCCCGCCGCCACTCTCGTCGATAACGATGGAGCCGACGACCTGGCCTTGCTGCCAGGCAACCAGAAACAGGTCGCGCCCGGAATTCATCCGCGCCAGGAACTCAGCCAGCTCGGACGCGACTTTTGTCTCGAACGGCAGGCCAAATTTCCAATGCCGAGAATAGTAAGCCGCGTGCAACGCAACGATACCGGCCAGTGCGCCTGGCCGGTATCCGGACAGTTCGATCATGCTGGCTATTTCTTATTACTGAGCGGGCTTGTAGTCCACGAACCACTTCTGGGTGATCTTATCCAGCGTGCCGTCGGCCTTCAGCGCGGCGATACCGGCATTGATCGGCGCGATAAGGTCCGAGCCCTTCGGGAAGATAAAGCCGAAATCCTCCGCCTGCAGAGGCTCGCCGATGAGCTTTAGCTTGCCGCCGGAATTGTCGGTGAGCGACTTGCCGGCGGCGCTGTCGGTCAACACCAGATCGACGTCGCCGGCCTGAAGGGCGGCAACCGTGGCCGCGAAGGTTTCCATCAGCTTGATGCGCGGGTTCTGCTCGTTGCCGTCAAGCACATTGTAGACGGCGACATAGAAGGGCGAGGTACCAGCCTGGGCGCCCACCAGCAGCTTGTCATCGGCGGCAAAACTCTTGGCGTCGGTGAAGCGGCTTTCGTCGCCGCGTACCAGCATGAAGATTTCCGAGCGCATATAGGGATCGGAGAAATCCACCTTCTCCTTGCGGTCGTCCTTGATGGTGATGCCGGTCATGCCCATGTCGTATTGCTTGTCCGACACGGCCTGGATCATCGCGTCCCAGGAGGTGTTTTGGTACTCGACCGTGAAGTTGAGCTTCTTGGAAAGCGCCTCCATCGCGTCATATTCCCAGCCAATCGCCTTGCCGCTTGCCGGATCGACGAACTGCAGCGGGAAGTAGGCGTTCTCGGTGACTACCACGACCTTCTTGCCGCCAAGATCGGGCAGCGCTTGCGCAAAGGCAGTGATTGGCATGAGCACCACGGCCGCCAGCGCAGCCAAAGCGAGTTTCAGACGGGTCATGACGCACTCCTGAGGTATGCACCGGTTTTCCTCGGTGCGGATCGGCGGGTTTTGGCGACTTTAGCCATCCGCAATCTTGTTGCAAGCGGACCGCCGGGGGACAGTTCCCTTTTTTGCCGCCAGCTACTCGCATTGCCAGGGCGCAGCCCTCCGCAACTGAACTGTCCCCGGCGACTCTCTTCCGGCAACGAGCCTGCCGCCGCCAAGCCGCTCTAAAATTCCCGAGACACACCTATTCGTTGCCACGCTGCCTTTCAGCCCTGGCCTTTTTCAAAGAACTCTTCGACCCTTCGACTGGGAGACGGCGCATGGCATTGCGCCTTGTAAGGTATAGTTTAGTGACGCTTCGCCATGCGCCGCCGGCATGCTTCCCCAAACCAAACCCGGCCGAGTTAACGGCTCACGAGCTTGATCCGAGGGCCGGGTCTAGGCTGCGGGGGATCACCCCAAACCACGCTAACCGTTGCGTGGCCGGCCCGGTGCCACACTTGCCTGGATGCCGGTTGTACACCCGTTCCCACAAGCAAGCTGCTATGGCGGAATGTACGCGAGGGACGTCGGGAGGGGACAGGGACGGCGGGAAATCCACAAAATGAAATGCCAAGTCACTGACAAGATTGGACAAGGATTTTCAGCTGAAGATTTTCAATTCCCATTCCATAAAACTGTGCCTGCGTAGAAATATGCGATTCGGCCGCCGCTACTTTACCCTCCCCCTTGTGGGGAGGGTCGATCCGTGCAGCGGATCGGGGTGGGGGGTCAGGAGATATCTCTTACCCCCCACCCGCCGCGCGAATTCCACTTCGTTTCATCCGCTCGCCGACCCTCCCCACAAGGGGGAGGGTAAGGCGCGGCGCCGACGACGCCCCCATTGCAACGCTGGAGACTGGCGATAGGCATCTCCACCACGTCTTGCCGGGCGATGGAGCGAAGCGAAGTCGGACTAGGGTGTTCCAACTTGGCACGAGCACCAGGGGCGAGACGGGAAGGGGTTACTGATCTTACCGCTTCACCTCCAACACCGTGTCGCGCGACAAATACGGCAGCAGCCGCTGCATCACCTGCAGGGTAACCGCGACGCAGCCTTGCGTCGGCGTGAAGCCCGGACGGGCAAGGTGGAAAAAGATGGCGCTGCCGCCTCCGCGCCGCCGCGGCACGATGTTCCAGTCGAGCACGATGCAGAAATCGTAAAGGTCATCGCCGCGCCGCATGGTCTCGTGGCTCGCGGCGTATGGCATTTTGACCGGCCGGTTGTAATTGCGGTCGTCCGGCACTTCGCACCAGCCGAGATCGGCGGACATCGCCGTCATCGGCAGGCGCGAACTGTGCGGCTTGACATGATCGCCGCGAAAATAGCCGGAAATCAGCCGCATGCGCGCCAATGGCGTCGCGCCATCGCCTTCGCGCTTGTTGGCCGAAATTCCGCCGCGCCCGAGCGCGCAAGGAAACACGCAGCCGCCAACCCGCAGGAGCCCCTGCGTCGGCACGCCGGGTCTCTGGCGTACGATGATCGCGCGGAGCGCGCCGCCCTTGCCTGCAAATGACCGCTTGCACTCACGTTTTTTGGAGTATGATCGCATCCGCCGACAAATCACCGTGAACGGGCTATTTGTCGGGCAGGTTCCGCATAAACGGGCTGCGGTCAACTATAATAACGGATCGGATATGACATCACGCACAATCCTGATCGTCGATGACGATGACGACCTCCGGGGCACGCTGGTTGAGCAGCTTTCGCTATATGAGGAGTTCGACGTTTTGCAAGAGTCGAGCGCCGGCAAAGGCATCACCACGGTGCGCGGCGGCATGATCGACCTTCTGATCATGGATGTAGGCCTGCCGGACATGGACGGTCGCGAAGCGGTGAAGCTTCTGCGCAAGGGTGGCTACAAGGCGCCGATCATCATGCTGACCGGCCATGACACGGATTCCGACACCATCCTCGGCCTCGAAGCCGGCGCAAACGACTATGTCACCAAGCCGTTCCGATTCGCCGTCCTGCTGGCCCGCGTTCGCGCTCAGTTGCGCCAGCATGAACAGAGCGAGGACGCGACCTTCTCCGTCGGCCCGTATACATTCAAGCCAAGCCAGAAGCTTCTGCTTGACCAGAAGGGCGCCAAGGTGAGGCTCACGGAAAAGGAAGCCTCGATCATCAAATATCTCTACCGGGCGGGCGAAAAGGTGGTCACCCGTGACGTGCTCCTGGAGGAAGTCTGGGGCTATAATTCCGGCGTTACGACTCACACGCTGGAAACGCATGTCTATCGGCTGCGCCAGAAGATCGAACGTGATCCTTCCAATGCCGAAATTCTTGTGACAGAAAGCGGCGGATACAAGCTGGTTCCTTAACCGGTGTAGGCAGTGGGGACTGCCTCGACGGGTAAGAGCCGGGCGTCGCAATTGGGGACGAGAGCAAGATGAGGTTGGGTTCGGACAGTTCTGTTTTCCGGACGGCGAGGCGATCCACGCCGAGGGTTGCGAAGGCCGTAGCGGGACTACGGTCGAGCGAGTCGACAACATGGGCGCCCGCTGCCCGGAAACCCGAAGGGCCGGGCTGGTTTGGATCAAATCCTTCGGCTTTTGTCTTGGCCCTACCAGTGGGTACGACCGCGAAAAAAGCCTCGACCTTGACCCAAACCATCTCCGGCAGAACGACCGAACCCAATCTCACCTTGCTCTAGATGGCGCTGGATGACGATATTCGCATCCTGTCCGGCGTGAGGCTGTTCGAAGGCTTCACGACCGAACAGTTGCGCCTGCTGGCTTTCGGCGCCGAGCAGATCAGCCTTCCCGCGAACCGCAGGCTGTTTCGCGAGGAGGATGAGGCCGATACCGCCTATGTCGTCATCAGCGGCACGATAAACTTGTTCCGCGAAGGCGACGAGGAAAAATGGCCGGTCGGCACCGCCGGGCCGGGCACGATGATCGGCGAACTCGCGTTGATCGCCGACACCCGCCGCCTGACCAGCGCCGAATCCACCGACGACAGCGAATTGCTGCGGCTCAGCCGAAAAATGTTCCGGCGCATCCTCGAAGAGTATCCGGACGTCGCCGTCGTGCTTTATGAGCGCATTCACAAGGATTTTCTGAGATTCGTCGAGCGGATCGAGGCGCTTGCGCCGCGATTTGAGGGGTGAGACGGCAAGGCTGGCGGGATAGCGCCTACCGGACATCTCCCTTCTTTGGAAGGGAATAGCATTCGACTTATCGCAGGCCCGTTCAGCTCTTCGCCGGCCCAAGCTTTTCCGCGAGCGCCTCCATGCGCACGGCGAGGCCGGAGAGCGCGCCGGTCAACGCCGCGTCGTTCTTGTCGGCCTTGGTCAGCGCGTCGTCGCGGGTCTTGCGCAGTGTGACGATCTCGCTCTCCATGCCCCGCACGCGCTTCTGCAACTCGGTCAGTTCGTCCATCACCATGATGCCGGACATCACGGTGAGCCGCTGGTCGCCGATTTCGCCGAACGAATCCTTGAGGTGCATGACATAGCGGTCGAAACGCTGGGCGAGATCGATAAGATGCTCTTCCTGGCCTTCGTCGCACGCCATCCGGTAGGTCTTGTTGTCGATCGTGACTGTAACCTGCGCCATACTGCCGGCCCTACCTGTCCAGCACGGCGCGGATGGTCTCCATCGCCGTCACCAAACGCCGCGATACTTCCTTGTTGGCTTCCTGCAGCCGCTCGGCACGCGCTTCGGAAATGTCGAGTTCCTGCGCCAGTCGGCTGCGATCGGAGTTCATGCGCTGCACTTCGGCCTCGGCTTCCGAATAGTCCGACTCGTGTTCGAGCCGGCTGGTAGCCGCCTGTTCCAGCATGTCCATTGCTTTGCCGAGGCGGACTATCACTTCCCTCAGCGTCGTTTCCCCGGTCATGGCACCTGTCGAAGCCCCGCCCATCACCGAATCAATGACGGATAAGAACACGTTACCGGTGAAAGATTAAGCCCCGTGTCAACGAGCCGTCAACAAAGCAGCGGCGGCTTTCCCCCGGTAACATGCGCAAGCGCCCTCCAACACCGGGCTGGAGGGCGGCTAGGGGGGCCAAGAGTGCGGTCAATCAGGGTCTTTCGCTGTCGACATTTGCCATTTGCGATCGTGCATAGCGTTCGCCCGCCGCCGCATCTTTCGGCACCGCACGCTCGATTGCCGCCAAATCGCAGGGGCCGAGTTCGACAGCGAGTGCTCCCAGCGCCTCGTTCAGGCGGTCGCGACGGCGTGCGCCGATCAAGGTCACTATGTCCGGGCCCTTGCGCCGCCACCCAGGCGATGGCGATCTGGGCAACCGAAACCCCTCGCTCCTCCGCTACCGCGCGGATTGCTTCGACCAGTTCGAGGTTGGGTCGAGGTTCTCCCTCTGAAATCTCGGGCTGAACGCGCGAAAGTCCTGCTCTCCTGCCGGACGGACCGCTGCGAATTCCATCGATCTCGAAGTCTCGGCCGCAGTCGATGGGCTCGGCGTCATCTGCACGTTTGAAGGCTTCTTCACGGCGGAATTGGCGTCAGGGGCATTGCAGCGCGTGCTCGACGATTGGCTGCCTGCCTTTTCAGGCCCGTATCTCTACTATAACAGCCGCCGCCACATGCCGGGTCCGCTGAGGGCATTCGTGGATTTCCTGAAAAGCGAGCAACGCTCGTAAATCCCACCCACCGACGGGCACCGTTTTGTTGACAGCGCCCTTCCACCTGTTATGTGTCGCCTGCCGTTTTGGGGAGGTGGCCAGCCTCCCTTTGATCAGCCCAAAGAGCGAGCGCACTATGAGCAATTCCGAAATGCACGACCGGATGGCCAACGCGATCCGTTTCCTCGCGATGGATGCAGTCGAGAAGGCAAATTCGGGACATCCCGGCCTGCCGATGGGCTGCGCCGACGTTGCTACGGTGCTGTTCACGAAATTTCTGGAATACGATCCGACGAACCCGCATTGGGCGGACCGCGACCGTTTCATCCTGTCGGCTGGCCATGGGTCGATGCTGCTCTACTCGTTGCTCTATCTGACCGGCTACAAGGACATCACACTCGACGAGATCAAGCATTTCCGCCAACTTGGCTCCAAGACTGCCGGTCACCCGGAATACGGCCATGCCGACGGCATCGAGACAACCACCGGTCCGCTCGGCCAGGGTCTCGGCAATTCAGTCGGCTTCGCGCTGGCCGAACGCATCCTCAACGCGCAATTCGGCGACGGCCTGGTCGATCACTACACCTATGTGATCTGCGGCGACGGCTGCCTGATGGAAGGCATCAGCCACGAAGCGCTGGCGCTGGCCGGGCATCTGAAGCTCAACAAGCTGATCGTCTTCTGGGATAACAACAACATTTCGATCGATGGCCCGGTGACCCTCGCCGATTCCACCGACCAGCGCGCGCGCTTCGCCGCCAGCGGCTGGAACACGCTGGCCTGCGACGGTCACGATGCGGAAGCCATCGCCAAGTGCATCGAGCAGGCGAGGCAGTCGGATCGCCCGACGATGATTGCGTGCAAGACCACGATCGGCTTCGGCGCGCCGACCAAAGCCGGCACCAAGGCCGCGCATGGCTCGCCGCTCGGCAAAGATGAGATCGCCGCGACACGCAAGGCGCTCGGCTGGACGTCGGAGCCTTTCGTGATCCCGTCGGATATCCTCGACGCCTGGCGCGATGCCGGCAAGAGCGCTTCCAAGGGCCGCAAGGATTGGGAAAAGCGCCTGGCCGATACGGCCGCCGACACTGGCGCCGAGTTCGAACGTCGTATGCGCGGCGAGCTGCCGGCAGGTTTCGACGCAGCGATTGTCGACTACAAGAAGAAGCTTGCCACCGACAAGCCGAAGGTCGCCACCCGCAAGTCGAGCGAAATGGCGCTTGAGGTCATCAACGGCGTGGTGCCCGAGACGATCGGCGGCTCAGCCGATCTTACCGGCTCGAACAACACCAAGACCAGCCAGACCAATCCGATCCAACCCGGCAAGTACGGCAACCGCTATGTGCACTACGGCATCCGCGAGCATGGCATGGCGGCGGCGATGAACGGCATGACGCTGCATGGCGGCGTGATCCCCTACGGTGGCACGTTCCTGTGCTTCTCCGACTATGCGCGCCCTTCGATGCGTCTTGCCTCGCTGATGGGCATCCGCACGATCTTCGTGATGACGCATGACTCCATCGGTCTTGGAGAGGACGGACCGACGCACCAGCCGGTCGAGCACCTTGCCGCGCTGCGGGCGATCCCGAACCTTCTCGTCTTGCGCCCCGCCGACGCCACGGAAGCGGCTGAATGCTGGCAGGTCGCGCTGGAGAGTACAAAGGCGCCGTCGACTCTCGCTTTGACACGCCAGAACCTGCCCGCTCTGCGCACCGAATTCCGCCAGGACAACCCGTGCCGGCTCGGCGCCTACGAGCTTGCCGCCGCCGATGGCGAGGCTGCCGTCACGATCTTCGCGACCGGTTCGGAAGTCGAGATAGCAGTCGCGGCGCGGACGTTGCTGCAACAGCACGGCCACCCGACACGCGTCGTCTCGGTGCCGTGTTTCGAGTTGTTCGAGGAGCAGTCGGACGCCTACAAGGCCGAAATCCTGGGCAAGGCGAAGGTCAAGGTTGCGATCGAGGCCGGCATCCGGCTCGGCTGGGACCGCTTCATCGGCCTCGACGGCATCTTCATTGGCATGCACGGCTTCGGTGCCTCCGGCACGATCGAGCAGCTTTACCCGCATTTCGGCATCACCGCCGAGGATACGGCAAAGGCCGTCGAAAAGCGGCTGCACGCGAAGTGAGATATCACGACCGCGGTCAGTGTGTTGCGCTGTCGGCGGTCGCTGCGGTTGGTGAAACCGGAGTCATCTGGTGTAACTAATCGATTTAATTTTTCCCGCTGGCGGCGCTGGATTCTTCGCCCGCGTGAGGTTATGTAACCGCTGCCCCAAACCGATAGAACCGCGCGGGTGCCGCGCGAGGAGGAAAGCATGCCCGTCAGAGTCGCTATCAATGGATTTGGCCGTATCGGCCGCAACATCGTGCGCGCGATCTACGAGTCCGGCCGCAAGGACATCGACGTCGTTGCCGTCAACGATCTCGGCCCGGTCGAGACCAATGCGCATCTGCTGCGCTACGACAGCGTGCATGGAAAGTTCCCGCACGAAGTCTCCACCGGCGGTGACACGATCAGCATCGGCAAGGAAAAATTCAAGGTGCTGGCGGTAAAGGACCCGTCGACCCTTCCGTGGAAAGAGCTCGGCGTCGATATCGCGCTGGAATGCACCGGCATCTTCACCGCACGTGACAAGGCGGCCGCGCATCTCGCTGCCGGCGCCAAGCGCGTCATCGTCTCCGCACCGTCGGATGGCGCCGACCTAACCGTTGTCTACGGCATCAATCACGACAAGCTGACCAAGGATCATCTGGTCATCTCCAACGCTTCGTGCACCACCAACTGCCTGGCGCCGCTCGCCGCCGTGCTGCATGACGCGGTCGGCATCGAGAAGGGAATGATGACCACCATCCATTCCTACACCGGCGACCAGCCGACGCTCGACACCATGCACAAGGACCTGTATCGCGCCCGCGCCGCCGCGCTGTCGCAGATCCCGACCTCGACGGGCGCCGCCAAGGCCATCGGTCTGGTGCTGCCCGACCTCAAGGGCAAGCTCGACGGCATCTCGATCCGCGTCCCGACCCCGAACGTCTCGGTCGTCGACTTCAAGTTCATCGCCAAGAAGAACACCACGGTCGAAGAGATCAACAATGCGGTGATTGCCGCATCGAAGGGCAAGCTCAAGGGCATCCTGGCGGTGACCGCGCATCCGAACGTCTCGATCGACTTCAACCATGATCCCAATTCGTCAATCCTGGCGCTCGACCAGACCAAGGTGATGGACGGCAATTTCGTGTCAGTGCTGTCCTGGTACGACAATGAATGGGGTTTCTCGAACCGCATGGCGGATACTTCGGTCGCCTTCGGCAAGACCATCAATTAAGTCACGATACGATCGTCGAAATTCAAGAACGCCCGGCTCCGGCCGGGCGTTTTGTTTTTTCGAGCGCTTGCGGCAATTTGGTTGCGCCGCGCCTTGTCTTCGCCGCACTCTCCCTTGATCCACGAATTGTATGGGCGGGGAGTAGGTTCAGCATGGAACAGGCGATCTATCTGATAACGCTGATCAGCACGGCGCTTGTCGTGGCTGCGGCGTTTTCGAGCCTGATCGCCTTTCGCTTCGGCGCCCCGCTGCTGCTGCTCTTTCTTGGCATCGGCCTGGCCAGCGGCACCGACGGGCTCGGCATCGAGTTCGACAATTCGCGACTCGCCTATTTTGCCGGCGCACTAGCGCTCGCCGTCATTCTCTTCGACTTCGGATTCGGCACGCCGATCAAGATTTTCCGGCAGGCGGCGGGACCGGCGCTGATGCTTGCGACGTTCGGCGTCATCCTGACGACGGGGCTGTTCGGCGCCGCTGCATATTACCTTACCGAGCTGTCGTGGCTGGAATCCCTGCTGCTCGGAGCCGCGGTTGCCTCCACGGATGCGGCGGCGGTGTTCTTCCTGCTGCGCGCCGGCAATGTGAACCTGCGCGAGCGCGTGCGCGCCACGCTTGAAATCGAGTCCGGCACCAACGATCCGATCGCCATCTTCCTCACCATCACGCTGGTGGAGATTATCGGGGTTGGCATGAAGCCGGACGCGGAAGGCCTCTTCCTCGATCTGGTTGTCGGCTTCTTCATGCATATGGGCATTGGCGCGATCGTCGGCATTGCCGGCGGCTTCGGCATCGTGCGGCTGGTCGATCGCCTGCATCTCGACAGCGGCCTGCTGCCGATCTTTGTATTGACGCTATCGTTGATGATTTTCGCGGCGGGTGGCGCGCTGGGCGGGTCAGGCTTCCTTGCGGTCTATCTCGCCGGTCTGATTGCCGGGAACTCCGACATTCGCGCTGTGTCGATCCTCAAGCGCTTTCAGGACGGCATGTCGTGGCTTGCGCAGATCATCATGTTCCTGGTGCTCGGCCTCTTCGCGACACCCAGCCAGTTCCTGCCGATCCTCCCCGTCTCGATCCTGCTCGGGCTGCTCCTGATCTTCGTCGCACGGCCGATTGCAGTGTGGCTGAGCCTCATGCCATTCAGCATGCCGCGCCAGGAAACGGCGTTCATTTCATGGGTCGGCCTTCGCGGCGCGGTGTCCATCCTGCTTGCCATGACCCCAATCCTTGGCGGGCTCGAGCACGGCAGGCTGATATTCAACACCGCGTTCATCATCGTGCTGGTGTCGCTGGTTGTGCAGGGCTGGACTGTCGGCCCGCTGGCGCGCCGGCTCGGACTGATCATACCCGCCAGGCTCGGGCCGCTGCAGAAGGTCGAGCTGGAGCTGCCGGGCTCCGCCCACCATGAATTGCTTGCCTATACGGTCGTGGCCGGCAGCCCCGTGCTGCGCGGCCACCGCATACCGCGCTGGGCGCGGCCATCGCTGGTGGTGCGTGACGGACGCTCGATCAAATTCCACGACGCTGGCCGGCTGATGGCGCGCGATCATGTCTATATTTTCGTGCCGGACCGTTATCCGCGCTTGCTTGACCGTCTGTTTGCCAGCCGAACCGAGGTCGATCCGGAGGATGAGGATTTCTTCGGCGCCTTCGCTGTCGATCCATCGCGCCCGGCGAGCGACCTCGAACATGCCTACGACGCGAAGATCGCTGAAGGCGAGCGCGCAATGGCCATCAGCGCGCTGATGGTGTCGAAGCTCGGCGGTCATGCCGAATATGCCGACCGCGTCAGCCTCGGCCCGATCGAGCTGATCGTGCGCGATGTCGACGAGAAAGGCCGCATCGTCAGCATCGGCGTTGCGCTGGAGCCGGCACCGCCACAACCGGCAATACCGGCATTCTTAGGTGCGGCAGAAATACGCGACCGCATCCGCGACTATCTGCGCCGCCGCTTCGAGCGGCGAACCGGTCCGCCGGAGAAACCGGCGGTTCCAGAAGATAGCGTCGGAAGCTGAGCACAACAAAAACGGCGCCGCGAGGGCGCCGTTTTCGTGCTCGGGTCCGCCGACTGAGACGATCAGAGCGGGTTCACCCGCTCCGAATCCTTGTTTTGTCGTGTTTCCGATCGGAAAACCGCTACGCACTTTTCCTGGAAACACTCCTAAAGCACGTCGCATCGAAGCGGGTTCAGTCGACGTGCTTTAAGTTTGATTTGATGCATGTCGTTATCCCAAAACCGCTGCGCACTTTTGGGCGACATGCATTAGTCGTTTTCAAACATCGACCGGTGGGCGATACCGGCGATCGCCGCGCCGACGATCGGAGCCACCCAGAATAGCCAGAGCTGCTGAAGGGCCGCGCCGCCGACAAACAACGCCGGGCCCGTTGAACGGGCCGGGTTGACCGAGGTGTTGGTCACCGGGATCGAGATCAGATGGATCAGCGTCAACGCCAGGCCGATGGCGATCGGCGCAAAGCCAACCGGTACGCGTCCATGGGTAGAGCCAAGGATGATCATCAGGAATATGAAGGTCAGCAGGGCTTCGATGATCAGCGCCGAGCTCAGGCCATATTTACCCGGCGAAGCGTCGCCGTAGCCGTTGGTGGCGAAGCTGCCAATGCCGGCGAAATCCGCCTTGCCGCTGAAAACAAGGTAAAGCACGGCCGATGCAACGATTGCGCCGACGACTTGGGCGACGATGTAGGGGAGCAGGTCCTTGCCGTCGAACTTGCCAGCGGTGAACAGGCCGATCGAAACGGCGGGGTTGAAGTGGCCACCGGAAATTCCGCCGACGGTATAAGCCATGGTCAGGACGGTGAGGCCGAAGGCCAAGGCGACACCAAGAAACCCGATGCCGAGCTCTGGAAATGCGGCGGCAAGCACGGCACTACCGCACCACCGAATACAAGCCAGAACGTGCCGAGGAACTCGGCGAACAGACGTTTCGACATGACTGATAATACCTCTCTTATAGGCGACTCACATTTTACTGTGGCTTAGAGCCAAAAAACAGCGGTCTTTCAAGGACCTGCATAGAGTTGACTGGTGGCGGCACGCGCAGATCGAGCGTGGAGTCAAATTCAGATTCCGGATCAGCAGGATAGATTGTTTTCTTGAATCACGGCCTCAGGGGAACAAACCCTGAATCAGCCTGAGTCAGCGATTCGTCGCCGTTTCGTTCCAAACTCGTTCCGCTTATTCATCCTCGAATCACCCCCTGCGGAACATTCTGCTTCCGTTTTTTTGCCGAAGTCCCTATCTGTGGGTTGCCCGGCAGCCCGCGACACGGACGAGCTTGCCACCCGCGCATCCTTGGCTTGCCGAAAGACCGCATTTCGATCCGATGAACCTTCACCAGACCAAGATCGATCCGCTCATTCTCTCTGGGCGCGATGTGACGGCTGTGCTTGGGCCCACCAACACCGGAAAGACGCATCTCGCGATCGAGCGCATGGTGGCGCATGAGAGCGGTGTCATCGGCCTGCCGCTGCGGTTGCTAGCGCGCGAGGTCTATGCGCGCGTCTGCGAGAAGGTAGGTGCGTCCAAGGTGGCGCTCGTCACCGGCGAGGAAAAGATCGTGCCCGCTGGGGCACGCTATTCGGTGTGCACGGTCGAGGCGATGCCGCGCCAGACGGACGCGGCTTTCGTCGCCATCGACGAAATCCAGCTGGCGAACGATCTCGAGCGCGGCCACATCTTCACCGACCGAATCCTGCATCTGCGAGGGCGCCAGGAGACGTTGCTGCTGGGCGCTGCAACGATGCGGGGCATTCTGGAGCGGCTGCTGCGTGGCATTTCGGTGGTAACCCGGCCGCGCCTCTCGCATCTTGCCTATGCCGGGTCGAAGAAACTGACCCGCCTTCCGCACCGCTCGGCGATCGTCGCCTTCTCGGCAGACGAGGTCTACGCCATCGCGGAGCTGATCCGCCGACAGCGCGGCGGCGCAGCCGTGGTGCTCGGTGCGCTCAGCCCCCGTACCCGCAATTCGCAGGTCGCGCTCTATCAGTCCGGCGATGTGGACTATCTCGTTGCCACGGACGCCATCGGCATGGGCCTCAACCTCGATGCCGATCATGTTGCCTTCGCCCAGAACAAGAAATTCGACGGGTTTCAGTACCGGGCGCTGACCGCCGCCGAACTTGGTCAGATCGCCGGACGCGCCGGCCGGCATTTGCGCGACGGCACGTTCGGCGTCACCGGCCAGGTCGATCCACTGGACGATGTATTGGTCGAAAGGATCGAAGCGCACGATTTCGAAGCGGTGAAGGTGCTGCAATGGCGCAGCGTGCAGTTCGACTTCACCAGCCTGGACTCGCTGAGGCATTCCATCGAGACGCCGGCGCCGGTCGAAGGGCTGACGCGGGCGCTGCCGGCAGTCGATGTGCAGGCGCTGGAACAACTCGCACGCGACCCCGACATCAAGCATCTCGCCACGGGCCGCGAACGCGTGCGGCTGCTATGGGACGTCTGCTCGCTGCCGGACTACCGTCGTATCGCGCCGGCGCAGCATTCCGAACTCGTCGCATCGCTCTATACGGACCTCGCCAAGCGCGGCCATGTCGACGAAGCCTACATGGCCGAACAGGTGCGCCGGGCCGATTCCACCGATGGCGACATCGACACGCTGTCCAACCGCATCGCCCAGATCCGGACCTGGACTTATGTGTCGAACCGGCCCGGCTGGCTGGCCGATCCGCTTCATTGGCAAGAAAAAACGCGCGAGATCGAAGACAGATTGTCCGATGCGCTGCATGAGCGGTTGACGAAACGGTTTGTAGACCGCAGGACATCCGTGCTTATGCGGCGCCTAAGAGAAAATACGATGCTTGATGCCGAAATCGACCCGTCCGGGATAGTCATCGTGGAGGGCCACCATGTCGGAGCCCTGCAGGGCTTCCGTTTCACCGCCGACCAGGCCGCGGCCGGAGAGGACGGCAAGGCTATCCGCGCCGCCGCCCAGAAGGGGCTTGCCGCCGAGTTCGAGGCGCGCGCCGAGCGCTTCTCCAATTCCGGCAATCACGACATCGCGCTGGCCTCCGACGGCATCCTGCGCTGGATCGGCGCGCCGATTGGGACGCTGACGGCGACCGAGGATGCGCTGAAGCCGCGCGTCATCCTGCTCGCTGACGAGCAACTGACCGGCCTGGCCCGCGACAAGGTAATGGCGCGCGCCGAGCGCTTCGTCAATTTCCAGATTGAGACTGTGCTGAAGCCGCTGATCGACCTGCGGCAGGCCGAGCATCTGAGCGGCATTGCACGCGGCATCGCCTTCCGGCTGGTCGAGAATTTCGGACTGATCAACCGCCGCGACATCGCCGACGAGGTGAAGTCGCTCGACCAGGAAGGCCGCGCCGCATTGCGCCGCCTCGGCGTGCGGTTCGGCGCCTATCACATTTTCGTGCCGGCGCTGGTCAAACCCGCGCCAGCCAGCATCGTAACGCTGCTGTGGGCGTTGAAGAACGATGGCAAGGACAAGCCGGGTTTTGGCGACATCGTCCATATGCTGGCGGCAGGACGCACCTCCGTGCTGGTGAATGAAGTTTTCGACCGCGCCTTCTATGGCCTTGCCGGGTTCCGCATCCTTGGCCGGCGTGCCGTGCGTGTCGATATTCTGGAGCGCCTCGCGGATCTGATCCGTCCCGCACTGTCGTGGAGACCCGGAACGGGCCTGCGGCCTGATGGTGGCTACGACGGCAGCGCATTCCTCGTGACGCCGTCAATGATGTCGATCCTCGGTGCCACCGGCGAGGACATCGAGGAGATCCTCAAGGGCCTCGGCTACCGTGCCGAAGCAAAACCTGCCACAGATGTGAAGAACCGGCTCGAGGCGCTGGATGTCGCGGCCCGCGAAGCCGTTGCCAAGGCTGCCGCCGACAGGGCGGCCGCGCAGGCGGCTGCGGAAGCCGCAGCAGCGGAGGCCACCGCGTCCGAGAATGGTGCCGAAGCGGTGATGGCCGAAGAGGCCTCGGGTGAGGAAGTCATTTCTGAGACAATCGAGCCTGCACCGGCTGGGAATGTTGAAGAGGCGACTGACGCAGAGACGGTACAGGAAGAGCATGACAGCTCGCACGGCGAAGCTATCGAAGCAGCTGAACCAGTCATTGAGGCCGAGCCTGCCGCTGCGCCCGCCGAGGCGGTTGCCGAATCCGCCGATGCCGCGGACGTCGCGGCGGAAGACAGCGCTGGCGAGCCGGCACAGCCGGAACCTGGCCCCGAGGCCGTGACGGCAGGCGAAGCCGCGCCTGTTGCCGTCGCCGAAGCTGCGACGCCGGCCGAAGAACCGAAGCCGATCCTGCTTTGGCGTCCGGGCCGTTTCGAACAGCGCCCGAAGCATCGCCATGGCGACCGCAACCGTAATCAGCGCGGCGCTCAACAGCGGCAGGATGGGCAGCGCCAGGACGGCCAACGCCAGGATGGACAGCGCGATGCGCGCGGCCCGCGTCGCGACCGTCCTGAAGGCGCTCCCGAGCAAGGCGCCGACCAGCAGCGTCACGGTAAGCCGAAATTCGATCGCAGCCGCTATAAGGGCAAGCCCGACGGCAACCGGCCCACTGGCGAGAATGGCAACCGCCAGGATCGCGGCGATCGCCACAAGGATGGTGGCAAGCCGGCATTCCAGACCAAGCCGCGCGAGGAGCGTCCCGTGCGGTTCGATCCGGACTCGCCCTTCGCCAAGCTCGCCGCGCTGCGGGATCAGCTGAAGAAATAGGATGACCGAGGGAAGGCAGCGCATCGACAAGTGGCTGTTCTTCTCGCGCGCTCTCAAGTCCCGGTCGCTGGCGGCGAAGCTGGCGCAAGCGGGCCGTGTCCGCATCAATGGCGAAAAGACCGATCAGGCGTCCGCCATGGTCAAGACAGGCGATACGCTGACCATCACGCTCGAACGGCGCATCCTCGTCTATCGTGTGCTTGGCCCCGGCACTCGGCGCGGTCCGGCGGAGGAAGCGCGCCTGCTTTACGAGGATTTGTCGCCTCCGGCTTCCGTCGACAAGGCGCTTCCGGACGCGATGCCGGCAGTGCGCGAGCTGGGCAGCGGACGTCCAACCAAGAAGGAACGCCGGCAAACCGACCGGCTGCACGACAGCTGAGAAAATCCGTCCGCCACAGGCGCCGCAGTGCAAAGCCATTCCTCCATGCGGCATTGGCGCGCAATGGCAACCCTTGCCAGCCGGCGGCAAAGTAATTACGTCACGCCTAACATCCGATAATCGGCATGCTGCCGGAGCTTCGCCATGACCTATGTTGTCACGGACAACTGCATCAAATGTAAATACATGGACTGCATCGAGGTTTGTCCCGTCGACTGCTTCTATGAAGGCGACAACATGCTCGTCATCCATCCCGACGAGTGCATCGATTGTGGCGTATGCGAGCCGGAATGCCCAGCTGACGCAATCAAACCTGATACCGAAGGTGGATTGGACAAGTGGCTGCAGCTGAATGCGGAGTATGCGGTCAAGTGGCCGAATATTACCGCGAAGAAGGACCCACCCGAGGACGCCAAGGAATTTGACGGCCTCAAGAACAAGCTCGAGCAATATTTTTCCGCCGAGCCGGGCGAAGGCGACTGACGGAGATAAAAACGAAGTTTGCTTCGAAACGGGTCGTTAACCTAACCTAACCGTGCGGCATTGCGGCGCGTCGCACTCGCTTGCGCAGCAAATTCTTGATTCTCACCGTTTTTTGTGCTATTCGAAAAAAACATGCCGCACATTTATCGTCGTTTGATGGCGAAGAGCCTCTATCACTGAAAGGTGAAACGTCACTCCGGACCAAGGCAACTTGGACCTGGGCTTGCCTGTTTTGGCTTTGCCCACGGCCAATGGCTTACCGGAGGGTTTTGGGCTGTGTGTTCGTTCGGCGATAAGCCGATCCCCTAGACGTCGGCTCGTCGCCGGCGGCGCAACAGGAGTTCAGGGTCGTAATGGCAACTATCCAGGCACAGAAGAAGTCCCCGGTTCGTCACGGTTTCAAGAGCGGGGAGTTCATCGTCTACCCGGCACACGGTGTTGGTCAGATCGTTTCGATCGACGAGCAGGAAGTTGCCGGCCACAAGCTCGAACTCTTTGTGATTGATTTTGCCAAGGACAAGATGCGCCTAAAGGTTCCGGTCGCCAAGGCGACGTCGATCGGCATGCGCAAGCTGTCGGAGACCGACTATGTCGAACGCGCCTTGAGAGTGTTGCAGGGCCGCGCCCGTGTGAAGCGCACCATGTGGTCGCGCCGCGCACAGGAATATGATCAGAAGATCAATTCCGGCGACCTGATCTCGATTTCGGAAGTCGTGCGCGACCTCTACCGCGCCGAGAACCAGCCGGAGCAGTCCTACTCCGAACGTCAGCTCTATGAAGCGGCGCTCGACCGGATGGCGCGCGAGATCGCTGCGGTGAACCGCGTGTCGGAAACCGAAGCTGTGCGCATGATCGAGGCCAATCTGGCAAAGGGTCCGAAGCGCGGCGCCAAGGCCGACAATGAGGAAGCCGAGCAGGAAGAGGCTGCCTAAGCCGCTTCTCCCGCATAACGTTTTGAAGAGCCCGGCCGTGCGCCGGGCTTTTTGTTGACGTCATTGCAAGGCTACAGCGCCGCGCGTCCTTTCGGAGGCGCAAAGGACGCTGTATCTCTTTGAAATGCGCATCGTGCTTTCCGAAAATCGATTCCGATTTTCGGGCCGATGCGGTAGGCGCAATCTTTGTTCGCGCGATCTGTTCCGGTTGCGCTAAGTGAAAACTGCGCTAAACCTTCGGCGGAAATTATGACCGGGAGGAACTGATGGCCGGAACTTTCGTGATCGCACAGGGCGGCGGCCCGACGGCGGTGATCAACCAGACCATGGTGGGTGCGGCGCTTGAAGTTCGCAAGCGCTTTCCGGGTGCGAAAGTGCTCGGTGCGCGCCACGGCGTGCGCGGCATCCGCGACGGTGACTATGTGAACCTCTCCGAGGCGCCGGAGGCTGAACTGCTCCGCATCGCCGGCACGCCAAGCGCCGCGCTCGGCTCGACCCGCGACAAGCCGGACGCCGCCTACTGCGAGGTCGTGCTGAAGGGCTTGAAGAAAGTCGACGCCGAGGCGTTCATCTACATCGGCGGCAACGATACGTCGGGCACCCAGCAGATCCTGACGGACGCGGCGGGAGGCTCCATGGCCTTCGTGCATGCGCCAAAGACCATCGACAACGATCTCGAGGAGAACGACCATACGCCGGGCTTCATTTCGGCAGCGGAATACACGGCGGGCGCTTTCCTCACGGCCGACCTCGATTTCCGCGCCTTGCCCGGCATCTATGTGGCGATCGTCATGGGCCGTCACGCCGGCTTCCTCACCGCCGCCTCCGCTGCCTGGCGCATCGACGAGGGATCAGGCCCGCATCTCATCTACGTACCGGAGCGCACCTTTTCGGCAAAGCAGTTCATCGACGATGTGAAGCGCACGCTCGACCGCTACAAGCGCTGCATCGTTGCTGTGTCGGAAGGCGTTTCAACCGCTGACGGCCGCGCGCTGGTGGAAACGCTGGTTCCGGAAGACCGGCTGGAGCGCGACGCGCATGGAAATCTGAAACTCTCCGGCGGAGATCTCGGCATGGCGTTAGAGCACACTTTGCGCGAGGGCCTGCCCGGCAAGCGGGCCCGCGTCGACGCGCTTGGCTACATGCCGCGCGGCTTTGTCGGCGCGATCAGCAAGGTCGACCAGAAGGAAGCCTTCGATGCCGGCGCCTTTGCCGTGCAGGTGGCGGGCGAGGGCGGTGGCTCGGTGGCGCTTCAGGTCGAGAACGGCAAGACGGTGTTGCGCAGGGTGCCGCTAATCAACGTTGCCGGCAAGACGCGCCACATGCCTGCCGATTTCCTCGATGCCAGCGGCACGGATATCTCCGCGACCGGCCGCGCCTATTTCGAGCGGCTGGTGCCGAGGAAATACGACGTCGGCAAGCCTTTCGTGTGAGGGATGCTGGTGTACTAGCAGTCATTAAAATTGACCGTTTGCGCTGCCCCTCGCCTGCCTGCTGGCATCTTTCTCCTCGTAAACGGGGAGAAGAGCGCTGGCCGCGATGGCGGCACTCTTTGTGCAGCGTTGGTGATTGGCGAAAATCGGAGGCACAAGCGTCTTCTCTCACTCCGCGTATCTGGTCTTAAAAGCGGCAGCCGTGATATCGCTGTGACCTTTCAGGCGCGGCTGGGCGGAACGTCAGATGGCACGAGTGCATTCTATGTTGTAGTGCACCCTATGTTGTAGTGCACCGTTGACGTTGACTGTGAACCGCCCCTGAGTGCGTGGGAAACCGGGCCGGAATTAGCCTCAAAAGCGAAAGGGACAAGCAATGGCAATTGCCAAGAACACGATCTGCTTATGGTACGACAAGGACGCCGAGGCCGCAGCCCGCTTCTACGCCGAGACTTTTCCTGACAGTTCGGTGAGTGCCGTCCTCCGCGCTCCGAGCGACTACCCGTCCGGCAAGGCTGGCGACGTACTGACGGTCAACTTCACAGTCGCCGGTGTCCCTTGTCTCGGCCTCAATGGTGGGCCCGCGTTCAAACATAATGAAGCCTTCTCGTTCCAGATCGCCACTGACGATCAGCAAGAGACCGACCGTTACTGGAACGCAATCGTCGGGAATGGCGGCCAGGAAAGTGCGTGCGGTTGGTGCAAGGACAAGTGGGGCGTCTCTTGGCAAATCACGCCGCGCGTGTTGACCGAGGCGCTGGCTGCCGGCGGCAATGAAGCAAAACGCGCGTTTGATGTGATGATGGATATGAAGAAAATCGACGTCGCCGCAATTGAGGCGGCTCGGCGTGGCTGACGGTCCTAGGTTGACCCGAGGCGGACGGTTTCTTTCCCGTCCGCCCAGTAAGTTGACCAAGCCTACTTCGTTGCCTCCTGCGCCTTAAGCCACGCCTCCATCTGGTCGATCTCCTTTTCCTGCGCGGATATGACGTCCTCGGCAAGCTTGAGTATTTCGGGATCCTTGCCGTGGACGAGTACAATCTTTGCCATGTCGACCGCCGCCTGGTGATGCGGGATCATGCCGCGCACGAAATCCACATCCGCATTGCCGGAGTATTTTATCTTCGACATGGACTCGTGCATGACGTCCATGGCGCGTTTGTAGCCGGTTTCCGCTAGATTGGCCGGTTGTTCGTCGGCGGGCATGGTGTGGCCACTGGGGCTTTCCTGCGCCAATGCAGAGCCGCCAAGCGCCACGGACAGGGCAAGGACGCCCATGCGGATGGTTGGTCGCATCATGCTTCATTTCCTTTCAAATCAGATTTTGCAGCGGCGGGTCCACACGAACAGCGCTTCTCCGTCTCCACCGGTTGGGGTCGAGAAAGCCCAACACCAAGACATCAATGCATTTGGCCGGCCAATCCGTCGAGAATGGGGCAATCGGGACGCTTGTCGCCATGGCAGGCGTGGACCAAATGGCTGAGGGTGGCGCGAAGTTCCGCGAGCTCGCCAATCTTGCGATCGATTTCAGCAAGCTTGGTCTCGGCGATGGCTTTGACTTCGGCGCTTTCACGTGCGCTGTCGCCATAAAGTGAGAGCAGCTGGCGGCACTCCTCTACCGAGAAGCCCAGGCTGCGCGAACGCTGCAGGAACCTCAGCCGGTGAATGTCGGCTGTCGAGTAGTCGCGATAGCCATTTTCGGCGCGGTCCGGGGCAAGCAGGCCGATATCCTCGTAGTAGCGGATGGTTTTGGGCGGCAGGCCGGATTTCTCGGCGGCGGTTCCAATATTCATGACTGCCTACCTCCTTGCTTTCGTCGCTCGGATTAGCGGTTCGGATCACAGATGGGCATCGCAGCTTTGCTTCGCAACAGCCGACAGTACCTGACAGAAGGTTGTCAGGAGGGGTGTGAGATAGTGGCATCCTAAGAAGAGGAGATGCCGCTATGAACCCGCTGAACATTGTCCGCTCCCTCCGCCGCTATGCAGGCAAGGTGCAAACCATGCGCAACGAGATGCGCGCCGAACGCTTCCTCGACAGCCTGCCCGCTGACATTCGCAAGGATATCGGCTGGCCAGATCGCTTCGGGCGTTCGTCTTCCCTGTTGTAATGGCGAATGCGGAAACTCTTGTAGAACAAAGGGTTGGCTGCGGCGGATGCCCTGGCTTCGCCGTGGCCGTTTTTGGAGCGCGGCAATGCTCCTGACAGAATGCTGTCAGGAGCGCCGTGTCAGTGTAGGATGCGGATTGAGGATAGTGAGATGACAAGTTTTACACCGTCAAGAGCGTCTGCCTGGTTCGAGATTCCGGTGACGGATATGGACACCGCCCAACGGTTTTATGGGGCGGTGCTGCAAAGTGGTTTGTCAATAGAAGCATCCGGCCCAAACCCGATTGCGATGTTTGCGGCTTCGGAGCGGATGGCGGCCGGCCACATCTATCCGGGCAAGCCGGCGACGCCGGGAACCGGTCCGACGATCCATCTGACCGTCGCCGCTCCGCTCGAAGACGGCATGAAGCGTGTCACTGAAAACGGTGGCCAGGTCGTGTCACCGGCAATCGAAATCCCGACCGGCCGTTTCGCCTATTGTCTCGATCCGGACGGCAACAGCTTTGGCCTGTTCGTTCCCGCGAAGGCCGCCTGATGAAGAACTGGACGGACAGGCTCGATGACGGTGAGGCGAGCTGCAAGCCATCGCCTAGGACGTTCTCGGACGTGATCGAGGGTCAACGGATGTTGGTGCCAACCGCGCGGCGGGTCGACGACTTCATCCGCTCCATCCCGAAGGGCGTGGAGATGGATGTGCGGGCGCTGCGTACGGCGCTGGCGATCGAACGCGGCGCGGAAGTCACCTGTCTCGTCACGATAGGTTATCACCTGCGAACCGTCGCCGATGCGGCGCATGAGCAGCTGGAACGCGGCGTGGCGCTGGCCGACATCACGCCGTTCCGGCGCGTCGTCAACGCAAAGACACCCACGACAAACCGATTGGCCTGCGGCCCCGGCTTCGTTGCCGAAAAGCGCCGCGGTGAAGGTCTTGGAGACTGAATGGATGCGACGCGCCGACAGACTTTTTCAGATCGTTCAGCACTTCCGTGGCGGCCGGCTGGTCACCGCGCAGAAGCTTGGACAGTGGTTGGAGGTCTCAGAGCGCACAATTTATCGAGATATTGCCGATTTGCAGTCGACGGGCGTGCCGATCGACGGGGAAGCGGGCGTCGGCTACATCATGAGGGAGGGTTTCGACCTTCCGCCGCTGATGTTCACGCGTGACGAGATCGTGGCGCTGGTGGCCGGCGCGCGCATGGTTCGCGCATTTGGCGGCGCTACCATGGCGAGGGCTGCGGAAGAGGCGCTGGTGAAGATCGGCGCCGTGCTGCCCGACAGCGAGAAGGACCGCATCGCCCGTACCGAGATTCACACGCCGATGTGGGTGGTGAGCGATGCCGACCGCGTCGCCATCGACATGATCGAACGGGCGGTCGAAAGCCGCGACGTGCTTAGGCTCGATTATCGCGACGAGAGCGGCCGCGGAACGATGCGCGATGTGCGCCCGCTCGGCCTTTGGTTCTGGGGAAAGGTATGGACGCTGGTAGCCTGGTGCGAGATGCGCGCCGATTTCCGCGCGTTCCGGATCGACCGGATCTCCAGTGTCACCCCTGCCGAACGCAAGTTCAAGGCCGAGAAGGGCAAGCTGCTCGCCGACTTCTACCGCACCGTCGAGCGCAGCGGCGACGATATTGGCTCGACCAGCCGCGCTCGCGAATCCTGAGCGCGGCTAGAGCATGTCGCGCCCGATGTGATCCATTCTGCCGGTGATGGTTGGGGCCAAGGTCGAGGACTTTGGCGCAGGCCGCACTGTCGGTGCGGACAAGACGAAGGCCGAAGGATTTGGCCCAAACCAGCCCGGCCCTTCGGGTTTCCGTTTGGCGGGCGCTCACTTTGTCGGGCCGCTCGTCCGATGGAACCGCATCGAACTTCGCGCCCCTCCGCGTGAATCGCCTCGCCAAACGAGAAACAGAATGAATCACATTGGGCGCGACATGCTCTAGGTCCCGTTCTTATTCTTCGTCTTTGTCAGACTTCTTTAGCGCCGACAGCTTGGCGAACACCTTGTCGGCGTCGAGCTCGGCGTCTTCGTCCTTCGGCTTGTCCATTGCCGGCGTCAAGCGCTCGGTCATCGAGGCAGGTAACAGCGTGTCGCCAGAAGGGGCCGGCGCCGGCTTGCCGGCGGAGGCACGCTGCACCTCGATGTCGAGGTCGATCTGCGAGCACAGGCCGAGCGTTACCGGGTCCATCGGCTGAAGATTGGCGGCGTTCCAGTGCTTGCGGTCGCGGATCTGCTCGATGGTCGACTTGGTGGTGCCGACGAGACGCGAAATCTGCGCGTCCTTCAGCTCCGGATGATTGCGCACCAGCCAGAGAATGGCGTTCGGGCGATCCTGGCGCTTCGACAGCGGCGTGTAGCGCGGCGTGCGGCGCTTCGATTCCGGCACGCGCACTTTCGGGTCGGACAGGCGCAGGCGGTAGTTGGCGTCCTTTTCACCGCGGGCGATCTCATCGCGCGAAAGCTGGCCGGTCATTATCGGGTCCATCCCCTTGATGCCCTGTGCCGCTTCACCGTCGGCGATCGCCTTAACCTCAAGCGGATGAAGCGTGCAGAATTGAGCGATCTGCTCGAAGGAAAGCGCTGTGTTATCGACCAGCCAGACCGCGGTCGCCTTGGGCATCAGCAGGGTATTAGCCATCAGAATAAATCCTTTCGTTCGCCCGCGTCCCTAGCGCGGGCGGTGGATAGAACCACCAATTTGGGAAATCGCGACCTATATAGCGGCTGTTCGGCTCAATCGCAACGAAAATGCCGACCGTCACCAAATCGCAATCGCAACCGGGATCGCAAGCTACGCCGCACGCTGAACGCGGCCGCCAAGCTGGTCCTTGATGTGGCCTGCCAGTTCGGCGGCAATCTCCGAGAAGCCCGTGCGCGGCTCATAGAGATTGATGAAAAAGCCGGCATCTCGGGCAGGCCGCTGCGCTCGCCGAGGATTTGCAGGCCCGCCGGAACGGTGGACGCAAGCAATGGCGCCACCGCGATATCAGCCTCGACGGTCGCGCAAATTGGCTCGAACGTGTTCGCCTCGCAGACCGAGCGCCAGTCGCGGCCCGGCCGATTTTCCCGGGGTTGGCAGTCCTGCCCATCGGTGCCTACTGCTATGTGGGTCTCGAACTGCCCCCGCTCCGCTTACTTCGAGGTGAGGCTTTGCAGGCCGGGCGTCCGGGCCGGGCCGGGGCTGATGGCGCCCCGCCATCAGCCTGAGCGCGCCGCCTGCTTTCAGACGCTGGTTCGTCGAAGAGGATGACGAGTTCCGGAACGCGCCGATGCTCGCCCCATACGATTGCATATTGCTTGTATCTCCGGCCCAGAAGCTCGGCGGCTTCGCGCGAAATGCCGATTCCGAGAAAGCTCGGTTCCGGGGACCATGACCCGTCGTCGCCCTCACCCCTGCCCGACACAACAGCAATGCAGCACGCGCGCAATTCCTGTTCGAGCCGGCGATTTGGCCGCCTCGTTGATCGCTTCGGGCGTCGGCCGAAAAGGACGCGCGGCGCTGTAAGGTTGAGGCGTGGTGTGAATACGGTCAAAGCTTGGCGCGTTGGTATCACGCCCCATACACCACCAGCAGATCCTTGGCGTCGATCTGGTCGCCGGTTCGCACCAGCACCTCGGCGATCGTGCCGTCGCGCTCGGCGTGCATCGCGGTTTCCATCTTCATCGCTTCGATCGACAAGAGTACGTCGCCGGCCTTGACCGCCTGACCGGCGGTAACAGCCAGCGTCGAAATCACGCCCGGCATCGGTGCGCCGACATGAGTGTCATTGCCTGGTTCGGCCTTGCGGCGAAGCTTGCCGTTGCTGGCGCCATGTGTCCGGTCGGGAACCTTGACTCGGCGTGGCTGGCCGTTGATTTCAAAAAACACGGTGACCATGCCCTTGTCGTCGACGTCGCCGAGCGCCAGGCATCGGATGACCAGCGTCTTGCCTTTCTCGATGTCGACGAAAACCTCGTCCTCGGACTTCATGCCGTAGAAATAGACCGGCGTCGGCAGAACGCTGACCGGGCCGTAAATATCCTGCGCGGCGGCGAAGTCCGTAAACACCTTCGGATACATCAGCCAGGAAGCGAACTCGGTTTCCGACAGCTTGCGGCCGAGCTTCGCCTCGATGTCCTTGCGGCTTTTCTTCAGGTCGGCGGCCTTCAGCAAGGAACCAGGGCGCGCGGTGATCGGCAGTTCGCCCTTCAGCACCTTCTTCTGCAGGGCTTGCGGCCATCCGCCGGGTGACTGGCCGAGATCGCCGCGCAGCATGGAGACGACGGAATCCGGAAAGGCGATGTCCTTGGCCGGATTTTCCACGTCGGCGACGGTCAGATCCTGCGAAACCATCATCAGCGCCATGTCGCCGACTACCTTCGACGAGGGCGTCACCTTGACGATGTCGCCAAACATCAGATTGACGTCGTGATAGGCCTGCGCCACCTCGTGCCAGCGGGTTTCAAGACCCAGCGAGCGCGCCTGTTCCTTGAGATTGGTGAACTGCCCACCCGGCATTTCATGCAGGTAGACTTCCGACGCCGGCCCCTTCAGGTCGTTCTCAAAGGCGGCGTATTGGTTACGCACCGCCTCCCAGTAGAAGGAAATACGACGGATCCATTCCGTGTCGAGACCCGGATCGCGATCAGTCCCCTTCAGGGCCTCTACCAGCGAGCCAAGGCAAGGCTGCGAGGTGTTGCCGGAGAAGGCGTCCATGGCGGCGTCAATGGCGTCCACGCCCGTTTCCACCGCCGCAAGCACAGTGGCAGCCGACAGGCCAGACGTATCATGCGTGTGGAAGTGGATGGGCAGGTCGGTTGCCTCGCGCAGCGCCTTGAACAGAACGCGCGCTGCGCTGGGCTTCAGCAGGCCCGCCATATCCTTGACGGCGATGATATGCGCGCCGGCGGCTTCCAACTCCTTGGCCAGGCCGACATAGTATTTCAGGTTGTACTTGGCGCGCGTCGGGTCGACGATGTCGCCCGTGTAGCACATCGCCGCTTCACAGAGCTTGCCCTCGGTGCCCACCGCATCCATGGCGACGCGCATGTTCTCGACCCAGTTCAGACAGTCGAAAACGCGGAACAGATCCACGCCGCCGGCCGCCGCCTGGCTGACGAAATGCTGGACGACATTGTCCGGGTAGTTGGTGTAGCCAACGCCATTGGCGCCGCGCAGCAGCATCTGAAGCAGGATGTTCGGCGCCGCCGCACGCACCTTGGCCAGCCGCTCCCACGGATCTTCGGTCAAGAAGCGCATTGCGACGTCGAAGGTGGCCCCGCCCCAACATTCCAGCGAGAGAAGTTGCGGCAGGGCGCGCGCATAGGTGCCGGCGATGCGGGCAATATCGTGCGTGCGCACGCGGGTGGCGAGCAGTGACTGATGCCCATCGCGCATGGTCGTGTCGGTGACCAACACCTGGTTTTGCGACCGCATCCATTGGGCAAAGCCTTCCGGCCCGAGTTCATCGAACTTCTGCTTGCTACCATCCGGGATAGGCCCGGTGAACCACGGAATAACCGGCGCGGCCGCATCCGGATTCGGCCCGGGCCGGCCGCGCGTTTCGGGATGACCGTTGACGCTGACATCGGCAAGATAGTTGAGCAGCTTGGTGGCGCGATCCTGGCGCTTGACCTGCGCGAACAGTTCCGGCGTCGTGTCGATGAACTTGGTCGTGTAGGAGTTGTTGCGGAATGACGGGTGGTTGATGATCGCCTCGAGGAAGGTGAGGTTGGTCGCCACACCGCGTATACGGAACTCGCGCAGCGCGCGATTCATGCGGGCGATGCCTTCCTCCGGCGTCGGCGCCCAGGCGGTGATCTTTTCCAGCAGCGGATCGTAGAAGCGGGTGATCACCGCGCCGGAATAGGCCGTGCCGCCATCCAGTCGGATTCCGAAGCCGGTCGCGCCGCGATAGGCGGTGATGCGGCCATAGTCGGGAATGAAGTTCTGCTCGGGGTCCTCCGTGGTGATGCGGCACTGCAGTGCATGACCGTTGAGGCGGATGTCAGTCTGGGCGGGAACGCCGGATTCCGGCGTGCCGATGGCAAAACCGTCGAGGATACGGATCTGCGCCTTGACGATGTCGATGCCGGTTACCTGTTCGGTGACCGTGTGCTCGACCTGGATGCGCGGATTGACCTCGATGAAATAGAATTTGCCGGTGTCGGCGTCCTGCAGGAACTCCACGGTGCCAGCGCCGATATAGGCGGTTTCGCGCGCCAACTTGAGCGCATAGCCGCACAGTTCCTGGCGCCGCGCATCGTCGAGATAGGGCGCCGGGGCGCGCTCCACAACCTTCTGGTTGCGGCGCTGGATCGAGCAATCGCGTTCGAACAGATGCACGGCGTTGCCATGCATGTCGCCCAGGACCTGCACTTCGACATGGCGGGCGCGCTCGATCAGTTTTTCGAGATAGACCTCATCCTTGCCGAAGGCGGCCTTGGCCTCGCGCTTGCCTTCGGTCACCTCGCGCAAAAGGTCGGACTCGCTGCGGATCGCACGCATGCCGCGCCCACCGCCGCCCCAGGAGGCTTTCAGCATCACTGGATAGCCGACTTCCTTTGCGAACTTCTTGATGGCTTCGGGATCGTCTGGCAACGGATCGGTTGCCGGTATGACCGGCACACCTACCTCGATGGCGAGATTGCGTGCGGCGACCTTGTTGCCCAACCGGCGCATGGTTTCCGGCTTCGGACCGATGAAGGAGATGCCGGCTTCGGCGCAGGCTTCCGCGAATTCGGGGCTTTCGGACAACAGGCCGTAGCCGGGATGGATTGCATCGGCGCCGGAGAGTTTTGCGACGCGGATGATCTCCTCGATCGACAGATAGCTCTCGATCGGGCCCATGTCGCGGGTCAGATGCGGTCCGCGCCCGACCTGGTAGGATTCGTCCGCCTTGAAACGGTGAAGCGAATATTTGTCTTCCTCGGCCCAGATGGCGACGGTCTTCAGGCCGAGTTCATTGGCCGCGCGGAAGACGCGGATGGCGATTTCGGACCGGTTGGCAACGAGAATCTTGACGATCGGCACGTACTCCACCCCGCAATGATAAACCTCTCTCCCTTAGCGAAAAAATGCTGCACTGCAAACAAAATATGCAGCCGATATAAAACGATTGAAATTTCAGCGGGACAGTGCGCCGCCTATCGATTTGGGTCTGGCATTAAGAGCGCTTCTGACGGGCCGGTCCGGGTCCATCCGATCCGCAAGCACGCGCAGAACGATCAGCTCGGCCGCCTCCTCATTTCGGGTGCCAATGCGTCCGTAAATGACGTGGCTCGCGCCTCCCCGAAGCGCCGCACTGAAGATGTCGTCCATCGTGCGCCCCGAGAATTCGCCGCGATTTGCAGCGTCTGTACCGGCTTGCACCTTGACGCAGCCAAGCCTCACAAGAAGCTTTGCGGGTCGATGTCGATCTGAACCCGTATCGAGCCCCGCGGCTTCGGCCCGGCGGCGACCAGCGCACGCAGAAAGCCTTGCATGTCCGACTTGCGCTCGCCATGGACCAATAGGCGGAAGCGGTGGCGGCCGCCGACCAGCGCCAGCGGCGCTTCGGCGGGGCCGAGCACGCTGATGTCCTTGGCTGGCGGCGCGGTGCGACGCAGGGCGCGGGCGTGCGACTCGGACTCGGCGCGGGTCTCGGCGCTGACGACGATGCCGGCGAGGCGTCCAAAGGGCGGCAGGCCGGTGCGTTCGCGCTCGGCGGTCTCGCGCTCGTAGAAGGCTTCGGCGTCGCCGGAAACCAGCGCCTGCATGACCGGATGGCCCGGCTGGAAGGTCTGCAACAGGCCGACGCTCTTCTTGCCGGTACGCCCGGCGCGGCCCGTCACCTGGCTGAGCAGCTGAAACGTCCGCTCGGCGGCGCGCGGATCGCCATTGGCCAGGCCGAGATCGGCATCGACCACGCCGACAAGCGTCATGTTGGGGAAATTGTGGCCTTTCGCCACCAGTTGCGTGCCGATGACGATGTCCGCCTCGCCCTTGGCGATTGCTTCCAGTTCAAGCCGCAGCCGCTTCACGCCACCCATCATGTCGGATGACAACACGATGGTGCGCGCATCCGGAAAATGGCCGACGATCTCCTCGGCGATACGCTCCACGCCGGGTCCGCAGGCGACGAGATGGTCGAGCGTGCCGCATTCCGGGCAGGCATCGGGCCGCGCCTCGTGGTGCCCGCAATGGTGGCAGACAAGCTGGGCGCGAAAACGGTGCTCGACCAGCCAGGCGGAGCAGGAGCGGCACTGGAAGCGGTGCCCGCAAGCCCGGCAAAGCGTCAGCGGTGCATAGCCGCGCCGGTTGAGGAACAGCAGCGCTTGCTCACCGCGCGCGATAGTCTTTTGCACCTCGCCGAGCAAGGTCGGCGACAGGAATCCGCCCTTCGCCGGCGGCGCTCGGCGGAGGTCGATGGCGCGGATGTCGGGCAACGCCGCTTCGGCGAAACGCGAGGTCAGGGCGATGCGCTCATAGCGGCCCTGGGTTGCGTTGACGCGGCTCTCGATCGATGGCGTGGCGGAGGCAAGCACGGCCGGAAAGCCGCCAATATGGGCGCGGACGACGGCCATGTCGCGGGCGCTGTAGAACACGCGATCCTCCTGCTTGAAGGCCGGATCATGTTCCTCGTCGACGACGATCAGGCCAAGGTCGCGAAACGGCAGATAGAGCGCCGAGCGCGCCCCGGCGACGACGCGAACCTGGCCTTCGGCAACCTGCCGCCAAACCTTTTCGCGCATGCGCGGCGGCAGGTCGGAGTGCCATTCCGCCGGCTTGGCGCCAAACCGGTCGTGAAAGCGCTCAAGGAAAGCCTGTGTCAGCGCGATTTCCGGCAGCATGATAAGCACTTGCTTGCCGCGCTCGATCGCCGCCGCGACCGCCTCGAAATAGACTTCCGTCTTGCCGGAGCCGGTGACGCCGTCGATCAAGGTGACGCTGAAGCGGGCCTGCTCCACCGCATCGCGTAGCGCTGCCGCAGCCTCTTCCTGCTCGGCGTTCAGCGCGTTGGCGCCATAGGAGGGGTCGGGTACCGCCACGACCGGGCGCGGTGGAATCATTTCGCTCGCCAGAACACCTTGCGCCTTAAGCCCATCGATGACGGTTGAAGACACACCGGCGGCGTGGGCGAGCCCGGAACGGGTCCAGGCAAGGCCATCGCCCGCAAGTTCCAGGACGCGGTCGCGCGCCCGCGTCATGCGGTCTGGCTCGGCCGCCGTTTTCCGCAAGCCTTCGATCCATGGTTCCGGGTCGAACGCTTCCGGCGCGCGCAGGATCATGCGCGCCACCATGCCAGGCGGCGACAGCGTGTAGGCCGCGACCCAATCGATGAATTTCCGCATCTCGTCGGATATGGGCGGGCAGTCGAACAAATGGTCTATCGGCCGCAGCTTCCTGGCGTCGACCCCGCCCCCATTGCCATCCCAGACGATACCGGCGACAAGGCGCGGTCCGAGCGGCACCCGTACGATCGAGCCAGGCTCGACCGTCATGCCTTCAGGCACGGCATAGGTGTAAGGCGCTTCCGCCGGCATCGGCACCATGACCGGCACCGAGCGCGCCTGCGAATCTTGTTTCATGATGCCGGACCTTGCCCCGACTTTTCAGCCAGGGGAAGCGGCGCGAAGGGGAAGCACGTCTGCAATTGTCAATTAGTCCGGCCACATATCGGCTGGCCAGTCGCGATGACCGTGGATGACGCGCAGCACGGTGATTGTCCTAGCCGAAAGAGCATAGGCGATAATGTACGGCGTCTTTTGAACCAGTTTTTCGTAAGTGCCCTTGACGCGGCCCTGATGCCCGGTCGGTATTTCGGTAAGCAACCGCAGGGCGGCTTCAAGCCGATCCGCTACCAGCATCGCCGCCGGCGCGTTTTCCTTCGCAATGTAGAGAATTGCCGAATTGAAATCCTGCAACGCGTCGTCAGACCAGACGATTTCCCTCATTGGCCTTTCTGCGCGCGCTCAATGGTCTTTCTGATTCGGCGCATGGCCTGCTCGTGAGACGTCACCCGCCCTGCGTCCGCATCCGCCAATCCCTGATGAATGCCTGCAACAATCGCAAGCTCGCGCTCTACGTAGTCGGCGATTGCCTCACCGGCGAGAAATGACTTCGTCCGCCGTGTGTGCTGGGCCAATTCAGCCAGCTTGGATTTAGTCTCGCTGCTGAGGCGAACCGTAACTGTGTCGGTGAATTGTTTCATGTGCACATTCTAGCACATCAAATTACAAAAGCTATTTGGAGGACCGGCGAACGAATGCCGCGGTCAGCACTCAGAGCTTGGCGAGCTTCTGCGCTATGTCGAGCCGGAGCAGCTCGGCAAGTTCGCGCGCCGCGCGGTTTTCGGCGTCGCGATTGGCGCGCAGATTGGCAAACTCCTGGCTGGGCTGGTCGTAGTGCGCCGGAATGGTGCGCACGCCCTTGGCTATCTCCTTGCCGCTTGCCGGCTCGGTGATGATATACGCGCCGGTCATGTAGAGCGAGGCCGCGGTAGGGCGGTTTTCGTTGTCGACAGAGACACTTGCCTCGTTGATCAGTTCTTCAGTTACGATCAACTTCATCTTGTATTTCGCGTCCGCCGGCTGGCCGGAGCCGCCATTGAAGTAGAAAATCAGATTGTTTCGCACCTGCTGCGCATAGCGCGTGTCGACCGGCTCGATAGCGATCGACTTCAGGTCGGCGGTCGCCGATGGCAGCGCGCCGGTCGTGCTCGCCGCATCGGAATAGAGCGGGCGCACCGTGCAAGCGGAGGCGAGAGACGCGGCTGCCAGCAGCGCGACGCCGCAGATACGACCCAAGCGCCTACGTGGCGGAGCGGAACGGCGATCAGGCAACGACATTGACGATCCTTTGCGGCACCACGATCACCTTGCGCGGCGGCTTGCCCTCGAGCGCCTTCTGGACGAAGTCGAGTTCAAGCGCAGCCTTTTCAACCGCAGCTTGATCCGCATCGCGCGCGATCGTCAAGTCGCCACGCTTCTTGCCGTTGATCTGCACAGGCAAAACGATCTCGCTGTCGATCACCAGCGACGGGTCGAAGGCTGTCCAGGCGCGTTCGGCGATCAAGCCCTCGCCGCCCAGCGCAGTCCAGCACTCTTCCGCCAGATGCGGCATCATCGGCGCGATCATCGAGAGCAGGATCTCGGTCGCCTCGCGCAGCGCACCGCGCAGGGCGTTGTCGGCACTGCCCATCGATGCGGCCGCCAGCGGTGCCTGCAGCGCATTGACCAACTCATAGATGCGCGCCACCGCCTTGTTGAAGGCGAGCTTGCCGATGTCCTCGCCAACCGCCTTCAGCGTCTTGTGCGCGATCTTCGACACAGCGCCGGCGTCGCCATCGGCGAAATGCGCGGCAGTGATGCCTTCGAGCGCAGGTGCGGCCTCGGACACGAGACGCCAGACGCGCTGGAGGAAGCGATGCGCGCCTTCAACGCCGGCCTCCGTCCATATCACGTCGCGCTCGGGTGGCGAATCCGACAGCATGAACCAGCGCGCCGTATCGGCGCCGTAGCTGGCTATGATGTCATCGGGATCGACGACATTCCTGCGCGACTTCGACATCTTCTCGATAGCGCCGATCTCTACGCTCTCGCCGGTCGTCAGCAAGGTCGCCCGGCGCGTCCCGTCAGCTTCGACGATCTTGACCTCGGCGGGCGTTACCCAGCCGTCGCTTCCCTTATAGGTCTCGTGGACGACCATGCCCTGCGTGAACAGGCCTTCGAACGGCTCTTCGACATCGCTGACATGACCAGTCGCCTTCATCGCGCGGACATAGAAGCGCGAATAGAGCAGATGCAGGATCGCGTGCTCGATGCCGCCAATATACTGGTTGACCGGCAGCCAGCCTTGTCTGCCGTCAACGGCGGGCAAAGTCGTCGGCGCGGTCTCGTTCCACGGATCGGTGAAGCGCGCGAAATACCACGACGAATCGACGAAAGTGTCCATCGTATCAGTGTCGCGCCGCGCCTGCTTGCCGCAATTCGGGCAATTGGCGTGCTTCCAAGTCGGATGATGGTCGAGCGGATTGCCGGGCCTGTCGAACGAGACGTCGTTCGGCAGTTCGACCGGCAGCGCGCTGTCCAGCACCGGCAGCGAGCCGCAATCGTCGCAATGGATCACCGGGATCGGGCAGCCCCAATAGCGCTGCCGCGAGATCAGCCAGTCGCGCAAGCGGAACTGCACCTTGCGCTCGCCCATCGGGCGATTGCCGATGTTGATGGCGCCCAGCCGATTGGCGACATCCTCGAAAGCCTGCTTTGGCGTCATGCCGTCTAGGAAGTGCGAATTGATCATCACGCCGTCATCGACATAGGCTTCCGTAGTGATGCTGAAGGACTTTTCGTCGGCGCCTTCCGGCATCACCACCGGCACAACCGGCAGGCCGTATTTGTTGGCGAAGTCGAGATCGCGCTGGTCGCCGGACGGGCAGCCGAAGATCGCGCCCGTGCCATAGTCCATCAGCACGAAATTCGCCACATAGACGGGCAGCGTCCAGTGGTCGTCGAACGGATGGACGACGCGGATCCCGGTGTCAAAACCCTTCTTCTCGGCGGTCTCCAAGGCAGCGACCGACGTGCCCATGCGCCGGACTTCCTCGACGAAGGCAGACAGCTGCGGGTTGGTTTCCGCCGCCTTCTTCGCCAGCGGATGATCGGCGGCGATCGCCATGAAGGACGCGCCGAAAATCGTGTCGGGGCGTGTCGTGTAGACTTCCAGCTCTCTTTCGCCCTCCGGCGCGGTGCCTTTTGCCAGCGGCCAGCGTATCAGCAGACCCTCGGACCGGCCGATCCAGTTCGCCTGCATAAGCTTGACCTTTTCCGGCCAGCGATCCAGCGTGTCGAGGCTGTCCAGCAACTCCTGCGACATCGAAGTAATCTTGAAGAACCATTGCGTCAGGTCTCGCTGCTCGACCGGAGCGCCGGAGCGCCAGCCGCGCCCGTCGATCACTTGCTCGTTGGCGAGCACGGTCATGTCGACCGGATCCCAATTGACCTTGGCCGAGCGGCGTTCGACCAGACCGGCCTTCCAGAAATCCAGGAACAGCTTCTGCTGGTGCTTGTAGTAAGACGGGTCGCAGGTCGCGATCTCTCGGGCCCAGTCGAGCGACAGGCCCATGGTCTTCAACTGGCCCTTCATCGTCGCGATGTTGGCATAGGTCCAGTCGCGCGGGTTCACCTTGTTGTCGCGCGCGGCGTTTTCCGCCGGCAGGCCGAAGGCGTCCCAGCCCATCGGATGCAGCACGTTGCGGCCATTGGCGCGCTGGAAGCGCGCGACCACGTCGCCCATCGTGTAGTTGCGCACATGGCCCATGTGGATGCGACCCGACGGATAGGGGAACATCTCCAGCACGTAGTATTTCGGGCGCGGGTCGTCGTTCTTGGTCTCGAAGAGCTTTGCCTGGTCCCAGGCCTTCTGCCACTTCGGCTCGGATGCGCGCGGATTGTATCGTTCGGTTGCCATGACCGCTTTTTCAATTGATAAGACGGGCGAATTGGTTCGGCGGACCTTCCACCATGGTTTGCCGGACCCGTCAACCGAATGTGGGTTTTTGGCCAGGCAGGTGGTCGATTTGAGCGGAAGTGAGGCATGAGCGACGCGGTTCAGCGGCTGTCGGAGGTAAAGGCAAGGATCGCGGCAGCCGAACGTGAGGCGAAGCGGGCGATCGGCGCAGTCATGCTTGTTGCCGTATCGAAGACCTTCGAGGGTCCGGAAATCCGCCCCGCCATAGAGGCGGGACAGCGCGTGTTCGGCGAAAACCGCGTGCAGGAAGCACAAGGCAAATGGCCGGCGCTGACGGCGGAATGGCCGGATATCGAGCTGCATCTGATCGGACCGCTGCAATCCAACAAGGCCAAGGTGGCGGTGGCGCTGTTCGATGTGATCGAGACGGTCGACCGCGAAAAGATCGCTGCGGAACTCGCGAAGGAAATCGCCAGGCAGGGCAAGTCGCCGAAGCTCTATGTGCAGGTCAACACCGGCTCGGAGCCGCAGAAAGCCGGAATTGAGCCGCGCGAGGCCGTGGAATTCGTCCGACGCTGCCGCGATGTGCATGGGCTGGAAATCGAAGGCCTGATGTGTATCCCACCGGCGGATGAGAATCCCGGGCCGCATTTCGTGTTGCTTGAAAAGCTGTCGCGGCAGGCCGGTGTCGACAAACTTTCCATGGGCATGTCGGGCGACTACGAACTGGCGGTTGCCTTCGGCGCGACAAGCGTACGCGTCGGTTCAGCGATTTTCGGGTCGCGCTAGTGCATGGCGCCCAAAAGTGCGCAGCGGTTTTGGGACAACGACATGCATCAAATCAAAAACTTTAAGCACGTCGACTGAGTCCGCTTCGATGCGACGTGCTTTAAGCCGGTCACGCCTTCCGCTTCAACTGTTGTTCGCGGAAGAAGATGAACAGGCCCGCGCCTATGATGACAGCCGCGCCGAGAAGCATGTTGGCATGCGGCACGTCGCCGAAAACCAGCCAGCCGAAGACGATCGCCCAGAACAGCAGCGTATATTGGAAGGGCACGACCACCGCCGCGTCGGCGAGCTTGAGCGAGCGGTTCACGCAGACATGCGCGACCATCGCCACCACGCCGAGCAATCCAAGCAGTGCGAGGTCGAACGGCGTCGTCGTTACCCAGCCGAAGGGCGCGGTGACAAGGCCGAGCAGTCCTGCGCCGATCATCTGCCAGAACACCAGGGTGGTGTCCGGCGTGTTGCGCAGGGTCCGGCCGGAGATCATCATGAAGGTGAAGGCCAGGCTGCCGGCAATCGAGATCAGCGCCGGCGCCGTCAGCGTTGCCGCGGATGGGTTGAGCGCGATCAGCACGCCGCAGAAACCGACAAGGATCGCCGTCCAGCGCCGCCAGCCGACTTTCTCGCCGAGCAGAAGCGGCGACAGCGCCGCGACATAGATCGGCGAGGCCAGCCAATAGGTCATCGTATCGGCGAGCGGCAGGTAAATGACCGCGAAGTAGAAGCCATAGACCTCTGCTGCAGTCAGGACGATGCGGGTCAGTTGCATGCGCGGACGCTCGATCTCGACCAATGGCCGCCAGCCGGCACGCCACAGGAACGGCGCCAGCACCAGCAGTCCCACACCGCTACGGATCAGCAGCAACTGGCCGATCGAATAGGTCGCGACAAGCCATTTGCCGAGCACATCGTTGACGGCGAACAGCAGGATGCCGACGAGCATCATGACGATGCCGAGGCGTGCATTGTGGCTGACTGGCGTCAATGCGCGCCTGCCAGTTCGGGATCGAGCGTAAAGAGTTCCTGCGCCTTGCTGACGCCTCGCAGAGCGAAACGGCCGACAGACACCAGTTTGGCACGCTCCGAATCCGGCAGCCATGCGGCGAACTCTGACGAGCAGAGCAGGCGGCGGTCTACCGAACTGCACATGGAGGCAATGCGGCTGGCTTCGTTGACGGCGGGACCAACAATGGTGAAGTCGAGGCGGTCCTGGCTGCCGATGTTGCCGTAGAAGACATCGCCGACATGCAGACCGATATAGATGTCTGCGACCGGTAGCCCTTCGGCCATGCGCTTCTCGCGCAGGACCGACAGTCGGCGGCGGAGATCGCGTTCGGCGCGCATCGCCGATACGCAAGCTTCCCACGGCTTCGCGCCGGCGAAGATCGCCAGCGTGCCGTCGCCGATCAGTTTCAACACATCGCCGCCAGCCTCCTGGATCGACAGGATAACGGCTTCGGCATAGTCGTTGAGCAGCGGAATGAGGTGGTCCGATTGTATGGTTTCAGACAGACGCGTGTAACCGGTCATGTCGGAGAACCAAAGCACGGCGTTGATCTGGTCGACCTGCCCGCGGGCAATGCGGCCGCGCAGCACGCGCTGTCCGGGATCGCGCCCGAGATAGGCTTCGACCAATGTTTCGGTAACGCGGGTCAGCGAGGCGGCCTTGATCGCCAGGCCAAGGATCGGTGTCAACCTGCGCAGCGCGTCGATGGCGGCATCGCTGAAGCCGCCGGGTTCGGCCGTGGTCCAGCGGGCGGCGAAGTTGTCCATCTCGCCGATGACGGCATCCGGCGCGAAGCGGTGGACGATGGCGAGATAGTCCGTCTGTCCCGCGGTGCGCAGCTCCTCGATGGAGTTGAACCCGGCATTCTCGCCGAGATGCAAGCTGCAGCGCAGTTCGCCGCCGCCCTTTTCAAGCAGGAAGTAAAACGGGCTACTCTGCCAACTCGCGGTCGCGGCGCCATCGACATCGCGCTTGAACTCCAGCACCGGCTCCTCGTCACTCTCGTCCTCCCGCCAGCGAAAGCCGCGCCCTTCGTAGATCGGATGCAGCGTGTCGATGATGAGCATGCCGCGGCCGATCGGCAGGCCGGCGACGCGCGAGCGCTCGCAAAAGCCGTTGAGGAGCGCGATTTCGCTCTCGCCGCGCAGGCCGGTTTCGGCCAGCCACTGCGCGATACTGTCGATATCGTCGCGATTCATGATGACCATCCGCTCGTTGTTCGGCATCGATCTTGGCCGCGATTGGATTGTTCGACAAGGCGCGGATGGCCGAGGGCCAAGCGTTGGGGCCGCCAGGCCTCATCGACTCCACGCTTACGAAAATCCGGATGGTCCGGTCCGAAGCTGTGTTGTCGCAACGGTGGATCAAGCGCAAAACCCACTCACCCGCCTTCGCAGTCAGGAGATGGCAGCACTTATGCGCGATACGCACGAAAACTCGCGACGAGATCAAACTCTAATGCAGCACCAGTACGTCGTTCGACGAGAAGCTGATTTCCGCCTTGTCGCCGACGGTCGGCGGCGGCGTGCTGGAATTGTTGAAGGTGTCGAGCGAAACGGTGCTCTGGCCAAGCCCGACGCGGACGCGAATCACCGATCCGAGGAAATGTACATCGGCGATCTGGCCGCTGAGGATGGAATCGTGCCCGGGGTAGCGGCCAAGCGCGATGGCTTCGGGGCGTAGCGCCAGCGACAGCCGATCTCCGGCCTTCGACCCGTTCAGCTTGCCCTTCAACGAGACTTCTTCGGCATTGATCTTCACCTTGCCGGTCGAGACGTCGCTGACGGTGCCTTCCAGAACATTCAGCGTGCCGACGAAATTGGCGACGAATTTCGTCGCCGGGCGGTTGTAGATTTCGAAGGGCGTACCGACCTGCTCGGCCTTGCCGCCATACATGACGACGATGCGGTCGGAGATCGACAGCGCCTCTTCCTGGTCGTGGGTGACGAAGACGGTGGTGATGCCGAGCCTCTTCTGGATGGAGCGGATTTCATCGCGCAGCGACACGCGAACCTTGGCGTCGAGCGCCGAGAGCGGCTCGTCCAGAAGCAGAAGCTTCGGCTTCGGCGCAAGGGCGCGGGCAAGCGCGACGCGCTGCTGCTGGCCGCCGGAAAGCTGATACGGATACCTGTCGCCGAACTCCGGCAGCTTGATGATGCCGAGCATTTCCTTGACGCGTGCGTCGCTGTCGGCCCTGGAGGCTCCGGCGACCTTCAGGCCAAAGGCGACGTTCTGCGCAACGGTGAGGTTCGGGAACAGGGCATAGGCCTGGAACACCATGCCGACATTGCGTTGATTAGGCTTCAGCCGCGTGATGTCCTTCCCGGTCACGACGATCTTGCCGGCCGTCGGCTCCTCGAAGCCGGCAACCATGCGCAGCACAGTGGTCTTGCCGCATCCCGACGGCCCCAGAAACGAGACGAACTCGCCAGGTTCCACGTCAAGGTTGAAATCCTGCACGACCGTCGCCGTGCCGAACGACTTCTTGACGTGCTGTATGCTGAGAAAGGGATCGGCCATGTATATCTCGATCAGTTAGGGCTGTTCGCCGACTTCGGCGCGAAACGGGACAGGATCTGAATCAGCGACATGCAGCCCCAGGTGATGATAAAGGCGATGATGGCGAGTGCGGCCGGCTCATAGGCGCGGTTGGCGCCGATGTTCTGCAGATACGGACCGAAGGCCGGGCGGTTGAGCAGGCTGGCCATGGTGAATTCGCCGATCACGATGGCGAAGGTCAGGAAGGCGCCGGACAACACCGCGATCAGCACGTTGGGCATGATGACACGGGTGATGATCGTGCCCCAGCCGGCGCCGAGGATCTGCGCGGCTTCGGTCAGAGTGCGCACATCGATCGTTCGCAAGCCGGTATCGACGGCGCGGTACATGTAGGGCAGGGCGAGCGTCGCATAGCCGATGACCAGCAGGATGTTGGTGCCGATCGGCGTCGCCAGGAACGGCAGCGGCGAGTTCGAGCCATACATGCGGATATAGCCGAAGACGATGACGATGGCCGGAATGACCAGTGGCAGCAATGTGATGAACTCGATGATTGGCCGCAGATGCGGCATGCGCAGGCGAATCCAGTAAGCCGTCGGCACGACGATCAGTACACCAAGGATGATGGTGAAGATCGCCGCCACCACCGAATAGGTGAAGGTCGCCTGAAAGCGTTCGTCGCCGAAGACGACCCGGTAGGCGTCGAACGAATAGGCGCCCCGGCGCATCCGCATCGAGAATTCGAGCGTGGCGATGAGCGGAACGAAGAAGTAGGCCGCACCGATCGCAAAGGTGATCCATGCCCAGATGGAGGCGCCGCGTTTCATTTCAGCCACCTCTCGGAGCGGGTGCGGAACCAAATGTAGAAAATGTTCGCAAGACCGGTGATGAAGATCATCCCGAAAGCGATGGCATAGCCGAGATGCGCATTGTGCAGCACGTCGCCGCGAATCTGCGCGTAGAGCAGGATCGGCACGATATTGAGCGATGAGCCGGTCAGTGCATAGGCGGTGGCGATGGCGCCGAACGCGTTGGCAAACAGCAGAATGACGGTGCCGAGGAAGCTCGGCCACAAAACCGGGATCACCACCATGCGCCAATATTGCCACTGGGTGGCGCCGAGCGTCGCGGCAGCCTCGCCCCATTCCTTTTTCAAACCATCGATGGCCGGCGTGATGATCACCACCATAAGGGGGATCTGAAAATAGAGATAAGTGAGGGTCAGGCCCCAGAAGGACAGGATGTTGAACCCATGGGCATAGAGGTTGAAGCCCAGGGCGTTCAAAAGCACGGTGACCAGGCCGAGGCGGCCGAGCGTCGCCAGAAATGCGAAGGCGAGCGGCACCCCGGCGAAATTCGACGCAACTCCGGAGAACGTAAGGGTCGCCGAGCGTATCCAGTTGGGCAGGCCGCCGCGCACGATGGCAATGGCGATGGCGAGGCCGATGAAGGCGCCGAGAAGGGCGGAAGCCAGGCTGACCTTGATGGAGATCCAGTAGGCCGCGACGATCGACGGTTGCGACAACGCGGCCAGGTTCTCGAGCGTGAAGCGGCCTTCTTCGTTCTGGAACGCGCCGAGGATCAAGTAGGCTGTGGGCAGTATGAGGAAGAGTATGGCGAAGATGAAGAACGGCGCGACTCCGATCCATTGCGTCGGCAGCCGGAAACCGCTTGCGGCTTCAGGCGGGGTCGCAGAGCCTGCGAGGGCCGTATCGGAAATGGTGGGGTTGGTCATACGCCAGCTTTGGTTCGCGGATATGATCCGGGCGGCTTTTCAGCCGCCCGGTGAAGATTTCAACGCTTACTTAACGTTGGCGCCGACCACTGAATCCCAGTTCTTGGTAATCGCTTCCTTCGATTTGCCCTGGTCCTCGAGGCTCGGGAATGCCGCCGCCTCATAGGCAGCTGCCGGCGGCATCTTGTCCAGCATCTCCTGCGGTATCTTGCCGTTCTTGGCGAGATCGTTGAAGCGAATCGGGTGGCAATAGCCCTTCAGCCAGCCGAGCTGACCTTCGTCGGAGTAAAGGTATTCCATCCACAGCTTTGCGGCATTCGGATGCGGCGCGAAGGCGCTGATCGCCTGCACGTAGACGCCGGCAACGACACCGGTCTTCGGCACGATGACGTCGACCGGCGGGTTGCCGTTCAGCGTGTCGCGGCCCGCAAGGGCGTTGTAGTCCCAGGTGACGAGAACCGGCGTCTGGCCCTGCGCCAGCGTCGCCGGCTTGCCGATCACCGGCACGAAGTTGCCCTTGGCGTTGAGTTCCTTGAAGAACTCGAGGCCAGCCGTGCCGGCAGCTTCGCCAGCAGCAGCGCCCTTCGACAGGCCGGCCGCATACACCGCCTGGATCGCCTGGTTGGAAGCGCGCGGATCGCCGGCGAGAGCAACAGAGTTGGCGAATTCAGGCTTCAGAAGGTCCGCCCAATCGGCCGGCGATTCCTTGACGCAGATCCTTGTTCACCTGGAAGGCACAGCACGCCGTAGTAGTCGCCATACCAATAGCCTTCAGCATCCTTGGCGCTGTCCGGGATCGAGTCCCAGGTCGAGACCTTGTAAGGCTGGATCAGGCCGTCAGCCTTGGCGGACGGGCCGAAGGAAAGGCCAACGTCGATGACGTCCGGCGCCTGCGGACCCTTGTTGTCCTTGTTGGCCTTGATCGCCTCGATCTCGTCGCCCGAGCCGGCATCCGGGTTGAGTTCGTTGACGGTAATTTCCGGATACTTCGCCTTGAAGGCATCGATCACGGCGCCATAGCCGCACCAGTCATGCGGCAGCGCGATGGTGGTGAGCTGGCCTTCCGCCTTGGCGGCGGCGATGAGATCGGCGCTCTGCGCGGACGCGATGGCCGTCGTCACCATCAGCGACGCGGCCGTAAGGGAAAGAACCTTTCCCGTAAACCTGAACATGTTTTATCTCCGTTTGGCTGGCGCTTTCGAGCGCCTTGTTGCGGTTATTCTTGTCATATGACAGCTAGATGAAATCCGGCCGTCCATCCCCTGAGGCTTTGAAAGTTAACTCCTTTTGTTGTCGGCTAGCAATCGCGGGCCGGACAATTTTCCGGCTAATGAAATACCTCCGGCATCTTCTTCGTCTGTCGGTACCTTGCTGCTTTGCCAATAAGCTCAAACTGTACCGCTCAGCGCATTGTCGAGCATGGTCAGGAATGCTTTCTTGGTAAGCTTCACCGGATTGCCGCCGGTCGACGGATCGACCATTGCCATGTCGGCAATCAGCGCCTTGCGCTTCTTGTCCATGTCGAGCCCTTTGATCAGATCGGGCAGCGTATGCGGCACTTTCAGTTCCTTGCGCAGCTTCAGCACTGCCTTGGCAAAGCCGTCGAAGCCGCCCTTGATGCCGAGATAGGCGGCGGCGCGAGCAATGCGCTCTTCGATCGCCGGTCGGTTGAAGGCCAGCACGTAGGGCATGAAAACGGCATTTGTCATGCCGTGATGGGTGTCATAAAGCGCACCGATGGGATGCGACAGCGAATGGATTGCGCCGAGCCCTTTCTGGAAGGCGGTGGCGCCCATGGCGGCGGCGGCCATCATGTGGGCGCGCGCCGTCAGATTCTTGCCATTGGCGTACGCCTCGGGCAGATTCTCGAATACCAGCCGCATGCCTTCCAGGGCTATCCCGTCGGCCATCGGGTGATAACCGGGGGCGCAATAGGCTTCGAGGCAGTGGGCGAGCGCATCCATGCCGGTGCCGGCGGTGATGAAGGGCGGCATGCCGACCGACAGTTCCGGATCGGCAATCACGACGGCCGGCAGTAGCTTCGGGTGGAAGATGATCTTCTTGGTATGGCTCTCCTCATGGGTGAGAACGCCGGCTCGGCCGACCTCCGAACCGGTGCCGGCGGTTGTCGGCACCGCGATGATCGGCGCGATCGCATCGGCATTGGCGCGCGCCCACCAGTCGCCGATGTCCTCGAAATCCCACACCGGTCGCGTTTGTCCTGCCTGGAAGGCGATCAGCTTGCCGAGATCGAGCGCCGAACCGCCGCCAAAGGCGACCACGCCGTCATGCTTGCCCTTCTTGAACACCGCGATGCCAGCGGTGAGGTTGGCCTCGACCGGATTGGGCTTCACATCGGAAAAGACGCCATAGGGGACTTTCGCGTTGTCGAGGATCTTCAGCGTCGACGCGACCACCGGTAGTTTGGCAAGCCCTGGATCGGTGACGAAAAGCGGCTTCTTGATGCCTTCTGCCGAGAGTACGTCGGGCAGTTCGGAAATGCGGCCGGCGCCGAAGCGGACGGTGGTGGGGTAGTTCCATTTGGAGACGAGGGTGGCCATGGGTTTGCCTTGAAGTTATTCGTTGATCGTGGGTCGTCGGTCGTGTCGGGCGGCAGCGGCGGGCGTCAAAGTTCGCGACCAACTACCGTCGACCCACGACCGACTGACCGGCCTCAGACCGTCTCCCTCAGATGATAGCTCTTCGGCCGGGTCAGATTGTCGTAGCCGATCTGCGACAGCGCCGCGCCCTTGCCGGTGTCCTTGACGCCGGTCCAGACCAGCGCAGGGTCGAGGTAGTCGCAGCGGTTCATGAATACCGTGCCGGTCTCCACGCGGTCGCCGATGGCCACGGCATGGTCGGTGTCAGCGGTCCAGATCGAGGCGGTCAGGCCGTAAGGGCTGTCGTTCATCAGCGCGATGGCTTCCTCATCGTTGCGCACCTTCATGATGCCGACGATCGGGCCGAAGCTTTCCTCGCGCATGACGCTCATCTGGTGGTCGACATTCGTTAGCACCTCGGCGGGGAGATAGGGCGAACCCTCGCGATCACCGTCGGCCCTGGTGTTCATATGCGCCACCGCGCCCTTGCGCAGCGCCTCGGCCTTCTGTTCGCGGATGAAGTCGGCGAACCGCGCCTGCGCCATCGGTCCCATTGTCGTTGCCTGTTCCAGCGGACTGCCGACAACGTAGTTCCTGGTCTCGGCAAGGAAGCCTTCGATGAACTCGTCATAGATCTTTTCGTGCACGTAGACGCGCTCGATACCGCAGCAGCATTGGCCAGAATTGAAGAACGCGCCCTCGACCAGATTGGCGACGGCATGATCCATCTTTGCGTCGGGCAGGACGTAGGCAGGATCCTTGCCGCCAAGCTCAAGTCCGAGACGTCATGAAGGTGCCTGCCGCAGCCTTCTCGATCGCCCGCCCGCTGGTCACCGAACCGGTGAAGTTCACATGGTCGATCTTGCCGGAGCCGAGCAGTTTTTCAGTCTGGCCGTGGTTCATCACGATATTCTGAAAGACGCCCTTGGGCAGCCCGGCCTTCTCGAAAGCCTTGGCAAAGCGCTCGCCGACCAGCAGCGTCTGCGCCGCATGCTTGAGAATCACTGTGGACCCGGCGATCAGCGCCGGCACAATGGTGTTGACCGCGGTGAGGTAAGGATAGTTCCACGGCGCGATCACCATGACGACGCCGAGCGGGTCCTTCCTCACATAGCGGCGAAAGCCGTCCTTGGGGTTTGACGCCATCGCCGGAGCCAGGGCTCGCTCGGCAATCTCCACCATGTAATTGGTGCGTTCCTTCACCCCGCCGAACTCGCCACCATAGCGGACCGGACGGCCCATCTGCCAGGCGAGTTCCGGCACGATCTCGTCGGTCATCCCGACAAGCGCTTCCAGCATCGCCAGCATGTACTTGCAGCGCTCGGCGATCGGCAGCGCCGCCCAGCCCGGCTGCGCGGCGCGCGCACGCTCGACGGCGGCGTTGACCGCCTGATCCGTCGCGACGGGACGCTCGATATAGATCGAGCCATCGATGGGGGAGGTGAGTTTGACGGTTTCAGTCATAGGAACTCCGCTGATATCAGCAGGCGATCGCCTGCACATGACCCTGCGCCGCATAGGCTAGGATTTTGTGATCCCGCGTCATGATGCGATAGCCATACTCTCGAGCCGTGGCGATGATGATCCTATCGGCTGGGTCGCGCGGTGGCATCCCCGGCAGAAAAGAGGAGCCGATCAGGATCTTTTCCGGCAGCTTCGTAGTCCGGCATCCGGAAACCTCTGAAAAATGCTCCAGCCACAGATGCGGCTCGATCGGAACACGAAAGCGTTTCAGCGCCACAAGCATTCCGATCTCCCATGCCGTGACCGGAGAAACAAAGATGTCTTCGTCCGCCTGTTTGCTCCGCTGCAACTCCGCAACCGCATCCGGCGGGAGTTCGTCGTAGCCGATCCACATGACGGCACAGGTATCAAGAAGTATGTTCCTCATTCGTCGTAGAACTTGCTGCCCGGTCCGTACTTCTTCTCCTCATACTCCGACCAGTCCGGAAGGACGGGCTGAGTAAGGTCATATCCGGGTTCCAACGAGCCAAGACCTTTCATGCAGCCGAACATCGAATGGCGCGGCGCAGACGGCACCGCGAAGTCTTCGCTGTCGTTGCTCATATCGTCTCTACCTTTGTACCTCGCCTGCCCTTTCCTAAATCCGGAACTTGCAGGAGCAAACCGCGCTGTCCCGTCGCTGGTAAAAATGTTCTCCGTTTCGCCAGCCAGATGCTTCAGCACTTCATGCTCAGGTCTACCGAGAACTTCCGCCATTCTGCGCACTTCTGACGCCTTCGTACCCCGTTCGCCGCTGAGCGTGCGCGACAAAGCGGATCTGTCCAAACCCATACGCCTCCCGAACTCGGCCTGCGAAATACCCAGGTTCCTTATCCGATCCTCGAACCACGCCCTGTCCACATTCGCGGTCAGCTTGGGCATGTCGTCTCCTAAACGTTGTGATTGCTATAATCACAACATTGCATAAATCACTGCGTTGTCAATATCGCTCGAAACCCCTGTGCAGCTCCCAATCGGTGATGCGACGATCATATTCGAACTGCTCCCAGTGCGCCGTGTGAACGTAGTGCTCAATCACGTCCTCTCCGAGCGCTTCCTTCAGCATCTTCGACTTTGCCAGCGTTTCGGTGGCGTCGCGCAAGGTCTTCGGAATCTCGGGCAGGCGCGAGGCTTGGTAAGCATCGCCAACGAAAGGCTTCTGCAGCTCAAGCTTCTCGTCGATGCCGGCAAGGCCGGCGGCGATGAGCGCGGCGAAGGCGAGGTATGGATTGAGGTCGGCGCCGCCGATGCGGCATTCCATGCGCACGCCCTTGGTGCCTTCGCCGCAGAGGCGGAAGCCAGCGGTGCGGTTGTCCTCGCTCCACATGATCTTGGTCGGCGCGAAGGTGCCCGACTGAAAGCGCTTGTAGGAGTTGATGTAGGGCGCCAGGAACCAGGTGAATTCCTTGGCATATTTGAGCTGGCCAGCCGACCATTGATGGCCGAGCTTGGTCAGGCCGTATTCGCCTTGTCTGTCGAAGAAAAGTGGCGTCTTGCCGTCGGCACTCCACAGCGAATTGTGGATGTGGCTGGAATTGCCGGCTAGCCCATAATTGTACTTCGCCATAAAGGAGATCGACTTGCCCATGGACGAGGCGATTTCCTTGGCGCCGTTCTTCAGAATGACGTGGCGGTCGGCCATTTCGAGCACTTCCGCATAGCGCACATTGATTTCCTCCTGGCCTGGACCCCATTCGCCCTTGGAGTTCTCGATCGGGATGCCAGCCGCCTCCATGTCGTTGCGCAGGCGGCGCATAACGCCTTCTTCCTTAGTGGTGATGCCGATCAGGTAATCGCCGATATAGGGCGAGGCGGTGTCGAGGTTCTGCCAATGCTTGGCGCGGGCGGAACCGTAATTTTCGCTGAATAGGTAGAACTCAAGCTCCGACGCGAAATATGCGAGGTAGCCGCGCTCCTTGAGGCGAGCGACCTGCTTCTTCAGGATAGCGCGCGGCGAGTGCGCCAGGTCTGCATGGGTGTGGTGGTCAAGCAGATCATTGAGCACCAGCGCGGTCATTTCCAGCCACGGCACTCTGCGCAGCGTCGACAGGTCCGGCTTCATGATGAAGTCGCCATAGCCCTGCGACCAGCTTGCCGCCTTGTAGCCAGGCACCGGTTCCATGTCGATGTCGTTGGCCAGCAGATAGTTGCAGCCATGCGTCTCGTCGTAAGCGGATTCTACGAAGTATTTGGCGAGGAAGCGCTTGCCGACCAGCCGTCCCTGCATGTCGACGGCGGCGGCGAGCACCGTGTCGATTTCGCCATCCGCGACGGCCTTCTTCAGCTGGTCAAACGTCATGTTTCCGGCCATTGCTTCCTCATTCAGGTGGATAACGCGTCAAGCGATCTGGAAAGTAGCCGCGGCCGGCATGTGCCGGCCGCAGCGGTTTGCACGAAGATCAGTGTCCGGTTTCGCCGACAGCCTGCTCAGCAGCCTTGATCGCTGCCTGACGCGCCGCCACGATCTCTCCCATAGGAGGACCCTCGAAGCGGCGGTTCTCAAATGCGAACCAGACAATGGCCGTCAGGATGAAGAAGCCGACGGTGATATAAAGCGCCCAGTCATTCGGCGGCTGGATGCCGATGATGAAGATCAGCACCATCGAGATCAGGGAAAGCACGCTGAACAGCATGAAGACACCCTTGCCGAGATTCCACGGACCCATCTTGTCCCACTTCGGCGTTCCCCAGGTCATCATGCCGAGCACGATCGGGATGGTGAACGAGAGGAACAGGAAGATGACCGTGCACGACACGACGATCGTGTAAGCCGAGGTGCCGGCAACCGATACCAGCGAAGAGCCCCACACGAACAGTACCGACAGGATCGAGCCGGTCCAGATCGCCGCAACCGGTGTGCGATGAGTAGGGCTAACCTTTGCCAGCGCGCCGGAGCCCGGCAAGCCGCCATCACGCGAGAAAGCGAAGATCATGCGCGACACCGACGTGACCGTCGCGAGGCCGCACAACAACTGCGCGATGAATACGATCAGATACACGAATTCCTTGAGACCGGTGCCTACCTTCTGGTCGAAGGCCCAGAAGAACACGTTCCAGCCCTGCGCCGCCGCCTGATCCATGTCGGGGATCATCAGTATGAACGCAGCCAGGAAGAGGTAGCCGAACAGTGCCGACCAGATCACCGACATCACCATTGCGCGCGGCACGGATGACGCCGCCTTCATGGTTTCTTCCGAAGTGTGGGCGGAAGCGTCGTATCCGGTGATGGTGTAGATCGGTAGCAGCAGGCCGAGCAGAAATACCCAGCTGTTGGAAACCGACGGCCAGACGCTGCCGCCCGCCTCGCCCGAGTAGTTCTTAAACGTGAAGAGCCGGCTGAAGTCCCAGCTGTCAGCAGCGAACAGGCAGACCAGCGCGATCAGGATCGAGCCGAAGAAGATCAAGTAGCCTGAGAAATCGGTCAGTCTCGCGGTGAGCTTGATGCCGAGATGATTGATTAGCGCCTGGCCGCCAGTGATGATGATCAGGAAGATCGTCTGCGTGGTCAGGTTGTTCTCGATACCGAGCGACGGTCCGAAGGCGCCCATGAAGAAAGTCCAGGTGCCGACGTTGATGGCTCCGAGAACCGTGACGAGTCCGAGCAGGTTCAACCAGGCGGTCACCCAACCGGTGCCACGGTTGCCGAGAATAGAGCCCCAATGGTAGAGGCCGCCGGCCGTCGGATAGGCCGAACTGATCTGCGACATCGCAACTGCGAAGGTCAGCGACACGAAGCAGCCGACCAGCCAGCCGATGCCAATACCAATGCCGCCGGAGCCGGACGTCGCTTGGGCGAGCGAATTGATGCCGCCCGAAAGAATGCAGATGATGGAGAATGACACCGCGAAGTTGGAGAAGCGCGAAAGGCGCCGCTCGAGTTCCTGCGCGTAACCCATACTGTGAAGGACTTTCACGTCCTCAGTTTTGTCGGTTTCAGAATATCCAGGCGCTGCCATGTCGATGTCCCCTATTATCGTTGAGCCGCTAGTTTCTGTGGTTCCTCTCTGAGCGATGGCGCTTGCGTTACGCCTCTTGCCGCCTCGAGCTTGGACAGGATGCCTGCGAGCAATTCCGCCCATTTTCGCTGCGATGCTTCGTTTGTTATCTCGTCGTTGCGAATTTCGATCATAGCGCAGGGAATGCCCCGCGTCCGCGCATGGCGTTCGAGCGTGTAATAGACGCGGTCCGCCGGAGAGTAGGGCTGGTTGACCCCGACATTCAGGCCGGAAACAGCGCGAAGACCTTCGATGAAGGGGCGTGCGATGCTCTCGTCCTCATCGTGGATGATGCCGATCTGCCATGGCCGGGCGACGCCCCTGTAAACCGGCGTATAGGAATGAACCGTGACGAGCCAGCTTTCCAGGCCTGACGCGCTGCGTTGTTCGATCAGGCTGTCGATCGCGGCGTGGAACGGTTCGTGCACCAGCGCGATGCGGCGACGGCGTTCGGCTGCGTCGAGGCCGCGATTGCCGGGAATGACCGTCGTCTCGCTGGTCTCCGGGATCAGGTCGTGCGCTTCGAGCGGTCGGTTGCAATCGATCACCAGCCGCGAAATTCGCGAGGCGACGAGCGGCGCGTCGAGCAATGAGGCCATGTGTCCGGCAACCGGCAAAGCGCCCGGGTCCCAGGCGATATGGCGCTGAAATTCCGATGGATCGAGGCCGAGTGTTGCGTAGCCTTGCGGGACGAAATTGGAGGCGTGATCGCAGGCCAGCACGATGCGACCCTGGCCATTGCCGTTGATCACCTCGACTGGATCTATCGACTGGGCACGGTCCCCGCGTGCTTTCCCCATTCGTCAGACTCTGTCCCTCGGGAGCGCGTATCGAAAATTACTTTACGTATTTCATTTCGCTCCTATGGATGATTTCATACGTATTGCGCGATTTTGTCAAACGGGATTTGGCTGTTCGCACAGGGGAGGAATGTCATGCGTTCGAGCGTCGCCGAGCTGATTGCCGACCGGATCGGCGATATGCCAGCCGGCGAAAGGCGCGCCGCGCAGACATTGATCGGCAATTATCCGCTGATCGGTCTGAAGACGGTTGCCGACTTCTCGCAGCAGGCCGGCGTCAGTTCGCCAACTATCCTGCGCTTTGTGTCGCGGATCGGATTCCAGAACTATCCGGAGTTCCAGTCGGCGCTGCAGGAGGAACTCGCGGAGCAATTGCAGTCGCCTGCGTCGCGGACGAATACACCGTTGCGGCGCGATGGCGGCGTCTCTCCGATGGTTGAAGCGACGCTCGACAATATCCGCGAGACGTTCCGGCATATATCGGCCAAGCAGCTCGACGATATTGTCACATTGCTCTCCAACAAGCGCGCCTGCATCCATCTCGTCGGGGGGCGGTTCACCGACCCCATCGCCCGCTACATGGCGGCGCACCTCGCTATCATCCGGCCCAGCGTGTTTCATCTGACAGGGCAGGAAAGCAACTGGCGCGATCGGCTGATCGATATGGGCAAGCGTGATGTCCTGTTGGTGTTCGACATTCGCCGCTATCAAGACAGCCTCGTGCGTTTCGCCGAGAAGGCGCACCAGCGCGGCGTGCAGATCGTGCTGTTCACCGATCAATGGCTGTCGCCGATCGCACGCTTTGCCCGGCATGTTATCCCGGGCCGCACCGGGATGCCTTCGCCATGGGATTCCTCTGCAGCGCTGATGGTGGTCGCCGAGACGCTGATCGGTGGCCTGACGCGCGCCCTGGAACCGGAAGGTGCACGGCGCATCAGGGATATGGAGGGGTTGCGTTAGTCTGGGACGAGGGTGCGCGGCGCCGGTGCGGATTGCCAACCTTACGCAAATTTAATGAGAATTTGTTCCCCCGATCCGGCAAACAGCCCTAAATCAATGACAGTGTCGATTGGTTGATTTCTCATTTCCGCGGCGGCGTAGTATTCCTTTTGCGTGCCCGCGATATCGTCGCCCGGGCTCGAGGTCGTGAATGTCGGTTTGGAAGCAGCTCGTTCTTTCGGTGGTGATCCTGATCGCCGCAGCTGCGGCCTGGATCAAATTCTTTCCGGGTTCCGAAAGGTTGCTGGCCTCCTGGGGGATCGAATGGGCTGCGGCCTCCACCCCGAAAGATCAGTCGAGCACCGCGCGGGCGAATGGCGGTGGCAGTTCGGGCGGCGACCAGCCAACCACTATTGCCGCCGAGCCGGCGTCCACTGCAACCATCAATGACCGGTTGCAGGCGATCGGTACCGGACGCGCCAATGCCACGGTGACCGTTAGCCCCTACACGTCCGGACGTCTCACCGGGTTCCTGGTCCAGTCCGGCGCGCATATCGAAAAGGGCCAGGTAATCGCCACCCTCGATTCAGACACCGAGCAGATTGCGCTGGAGCGCGCCAAGATCGCGCGTGAGGATGCATCGGCCAAGGCTCGGCGCATGCTGGCGCTTAGCAAGTCGAGCGCGATAACGGCGGTCCAACTGACCCAAGCCGAGCTTGAATTGCGCAACGCCGAGCTCTCCGTCCACGATGCGCAAGTGGCGCTCGACCGCCGTTCGGTGATCTCGCCGATTGCCGGTGTCGTCGGCATCCTGCCGATCGAGGCAGGCAACTATGTCACAAGCCAGTCGGCGATCGCCAAGGTCGACGACCGGTCGAGCATCCTCGTCGATTTCTGGGTACCCGAACGCTTTGCCGCGGCGGTCAATGTCGGAGCGGAGATTTCGGCGACGCCGCTCGCCAATCCCGAAGGACATCTACAAGGGGGCGGTTTCGGCCATCGACAACCGCATTGACGAGAAGAGCCGCACCTTATGGGTGCAGGCGCGCATCGCCAATCCCGCTGATTCGCTGCGTGCCGGTATGTCGTTTCATGTGATGATGCTGTTCCCCGGCGAAACCTATCCAGCCGTCAGTCCGCTGGCTGTCCTCTGGGGATCGGACGGCGCCTTCGTGTGGAAGGTGTCGGATGGCAAGGTCGAGCGGGTGCCGGTTCGCATCATCCAGCGCAACACCGAGACGGTGCTGGTCGATGCATCGATCGCCAGTGGCGACATGGTGGTGACGGAGGGTGTGCAGAGCGTGCGCGCGGGCAGCGAAGTCCGCATCGCCGGTCAGGATCGGCGGCAAGCCGCCGATGCCGGCGGATCGTAATCGGAGCACGGCATGAGCGAGGCCGACAGCCGAACCACCGGATCAGGCCTGACGGCGCTTTTCATTCGCAGGCCGGTCATGGCCTTCGTGCTCAATACGCTGATCACCGTCGCCGGCCTTGCTGCCTTCTACGGCGTCGAGATCCGCGAGCTTCCGGATGTCGATCGCGCCGTCGTCACCGTCAATACGGACTTCGAGGGTGCCGCCGCCGAGACTGTGGACCGCGAACTGACGGATGTGATCGAGGGCGCGGTGGCGCGTGTCTCCGGCGTCAAGACGATTTCCTCGACCTCGTCGTTCGGGCGCAGCCGCGTCACCATCGAGTTCAATGACGGCGTCGATCTCAATGTCGCCGCGTCCGACGTGCGCGACGCGGTCGGCCGTGTTTCGAACATCCTGCCCGAGGAGGCCGATCCGCCCCGCATCGTCAAGGCCGACGCCAATTCCGATGCGGTGATGCGGCTCGCGGTCACCTCCGATTCCATGTCGATCCAGGACATGACCGTGCTCGTCGAGGACCAGATCGAGGACGTGCTTGCAGCTGTGCCGGGCGTCGCCGACGTCCAGGTCTACGGCGATCGTGACAAGATCTTCCGCATCGACGTCAACCAGACCAAGTTGGCGAGCATGGGCTTTACGGTCGCGGATCTGCGCAACGCGCTCGCCTCCGTGGCATTCGACAGTCCGTCGGGCTCGATCACCACGAACAATCAGGACCTGATTGTCCGCACTACGGCGGACGTAACCACGCCGGAAGAATTCGAGGCGATCGTCATCAGCGGTGACACGCATGTTCGCGATGTGGCAACGGTGACGCTCGGGCCCGATACGGGTCAATCGTCGCTGCGGTCCGACGGCAAGACAGGTATCGGCCTTGGCATTGTGCGGCAGGCAGAATCGAACACGCTCGACATTTCCGAAGGCGTGAAGGCTGCCGTCGCCGGGATCCAGAAAAGCCTGCCCGAGGGCATGACCATCAAGATCACCAGCGACGACGCGGTGTTCGTGGAAGGCGCCGTGCATGAGGTAGAGCTTGCGCTCGGCCTGTCGGTTTCGATCGTGCTGATCGTGATCTATGTCTTCCTGCTCGACTGGCGGGCGACGCTCATTCCCGGCTTGTCCATGCCGGTGGCGATGATCGGCACCATCGCCACGATCTACCTCGCCGGCTTTTCGATCAACATCCTGACGCTGCTGGCGCTGGTGTTGGCGACGGGCCTCGTCGTCGATGACGCGATCGTCGTGCTCGAAAACATCGTGCGCCGCCGCAATGAGGGCATGGGGCCGCGCGCCGCCGCCGTTCTCGGCGCGCAGGAGGTCTTCTTTGCCGTCATCGCCACCACCGCGACGCTGGTTGCGGTGTTCGTGCCGATCTCCTTTCTGCCCGGCCAGACCGGCGGTCTGTTCCGCGAATTCGGTTTCGTGCTGGCCATGTCGGTTCTGCTGTCCTGCGTGGTGGCGCTGACACTCTGCCCGATGCTCGCCTCGCGCATGCTGACCAGCGCGTCGCTGCACCATGAAGGCTCCAGCGGTATTGGCGGGCGCATCGGCGGCGCGTTGAGCCGCCTTTACCGCCGCTGCCTGCACGTCTGCCTCGACGCGCCGTTGCTGGTCGTGCTTGTCGCCGTGCTGTTTGCCGGCACCGCCTTCTCGATGTTCGGTTCGATCCGCCAGGAACTGACACCGATCGAGGATCGCTCGGTCGTGCTGCTGCGCATCAACGCGCCGCAGGGCGTCAGCCTTGACTATACCGCGCAGCAGATGCGGCGCATCGAGGAACTGATCCAGCCGCTGCGCGATTCCGGCGAGATCGTCAGCACCTTCGAAAATGCCGGTCAGAACGGCGCATACAATTCCGGTTTCATGGTCATGAGATTGGCGCCATGGGACCAGCGCGAGCGCAGCCAACAGCAGATCACGGCCGACATCAATCGCATCGCCAAGCAAGTCCCGAGCGTTCGTGTCTTCCCGGTGCAGCCGAACAGCCTGGGCGTTCGTGGCGCCGGCAACGGCCTGCAATTCGCATTGGTCGGCAACGACCGGCAGGCGCTAAGCGATGCGGCGGTGAAGATCATCGACAAGATGCATCAGGATCCGCGCTTCCAGCAGCCGCGGCTCTCCGTTGATCCGACGCAGCCGCAGCTTTCCGTCGTCGTCGACCGCGAACGCGCTTCGGATCTCGGCATCGATATTACCGGATTGGCCGCCACTCAGCAGGCAATGCTGGATGGCAACGACATCGGCGACGTCTATATCAAGGAACGAAGCTATGGCGTGAAGCTGGTTTCCACGACCAATCCGATCAACGACCCGACCGACCTTGAGAACATTTTCTTGAAAACCGGCGACGGGCGCTATGTGCCGGTTTCCACCATCGCGACGTTGACCGAGCGCGCCGTGCCGCCTTCGCTTACGCGAGAAGAGCAACAGCCTTCCGTGGCGATCACCTCGAACCTCGGGGAGGATTTCGCGCTGGGTGATGCGTTGAACGCCGCCGAGGAAATCGCCACGCCTCTGCTGCCGTCCGGCAGCCGAATTGTACCCCTGGCCGAGGCGGCGACGCTCGGCGAAACCAACAGCAGCATGATCACCATCTTCGGTTTCGCGCTGGTGATCATCCTGCTGGTGCTGGCGGCGCAATTCGAGAGCTTCGTCAGCGCCATCATCATCATGGCCACCGTTCCGCTTGGGCTGGCCTGCGCGATCTTCGCCCTGATCCTGACCGGTACGAGCCTCAACGCCTACAGCCAGATCGGCCTCGTGCTGCTGGTCGGCGTGATGGCGAAGAACGGTATCCTCATTGTCGAGTTCGCCAATCAGTTGCGCGATCGCGGCGCGGGCGTGCGCGAAGCCGTCGAGCAGGCGTCGAACATCCGGCTGCGCCCGGTGATGATGACCATGATCTGCACCGTGCTCGGTGGTGTCCCGTTGGTACTGGCGAGCGGCGCCGGCGCTGAGGCCCGCATCGCGCTAGGCTGGGTCATCGTCGGCGGCCTCGGCCTTGCAGCGGTCTCGACAATGTTCCTCACGCCAGTCGCCTATCTGCTGCTCGGCCGCTTCATAACGCCGAAGACCCATGAGGAAACGCGGCTGAAGCGCGAGCTGCAGGAAGCCGCTTATACGGGCATGGAAGCGGCGGAGTAGCCTACCGCATCGGCCCGAAAATCGGAATCGATAAAGCACGATGCGCAGTTTCAAAGAGATGCAGCGTCCTTTGCGCGTCCGAAAGGACGCGCGGCGCTGTAAAGTCAGACCTGATTGACAGGTCTCGTCCCGAGCCACGGTGTCTTGCGGATGACATTGCGAGATTGATCGACTATGAGAGCCGCTCCTACCAGGCCTTCACCGGCGATACAGCGGAACTGGAGTGCGATCTTGCGGACAATCACGCTTGAACAGGCGCGTGCCAGCGTCGGCGAGGAGATCGGCGTATCGCCCTGGCGCGTCGTCTCGCAGGGTATGATCGACCAATTCGCCGACGCGACAGACGATCACCAGTTCATCCATTGCGACCCCGAACGGGCGAAGGAAACGCCGTTCGGCGGCACCATAGCGCATGGGTTCCTGACGGTTTCGCTGTTGTCGGCGATGGCCTTCGAGACGATTCCGGCAATCGAGGGCGTGGATATGGGCGTGAACCAGGGTTTCGAGACGCTACGATTCGTCGCCCCGGTCAAGACAGGCTCGCGTATCCGCACGCGCTTTGTCCTTGCCAAGGTCAAGGCGCGTCCTTCCGGCTGGGTGGAGATCGCGCATGACGTTACGATCGAGATCGAAGGATCCGCCAAGCCGGCGCTGACCGCACGATGGCTGACGCTGGCGTTTGTGACGCCGGAAAAGAAATAGGTGTGACGCTCGCTCATTTGAGGGAAAGGATGGCGGCGTTCTTCTCCAGCGGACCTTACAGTTAACCGCCATTCTTCCGCGGCGATCCCGGAATCGCCGTTGAGGTCACGGAAACCGGATCGCTGCCCGGGAATGAATCTTCCAGGCCTTCTTCAAGCTCTTCTTCCAACCGATCCTTCTCGTCCTGCGACGGGTCGGACCTGTTGGCCTTCGGCGATCGGTCCGAAGCGCGCTTGGTGTCCTTGTGCTTGGGTCCGGTGGTCATCGCATTCTCCACGAAGCCTGTCCCATGATGATGACCGCTTGGGGCTGCGTCAACCGCACAAAACGCGATCGTATTTGGCGTCGGTGGAACAAGAGCCGGCATTCCGCCAAAAAGCGGGGGCTTGGACCTAAAACGTTCGATCCAACACAGCTAAAGCTGCCAACGATCTCAGCCGGCGGTTGCGCTGACGCGGGCCAGACCTTCGCGCGCCGGCGCATAGTTCGGATCGAGCCGGACCGCTTCGCGATAGGACTTCGCCGCTTTCTGATTTTCGCCGCGCTTTTCGTAGACAAGCGCCTGGTTCGCCCAACCTTCGGCGATGCGGCCGTCAAGCTTGATCGACGTATTGAAGTCGGCAAAGGCGTTGTCTTCGTCACCGGTCGCGAGATACGACAGGCCGCGGCCGTTGTAGGGTTCGGCCGAATCCGGCGCCAGCGAGATCGCTGTCGAGAAATCTTCGATGGCGAAGGCGTGCTGGCCCTGGCTCTGATAGATCAGCCCCCGATTGTGGTAGGCGCGCGGGTCGGTCGTGTCGAGCTGGATCGCCTTCTGGAAGTCGTTGAAGGCATCCTGGGTGCGTCCAGCCTTGCGGTAGAGGTTGCCGCGTCCGATATAGGCCGCGTCATAGTTCGGATTGAGCTGGATCGCGCGGTTGTAGTCGCTTAGAGCCGCGTTCTGGTCGCCCAGGAAACGATGAATGAGAGCGCGGTTCGAATAGGCCTGATAAAAATTCGGCCGCAACTCAATCGCCTTGTCGAAGTCATTCAGCGCTTCGCGATAGCGCCCGCCTTTGCCGTAGGCTGAGCCGCGCACATTGTAGGCTTCCGGATCGTTTGGATTGCGCTGGATGACGGCGGTCAGCGAGGAGATATTCTGGCTGGATCCTTGCGCGACATCGACGGTGTTGAGTTCGCCGGAGGGAACGGTGTCGCACGCCGTTAGTGCAAGCGCCGAGAACAGCAGAAAAGTCGCGGCAAGATCACGGACCGGAGACGAACGGCCGATGCGTGCTTCCATTTCTGGTGTTCCCTACTCAGAGGACTGCGGCCAATAAAGCCTGCGCGTCACTCGCATAAAGCGAAAGGTGGCGGCGATATTGCTCGCCCCACCTCGCGCTAATTCCTGAAAAAGACGAAATAGGGGCGATCAACGCGCCGGGCGGGCCGCACCCGCACCACCAGCAGACGGAACCGGGCGCGGCGTGGAGGGCAGAAGGCCTTCGCGCTGTGCGCGCTTGCGGGCCAGCTTGCGGGCACGGCGAACGGCCTCGGCCTTCTCGCGTGCACGCTTCTCGGATGGCTTCTCGTAATGCCCCCGCATCTTCATTTCGCGGAAGATGCCTTCGCGCTGCATTTTCTTCTTCAGAGCGCGAAGCGCCTGGTCAACATTATTGTCGCGGACGAGTACCTGCACGGGCTATCCTGTCTCTCGGTTATCGGGTTGAGCCAATGGCTAATAGCCAAAAAGCTCCGCAGCGGCTTCCACCGCGAATTGCGGCGCGTGTTAGCAGAATCACCCCGCATTGTCCACAGCCGATGCGGATCGATGTTCACTTTCCGACCATGCCCGGATTTTGCATCGACATCGGGCGGCTTGTAATGTAGCGGGAGCGCCCCGCCACTCCGGCGAAGCTCAACAAAAATCGAGGCGCGTCATGAAGCCAGACTATGGCGGCATCGACTTTGGCACTTCCAATTCCACATCCGCGCTCTCATTCCGTCAGCACCTTCATCCGACATGGCTTCGCTCAGCCACCTTCTCCCACAACAAGGGGAGAAGGTCATGCCGCCCGACCTCATTGCAAATCACAGCGCCGGTGGCGGCTTTCATCGATGTAAGTGGCGGCTATCACCAACGTTGGAGATTAAAGTAGCTAGTGGCGCCGGGCTCCCCTTTTCCCCTTGTGGAGAAGGTCGCTGAGCGAAGCGAAGTCGGACCAGGGGTGTTCCAGCTTGGCACGAGCACCAACGGCGAGACGGAAAGGGGGTGGAATATTCAGTTCGCTACAACCCCCACCCAGCGCCTTCGGCGCGACCCTCCCCAAGGGGAGGGTAAAGCGGCGACTCACTCCGCCGCGTCGCGGTCGTTGACCTCATCCGGTGCATCCGGATCGCTGGGTGCGGTCTCGCAACCAATGTCCGGAAAGGCCAGCACGCGCTTGCCATGGAAATCGGTGCGCACGACGAGCAGGCCGCGCTCCTCGAAATAGGCGAGCAGGCGGCGGGCGCGGCGCGGCGAATGGCTGCCATAGGCGCGCGCCAGCGTGGCGTCCGAGGGGCACGGCTCGCCGTTTGTGGCCGCACGCGCGACCACGAGGAAAACGCCCTGCAGATCATCCGGCAAGCCTTCCGACAGCGTCATGTGCCATGGTCCAGGCTTCGCCCTCGGCCGCGCTCTGGTTGACCCTGGCGCGCGCCACAGCCAAGCGCCGGCGGAAGCCGGGCAGCGGCAAGGGTTCGCCTGGTACGCGGCGGATGCGGCAGCGCACGAGAAATGGCCGCGCGTCAGATCGCGGAACATTTCCGCCTGCCGCCGGTCCATGCCGAGCAGATCGGCTGCGCGCGCCATATCGATATCGAGAAAGGTGCGGCCCATCAGGAAATTCGAGGCTTCGGCGGCGACGTTCTTGGCCAACTTCGCCAGCCGCTGCGTGGCGATGACGCCGGCAAGGCCGCGCTTGCGGCCGCGGCACATCAGATTGGTCATGGCGCCGAGCGACAGCTTTCGCGCTTCGTCGGAGACCTCGCCGGCGACTGCCGGCGCAAACAGCTGCGCCTCGTCGACCACCAGCTGGTTGTTGAAATCTAACGCGTGGTACTGGCGGCGTAGGCCCGCTCTCGGTAAGAAACAGGTGACGTTCCCGCCGAGCGCCGAGAACGGGACAGTTGCGCCAATTTCCGACATTGGCACTCAGTCGCTAACCGACCATTCCAGAAGTTCCGGTGAGAGCGCACTATGACACAAGGCGGCCCCATGCCCATGATCCCAATGCTTCAAGGACCTGGCGACCGATCGGCACGGCGCACGGACAGCCGTCACGCCTCCGGCAAGCCCGCGAACCGCATGTCCTTGATCCAGCGTTCGAGGCTTCCGGGGGCGGTCCATATCTTCTCCCACTCCCTGCGTTCTTTACTGATGGATTGGCCGGGAGAGTCTTTGAGGAAAACCGCAAGCGCTTCCCTTGCCTCCCGCTCGTTTCCCAGACAAGCGTGGATCCCCGCAAGCATTCGGTGTGCGCCTCTCGGGATTCTGGACATTTTCCGCATCGCCGCCAGCGCGGCCCCGCAATCGTTCTTTTCCCAGAGCGCCCAGCCCATCTGCCAGTGGAAGTATTCAAGGTGGAAAGGATCGATGCCCTTGGCCTGCTCGATCCGATCGATCGCTTCGTCGGTGCGGCCGATATACAGCAGCGGGTCCGTACTGCCGACGAGGATGTTTGAATTGCTGGGATTCAGCGCGATTCGCCTGATCGAACCGTGCAAGGGCCTGCTCGCTCGGCATGTCGCTCACTGTCGCCGTCGGCCAGAACCGCCAGGTCGCCCCGGTTAAAACGAGAAGAAGGGCGAGCACCGCTGCTCCTGCCCAAACCCAGCGCGGTTGCGATGGTATCACCGGCAGGCGTCTGGCTTGTCCTTCTGTGATGACGCGGAAGGCTTGCACCGGTTCGGCAATGTTCTTCACCTTCTGCTCGCCCATCGGCTCGAAGCCGAAGGCCAGCTTCTTCTCGACTTCCCTGGCGACCTTTCCCGAGACACAGATGCCGCCTGGGTCTGCCAGCTGCTGGAGCCTGGCCGCGACATTGACGCCCTCGCCATAACGGTCCTCGCCCTCGACGATCACCTCGCCGAGATTGATCCCGATCCTCACCTGAATCCGCTGATCCTCGGGAACGGCGGCGTTCCGTTCCGCTAGCCCGCGCTGCAACGACACCGAGCATTCCACGGCGTCCACGACGCTGCCAAATTCGGCGAGTATCCCGTCGCCCATAAGCTTGAAAATATGGCCGTGGTGGCGAGCAATTTCGGGCTCAAACAGTTCCTTGCGTCCGGCAAGAAGCCGTTCGAACGTGCCGGCCTCGTCGCGTTCCATCAGGGCGGAATAGCCCACGACATCGGCAGCGAGGATTGCTGAGAGCTTGCGGTCCATCGGTAATTGGCCCTGTCCCCCCAAAATCATAGAACGGGTCGCGTGAAAATGAAATGTCAGGGGGCGATGCGCGAAGGGCGACGATCTCGCTCAGCCACTCCTGATAGAGCACGGCGTCGGAGCGGAATTACATGCGCGCGACCAGGTAGTAGTCTAGGAATGACCGCTTCGCTTGTTAAGGCAGACATCCATTCGCGGCTCGCAAAGGTCAGCAATGGGTCAGGTCTGCACCTCCGACACCCGTCGAAGGAACGTCCAAAGGGGCTATAAGTCGCCTCCGCGTCCGGTACCAAGCGTTCAGATTTCAACCACCAGCACTGGATACCAATGGTCTCGCTCGGCATCGAATAGCCCGCCAAGAAAAGGCTGCCGCGGGGCGCATCTGCTGCTCGACATCCAGACCTTCCAGATTGACCACGACGGAAACGCGATGCTGGCGAACACGGCCGGCGATTCGCGTCAGTTCCAATTCGGTATGTGCGGCATCAACGACTTGGTGGCCGAACCGGTCGGCCAGCGTGACGAAATCGCCTTCTGGATCGATCACGCATTGCTGCACCCACGGCGCGCTCTGCTCCAGCAAACGCCGCAGAAGGTGCGACTTTCCGGACCCGGAATTGCCCTGCACCAGCAAGCGGGTGGCCAGCAGTTCCTCTAGGTCAAGCTTGGCCGCGGCAGCGCCCGGCGGGGCGCCCATTTCGATGCCAACCTTCATCCGGCGTCCTCGTTTCCGCACGGGCTTTAGCTTCGCCGGCGGGCGGCGCGAAGTGTTCGCAACCGATTCCCACAACAGGAAATTCGAAGCGCACTGGCGGCGCGGTAACGCCAACTTGGCGATCCACCTGCAAAATTCCGGGCGGACGCTGCCCTGCCGTTGGTCACTTGCCGTTTTGTTGTGCATCGGAATTCCTCTGTGCAGAAAATGATCACTTTCCAACCGCTGGAGGAGCATTCTCCGTTGACTGGCGCGAGTTGCGGAAGAAAACTGCGGCAAAAGCCGATCTTGCGCGGGACAGCCGCGCCACGGTTGCAAGCACAGGGGACACGCGATGAAAATGAAAGTGGCGAGCGGCCTGCTGGCATTGCCGATGACGATCTTTCCGGCGATGGCCTTCGCGCATACCGGCGCGGGAGCCACCAGCGGCTTCATGCATGGCTTCAGCCATCCGATTTCCGGGCTCGACCACCTGTTGGCGACGATCATGGTCGGCGTGCTTGCCTGGCAGTTGCGCAGCCGGGCGGTGTGGCTGGTGCCGGCTACCTTCGTCGCGGTCATCGCGGCCGGCGGTGCGCTTGGTGTCGCAGGAGTCGATGTCCCTTATGTCGAGGCCGGCATCGCGCTGTCCGTGATCGTTCTTGGCGCGGCGGTAGCGCTTGGCATCAAGGCGCCAACGGCCGCAGCCGTCGCGGTGGTCGGCATGTTCGCGGTGTTTCATGGTCATGCGCATGGCGTTGAAATGCCTGAAGGTGCCGGCGGTCTCGCCTATGCGCTCGGCTTCATCCTGGCGACGGCAATACTTCACGCCGCTGGCGTCGGCTTCGGCTTCCTGATCGGCAGAGCCGGTGCAGCATATGGCTCCCTGATCGTTCGCGGCGCGGGAGCACTCGGCGCGGCGGCTGGCATTGGTATATTGACGGGCCTGGTCTGAGGATTGGCGAGACTGAACTCGCGGCCCTATCTTTCGGCACGCGATTGATGCCGCGTGCCGGAAGGTTTGCATTGGAGCTCTCTTCGCTCACTTCGCCGGTGCGTTGCTGGTAGCCGCCGGGTCGCCCGGACCCAACACCCTAAATGCGGCTGTGCGAATCTCGACTTGCAGAGCCCGCTTTAAGCCCGTCACCCTTCCGTTATCGAGCTTTCTTATTTTCGCCGCGATTTGACGCGCGTGACAACTCGAAAACCGTCTGGCATCTGCTACGGTGCAAAATCAAAGCATACGGGAGGAATTCTAGATGGCGAGTGCCAAACCCAAGACAACTGACAAGCAGGACCACAAGGGTTCGGCCAAGCTGCCCAAGTCCGCACATGCCGCCGATCTGTCGGGGTACCTGCTGGCGCGCGCGCCGACTGAAGATACCGCAGCATACGAGCCTGCGATGCTTATTCGTGCCGCCGAACTCGCTGGCAGGGCCGTCGGCAGTCACCACAAGGGCGACTGCATCGTTGCGATCGACCGCGAGGCAGGCGTTGTCCGCGAGGGCGTGCCGGTCACGGTGATCACCGTCGTCAATGACAACATGCCGTTCCTGTTCGATTCGATTCTTGGCGAAATCACCGACACGGCGGGCGAGCCGGTGCTCGTTACCCACCCCGTCCTGGTCGTGCGTCATGGCAAAAGCGGCGTCGAGGAGATATTGGGCGATGGCGGCTCTGCCCGCGACCTGAGCGCCGACCGGCTGAGCGTCATCCACGTCCACGTCAAGCCGGTGTCCGCCGACGAGGCGACCGGGCTGAAGGAAAGGCTCGTCAAGCTGCTCGGCCAGGTGCGCGCCGCGACGAGTGACTGGAAGCCGATGCTCGCAAGGCTCGACCATGCGATCTCCGAATACCGCTACGCTCCGGTGCCGCTTGATCGGGACGCCGTGACCGAGGCGATCGCTTTCCTGGAATGGCTGCGCGACGACAACTTCACCTTCCTCGGCATGCGCGAATTCAGGTATACGGGCGGCGAGAAGACCGGCTCACTCGATCGTTCGGGCAAGCGCGGCCTCGGTATTCTTGCCGATCCGGATGTGCTGGTTCTGCGCCGCGACAATAGCGGCAACGGCTCGACCACGCCGGAAATCCGCGCCTTCCTGCATGGACCGGACCCGCTGATCGTCACCAAGGCCAATGCCAAGTCGGTCGTGCACCGGCGCGCCTATCTCGATTATGTCGGCGTCAAGACCTATGATGCGAAGGGCGCGCTGCTGGGTGAACTGCGCATAGTCGGCCTGTTCACCTCCACCGCCTACACTCGTTCGGTGATGAAGATTCCGTTCCTGCGCTCCAAGGCACAGACGGTGATCCAGAAGTCGGGTTTCGATCCGTCCGACCATTCCGGCAAGGCGCTGATCAATGTGCTGGAGTTGTATCCCCGCGACGAACTGTTCCAGGTGCCGGTGACGATCCTGCGCAAGCATGCCGAGGCGATCCTTGGGCTGGTGGAGCGGCCGCGCATTCGGGCGCTCGTGCGCGTCGATCAGTTCGATCGTTTCGTATCCGTTCTGACCTTTATCCCGCGCGACCGCTATGACAGCCGCGTGCGTGAACGGATCGGACAGTTTCTGAGGACCGTCTTCGACGGACGCCTGTCCGCATACTATCCGGCCTTCCCCGAGGGCGGGCTGACCCGCGTGCATTTCATCATCGGCCGCTCGGGCGGCAAGACTCCGAAAGTCGAGCCGCAGGCGATCGAGGCGGCGATCCGCAACATCACCCGCAATTGGGAAGATGGGCTTCGCGATGAGGCTGCGGCCACCGGACTCAACGACAATCTCGTGGCGATCGCCACCAAATTTCCGGAAAGCTACCGCGGTTCCTTTACGATCGCGGAAGCCCTGGCGGACGCGCGCCGCATCTCCCGCTTATCGCCTGACAGCCGCATCGCCATCGACTACTACCGGCGCTCCGACCAGACGCCGCAGCAGGGGTCGTTGAAGATCTACCATCATGGTGAGCCTGTCGCGCTATCGCGGCGCGTACCGATCCTTGAAAACATCGGCTTCCGCGTCATCAGCGAGCGAACTTTCGACGTGCACGGTGCCGACGGCGCGCTGGTTTTCATCCACGACATGGACCTTGAGAGCGCGTTCGGCCAACCGATCGACCTGACCGATGGTGGTGCGCTGTTCGAGGACGTGCTTTTGTCGGTGTGGCGCGGCGATGCCGACAATGACGGCTACAATGCGCTCGCCCAGACGGCTGGCCTGTGGTCGAACGAGATCGTAATCCTGCGCGCCTATGGCCGCTATCTGCAGCAGGCCGGCATCCCGCAAAGCCAGGATTTCATCGCAGCAGCCCTGAACCGCTATCCGGAAGTTGCACGCGGCCTGTTCGACCTGTTCACCGCCCTGTTCGATCCCTCGGCCAAGGACGGCGCGGTGACGGCAAAGCATCTCAAGGCGAAGATCAAGGACGCGTTACAGGACGTTCCCAACCTCGACGACGACACCATCATCCGCCGTTACCTCAACCTGATTGAATCCTCGCTGCGTACCAATCATTTCGCTCCCGGAACGAAAGAAAAGGGCCGCTCGCTGGCGATCAAGCTGGATTCCCGGTCGCTCGACGGCCTGCCGGAACCACGCCCTTGGCGCGAGATTTTCGTGTATGGCCCGGAGGTCGAGGGCGTGCATCTGCGCTTCGGTCCCGTGGCGCGCGGCGGCCTGCGCTGGTCCGACCGCGCTCAGGACTATCGAACCGAGGTGCTCGGGCTGGTGAAGGCGCAACAGGTGAAGAACGCGGTCATTGTGCCGGTCGGCGCCAAGGGCGGCTTCTATCCCAAGCGTCCACCGGTAGGCGGCAGCCGCGAGGCGATCTTCGCGTCAGGCAGGCAGGCCTATATCAACTTCGTCTCCAGCCTGCTGTCGATCACCGACAATATCGATGTGAAGGGCATCGTGCCGCCGGAGAGCGTGACGCGCCGCGACGCCGACGATCCGTATTTCGTCGTTGCCGCGGACAAGGGCACGGCGACCTTCTCCGACACGGCCAACGCGATCAGCCAGGCGCATGATTTTTGGCTGGACGACGCCTTCGCGTCGGGCGGTTCGGCCGGCTACGACCACAAGAAGATGGGCATCACCGCCAAGGGTGCGTGGGAGGCCGTGAAGCGGCATTTCCGCGAGATGAACCGCGACATCCAGACGGAGCCGTTCAGCGCCATCGGCGTCGGCGACATGTCGGGCGACGTGTTCGGCAACGGCATGCTTCTTTCGGATCAAACCCGGCTGATCGCCGCGTTCGATCATCGAGACATCTTCATCGATCCAATTCCGGACGCCGCAGCCTCCATGGCCGAGCGCCAGCGCCTGTTCGCCTTGCCACGCTCGAGCTGGCAGGACTATGACAAGTCGAAACTCTCCCAGGGCGGCGCCATCATTTCGCGCACGCAGAAGTCGGTGACGCTTTCGGCTGCCGCTGCTGCCGCGATCGGGCTCGGCAAGACCACAGCGTCGCCGGCCGAGATCATGAAGGCGATCCTCGTCGCTCCCGTTGACTTGCTGTGGTTCGGCGGCATCGGCACTTACATAAAGGCAACCACCGAGACCAACCAGGACGCCAGCGACCGCGCCAATGACGCCATCCGCGTCAACGCCGCCGAGGTTCGCGCCAAGGTGGTCGGCGAAGGTGCCAATCTCGGCATGACGCAGCGCGCCCGCATCGAATTCGGGCTTTGCGGCGGCGCCTCCAACTCCGACGCCATCGACAATTCGGGCGGCGTCAATTGCTCCGACGTCGAGGTCAACATCAAGATCGCGCTGGCCTCGGCAATGCGCAAGGGCGCGCTCACCCGGTCCGCTCGTGACAAGCTGCTCGCCGAAATGACGCCCGAGGTCAGCGAACTCGTCCTGTCGAACAATTACCAGCAGACGCTGGCGCTCTCCTTGCAGCAAAAACGCGGCCTTGCCGACATGCCGCACCAGGCGCGCTTCATCAGCGGGCTGGAGGCGCGCGGACTGCTTGACCGCGCCGTCGAGACGCTGCCGTCGGATTCCGCACTTGCCGACCGGCAGGCGCGCGGCGAGCCGTTGACGCGCGCCGAGCTCGGCGTCTTGCTCGCCTATGCCAAGATCGTGCTGTTCTCGGATCTGATCGCCAGCGATGTTCCGGACGACGAGCATTTCGAACGCGACCTGATGGGCTATTTCCCGGACAAGATGGCGAAGAAGTATGGGGCCGAGATCAACGGTCATCGGCTGCGCCGCGAAATCGTCTCGCGCGTGCTTGCCAACGATCTGGTCAACCGGGGCGGGCCGTCCTTCGTCAGCCGATTGCAAGATTCGACCGGACGCAGCGCCGCGGAGGTGGCAAAAGCCTTCGCGGTCGTACGCGACGGCTTTGCACTGCCGGCTCTCTATGCCGAGATCGATGCGCTCGATAACGAGATCGACGGCCAGCTGCAGCTCGACCTCTATTCGGCGGTAGGGCGCCTGCTGTTTTCGGAGTGCGGCTGGCTGCTGAAGAACGACCATGCCGGCGAGTCGGTAGGCAAGCGCATCGCCGAGCTCCAGGAGGCGCGCAAGGCGCTCGAGCCGAAGCTCGCCGGACTTTTGCCGGCCTACACCAAGGCAAAGCTGGACGAGCGCCGGCAGGGTTATGTTGCCGCCGGCGCACCCGAAGGGCTCGCGGCGAAGCTCGCCAATGCCGATGCGGTGCAGACCGTGCCGGACATCGCGCTGGTGGCGCGCAGCTCAAGTGCGGGAATCGTCGAAGCGGCGAAGGCGTTCTTTGCCGTCAGCGAAGCTTTCCGCATCGCCCGCATCGGGGATGCAGCGCGCGCCATCGCGCCCGCCGACTATTATGACGGGCTGGCGCTGACGCGAGCCATGGGAACGATCGGCGCGGCCGGTCGCGGCATGGCGGTGGCGGCGCTGATGTCGCAGGGCAAGAGCGGCGATCCGGTCGCACGCTGGCTGGAAGCCGGTGGCGAGCGCGTCACTCGCACGCGTGAGCGGCTGCAGGCTCTCACCGAGGGCGGCGACATCACCGTTTCGCGCCTCTCTGTCGCCGCCGGCCTGATGCATGATTTGACGGCGATGTAGTCGGCGCGGGGCACCGTTCCTCTCCCCACCTAGGGGGGGAGAGGTGCATGCGCGGAGGGGCTCATTATTCGCCGCCCCTCACCCTTACCGTCTCCCGTATCCTTAAATTGCGTCTATTTACCGGACGCCGCGCGGCGTCCGGGCGGGCTTGAGGCGGCTGGGGTGCCGCCGCTCCTCGTAGCAATGGATAAATCCTTGCCAGCGCGCGGCGGCAAGCCCGCCCTGCGCGCGCGACGTCAGGCTGGTGCGTTGATGCTTTTCCATCTCTCAGCCTCCGCTAAGCATGAAAACGAGGCCGAGGCAGATTGCGATCAGCGGCGCCACCGCCATGAGGCCGGCAGCGAGCAGCGCGAATTCGCTCTTCAGGGTCTTGAACATATGCTGTCCCTCGCTTGCTCGTCTTGAGAATCGATGGTGCCGGTCTGTGGTGAATCTCAAGACACGTGGCAACAGGTAGGAAGCGCTCTTGCCCAGATTGTGGCGCAAGCTGGGTCATCGTGTGACGGCTCGGACAGCCAACGTGCAGGCGGCGCGGCGGCGTGCGGTTTGGTTAAAAATTGCATATAATTTTCAGTTGTTTAGTTTTGTTTACCAATCATCAACCACGATTGGTGAAGATTGGAAACAGCTGGTGAGCGGAGACGCTTTCCGAAGCAGTTCGAGTGTAGCGTTCAGTTCGTGTTCCAGTCTCGTAAATCATCGCCAGCACTCCCCGTCGACGCTTTGGGCGACGTTGGCCCCTCCCTGTCGGCTGCGTTGCCTGAGGGGTTCTCGCGAAGAGCCGCGCTTGCGGGTTTGAGTTTGCTGACACTCGGCGGCTGTAGTCGCACCCTCGATATCGGGCTGCCTTCATTGGGTGCACGCAAGGATGCGCCGAAGGCAGCACCGCAGGTCGCCGCCGCGCCACCTCCGCCGCCCGTCAAAGAGGTCAGAACCGCTTCCGTCGAGTCGGATGTGGGATCCTACGGATATCTCGGCAAGCCGGAACTGATGTACGGCGCGATGACCGATGAAGGGTTTCGCCTGCCGGCGATTCCCGCAGCCGAGTTGAAGCAGAAACACCTGCGCCGTTTGGTCGTCGATCCGACCGGCGAGGCACCCGGCACAATCGTGGTGCATCTGAAGGAACGGCACCTCTATCTCGTGCAGGAAAACGGCGACGCAATACGCTATGGCGTTTCGATCGGCAAGGAAGGGTTTGTCTGGTCTGGCCGAGCGGTGGTCGATCACACCCGCAAATGGCCGACCTGGACGCCGCCATCGGAAATGGTCAAGCGCAAACCAGAGCTGAAGAAGTTCGTCGGCGGCCAGCCAGGCGGGCTCGGCAATCCGCTCGGAGCGCGAGCGCTCTATATCTACAACGACGGCGTCGACACGCTGTTTCGCATCCACGGCACGCCGCAATGGCGTTCGATCGGCAAGGCCGCGTCTTCCGGCTGTGTGAGGATGATCAATCAGGATGTCATCGATCTCTACAACAGGGTCAAGAGCAAACCAAAGACCCCGATCGTCGTGGTGGCGTGAGCGTCGATAGCCTTACCCCACAAGGGGGAGGGTGAGGCTTTGCAGCGCCGTGCGTCCTTTCGGACGCGCAAAGGACGCTGTATCTCTTAGAAACTGCGCATCGTGCCTTCCGAAAATCGATGCCGATTTTCGGGCCGATGCGGTAGTCATTCCCGCCGCATGTGCATTGGCGCCTCACCGAACGCCCTGGAAAATGCCCGCGAAAGCGCTGACGAGCTTGAGAAGCCGCAGCGCTCGGCGACATCGGCGAGCGCCAGCCGCGTATCCAGCACCAGCCGCCGTGCAGCGTGCAGCCGTAGCCGGAGATAATATGCGCCCGGCGTTTCGCCTATCGATTTCTGGAAAATGGTTTCGAGCGTACGCGCTGTTACGCCGGTGCGAAGTGCGATGGCAGTTGTCGTAAACGGCCGATCTATGTGCGATTCCATCAAGCGGATGGCTTGTGCCAAGCGCGGATCGTAGCCGTCGAGCCGGCCAAGCGACACCAGCGGCTGGGCGTCTGTGGCCGCCCGCGCCTGATCGTAGATGAAGACGCTCGCCACATCGAGCGCTACCGCCATGCCCAATCGCGAGCGCACCAGATGCAGCATCAGGTCGAACGTGGGCGAGGCGCCGCCCGCGGTAAAGGCGGGCCCGTCGATGACGTAGCGGTCCGGACGCACGTCGGTGCCTGGGAAGGCGGCGGTGAAATCCTCCATGTCCTCCCAATGCGTCGTCGCCGCTCGGCCTTCGAGCAGACCGGCGCGCGCGATCATCCAGGAGCCGGCCTCGATGCCGCCAAAAGCCCGCGCCCCGCGCGCTACCCTGCGGATCGCGGTCATCAAACTCGGCGCGCCATATTCGCGCGTGCCGAAGCCGCCGATGATCGCCAGGACATCGGGCTTTTCCGTCGGATCGAAGGCGCCGCCGACCGCCACCGGCAGTCCCGACGTCGTAATCGGCGGAACGCCATCCACCGAAACGGCTTTCCAGTCGAACACCGTCTCGCCGGTGATACGGTTCGCGGCGCGCAGCGGGTCCACCGCTGAGGCGACGCACATGATCGACGATCCCGACAAGACCAGAAACGTCACAGTGAGCGGCGTGCGCTCCGGCTGAAAGATTGAACGGCCTTCGCTTTTTGCCATCACGACTTCGTAAAGTGCAAAGCAGGCGGAGGCAAGAAGGTCGATTATTGCTAAGAGAATTGTTTGGAGGAGTTGTTTCATGCCGCTTGCCATGAACCGCGAGGTCTTTATTACCTGCGCCGTCACCGGTTCGGGCGGCACACAGGACCGCAGCCCGCACGTGCCGCGTTCGCCCAAGCAGATCGCCGATGCGGCCATCGACGCCGCCAAGGCCGGTGCTGCCATCGTCCATTGCCATGCGCGCGATCCCGAGACCGGCAAACCGCGCCGAGACGTTCGCCTCTATCGCGAAGTCACCGAGCGCATCCGCGATGCCAATGTCGATGTGGTGCTGAACCTGACCGCCGGCATGGGCGGCGACATGGTGTTCGGCTCTCCGGAAAGCCCGCTGCCGCTCAATGAGAAGGGCACGGACATGGGCGGCGCCACCAATCGCATGGAGCATGTGCGCCAGTGCCTGCCGGAAATCTGCACGCTCGATTGCGGCACGATGAACTTCGCCGAAGCCGATTACGTGATGACCAACACCCCGGGCATGTTGCGCGCCATGGGCGGCATGATGACGGCGCTCGGCGTCAAGCCGGAGGTAGAAGCCTTCGACACCGGGCATCTTTGGTTCGCCAAGGAACTGGTGAAGGAAGGCGTGCTGAAGGCTGACGCGCTGGTGCAGCTGTGCATGGGCGTGCCATGGGGCGCGCCGGACGACCTCAACACCTTTATGGCGATGGTCAACAATGTGCCGTCGGACTGGAACTGGTCGGCGTTTTCGATCGGCCGTAACCAGATGGCCTATGCTGCAGCGGCGGTCATTGCCGGCGGTAATGTCCGCGTCGGGCTTGAGGACAATCTCTGGCTCGACAAGGGCGTTCTGGCGACCAATGCGCAGCTGGTCGAGCGGGCCGTGTCGATCGTCGAAAATCTCGGCGCGCGGGTCATCGGTCCGGACGAGGTCCGCAAGAAGCTCAACCTGACCAAGCGCGCGCCGCTCGCCGCTTGACGATGAAAGACCCCCTCTCCGCCTCGCTGCCGAGCGCAGCGAGGCGGAGAGGGGGTTCATTTTGGAGACTGGAAATGACCACCATCGAAAAAGCAGCCTGCATCGGCGGGGGCGTCATCGGCGCCGGCTGGGTTGCCCGCCTCCTGCTCAATGGCATCGATGTTTCGATCTACGATCCGGGTCCGGAGGCCTCGCGCAAGGTCGACGAGGTGATGAAGGGCGCGCGCCGCGCCTACAAGCAGATGGTGCCGGGCGGCCTGCCGAAAGAAGGCAAGCTGACCTTCGCCAAGACCGTCGCGGAAGCGGTCAAGGACGCCGACTTCATCCAGGAAAGCGTGCCGGAGCGCCTCGACCTGAAGCACAAGGTGCTGGCCGAGATCGACAAGCACGCGCCTGCGAACGCGCTGGTTGGCTCGTCCACCTCCGGCATCAAGCCATCCGACATGCAGACCTCGATGCAGCGGCCGGAGCGGCTGGTGGTCGGCCACCCGTTCAACCCGGTCTATCTGCTGCCGCTGGTCGAGATCGTCGGCGGCAAGGATACGTTGCCGGAAGCCATCGAGATGGCGAAGGAGATCTATTCCTCCATCGGCATGAAGCCTGTCGTCATCCGCAAGGAGATCGAGGCCTTCGTCGGCGACCGCCTGCTGGAGGCCGCGTGGCGCGAGGCGCTGTGGCTGATCAAGGACGGCATTTGCACCGTCGAGGAACTCGACGATATCATGCGCTATTCCTTCGGTTTACGCTGGGCGCAGATGGGCATGTTCCAGGTCTATCGCGTCGCCGGCGGCGAGGCAGGCATGCGCCACTTCATGGCGCAGTTCGGTCCCTGTCTGAAATGGCCGTGGACCAAGCTGATGGACGTGCCGGAATTCAACGACGAACTCGTCGACCTGATCGCCACCCAGTCGGACGAACAGTCTGGCAAATGGTCGATTCGCGAGCTGGAGAAGATCCGCGACGACAATCTGGTGGCGATCTATCAGGCGCTCGCCAAGCAGAACAAGGGCAAGGGCTGGGGCGCCGGCGAGTTGCACAACAGCTACACCAAGCAGTTGTCGAGCCTGGCGGCCAAGCCCAAGGCCTCCAAGGCCGCGGAGAATGCCAAGGCGGACAAGCCCAAGAAGAAAAAGAAGGGTTGAGGTGATCGACCCTGCTTCGTCGGTTGTTATTCGTGGTTCGTCGGTCGTTAATTCGAGTGGCCGCAGACCTAAGTCCGAACAACGAACTGCGACCCACGAATAACGACGAACCCGAGTGGGGATGACCTCGGTGAGGGAGATGCTTGCATGGATTTCGGCCTGAACGAAGAGCAGAAGCTGATCGTCGAGACGACGCGCGCCTTCGTCGAAAACGAGCTTTACCCGCATGAGCAGGAGGTCGAGCGCAGCGGCCATCTTCGCCGCGAGCTCATCGAGGAGATCAAGGACAAGGCGATCGAGGCGGGCCTCTATGCCGCCAACATGCCGGCGGATGTTGGCGGCGCCGGCCTCGATACGGTGACATGGCTGCTCTACGAGAAGGAGCTTGGCCGTGCCAACTATGCGCTGCACTGGACCTGCGTGGCGCGCCCGTCGAACATCCTGCTCGCCGGCACGCCGGAACAGCGCGAAAAATATCTGTTTCCCTGTATTCGCGGCGAAAAGTGGGACTGCCTGGCGATGACCGAGCCGGGCGCCGGCTCCGACCTGCGCGGTATGAAGGCTTCCGCCGTGCGGGACGGCGACGACTGGATTTTGAACGGCACCAAGCACTTCATCAGTCACGCCGACCTAGCGGATTTCGCCATTGTTTTCATGGCCTCCGGCGAGGATGATAGCCCACGCGGCAAGCGCAAGAAGATCACCGCTTTCTTTGTCGACAAGGGGACGAAGGGCTTCACCGTCCGTGACGGCTACCGCAACGTTTCGCATCGCGGCTACACCAATTCGGTGCTGGAGTTCGACGATTGCCGCCTGCCGAAGGAGCAGGTGCTGGGCGAGGTCCATAAAGGGTTCGAGGTCGCCAATTCGTGGCTCGGCGCGACCCGTCTGCAGGTCGGCGCGACATGCCTTGGCCGCGCCGAGAGGGCACTTAACCATGCGATCGAATATGCGGCGCAGCGTGAACAGTTCGGCCAGCAGATCGGCAAGTTCCAGGGCGTGTCGTTCAAGCTCGCCGACATGGCGACGGAGCTGAAAGCTGCCGACCTGATGGTGTTCGAGGCCGGCTGGAAATACGACCAGGGCACGGTCACCGACCAGGACATGGCGATGGCCAAGCTGAAGGCGACCGAAGTGCTCGCCTATGTCGCCGACGAGGCGATCCAGATCCATGGCGGCATGGGCCTGATGGACGACCTGCCGCTGGAGCGCATCTGGCGCGACGCGCGCGTCGAGCGCATCTGGGAAGGCACCAGCGAGATCCAGCGGCACATCATTTCGCGCGCGCTGTTGAGGGCCGTGGGCGGATGATGAGCACGCGGCAGCTTACCCTCCCCCTTGTGGGGAGGGTCGATCGGCGAAGCCGAGCGGGGTGGGGGTCAATATGAACAACCACCTTCCTCCCACCCCGGCGCTGTGCGCCAACCCTCCCCGCAAGGGGGAGGGTAGGGGCCGCCTCGAACGCCTGCTTCGCCCGAAATCCATCGCCGTGATCGGCGGCGGGGCGTTTGGAACGAATGTCGTCAGGCAGTGCCTGAAAATGGGGTTTTCGGGCGACATCTGGCCGGTTCATCCGAAGAAGAACGAGGTCGAAGGCGTAAAGGCTTACGGCACTGTCGCCGAGCTGCCGGGCGCGCCGGACGCCACTTTTATCGGCGTCAACCGGCATCTCACGATCGAGATGGTCAAGGCGCTGCGCGAACGTGGCGCGGGTGCGGCCATCTGCTTTGCCTCCGGCTTTCGCGAGACCGGGCACTACGACTCCGAAGGAAACGGGCTGCAAGACGCGCTGCTCCAAGCGGCGGGCCAGATGCCGATTATCGGGCCGAACTGCTATGGCCTGATCAACTACGCCGATGGCGCGCTGCTGTGGCCGGACCAGCATGGCGGCATCCGTCTTGCCGAAGGCGCGACGGGCGCGGCGATCATCACGCAATCGTCCAACATCGCCATCAACATGACCATGCAGGCGCGGGGGCTGCCGGTCGCCTACATCATGACCGCCGGCAACCAGGCGCAGACCGGCCTTTCCGAAATGGCGTTGGGCCTGATCGAGGACGATCGCGTCTCGGTGCTTGGCCTGCATATCGAAGGTTTCGACTCGATATCCGGCCTTGAACGGCTGGCGGCGCGGGCGCGTGAACTGAAAAAGCCGGTCGTCGCCATGAAGGTCGGCCGTTCGGAGCAGGCGCGCGCCGGTACCGTGTCGCACACTGCCTCGCTCGCCGGCTCGGATGCGGCGTCGGACGCCTTCCTGAAACGTCTGGGTATTGCGCGGGTCAACGCCCTTCCGTCTTTCCTTGAAGCACTGAAGCTGCTGCATGTCCACGGCCCGCTGGCCGGGTGCCGCCTCTCGTCGATGAGTTGCTCGGGCGGCGAGGCATCGGTGATGGCCGACAGTGTCGAAGGGCGCAAAGCGGTATTCCCGCCGCTGACCGAAGAGCATCGGGCGAGGGTCAAGGCGACTCTCGGACCGCTGGTTGCGGTCGCCAATCCGCTCGACTATCACACCTTCATCTGGAACGACGAACCGGCCATGACCGCGACCTTCGGCGCAATGGTGTCGGGCGGTTTCGATCTGAACCTGCTGGTGCTGGATTTCCCGCGCCGCGACCGCTGCTCCGACGTGGACTGGTGGACCACGCTGCGGGCCTTCGAGAGCGGGCTGACGACACACGGCGCCAAGGGCGCGGTAGTTGCTTCGTTGCCGGAAAACCTGCCGGAGGATTATGCACCGGGCCTGATGGCGCGGGGCATGGTTCCCCTCTACGGCATCACCGAGGCGCTGGATGCGGCCGAGGCTGCTGCGTCTATTGGCGAGGCATGGAAGCGCCCCTTACCCTCCCCCTTGTGGGGAGGGTTGCCCGAAAGGGGGGGTGAATTCGTGCCTGTCACAAGTCGAGGCCCCGGCGCCGCGCGCTGACCCTCCCCACAAGGGGGAGCGTGAGGCGACAATCCTCGACGAAGCCTCCGCCAAAGCGTTGCTTGCGCAAGCCGGTGTTTCCGTCCCCGCTGGCCAACGCGCATCAAGCGTCGAGGAGGCTGCGAGCGCCGCCGAGGCACTGGGCTATCCCGTGGCGCTGAAGGCGATGGGCGTTGCGCACAAATCGGAAGCTGGCGCGGTAAAGCTCAATCTGCGCGATGCCGAGACCGTGCGGAAAGCGGCGGCAGCGCTGCTGCCGCTCGGCACCGGCCTTTATCTCGAAAGCATGGTGCAGGGCGGTGTCGCTGAATTGATCGTCGGCTTTGCCCGCGACCCGCTGTTCGGGCCGGTCATGACGCTAGGTTCCGGCGGCGTACTGGTCGAGTTGTTGAAAGACTCCGCGACTTTGCTGCTGCCAGCCTCTCGGGGTGAGATCGAAAGCGCTTTACGCGGGCTAAAACTGTTTCCGTTGCTTGATGGGTTTCGCGGCCGGCCCAAGGCCGATCTTGCAGCAGGGATCGACGCTATCGTGTCACTGGCGGCGATGGTATCGCAAAATGCCGACAGGATCGAGGAACTGGACGTCAATCCACTGATCGTCTGCGCCAAAGGGCAAGGCGCCTGGGTTGCGGATGCGTTGATGGTCGTGGCTCCCACCTCCCCCTTGTGGGGAGGTCGCGCCGAAGGCGCGGGTGGGGGTATCTCCGCAAATCCTCAAATTACCCCCACCCCGACCGGCCTTGCCGGTCGACCCTCCCCACAAGGGGGAGGGTAAGGAGCGAACCCATGACCGATGTCATCACCACGCGCCGCGAAGGCACCATCCTTGAAGTCACGCTCGACCGGCCGAAGGCCAACGCCATCGACCTCAAGACGTCGCGGCTGATGGGCGAGACCTTCAAAGCGTTCCGCGACGATCCGGAATTGCGCGTCGCCATCGTCAAGACCGCCGGCGACAAGTTCTTCTGCGCCGGCTGGGACCTTAAGGCAGCGGCAGGCGGCGACGCCGTCGACGGCGACTACGGTGTCGGCGGCTTTGCCGGGCTGCAGGAACTGCGCGACCTCAACAAGCCGGTGATCGCATGTGTCAACGGCATGGCGGTGGGCGGCGGCTTCGAACTGGCGCTGTCCTGCGATCTCATTTACGCTTCGGACCATTCGAGCTTCGCCCTGCCGGAAATCCGCGCTGGAACTCTGGCCGACGCCGCTACCATCAAGCTGCCGAAGCGCATTCCCTATCATGTCGCCATGGACTTGCTGCTTACAGGCCGCTGGATGGATGTCGCGGAGGCCCATCGCTGGGGCCTCGTCAACGAGGTGCTGCCGAAGGAAAAACTGGAGGATCGCGTCTGGGAGATCGCGCGGCTGCTCGCCGGCGGACCGCCGCTGGTCTTCGCAGCAATCAAGGAAACGGCGCGTGTCGCCGAGGCGCTGACTTTCCAAGATGCCATGAACAAGGTCACCCGCCGCCAGCTGCCGACCGTCGATATTCTGTACGGCTCGGAGGACAACATCGAGGGGTTCCGGGCCTTCGCCGAAAAGCGCGACCCGGTGTGGAAGGGGCGGTGATGGCTGCGCCGCAATCCCTCCCCCTCGAGGGGAGGGAACCATGACCGACTATTCCACCCTTATCGACGCGGAGACCTGGGCGTTCATCGAGCGTACCAACTCCTTCTATCCGCCCGATGCGATCGATTTCACCGTCGCGCAGCAGCGCGCGGTCTATGACCGCATGTGTCGCGCGTTTTTCGCCGGCTATCCGGATGACGTCTCCGCAGAAACTACCGCGATCGTGCTGCCGGATCGCGCCATCCAGATCCGCGTCTATCGGAGCGCCAAGCCGAGCGATGGGGCGATGGTGGTGTATCTCCACGGCGGCAGTTACATTCTCGGCGGGCTGGACAGTCATGACGATTTCTGCGCCGAGCTTTGCGGGCGTACGGGCCATGCGGTCGTGTCGGTGTGCTATCGTCTGGCGCCGGAGCACCGTCATCCGTCGGCTTTCGATGACGCGGTCGCGGCATTCGAATGGGTGGCGCAAACATACAACCGGCCAATCGTTTTGGCGGGAGATTCCGCCGGCGGCAATCTCGCGGCTGCCGTCAGCCACGCGATGCGCGGGGAGGCGCGCATGCCCATTGGCCAGGTGTTGATCTATCCAGGCCTGGGAGGAGACCGTACCGCCCCGTCCTACCAGAACCACGCCAACGCGCCGATGCTGACCGTGCGCGACCTCGAATTCTACAAGGATATCCGCACCGGCGGAATCGCGCCTTCAAAGCTCGCAACGCTCTACCCGCTTGCCGATCGCGATTTCTCCGGCCTGCCGCCAACGGTGGTAATCACCGCGCAGTGCGATCCGCTGTCATCGGACGGCGAAACCTACCGCGACCGTATCCTGGCAGCAGGTGGCAAGGCATATTGGCATGAGGAGCCAGGCCTTGTGCATGGCTATTTGCGCGCCCGTCATACGGTCGCACGCGCCCGCGAAAGCTTTTCGCGGATCGTTGCGGCGGTGTCGAAGCTCGGGCGAGGAGAATGGCCTGCGGCGTGAGATTCGTGCGTTCTGGCGCAACGCAAAATGCAACAATGCCAATGACTCGTGCTCCAATCTCCGTCAAACCGTTGGGCAATCTGGAGCGACGATAGCAGAAGGCAGGCTATGAAGATTGTTACGAACTTCCCTCGAAAAGTCGTGGAGTATCCGGATGTAAGGATCGCGATGCCGGACGGCTGCGTGCTGTCTGCGCGCATCTGGATGCCAGTCGATGCCGAGGAGGATCCCGTTCCGGCGATCCTCGAACACATTCCCTATCGCAAACGCGAAGGCACCGCGCAGCGCGATAGCCTGACGCATCCCTATTTTGCCGGTCACGGCTACGCCTCCGTGCGTGTCGATATGCGCGGAAACGGTGATTCCGAAGGGCTCATGGACGACGAATACTCCGATCAGGAGTGGCAGGACGCAGTCGATGTGATCGCTTGGCTGGCGGCGCAGCCGTGGTGCACGGGAAGGGTCGGCATGATTGGCATTTCCTGGGGTGGCTTCAACGGCCCGCAGGTTGCGACGTTGCAGCCGCCTGCGCTCAAGGCCGTTATAACGCTCTGCTCGACCGTCGATCGCTACACCGACGACATCCACTACAAGGGAGGCTGCCTGCTGAATGAAAACTTCGGTTGGGGCTCTACGATGCTGTCCTACTCTTCCAGGCCGCCAGATCCTGCGCTGGTCGGTGATCGGTGGAGGGAAATGTGGCTGAATCGCCTGCAGCATCAGCCGTTCCTGACACCACTCTGGTTGTCGCATCAGCGCCGCGACGCCTATTGGAAGCGCGGCTCGATCCGCGAGGATTTCGCCGGGGTCAAGGCGGCGGTTCTGGCAATAGGTGGATGGCACGACGGCTATCGGAACGCAGTGTCGCAGATCGTCGCCAACATTCAGGCGCCAGTGAAGGGCATCATGGGGCCGTGGATACACAAGTATCCGCACTACGCTGCGCCGGAGCCACGAATTGGCTTCTTGCAGGAGGCTTTGCGCTGGTGGGATCGCTGGTTGAAGGACATCGACACGGCGGTTGAAAGCGATCCAATCTATCGAGCCTGGGTGATGGACAGTGTCCGCCCAGCGCGCTGGCATGATAGTCGGCCTGGTCGCTGGATAGCTGAGGCAGTATGGCCTTCGCCGACGATCAAGGCCCGGAGACTTCGAAATAATGGCGCCCGGCGCCGCGCCAGCGTTGGTGAACTCGCCGCAGACCTGCGGCCTTTCAGGTGGCGAGTATTTTCCGTTCACGTTCGGGCCGGAATTTCCGGGCGACCAGCGCCCCGACGACGCACTATCGTTATGCTTCGATCAACCGCCTTTGGCCGAGGCCATCGACATTGTCGGCGCGCCGGAGCTTTTGGTCACACTGTCGGCTGACCGGTCGCAAGCCAATATTGCTGTCAGACTTTGCGACGTTCATCCCGACGGTGCATCCGAGTTGATTTCCTACGGAGTGCTTAACCTCACACATCGCAACTCGAACGAGCTGCCGGAAGCGGTGGTCTCCGGCCAGCCTTTGACGGCCCGGGTGTTGCTGGACGAAGCCGCCTATCGAGTGCCGGCCGGCCATCGCCTGCGGATCGCTGTTTCCAGCGCGTATTGGCCGATGATCTGGCCATCGCCTGAGCCGGCTGGCCTTACTATTGAAGCTGCGACATTCGTACTGCCCGTCCGCCCACTTGCAACAGGCGATGAGACGGCATTTCCGCAACCCGAGGGCGCGACGCCGTGGCGGTTGGAGACATTGCGACCAACGACGTCCGAACGACGTGTCGAACGCGATGAGAAGACCGGAACAGTAACCCTTTCGATCCTTGAGGATTTCGGTTCCGGCCGAGACCTTGACCATGGCCTTGTGCATGGGTCGATATGTCGCGAAAAATGGACCATCCATCCCGACGACCCGCTGTCGGCGAGCGGAGTCACCCACTGGACCCAGACGCTGTCACGCGATGATTGGTCGGTCCGCACCGAGACCTCCTCGTCGATGCGGTCGGACGCCACGACTTTCTACCTCACCGGACGCATCGAAGCGTATGAGGGGGACATCCTGGTGTTCGAGCGGAACTTCACGGAGGAAGTGCCGCGCGATCACATTTAGGTGCGCGTGGGCGCCAGCCCGATTCCAAACCGATTCAGGCTTGGGCCAGTAGCGTCTTATTATTTACGCCACGTCATGTCGCAAACTGCCTTGCGCCCTTCCAAAGGATGCGGTCATATCCTGACAACCATAATCATAAGGCCACGGCCAAAACACCCGAGTGAGGAACTTGCAAGATGTCGAATGAACTTGACTTTCTGAGCCACCGTGTCGCGCTGGGCAAACTGAGCCGGCGCGATTTCCTTGGTCGCGCCGCCGCGCTTGGCGTTACCTCAACGTTCGCCAACTCCCTTCTCTCAAGCGCCGTGCGGGCCGAAGGCCCCGTCAAAGGCGGCCTCATCAAGGCCGGCCTCGTCGGGGGCGGATCGACCGACACGCTCGACCCGGCTTTGGCCCTGGTGCAGGTTATGCAGGTGTTCAACAAGCAATGGGGCGAAATGATCGTCGAACTGGCGCCCGACGGCGGCATCGAATACCGCATCGCCGAAGAGATCGGCGCCTCCGACGATGCCAAGACCTGGACGCTGAAGATCCGCGACGGGGTCGAGTTTCACAACGGCAAGACGGTGACGGCCGAGGATGTTCTCGCAACCCTCGAACGCCATTCTGATGAAAAGTCGAAATCCGGCGCCCTCGGCTACCTGAAGGGCTTCGAGAGCATCAAGGCCAGCGGCAAGGAAGTCATCATCACTCTAAAGGAACCCAATGCCGACCTGCCTTACCTGCTGACAGACTATCATCTGCCCGTCCAGCCCAATGGCGGCAAGGACGATCCTGCTGCCGGCATTTCGGCCGGTCCGTACAAGGTCACGGTGAACGAGCCTGGCGTGCGCCACGGCGGCGAGCGCTTCGCCAATTACTGGCAGGGCGACAAAATGGGCCACGCCGATCAGGTCGAGATCATCGTCATCAACGATCCAACCGCACGCATCTCCGCGCTGCAAGGCGGTCAGGTCCACATGATCAATCGCGTCGAGCCGAAGATCGTCGATCTGATCAAGCGGGTGCCGGGTGTCACCATCCGCAACTATGCCGGACCAGGCCACTACGTCTTCATCATGCATTGCAACACGGCACCGTTCGACAACAACGATCTGCGCATGGCGCTGAAGCTTGCGATGGACCGCGAGGAGATGCTCGACAAGATCCTGCGCGGCTACGGCTCGCTCGGCAACGATTTCCCGATCAATGCCTCCTACCCGTTCTTTTCGGACGATATCGAGCAGCGCAAGTTCGACCCCGACAAGGCGGCGTTCCATTACAAGAAGTCGGGCCACAGCGGCACGGTGCTATTGCGCACCTCTGACGTCGCGTTCCCCGGCGCGGTGGATGCGGCCCAACTTTATCAGCAGAGCTGCGCCAAGGCCGGCATCACCACTGGAGATCAAGCGCGAGCCGGGCGACGGCTACTGGACGGAAGTCTGGAACAAGCAGCCCTTCTCGATGTCCTACTGGGGCGGGCGCTCGACCCAGGACCAGATGTATTCGACCGCCTATATCTCGACGGCGGACTGGAACGACACCCGCTTCCTGCGCCCGGACTTCGACAAGATGGTGCTCGCGGCGCGCGCCGAACTCGAACGAGGCCAAGCGCAAGGCCATGTACCGCGACATGGCGGTCATCGTCCGCGATGAGGGCGGCCTGATCCTGCCGTTCTTCAACCAGTTCATCGACGCCACGGGACCAAAGCTTCAGGGCTGGATTCTTGACCCGCATCAGGAGCTGATGAACGGCTACGCCCTGTCGAAGTGCTGGCTGTCGGCTTGAGCGAAAGCTCATCCTCGATGGGACCTCTGCTGAAATTGGTTGCCCAGCGCATTGCGCTGGGCATCCTTCTCCTCTTCGCCGTATCCGTCCTGATCTTCGTCGGCACGCAGATCCTTCCCGGCGACGTCGCGCAAGCCATTCTGGGCCAGTCGGCCACGCCGGAGTCGCTCGCCAATTTGCGCGAGGAACTCGGGCTCAACGACCCCGCCTATGTCCGCTATTTCCGTTGGCTGGGCGGCGTTTTGACCGGCGATCTGGGCACCGCGCAATCGAGCGGGCAGGATATCGCGACCTCGATCGGCGGCCGGCTGTGGAACACGCTGTTCCTGGCCTTCTGGGCGGCCGTCGTCGCGGTGCCGCTGGCGATCATCCTCGGCCTGCTCGCCGTGCGTTACCGCAACGGCTTCGTCGACAAGCTGATTTCCGGCCTGGCGCTCGCTTCGACCTCGCTTCCGGAGTTTTTCGTCGGCTATCTGCTGGTCTTTTTCTTCGCCGTGAAGTGGCAGTGGTTTCCGGGCATTTCCACCGTCTATGACGGAATGCCCTTCGGTGAGCGCATGATGGCGATCGCCTTGCCGGCGACGGCGCTGACCCTGGTCGTGCTGGCTCACATGATGCGCATGACACGCGCGGCGATCCTGAACGTCATGCAGTCCGCCTATATCGAGACGGCGGAGCTGAAGGGCCTGCGGCCGCTCGATATCATCCGCAAGCACGCCTTTCCCAATGCGATCGCGCCCGTGGTCAACGTCGTGATGCTCAATCTCGCCTTCCTGATCGTCGGCGTGGTCGTGATCGAGGTGATCTTCGTCTATCCCGGCATGGGCCAATATCTCGTGGACCACGTTACCAAGCGCGACGTGCCGGTGGTCCAGGCGGTCGGGCTCATTTTCGCCGCGGTCTACATCAGTCTGAACATCGTTGCGGACATAGCGGCGATCGTCGCCAATCCGCGGCTCAGGCATCCGAAGTAAGAGCGCGCGATGCTGGACATCAGACGGATTCCCCTCGGCGCGCTTATCGGGCTTGTCCTGACCGCCATGTTCCTGATCGCGGCCATATTCGCGCCCTGGCTGGCGCCCTATGGCCTCGGCGAGATTGTCGGCGACGTCTGGGCGCCGATGTCCGATCAGTTCTTGCTGGGCACCGACAATCTTGGCCGCGATCTCCTGTCGCGCATGATCTACGGCGCGCGCACCACGATCTTCATTGCCGTGCTGGCGACGGCGCTGTCTTTTACGCTTGGCTCGGTGCTCGGCTTCACCGCTGCGGTGGTCGGCGGCTGGTTCGACACGCTGATGTCGCGCTTCGTTGACCTTCTGATGGCGATCCCGACGCTGATCTTTGCGCTCGTCGTTCTGTCGGTGCTGCCCACGACGGTGACCACGCTCATCCTGGTCATGGGTATCCTCGATTCGACCCGCGTCTATCGCCTGTCGCGGGCGGTGGCGGTCGACATCAACGTGATGGATTTCGTCGAGGCGGCGAAATTGCGCGGTGAAGGCATGCGGTGGATCATCTTTCGCGAGATCCTGCCCAACGCGCTGTCGCCGTTGGTGTCGGAACTCGGCCTGCGTTTCATCTACGCCGTGCTCTTCCTTTCCGCACTCTCGTTTCTCGGTCTTGGCGTGCAGCCGCCGGAAGCCGACTGGGGCGGCATGGTCAAGGAAAATAAGGACGGGATCGTTTTTGGCATTCCCGCGGCGCTTATCCCCGCCGCGGCGATCGCGGCGCTGTCGATCTCGGTCAACCTGGTTGCGGACTGGATTCTCAACCGGACAACGAGCCTCAAGGGAGGGCGCGGCTGATGGCTGAGGCGCGTAGCAAGAAGGCGGCGAAATCCGATCCGCTACTCGACATCCGCAATCTGCGCATAGAGGCAACGGTCTATCCGCCGGGCGAGCCGCCCAAGTCGATCACGCTCGTCCACGACGTCTCGCTGACCCTCAACCGCGGCAAGGTGCTCGGCCTGATCGGCGAATCCGGAGCCGGCAAGTCGACAATCGGCCTGTCGTCGATGGGCTATGGACGCGGCGGCGTGCGGATCACCGGCGGCGAAGTGGTGATCAATGGCCGCGACGTATTGAAGGGCGGCCAGTCCGGATTGCGAAGACTACGCGGCCGCGAGGTCTGCTACGTCGCGCAGTCGGCTGCCGCCGCGTTCAATCCGGCACACCGGCTGATGGACCAGGTGGTGGAGGCAACTCTGCTGCATGGTGTCGCCAGCCGCGCCGAAGCGGAGAAGCGGGCGGTCGCGCTGTTCAAGAAGCTCAGCCTGCCGGACCCGGAAAACATCGGCAAGCGCTTCCCGCACCAGGTCTCGGGCGGCCAGTTGCAGCGCGTCATGACCGCGATGGCACTGTGCTCCGAGCCGGACCTGATCGTCTTCGACGAGCCGACGACGGCGCTCGACGTGACGACGCAGATCGACGTGCTGGCGGCGATCAAGGATGCCATACACGATACCGGCGTCGCAGCGCTCTACATCACCCACGACCTTGCCGTTGTCGCGCAGGTTGCCGACGAGATCATGGTGCTGCGTCATGGCAGGCTGGTGGAATGGGGCGGCACGCGCCAGATCATCAAGGAACCCAGGCAGGAATACACCAACGCTCTGGTCTCGGTTCACGAGATCCAGCATGACGAACAGAAGCCAGGCACGAAACCGTTCCTGTCGGTAAAGAATGTCACGGCGGCCTATGGCGGCGGCAAGGTCAAGGTGCTCAAGGACGTTTCCGTCGACATTTTCCCCGGTCAGACTCTTGCGGTGGTAGGTGAGTCCGGTTCGGGCAAGTCGACACTGGCGCGCGCCATCACCGGCCTGCTGCCGCCCGAAAAGGGCACGATCACCTTCGACGGGCGTCCGCTGTCGAACTCGCTTGCCGGCCGGCCGAAGGAAGATTTGCGGCAGCTGCAGATGATCTACCAGATGGCGGACGTGGCGATGAACCCGCGCCAGACGGTGGGCACCATCATCGGGCGACCGCTGGAATTCTATTTCGGCATGCGAGGCAAGGAGCGCGACAAGCGCGTCGCCGAACTGCTCGAGAAGATCGAGATGGGAAAAGGCTTCCTTGACCGCTATCCGGCCGAGCTTTCAGGCGGCCAGAAACAGCGTGTCTGCATCGCTCGATCGCTCGCCGCGAAGCCGAAGCTGATCATCTGCGACGAGGTCACCTCGGCGCTGGATCCGCTGGTTGCGAACGGCATCCTCAAGCTGCTGCTGGAACTGCAGAAGGAGGAGGGCGTCGCCTATCTCTTCATCACCCACGATCTTGCGACGGTGAAGTCGATCGCCGACTCCATCGCCGTGATGTATCGCGGCGAGGTCCGGCGCTACGGGCCGAAGAACCAGGTGCTGGCGCCGCCCTTCGACGATTACACCGACCTGCTGCTGTCTTCGGTTCCGGAGATGGAAATCGGCTGGCTGGAGAAGGCGATCTCCGGACGGCGCATGGCGAGCGCCGGGAATTAGAGGTATCCAGAAATACCAATCCTAATCCACGCCCATCCTCTCCCCTCACGAAGTGGGGGAGAGGTGTCCGCGAAGCGGACGGAGAGGGGGTAGATAGAATTTGAACGCGTCTGGTACTTTGGCGCCACTCAATTCAGCGGGATATCATTCTCCGCCTTGCTGTCCTGATATTCCGTGGAAAGCTCGTCATATTTGCGGGAAATGCCGGCAATGCGCGCTTCCAGCCGCGCGCGTTCGGCTGCCGGGAGAACGCGCGCCAACCTGCGGATCGAGAAGCTCTTCCAATAGGCGTTTTCGGAATTGTAGCCGCCGGGATCGAGGGTGAAGACCTCTTTCAATATTTTCAGGTCGTGCGGAATGGCGAAGCTGTCGCGCGAATCCTCATGGCTGAACAGGTAATAGAAATTGTCAAATCCGGTCCAGGTAATTGCCGAAAGGCAGAGCGAGCATGGCTCGTGCGTGGCGATGAACACGCATTCCTTGGTATCCGGCCGGTCAGCCCTGGGCATTTCATAAAACCGCTTCAGGCAATGCACTTCGCCGTGCCAGAGCGGGTTTTCCATCTCATTGTTGGTCTCGGCAAGCACCAGCGAACGGTCGTCCTTGCGCAGGATTGCAGCGCCGAACAGCTTGTTGCCATGCGCAACGCCGTCAGCGGTCTTCGGCACGATATCGTACTCGATCACGTCGAGAAGGCGATTGATCAGGGAAACGTCGTTCATCGAAGTACTTTCACGGAAGGTGGATCTCAAACGGCTCCTCGAAGAAGAATTCCTCGAGATTGGTGCCGTCGCCGCTGCGGTCGACTATCGCGAAATCCTGCGGCTCGCCGATCGGCGTCAGCACGCCATGCCAGGAGTTGCGTGGATAGTTGATGCCCTGGCCGGGCTTGGTCAGGAAAGCGTGCGGCGTGCCGGGCCTGCCGCTTTCGTCATGGCTGACAACGACGACGAAGGGCCGAGGCTGCAACGGAATGAAGGCCTGACTGCCGAACGGATGGCGCTCGACCATCGTCAGCTTCAGCGGAAAATCATAGGGTGTGCCGCGCACGGTCGAAATCAGTACGCGCGCATTCGGCCCGGTGGCGTCGGCGGTAGCCAGCGCATGGTAGCGCTCCGCCTTGCCGCCATTGATCGGAAAGTGATGATCGCCGCCGATCTCGATGACCTCGCCGAAGGGGGCGAAGGCCTCGCGGGTGAGGGGTATTGCGGTGATGATGCGGGTCATGGCGTGCGCCTCCGAGCATCCCTCCCCCTTGAGGGGAGGGTGGCGGCGAAGCCGCCGGGTGGGGTCATATTCCGCTGGCTCCGACCTTCCTAGTGTCGAGATCGTCCGTGGCGCTGCCGCACCAACCCCACCCCCGGCCGACGGCCGGACCCTCCCCTCAAGGGGGAGGGGGACGTCCGCATTAACGCTGTCGCCGCCATCACCGATACCCCAGCTTCATGTGCCGGTTCACATCCTTGTAAAGCAGATACCGGAATTTTCCCGGACCGCCGGCGTAGCAGGCCTGCGGGCAGAAGGCCCGCAGCCACATGAAATCGCCGGCCTCGACCTCGACCCAGTCATTGTTCAGCCGGTAAACGGCCTTGCCTTCCAGCACATAGAGCCCGTGCTCCATGACATGGGTCTCGGGGAAGGGAATGATGCCGCCCGGCTCGAAGGTGACGACAGTCACATGCATGTCGTGGCGGATGTCCGATGGATCGACGAAGCGCGTAGTGGCCCATTTGCCATCCGTGTCCGGCATGGCAATAGGCGCCACATCATGATCGTTGGCGAAGATCGCCTCCGGCGCGTCGATGCCGTCGACGACCTCATAGGCCTTTCGGATCCAATGGAAGCGGACAGCCGCGCTGCCGGCATTGCGAGCGGTCCATACGCTGCCGGGAGGCAGGAAGGCATAGCCGCCTGGCGTCAACACATGCGCCCTACCGGCAAGCGTCACCGTCAGTTCGCCTTCAACCACAAACAGCACGCCCTCGGCGCCTGCATCCGGTTCAGGCTTACCGCTGCCGCCGCCCGGCTGCACTTCCATGATGTACTGCGAGAAGGTCTCGGCGAAGCCCGACAAAGGCCGGGCGATCACCCAGGCCCGAGTCTCGTCCCAGAAGGGCAGATAGCTGGTGACGATGTCGCTGAACTCGCGCTTCGGGATCACCGCATAGGCTTCGGTGAAAATGGCCCGATCGGTGATCAGATCGGTCTGCGGCGGCAGGCCGCCTTTCGGGGCGTAATAAGATCGATTGGCCATGGGTCCCTACTGGGGAAGGAGATCGTTGAGCCGGAGCAGCGCGATGCGCTCCACCTGGCCGCAAGCTGTTGCGAATTCGGTTGCACGGTCATTGGCGATGCGGCTTTCGAAGGCCGAAAGGATTTCGGCCTTCGTCCTGCCCTTGACCGCGATGATGAAGGGAAAGCCGAACTTTGCGACATAGCCGTCATTGAGTTCGGTGAAGCGTCCGTGTTCTGCGTCTGTGAGCGAATCCAGCCCGGCCGACGCCTGTTCCCTCGTCGATTCCGGCGTCAGGCGCTTTGCCTGCGCAAGCTTGCCGGCAAGGTCGGGGTGCGCGGTCAAGACGCCGAGCCGTTCGTCCTCGCCGGCCGACCGGAAGGCGCGACACAGCGCGTTGTGCAGCCCGCCGGCGCTATCATGGGCCGGGCCGAGTTCGAGATCGTAGGCGCGCTCGGCGACCCATGGCGAATGCTCGAAAATGCCGCCGAACTTTTCGACGAATGCGCCGCGATCCATGCGCGACGGGCGCAGCGCCGCAGGCCTGTAGGGATGGGTCTCACGCCAGTGTCGGGCAATATCGATGCGGCGTGGCAGCCAGACGTGCTCGTGGCCCTTCACATAGTCGATGAAGCGCCGAAGCGCCGCCGCGCGACCCGGACGCCCGACCAGCCGGCAATGCAAGCCAACCGACATCATGCCGCCGCGTCCGCCCTTGCCTTCGGCATACAGCGTGTCGAAGGAATCCTTGAGATAGGCGAAGAACTGATCGCCAGAATTGAAGCCCTGCGGCGTGGCGAAGCGCATGTCGTTGGCGTCGAGCGTGTAGGGGATGATCAGCTGCGGCGCGATCGCGTTGCCGTGTCCGTCATGATCGAGCCAATAGGGCAGGTCGTCGTCGTATGTGTCCGAGACATAGTCGAAGCCGCCTTCTTCCGCCGCCAGCCGCACCGTGTTGGCCGAGGTCCGACCGGTGTACCAGCCTGCCGGGCGCGCGCCGGTGACCTCCGTGTGCAGGCGGATCGCCTCCGCCATGTGCGCCCGCTCCTCCTCGATCGGATAATCGCGGTAGTCGATCCATTTCAGGCCGTGCGAGGCGATTTCCCACCCGGCCTGCTGCATGGCCGCGAGTTGGTCGGGCGAGCGGGCAAGCGCCGACGCCACGCCGTAGCAGGTGGCTGCTACGCCGGCGTCGGTGAACATCCTATGCAGCCGCCAGAAGCCGGCGCGGGCGCCATATTCGTAGATCAACTCCATGTTCCAGTGACGCTGGCCCGGCCATGGCGCCGCGCCGACGATCTCCGACAGGAAGGCTTCGGAAGCTGCATCGCCATGCAGCACGCTGTTTTCGCCGCCCTCTTCGTAATTCACCACGAACTGCACGGCGACGATCGCGCCGTTCGGCCATTTCGGATCTGGCGGATTTGCGCCGTAGCCGCGCATATCCCTGACGTAGCGTTTCGGAGTCATTTCCGAGGCGTTTCCTATTTTTCGCAGACGATAGCGGATGCGGGTGCGGGTCAATCCCCCCAAAATTTTTGAAAGTCTTTTTGTAGCAGTCCGCTTCACGAAGACTTATGCATGGCCTTTAATCGGTGCACAATTCTTCATCGCATTCGAATGTACCGTGGGAGGCAGGCCGAATGGCGAAGTCTGAAGGTGGGCGGCTTACGACCCACGTGCTCGATACGGCTTCCGGCAAGCCGGCAGCAGGCGTCAAGATCGCGCTTTATCGCGTGAGCGGGAACTCGCATCGGAAGGTGAAAGAGGTCGTCACCAATGACGACGGGCGTTGTGATGCGCCGTTGCTTGACGGCAAGGAATTCGAGCTCGGCCAGTTCGAACTTGTATTCTTCGCCGGCGATTACCTTCGCGCCACGGGCGGCAACCTTCCTGACCCGTTGTTCCTCGATCAGATTCCCATCCGCTTCGGCATCGCCGAGCGGTCGCATTATCACGTGCCGCTGCTAATCTCGCCCTACGGCTATTCGACCTACAGGGGGAGCTGACATGGCGAAGCTCAAGACCCGCAACGAAATTCGCTTCATCCTGAATGGCGAGGATGTCGCGCTTACCAATGTCGCGCCCGACGAGATGCTGCTCGACTGGCTGCGGCTGACACGCGTCATGCGCGGCACCAAGGAAGGCTGCGCCGAGGGCGACTGCGGCGCCTGCACCGTTCTGGTCGGGCGGTTGCTCAAAGGCAAGCTGATCTATGAAAGCGTCAACGCCTGCATCCGCTTCCTCGGCTCGCTGGACGGCACGCATGTCGTCACCGTCGAGCATCTTAAGGGCAAGGACGGCACGCTGCACCCGGTGCAGCAGGCCATGGTAGATTTCCACGGCTCGCAATGCGGCTTCTGCACGCCGGGCTTCGTCATGTCGCTCTACTCCCTCTGGATGAAGTCGCCGACGCCATCGGACCCCGAAATCGAGAAGGCGCTGCAGGGCAATCTTTGCCGCTGCACCGGCTACGAGGCGATCGTGCGCGCTGGCCGCGCCATCTCCAACTACGGCAAGGCGGCGAAGGACCCGCTGCTTGCGGAGCGCAAGGCGATCATCGCGCGGCTGGCGGCGCTGAAGGACGGCGTTCGCGTGGAAATCGGCTCCGGCGACAAGCGCCTGGTCGTGCCGGCCTCGCTCGACGATTTTGCCGCCGTGTTCAAGGCTGAACCGCAGGCGACCGTGGTTGCCGGCGCGACCGATGTCGGGCTTTGGGTGACGAAATTCATGCGCGACATCTCGCCGGTCGTTTTCATCGGCGGCATCGATGAGCTCAAGGCGATCACCGAAGCGGATGGCGCGATTACCATCGGCGCCGGCGTCACATACACCGAGGCGTTCTCGCTGTTGGCGAAGCGTATTCCGGCGATGGGGCCGCTGTTCGACCGCATTGGCGGCGAACAGGTGCGCAACATGGGCACAATCGGCGGAAACATCGCCAACGGATCGCCGATCGGCGACACGCCGCCGCCATTGATCGCACTGGGGAGCCGGCTGACGCTGCGCAAAGGCGCAAAGCGCCGGACGATCCCTCTGGAAGCGTTCTTCGTTGCCTACGGCAAGCAGGACCGCCAGCCAGGCGAATTGGTCGAAAGCGTGACCGTGCCGATCCCGGCCAAAGGCACGCATTTCGCTGTCTATAAAGTGACTAAGCGCCGTGACGAAGACATCACGGCGACGCTCGGAGCCTTCCACCTGCTGGCGAGGAACGGCACGGTATCCGATGTGCGCATCGCCTTTGGCGGCATGGCGGCGATACCGAAGCGCGCCGCGGCGGTCGAAGCCGCGCTGACCGGCAAGCCGTGGACCGAACAAACGGTTGAAGCGGCAATCGCGGCTTTCGAGACCGATTTCAAGCCGCTGACCGATATGCGGGCGAGCGCTGAATACCGGATGCTTGCTGCAAAGAACCTGCTCAGGCGCTTCTACATCGAGACCACCGGCACCAAGGCGCCGCTGCAGGTCAGCCGCGCGATGGTGGCGTAGCAATGCTTTTATCTCGTCGCACCCCCCTCTGTCCTGCCGGACATCTCCCCCTCAAGGGGGGAGATCGGCTGGCTCGCCGGATTTCGCCAATCTTCAGCCTCGCAAGAGGCACTGAGGCGAAGAAGCTGTCCGGCAGGACAGAGGGGGGTGCGAGGAAGCACTCGCTGTCGGGAGGACTTCAATGAACAAGCATGCATCTCCCAACCTCAAAGCCGCAAAAATTGCCGGCGGCGTCGCCACCGACCAGCAGCACGAACTCGGCGCACAAGCACGTAACCGGCGAGGCGATTTACATCGACGACATGCCGGAGCCGGCGGGGACGCTGCATGGCGTGCTCGGCCTCTCGACTGTCGCGCACGGCACTATACGCAAGTGCGACCTTTCGGCGGTGAAAACCGCACCTGGCGTGGTCGATGTGCTGATCGCCGCCGATGTTCCCGGCGAGAACGACATTTCGCCGACCGGCCGCCACGACGAGCCGGTTCTGGCGGAAGGCAAGGTGCAGTTTTTCGGACAGCCGATCTTTTGCGTGATCGCGGAGACACGCGAACAGGCCCGCCGCGCCTGCCGTCTTGCCAAGATAGAATATGACGAGCTTCCGGCGATCATCGATGTCTGGGATCTCGATCCCTCGAAAGACAGGCTGGTTACGCCGCCGCTGACTCTGAAGCGCGGCGACGCTGAAAAAGCGATCGCCAAGGCGCCACGCCGGGTGAAGGGCCGCATGCGCCTCGGAGGGCAGGAGCATTTCTACCTTGAAGGCCATATCTCCATGGCCGTGCCTGGCGAGGACAACGACGTCACCGTGTTCTGCTCGACGCAGCACCCTAGCGAAGTGCAGCATATGGTGTCGCATGCGCTCGGGGTTTCCAGCCATTCCGTGACCGTGGAAATCCGCCGCATGGGTGGAGGCTTCGGCGGCAAGGAAACGCAAGGCAACCAGTTTGCCGCGCTTGCGGCCATCGCCGCCAAGCGGCTCAACCGCGCGGTCAAGATCAGGCCCGACCGCGACGACGACATGACCGCCACCGGCAAGCGGCACGATTTCGTCATCGACTATGAAGCCGGCTTCGACGACGAGGGCAACATTCTCGGCGTGGATTACATCTATGCGGCGCGCTGCGGTTTCTCGTCGGACCTCTCCGGTCCGGTGACCGACCGCGCGCTGTTTCACTGCGACAACGCCTATTTCTGGCCGGCGATACACGCCAAGTCGGCGCCGCTCTATACCAACACGGTGTCCAACACGGCGTATCGCGGCTTCGGCGGGCCGCAGGGCATGATCGGCGCGGAGCGCATAATCGACGAGGTGGCTTTCGCGGTCGGCAAGGATCCGCTCGAAATCCGCAAGCTCAATTTCTACGGGACGACGGACCGGAATGTCACGCCGTATCACCAGACGGTGGAAGACAACATCATCCGCCGCATCGTCTCGGAGCTGGAGCAAAGCGCCAATTACGCGCACCGGCGGCGGCAGATTTCGGCCTTCAACGCCAACAGTCGGGTGATCAAGCGCGGGCTGGCGCTGACGCCGGTGAAGTTCGGCATCTCGTTCACGGCCACCCACTACAATCAGGCGGGCGCGCTGGTGCACGTTTACACCGATGGCTCGGTCCACCTGAACCATGGCGGCACAGAGATGGGCCAGGGCCTCTACGTCAAGGTCGCGCAGGTCGTGGCGGAGGAGTTCCAGATCGATCTAGACCGGGTGAAGATCACCGCCACTACCACCGGCAAGGTGCCGAACACCTCTGCCACCGCCGCCTCCTCAGGCTCCGACCTGAACGGCATGGCGGCGCAGAATGCGGCGCGGCAGATCAAACAGCGGCTCACCGATTTCGCCGCCGACAAATATCAAGTGCCGGTCGAACAGATCGAGTTCCTGCCCAACCGCGTGCGCGTCGGCAATCAGGAAATCCCGTTCACCGACCTCATCAAGCAGGCCTATTTCGCGCGCATCCAGCTGTCGGCGGCGGGTTTCTACAAGACGCCGAAAATCCACTGGAACCGCGACAAGGGCGAGGGTCACCCGTTCTACTATTTCGCCTATGGCGCTTCCTGTTCGGAAGTTTCGGTCGACACGCTGACCGGCGAATACATCGTCGAGCGCACCGACATCCTGCACGAAACGGGCCGTTCGCTCAATCGCGCCATCGATCTCGGCCAGATCGAAGGCGGCTTCATCCAGGGCATGGGCTGGCTGACGACCGAGGAATTGTGGTGGGATGCCAACGGCCAGCTGAAGACCCACGCGCCTTCGACCTACAAGATTCCGCTCGCCTCCGACCGGCCGAAGATCTTCAATGTAACGCTGGCCGACTGGCCGGAGAACCGCGAGCCGACGGTGCATCGTTCCAAGGCTGTTGGCGAGCCGCCCTTCATGCTCGCCATGTCGGTGCTGCATGCGCTTTCCGATGCCGTCGCCAGTGTCGCGGACCACAAGATCTGCCCGCGTCTCGACGCTCCCGCCACGCCGGAACGCGTGCTGATGGCGATCGAATGGCTGAAGCAGGAGGCACGAAAGTAAGGGATGCCTTACTCCGTGGCAACCGCCCGCTAATGAAATTGGCCTTGCCCAATTGCATGAGGTAAACTGCGGCCATGCGTGTGCTCCTTCGCGCCCCCCTCTGTCCTGCCGGACATCTCCCCCACAAGGGGGGAGATCATGCGCTTCGGCGCTTGCGCCCCTCTCGCTGCGTTGGCGATTGGCGAAGGGGCTGGCGACAGCTGATCTCCCCCCCTTGTGGGGGAGATGTCCGGCAGGACAGAGGGGGGTGCGAAGGACCACTGGTCTCACGGCGGAGTATCAGGCAGACACCCTCAGCAGGATGGCCGCCAATGACCTCCACCGTCCTCTCCCTGAAGTTCTTCCTGAACTCTGCGCCCACCGCGCTGGTGGAAGTCGCCTCGGCAAAAGGCTCGACGCCGCGCGAGCAAGGCGCATGGATGCTGGTCTCCGCGCGCGACATCTTCGGCACGATCGGCGGCGGCCAGCTGGAGTTCATGGCAATCGACAAGGCAAGGGAGATGTTGGGAGCATCGAACAGTGCTGGCGCTGCCCCTCACCCTTACCCTCTCCCCCTGAAAAACGGGGAGAGGGGGGCTTCAGCGTTGCGACCGGCTGATACCGACATGCTTGGCAATATCGTTGATGGTGACGAAAAGACGTCCAAGCCCCCCTCTCCCCGTTTTTCACGGGGAGAGGGTAAGGATGAGGGGCGGCGCGGCGATCACCAGGCGCGCGTCACACTCGACATCCCACTCGGTCCGGAAATCGGCCAGTGCTGCGGTGGACGGGTGGAGCTGGCCATTCGGATCGTAGACGATGCCATTAAGAGCGAGCTGCTTGCCGGCGCTGAAGCCGAGCAGCAAAAACTGCCGCATGTCTATATTTTCGGCGGCGGCCACGTCGGGCATGCGCTGGCAAGCGCGATGGCACTGCTGCCGGTCCATGCGGCGATCGTCGAGACGCGCGCGGATGAGCTGCGTGGCTTTCATGAGGCCGTCGAAAAGTACCTGACGCCAATGCCGGAAGAAGTCGTGCGAGACGCGCCTGCCGACTCAGCCTTCGTCGTGCTGACGCATGACCATGCCCTGGACTTCTTGATCGTGGCGGAAGCGTTGAAGCGCGATGATACCGCCTATGTCGGCATGATCGGCTCGAAGACGAAGAAGGTCACTTTCCGCAACTGGTTCTTCAAGAATGCCGGCGGGACAGAAGCCGAGTTTGCGCGGCTGGTTTCGCCAATCGGCGGCGATGCGGTGAAGGACAAGCGCCCGGCGGTCATCGCCGCGCTCGCGGCGGCCGAGATTATCACCGTGCTGATGCGGGATGTGGCTCCGTCCGAAACGATGGCGCGCGCAGCGCGCTAAGGTAGTTGGCGCAACACCGCGCGGGCGTCATCCCGGAAGCTTGAGAGAGCGAAGCGATCGAAACGCTCTCCGGGATCCATTCCGGAACGTTTCCTATCAGCACAAAAGCCACTATCGGCTCACAGCCGCCAGGCTGCAACGCAGCCCAGACGCCAAGAGGAATAAAGGCGAGAAACAGCCAGGCCGCGACGCTGGCGGCCGTCGCGCCGCTCAAATCGCTCGAAAATCCGCTGGCATTGGCGACGATGCCGCAAGATGCCGCGCCGACGAAGCGCGGCAACTGGAAACGGCGATATCGGCCCGGCGCCGACCTTGCGCGGCATGGCCGCCGGTCCGCGCAACTCGGCGATGCAGATAAAGCAGAAGCGAGCAAGGTCGCCGCTCGCCCACAGGAAGCGCCAATCGACGCGCTCCGCCCTCTACGATGCTTCCACTCAAGACAGTCCTCCCGGCCAACCGCTAAGATGACCGGGTTGATAGGACCTCAATCGCGATTGAGGTCAATGGCCGCGTTCCGCGACAGCATCGCGAGCGTACCGGCCACCAAGGCTGTCAATCCGACCCTCACTGGGTCCCGCGCGTCAATTCAAGCTCGGCCACGCCCAATGCGATGTTCAGGCCGGTTTGACCCTGCACGCTGATCGGCTGCAATACGCAGTCCCTCCACGAGGTGCTGCCGAGTACATTGGTGCCGACGCCCAATGCCGTCGTGACTTCAGCGCCGACGCCGGCATAGTGACCGGCAAGCGAGCCGGGGCTGTACTTGTCCCAGCTCTTGGCCAGAACCGCCCATCTCAAGACTGCTTCGCCGGTAAAGCCAAGGTCAACACCGTACCGGCTGATCACGCCGGTGTAGCTCTCGGGCGCCTTGCTGGCGTTGGCAGGCGTGAAGGTGCAATTCACCGCCTTGGTGGAACCGAAGATAAACCCGTCACCACCGGCGACACTGCAAACCAGCATGCCGAGTTGGACGTTGCCTGCCTGTGCGACCGACATTCCGCCACCGGTGATGGTAAGCGCGGCAGCCGCCGCCAAAAGAATGCTTCTCATGCGCCTGAGCTCCTCAAATAGCTTATTTTACGCGTGAATAACCCGTCAGCAGCGGACCAAGTTCCATACGCCCGCCACCGGCGTGGATGCGCAACCGATAGAGGGCGGGCTGACGGCGAAATTGAGGCGCCAGGCGCCGCCAAAACGGTTCACCATTTCACGGAATGGATGAACCTCTCCATATCTTTGTTTGCCGCGTTTCCGAACCGGAAACCGCTACGCACTTCACTGGAAACGCGTTGGCGTGCGAACCGCCGGATCGGTCAGGCTTCAGCGTCGGCGGCCGCGTCGAGCAGGAAGGCGTGCACGTAGTCGGAGAAGGAGCGCCAGCATTCAACTCGGAACGCGTCTTCGCCGGTCCTCAACAGCACCATCTCCGCCTTGCCGAGAATGGTGCGCGAGCAGGCGCCGACTGGGAAGGCTTCGAGCGACAGGTCTTGCGGGCAACCGGCGCTGATCGTCGCGGCGGCACCCGGTCCCGTCACCGAGATCGCAATGTTGCGGTGGGAAATGCCGACGGCGGAGTGCAGCGCTTTCACTGAAGCGCAGTCGGCAAGCGGATCGCCGGTCTGGTCGATGACCAGCCATTCGTCCGGGCCGAGCCACAGAGCGGTGCGCCCGCCCGTGGAGGCCGAGGCTTTCGCCTTGGCCGGCAGGTCGACATTCAGCGCCTTGGAGAGCGCTGCGATGGAGCCGGCTGGGGCGCGCAGCGAAATCCGCTCCGCTGGCGGCAGCACCGAAATGCGCACCCCGCCCGCCAATGCTTCACGCCCGCCGAGCGCGGCGATGCGCCTTGTTCTGCCTGTGGCGACTTTTGTGGCAGCCTTAGCCATTGAGACGATCTCCCTTTGGGTCGTAGAAGACCATTCCCGTGACTTCCACCTCAATCGTGCCCTCCGGCATCGGCACATAGAGCGTGTCGCCGGTGCGCGATTTGCCATCCGTCACCAGCGCCAGCGCGATCGACCGGCCGCAATTCTCCGACCAGTAGCTCGACGTCACGTGTCCGATCATCTTCATTGGAACGGGCTGTTTCGGATCGGCGACGATCTGTGAGCCTTCCTCCAGAACCACTTTCGGATCCTTGGTTTTCAGGCCGACAAGCTGCTTTCGGCCCGCCGCGACCAGATCGGGACGCATCAGACCGCGAATGCCAACGAAATCCTTCTTCTTCTTGCCGATCGCCCAATCAACGCTGGCGTCCGCCGGCGTCACCGTGCCGTCGGTATCCTGGCCGACGATGATGTAGCCTTTTTCGGCACGCAGCACATGCATGGCTTCGGTGCCGTAAGCGCAGGCTCCATGCTTTCGGCCCTCTTCCCAGAGGGCCTCCCAAACCGCCTCGCCGTAATCGGCAGGCACGTTGACTTCGAAACCGCGGTCGCCAGTGAAGGACATGCGGAACAGCCGTGTCGGCACGCCGCAAATCTTGCCCTCGCGCACCGACATATGCGGGAAGGACTCGTCCGATATGTCGATGCCTTCGAGCAGCGGCGCGATGATGTCGCGTGACTTCGGACCCTGGACCGCGATCACCGCCCATTGTTCGGAGATCGAGGTCAGCCAAACGTTGAGGTGCGGAAACTCCGTCTGGAGATAGTCCTCCATGTGGTTCATTACGCGCGCCGCGCCGCCGGTCGTCGTGGTGACGTGGAAGCGGTCGGGTGACAGGCGTCCGACAACGCCATCGTCATAGATGAAGCCATCCTCGCGCAGCATGATGCCATAGCGGCAGCGGCCGGAGTCCAGCTTCTCCCACGGATTGGTATAGAGCAGTTCCATGAACTTCGCAGCGTCGGGGCCGACCACCTCGATCTTGCCCAGCGTCGATGCATCGAACAGGCCGGCAGTCTTGCGCACCGTCGCACATTCGCGGTTGACCGCCGCGTGCATGTCCTCGCCCGATTTCGGAAAATACCAGGCGCGCTTCCACTGGCCGACATCCTCGAACACCGCGCCGTTGCGTTCCGCCCATGGGTGGATCGGCGTGCGCCGCGTCGGGTCGAACAGTTTTCCACGCGCATGCCCTACGATGGCGCCGAAAGTGACCGGCGTGTACGGCGGGCGGAAAGTGGTCAGGCCAACCTCGGGGATCGGCTTGCCAAGCGTCTCGGCGGCAATCGCCAGACCGTGCAAGTTCGAAGTCTTGCCCTGGTCGGTTGCCATGCCGTTGGTGGTGAAGCGCTTGACATGCTCGATCGAGCGCATGCCTTCATGCACCGCCTGGCGGATGTCCTTGGCGGTGACATCGTTCTGGAAGTCGATGAACGCCTTCACGGTGGTTCCTTCGCCTGCACCCGGCCCGCTGCCGAGCATGGCGCCGGACCAGTTCTCGCCGGCATCGACGGTTATCTTCGCCGCCTTGAATCGCTTTGCGCCGGCGTCTTTCGCAGCCTTCTCACCGGCGGAGACAGCTTCGCTAATCGTCGCAGCGAGGCTGTCCGTGCCGTTGCAAGCGCCAACCGATACGCAATCCTGCGCATAGGTTCCCGGCAGGAAGCGCTTCGTCGCCTCGTCGAAGGCAACCTTGCCGCGCGACTGGGAGAACAAATGTACCGACGGAGTCCAGCCAGAAGAGGTAAGGAGGGCGTCGATCTGTATCGTGCGCTGCGCGCCGCCATTCTTCGGCTCGATGGTCATCGACGAAACACGCAGCTTGCCGCCGACTTTCACCACGGCGCGGCCGTGGTTGATCTCGATGCCGAGCGCCCGCGCTTCATCGACCGCCGGCCCGGAAGGATTGTCGCGCAAATCGATGATCGCGGCGATGTTGACTCCGGCCTTCCTCAGGTCGACAGCCGCGTAGTAGGCGGAATCATTGGCAGTGTAGATGCCGACGTTTTTGCCGACTGCCACGCCGTAGTGGTTGAGGTAGGCACGGCCGGCCGACGCCAGCATCACGCCAGGACGGTCGTTGTTGGCGAACACCATATGGCGCTCGATCGCGCCGGTGGCGAGCACGACGCGCTTGGCGCGAACCTGCCACAGACGTTCGCGCGGAGCGTGCTTGTCGGGCCGTGCCTGGTGATCAGTCACCCGCTCGACTAGGCCGACGAAGTTCTGCGCGTAATAGCCGAAGGCAGTCGTGCGCGGCAGAAGCCGGACATTCTCCATCGCCGCCAGCTTCGCGATGCTTGCCTGCGCCCAATTCCAGCCGTCGGTTCCCTCGACCTTCGCGCCGGTCTCATAGCGCAGCGCACCGCCGAACTCGGCCTGCTCGTCGCACAATATGACGCGTACGCCGCTCTGTGCGGCCGCGAGCGCCGCAGCGATTCCCGCAGCACCACCGCCCAGCACCAGCATTTCGCAATGATCGAAGCGCGACGAATAGTGATCCGGATCGGCTTGGTCCGGCGAGACGCCAAGTCCCGCCGCAGCGCGAATCCTCGGCTCGTAGAGCGTCTTCCACGCTGCCTTCGGCCACATGAAGGTCTTGTAGTAGAAGCCAGCGGAGAACATCGGCGAGGCAAGGTCATTGACAGCGCCGACGTCGAAGGACAGGGACGGCCAACGGTTCTGCGATGAGGCATTCAGCCCGTCATAGAGTTCCTGCACGGTGGCGCGGACATTCGGAGTCCTGCGCGCGGAATCCCGGTCGATGGAGAGCAGCGCGTTAGGCTCCTCGGCTCCCGCCGACAGGATGCCGCGCGGGCGATGATATTTGAACGAACGGCCGACCAGATGCACGCCATTGGCCAGCAGCGCCGAGGCAACGGTGTCACCCTGCAGGCCGGAAAAATGCTTGCCGTCGAATGTGAAGCGTGCTGCGCGCGCCGGCGTCAGGCGGCCAGCAGCGGAGATACGGAAAGGCTGGGTCATTTCGAGGCCTCCGCGATGTCGGGTTTCGGCTCGCCGGCCTTGTAGGTCATGATGAATTTGTCGGTGACCGTGTTGCGCGCAGCGTTGAAGAACCGCGCGCAGCCATGAATGTGCCGCCAGCGCTCGAACACGATGCCTTTCGGGTTGGACCGGATGAAGAAGAACTTCTCGAAATCCTCGTCCGAGATCGCAGCGATGTCGCCCGAGCGGGCGATATGCGCCTCGCCGGCGTGGCGGAATTCGAGTTCGGGGCGCTCTTCCTCGCAATAGGGGCAGCGTATGAGAAGCATGGGTCGCCGTTCCTAGGGTTCTTCGTCTAACTGTGGAGGTTGCAGGGTCACGACCGCTGCCTTATGTCAGTGCGCGACCGCCGCTGCAGCCGCCTCGTCGATCAGCCGGCCGGTGCGGAAGCGCTCCAGCGTGAACGGCGCGTTGATCGAATGCGGATTGTCGTTGGCGATGGTGTGGGCAAAGACGTGGCCGGAGCCAGGCGTCGCCTTGAAGCCACCAGTGCCCCAGCCGCAGTTCACATAAAGGTTCTGCACCGGCGTCTTGGCGAGGATTGGCGAGCGGTCCGGCGTCACGTCGACGATGCCGCCCCAGGACCGAAGCATCTTCATGCGCGAGAAGATCGGGAACATCTCGCAGATCGCGTCGAGCGTGTGGTTGAGAATGTGTAGCCCGCCGGTCTGCGAATAGGACGTGTACTGGTCGGTGCCGGCGCCGATGACCAGTTCGCCTTTGTCGGACTGCGAGATGTAGGCGTGCACGGTGTTGGACATGACCACGCAGGGGAACACCGGCTTGACCGGCTCCGACACCAGCGCCTGCAGCGGATAGCTTTCCAGCGGCATGCGAATGCCGGCCATGTCCATCAGCACCGATGTATGCCCGGCCGCGACGACGCCGACCTTTTTGGCGCCGATGAAGCCTTTGGAGGTCTCGACGCCGGTGACGCGGCCGTCTGGCGCGCGACGGATGCCGGTGACTTCGCAATTCTGGATGATGTGGACGCCGCGATCGCTGGCGCCGCGCGCATAACCCCAGGCGACGGCGTCGTGCCGGGCGGTGCCGCCGCGCCGCTGCAAGGCCGCGCCCATCACCGGGAAACGCGCTTCGCGCGAAATGTTCAGAGGCGGGCAGAAATCCTTGGCCTGCTCGGGCGTCAGCCATTCATTGTCGATGCCGTTCAGCCGGTTGGCGTGAACGTGGCGCTTCAGCACTTGAACGTCATGCACATTGTGCGCCAGCATCATCACGCCGCGCGGCGAATACATGACATTATAGTTGAGGTCCTGGCTCAGCCCCTCCCACAGCTTCACCGCGTGGTCATAGATGCCGGCGGATTCGTCATAGAGGTAATTGGAGCGGATGATGGTGGTGTTGCGCCCGGTGTTGCCGCCGCCGAGCCAACCTTTCTCCAGCACTGCGACATTGGTGATGCCGTGTTCCTTGGCGAGATAGTAGGCGGTGGCCAGCCCGTGCCCTCCGGCGCCGACGATGATGACGTCGTATTCGCTCTTCGGCTCGGGCGAACCCCATTGCTCGGGCCAACCCTTGTGGCCGCGCATGGCTTCGCGGGCGATGGCAAAAACCGAATATTTCTTCACGTCTGCAAGGCCTCGCGGATCACGGTTGGGTGCTTCATCGCCCGACGCGCGAGGTGTACCACTAGCGAAATCGCTGTTCCACCCTTGCACTGATTGCGACGGTGCTTGCCGTTTTGCGTCGGCTTCCCAATTGGTAGTGGTTGGTTGGTCTTGCGCACTGCGGGTACGCGAGGTTCAACGGCTGACGGCCGCCTGGGCGTGGTTGCGCAGCAGGATCATCAATCTTTCCGACTCCGCCGCAGCGCCTGCTTCGTCGCGGTCTAGGATTTTCTGGATAAGTTTGACATGACGGCCGGCGGATTCCGCGAGCCCTGTTTCGCGCTGGTAGCGGAACCAGAAGCGGCGCGAATGGGTCTGCAAGGGCGCCGCCAATCTTGCAGCGAATGAATTGTCGGCGGCCTGCGCCATAGCTTCATCGAGCGCCTTATCAGCTTCGAGGAATGCGACGACATCAGAGGCGAGCACCGCGCGATGCATGGCCTGCGCCGCGTCCTGAAAATGCTCTCCGGATTTTGGCGTGGCGAAGCGGGCGGCCGAGCGGGCCAGCACGATCTCGATCCCCGTGCGGGCATCCAGCACCTTAAGCCAGTCGCCAGCATGCAGCGGTGCGATGGCAAGCCCGGCGCGTGGGCGGATCTCCAGCAGGCCCTCCCAGGCGAGCCGCTGGATCGCTTCGCGCAAGGGTGTGCGGCCGAAGCCGAGACGTTCGATCAGGAAACCCTCGGTGGTGACGCTGCCCGGCGCCAATTCGAGAGTGACGATTTCACGTTCCAGTGCACGATAGGCACGCGCGCTGGCCGACTCCTGGCTGATATCCGTTGGTTCCACGATCCGACTCAAAGCTTGATATATTTTTGGTATATCACGACGGATTCGGTATTGACACCCTGCCGGAGATCTAGATATATTACTGATATATCTGAAGGAGAACAGACATGTGGAACGGAGTTTTTCCGGCCGTCACGACCAAGTTCACGCAGGACGATAAGCTGGACTTCAAGGAAATGGAGCGCTGTTTCGCGTTGCAAGTCGAGGCGGGGTGCGATGGCATAATTGTCGCCGGGTCGCTCGGCGAAGGTCCGATGCTGTCGCATGACGAGAAGATCGACGTGCTGAAGACCGCTCAGAAAGTGGCAGGCAACAAGCCCGTCCTGCTGACCATCAACGAAGCAGCGACACGCGACGGCGCGGCGCTCGCCAAGCGCGCCGCCAAGGAGGGCGCAAACGGTCTGATGGTAGTGCCGAGCCCGATCTATCACACCAATCCAGAAGAGACGGTCACGACGCTGAAGGCGGTTGCAGCAGGTGGCGGGTTGCCGGTGATGATCTATTCTAACCGAATTGCCTATCGGGTGGACGTGACCGTCGAAGTGATGGAGGAACTTGCCTCCGATCCGCTGTTCGTGGCGATCAAGGAATCCTCCGACGACATTCGCCGCTCCACGGAGATCATCAACCGCTTCGGCGATCGATTCGATCTGTTCACCGGTGTTGACAATCTGGCCTTCGAGGCGCTGTCGGTCGGCGCGATCGGCTGGGTAGCCGGATTGGTCACCGCCTTCCCGCGTGAAACGGTGGCAATCTATCAGCTGATGAAGCAGGGCCGCCGCGATGAGGCACTGTCGATCTACCGCTGGTTCAGGCCGCTGCTCGACCTCGACGTTTCGACCTATCTGGTCCAGAACATCAAGCTCGCGGAAGTTTTCGCCATTGGCACGAACGACCGGGTGCGCATGCCGCGCAAGCCGCTGTCGGGCGAACGCCGCGCGACGGTGGAAAAAATCGTCAAGGACGCGCTTGCGGTAAGGCCGGTGCTGCCGGCATTCTGAGAGCCTCATGCCGGGAGAGCATCCCCCATCCAAACTGTACGTCGACCTGGGCAAGCAGTGGGCATCCTCTCCCAATAGTAGGGGTGGATGCCCGGAGCAAGGTGGTGAAGGATTGCCTGCCGACGTGCCTGGGGTTTAGCCACAGCGACATGATCGATCGTCTTGACATAGGCATCGTCGGCGCCGGCATCATCGGCATATGCGCCGCGGCGCATCTCGCGGAGGCCGGCCACAGCGTCACCATCTTCGACCGCACTGGTATTTGCGAGGAGACAAGCTCCGGCAATGCCTCAGCCTTCGCCTTCACCGACGTGCTGCCACTCGCCCATAAGGGAATGATCCGGCAACTGCCGAAATGGCTCGTCGATCCGCTTGGCCCGCTCGCCATCCGTCCATCCTACCTGCCGACGCTGCTGCCCTGGCTCTTCCGCTTCTGGCGGGCGGGTGCGCCGGCCAAATATGAAGCGGGCCTGACCGCGCAGGCAGCGCTTATGAAACTTGCCGAGGCCGAATGGATGGGCCTGATGGACCGCTCGGGTACGCGGAAAATGTTGCGGGAGGATGGCTCGCTCGAGTTGTACGAGACCGAGGACGAATTCACGGCGGCGCTGCCCGGCTGGGCGGCGCGCGACCGTTTTGGTATCTCCTATCGGCATGTCGCCGGCGAGGAGTTGGCCACGCTGCAACCCGGACTTTCGCCGCGCTTAATCAAGGGCACCTTTGTGCCAGGCTGGAAGAACGTCACTGATCCGAAGCTGCTCGGCAAGGCGATCTGGCGCCATGCCGAGCATTCCGGCGCACGGTTTAAGGCGGGCGTTGTCGAGCGTATCGGCGCCGATGCAGATGGCGCGACGGTTTTCCTGGCAGACGGTTCCGTCCACCGGTGTGGCAGGATCGTTGTCGCGGCTGGCGCATGGTCGCATCTGCTCGCCAGGGACATTGGCGACCGCATCCCGCTTGAAACCGAGCGCGGCTACAACACAACGCTTCCCTCCAGCGCCTTCGATGTGAAGCGGCAGCTTATTTTCGGCGGCCACGGCTTTGTCATCACGCCATTGGAAACGGGCCTGCGCGTCGGCGGCGCGGTTGAACTTGCGGGATTGAAACACGCTCCCAATTTCGCGCGTTCCAAGGCCATGCTGGAAAAGGCACAACGCTTTCTGCCGGGGCTCGACCCCAGGGGCGGGCGCGAGTGGATGGGCTTCCGCCCATCGCTGCCGGATTTGCTGCCGGTGATCGGCCGAGCGGCAACGCGTAATGTATTCTATGCTTTCGGTCACGGCCATCTCGGCCTCACCCAGGCGGCGGCGACGGGCCGCTTGATCCACGATCTCGTTGCCGGGCAAGAGCCGGCGATCGACCTTGCATCCTTCAGCGCACAACGGTTTTGAGGCATCAATGGCGCGACATTCCTTTTTCTGCATAGACGGACACACCTGTGGCAACCCGGTCCGGCTGGTAGCTGGCGGCGGACCGCTGCTGAACGGCTCCACCATGATGGAACGGCGGGCGCAGTTCCTGGCGGAGTATGACTGGATCCGCACCGGCCTGATGTTCGAGCCGCGCGGCCATGACATGATGTCGGGCTCGATCCTCTATCCGCCGACGCGGCCAGATTGCGACATCGGCATCCTGTTCATCGAGACGTCCGGCTGCCTGCCGATGTGCGGCCACGGCACCATTGGCACGGTGACGATGGCGGTCGAGCATGGGCTGATCCGGCCGAAGACGCCCGGCGTGGTGCGCCTCGACACGCCGGCTGGACTGGTCATCGCCGAATACAGGCAGGAAGGGCAATATGTTGAGGAAGTGCGTATCACCAACGTGCCGTCATTCCTCCACGCCGAAGGCCTGACGGTGGACTGTCCGGTGCTTGGCGAAATCACGGTCGACGTCGCTTATGGCGGCAATTTCTACGCCATCGTCGAGCCGCAGAAGAACTATGGCGACATGGCCGACTATTCCGCTAGCGAACTGGTGGCGTGGAGCCCTGTTGTCCGGCAGCGGCTGAATGAGAAATACAGCTTCGTGCATCCGGACAATCCGGACATCAACCACCTGTCGCATATGCTATGGACCGGCGCCCCGACGCGTCCGGAAGCGCATGCGCGCAACGCCGTGTTCTATGGCGACAAGGCGATCGACCGCTCGCCATGCGGTACCGGGACATCGGCCCGCATGGCGCAGCTCCACGCCAAGGGCCGGCTGAAAGCCGGGGACGTCTTCGTGCATGAATTGATAATCGGCTCATTGTTCCATGGGCGCGTCGAAAGCCAGGTCGAAGTCCCGGGCAGGCCGGCGATCATTCCGTCGATCGGCGGCTGGGCGCGTATGACCGGTCTCAATACAATCACCATCGACGATCGCGATCCGTTTGCACATGGATTTGTCGTGAAATGACGTCTGGGAAGGAGACGGCCGCGAATATCGTTGGACCAACTTCGCGCAAAAAATCACGGAAGATTGGTTGAGAGGCAGCGATTTCCTCTAAACGAGGTGTTGAAAATCGCCGATTTATCAAGGACATTGCGTTATGCCAATGATACGGTCCCTTCTGGTCCAAACTAGCCGATACAAAAACGGTCGGGCCTGGGGAATGTCTGATCTCGGACCTTGCGACGAAAAAATCGCGTTGCAATCCGGTGCCGAAATCGTAGGACTAGGGGAACTAAGAAAGGGATGCGTCCGGCCGGGCGACATTTCCAGGGGAGCCGCGAACATATGCAATATTTTATCCAGCAGCTTCTTAACGGGCTGACGCTGGGGGCGATCTATGGCTTGATCGCCATCGGCTACACCATGGTGTACGGCATTGTGGGCATGATCAATTTCGCTCATGGCGATATTTTCATGATCGGCGCCTTCATCGCGCTCATCGTGTTCCTCATCCTCATCTCGGTCTTCGCCGGCATCAATGTGGTGCTCTTCCTGCTGGTGATGATGATCGTGGCGATGCTGTTCACCAGCCTTTACAATTGGACGATCGAGAAAGTGGCTTATCGGCCTCTGCGCGGGTCGTTCCGGCTGGCGCCGCTGATCACGGCAATCGGAATGTCGATCTTCCTGTCGAACTTCGTCCAGGTGAGCCAGGGTCCGCGCAACAAGCCGATCCCGCCGCTGGTCAACCAGGTTTACAATATCGGCGGCATCTCGATCTCGCTGAAGCAAATCGTGATTGCGCTGGTGACCGTCGTGCTGCTCGCCGTGTTCTGGTATCTTGTCAACAAGACCTCGCTCGGCCGCGCTCAGCGCGCCTGCGAGCAGGACCGCAAGATGGCGGCGCTGCTCGGCGTCGATGTCGACAAGACGATCTCGATCACCTTCATCATGGGCGCCGCACTTGCCGCCGTCGCCGGCACGCTGTTCCTCATGTACTACGGCGTCGTGGTGTTCTCCGACGGCTTCGTGCCCGGCGTGAAAGCCTTCACGGCGGCGGTGCTAGGCGGCATCGGCTCGCTGCCCGGAGCGGTGCTCGGCGGGCTTCTGATCGGAGTGATCGAATTGCTGTGGTCGGCCTATTTCTCGATCGATTACAAGGACGTCGCGGCATTCTCGATCCTGGCGATCGTGCTGATCTTCCTGCCTTCCGGCATTCTCGGCCGGCCTGAAGTGGAAAAGGTGTAAGCCCATGGTCCAAACCGTTTCCACGCAAGCCGCGTCGAAGGATACCAATATCACCGTGGCACTCCGCGAGGCGTTATACGCCGGGCTGATTTCCCTCGGCCTGTTCTTCCTGTTCATTGGCCTGAGGACCGATCAGAACATCAGCAACGAGCTTATTCTCGTCCAACGCTGGGGCCTGCTGGCGATCTTCGTCGCTTTGGTCATGATCGTACGCTTCATATTCGTCGCCTTCGTGATTCCCGAGGCCGAGCGGCGCAAGGCCGAAAAGGCGAAAGCGCCGGTGGTGGCTGCCGAACCCGGCTTTTTCCGCAAGAACTTCAATCAGCTTGGGATAGCCTTCCTGCTGGTGTTCCCGGCGCTTGCGATAATGGTTGTCGGCCTGCAGGGCTCGCTGAAATGGATCGACAATTTCGGCATCCAGATCCTGATCTACGTGATGCTCGCCTGGGGCCTCAATATCGTCGTCGGCCTCGCCGGTTTGCTCGATCTTGGATACGTCGCCTTCTACGCGCTCGGCGCCTACGCCTATGCGCTGCTCGGCACGCATTTCGGCCTGTCGTTCTGGATCCTGCTGCCGACGGCCGGCCTCATGGCGGCGTTCTGGGGCGTCATCCTCGGGTTTCCGGTACTGCGTCTGCGCGGTGACTATCTGGCTATCGTCACGCTGGCTTTCGGCGAGATCATCCGTCTGGTGATTATCAACTGGCGCGAGGTGACCAATGGAGCCGCGGGTGTTTCCGGCATCCCGAAGGTCAGTTTCTTCGGCTTGTTCAGCTTCAACGTTTCCGACCCGAACTACATCTCGAAGGTAATGACCTTCCTGCCGCAGTCCGGCGTCTACTATAAGATTTTCCTCTATTACCTCATCCTGGCGCTCTGCCTTCTCACCGCCTACGTGACGATGCGTCTGCGCCGCATGCCGGTCGGGCGCGCCTGGGAAGCGTTGCGCGAGGACGAGATCGCCTGCCGGTCGCTCGGCATCAACACGACCACGACGAAGCTCACGGCTTTCGCGACAGGCGCCATGTTCGGCGGCTTCGCTGGCGCCTTCTTCGCCGCCCGCCAAGGCTTTGTCAGCCCCGAATCCTTCATCTTCCTCGAATCGGCGATCATCCTGGCGATCGTGGTTCTCGGGGGCATGGGTTCGCTGATCGGCATTGCGATCGCTGCCCTGGTGATGATCGGCGGCACCGAGATCTTGCGCGAACTGCAATTCCTGAAGATGATCTTCGGGCCGGACTTCACGCCCGAACTTTACCGCATGCTGCTTTTTGGCCTGGCGATGGTTGTCGTCATGTTGTGGAAGCCACGCGGCTTTGTTGGAAGCCGGGAACCGACTGCGTTCCTGTACGAGAGAAAGGCCGTATCGGCCTCCTTCACCAAGGAAGGACACGGCTGATGAATGCGGCAACACCAGTGAGCGCTCCGATCCTCAACGTCGAACACCTGTCGATGAAATTCGGCGGCCTGGTCGCCATTGGCGACCTGAGCTTCGAGGCGCGGCGAGGCGAGATCACCGCGCTAATCGGTCCGAATGGCGCCGGCAAGACGACGGTGTTCAACTGCATCACCGGCTTCTACAAGCCGACTGAAGGCATGTTGACGATGACCCGCAAGGACGGCAGTCAGCATCTGCTGGAGCGGCTCCCCAACCACGAGATTCCGGCTCGTGCCAAGGTGGCGCGAACCTTCCAGAACATCCGCCTGTTTTCGGGTATGACTCTGCTCGAAAATCTTCTGGTCGCGCAGCACAACAAACTTATGAAGGCCTCGGGATATACCCTCCTCGGCTTGCTCGGTTTTGGTGTGTATAGGAGGGCCGAAGCCGAATCCATCGATCTCGCAAGGCATTGGCTGGAAAAAGCGGAGCTCATCGACCGCGCCGATGATCCGGCTGGCGACCTGCCCTATGGCGCGCAACGCCGGCTCGAGATCGCGCGCGCCATGTGCACCGGTCCCGAGCTCCTCTGTCTCGACGAACCGGCGGCAGGCCTCAATCCGCGCGAGTCGCTGGCGTTGAACACGCTGCTCAACGACATCAAGGACACCACTGGCACGTCGATTCTGCTGATCGAGCATGACATGTCGGTGGTCATGCAGATTTCCGACCATGTCGTCGTGCTCGAATATGGACGCAAGATTTCCGATGGCGATCCGGCAAAGGTGAAGAGCGATCCGCGCGTCATTGCCGCCTATCTCGGCGTGGACGACGAGGAAGTCACCGATGTGCTGGTCGAAGTGGGCGACGAACAGGTGATCGAGAGCCTCGACGCGGAGCCGGATCGGGCTCACGGGCCGGGCGACTCCGCATCGATGTTGGCCGGATCGATCAGCGATACGATCGCGCATAGCGACGAAATGGGCGAACGGGTGACGATTTCGCCGAGCGCATCGAAGGCCGCGCAGGTCGATCGTCGTGAAGCATCGAAAGCCTCCAAGCCGGCCTCGCTCGCGGCCCTTCCCGCTGCCGGCAAGGCGAGCCCGGAAAAGACGCAAGCCAAGCCCGCTGCTGCTTCCACGGCCTCAGCCAAGCCTGCATCCGCGAAGCCGGCCGCCAAGGCCGAGGCAAAGCCAGCGAAGCCTCCGGTCGCCAAGGCCGTTGCGAGCAAGCCAGCTGCGAGCAAGGCCATCGCAACGCCAACGACCAAGCCCGCTCCTGCGAAGCCGGTGAAGGCCGCGACCAAGCCTGCCGCGAAAAAACCGGCCGAAACCAGGCCTGCCAAGGCTACCGCGACGACGCTGGCTCCCGACGACATTCTTGCCATCAAAGGCATTGGGCCGATCAACAAGCAGAAACTCAACGATCACGGCATTTACCGGTTCGATCAGATCGCGGCCTGGAAGAAAGCCGACATCAAGGCCGTCGAAGCCTATCTGGAATTCGACGGGCGCATCGAGCGTGAAGACTGGATCGGCCAGGCGAAACAGCTGGCAAAGGCGGCGGCAGCCGCGGCAAAGCGTGGGGGTAAGAAATAATGGCCGCGCAGGCTTTGCTCGATGTTCGAGGAGTCGAGACGTATTACGGCAACATCCGCGCGCTGAACGGCGTCAACGTTTTCGTCAATGAAGGCGAGATCGTCGCGCTGATCGGGGCCAACGGCGCTGGCAAGTCGACGCTGATGATGACCATCTTCGGCGCCCCGCGCGCCAAGAACGGCACCATCACCTTCGCCGGCACGGACATCACCCAGTTGCCGACGCACGAGATTGCGCGGTTGCGCATCGCGCAATCACCGGAGGGCCGGCGCATTTTCCCGCGCATGACGGTGATGGAAAACCTGCAGATGGGCGCAAGCCTCGACAACCTCAAATACTATGACGAGGATGTGGAAAAGATCTTCCATCTGTTCCCTCGTCTCAAGGAACGCATCGCGCAGCGCGGCGGAACGCTGTCGGGCGGCGAACAGCAGATGCTGTCGATCGGGCGTGCGCTCATGGCGCGCCCGAAACTGCTGCTCCTCGACGAGCCGTCGCTCGGCCTCGCGCCGCTGATCGTCAAGCAGATTTTCGACGCCATCAGGGAACTCAACCGCAGTCAGGGCCTGACGGTCTTCCTGGTCGAGCAGAACGCCTTCGGCGCACTCAAGCTGGCGACGCGCGGCTACGTCATGGTCAACGGCAACGTAACGATGAGCGGTACCGGCAAGGAGCTGCTTGCCGATCCGGAAGTCCGCGCGGCCTATCTCGAAGGCGGCAGGCACTGAATTTAAGGACAAAGAAATGCACGGCATTCTCTATGAAGAGCCTTCAATCTGGCAGTTCTTTTTCGTCACCTGCCTGCTCGGCGGTTGGGCGGCATGGATGACCGGCAGGGCCTGCGCACAGACCTGGCGTCCATATCCGGCGCTTGTCGTCTATCTTCTCGTGCTCGGCATCGGCGTGCGGTTCATTCACCATGCGCTGTTCGAGGGCACCATGTTCACGCTGCAATACTACATCGTGGACACCATCGTCCTGCTGATCCTCGGCACGCTTGGATATAGATATACGCGCACGAACCAGATGGTTTCGCAGTATAACTGGCTCTATGAACGGGCCTCGCTTCTCAGCTGGAAGCCCAAGGCTTGAGCCTCGGCGTTACGCCGCGTCAGCATCGAAACGGCGTGACAAGTGCTTGAAAATGCGCAAAGTAACCTTTCTGCGATAAGGGTGGGCATCGCATGAAAGAATCATCCACGCCCACCCCTGTAAATGGGAGCGTTTAAATGAAGAAATCTCTCTTATCCGCCGTTGCACTGACCGCGCTCGTAGCGTTCAGCGGCAGCGCCTGGGCGGATATCACGATCGGCGTCGCCGGTCCGATTACCGGTCCGAATGCGGCGTTCGGCGCACAGCTGCAGAAGGGCGCCGAAATGGCGGCCGCCGACATCAATGCCGCCGGCGGCATGAACGGCGAGAAGATCGTGATCGTCGTCGGCGACGACGTTTCCGACCCGAAGCAGGGCATCTCGGTCGCCAACAAGTTCGTCGCTGATGGCGTCAAGTATGTCGTCGGTCACTTCAACTCGGGCGTCTCGATCCCGGCCTCGGAAGTCTATGCCGAGAACGGCATCCTCGAAATCACACCTGCTGCTACCAACCCGGTCTTCACCGAGCGTGGTCTGTGGAATGTGTTCCGCACCTGCGGCCGCGACGACCAGCAGGGCGCGGTTGCCGGTGCTTATCTGGCTGAGAAGTTCAAGGACGCCAAGATCGCCGTCATCCATGACAAGACGCCTTATGGCCAGGGCCTCGCCGACGAAACCAAGAAGGCGATGAACGCTGCCGGCCTCACCGAAGTCATGTATGAAGGCGTCAACATCGGCGACAAGGACTTCTCGGCGCTGATCGCCAAGATGAAGGAAGCCGGCGTTACGATCGTCTACTGGGGCGGCCTCCACACCGAAGCCGGCCTGATCATCCGCCAGGCGGCTGACCAGGGCCTGCAGGCCAAGCTGGTCTCCGGCGACGGCATCGTGTCGAACGAGTTCGCTTCGATCGCCGGTGACGCTGTCGAAGGCACGCTCAACACCTTCGGTCCGGATCCGACGCTGAACCCGGCCAACAAGGAGTTGGTCGAGAAGTTCAAGGCTGCCGGCTTCAACCCGGAAGCCTACACGCTGTACTCCTATGCCGCCGTGCAGTCGATCGTAGGCGGCGCCAAGGCTGCCGGCTCCGTCGACTCGCAGGAAGTCGCCAAGGCGATGCACGAGAAGGGTCCTTTCTCGACTACGCTCGGCGACATGGCCTTCGACGAGAAGGGCGATCCGAAGGTTCCAGGCTACATCATGTACGTCTGGAAGAAGGGCGCCGACGGCAAGTACACCTACGTGCCGGAATGACCTGACTTAAACTCATTCGAGTTCGGGATGCTCGGCGCTTGCGCCGGGCATTTTCGTTTGAGGAGATGCGAGCGGCTGGCCGGACAACTGCTTCGGATATTGACTGTGTTCATCCAATTGCGTTGACGGTCTGGTGCATAGCATCTCCGCCGTGCTTCCCGGCTCTGCCCTCGCTCCGCTCGGTTGGCCGGGATGACGACGTGGGAATGCCCGGCGCCAATCGTCACCGTACAGAGGTGATGACGTCGTTGGCATGGATACGATAAACGCGACCTGCTTTAACCGCGCTTGAACAGCGCGCCGGCGAGCGCTGCGATATCGACGGTTCTCGTGGTATCAACGTCAATCACCGATCCCGCGCGCAGCGGCTCGGCACGAGCGGCGAGCGCGATCAGTTCCGGCACATAGTCCGCTCCAGGATGACCAGGCAGGCGGTTTGCGGTGCGGGCGGCATAGCGGTCGCCGATAATCCGAGGCGGTGCTGAGCACCAGATTTCCGCGATCGTATCGACGCCTGACGAAGCAATCAACTCGCGGACGAGGTCACGCGGCTGGAAGCCGAACCACGCATCCATGATGATGGTGGTTCCAGCCGGGGCTTCGGCGGCGAGCGAGAACATCGCCTTCAGGCTGGCGCGTCCAAGCTTGCGATTGAACGGCCGGTCCACCCCCTCGATTTCCTCGAGGAACGGGTTTTTGATCGTATCGAGCGACAGGATCGGCCAGCCGGTCGCTCTCGCCAGCTCGCGCGCGACACCGCTCTTGCCGCTGGCCGGAACGCCATTCACCAGCACCAGGCGCTTTCCTGCTGGCGCCTGCAAAGCGGCTAGCCCGGCGCCGATGACGCCGGCATCGTCGCCAAGTGAGGCGGCAACGACATGCGTGTCGTACCATGAGTCCGGCGCGGGGATTGCGGCCAGCGCCTTGAGCGCAGCGTCGCCGAGGCCGCCGCCCAGTACGAAAAGGTCCGGGTCGACGGTCGTGGCAAGGCTGTCGATGGCGGCACGCAGCGGTGCGGCCCAATTGTCGAGAACGCGCTCGGCGACCGTATCGCCGTTGTCGCGGCGGGTGAGCAATTCCGACGCCGTCGTGCCGGTGGAAAGTCCCGCCTCGAAAATATGCCGGCCGAGCGCGGTGCCGGAGCTCACGGTTTCGACACAGCCTCGCTTGCCGCAGACGCAGTCGCGACCATGCGGATCTATCAGCGTGTGTCCGAGCTGCCCCGCCGTTCCCCTGCCGCGCAACAAGCGTCCGCCTTCGAGAATGGCGCCGCCGATGCCGGTGCCGATGGTGAGCATGACGACGCTGGCCTTGCCTTTGGCGGCGCCAAGCGTGGCCTCGGCGATCAGCGCCATGCTGCAGTCGTTCTCGATTGTCACAGGCCGGCTGAAACGCTTCTCGATGCGGTCCGCCACAGGTACGCATGACAGGTTCACATAGCCGCCGGACAGTACCTTTCTGCCATCAACGCGCCCGGGAACGCCGATGCCGATTGCAGAGATCGTATCGGTGCCGAGCTTGTCAAGCAGCTCTTCGATTCGGGAAACGACGATTTCAGGATCGGGCGAACTGCTCGCCCGCGCATGTTTCAGGATGGTTCCATCTTCGTCGACAAGCGCCGCCCGCAAATGCGTGCCGCCAATATCGATGCCGATTGCGGTCCTTGCCATGGCGCGTCTGTTCAGGCGACCTTGATGGCCGGTGCCCGGTGGCGGGCGATCACCGCCTGGATTTCCCGCAGGCGTGGCACTGCAATGGTTTCCAGCCGCTGCCGCGTAACGGCGCGGTCAAGCGAAATGCAATCCTTCCACAGCGAGCGTCCGGCAATGACGCCGGACGCGCCGCTGCGCATGGCGATGTCGACCTGGCCGAGAAATGTCTCGTGATTGACGCCAGCCGAAAGCACCGCCCAAGGCACATCGCCCGACATTCTGGTTACCTCCACACAGGATTCTTCAGAACCCGGATAAGGCAGCTTGAGCACTTTCGAGTCGTGCTCAAGGCAGATTTTCGTGCCGCCCTGGATCAGTTCGGCTGTCTTTGCCTTGTACGTCTCGGGGCTTTCACCGTCCAGCGCGTAGGTCAGGAACTCGACCACGAGCAAAAGGTCTTCGCGGGCAAAATCGGCGATCACCTGATCGAGAATGGCGATGTTGTGAGTGTTGGCGGCCGGTACATCCGAGCGCAGATACACCATGATCTTGCCACCGGTGCCGCCCAGCTCGCCGAACGCGGCGCGCGGTGATGCCGTCAACCAGTTTGGACAACCGGTAGCCCTCGGGCGAGGTGTCCCAGCCCGATGCGTCGAGGCCGATCAGCAGCGCTGTATTGCGGCCGATCAGGCCTTTGTCGACCAGCTGCGGCACGGCGCAGACCGGATCGACCAATACGCAGGAAGCCTGGCTTGCCAGATATTTTGTGATGTCGGCCTTGGTGTCGCCGAGCATTTCGTTGGTGGTCTTCGCCTGTTCGGCCGGGTCGCTGGAAAGCAGCGTTCTCATGCTGCCACGCTGGTCGCAAGCGATTACCATCATGGCGCCGTCGCTGCCGCAAATCTGGTGATAGCCGCGAAGTTCGGCGGTGGTCATGCGTGTCATGATCGTTTCCGTTTCCAGTTGGCATCAACGCAGCGGATTGCCATGGATGCATGATTGCGTGATAACCTGTTTCGCGCTACTGTGCAAGATATTGCAGAAAGGAATTTCAAGCTGCCGCCTACACCTGACCAGACCCTGTCTCGTGCGACACTGCATACGGTGGCCAAGCTCCATTACGAGGCGGACCTGAGCCAGGTCGAGATCGCCAAGCGGCTGGGCGTTTCGACCGCGACCATTTCGCGAATGCTGCAGCGTGCCCGCGCCGAAGGAATCGTCCGCATCGAGATCCGCGATCTCGCCTCGCCCGATGCTTTAACTGGCGATCTTGTCGCCGCGTTGGGGCTGAAGCGCGCGGCGGTGGTGGAGGCGCCGGCAGTCGGTGCGCTTGCCGCGCTGGGCGGAGCCCTGGGCGATCTGCTACTGGAAACCGAATTGCGCGCCGGTTCAGTCATGGCGGTCGGCTGGGGCCGAGCTATCCGCGCCGTGGTCGAGTCCGGCCTGCCGCAGATCCCTGGCGTTCTGGTGGTACCGGCGACCGGTGGGATGCAGCAGCACGCGCAGCATTTCCAGGTCAATGAATTTGTACGGCTGGCAGCGGAGAAGCTTGGCGGAACAGCGCAGTTCGTTCATGCACCTTATCTGCCTTCGGCGGTTTCGCGGGAGGCCTTCCTGTCCGATCCGGTGATTGCAGACAGCGTCGCGCTGTGGGACCGCATCGATGTGGCAGTGGTTGGCGTCGGCTTGCCGCATAGGGTGAATTCGCCCGACGCAAGTGCTGCGACATCAAGCGAGAGGGCATTGACGGCTGCGGCCGGCGACGTCATCCGCCACTATTTCGATTCGCATGGAAACCTGATCGATTGGGAAGGCGAGGCCCGGATGATCGCCGTCTCGGTGGAACAGCTGCGCCGCATCCCGCTGACCATCGGTGTCGCAAGCGGAGAGGAGAAGGCCGCGGCGATCATCGGTGCGGCGCGCTCCGGGTTGATCTCCGCGCTGGTTACCGATGCTCGAACAGCCGAAGCAGTCGTGGCCGCGGCACGAGCGCCCTGACATTGAAAGTTTCCGCGCGCAAATTTGTATATTTTCATGCACCAAGCCATTGACAGGCGAAGCGGGGGAGGCATGTTAGCGAGCCGCGATCTGAGACAGAGGGGGGCGAAGCCACAGGGTGGACGTCGTATCGCTGCAATCCGTATTCTTCTGAAGCCACATCACTTTTTATCGATGAAATTACTTTCAGAAGAAAATTGCACTTGACGATCGTGTGACTCGGACCCAATCATAGGGCCGACCAGCAGAGTGAATTTGACCAGACAGCTCATCAGGGAGGAAACCATGGAGCGTCGTACACTATTGAAGGCTTCGGCATTGGCGGGCGTTGCCGCCGCCGTCGGACTGAAGACAGTTGTTGCCAGCGCGCAGGACAAGAAATTCACCATCGCGCTCATCCCCGGCCTGACCACCGATGCCTTCTACATCACCATGCGCAAGGGTGCGCAGGCTGCCGCCGATGCGCTTGGTGTCGAGCTGGTCTTCCAGGGCGCGCCGGACTTCAACCCGGTGACGCAGGTTCCCGTTCTGGACGCCGTCATCGCGCGCGCTCCTTCGGCAATCCTGATTGCGCCGACCGACACGACGCAGCTCGTCGAGCCGCTTCGCAAGGCAAATGATGCCGGCATTCCGGTCATCACCGTCGACACCTTCATCGGCAACGGCAAATACCAGACCGGCGCCGGCGATGCCGACTTCCCGCTTTCCTACATCGCCTCGGACAACGTGCTTGGCGGCAAGATGGCCGCACGCGCTCTCGCAGCCGCGATCGGCGGCGAAGGCAAGGTCTACGTCTCCAATGTCAAGCCGGGTATCTCGACGACCGACCAGCGCGAGGAAGGCTTCAAGACTGCGATGAAGGAGGAGTTCGCGAAGATCGAGGTTCTGGAAACCCAGTTCAACGATAACGACGCCAACAAGGCGGCGAGCCAGTTGCAAGCAGTCTTCGCCCGCAACGCCGATCTCAAGGGCGTGTTCGGCGCCAACCTGTTCTCGGCGCTCGGCGCTGCGAACGGCGTCAGCCAGGCCGGCAAGAGCGGCGCGATCAAGGTCGTCGCCTTCGATGCGCCGACCTCGATCGTCGACAACATCAACACCGGTCTCGTCGACGTGGCGATCGCCCAGCATCCGGCCGAAATCGGCTATTACGGCGTGGTTTCAGCATTCGCCCACCTTTCGGGCCAGTCGATTCCGGTCACGATCGGCACCGGTTTCACCGTTATCGACAAGGCCAATGTCGCCGACCCGAATGTGGCGAAGTACATCTACTCGGACTAATCGCGACACGGCTCCCCGGGAGAGTTTTCCGGGGAGCCGCCCCTTTCAATCAAGCCATTCGCTGATTTCAGGCCGCCGGAGCAGGTGACCGCATGACAACACCCAAAACTGGTGGACCGGCTGCGGACACGCATGCCAAGCCACAGGCCGACCACGCCGACCAGGCAAAGACGATCGTGCAGCGCATTGCCGATCTGCGCGCCTGGCTGTTTCTCGCCGCGCTGATCCTCGGCTTCGAAGCTTGGGCGCGCATCGATTTCGGCGGCACGTTCATCCTCAACCCATTCAACCTGCAGTCCATTGCGATTTTCGCGGTAGCACCGCTCTTGTTGGCAATCGGCCAAACCTTTGTGATCATTTCCGGCGGCATCGACCTGTCGATGGGCTTCATCATGGGACTGGCTGCAGTGGTAGCCGCTCATGTCATCAACGCAACCACCGGGGCCGTTGGCATGCCGCTTGCGGTACTGGTCGGCTTGATGGCCGCAGTGCTTATCGCTTGCGTGCCGGGAGTGATCAACGGCCTGCTCGTGTCGCGCCTGCGGGTTCCGCCGTTCATCGGAACGCTCGGCATGTTCGGTGTGGCGCGCGGCGTCGCCTTCCTGCTCGCCGGCGGCACCACGGTACCGGTCAGCAACTCGTTCTTCGCGCTTATCGGCAATGGCCGCGTGCTCGGTGTGCCCTATATCGTCATCATCACCGCCATATTCGTCTTGGTCATGCATTACGTGCTCAGCCAGACCAAATTCGGCCAGCACAACTACGCCATCGGCGCCAATGTGCAGGCGGCACGGCGCGCCGGCATCGACATCAAGGCGCATCTGCTGCGGCTCTACATCCTGTCGGCGGGATGCGCGGGGCTGGCCGGTGTCCTTTACTCCGCCCGCTTCAACGCGGGTGCCGCGCAAGCCGGCGAGCCATTGCTGCTCGATTGCGTGGCGGCGGTCGTCATCGGCGGCGCCAGCCTGTTCGGCGGCTCCGGCACCATTCTTGGAACTGTCGCCGGCGCCTTCGTCATCGCTGTGATCCAGTACGGCCTTGTCTTCGTCAATGTCGAGCCGTTCTGGCAGTTCATCAGCGTCGGCGTCGTCATCATTATTTCAGTCCTGATCGACCAGGCGCAGCGCCGGTTCAGCGGAGGGCGCGTCGATGAGTAGCGAAGCTCAACCCCTTCTCGAAGTCACCGACCTCTCCAAGCATTTCGGAGCGGTGCGGGCGCTCAGCGACTTTTCCATGGTCGTTCGCCCCGGAGAAGTGGTGGCGCTCGCTGGCGACAACGGCGCCGGCAAGACGACGTTGATCAAGGCGATCTCCGGCGTCTATAGGCCGTCCTCCGGCGAGATAAAGCTGCGCGGCGAGCATGTGAGCTTTTCGACGCCCCAGGAGGCGCGCGACAAGGGCATCGAGACGATCTATCAGGATCTCGCGCTGGCCGACAATCTGTCAATCGGCGCCAATATCTTCCTGGGCCGCGAGCCTATGCGCAAAGCGTTCGGCTTCCTGCCGGTGCTGGACCGCAAGAAGATGGCGGATGCGGCGCGGCAGACCATGGCTCTGCTCGATTTCCACGTCTCGCGCATGGAAGCGCCGGTCAGCAATTTCTCCGGCGGCCAGCGCCAGGCGGTGGCGATCGGCCGCGCCGTCTACTGGAATGCGCAGATCCTGATCATGGACGAGCCGACGGCGGCGCTTGGCGTGCCGGAGCAGCGCAAGGTCATCTCGCTGATCCATCAGCTCAAGGCGCAAGGCCGCGGCGTGATCTTCATCTCGCACAATCTGCAGGATATTTTCGCGGTCTCCGATCGCATCATCGTGTTGCGCCGAGGTGTTACGGCGGGCGAACGAAAGATTTCCGAGACCACCCATGACGAGGTGGTCAAGCTGATGGTCGGCGGTTGATTCGACCCAGCTCACACTACTGAAGATCTGAAGGAGGCTTGTTTGCCGAACAAGCAGGATCGTCGTTTGCGCGTTGGAGTGCTGGGCTGTGGGCCGATCGCACAGGCCGCGCATTTCGAAAGCTGCACCAAGGCGCGCAATGCCGATCTCTACGCCATCTGCGATGTCGCCGACGATCTGCGTGCGCGCATGGCGGCAACCCACGCGCCGGAGAAGAGCTATGCCGACTACGAAGCCATGCTGGCCGATCCAGATCTGGAGGCGGTCATCATTGCGACGTCGGACGCATTCCACGTTCCCGCAGCGATAAGGGCGCTTGAAGCCGGCAAGCATGTGCTGTGCGAGAAGCCGGTCGCCACCAACGTCGAATCGGTGCAGGAGCTCAAGGCGGCAGTGATCAAAAGCGGCAAGGTGCTGCAGGTCGGCCATATGAAGCGCTTCGATCCCGGCCTGCAGGCGGCCCGTGACTTCATCGACAACGATATGGGCGAGATGGTGGCGCTGAAAGCCTGGTATTGCGATTCCACGCACCGCTACCCGATGACCGACGCGGTGCAGCCTCTGATGGTCACCAGCGCTTCGGCGCGGAAGCCAGCCGGCAATCCCAAGGCCGATCTCGACCGCTATTACATGCTCGCCCATGGCAGCCATCTGGTCGACACGGCGCGTTACTTTGCCGGCGAAATCGTCTCCGTCGAGGCGCGCCGAAGCCAACGCGGCGGCATGCGCTGCTGGTTTGTCGATGTCGAATTCGCGAACGGTGTGCTCGGCCATCTCGATCTTACCGTGGCCGTGCGCATGGACTGGCACGAAGGCTTTCAGATCTATGGCGAGAACGGCTCTATCCTCGGCAAGACCTTCAACCCCTGGTACTACAAATCGAGCGAAGTCGACATTTTCCACGAAGCCGAGGGCGGATCGCGTCGCGTACTGGGCGCCGACGGTCATTTCTACCGCCGCCAACTGGAAGGCTTTGCGGAAGTCATACTCGACGGTGCGCCGATGGCTGGCTCCGATATCGATGACGGCATCGCCTCAGTACGCGCCATGGTGGCGATTGCCCAGTCGGTGCGTACGGCCAAGCCGGTGCGGCTCGATCGGGTGTCGGGAGAGGTTTAGAACCCAATGCGCCTCGGTATCTTCGCCAAGACGTTCCCGGGCACCGATCCCGCCGGCGTTCTGGCGCAGGTGAAAGCTGCGGGTTTTTCCACAGCGCAATACAACATGGCCTGCTCCGGGCTGCCTTCCATGCCCGACGACATCGCCCCAGCGGTCTCAGCCGCTGTCGCCCTGGCGTCCAGGCAGACGGGCATCCGGCTTTGCGCGGTTTCCGGCACCTACAACATGGCGCATCCCGATCCGGCCATTCGCGCGCGGGGACTGCGCCAGTTGAAGGTGATCGCTGGCGCTTGCGCGGCGATCGGGACCGACCTGGTCACGCTCTGCACCGGCACGCGCGACCCTGATGACCAATGGCGCCATCATCCGGACAACAGGTCCGCCGAGGCCTGGCGGGAGATGCTGGCGGAGATGGAGAAAGCGGTGGAAGTCGCCGAGCGCTTTGGCCTGCGTTTGGGCATCGAACCGGAGCTCGCCAACATCATCGACTCCGCTGCAGAGGCGCGGCGGCTACTGGATGAGATGAAGAGCGACACGCTCGCCATCGTCATCGATCCGGCCAATCTGTTCGAGCAAGCGGAACTGGTCGACCAACGTCGCATCGTGTCCGAGGCGGTCGATATGCTGGCGGATCGCATCGTCATGGCCCACGCCAAGGATCGGACCCCTGATGGCGGCTTCGCGACCGCCGGCAAGGGCGTCATCGACTTCCCGCACTATCTGCGCTGCCTGCGTTCCGCCGGCTTTGACGGCGATCTGGTCGCGCATGGGCTTGGCGCGCATGAGGCCGCCGGTGTAGCGGCCTTCCTTGGCGATAGTCTGCGATGAATTTCGACCGCCTTCGCCGCTTCGATTTCATTCGTGACCCGTTGACGCTCGCGGCATATGATTCTGGCGGCGATGGCCTGCCGGTGGTGTTCCAGCATGGCCTCTGCGGCGATGCGCGCCAGACGGCGGAAGCGTTTCCAGATGATCCCGCCTTTCGCCTGATCACGCTGGAATGCCGGGGCCATGGCGCCTCGCAGGCGGGCTCGGCGTTTTCGATCGCCCTCTTCGCCGACGATGTCGCCGCGCTGGTCGAGGATCTTGCGCTTGCGCCGGTCGTTCTCGGTGGCATTTCGATGGGCGCAGCGATTGCCAGCCGGCTCGCCGTTCACCGGCCCGATCTGGTGCGCAGTTTGATCCTCGCGCGGCCCGCTTGGGCAACCGAAACCGCACCGGCCAATATGCGCCCCAATCTCGAAGTCGGTGAACTGCTTGCCCGTTTGCCGGCTGCCGGTGCCCGCGCGGCTTTCATCGCAAGTGACACGCATGCGTGGCTCGCCCGTGAAGCGCCGGACAATCTGGCGTCGCTGCTGGGCTTCTTCGACCGCGAGCCGCAGAGCGTCACTTCGGCTCTGCTCACCGCTATTTCCTTTGATGGACCCGGCATCATGGAAGCCGACCTAACCAGCTTTTCGCTGCCGGCGCTGGTGCTCGCCACCGAGCAGGATGCCGTCCATCCGATGGCGCTTGCTGAAAGTCTGGCGCGGCGCATTCCGGGCGCAAAGCTCAAAAAAATGACACCGAAAGGCGTCGACAAGCCCGCCTATCTCGCCGATTTCCACGCGGCGATCAGCGCGTTTCTCGAGGATTTCTGACCATGCTCAGCCAGACCTGGCTCGCCGATCTTCCGCGCAACCGCCTGCTTGGCGAGTTCTCGATGTGGTCGGCCGATCTCATCCGCCTCGCCGATGATCTGAAGCGCATCGAGGGTCACGCCGATATTCTGCACATCGATGTCGCTGACGGCCATTTTGCGCCGGCGCTGCTTTTTTTCCCCGATCAGGTGGCGCGCATGCGGACCGCGAGCACGCTGCCGATACATGTGCATCTGATGGTCGCCGATGCGGTGCTGCTTTCGCAGGTCGAGCAGTTTGCCGATGCGGGCGCCGACCTGATCAGCGTGCATGCCGAAAACGCCAATGCAGGCGAAGCGTTGGCGCTGATCGCGAGCCGGGGCATTGCCTCCGGAATTGTGCTCCGCGTCGAGACGCCTGTCACGGTCTGCCGCCCGTTTCTCGAACGTATCGATTTCCTGACGCTTCTCGGCACCGCCATCGGGGTCAAGGGCCAAGGTCTTGATCTGAAAGCAACCGCTCGACTGCAGGAAGCCGGGCGTTTCATCTCCGAATCCGGGAGACGGATCGTTCTGGCCGCCGATGGTGGCATCCGGGAAAACACCGTCCCCCTGCTGCGAGCAGCTGGCGCGGAGACGGTCGTGATGGGATCGCTCGCCTTCGGTGCCGAGGATCTGGCGGCGCGGATGCGTTGGGCTCACGGCCTTTAGCGGATCGTGCCTCGCAGCTGTGATTGACGAACAATAGGGCTTCCGCGAGGCTGCTCCTTAACACGGGAGGATAATCAATGCGGCAGGATCTATCAGGCAAGGTGGCATTGGTGACCGGCGCCAGTTCCGGCATCGGACGCGCCATGGCAAAGGCGCTTGCGGCAGAAGGCGCGAAGGTCGTCCTAGTCGGACGATCGGCGGAGCGCCTCAACAAAATTGCTGCCGAAATCGGCGGCGACGCGCTGCCGCTCGCGGCGGATCTGACGAAATCCGGCGAGGTGGAGCGCGTCGTTTCAGGCGCCGTCAAACGCTTCGGGCAGATCGACGTGCTGCTGCCCAATGCCGGGCTGTACATTCCGGGCGACGTCGTTGACGGAAATCCCGACGCCTGGGACGAGTTGCTGTCGGTCAACGTCAACAGCGTGTTCCGGCTGGTGCGCGCCGTGCTGCCGGCGATGATCGGGCGTAGGGCCGGTCATATCGTGGTCACCTCGTCAATCTCCGGCCATCAGGCGCTTCACTGGGAGCCGATCTATTCCGCCTCCAAACACGCCATCCAGTCGTTCGTACATGGTTTGCGCCGTCAGGTGGCGCCGCACAATATCCGCGTCGGCGCGGTGGCGCCCGGCGTGGTGCTGAACGAACTCTGGGGCTATACCGATCCTGCAGCGATTGAAGCCAAGGTTGAAAGCCGCGAGGGTTTGCGCTCTGAGGACATCGCCGACGCTGTCCTCTTCATGCTAACGCGGCCCGCCAACGTTACCATTCGCGACCTCGTGATCCTACCGCAGAACCAGGACATCTAAACCTTGCCGCCTTTCGACTATGTCATTGTCGGTGCGGGGCCGGCCGGCTGCGTTCTCGCCAACCGGCTGAGCGAGGACCCGTCCGTCCGCGTCGCGCTGATCGAGGCAGGGCCGGACGGCAATGCGAAAAGGGCAATCGTACGCATCCCGCTCGCCATGGTGATCTTCATGGCGCCGGCGCTGGCGTTTCTCGGTGGCCCGAAATTCATGTCGTGGTTCGCGACCGAGCCGGAGCCCGGCCTGCAAGGGCGCTCGATTGCGCTGCCGCGCGGCAGGGGCACGGGCGGTAGCAGCAACGTCAACGGTCAAATATTCATGCGCGGTCAGCGCGAGGATTTCGATGAATGGCGTAATCGCGGCAACCCCGGCTGGGGGTTCGACGATCTGCTGCCTTATTTCCGTAAACTGGAGCGGTTCGAACTGCTCGCCGAGCCGTCATCCGGCAAGCATATCGCTTTTGGCAACCGGCCGATTGCCGAGCAGATCGATCCGGCCTTCCATGGCACTGACGGGCCGCTTAATGTCGCGCAGCTGCGAACCGTCAACCCGATGGCGAAAACCTATCTGGAGGCGGCGCAGATGGCGGGATATTCGCTGAACGCCGATTTCAACGGTGCCAGGCAGAACGGGGTCGGGCTCTACACGTTCACGCAGAAAAACGGGCAGCGCGTCACCGCCGAGGGTGCATATCTCGACCCGGTGCGCCACCGCCCAAACCTGACTGTGATACCGCAAACACAGGTCACGAAGATCGTTTTCGACGGTAAGATCGCGACCGGCGTCAGCTACAGGCGCGGTGCTGAGACCGGCACGATTGAAGGCAAAGAGATTGTCCTGTCGGCTGGCGCGTTCGTGTCACCCCAATTGCTGATGCTGTCGGGTGTAGGCAAGGCGCGCGATCTTGCCAAGCATGCCATAGCGCTGGTGCAGGATCTGCCCGGTGTCGGCGAGAACTTGCAGGACCACCTCGACGTGACGCTGGAATATCGCGCCAAATCGACCGCCCCATATGGCATTTCGTGGAAGGCGCTGCCGGGCAACATTATCCACGTGCTCAACTGGATTTTCCGCAAGCGCGGCCTGTTTTCATCGACCACGGGCGAGGGTGGAGGCTTCATCTCCACCGATCCGGAGACTGACCGCCCGGATATACAGCTGTTCTTCTGCACCGGCCGTGCCAACACTCAGGCCGCGTCCGGGTTCACCGGCCATGGATTCCTGATGCATGTCTGCCAGCTGCGGCCGGGTAGCGTCGGTCGCGTTGCGCTGAAAAGCGCCGACCCCTCGGAGCCGCCATCGATCCTCTATAATTTCTTCCGGGGCGACAGCACGATGGATGTGCTGCGCGCCGGCATCCGTCTGGCGCGCAAGATCATGGCGCAAAAACCGTTCGAGCCACATCTCGACGCCGAAGTCGATCCGGGGCCTGAGGCGCAGAGCGACGGTGCACTCGATGCCTTCATACGCCAACGTGTCGGCACGCTGTTCCATCCGGTGGGCACATGCGCGATGGGGCGCGACGACAATGCGGTGGTCGATCCAGAAACGCTGCGCGTCCACGGGGTGAAGGGATTGCGGGTGATCGACGCTTCGATCATGCCGACGCTGATTTCGGCCAACACCGTCGCCGCCACTTACTGTCTCGCGGAAAAGGCGGCGGATCTGATCAAGCGGGAAGCAAAGTCGAGCGAGCAAACCTAGCGCTCGATGCCCGGGCTTGCGCTCAAGCAGTGTTTGGATGGTTCACGGCATGCTCGGAGCGCGACGACAGTTCCTCGTAGGCGGCCTGTATATGAATGAACATTGCGTTGAGATACTCGGTCACCTCTCTCGGTAAGGGGTGATTGGCGAACTGGTCCGGATGGTAGAGGCGCGCTTTCGCGTGGTAGGCCGAGCGGACGGCCGCGTGCGTTGCGTTGCGGTCGACCTCCAGGACCTTGTGGGGATCATTCGCGCCCGTCAGTTTCGTCAGCTGATCAGTGCGCGGTAATTCCGTCGTTGCCGCTGAGGCGATCGAGTTCTTGCCGATCACCACTATCCGGCCGTCACGGGCGGCAAGTTCGAGGAACTGTTCCGGCCTATTGAGCACCTCATGAAGTTTCTGAGCACGAGTCAACAGTAGATCGCCTTGCATCCGCTCCCCTGAAACCAAGGTTAACGTGACTGCCAGTGCAACCTTCTCCGCCTCGCTACCGAACACCGCAAACTCCCCGAACGCGCTGCGAAACGGCGTGAACCGTCACGCGAACTAAACTGCCACGCACTTGTGCATGGAACACCAGTACTAGGTACCCTTGCCGAACATAGGTAAATAAAAACCTGATCCAGTACACCAAATATTTATGTTCGCAGGAATTTGACCGATACGACCGATTATTATTCTTGACGACGTGACCGTGCGATCTGTCGAAATCTGCGATTAGTAAGACCGTGGGTTGAGGGTTTCGACGCTGGACGAGCTGTGGACGCACAGCAGAATTCATTGGTGTCGCGCTGAGCGCCGATGCGATCGGGCTCCGGCAAGCGCGATCCGTATGAATATGAATTCAATTGTAAGCATGTTGATTCAAACTTTATTGGCAATTTATCGTTAGAAATTCCGGCATGTGTTCCGTGGGCGCCACTCTGCCTTCGGCTGTTTTGTCTTGCGTACAGGTGCACATGCAACCGCGATCCCAGCTGCTTTCCGTTTTCGCCTGCCTGGCGCTCGCAGGCTGCACCGCCAGTTCTGGCCTCAAAGGCATTGAGCTTCCGCGTCCTTCGCTGGAAATGACGAGTTCCGTAGTCGTGCCCGACAAGCCCTTGCCTCCAGCCACGGCTGTGGCGAGCGAGGAAGAGGTTCTCAATACCCCCGCTGAACGGGAGTTTTCAGCGATGCCGGATAAGCCGCAGCTATTCGCCGAGGTTACAAAGCCGCGCGTGCGCAAGCCGTATGGCGACGGCAGGATCCATAGCCGCCGCTTCCGCGATGCCAAGCCGATCAATTTTGGAACGCATTCGCCAAAGCGCCTGCCGGTTCATGGCGTCGATGTCTCACGCTGGCAGGGCGACATAGACTGGGAAAGACTCCGCACTCAGGGCGCCAACTTCGCCTATATCAAAGCGACCGACGGCGGCGACCATCTCGACCCGATGTTCAAGCGCAACTGGCGCGCCGCAGGCGAAGCCGGGATGCGACGCGGCGCTTACCATTTCTTCTACTGGTGCCGCACCGCCGGCGAACAGGCCGACTGGTTCATCCGCAACGTGCCCAAGGTGGACAATGCCTTGCCGCCGGTGATCGACGTCGAGTGGAACGGCGAGTCTCGTTGCCGCAAGCGCCCTTCTCGAGAACGCGTTCTGGAAAAGATGCAGGTCTTCATGGACAGACTGGAGCAGCACTATGGCCAGCGCCCGGTGATCTACACCGCGCCGGATTTCTACGACGACAATCTTCGCGGCGCATTTCCCAACCATCACTTCTGGCTGCGCACGGTGGCGGCGCATCCGAGGAAGGTGTACCCCGGCCGCAAGTGGGTGTTCTGGCAGTATTCGGGTTCGGGCCTGTCAAAGGGCGTCAGCGGCCGCATCGACCTCAACGTCTTCAACGGCAGCGAGAGCGACTGGAACAATTGGCTGTCGAGGCATGCCGGGTAACGCGCCCGGCGTGCGTCAAAATCCCCCGTTCCGGCGCTTTACGCAAAGCAACACAGCAGATGCCATTCCGCGATAGCGGCGAGACGGTTGCGTGGCGAGCGCCAGCATCTGTCGCGTCGTGACATGCGTGCCCGTGCTGAATTATTGAAGGTTCCGGATACCGGTCTTCAGCAAGGATGCCTTCATGCCCGCAGAACTCGACAAGATCACAGTTCTCGTTCCCGGCCAGTTGCATGAGCGCTCCGTAAGCCGAATCGATGACACGTTCAGGCTGGTAACGCTGGAACGCTGCGACCCGGCGCTGATCACCGGGGAGTTGAAGCAGGCGGTGCGGGGTGTGGCGGTGTCGCCATCCCTGGGCGGCGGGCTGGTGCGACCGCCGTTTCTGGATGCTCTGCCCAATCTCGAGATCGTCGCCAATTTCGGCGTTGGCTATGACGGCGTCGATGCCGTCCATGCCGGCAAGATCGGCGTGATGGTCACCAATACGCCGGATGTGCTTACCGAGGAGGTGGCCGATACCGCACTTGGCCTGCTGCTCAACACGCTACGCGAGTTCGCGCGCGCCGAGGCTTATCTGCGCGAGGGCCGCTGGGCAAAGGAGGGCGCCTATCCGCTAACACGGGCATCGTTGCGGGGACGGTCAGTCGGCATCCTTGGCATGGGGCGCATCGGCCAGGCGATCGCGAGGCGGCTGGAAGGGTTCGGCGTTCCGATTGCCTATCATAACCGGCGGCCGATCGAAGGCCTTACCTACCCGTATTTCGCTTCGCTGGAAGAACTTGCGAGGAATGTCGATACGCTGATTTCGATTGCGCCCGGCGGCGCCGCTACCGAAAAAATGGTGGGCGTCGCAGCGTTTTCCGCGCTCGGACCGAACGGCGTGTTCATCAATATCGGGCGTGGCAGCACGGTGGACGAACGCGCGTTGATCGCCGCGCTTCGAGAAGGCACGATCCTCGCTGCCGGCCTCGACGTCTTCGCCGATGAGCCAAACGTTCCGCAGGCGCTAATCGACCTGCCCAACGCCACGCTGTTGCCGCATGTCGGCTCAGCCTCGGTGCATACGCGCAATGCGATGGCCGACCTCGTCGTCGACAATTTGATTTCGTGGTTCTCGAAGGGCAGCGCTATCACGCCGGTGCCGGAGACCACGCATGTCAAGGCCGGCTAAAGATCCGCAGCCAATACTCCACGCGGAATGTATAAGATTTTAGCAAACCTACCGAATAATTCGCAAACGAATCAGTATATCTTACTTATCTCGTTGCGAGTCGTGAGGCGCTAGCGTGAATACATTTGCTCTGATTGGATTATTGGCGATCTCGATCGGTTGTGTCGCTCTTTTGCTGGTTCCCTTGGTAAGGAAGCAGGGGAATGCGTTGCGTCGGAACTTTAGGAAGCCAACTCTGGCGGTTGTTGGCGGCTCGGAACACCGCCCTATTGAGCCAGCATCTGGCACAGGCGATTCCGCCAGCCAATTGCGGCACGTAATGGCTGCATCATTCTTCAAGAAGAAGGTCATGAGCCGGGACGAATATAAGGTCTACAAGATCGTCGAAACCGAGGTGCGGGCGTTGCGAAATGGGTGCCGTGTTTTGTCGCAAACGAGCCTAGGAGAGATAATTGGGTCGGACAGCAAAAAAGCCTTCGACTCGATAAACAGTAAGCGCGTCGATATTCTGATTATGGGACCCTACGGCGATCCCATAGCAGCAGTCGAATATCAAGGCGCTGGGCATCACCAAGGTACAGCTGCTGCACGCGATGCAATCAAGCGAGAAGCTCTTCGGAAAGCTGAGGTCCACTTCATCGAAATACTCGACGACCATTCTCCCGAGGAGATTGCTCGGCTTATCCGAAGGGTTTTTCGGTCACAGGAAGGCGACCTACCTACTCCGCGGCAGAGCGTATCCCAAGTCTAGACGTAGCATAGTCGCGCGCGGCATCGCCGAAGGCGCGGAAAATCTTCGCCGAGGCGGAATCGGAATGCACCCAGTATTCCGGGTGCCATTGCACGCCGACCGCGAAACCAGCTGAATCCTTGACAGACACAGCCTCGACCGTGCCGTCGGCGGCGGTTGCCTCGACTTGTAGAAGCGAGCCGAGCCGGTCCACGCCCTGCCGATGCACCGAATTGACCATAATGTCGCCAGTGCCGAAGACACGGGCGAGGCAGCTTCCGGGCTTGATCGAAACGCTCTGTCGGATGGCGAAGCGCTCGTCCTGACTATCTGAGACCGGTGCGCGGTGGTCGAGCGAACCCTCGCGTTCCTGGATCTCCGTCGCCAGTGTGCCACCAAGGGCGACGTTCAGTTCCTGTATGCCGCGGCAGATCGCAAGCAGCGGCACGCCGCGCTCGATCGCCCGCCGGATCAGCGGCAGGGTCGTGGAGTCACGCGCCGGATCGTAGGGGCCGTTCGCTTCGGTTGCTTCCTGCCCGTAGAGCGAGGGATGCACATTCGACTTGGACCCGGTGATCATCACGCCATCGACGGACGACAGCAGTTGGTCGAGATCGAGCCGGTCGCCGAAAGACGGGACGAGAACCGGGAACACGCCCGCGCCTGCAATCGCCGCCTCCAGATATTGCTGGGGCGCGGCATGCCAGGTGTAGTTGTCGAACTGCCGGACATCGGTCGAAACGGCGACAAGCGGTTGCATGAAGAAACGGCCTTCGTGAACAGTCGTTTGAAACTGCCCTTAAAATAGGCGATCGGGCACCGTATTGCCAAGGGCAATCGCCGCGTTGGATTTGGACCAGCCAAGGACTGTACAACTAAAGTCGCAAGTCCCGATTTTTGCTTTGAAATTTGTGACTGAGGCCGCTGGTGAACCGGGTTGTCGCGCTGGACTTGACGAAGTCGCTGTGTATTGTGCGAAATCCAAATCAGGGAAGCGCGACAGTTTCGCCAAGGAATAAATTCTAGAAAAGATCCAACAGGGAGAAATTCATGGATCGCCGTTCATTCATCCGCAAAGCCGGCGTTGGCGGTGTGGGAGCCGTCGCGGCAACCGCGCTTGCCGCCCCGGCCATCGCGCAGTCGAATCCGAAGATCACCTGGCGGTTGACGTCGTCCTTCCCGAAGACGCTGGACACCATCTATGGCGGCGCGGTCGTGTTCTCCAAGATGCTGAGAGAAGCAACGGATGGCAATTTCGACGTTCAGGTGTTTGCCGCCGGTGAGGTCGTTCCGGGGCTTCAGGCGGCCGACGCGACCGCAGCCGGCACAGTCGAGGCCTGCCACACCGTCTCCTATTATTACTGGGGCAAGAACCCGACTTGGGCGCTTGGTGCGGCTGTACCGTTCGCGCTCAACGCACGCGGCATGAACGCCTGGCAGTATCATGGCGGCGGCATCGACATGTTCAACGAATTCCTCGGCGCACAGGGCCTGTTCGGCTTGCCGGGCGGCAATACCGGCGTGCAGATGGGCGGCTGGTTCCGCAAGGAGATCAAGACTGTCGCCGACATGCAGGGCCTGAAGATGCGTATCGGCGGCTTCGCCGGGAAAGTCGTCGAGAGGCTCGGCGTTATCCCACAGCAGATCGCCGGTGGTGAAATCTACCAGGCGCTGGAGAAAGGCACGATCGACGCAGCCGAATGGGTAGGTCCGTATGACGACGAAAAGCTCGGCTTCCAGAAGGTCGCGCCGTTCTACTATTATCCCGGCTGGTGGGAAGGCGGCCCAACCGTCCACCTGATGTTCAACAAGGCGAAGTATGACGAGCTTCCGCCGGCCTACAAGTCGCTGGTGCACACAGCGGCGCAGGCGGTGGACGCCAACATGCTGCAGAAGTACGACTTCCTGAATCCGACGGCCGTTAAGCAGCTGGTTGCCGCAGGCGCGCAGTTGCGCCCGTTCAGCCCGGAAATCCTCGCGGCCTGCTTCGATAAATCCAACGAGGTGTACGCCGAGATGGAAGCATCGAACCCCGAGTTCAAAAAAATCTGGGATTCGATCAAGGCGTTCCGCAAGGACTACTACCTCAACATGCAGATTGCCGAATACAACTACGACACCTTCATGATGATCCAGCAGCGCGGCAGCAAGCTGTAAAAAAAGCCGCAACACCAATGGGATTGAAGGGGCTCCGGCGGCAGCGCCGGGGCCTTTTTCATGGGCAAATCGCGCTTAGGCGTCTTTCGACAGTTAAGCTCTAGCTCGGGCGCCGTTCGCCCTCGATGCGCTCGCGCATCTGGTCGGCGACGCGTTTTTCCAGCCGCCGGGCGAGGCCTGCCTCCCAGACATTGGGCCGGGCATCACCGATCTGCGGCACGACGGGCAGTGCGAGCAGCCTGTCAACGATAGAGTCGGTTTCACCAAACCTGTCGAAGATCTCGAGATCGAGATGGCCTGGCAGCGCTTGTTGTGTACGATTCGGTTGCATGCAGAGACCATAGCGGCGGTTCATGACAGGCCGAAGGCAGGTATGGGCCGAAAATGTGGCTGATCGTATATGCGCTTTGCAAACCCTTGCCGCTCAAGGAAAACCTCTACTCAAAATTCTGAAAGATTTCAAAATGAAGCCGTCAATTCGGAGGAGGTTTTCGTCCTTCGACCGGCGGCTTCAACGCCGACCTGCAGCGGCGATCTAGGGTGCAGCAGCAGCAGCGCGCTCAGTCCCACGCAGATGAGGCAATTCAGAACGATAAGCACGGACTCTGTCGTCGTCACGGTGCCGCTGTCGATGGCGAAGCCGTTGAACAATGAAAACTTACTGAAGTCTCTCTGGTGGGAGATCGCGGTGAAGGCGAGAAAATTATTGGCCATATGCACGCCGAACGACGCGCCGAGATTGCCGGTGACATAGACCAGCGCAACGAGCACGGCTGTGAGGCTGCCGATCGAAATCACCACCATTGCCGCATCGGCAATGCTCATCGACGGAGACAGATGCATGCAGGCGAAAATGATGCTCGGGATGAGCGCCCAAACCCATGGCGACCTGAAGCGGTTGGCGAGGTTGCGGGTGAGATAGCCGCGAAACAGCAACTCCTCGCCGGCGGTCTGAACAAAGCAAAGAGCAGCCACCGGCAGGAGGTATATTAGCCATTCCCCTACGGGCATCGCCGAACGGACGAAATCGGGGCGGATAAGGTACATCAGCACTTCCGACAGCACCGAAGTCAGCGCAATCGCCACAAAGCCCTTGGCGAAGTCGGACCAGGAAATGCGGCCTGACCAGCCGAGGACATTGCGGAAAGCTTCGCGGTGAACGATGCGCGTGGCGACCCAGACCCCGAGCCATATGCCGGCGAAGGTGGCAAACATGGCGAGGTTACCGCTCGCCGATGTGATGAAGGCCTGCAGATCGCCGCCGACGGCGAAGATGACCGGAAAGATCACCAGCATGGTGACCAGCGTCCAGCATGCGAGGACAACCAGCGTGCCGCCGATCAGACGCGGCAGTGTGACGGGCGTTGGCGGGCTCGAGCGATAGATTTCGAAGAGCACGATTTGGGTCACGGCAAATCCTCCGTGCATGGCCAAGGGAGCTCCGCGCGAGAAGGCGCATATCGGCTAATCTTACTCAGTTGCCGTTACCATGGCGTCAATACCGTTGGGGTTAAAAAAATGCCGCGACGACAAAAGTCTCCGCGGCCAGTCTGCTAAGTAAGCATCTCGATCCGGCGCCTCACACGTACCGGTTTACGATGTTCTCCAGCAGCTCCTGACGGCCCGAGCGAGGCTCGGGCTCGATGCTCTTTTTGACGACGCGTTCGGCGATTTCTTCCAGCGTGCGCTTGCCGGAAAGCATCGCCTTGCCTTCCGCCGACTTCCAACCGGCATAGCGATCGGCCAACGGACCGCTGAGGGCCTTGTCCTCTATCATTCGCGCCGCCGCCTTCAGGCCGCGCGCGCAACAATCCATGGCACCGATATGGCCGATCAGCAGGTCTTGCGGGTCGAGCGACTGGCGGCGCAGCTTGGCGTCGAAATTGGTGCCGCCGGTTTTGAAGCCGCCGGCCTGTAGGACATAGTAATAGGCAAGCGCCATCTCCGGAACATTGTTGGGGAACTGGTCGGTATCCCAACCGGACTGGTAGTCGTTGCGGTTCATGTCGATGGAGCCGAAGATGCCGAGCGCGCCGGCAAGCGCCAGCTCATGCTCGAATGAGTGGCCGGCAAGGATGGCGTGGCCTTGCTCGATATTGAGCTTCACTTCCTTTTCCAGCCCGAATTTCTTCAGGAAGCCATACACCGTCGCAACATCGTAGTCGTACTGGTGCTTGGTTGGTTCCTGCGGTTTCGGTTCAATCAGGATGGTGCCCTTGAAGCCGATTTTGTGCTTGTAGTCGACGACCATGGACAGGAAACGCCCGGCCTGTTCCTGTTCCAGCGCAAGATCCGTGTTGAGCAGCGTCTCGTAGCCCTCACGGCCACCCCAGAGCACGTAGTTTTCGCCCTTCAGCCGCTTGGTCACGTCCATGCAGGCTTTGACCGTCGCGGCGGCATAGGCGAAGACATCCGGATCGGGATTGGTCGCCGCGCCGGCCATCCAGCGGCGGTGCGAGAACATGTTCGCCGTGCCCCACAGAAGCTTGACCCCGGTTTGCTTCTGCTTGGCCGCAAAGATGTCGGCGATCTCATCGAGCCGGCCTGCGCTTTCGGTGAAGTTTTTACCTTCAGGCCGCACATCGGCGTCGTGGAAGCAGTAATAAGGGGTTCCGAGCAGCGTAAACATTTCGAAAGCGACATCGGCCTTCAGCTTGGCGTGATCCATCGAGCCGCCAAACCACGGGCGGTCGAAAGTCTGGCCGCCGAACGGGTCTCCGCCCGGCCAGGCAAAGGAATGCCAATAGGCAACGGCGAAGCGCAGATGGTCTTCCAGCCGCTTGCCGGCCACCAACTCGTCAGGATTGTAGAAGCGGTAGGCGAGCGGATTGGTCGAGTCCGGCCCTTCATACTTGATTGGCTTGATGTCGCCGAAGAAACCGGTGCTCATTGCGATACTCCTCTGATAGCTGGATAGAGTGCACGATAGCGCTGGTAAGCTTCATCGTAAGCTGCCGTGAGCTTGGCGACCGGTTCGATGGTTTCAGCCGTGCGCGGCGCGGTAAGCACGTCATGCGGATCGGCTTTTTCCGCCGCGATAAGGCCGAGGCGGGCGGCGCCAAAGGCCGCGCCGAAGTCGCCGTCGGCGGGGATATCGACTGGGATCCCCAGCGCGGTGGCGATTGCCTTCAGCCAGTAGTGCGAGCGCGAACCACCGCCGACGGCGGTGACGCGCGTCAGTTGCGTGCCTGCGGCCTGAAGCGCATGAAGACTGTCGCGGAAGGCAAAGGCGACGCCCTCCAGCACGGCCTGGGTGAGAACGCCGACATCCGACTCATGCCCCAGGCCGGTGAAGGAGCCACGGATCGCTGCATCATTGTAAGGCGTACGTTCGCCTGAGAGATATGGCAGGAAGGTCACGCCGGTCGGCTTGCGCAATCCTTCGCCGAGATCGGTGGTGAGATCGGCCGCACTCCTGCCGGTGATCGACGACAGCCAGTTCAGTGAGTTGGTGGCCGAGAGGATGACGCCCATCTGGTGCCAGGCTCTCGGCAACGCATGGCAGAAGGCATGTACGGCGCTTTCCGGATTGGGCAGATAGGAATTGTTGGCGGCAAACAGCACGCCTGACGTGCCAAGCGACACGAATGCCTGCCCGGCCTTCACCGTGCCCATGCCGCAGGCCGACGCGGCGTTGTCGCCGGCGCCGCCGGCAATCACGACGCCTGGTGGCAAGCCCCAGCGGCTGGCCAATTCGGCGCGCAGGGAGCCGGCATGGTCTGTACCTTCCATCAGCGCCGGCATCTGATCCTCCGTCAGATGCGTCGCATCCAGCAGCGATTTCGACCATTTGCGCTGACCCGTATCCAGCCAGGACGTACCGGCCGAGTCCGACATTTCGGAAATATGTTCACCGGCCAGCCAGAGCCGCAGATAGTCCTTCGGCAACAGCACTTTGCGAACCTTGGCGAAGACCTCAGGCTCGTTGTTGCGGACCCAGGCGAGCTTTGGTGCGGTAAAGCCCGGGAACACGATGTTGCCGGTGATTTTACGGAAAATTGGATTGGCGTCGAGTTCCGCGGCTTCGTGATGGCTGCGGGTGTCGTTCCACAGGATACAAGGGCGCAGCACCGTATCGTCGGCGCCGAGAATGGTCGCGCCGTGCATATGGCCGGAAAGGCCGATGCCCTTCGCCGCCGCGAACTCCTGCGGGTGTTTTGCCTTGAGCCCGGCGATGGCGTCCTCGGTTGCCTTGATCCAGTCTGCCGGATTTTGCTCCGACCATCCCGGATTAGGGCGCGATACTTCGATATGAGCGCCGGAAGAACCGACGACCTCCTGATCGCCGTCGATCAGCAGAACCTTCACGCCGGACGTGCCGAGATCGATCCCCAGATACATGTGCAGTCCTCCCGGGCGCCCCCCCGTAGTTGCGGAGCGCTCGTTGGCATTCGGTGCCGCTTCAGGGCGGCGCGCAGGACCGGCGCCTCCACGCTCGATCCCCGAATGGCCTTGTCATAACAAAAAAACGCCGATTGAGAACGCTCAAAAAGAGGTCCGCTGGTGATTTTTTTCGAATCTCGGAAAAATACTTCAAATGACGTCAAGAAAGCGCCGTCGGAATGCGGATGGCGATGTTGCTACAGGGCCGATGCCCGTCTCTTAAACAGCGCCGATAGCGGGCTTGCGGGGCGGGCGGCGAGGCGTCTGGCGGTCAGTTCGCGCGCTAATGCATTGTCGGCGGCGCGGATTGCAGCTTCGATCAGCGTCAGGTCGATGACATCGCGCTGCGCATGGCTGCCGCCGAAACGGTGGGCTATGGCGGGCAGCGGACGCAGCGCTGCGACAGCATCCGCGTAACGCCCTTCGCCAAATGCCTTGATGCCGACCACCGCCGGATGGCCGACATCGCGGGTGAAGCCGGCATTGTCATCGCTGCCGTCCATCACGCTGCGTTGGGCGTCGAGCAGATCGTGCGCCGCCTGCCTCATACCGGCACTGACAAAGGCCATCATCGCGTGCATATCGTTGAAGGCGTAGTTGCCGTCGCGCGCTTTCGGCAGCCAGTTTTCGGTGAGCTTTTGCCAGCGGTCGCCGACATCGACGCCGCGGAGTTGCAGCCGCCAGAGAATCGCGGAGGCGTCGAGCATGTTGAGGGAAAGTGTCGAACCCGTGCCGTAGATCGGACCGTCGTACAGAGCCAGTACTTGATCGATCTCACCAAGTTCGTAGTGGAAGAGCGCGAGGTGCCACCAATTGTGCACCTGCAGAAAGCTCTCGCGCGTCCACGCCGCCTCATTGCCGCGCATCCAGGCGATGCCTTCGCGCTGCCGCGATTGCATCTCCATGACATGCGCCACCGCGTGCTGGGCCCAACCGTCGCGCGGTTCGAGGTCGACGGCGCGCCGGCCTAGCGTCTCGGCGCCAGCGTAGTCCGCGGTCTCTTCGAGGCCGAATGCCTGCATGCCGAGTACGGCGTGATATCCCGGCATTTTTTCGGACCACGCGGGCATGGCCCGTGCGATGCGTTGCTTGAGCATGGCCGAATTGCCCGTGAAGAAATCGATTTGATGTCCGGCCTGCAGGGCCAGCGCGTCATGCGGCGTCTCGGCAGTCAGTTCCGCCAAGACCTTCCCAGCCTCGTGCCAGCGCCCGCCAGCCAGATGACCAAGGGCCGCCACATGTGCGCGCTCACCGGCGGTGGTCGCCGATCTTACCGCAAACTCGTGACAGGCCTTGGCGACGGGCATCGCCGCGCGTTCCGTCGAAAGGCCGTGGAGATAACCCTTGAACACATGCGCCATGGCAAAATCGGGCGTCTCGCCGATCGCCGCCTCGATCGAGCCCGGGGGATCGCCGACGAAGCAGCGCAACTCCCACACGGCCCGCTCATAATGCACGAGGCTCGCAGGCGTGGCCCCTGAGAGTTTCAGGCCGAGCGCGTCGGTCAGCATTTGGCAATCCGCATTATCGTTCAGCACCTATTCTCGTCCGATCCGCACTGCCGACGCAAGGCGACATCAACAGCTGCCACCTATTGCCGAGACGACGTTTCGGCATCGAGCAGGGCTGTGACAACGGCCTCCAGCCGCGACGCCTCGGTCACCATCCAGTCGACCATGGCCGGCCAATTGTCCTCCGCAAAGCAGTTGACCTGCCACTGCGAGACGAACGGAAATTCCGGCGTGCTGAATTTCGGATCGAGTTTGAGCGTTTCGAAGATGCGGCTTGCGAGCGGTCGCAGCCGCTCGGCGACATTCACCGCGCCGAGCTTCTCGTTGCGGCCGAGGAAAACACCACAGCGATCCTTGTCCGGCGAAACATACATGGTGACGACGAGATTGTGCGCGTGCAGGCCGCGTTGCCAGAAATACCGCAGCTTTTGCACGCGCCGGCGTCGTTCCTGCGGATGCCGCTCATCGAGCAGTGCCCAGAAAGCGTGGTGCCGGAACTCGGAGGCACGCCTGTGTTCGAAGGTCCGCGCCATGCGGTAGGGTCAGGACCTGTTAATGTGATCGAAATGGTGTGAGACCACTTCCTCCGGACGCCGAAACGGCCGCGACCTGCTGCGTCGAACCGCTCGGCCGGGCCTGCCAGCCCGCCCTTCGCGCTTCTCCTTGTATCTCTTTGCTTTTTCAGGCGCCATTTCGATCATATTAGCAGGTCCTCACCCTAGCTCACATCGAGCACGATCTTGCCGATATGGCTGCCTTCCTCCATCCGCTCATGCGCCCGCCACGCCTCTTTCAGCGGAAAGATCATGTCGAGTATCGGCGCGACCCTCCGTACGCCGAGCAATGGCCAGACCTGCGCCTCAAGCGCGGCGGCGATTGCTCCCTTGACCTCGACGGTGCGCGGGCGAAGCGTGGAACCGGTATGAGTCAGCCGCTTGACCATCAGCCTGGAGAAGTCGGCGCTCGCGACGGCGCCGGCTTGCGTGGCGATCTGGACGATGCGGCCCTCGACCGCGGCGGCTGAATAGTTGCGGCCGACATAGTCGCCGCCTACCATATCGAGGATGACATCGGCGCCCTTGCCGCCGGTTGCCTCCTTCACCGCCTCGACAAAATCCTCCTGGCGGTAGTTGATCGCGCGGTCTGCGCCGAGATCCATGCAAGCCGCGCATTTCTCCACGCTGCCTGCGGTTACGATCACGGTCGCGTCGAAGGCTTTCGCTAGCTGGATAGCCGTCGTGCCGATGCCAGAGCTTCCGCCATGCACCAATATCGTTTCGCCCGCCTTCAGGCCGCCGCGCTCGAACACGTTATGCCAGACGGTGAAAAAGGTCTCGGGCACCGCCGCAGCCTCGGTCATGGTGAAGCCGGCGGGTATCGGCAGGGCATTGGTTTCGTGAACGCTCACATATTGGGCATAGCCGCCCCCCGGCGTCAGCGCGCAGACCGCATCGCCGACGCGCCAGCGCCTAACGTGAGGACCTACGGCGGCGACCTCACCGGAAACCTCCAGGCCGGGTAGGTCGGACGCGCCCTGCGGCGGCGGGTAGGCGCCCTTGCGCTGCTGAACATCGGGACGGTTGACGCCGGCGGCTTGCACGCGGATGAGGATTTGCCCTTCCGAAGGCGCCGGCACCACGCGCTTTTCCGGTTTCAGCACCATCGGTCCTCCGGGCTGCGAGATCGCTACCGCGGTCATGCGTGCGGGTATCTTGGGGTCGTCCGACATTGATGCTCCGGCCTGTCTAAACACCTCGCCGAATGGATTCAGGCGACATGCTTTAAGTATTTGATTTGATGCATGTCGTTTATCCCAAAACCGCTGCGCACTTTTGGGCGAACTTGCATTCAGTAGCGCTCCGATTGCCTCGGCGCCCCCTCCTTATGTAGTCTCCATGCCGGTCTTGCAAATGGGAGGATCGAGAATGGCCCTATTCGACGAGGAGCCGCGCAAGCCGGCCAGCGCCCATGTGGTCGGCCAGGATATCTCGCTGATGTCGGTCGAGGAACTCGGCCAGCGCATCGCCATGCTGAAGGCGGAGATCGAGCGGCTCGAGGCGGAGCGAACCCAGCGCGGCGCAACCAAATCGGCCGCAGAGGCGCTATTTAGGCGGTAATACCAGAGGGCGCAGCGTTGACCGTTTGCGCTGCTCTCCCATCCGCCTGCCGGCACGTTCTCCCCGAGAAGAAGCGCGACCGCATCGTCGCCGCAAATCGCGGGGAGAGGGCAGACGGTCAAAGTTTGGCGCTCTTGGCAAAACAGACGGTCGCTTGCGCTGCGCCGAACTCAGCGCGCGCTCAACCGCGTAAAATGCCCCATCTTGCGGCCAGGGCGTGCTTCGGCCTTGCCATAGAGATGCAGGACAAGGTTCGGCTCGGCGAGAAGCGCGAGGGAGCGCGAGATGTCGTCGCCGATCAGATTTTCCACCACACAGTCGGAATGCCGGTCGGTCGCTCCAAGCGGCAGGCCAGCGACTGCGCGGATATGCTGCTCGAACTGCGAAACGGCACAGGCGGCTTCAGTCCAGTGGCCGGAATTGTGAACGCGCGGCGCGATCTCGTTGGCAATCAAGCCACCGTCGGCAAGCACGAAGAACTCGACGCCGATGACGCCGACATAATCCAGTGCTGTCAGGATCGCGAAGGCTGCGCCGACTGCGGCCTCTGCAGTCTCGTCGATTACTTTCGCCGGCAGGGTGGAGGTGTGAAGAATGCCGTCGCGGTGGACGTTTTCGGCCGTATCATACGCCGCCGTCGCGCCGCCTATGCCGCGCGCGGCGATCACCGAAATCTCGCGCTCGAATGGCACAAAGCTTTCCAGGATCAGCGGCACACTGCCCATTCCGGCATAGGTGCCCGACACATCACCTGCAAAATCGCGGAAGACACGCTGGCCCTTGCCGTCATAGCCGAGCCGCCGCGTCTTCAATATGCCGCTGCCGTCCAATGCCTCGAGCCCCGCAGTGAGATCGCCGTCGCTGTCGACAGCGCGGAAATCGGCAGTCTTCACGTCTATTCCGTTCAGAAACGCCTTTTCGATAAGACGATCCTGCGAGACCTGCAGAGCTCGCGCCGGTGGATAGACCGGTACCGACTTTGCGAGCCCTTCCGCCGCGCCAACCGGTACATTCTCGAACTCATAAGTCACCACATCGGCCACGCGCGCCAGTTCGGCCAGCGCCGTCTCGTCGTCATAGGCTGCAACGATCTGCCGGTTGGCGACTTGCGCGGCCGGGCATTCCGCCTGCGGTTCCAGTACGACCGTCCGGTAGCTCAGCCGCGCCGCAGATATCGCCAGCATGCGCCCGAGCTGGCCGCCGCCGATGATGCCGATGGTCGATCCTTGGGGGAGAGGCTTGCTGGTCATGCGTCGGACGGTGTTTCGACCACGCTGTCGGTCTGCTGCGTCCGCCAATCGTCGAGCCGTATGGCGAGAGCGTCATCGCTCAGCGCCAGCACAGCGGCTGCCAGCAGTGCTGCATTCACCGCGCCGGCGCGGCCGATCGCCAGCGTGCCGACTGGAATGCCCGCCGGCATCTGCACGATCGAAAGAAGCGAATCCTGTCCCGAAAGCGCCTTCGATTCCACCGGTACGCCGAATACTGGAAGGGGCGTCATCGCGGCGGCCATGCCGGGTAGATGCGCCGCGCCGCCAGCGCCTGCAATGATCACCTTATAGCCGGCAGCTTTCGCGCCAGATGCAAAGTCGTAGAGCCGTTTCGGGGTTCGGTGCGCGGAGACGATTTTGTCGTCATGCGCGACGCCAAGCGCATCCAGCGTCTCGGCGGCATGCCGCATCGTCGCCCAGTCGGACTGGCTGCCCATGATAATCGCAACGGCGGCTTTATTCCCGGCCACGGCATTCCCCCGGTGGAGCGAAGTGCGGCGATTAGCGGAAATAAGCGCCCCGGGCAAGAATGACCCCTGGGTAACACATGGCAATGTGGGTTGGATACAAGCGGACAAGCCTCCAAGGTTAGCGCGTGCTCTATCTGGCAGCGAGCCGGTCGCCGATCAATGCAGGCTGAGCACGTGAGCCAGCACGGGATGGCCGATCCCTTTGAGCGTAAGCGACCGCGTTTCAACGCCGGCCATGAGGTCGGAGGTACGCCCCGCCGCCTCGGCCGACACCAGGATTTCGCCGGCCGCAGCCTGCGATTCCAGCCGTGCGGTCAGATTGACCGTGCCGCCAATCGCCGTGAAGTCGCTGCGAAAATTGGAGAACTCGCCAATCTCGACCTGACCGGTATGGACTCCCACGCCGACGCCGAGTTCATCATCCAAGGGCTCGCGGATGCGTACCACAAGCTCGGCCAGGGCTTCCTTGCATCGCTGCTGAATGCCGATCGCCGCCTGTACCGCCGCGCTCGCATGGTGTTCGTTCTTGATCGGGAAGTTGAAGATCGCCATCAGGCCATCGCCCATCTGCTTGTTGACGATGCCGTCCTTGTCCCAGATGGCTTGCGCGCACTGATCCTGGAAGACGCTGACGATCTCGCTCAAGACGATAGGATCCATACGTGCTGAAAGCTGCGTGTAACCCCTGATATCGGCGAAAAGGATGCTGGCATCTGCGGAAATATGGCGCTGCTTCTTCACATAGCGGAACGAGCGCTCGCATATCGTGCAGATGTTGGGATTCATCTTGCTTTGCGTGATGCCGCAGATGCGGAACGGCAGTGCCAGCGCACCCCTAATCGGGATGGGCATGTGCATCTGATCCCAGCAACCGCGGCAGAAGCGTGCGTGATCATGTGAGGCTGCCAGCATTCTGCGTCGCCTTGGAAAGAGCGTGGGAACTCGGATAATCGGCAAGTGGCCAGAGGCGTGCCTGCACCCCGAGTTGCCGTATGAGAGTGTCGTTTCCGCCCCGTTTTGGCAACCGGCATATCACTGGGAACGCGCCGAAAGCCTTCGAACGAGGCAATTTGAGCCTGCACAAAATGCCCGAAGCCGTCAGGCAATGATGTCCGGGATGATCCTGTCTTCCAGCTTCGCCAGCCGGTCCTTGATGACCAGTTTCTTCTTCTTCATCCGCTGAATCTGCAGCGGATCACACGCTGTCGCGATCATGGCGTTGATCGCGGCGTCGAAATCGGCGTGTTCCTGCTTAAGTTTTGCAAACTCAAGACGAATCTCGGTCTGATCCTGGTCGGACATGGTTTCCGTCAAAAACAACAGTTAGGCGCGAAAAACGCCGAGCGGGGCGGGGTCCGGGAGAACTGGCCCACCCCGGCGCATAATTTGATAGCACAGTTCAAACTTTCGGGAAATCCTACCACAACGCATTCGACATTGCCTTGATCTGGTGGCAGACTGTCATTGTACCGTCACAAGCGACATGGGCGGACGTCGCGAATGACGGTGCGAGGAAACCTTTAAGGGAGCACCAGACAATGTCGCTTGCCAACCATCTTGATGAGCTGCAGCGCAAGCATGGCGATATCGAACGCCAGCTTGACGAGGCAATGACGCATCCGTCCGTCGACGATCTCGAAATCGTGGATCTGAAGCGGCGCAAGTTGGCAATCAAGGACGAGATCGAAAAACTGAAGCTTCACACCACCCATTAGGATTTTCAAAGCAGGGTAACCTGCTTCAGTCAAATTTGGCGAAGGACGCCTTTTCGCTGAAACTCGCAGGGTGAGTGCCAGCAGTATTGGGCGTTCGCCAATCGATTTAGAACGGCGGCCTGCGTGCGTTTCCGCCGCAGGCTGAGTGTGGTGTTTGATAGCCAGCGCGCACGAGTGCTCGAAGCAGGTGCTCTACGTCTGCCAGAACTGATCCAGCCAGATATTGAGCTTGAGAAAACCGGGTTCGTTGACAGCGTAAACGCGCTTGGTTCCGTCGGCGCGCGCGCTGACCAGTCCGGCGTCCAGCAAAACCTTCAAATGCTGGGAGACAGCCGGCCGCGACACCGGCAGACCGGAGGCGAGTTCGTTGACCGTTTTCGGTCCACGCCGCAATTCCTCGAGCAGGTGGCGCCGGTTTGGGTCCGCGATGGCCGCGAATGAGTCAGAATGCATGCCCTATTTCTGCGGCAAAACCTCGTCTTACTCAACTGCCTTGTTCGGATTGATTTTCGGGAGACTCGGAGGCTCGCGGATCGAGGCGCGACGCCTCGGGTGTTGCGCCACGGTCGGACGGCATCGTCTTGAACGCCTCGCGGGCATCGAGCGGAACCGGAGCACGGCGCGAAATACGCAGCAGCGTGTAGCCCGCCAGCGAGATGTGAGCGAGCGCCGTCGCCAGGAACAGACTTTCTGGCCGCAGCGAACTCATCAGCAGGGCGCCAAGCACCGGACCGATCATCGTGCCGAAGCCGTAAAGCAACAGCAGCCCGCCCGATACCTTCGCGAAATCCTCCGGCCGGGCGTGGTCGTTGGCATGGGCAACCGCAAGCGAATAGAGCGTATAGGCAAGGGCGCCGTAACAAGCCGTCATCGCAATTACTGCCGTACTACTGCGAGGGGTGACGAAGAAAACCAGCAAAGCGAAGATCGCGGCCCCGCAAGCAGTGGCAGCAAGCACATAACGACGGTCGGTCGTGTCGGAAACGCGTCCGACCGGAAGCTGCATCGCAGCACCCGCCACAACGACAAGGCTCATCATCAGCGAGATTTCCGCCGTGGTGATGCCGATGCGCGCGCCATAAACCGCGCCGAGCGTGCCCCACGCGCCGTTGGCGATGCCGACAAGCAGGCAGCCCACCGACGCAACAGGCGAATTGGCGTAAAGCCCCTTAACGTCGAGCGATACGTCCTGCAGCGGTTTTGGCGTTTCGGCGTTCGACATCGCGGTTGGCAGCAGCGCTAGGCAGAAGAAGATACCCGCCACCATGAACAGGGATTCGTTGCGGACATCGCCCGCCGCCACGATCATCTGTCCTGCCATGATCGAGGCATAGGTGACCATCATATAGAGGCCGAAGACCGTACCCCGGTTCTCGTTGGTGGCTTTCTCGTTCAACCAGCTTTCGATGACCATGAAGGCGCCCGCCATTGTGAAACCGGTTGCGGCGCGCAGGATGATCCAGGCGGTCTGGTCAATGAACAGCCCGGTGAGCAGCGCAACGATTGCGCCCGTCGCGGCGAACGCACCGAAGGCTCGTACATGGCCGGCGCGCCGCACCAGCCGTGGCGAAAAAAAACAGCCGGCGACGAAGCCACCCGCCCAGGCTGTTCCAAGGAGACCGAGTACGGCGGTTGAAAACCCTTCCTCCTGGCCCCTCAGGGGCAGTAGAAGTCCGTGCAAGCCGGATGCGGCAAGCAGGAAGGCCGTGCCGCGCAGGAGCGAAAGGATGGGTCGGTACGTAGCAAACATCGACCAGCCCGATAAGAATCGATCGTGGCGGAACAATAGCGGCTTTGCCGATATTAGCGATGTCCAGCATGCGCCCTATCGTTGGTTTTCCGCCCGGCCGTGCGGAACGGTCGTTTCGAACCTCGGATCGGCCCGCGGTAAATTAATAAGGCGGCCGGTAGATGGTGAATGGTCGCCGTCTCAAGCCGATGAAGCTCTCTGAATGGCCTGAAGGGTTGTGCAGAAACGCCACTCAGTTTGCTGGATCGCCCCCTCTCTCGCCGAGTGGCGGTTGACCGGCATCGGAGGGTCCGCCAGGTATGAACAAGACCTTTATGGATTAGACATGAAACTGTCATCCAACTGTTACAAAGCCTCTTTAATGCCTCTCCACGACGCCACCGAAAGGCGTCTTAAGCCAATTTTCCGACAGGAGTAGGCCCCATGAAAAAAGCTATTCTCACAGCGTCGGCCGCGGTCCTGGCGCTTGCCGCCTCCGCTGGCTACGCCGCCGCACGCGACCAGATCCAGATCGTGGGTTCGTCCACGGTCTTCCCGTTCACCACCGCTGTTGCCGAGAAACTCGGTCAGGGCGGCAACTTCAAGACCCCGGTTGTCGAATCCACCGGCACCGGCGGCGGCATGAAGCTCTTCTGCGGCGGGGTCGGCGAGAATACGCCGGACTTCACCAACGCCTCGCGCGCCATGAAGGACAGCGAACTCGAGACCTGCAAGGCCGCCGGCGTCACCCCGGTTGAGATCAAGGTCGGTTTCGATGGCATCGTGCTCGCGAATTCCAAGGCCGGAGCTGTCGCCGATCTCAGCAAGGAAATAATCTTCAAGGCTCTCGCCAAGAACGTTGCGGTAGACGGCAAGGTCGTCGCCAATCCGTATGTGAACTGGTCGGATATCGACGCGACGCTGCCAGCCACCAAGATCGAAGTACTTGGCCCGCCGCCGACCTCCGGCACGCGCGATGCTTTCGTCGAACTCGTTTTGGATGTGGCTTGCCAGGAAGAGGTCAAGGCTGCCAACGAGAAGGGCTGCGGCGAGATTCGCGAAGACGGCGCATTCGTCGAAGCTGGCGAGAACGACAACCTGATCGTACAGAAGCTGGAAGCCAACCCGAATGCGTTCGGTATTTTCGGCTTCTCCTTCCTTGATCAAAACGCTGACAAACTTCAGGGCCACAAGATCGACGGCGTCGAGCCGACCTTTGAGAATATCGCTTCTGGTAGCTATGGCATTTCGCGGTCACTGTATGTCTACGCAAAGAAGGAACATGTCGGGGTTATTCCGGGCATGGAAGAATTCATCGCCGAGTATACGTCGGATGCCGCCTGGGGTCCGGAAGGCTATCTCGCCGACAAGGGTCTGATCCCGCTGCCGGATGCAGATCGCGCAACGGTTGCCGCGGACGCCAAGGCTCTCAAGGGCATGGGCTCCTAACAAGCATTATCGGTTCCGGGCGGTCTGAGGCCGCCCGGATTTCTTTTTGCTTGAACTGAGCGCTGCCGCTTCGGAGAGCTTTTGATGATCCTTTACTGGGTTTTCGCGTTGGCCGCGCTCGCCGTCGCCGCCTACTTCGTGGGACGCTCGCGCGCCTTGGGGACGGTCGGCGGCGAAATATCGAAGCTCCATTCTCTGCCTGGCCAGCACGGCATGTTTCTGGCTCTGTTCACCGTAGGTCCCGCTCTTGTTGCATTGTGCCTTTGGGGCTTGATTGCACCGGGCGTCGAAACTTCGGTTGTCAAGTCCCGTTTCATCACCGAGCTTTCAGGTCTCGGCGTTCCGCAGGTGGAGGCCTTCGTCAGAGACGCGAAAGCTATTGCCTTTGGAGGCGTCGTGTCGTTTTCAGATGCGACGAAGGAAGCGGCGGCGCATGTGTACCGTACGGTGCACTCGACCAGCCAATGGCTCATTCTTGGGGTAACGCTTACCCTCGCGGCAGGCGGATTTGCCTACGCCTATTCGCGTATCGCGCCTAAGTATCGCGCCCGCAACATCGTGGAGCGGATCGTCAAGGCGCTCCTGATCATTTGCTCCGTCGTAGCAATTCTCACCACGATCGGCATCGTGCTTTCGCTGATCTTCGAGTCTATCCTGTTTTTCCGCGAAGTTCCCTTCTTCAAATTCCTGTTCGGCATGCATTGGTCGCCGCAGAGTGCCTTCACCGGTGCCGGAACGGAGGCGGGTGAGGTCAACACCGAAATTTTCGGCGCGATCCCGCTCTTCATCGGAACGCTGCTCATCACCCTCATCGCAATGGTAGTCGCAGCACCCGTCGGGCTGATGTCGGCGATCTATCTCTCGGACTATGCGTCGAAACAGGTTCGCGCTGTCGCCAAGCCTGTGCTCGAAATACTCGCCGGCATTCCGACTGTCGTCTACGGTTTCTTTGCCGCGTTGACGGTGGCTCCGCTCTTCCGCGACATCGGGCAAGCGATGGGGTTGAGCGTCGCATCGGAATCGGCACTCGCAGCCGGCGTGGTCATGGGGATCATGATCATACCATTCGTGTCCTCGCTTTCCGACGACGTCATCAACGCTGTTCCTCAGTCGCTGCGCGACGGGTCGGCTGGCCTTGGCGCCACCAAGTCGGAAACAATACGCAAGGTTGTCCTTCCGGCGGCGCTTCCCGGCATTGTTTCGGCGATGCTGCTGGCAGTCAGCCGCGCCATCGGCGAAACCATGATCGTCGTTATGGCGGCCGGTCTTGCCGCGAACCTGACGGTCAATCCACTAGAGGCGGTAACAACTGTAACAGTCCAGATTGCCACGCTTCTGGTCGGGGATCAGGAGTTCGACAGCGCCAAGACGCGCGCGGCGTTCGCGCTCGGCCTTGTCCTGTTCTGCGCCACGCTGGCGCTCAATGTCATCGCGCTTCGCGTCGTAAAGAAGTATCGGGAACAATATGACTGATACAACAGCTTCCTTGCCCGGAGATGTCCGGACCCCCAGCATTCACACCGACGACCAGGCTAAAGCGCGCCTCAAGGCACGCTATGCTGCCGAGCGGCGCTTCCGGTGGATGGGCGCTGGTGCGGTGGCTCTCGCTGCCGTCTTCCTGGTCCTGTTGCTGTGGACCATCGTCTGGCAAGCGCTTCCTGCCTTTCGCGCCAATTATATTAGGCTCCAGGTCGATCTGTCCGAAAAGACCGTCGACCCGCAGAATGTCGCAGCAACCGACTATGCTGCTATCACTCAGAATGCGTTGTCAGCGAAATTCCCCGACGTTACAGGGCGACAGGAGCGGCGGCGGCTTCGCGGCCTTATTTCAACCGGCGCCGGCCAACTGTTGCGCCAGCAGGTGGAGGCGGATTCATCGATGCTCGGCAAGGTTACCGACATTTCACTGCCGCTCGATGACTTCGCTGACCTCTATCTCAAGGGGTTGCTTGCCAAGCGGGGCGAAGCCCGCCACTTTGCTGGTGTCGCCGTATCTGGAGACTCCGGAGATGTTGAACTCACATTTCCGAACGATGAAATGCTTGCGCTTGCCCGCGGGGCAGGCGGAACCGAGGCCGACGGTGTCGTCCGCATGACCTCTGGCGCGCAAAGCCTTTTGATCGACGCCGGAGGCGGCACAATCAAACTGAACGAGTTCGCGCGTGCCGAAGGTGGGACGATAAAGGCCAAGGGGACGGTTTTCCAAGGCGGCGACATCAAGCCTTCGACCCCTATGGACGTCACGCTTGAAACAATCGCAACGCCGGAAGGCGACCGGAAGATCACCGATCGCGAAATCGTCTGGCTGGACACGCTTAAGACAAGTGGCGCGGTCGAAAGCCGGTGGAACACGATCTTCTTTACCGGCGGCGCCAGCCGCGAGCCCGAACTGGCGGGCGTTTGGGGAGCGGTCGTTGGATCGTTCCTAACCTTGATCGTGACTCTTGCGGTTTCGTTTCCAATAGGCGTCGCGGCGGCTATCTACCTGGAGGAATTTGCTCCGAAGAACCGGCTGACGACAATCATCGAGGTCAATATCAACAATCTAGCGGCCGTCCCTTCGATCGTGTTCGGTTTGCTCGGGTTGGCAGTCTTTCTGAACTGGTTCGGGATGCCGCGATCGGCCCCGGTTGTAGGTGGGTTAGTGCTTGCGCTGATGACATTGCCGATCATGATTATCGCTTCACGTGCATCATTGCGGGCTGTGCCCCCTTCAATTCGTGAAGCAGCGCTGGGAATAGGCGCCTCAAGGGTGCAAACGGTATTCCATCACGTGCTACCGTTGGCGATGCCAGGCATCATGACCGGCACGATCCTTGGCATGGCGCATGCGCTGGGCGAGACTGCGCCGCTGCTGATGATCGGCATGGTCGCCTTCATCGTCGACATTCCGAGCGGCTTCACTTCCGCCGCGACAATCTTGCCGGTTCAGATATTCATGTGGGCGGATTTCCCGGAGCCAGGCTTTCAGCAGAAGACGTCAGCGGCCATTCTCATCTTGTTAGCGTTCCTGATATCGATGAACGCGATTGCTGTCGTCCTGCGCAAGCGCTTCGAGCGTCGCTGGTAATGGGGTAAGGATATGAACATCATGACCGAAGCAGGTATTGAGCAGAAGGTCCGCGAAAAGGTGACTTCTCCCGCAATCAAAGTACGGGGCGAGAAAGTCATCGTCTACTATGGCGAAAAGCAGGCTCTTTTCGATGTTAATCTCGATGTGCGCGAAAACCAGGTCACCGCGTTGATCGGTCCGTCGGGGTGCGGCAAGTCGACGTTCCTGCGCTGTCTCAACCGCATGAACGACACCATCCCGATCTGCCGGGTCGGAGGCAAGATCACGCTCGACGGCGAGAACATCTATGATCCGAGGATCGACGTAGTGGAACTGCGCGCGCGTGTCGGCATGGTGTTCCAGAAGCCAAACCCGTTTCCGAAGTCGATTTATGAAAATGTTGCCTACGGACCGAAGATCCACGGGCTCGCCAAGAGCAAAGCTGATCTCGACCAGATCGTCGAGTCCAGCCTCAAGAAGGCAGCACTCTGGAACGAGGTGAAGGACCGCGTCCATGAAGCCGGCACCGGCCTTTCCGGTGGCCAGCAGCAGCGCCTGTGCATCGCCCGCGCCATCGCCGTTTCGCCGGAAGTCATCCTGATGGACGAGCCTTGCTCGGCGCTCGACCCGATTGCCACGGCGAAGGTCGAGGAACTGATCGACGAGTTGCGCGCCAACTACACGATCGTCATCGTCACTCACTCGATGCAACAGGCGGCACGCGTTTCGCAGCGCACGGCGATGTTCCATCTCGGCTACTTGGTCGAGGAAGGGGCGACGGACAAGATGTTTACCAACCCCGACGACAAGCGGACGCAGGACTACATCACTGGCCGCTTTGGCTGAGCGTGTCGGTATCCAGGTGAGGTTGGGCTGCAAATGACAATTTTCTGCGCTTCAGGTGCTCGCATGCTCAAAAGTGCGCTCCGCTCCGGTTCTCGAAATCCGTCATTTTCAGCTCAGTTTGGCCTGAATCCAGCCACACCCGTCTGCGGCGCCTTCCGGTGCCAACCGACTATGAAGTTTGCGGAGTAATTTGATGGGCGAACATACCGTCTCCTCCTTTGACGAGGATCTCGAGCACATCGACCAGCTCATCCGCGATATGGCGGAACTGGCAAGTTCGATGGTCAGTGCCTCCATTCGGGCACTACTGCACACGGATGCCGTAGCCGCGCAGCGGATCATCTCGGAAGATGCCGTGATGGATGCCAAGCAGCGTGAACTGGACGACCGGGCCATTACGCTGATCGCCAAGCGCCAGCCGATGGCGCAGGACCTGCGCGCCGTGCTGGGCGCAATCCGCATGGCCGGCGATCTGGAGCGCATAGGCGATCTGGCGAAGAACGTAGCGAAGCGCGTCGGCGCTATTGGCGCGGGTTCGACTCCGCGCGGGCTTTCGCATGGGATAGACGACATGGCGAAGCTTGTGCTCGGTCAGATCAGCGGCGTTGTGGATGCCTATGCGAAGCGCAAGCCAGAGAATCTCAGCGAGCTGCGCGCCGACGATGAAAAGATCGACGTGAAATACACAGCGGTTTTCCGCGAATTGCTCACCTATATGATGGAAGATCCGCGCAACATCACGCCGTGCACACATCTGCTGTTCTGCGCCAAGAACCTCGAGCGGATCGGTGATCATGTTACGAACATCGCCGAGAATGCATATTATGTGCTTACCGGCTCGCAGCTTCCGGCAAATCGTCCGAAGCTCGACGAGACGACGTTGCCCATTCTGGCGGAATAGGAACGCGACGCGATGATCGCACCGAAAGTCATGGTGGTGGAGGACGAGGAGCCGCTCGGCGTGCTGCTTCGCTACAACCTTGAGTCCGAGGGCTATCAGGTCGAAGTTGTCGGACGCGGCGACGAGGCCGAAATCCGGCTGCAGGAGAATGTTCCCGACCTGCTGGTGCTCGATTGGATGCTGCCCGCCATTTCCGGCATCGAACTTTGCCGCCGGCTGAGAATGCGCGCCGAGACTGAACGCCTGCCGATCATCATGTTGACGGCACGTGGCGAGGAAAGCGACCGTGTGCGCGGTTTGTCGACAGGCGCCGACGATTATCTCGTAAAGCCTTTTTCAACCCCTGAGTTCATGGCGCGGGTCAAGGCGCTGCTCCGGCGCGCGAAGCCCGAAGTGTTGTCCACAGTTCTCAAGGTGGGCGATATCGTACTCGACCGAGAATCGCACAGGGTCTACCGCAAGAAGAGCGAGATAAAACTCGGGCCAACCGAGTTCCGGTTGCTGGAATTCATGATGCGTCATCCTGGGCGTGTCTTCTCGCGCGGACAATTGCTCGACAATGTCTGGGGAGAAACCATCTACATCGACGAACGAACCGTCGATGTTCATGTCGGGCGACTACGCAAGGCCGTGAATACAGACCGCCTTCCTGATGTCATCCGGACCGTTCGCGGCGCCGGTTATGCAATCACTGACGAGTAGACGGCAAAACAACGATAGCTATCCTTGGTCATAATCGCCGTTCCGCGCGGGTCTGTGGAGACCAGGCTTGTCGCGCGGAAACGTTGGCGGTTGAGGGTATTAGCAATTTATTAGCCTTAATTTTCAAGAATGGCGTGTGGCGGCAAGGGGGCCAGCATGCAAGGTCTTTCAGCGGAAGCGAATATCTCGGCGCTCGACGCGTTCATGGAGTCGCATGGACAGTTGAAGTCGAAGCTAATCGATATGCGGGCGATCATGGAATCCGTGACTTATTTGCGGAATCACGGCTTTACGCCGGATCAAGTCCAGCGGTGTCTCGTCCGTTACTTCTATGTTGATCTTGATCTGTTGAACGAAGCTCTGAGCGAGTACTGAAACCTTCCCATTTACAGCCGCCGACCAGCGGTTGCCGGGACAACGGCGGACGCGCGAATCGCGCGGCTTTTTGCAACGAATCGGAAATTAGATCGCGATAAGCGCCGAGATTCAGGCTAAAGCACTACGGCATTCTCCGTTTCGGTCGCAGTTCATCCCTAAATGTCTTCCGCTACCGCCGACGCCGGCAATCGCTACGCCGCATTTCGCCATCGTCCGTTTCTTGCTTTCTGGGCAGCGCGGTTTTTGGGTACCTTTTCCACCCAGATCGTCTCCGTTGCGGTCGGTTGGCAGATCTATGACCTGACGCGCGATCCGTTCGACCTCGGCCTTGTCGGCATCGTGCAGTTCCTGCCATCGTTGCTGCTTTTCCTTGTGACCGGTGCTGCATCGGACCGTTTTGGCCGTCGCCTCATCATGGCGATTGCGGTGGCGGTCGAGGTGGTTTGCGCGGTCGCGCTTTTGCTGCTGACGTGGCACGGGCTGACCGGCCCCGGCCCGATCTTCGGCGTTCTGGCGCTTTTCGGCGTTGCGCGGGCGTTCTTTGGGCCTGCGTCGGCGTCACTTGTGGCGAACCTGGTGCCGCAGGAGGATTTTTCCAACGCGGTCGCGTGGAATTCGTCGGCCTGGCAGACCGCAACGATTGTCGGTCCGGTTGCGGGCGGCCTGCTCTACGGCCTCTCCGCCGCGTCCGCTTACGCCACGGCTGCCGTTCTCATGGCTGTCGCGACAGTGCTGATCTTGGCGATTCCCAAGCCCGAACAGAGAAATTCCGTCGGCCAACCCTCGCTCGACACGTTGTTCGCCGGCTTCCGCTATATCTGGAACGAGAAGGTGGTTCTGGGCGCGATCTCGCTCGACCTCTTCGCCGTGCTGTTGTCGGGCGCGGTAGCGCTTCTACCGGTTTATGCGCGCGACATCCTTGTGCTTGGGCCATGGGGTCTGGGCCTCCTGCGGGCAGCTCCGGGCATCGGCGCGATCCTCGTTGCCGTTTGGCTGACGGGCCATCCGCTGCGCGATCACGCGGGGCGAATCCTGCTGATCTTCGTCGCCCTGTTCGGTGCCTTCACCATCCTGTTCGGCGTTTCGACGATTGTCTGGTTGTCGATCTTCGCGCTCGCCATGCTCGGCGCGACCGACATGGTCAGCGTCTATGTGCGAGAAACACTGATCCAACTGTGGACGCCGGATGAGGTGCGCGGCCGGGTGAATGCAGTGAACATGGTGTTCGTCGGGGCCTCGAATGAGGTCGGCGAGTTCCGCGCCGGCACCATGGCGGCATTGATCGGAACGGTTCCCGCCGTGGTGTTCGGCGGCGTCGGGGCGATTGCGGTTGCCGGGATGTGGGCCTGGCTATTTCCGAAACTGAGGGAAATACGCCACCTTGAGGGGCGGGAATAGGATGTGTCGATATTCAGGTGAGGCTGGCCTGCAAATTCCGGCTTTCTGCGTTTCCGGTGCTCACGTACTTTGAGTACGCTCCGCTCCGGTTCTCGAAATCCATCATTTTCGACTCAGCCTGACCTGAATCTCAACACACCCTGATGCTCAGGCTGCGTGCGGCTTGCCAAAGACGGTTTCGAGGAATTCCGTCAGCCAGCGCTTCAGATGCGTATCCCAGATCATCCGGCCGCCGAGATGGTCGCGACCTTGCTGCGCGCCTGGCAGTTCGAAACGATGCGCACCGCGTACCACCCAGCGCTGCATCATCACGCGCGTCAGTTCGGCATGGAACTGAATACCCCAAGCGTTGTCGCCATAGCGGAAAGCCTGATTGGGATAGTGATCGGCCGTGGCCAGCAGCTTTGCGCCCGCCGGTAGCGAAAAGCCCTCGCGGTGGAACTGGTAGACCATTTCGGGCCAATGCATCAGCTGCTTGCCCTCCTGGGTCGCCTTGATCGGGTACCAGCCGATTTCGACCAGTCCGTCGTCGCGGCAGCCGACTTGCCCACCGAGATGGTTCACCAGCATCTGTGCACCGAGGCATATGCCGAGGAAAGGGCGGTTCTCGACCAGCGGCACTGACAGCCAGTCGGTCTCGCGCCTGACGAATTCGTCGGTGTCGTTAGCGCTCATCGGCCCGCCGAAAATCACCGCTCCAGCGTGATCGGCGAGCGTGTCCGGCAAGACGTCGCCCATTGGCGGGCGCCTGATATCGAGATCGAAGCCGCTTTCGATCAGCATGTGGCCGACACGGCCGGGGCTGGAGGTTTCCTGATGCAGGACGACAAGGATACTCGGTTGTTTGCCGGGATTCGGCTCAAGTCGTGGACTCATAAATATGATCGAAATGGCGCCGGAAACGGCAAAGAATTGCAAGGAGAAGCACGAAGGTCGGGCTGGTGGGCCCGTCCGAGCGGTTCGACAAAGCGCGTCGCAGCCGCTTTGGCGTCCTGTGGATGTGGCCGAAAGGCTTCCTGCGTCTCCGCTTCGCGTATCCGAACAGATGGCCCAGGACCAGATTTATGGGTCCACAACCTATTCATCGGTTGGCGTACCCGTGGCGTCTGGGACCTTTTTTGCGGCAGCCTGTCTAGTGAGGATGCGGTCGCGGCGGTCGACGCCAATCAGTTCGGCAATCCGCCACAGCATATTGTCTTCAAGTTCGTGCAGTTCGCCATCCGCATAAACGATGTCCCACATCAGCCGAATGAAGACGATTCGACCCTCATCGTCGAGATGCCGGTTGAGCACGCTAGTGAACGCGTAGAGGTCGACAGCATCCTGTTCGGCGCTTTCACCGGCTTTCACCAGCTCGTCCAACTCGCGTCCCGAGATGTTATATGTCTCAGTCAGCGCCTTTTTCAGCCGGTCCCACTCCACGTCCTGACGGACACCATCGGCATCCATGACGTGGTACATCAGGGCGGCTGCGGCGACCCGCGGATCGTCGGCACGAGGGCCGTCATGCCCGCTGGAGATCGGAAGGTCCTTGAGGAATGAGATCATTCTGTCGAGCATACTGTCCGCCATTAGGTCGTGAACTCATAAATCTGGTCGAAATGGTGTGAGGCCATCTGTTCGGCTACGCGGAGCGGAGGCGCAGGAAGCCTCTCGGCTTTCAAGTCCTTCGCGACACCGGAGCGCCGCGCGTTCGTCGAACGCGCAAAGGACGCTCCGGCACTTCCGGTGGCGCATGTTCCTTTTGCGCTGACAAACGTCAGCGCGGGACATGCGCTGTAGCCGGGCAGATGGACCACATCCTGCGGGCGCCGAAGCGGCTGCGACCTGCTGCGTCGAACCGCTCGACCGGAGGATAGACCCCGCCCCTCGTGCTTCTCCTTGCAATTCTTTGCCGTTTCAGGCGCCATTTCGATCATATTTGTGAGTCCACGACCTAGAACAGGCTGAATTTCTTGCGTGGCTTGGCCGCCTCGTCCGGCGGCACACCCGGATCGTCTGGCAAGGGCGGTGTGACATCGCCAGCTTCGTCGTCTGCAATGCCGTCGGTGGCGGCGTTGACCTTTCCCGAGGACTGTTCGGGTTCACTCGGCCTGCGATCGTTTGCCGGCTCCGGTGCCACAGTCGGACTGGGTCCAGGTTTAACCTGGATGATTTCGGCCTCGACCGGTTCCTCTATCACCGCAACCGGCGCAACAAGCACGGGCTTTTCGGCGGGTTTGGCCTTCTCACGGTCGTCTTCGATCACCGCACCGAGGCGCTCGACCGGAACACGCCATTCAAACGCATCGAGCCGCCCGGTCACCGGCGAGATCGGTGCCCATTTGTCGGATTCGAACCCGTCCGCCACCCAGGCCGGATCGCGTGGCGCGCGCACTGCCTTTGCGAGGTGCTCGCGCACCTTTCCGATGTCGCCGGTGTCGGCCTCCTCGATGTCGGCCAGCAGCAGCCAAGCGCCTTCGCGCGGCTGCATGCGGATCGCCGACTCTGTCTCGCTGCGCGCCAGCCTGTAGTCGCCGGCGCCAATGGCCGCGCGGGCAACCGCAAGCGAGGATTCTGCATGGTTCTGCTTGATCGACTGCAGCTTCCGGGCACGGGCCAGGCGGTCGTTGACCGCATCGCCATGACGGGCATGGATGTAAAGGTCGGCGACTTCCGGATGCGGATTGGTTTTCCACACGGTTTCCAGGATCCTGGCGCCCTTACGCGTGTCATTTGCGCGGAACATCACCTTGGCTGCAATCAGCGCTGCCGGCACGAAATCCGGCTGCAAGCGATCCGCCTCCAGCGCTGCAGCCTTGGCCGACGCGAAATCCGAATCGAACAACGCCATTGCCTTGGCAGAAAGGAGCACGGCGCGGCGCCGGTTGGCGGCGCTGCGCTCGGCCGGACGCGTCGGCTTGTGCGCGTCGATCAGCTTGATCGCGCCGTCCCAATCGCCCTGCACCGCCTTGTCGCCAAGCGTCGAGTCGGCGGCCCATTGCAACTGCGGCGCCATGTCCGCTGCGCGGCCGGCATAGTGACGCGCCGCAGAACGATCGCCGACGCGCTCGGCTTCGAGGTAGAGGCCGCGCAAGCCAATCAGCCGCATTTCCGGGTCGTCGAGCATTGCCTCGAATTTTTGGCGAGCGCTGTCATGGTCGCCTTCCAGCAGCGATGCCTGCGCATCGAGAAGCTGGATGAGCGGCTCCGAATCCGAACGGATGAGCTTTGCGGCTTCCTTGTTCTTCTTGCGGGCAAGCGCCGCGTCGCCCGCGCCCGCGGCGATCATGCCGGTGGAGAGCGCCTGATAGCCGCGGTCACGGTTGCGGACGCGGAAATAGCGGGCGACCGTATAGGGGCTGTTCCAGATCGACTTGATAAGCCACCAGGTGATCATCACGGCGGCAACAACCGCCACGACCGCCACGGCGGCGACCATCAGGGTGACGCGATATTCGAAACCGTTGAAGGTCGCGACCATCTCGCCGGGCCGGTCGGCGAGCCACGCAAAGCCAAGACCAAGCAGGAAGACGACAAGCAGGAAGAACAGGATGCGGATCATGATCTACCCTCACGCCTTCATGGCGCCGGCAATCAGCGCATCGAGTTGGGTTTCCACATCGAGCCGCGCCTTGAGCTTCGCGGCGAAATCCGCGCCCGCGTCCTGCACGGGTTTCGGCAAGCTGCCATATTCGGCCAGCGCCTTGGCATAGTCGGCGCGTTTGATCGCAGCCTCCATCCGCGCCAGCGTTTCCGGCACGCCCGGACCTTCCGGCTCGCCCACCCGCTTCACCGTTACCATTTTCTCGGCGCTGTTCAGAAGCCGGTCGAAGAAGCCTTGATCGGCAGCGACCGGCGCGGTCGAAGCCAGCATGGCATTCACTGCCGTGTCGGCGGCAGCTGCGATGTCAGCGCGGGAAAGTACGCCATCCGCCGCATAGGGACGCAGCGCCGCAATCTGGGGTGCGGTCGGCGTGATCGCAGCAAAGGTCTCGAGTTCGGCCGCGAATGGCGCGCCGCGTTCAATCGCCGACTTCAATGCAGCCGAGGTGATCGCCAGCGCGATCTTCGGTTGCTGCGCCTGCGCATTGACGCGCGACTTGAGCTCACCCACCGATTGCTCCAGCGCGGCCAATTTGCTTTCGGTCGAAGTCGCGGTATCGCTTGTCGACTTCACCAGCGCCTCGACGGCGGCGATCCGCTCACCGAGGTTGGAGAGGCCCGCCGCGTCGGCCGTGCCGCCTTGGCCAAGATTGGCGATCGAGGACTCGATCGCCTTGATGCGGGTATCAAGCGTCTGCAAGCCCGCGGCCTCGCCACCTGCGCCGGCTGACAGCGAGTCCTTCAGCGCCGCCACTTCCGTCTTCACCGCATCCAGGCCAGACGTCAGATCATCGACGCGCGCGGCGATGTCACCTGTTCCGCCGCTGTCCTTGATCGCAGCGACTTCCTGCCGCAGGGCTTCGATATCCGCGCTGGCAGCGCTATTGCCGCCCGATCCGCTTGGTGAACCCAGAAGGCCCACATATTGCAGACCGCCGGCTCCTGCCAGCGCGACAACCGCCCCGATGATGCCGGCGGCGATGCGCGAGAATCCATTGGCGGGCGGGGGCGGCGACTGTTCGGCGAGATTTTCGAATGTATCGCTGGGCTGTGATCGCTTCGGCGCTTCTGCTTCCTCGAAACGGTAACCGGATGCCGCCTGCGCCGCTTCGCCCGGCTGGTAGTCCTGCTCCGGCGGGGTAGCGGTTCCGGTTTCGGTCGCAAGCTCGGGCTCTGCAACGGATTCGGGCGCTTGCTCGATCGGCTGTTCCGAAGTCTCCGTGTCGACGGGCGAGGTATTGTCGAAGGAAACGGCTTCTTCGCCAGGAACGGCGGCTTCCGCCTCCGAAACGCGCGAAACGTCGGCGGGATCGAGTTCGATCGTCAGCGGTTCGCGCTTGGACTTCGAGTGGCGGGTCTTTGGCGTTTTGACCATGATTGGCCTCCGATCCGTATTTCATTCCGCGAGGCGCTGGAGAGGCGCTTCAATTGATACCTATCACACAACGGCGCCCTGAAAAGAGGCAGGATTTTGCCGATGTGTGGCTCTAAAGGAGTGCAAGCAGCGCGTCTTCCGTTGGTTCCGCGGCGACAAGGATACGGGAATCGTCCAACGGCACGAGCCGGTCCGCGACACGCGCTGACAAGCATAGGAACTTTGTTCTCGCGAACATGCCGTCCGCCTGCCAGTGCAGCCCCAGGAAATTTTCCGCCGCCCCAGCGGAGTAAAGCAGGACGGCGTCGATCGGTTCCTTGCCGAGTGCGGCTGACAGCGCTTCAGGCGCGTAGCCGATGGGCAGCGTATCGTAGGTTTCAAGTGCCTGAACGGTGATGCCCGCTTCAGCCAGACGCCGTTCAAACCCGCTCAGGCGCACGCGCCCACAGAGGAGCAGAACATTGCGAGGACGGGGCTCGCCGATCAGCAGCTCGGCCAGCGCGTCCGCCGTTCCCGGCCCTTCCCTCACATCGGAGAAGCCGGCTTCGCGCGCCTGCGCGGCGGTTTCGCCGCCGACGGCGAAGCACGGCAGGCCGCTCAGCGCAGCGAGCAGCTCCTTGGGCGCATGGCGCAGCGCGTTGGCACTAGTAGCGGCGACGGCAATCTCGGTCATGCCCTGAAATGCTGGGCTTTTTGCCATTTCGCCAAAGCCAACGCCGAGTTGACGAACCACCTCGACATTCACCGGTACCGCCACAATCTCCGTCAGCGGGAGCTCGATGGCGACAATGCCACGCCCAGCAAGCCGTCGCGCGGTCCGCGCCGCTCCGGGCTGTGGGCGTGTCACGAGAACGCGCACTCAGACCCAGCTTTCGAAGAATCGCGCTCCGGCCTTGTCGCGCACGGCTTCCCCCGCCTTGCGGCCAAGCGCCGCGGCATCGTCCGTGCGGCCATCCGCCGCGATGTCGTGGGCGATCTGACCGTCCGGCGACAGGATCAGGCCGCGAAAATGCATGCTGTCGCCCTCGACGGTGGCGTATCCGGCGATCGGCGTGCGGCAGGACCCGTCAAGTGCTGACAGGAACGCACGCTCGCAGGCAAGCGCCAGGCCGGTGTCACGATGATGGATCGGCGCCAGCAGTCCTTCGACACGGCTATCGCCGATGCGGCTCTCGATGCAGATCGCGCCCTGTCCGGGGGCCGGCGGAAACTTTTCCAGCGGCATCAGATCGGTCACCACTTCGGCCATACCGAGCCGCTTCAGCCCGGCGTACGCCAGGATGGTGCCATGAGCGAGACCTTCCTCCAGCTTGCGCAACCTCGTCTGCACATTGCCCCGGAACATCACCACCGAAATATCCGGTCGCATGCGCCGGATCAGCGCCTGCCGGCGAAGTGACGACGATCCGATGATCGCGCCATCGGGCAGGGCCTCGATCGTGCTTGCCGCTTTGCCGACAAAACCGTCTCGCGGATCCTCGCGCGGCAGGAAGGCGGACAGCACAAGACCTTCCGGCAGTTGTGTCGGCATGTCTTTCGACGAATGCACGGCGATGTCGATACGGTGCGCGAGCAGGGCTTCCTCGATCTCCTTGGTGAACAGGCCTTTGCCACCTGCTTCCGACAAGGGCCGGTCCTGGATACGGTCGCCGCTGGTCGAGATCACCTCGATGATGAAGGCGTCTTCCGGCAGATCGTGCGCCGCCATCAGACGCGCGCGCGTCTCATGCGCCTGGGCGAGCGCCAGCGGGCTTCCGCGCGATCCTATCCGTAGGGCAGTTTGCATAAGGGGCGGTCCATGATAGGCAGCCCGGCGAAACGCCTGGCTGGGCCTCTCCTAGCGGGGAAATGCTGGGCGGACAACAATTGCGGGCCGATATCATGACCGGAAAGTGGCACCGAGGACAGTCTGGTTTCTTTCCATCGAGGGGTTCCGTCGGTGGCCGGCTCGCGCGAGCGGAAAACAGAAAACAGTCCCCCGCGCCAGGACGACGATGATCAAGGTTCTGGGCATCGAGACCAGCTGCGACGAAACGGCGGCGAGCGTGGTGGCGCTCGACGATGACGGCTATGCGCGCATAATGTCGAACACTGTGCTCAGCCAGATCGAGGAACATGCGGCCTTCGGCGGCGTGGTGCCGGAGATCGCGGCGCGCGCTCATGTCGAGGCGCTGGATGGACTGATCGAAGCGGCACTCGCCGATGCCGATACGCAGCTTTCGGACGTCGATGCGATTGCCGCGACCGCCGGTCCCGGACTGGTTGGCGGGCTGATCGTCGGGCTGATGACGGCCAAGGCGATAGCCGCAGCGGCAGGCAAACCACTGCTTGCCATCAACCATCTGGAAGGCCATGCGCTGACACCGCGCCTCACCGATGGCCTGTCGTTCCCCTACCTGCTGCTGCTGGTTTCGGGCGGGCATACGCAGATCGTGCTGGTGCGCGGTGTCGGCGACTATCAGCGCTGGGCAACCACCATCGACGACGCGCTAGGGGAAGCCTTCGACAAGACGGCGAAGATGCTCGGGCTTCCTTATCCAGGCGGTCCGAGCGTCGAGAAGGCGGCACGGACCGGCGAAGCCAGCCGCTTTGCCTTTCCGCGCCCGATGAAAGGCTCGGCGCAGCCGGATTTCTCGTTTTCGGGGCTCAAGACGGCAGTGCGGCAGGCGGCGAGCGCCATTGCGCCGCTGGCCGATCAGGATATCGCCGATATCTGCGCCTCGTTTCAGGCGGCGGTGACCGATGCGCTGGCCGACCGTGTCGGCAAGGCGCTGGCGCGCTTCCGTGACATGTTTCCGGATGTGGCGACGCCGTCGCTCGTCGTCGCCGGAGGCGTTGCTGCGAACAAGTTGATCCGCTCGGAACTGGAACGCCTCTGTGTGACGAACAGGTTCGCCTTTGTCGCGCCGCCGCTGGTGCTGTGTACCGACAATGCTGCAATGATCGCCTGGGCGGGCATAGAACGCTTGCGCGCGGGTCTCGCTGAAACCAATGGGATGGATTTCGTGCCGCGCTCGCGTTGGCCGCTGGACAGCGTGTCCGCGCCGGTTGTCGGGTCGGGCCGCAGGGGTGCAAAGGCATGAGTCGGATTTGCGTGCTTGGCGGCGGTGCTTGGGGTACGGCGCTTGCGCTCGTCGCGTTGCGCGCCGGCCATTCCGTGATTCTCTGGGCGCGTGGTGACGAAGTGGCGCGCGACATCGGAGCCGGCCGCAATGAGCGCTATCTGACCGGCATCACCTTCGAGACCGGCATCGTCGCTACCAGCGACATCGGCGTGGCCATGGCCGACGCCGACGCGGTGCTGGTGGTCACGCCGGCGCAATCGCTGCGGCCGGTGCTGGCCGAGGCGGGGCCGCATCTCGAACCGGAAGTGCCGCTGGTGCTGTGCGCCAAGGGCATCGAAAAGTGTACCGGGAAGCTGCTCTCGGAAATTGCCGGCGAGCTATGCCCCGGCAATCCGCTGGTCACGCTATCCGGTCCGAGCTTTGCTACCGACGTGGCGCGCGGCATGCCGACCGCCGTTGTCGCCGCCGCCCCTGAGGAGGCTGTCGCCGCTGAGATTGCCGCGCTTTTGTCGAGCGGCACGTTCCGCTGCTACTCGACCGGCGACCAGATCGGGGTCGAGGTTGGTGGGGCGTTGAAGAACGTTCTGGCGATCGCCGCCGGCGCGACGCTTGGCGCCGGGCTTGGCGCTAGCGCGCAAGCAGCACTGGTAACGCGCGGTTTCGTCGAATTGCGTCGCATCGGCGCGGCCTTCGGCGCACAGCCGGAGACCTTGATGGGGCTTTCCGGCCTCGGCGATCTGCTGCTGACCTGCGCATCAGCGCAGTCGCGCAACTTCGCCTACGGGCTTGCTCTCGGGCGCGGCGAGGAACTGGCCGGGCGCCCGCTGGCGGAAGGCGTTGCGACGGCGGCGATTGCTGCCCGGATAGCCAAGGAAAAAGGTGTCGACGCGCCGATCATCGCCGCCACCGCGCTTATCCTGGATGGGCAACTGACGATATCGAAAGCGGTCGAAGCCTTGATGACACGGCCGCTGAAGTCCGAGATGGATTGAACGCTGCGGCCGGCGTTCTGTCCGGCATCCTGCCGCGATGCCGTGAGCGACAGCGGAACCGCTCGGCTCACCCTGCGTTACCGGCCCAGCGAGGGCGATCCGTGGAAACACTTCTCTCCGACTTCGGCACGAAGACTTATTTGCCATTTCCGATCATTGCCGCGCGTCTGCTTCTGGGCGCCTTGCTTGGCGCAGTGATCGGCGCCGAGCGCGAGTGGCAGCGGCGTCCGGCGGGATTGCGCACGCACATGCTGGTCTGCCTGGCGGCGGCGCTGATCGCCCTGCTGACGATTGAAATCACCCATGTGCCGTTCTTTCAGGACGAGGCCGTCCGCGTGGATCCGATCCGGTTGATCGAGGCAGTGACGGCGGGTGTAGCGTTCCTGGCGGCCGGCATGATCCTCTTCACCAGGGGCGAAGTACAGGGGCTGACGACCGGTGCGGGTATGTGGCTGGCCGGCGCAGTCGGTTTGGCTTGCGGTTTGGGTTTCTGGCAGATCGCCCTGTTTACGACCGCGCTTGCGGTTGTCGTGTTGATGGTCCTCGGGCGGCTGGAGCAAGCAGCAGGACTGGAGGGCAACAAGGTAGTGCCACCTACCGACCGCAAGCAAGGCAACAAGCGGCGGCCGGAAGCGTAGCGAGGCGGCTTGCCTCGCTATCGCCTCGAGCGATCAGCTGGGTACGGCGTGCCGATCAGGATCGCCATGCCACCGGCGAGAAATATCAGGATCATCGCCATCCCGAGGCGCGGCGAGTCGGCCAGCGCGGTCACCGAGGCCACTAGGAATGGCGCGGTGAAGCTGGTGGCGCGGCCGGCCAGCGCGTAGAGGCCGAAATAGCGCCCTGCCTCCTCCGCCGTGACGCTTCGCGCCATATAGGAACGTGAAGACGCCTGGACCGGCCCGAAGGCAATACCGATGAACAGGCCATAAAGGACGTAGGCTTTCTCCGCCGCCGTGCCGAACAAGCCGCCACCATCGGTCACCGGCAGGCTGATAAACCCAAACAGCGTGAAGCCTGGGCCGGTGGAGACAATGCCGACCGTCGCCAGCGTCAGCACCACAAGCGATAGCAACACCACCCATTTGGAACCGAATGCCGTGTCGAGCCGGCTGGCGGCAAGGCAGCCGAAGATCGCGACGATGTTGAGCAGGATGCCGTAGATGCCGAGTTCGGTGATCGTCCAGCCGAACATCGCCGCGGCAAAGCCGCCGCCGAGCGCCAGCAGCGCATTGACCCCGTCCTGATAGATCATGCGGGCCACGAGGAAGCGCATGAGGCCGAGCCGCTGGCGGGCTTCCTTGAACGTCGACTTCAATTGCCGCAGCCCGGTCTTAACGGCGGGGCCGAGCGCCATGGCTTTCGCGCCGTCCGGCGTGAAGAGCAGCATCGGCAGGATGAAGACGAAATACCAGATTGCCGCAAGCGGACCGGTGGCGCGCGCATCCTCGCCCTGGGCTGGATCAAGGCCGAACAGCGGCGACATGCCGATGATGGTCTTGCCGGTTTGTGGCGAAGCGGCAAGCATCGTCACGACAAAGATCAGAACGATCATGCCGCCGAGATAGCCCAGGCCCCAAGCAATGTTGGAAACGTGGCCGATTTCTTCCTTGGATACCAGCCGAGGCATCATCGAATCGTTGAAGACGATCGAGAATTCGGCCGCGACGGTCGCTAGGCAGAAGAAGATGAGCACGCCGATCAGGCTGGACCCCGGTGCCGCGAACCACAACATGATAAGCGAGGTGATCTTTATCGCGGCGAAGAACATGATCCATGGCTTCTTGCGGCCCGTCTGGTCGGCGATCGAGCCGAGCACCGGCGACAGGATGGCGATGACGAAGCCGGCGGCCGCCACGCCATAGCCCCAGGCTGCCTGTCCGGCGGCCGGATCGCTCGCCATGCGCGACACAAAGTACGGGCCGAAGATGAAGGTCGTAACGACCGTGAAAAAGGGCTGGGCCGCCCAATCGAACAGCATCCAGCCCCAGATGCCGCGCCGAGGAACGGCGCCGGCGGTTATGTCGGTCATTCAAACACCCGTTCGATTCGCGAGAGCATGCCACGAGATTCGCGTTGTATCCTTAGACGGTCTGCGTGCGGGTTTGTAGTGTGGACGAAAACGGTGTTCGCGGCGTAGTCTGAATGCCTGATTGCCAATCCCCGGAGCGCTAGAAATGCCAACAGCGGGCAAGCCGCCATTCACGTTGGTCGGGATCGACCATGTCGTCCTGCTTGTCGACGATCTCGAGCGCGCAACGCGCTGGTATGCGGAGGTTCTCGGATGCCAGCTGGGCTATTCATATCCAAGCCTCGGCATGGAGCAGGTATGGTGCGGCGCAGCCCTGATCGTGCTGTGGGACATTACGCATGATGGAGCGCGCTCGGCCGTTCCGCCGGTTCGCGGCGGCCGCAACGTCGATCACATCTGCCTGGCGCTGAGCCCCTTCGACGACGCCGAAATGCGCGCGCATCTCAGCGCCCATCGCGTGGAAATCGTTCAGGAGGCATTCCACGGCGGCGCGCGCGGAACGGGGAATTCGTTTTATATTCTCGATCCGTGGGGCAACAAGCTGGAGCTCAAGGGTCCGGCTGTTTATCCGGACGGCCGAAGCCAGAGCAAATCGGCCGGGTCGAATCCGGACAACGCTCCGGGCTGAACGCATATAGGATCGGGGCAAGAGGCCTTTACAATCGCCTGAAGGCAGGGATTTATCCTCTCCTTTGAAGAGAGGAGATATCGATGTCGTTTGAAGCCTGGGCGGCGTTTGCCGCGGCATCAGCAATCCTTCTGATCATCCCAGGGCCGACGATCCTGCTCGTCGTCTCCTACACCCTCGGCCAGGGTTGGCGCACGGCCCTGCCGATGGCGATCGGCGTCGCGCTTGGCGACTTCACCGCCATGACCTTGTCGATGCTGGGCATCGGTGCGCTGCTCGCCGCCTCGGCTACCGTGTTCACCGTGCTGAAATGGATCGGCGCGGCCTATCTCATTTATCTCGGCGTCAAGCTGTTCCGGAAAGGAGGCTCGCTCAATGCGGAGCCGCGCACCGACGCGACCCCGGCGCTGCGCATGGCGGCGCATGCCTGGCTGGTCACCGCGCTGAACCCGAAGAGCATTACCTTCTTCGTCGCGTTCCTGCCGCAGTTCCTGAGCCGCGACGCGGATTTTCCGACCCAGATGCTGATCTTCGAGTCAACCTTCCTAGTGCTCGCTTTCGCCAACGCGTTCAGCTACGCGCTGGTGGCGTCGAGGGCCCGCGACGTGGTGCGCAACCCGAAAGCGATTCGCATCTTCAACCACGCAGGCGGTACGCTGCTGGTCGGCGCGGGCATTGCAACCGTGGCGGTGAGATCTGGGCACTGACAGATGATGCGGCCTTGGCGGGCTTCTTCGCCGATGCCGGCCATGGCGCCGAAGCGCTCCATGCACTAACATTCCTGCCGAATTGCCAGGCGCCGGCAAGCCACTGCACGGTAGCCGAGCGGGATTGTAGGAGGAATGCATGAACGAGCCTGATCGTTGGCGTCACATGTCGAGCGCGCCAAGGGATGGCACCAGGATCCTCGTGACGGTTCGTCCGGTCGAACAGGGTCCTGCGGAGGTTGATGTCGCCTACTGGGCGCGGGGGGACCAGTTCGCAAGCGAGGGATGGCGCGCCGCGGACTCCTATCCGGGATGCGTGTTTGCCTACGCCGAACCCGAATTGAAGTGCTGGATGCCTCTGCCGGGTGCGAGCCTGCGGGAAACCGACGGCGCGAGCATGCCTCGGCCATGGGAAGGCGAGGACTCCGAACAACTGGACGGGTCCGGTATCTGAAGCGGGCCTCTTGGCGTGCGCTGCACAGCCGCGACATTCATTCCGCTTCTGAGTTTGAAGCCGATGGATTCGTAGAGGCAGATGGCCGAGTCGTTCGTCGCGTAAGCGTGCAGGTAGGGCAGTGCATCTTGCTCGAAAATCTTTCCAGCAACATAGAGCGACAGCAGCCGGCCGAGCCCTTGGCCGCGAAAATCCGGATGCGAGCAGACGCCGCTGAGCTCGATGTACCCGGTCTGTCGCAATCGCTGGCCGGCCATTGCCGCCAGCCTCCCGTCAATCTTCACGCCCCAGAAATCGCCGAGGCTCTGCGCCCGCAGCGAAAACGGGCCGGGCTGGGTCAGAGTTGCAAGCGCAAGCATTTCGGCGGCGTCCGCTTCGGTCAGGCGTTCGACGCGCTCGTCCACCACCTTGGACACCGGCTGCTCGGCAACCATCTGGACCAACTTGGCGGAGGAGGCGGCCGCAAGGCTGGAGGGCAACACGATGGTGTCTGCCTGAACCAGCAGCAGGGTTTCATCCGCCAGAGCGAGTTCATCGAGAGCCTTCAGGCTTTGCGGGCTGTCGTCTCCTGTCGCCGCGAAGAAACTGATCGAGGATGGATACCGGCGTGCCAGCGGGCCACCCTGCGCCAAATGCGCATGGCCGGTGGCGAGCGCGCTCCAGATCGGCCTGTCGAGTATATGCTTCATCCTTGCGTCTCCGGCTTCAGCGCCGCCCGGCGATCGAGCGGCGAGGCCGCGAGGCCATCCTCGATCGATGCGAGTTGGTTGAGCAGCGGTCCGGAAAGGCCGTCGCAAAGGTCGATAACGGCGCCTTCGATGCGCGGCCAGACGTCGCGCTTGGCATCGTCGACCAACTGCCGGCCTTTTTCGGTCAGCGACATGATCCTCCGGCGCTGGTCGTCGCGCGGCTGAGTGGCCTCGACCAGGCCAAGTTCCACGAGCTGCGCCAGCGTGCGCGTGGCGCCCGGCTGGGTAATGCCGATTGCGTCCGCAAGATCGCCAATCGCCAGCGGTCCCAGGCGGTCCAGCGCTGCCAGGAACGGGTACTGGCTCGCTTGAAGGGGCACTTCCAGGGTATCGAGCATACGCTGGGTGTCAGCTTGCAGCCGCTCGCCGATCCGCTTCATGCGGCTGCCGAGGCAGAGAAAACCCATTGCGCGAACGACATCCTCGACCATGGCGGCACCTCACGACAGCAAGTTATATAACGCGTTATATAACTGTGCAACTGTGCTCTTTGAAGGCAAAGGCTGTGATGGAAGAAATCTCAGGATTTCGTCGCGACGCTGACAGTGCCGCGCACTCACGCTACTCCCGGACAGCGCCCGTAAGAGGCGGCTGCGAGATGGTGTAGGGGCGGTACTTGTCGAACGAACCCACCGGTACGGCCTTGTCGAGAAGCGCCATGTTGCGGACTAAACTGGCGGGCTTTGCCGTACCCACGAGTACGGTTGCCACCGAGGGCTCTTGCAGCGGAAACTGCATTGCCGCCGCTGCAAGCGGATAGCCGTCCGCTTCGGCGATGCGTGTCATCGCGCCCACCCTATCCAGAATGTCGGCGGAGGCCGGGCCATAGTCGAAGTTGGCGCCAGCGACAGGGCCGGTGGCGAGGATGCCGGAGTTGAACACGCCGCCAATGACCAACGACGTGCCGGTCTTGCGGCAGAGCGGGATCAGCCTCCCCTCGGCGCTACGGTCGAGCAGCGTGTAGCGGCCGGCGAGCAGGATGCAGTCGAGCGGCGCGCGATCCATGACTTCGAGGCAGATCTCCACCTCGTTGACTCCCAGCCCGTAAGCGGAAATCGCGCCGGAGGATTTCAACTGGTCGAGCGCCTTCAGTCCGGCATCGAGCAATTGGCGCAGGTGTGTCTTGGTCTTCTCGACGCCGTGCGTGTAGACCCCGATGTCGTGCACATAGAGGATGTCGATCTTGTTGAGGCCAAGCCGCGCGTAGCTGAACTCGACCGAGCGCATGATCGCGTCATAGCCATAATCGTAATCGACCCGGAACGGCAGTGGATCGACATAACCGACATTCGGCACCTCGGTCTCCGGCACAGGCTTCAGCAGGCGGCCGACCTTGGTGGACAGAACGTAACCGCTGGTTGGCTTGTCGCGCAGGAAATCGCCGACGCGCCGCTCGGACAGGCCAAAGCCATAGAAGGGCGCAGTGTCGAAATAGCGTATGCCGGCGCTCCACGCGCCCTCCAGCACGCCCATGGCATCGTCGCGCGGACAGACGCGGTAGAGATTGCCCAATCCAGCCGCGCCGCAGCCGATCTCGGTCACTGCAAGCGCGGTCTTTCCGATGCGGCGTGTTTTCATGGAGCGGATTCCTCGCGGGTAAGAGCGGGCAGGACGGAAGGCTCTGGCCGACGTCTCAGTCATTCCTGTCGCGTCTATGCGAATCTCCCTATACGCCTTTTAGAATACCGTCCGCCCCGTTTCCAGTTCGCCCCGATCGCACGATGTGAACCTGCAGCGTCTCGCCGCCGATCGAAGCTTGCCTTCTTTTTGCACTATGCTAATTGGTAAGGCCAATTAGCGAAGCTGGGAGCGCAGACTTCTGGCTCTCGGGAGGAACGCATGACGGAAAGGCGGCACGGCCTGACGCGGCCGAGCGAGGATGATATCCGCAAGGGCGGGTTTTCGACTCCCTGGGATGCGCCGATGGTGCCGCCCTTTCCGTTCAGGTTCCGCAACGCCGAAATCCTCACGGTCTTCTATCGCAGCGATCCCGAAATGATGCGGTTTCTGGCGCCGCCGCCGCTGGTGCCGACCGGCGATGTCGTGGCGATCCACATCTACAAGATGAACGATACCGACTGGCTCGGTCCCTATGCCGAGGCAAATGTCATGTTTGGCGCGGAGCTGCCGGGCCGGGCGCGCGGCGCTTACTCGACCAACCTGCTGCTCAACTCGGACGTCGGCGTGGCGCATGGCCGCGAGACGCATGGCCAGCCGAAGAAATACGCCAATCCCGAATTGCAGTTCCGGGGCGATTTGATCGTCGCCACTGTCGAGCGCAACGGCATCGACATTGTCACCGCGACGCTTCCCTACAAGCAGACGCAAGCGGATCCGAGCGAGATCTCGCAGCATTTCGATTTCGCCACCAATCTCAATCTCAAGGCGATCGACCATATCGACGGCAGACCGGCGATCCGCCAGCTCACCTCACGCAAGCTGGCCGAAGTGACGGTGCATGAATGCTGGCGCGGACCATGCACGGTGGAACTGCGACCGAACGCCCAGGCGCCGGTGCACCGACTGCCGGTGTTGGAGCCGCTGGAAGGGTTTTTCTGGCGTGCCGATTTCACGCTCGTACCGGGCGAGATCATTTACGACTATCTCAGCGAAGGAGATGCCTGATGGCAGCAAACAAGGTTGTCGTCACGGATTATACCTTTCCCGATGTCGCGCAGGAGCGCCTTGCCGCCGAGGCCAGGGGCGCGGCGTTTGCAGCGCATCAGTGCAGAACCGCCGAAGAGGTGACCGAGGCGGTGCGCGGCGCCGATATCGTCGCCGTGCAGTTCGCGCCGTTCACCAAGGATGCGGTGGCCGTGTTGGCGCCTGGCGCCACGGTGATCCGCTACGGCGTCGGCTATGACAATATCGACCTTGCGGCGGCTCGCGCGGTTGGCGTGAAGGTGGGCTATGTGCCGGACTATTGCACCGATGAGGTTGCCGATCATACGGCTGCCTCGGTACTCACGCTATTGCGCAAGCTGATGCCGCTCGATGCCTCGGTGCGCGCGGGCAAATGGGCGGCGGTGGCGACGGCAAAGCCTATCAAGCCGTTTGCCGAGACGGAAATCGGCTTCTTCGGCTTCGGCCAGATCGGCCGCGCGGTGCATGAGCGGCTCGTTCCGTTCGGCTTCCGATTCAAGGCTTTCGATCCCGCGCTGTCGAAGGAAGACGCGGCATCGCGAGGCATCGGGATCTGCCCGGCGGACGAGCTGTTCGCCACGAGCGACCTTATTTCGCTGCACGCGCCAGCCAACAAGATGACCACCAACTTCGTCAACGCTGAACGGCTGAAAACCATGCGGCCCAACGCGATGATCGTGAATGCGGCGCGCGGCCAGCTGATCGTCGAGGACGATCTTGCCGCCGCGCTGAAGGCCGGCATCATCGCAGGCGCGGCGCTCGACGTGTTCCACAAGGAACCGCTGGTGATGGAATCCTCGCTCCGCGAAGCGCCGAACCTGCTGCTGACGCCGCATGCCGCCTGGTATTCCGACGCTGCGATCGGCCGGCTGCAAGGCCTCGTGGCGAACGACATTGCGCGCGCTCTGAATGGCGAAGAGCCGCGCCGCCCGGTGCCGGGAGCTTAGTCTTTGCGTTTCACTCTTGACGATGAGGGGGAAAGCTGGCTAGTAAATTGGTCTGTCCAATTATATAGGTTGACCACCGAGAGGATGGTGGTCGGAGGTGGGGTCCATGTGGCCCCAAAGGACTGAGGCGAATTTCGTTTTCGACCAAATGGGAGGAATTACCATGAAGAAATTATCCATTGCGGCGCTCGCCGCGATGTTGTCGCTTGGCGTCGCAATCCCCGCATGGGCGCAGGCGATTACGCCTGAAAAGGGCAAGAAGGCCGATCTTGTGCTCTTGCCGAAATTCCTCGGCATTCTGGTGTTCGACCAGGCCAACGAGGGAGCGCAGGAAGCGCACAAGGAACTCGGCAATCCGGGCGAACTGCTGTTCCTCGGCCCGACGCCTGAAAATTCCGTCGCCGGCCAGATCGAAATCATGACCACGGCGACCACGCAGGGCAAGAACGGCGTGATGCTGTCCAACAATGCCGGCGACCAGATCACACCTTCCGCTGAAGCTGCACAGAAGGCTGGCACGAAGGTCGTGACCTGGGATTCGCCGATCCCGTCCGGCAAGGGCGAGAGCGTGTTCGTCGCGCAGGTCGATTTCGGCTCGATCGGCACGGTCATGGCCGACATGGCGCATTCGATCCTTGGCGGCAAAGGCGAGATGGCGGTGCTGTCGGCCTCCCCTGACGCGGCGAACCAGAATTCCTGGATCGCTTCGATGAAGGAAGCGCTGAAGGGCGACAAGTACAAGGACATCAAGCTGGTCGACGTCGTCTATGGCGATGACCAGTCGGAAGTCAGCTACAACCGCGCGCTGGCGCTGGTCGACAAATATCCCAACCTCGGCCTGATCATGTCGCCTACCACCGTCGGCATCCAGGCGACCGCCAAGGCGATGCAGGACGAGGGCCTGTGCGACAAGGTGAAGGTCAGCGGTCTTGGCCTGCCGTCGGAGATGGTGTCCTACACCAAGAATGGCTGCGCGCCGGAATTCGCTCTCTGGGACTTCCGCGATCTCGGCTACCTGACCTACTACACCACCTATCTGCTGGCGACCGGCCAGATGAAGGGTGAGATCGGCGAATCCTTCGTCGCCGGACGCATGGGCGAGTACAAGATCGAGCAGGATCCGGGCCGCGAAGGCAGCAAGCGCATCCTGATGGGGCCGTTCACGATCTACAACAAGGACAATGTGGAAGCGGCCGCCAAGTAAGGCCTGCCTGAAAAAGCCACCGGCCGCGTCGCGCGGCTGGTGGTTCTTTTGCCCTTGATACGGAACTTGTGACCATGAGCCAGCCGATTCTGGAAATGCGCGGCATTTCCAAGAATTTCGCCATGACGAAGGCGCTCGACGGATTCTCGGTAGCGCTGCGGCCGGGTGAAATCCATGCGCTCGTCGGCGAGAATGGCGCCGGCAAATCGACGCTGATCAAGATCATGACCGGCGTGTACCAGCCGAGCTCCGGCGAAATTCTGGTCAGCGGCAAGCAGCAGACCATCAACGGTCCCAGTGAAGCGCAGGCGCTTGGGATAGCCGCGATCTACCAGGAGCCGATGGTATTTCCCGACCTCGATGTCGCGGAAAATATCTTCATCAGCCACCGCGACCGCGGCCGAGTGATGAACTGGAAGAAGACTTACGATGACGCCCGCGCGTTGCTTGCACGCCTCGCCGTCAAGATCGATGTGGAACGGCCTGCAAGCGGCCTGACGCTGGCCGAACAGCAGGCCGTCGAGATCGCCCGGGCGCTATCGCTCGACGTGCGCGTGCTGATCATGGACGAGCCGACCGCGTCGCTTTCGGCGCATGAAACGCGGCAACTGCTCGGTATCGCGAAGACGCTGCAAAGCCAGGGCGTCGCTGTCTTCTATATTTCGCATCGCCTCGAGGAAGTGTTCAAGATTGCCGACCGCGTGACGGTACTGCGCGATGGAAAGTTCATCTCCACGCGCCCCATCGGTGATGTCACGCCGGAAAGCATGATTTCGGAGATGGTCGGTCGCGACGTCGGCGAGTTCTTCGCCCGCGTCCCGAGCAGCGCCACGGAGAATGTCGTGCTTTCGGTCAATGGGCTTGGCCGCGAGGGTGTATTTTCGGATGTCGGCTTCGACGTTCGCGCCGGCGAAGTGGTGTGCTTCGCCGGTCTGGTCGGCGCGCGCCGTACCGATGTGGCGCTGGCGCTGTTCGGAGTGGCGCCTGCCGATGCCGGCAGCATCAAAATCGAGGGCAAGGCCGTCAGGATCCCGTCGCCGCAGGAGGCCATGCGGGAAGGAATCGCCTATGTATCCGAGGACCGGCGCAAACTCGGCCTTGCCATGACCATGCCGATCTACGCCAACGCCACGCTGGCGACGCTCAGCCGCTTCCTCGGCAAATTCGGCCTGATCCGTCATGGGCAGGAGCTGGAGATGGCCGAAAGCTATCGCAAGCGGCTGAACATCCGCACTCCCAATGTAGCGATCGATGTCGGCAAACTCTCCGGCGGCAACCAGCAGAAGGTAATGCTGGCGAAATGGCTGAACATGGCGCCGCGCATTCTCATCCTCGACGAGCCGACGCGCGGCATCGATGTCGGCGCCAAGGCAGAAGTGCATGCGATCATTCACGAACTGGCGCGCAGGGGTGTGGCGATCGTCGCGATCTCCTCCGACCTGCCGGAAGTGCTGGCGCTGGCCGACCGCATCGTGGTGATGCGCGAGGGTCGCCAAATGGGCATTCTCGACGGCGACAGCGCTACCCAGGAAACGGTGATGGCCCTCGCCACCGGCCAGACGAAAAGGGCCGCGTGATGCTGCAGGTTCTCGACCGCGTCAGCCCGCAGGTCCTGCGCATCGGCGCGCTGGTTGCCGTGATCCTGCTGATCCTCGGCTTCTTCGGCACGCAGATCGACAACTACTACCAACCGCGCCTGTTCACGCGTATTTCGACCAGTGTCGCGATCATGGCGCTGATCGCGGTCGGTCAGGCGCTGGTGGTGCTCACCCGCAACATCGACCTGTCGGTTGGATCTGTGGTCGGCTTCACGGCCTATATCATCGGCAATCTGGTCATCGCCCACCCCGACCTCAATCCGCTACTCGTCGTCCTGGTGTCGATCCTCGTCGGCGCCGCTTTCGGGTCGATCAACGGCGTACTCGTCGCCTTCGCGAAGGTGCCGTCGATCATCGTAACCCTGGGTACGCTTGCCATCTTCCGCACGCTGCTGGTGGACTATTCCGGCGCCCAGTCGATCACCACGGACGACCTGCCCGCATGGATGCTGGAACTGCCGCGTGCCAATCTGTTCTCCATCGGAGGCTTCGACGTGCGGGTCACTTTTGCCGTGGCCGTCGCGGTGGTCATCGTGACGCATCTGGCGCTGACCCGATTGCGCGCCGGGAGGCAGTTCTACGCAGTTGGTTCCAATCCCGACGCTGCGGTCATGGCCGGTATCAACACGGCCCGAACCGTCTTCATCGCGTTCGTTTTGTGCGGCGCGCTGGCGGGCTTTGCCGGCTTCATGTTCCTCTCGCGCTTCGGCAACATCACCGTCGTCGCCGCGCAAGGCTTCGAGTTCAAGTCGGTCGCCGCCGTGGTGGTCGGCGGCGTCAACATCTTTGGCGGCTCAGGCTCGGTGATCGGAACATTGCTTGGTGCGATCCTGATCGATCTGATCGAGACCAGCCTCGTGCGCTGGCAGGTCGTCAGCGAGTTCTGGCGTGAAGCGGTGCTGGGCTTCCTCATCCTGTTGTCGGTGGCGGCCGACACCATCCTTATGCGGCGGCTGCTCGATTTCCGGCTGAAGCGCGCCCGTGCTCAGGCGAGGAGCCAGGCGGCTCCGGCGTCTGTCCAGGCGGCGGAGTAACGGCGATGGAACGCATCAAGCAGATATTGTGGAGTTGGGAAGGGTTTCTTCTGGCGATCCTTATCATCACTGTCGTGATGAACGTCGCCATGTCACCGGCGTTCCTCACGGTAGGCAACCAGATCAACCTGTTTCAGTTGTCGATTGAAAAGATCATCGTCGCGCTGATCATGACCCTCATCATCATCAATGGCGAGATCGATCTGTCGGTCGCTTCGGTGATGGGGCTGGCGGCTTGCCTGTTCGGCTGGCTGTTTCAACAGGGTGTGCCGGCACCGCTGGCTTGCCTGCTGGGTCTGGTGGCCGGTGTGGCATGCGGTGCGTTCAACGCCTTCTGGATCACCCGGGTCGGTATTCCGTCACTGGTGGTGACGCTTGCCATGCTGATCGGCTATCGCGGCCTGGCGCGCGTGCTGGTCGAGGATCGTGGCATTGGCGGCTTCCCCGAATGGTTCAATACGCTCGGCCAGCAGCCGTTCGTCGGGCCGTTCCCGGTGGCGCTGATCATTTTCGTGGTGCTGCTCGGTTTGCTGATCTTCGTACTGCAGTTTTCGGCCTTTGGCCGCAAGGTCTATGTGATCGGCAACAACAAGGATGTCGCCGCCTATTCGGGCGTCAATGTCGAGCGAGTGAAGGCGATCCTGTTCATCGCCTCCAGTGCTGTTTCGGCGTTGGCCGGGCTGCTCTATGCGGCGCGCGTTGGCGCGATCCGGGGCGACATGGCATCCGGCTTCGAGCTCGATGTGATCACCATCGTATTGCTCGGCGGCGTCAGCATCTTCGGCGGCAAGGGCACATTGTTCGGTACGCTGCTGTCGATCCTGATTGTGCTCAACCTGCGTAACGGGATGGCGCTCGCCAATATCACCGGTCATATTCAGACCGGAGTGGTCGGCGTGCTGCTGATCGCCTCGGTGTTGATCCCCAACATCAAGACTTACCTGGGCGGGCGCTTTGGCCCGCTAAGAACGCAGGCGGACTAAACCATGGTCGAGCTGCCAAAAATTGCTGACTTCGAAGATCCGATCGTCCGGCGCTCGGTGGCCGAACAGGTGGCGCAGCGCATTCTCGGCCTGGTCAAGGCCGGGAGCCTGAAGCCGGGCGACCAGCTTCCACCCGAACGCGACCTCGCAGCGTCCTTGCAGGTGAGCCGTCCGAGCGTGCGGGAGGCGATCCGAGGCTTGACGATCCTGGGTGTCATCCGTACCCGGCAGGGCGGTGGCGCCTATGTCAGCGAACTCGACGCAGATGTTTTGCTGGAACCGCTGCATTTCTTCATCTCGCTGGAAGAGCGCAACATCCGCGAACTCTACGACGCGCGCATGTTGATCGAATCCGACGTAGCACGCCGCGCCGCCGAGAACATTTCCAAGGATGATCTGGTGCGGCTTGAGGAACTGCTCAGGCTGCAGGCCGCCGTGCTCGATAACCCGTCGGGTTTTCGCGAGTCCGACAGCGCGTTTCACGACATCATCTGGAGGGGCTGCGGCAACGCGTTTTTGACCCGCATCGGCAAGAGCCTCAACGTCATCGGTCTGGAATTCCGGCGGATGGCCTCGGAGACGCCAGGCGTGCTGGCGCAAAGCCATAAAGACCACAAACGTATCCTTGATGCGCTGAAGGCGCGCGATCCCGCCGCCGCCGCCGAGGCGGCCTCGGCGCATATGCGCAATGTCTATCGAACCACGGTGAAGTCGCGGCAGGAAAAGGGATAGGCGGGCGCTTATGACCTTGATGAATCAGGAAGATTCTACCCCCACCCCTAACCCTCAGGGGGAGGGGGACCTCCCGTATTGGAGCGTTGCGCCATATTTCGACGGTCGAGGACGGCTTTTCCGATACAGGAAATCCCCCTCCCCCTTGAGGGGAGGGGTTAGGGGTGGGGGAAATCAAAGCCGCATTGCCCCGCAGAGTTTTATGCAATCGCTTGGCACGAGGAATACAAATGAAGGCAAAGCTCGGCGTGGTCGGCACCGGTTGGTGGGCGACCTTTAATCACATTCCGGTCGCGCAGGCGGACGGCCGCGCCGAAATCGTGGCGGTCGCCGATCTCAACGCCGAGCGACTGAAGGAGGTCGGCGACAGGTTCAACATTCCGAACCACTACGCCACGGTCGGCGACATGGTGTCAAAGCACGAACTCGACGGCATCATCATCGCCACACCGCACGCCGCTCATACTGTGGTGGCGCTGCCGGCGCTGGCAGCAGGTGCGCATGTGCTGATCGAAAAGCCGATGGCGACGACCGCTTCCGATGCGCGCGCCATCGTTGCCGCCGCGGCCAAGGCCGGAAAGCAGGTGTTGGTGCCCTGCGGCTACAATTTCACCGACTACACGGCGACTGCCGCAAAGGTCGTGGAGCAAGGCCGAATTGGCGAGGTCAAGCACATTGTCTGCCAGATGTCGTCGGCTCTGGAGGATCTGTTTGCGGGCCAACCGATGCTGGAAACCGTCGAGCACATGTATCGCCCGCCCGCTTCGACCTGGGCCGATCCGAAGAAGGCCGGCGGCTATGGCTGGGGCCAGCTGTCGCATCCGCTCGCCTGGGTTTTCCGGGTGGCTGGCGTCAAGCCGGAGAGTGCGTTCTGCATGACCGGTAAGTCGCCGACGGGCGTCGATTATTACGATGCGGCGGCCGTGCGCTTCACCAACGGCGCGACGATGGCCCTCTCCGGATCGGCCAGCCTGCCTAAGCATAGCCCGGTGCAGTTCGACATCCGAATTTTTGGCAGCGAAGGTATGCTGCTGCTGGACACCGAGCGGGAGAGGCTCGTGCTCAACCGGGCCGATGGCAAGGATGAGGTGTTTCCGTTCGGTCCCGGCCAGGGCGCCTATAACGGCAAGACACCGGTCAACAGTTTCATCGACATCTGTGTCGGCGGCACGGCGCCCAACGAGGCCGATGGTGAGAATGGCGCGCGGGTCACCGAGACGCTGGACGCCATGTATCGCTCCGCCGCCAGCGGCAAGCTCGAAGCGATCTGAGGAGTGAGAGGATGGCAAGCTACGCCTGGGTTCTCGGAGTGCGGCCGGGTTACGAGGAAGAATACAAGAAGCGGCATGACGAGATTTGGCCGGAGATGCTGGAAATGCTGCGCGCCGCCGGCATTCGCAACTACAATATCTTTCGTCACGGCCTGACGCTGTTCGGCTATTTCGAGACTGACGACCTTGAGACGACCAAAGCCACGATTGCGAAAAGCCCGGTTGATGCGAAGTGGTCGGAATGGATGGCGCCAATCATGAAGATCGATGTCGATCCGACGACCAACTTTCCCTACCTGCTGCCGCTGCAATTCCACATGGATTGATTGTGGTGCTTTCCCCCTATCCGCTCCGCTGCGCTCGACACCTCTCCGCACTTCGTAAGGGGAGAGGAAGGGCGTCCAGCCTGGCTCCATCCGCTCCCCCGGCACGCGGGAGAGGTGTCACGAGAAGCGTGACGGAGGGGGAACTCTCTACTCGAATCCGCCTGTCGAAGTTCATGGCCTGGAGTTGACCGCCGATGGCTGAGCTGGCTTTCATCGACACGCATTTCCATCTGCACGACATGAAGCATCCGAGCCTGCGTTATGGTTGGCTGGAGCCCGATGCCGTGCACGGCTTCTTGCCGGACACCGATCCGCTGAAGTCGCAGCATTACTTCATCAAGGACTATCTCGCCGAAATCCGCTTCGCCAATGTGGTGAAAGCGATCCATGTGCAGGCTGCGGTGGATACGCCCGATCCGGTGGATGAATCCGCGTGGCTGCAAGCCTTCGCCGATGAGACCGGTTTTCCGCATGGCATCGTCGCCGAGTGCCACTTGGCACGGCCTGATGCCGCCGCTGTGCTCGACCGGCATCTGCAGTTCCGCAATGTGCGTGGCGTGCGCAATTTCGGCGAAGGCAACTATCTCGTCGATCCGGCGTGGCGACGCGGCTATGCCGAACTCGCCAAGCGCGACCTGGTCTACTGCCTCGATACCCGCATCGAGCGCGCTGCCGACGTGCTCGACCTGGCGCAAAGCTTCACGGATATCGCACTCTGCATCGACCATTGCGCGATTCCGATGCAGCGTACGCCGGAGTATTTCGCGTTGTGGCAGTCAGCGATCCGCAAAATGGCGAAGGCGCCTAACGCCATCATGAAAATCTCCGGCCTCGGCATGGGCGATCCACGTTGGACCGTCGACTCGATCCGGCCCTATGTGCTCGGCGCCATCGAGACTTTTGGTGTCGACCGCATCGTCTTCGGCAGCAACTGGCCGTTGGACCGCATGTTCAGCTCGTACCCCGACGTGATCAACGCCTATGCCGAGATCATTTCGGGCTTTTCGCGCGACGAGCAGGTGAAGCTGTTTTCCGGCAATGCCGAACGCATCTTTCGGATTTGAGGGTACCGCATCGATGGAAATGTTCACCCCCTCACCCGGCCTCCGCTTCGCTCGACCACCCTCTCCCCGCTGGGGAGAGGAGGTTCGCCAGCCGTGTTCCCAAGCTACGATCGTGTTGAAATGTGGGGCGCAGATCTCCTCTCCCCAGCGGGGTGAGGGTGGCCGAGCGAAGCGGAGGCCGGGTGAGGGGGGCGTCTATCCACCAAGGGCACATCCATGAGCTTCAACCTGGCTTCCGGCCTCGAAGGCAAATCAGTTCTGCTTACCGGTGCGACGGGCGGCATTGGCCGGGAGGTCGCGCTAGCCTTCGCGGCAGCGGGCGCGCGCGTCGCCATCGCCGATCTCGATCAGGCGCGGCTGGATGCGGTGCTTGCCGAAATGGAGGGCGAGCCGCATCTGCCGCTCGCCTGCAATCTGCGCTCGGTGGCAACGCATGCGGACGTGATCGGACAGGTCATTGCGGCGTTCGGCGGACTGGATGTGCTGGTGCAAACCGCGGCGGTGCTGGTGCGCCGGCCATCGATCTTCGATGTCACAGAGGCCGATTGGGACGTCCAGCACGAGGTCAACCTCAAGGCCAGCTTCTTCCTCGCACAGGCTGCGGCGCGTGTCATGGTGGCGCAAGGCAAGGGCGGACGCATCATCAACTTCACTTCGCAGGGCTGGCAAAGCGGCGGCTATGGCGGCTCGGTCGCCTATGCGGCGTCAAAGGGCGGCATCGTGTCGATGACGCGCGGCATGGCGCGTTCGCTGGCGAAAGAGAAGATCACCGTCAACGCTGTATCGCCAGGTGCTGCCGACACGGCAATGATGCGCAGCGGCATGGATGATGCAGCGCTCGCCGCCACGGTCGCGCAGATCCCGCTCGGCTACATGGCGCAACCTTCGCAACTTGTAGGCAGCGTGCTGTTCCTGGCGTCCAGTAATGCCGACTATATCACCGGGGCAACCCTCAACGTCAGCGGCGGCTGGCTGATGTACTAGCGGGGATTGGCTGAGCGATGCTGAGCTTGCCGCAACTACCCTCCCCCCTCGCGCGAAGTGACGGTGGACGGGCGCGCGCTTTTACCCTCCCCTTTGTGGGGAGGGTCGATCCGAGCGCAGCGATGGATCGGGGTGGGGGTAGGAGTCGCTGCGTACCCCCCACCCCGTCTCGCAATCTTCACTTCGTCTCGATCGCTCGCCGACCCCCGCCGCAAGGGGGAGGGTAAGGCGCCAACACCTGAGGTAACAATGTCCCATCTTCGTCCAGTTCCGCTTCCCGATCTCTCGAGCAAGGTGGTGCTTGTCACCGGCGCCAGTCGTGGCATTGGCCGGTCGGCGGCCGAGCATTTCGTCCGCGCCGGTGCAGTCGTCTATGCCGGCACGTTCACCACCAGCTCGGCGCCGGACAAAACCATTCCGATCAGGGTTGATGTCACCAGCGATGCCGAGGTGCGCGCTGCGATCGGGCGTATCGAGAAGGAGCAGGGGCGGTTGGATTGCCTGATCAACAATGCAGGTGCGATCGAGCCCATTTCGCCTGTCGATCTGTTGGACAGCGCGGCGGTGACGAAACTGTTCGACATCAACGTGGTGGGCGTCCTTCGTTGCATGACCGCCGCATTGCCGCTGATCGTCAAAAGCAAGGGCACGATCGTCAATGCAGGGTCGGGCGCGGCGTTCAACCCGCTGGAAGGCTGGTCGGCGTATTGCGCCTCAAAGGCTGCGGTGGTGATGTTGTCGCGCGTCGCAGCGCTTGAGAATGCCGACAACGACATCAAGATCTTCGCGCTCGGTATTCCGGCGACCGACACCGACATGCAGGTGACGATCCGCGCTTCCGGCATCAACCGCATCAGCCAGATCAGACGAGAAGGCCTGCCGCATCCCGATGTGACCGCTTCGATCATGACTTGGCTGTGCGGACAGGATGCGCGCGCGCTCGACGACGTCGCCATAGATGTTCGCGATCCGCGCTTTGCCGCACTCATGCCGGCCTGAAACGAGACAGGACAGAGGTTCAGATATGAAAGTCGCCAAGGTCGAAGCCATCCCGGTCAGCTATCCCGAGCCGAATGACTTCAACGCGCTCAGGCACCTTTGCCTGGCAAAGATCACCGCCGACGACGGTCACGTCGGATGGGGTGAATCCATCACCCAGTTCCCGGAAGCCAACTTCGCTACGAAGGCGATCATCGAGGGCATGGCGCCGAACCTGATCGGCAAGGATCCGGTGCAAACGGAAACGCTGTGGCGCCAGAACAAGCAGCAGGCATGGTGGTATGGATACCATGGCGGCATCGCTTCCTACGCAACCGCAGCCATAGACATCGCGTTGTGGGACCTCAAGGGCAAGGCGCTGGGCAAGAGCGTGCTCGACCTGCTCGGCGGGCCGGCGCATGAGCGGCTGCCTGCCATTGCATCCTGCCACGGGCACTACGCGTCCATCGAGGAAATGGCGGAAGAGACCGCCGAGTGGGTCTCGACCGGCCTGCAGGGTCTCAAGACCGGCTTCGGCAAGCGCGGCAACGCCAATCTCGGCTACGACCACAATCGCGACGTTGCCTATGTCAAGGCGATGCGCGAGGTGCTGGGCGACAAGATGCTTATGATCGACAATGGCATCGCCATCAAATGGGATGTCACCGACGCGGTGCGCCGCGCCAAGGCGATGGAGGAATACAACCTCGCCTGGATCGAGGAGCCGCTCGGCGCCTGGGATCCGGAGGGTTATGCCAATCTGCGCTCGAAGACGACCACCCGCATTGCTTACGGCGAGCGCGAATGGACGCTGGAGCAATTCGAGCGGGTACTGGCGACCGGCACGGTCGATGTCATAGGCGTCGATCCGGGGCGGGCGGAAGGCATCACCGGCTTCAAGAGGATCGCCGAGCGCTGCGAGTTCTACCGCCGGCAGGCCAACGCGCATGCCTGGTCGTCGGCGATCGTGTCGGCTGCCAGCCTCGCTATCTCCTTCAATTCCCCCGCCTGCAAGCTGTTCGAGCTGAAGCCGCTACGCAATCCCATGCAGCACGATCTGGTGACCAAGCCGTTCGAGCACAAGGACGGCTGGATATATCCGCCGACCGGTCCGGGACTCGGCATCGAGGTGATCGAAGAGGTGGTCGAGGGCTATCGAAGCGAGAAGGTGCTAGGGCTGGCATAGTCCCCAGTACCCACTCGTTCCTTTGAGGATTCCGCTTACCGGTCAGGCGGCGGCAGCCGCCCGTTGCTCAGCGATGCGTTCGTTTTCGGCGATCAGTGCGCTGTCGTAAAACTCGATCAGCTCCGTCGCCTTGCCGTCGCGGATAGTCCAAAAATGGGCGCTCTCGAATTGCAGCCGCTGGCCGCTGGCGCGATGCGTCATATCGAACCTGATTTGCGCCGCCACGCGATCGCCCGATCCAAAAATGGCGACCGGCGTAAACGAATGATACTCGAACCGATCGCGCAGGTCGTTCAGCCGCTGCTCGAACGCATCAAGATTATTGGAACAGCCAGCATAGCGGGAGTAACGCTCGTCGACCGGCCAACTGTAGCGGATGTCGTTGGCACAATATTCGAGCCCCGACTTGATGTCTCCCTTCCCATAGAAGTCATAGATTGTTGTTACGATGTCGACGGCGTTCATGATCCCATCCTCCTTTACCGAAGATGCGATCATGCGCCTTTGCTCGGTTTTAATGAAACCTCACACCGTCAGGAATTTTCTGACTTCCGGCTTGTCGAGGTCTTCGGCCGGGCCGGTGTGGACGATGCGGCCGCGATCCATGATGTTGACCTCGTCGGCGAGTTCCCGGCAGAAGTCCAGATACTGCTCCACCAGAAGGACGGCGATGCCGGCGGTATCGCGAAGATAGCGTATGGCGCGGCCAATATCCTTGATGATCGACGGCTGGATGCCTTCGGTCGGTTCGTCGAGTACCAGAAGCTTGGGCCGCATCACCAACGCCCGACCGATGGCGAGCTGCTGCTGCTGGCCGCCGGAAAGGTCGCCGCCGCGCCGGCCAAGCATCTGCCTGAGGACGGGGAATAGTTCGAACACATGCGGCGGAATGGTGCGGTCGCCGCGCTTCAGCGGCGCGAATCCCGATTCGAGATTTTCCTTCACCGACAGGAGGGGGAATACCTCCCGCCCCTGCGGGACGAATGCGATGCCCGACCGGGCGCGATCATACGCCGCGCTCCGGTCGAGCGCCTTCCCCTCGAAGGCTACCGTGCCGCTCGTCAGCCGGTGATGGCCGACGATCGATCTCATCAAACTGGTTTTTCCAACGCCGTTGCGGCCGAGCACGCAGGTTATCTTGCTGGCATCGGCCTTCATCGAAACGCCGCGCAGCGCTTCCGCCGCGCCGTAGTGGAGGATGGCGTTGGTGACCTCAAGCATAAGCCGCTCTCCAGAGCTGGTCCCCCCACCTCCACCGCCTTTGCGGTGGAGGTGGCCGATGTCTCCATCGGCCAAGGGGGGTTGGTGAAATTCGTGAGCAAGTTACCCCCACCCCTAACCCCACCCCTCAAGGGGGAGGGGGACTCGGCTATCTCGCGGATCAGAGCCAATTTGTATTGCTTTCGCGGGCTGAGAGGACCGGCAGGTCCCCCTCCCTCTTGAGGAGAGGGGTTAGGGGTGGGGGTATAACCCTGTTCAAGCTGGTCAAATCTGTGAAGACACACCCGCCACATGGCCGTCACCGTCCTAGATAGACTTCAACGACGCGGTCGTCGGCGGAAACGAAATCCAGCGTGCCTTCCGACAGCACCGATCCCTCGTGCAAGCAGGTGACTTTGACGCCAAGTTCGCGCACGAAATGCATGTCGTGCTCCACCACGATAACCGAATGGGTTTTGGAAATGTCCTTGAGCAGGCGCGCGGTTTCCTCGGTCTCGGCGTCGGTCATGCCGGCCACGGGCTCGTCGACCAGAAGCAGCTTCGGATCCTGCGCCAGCAGCATGCCGATCTCCAGCCACTGCTTCTGGCCGTGGCTGAGATTGGCTGCGAGATCGTTGCGCTTGTCCCCCAGCCGAATGGTCGCAAGGATTTCGTCGATGCGCCGCTGCTCTTCGGCCGAGCGTTTGTGGAACAGCGCTGGAAAAATCGAGCGCGGTCCCTTCAGCGACAACACGATGTTATCCTCGACAGAATGGCTTTCGAATACGGTCGGCTTCTGGAATTTCCGGCCGATGCCCATCATGGCGATCTCGGCCTCGTCATGCTTGGTCAGGTCGACCTGCCCGTCGAAAAACACCTCGCCCGTGTCGGGCCTGGTCTTGCCGGTGATGATGTCCATCATCGTCGTCTTGCCGGCGCCGTTGGGGCCGATGATCGCCCGCATCTCGCCCTTGTCGAGCACCAGCGACAGATTGTTGATGGCGCGGAACCCGTCGAAGGAAACCGAGACGCCGTCGAGATAGAGGATGGTGCCGCTTTTCGACATTGCCGCTACTCCGCCGCCTGTGGTTCCGGGCCACTGCCGGGCTGCCAGCCGTTTGTCTTGGCGGTCGGTTCTGCCGGTTGGGCGGGTTCGGTCGTCGGTGACCGATCGGTCGATTTGGGTCTGGCGCGGCTCGCCCTCCATTGATCCCACAGGCCGATGACGCCCTTCGGCATGAACAGCGTGATGAAGATGAACAGGCCGCCCAGCGCGAACAGCCAGAACTCAGGCAGCGCACCAGTGAAGAAGGATTTGCCGGTGTTGACGAGGATCGCGCCGATGATGGGCCCGACGATCGTGGCGCGGCCGCCGACCGCCGTCCACACCACCACTTCGATCGAATTGGCCGGATCGAATTCGCCCGGATTGATGATGCCCACCTGCGGCACGTAGAGCGCGCCGGCAATGCCAGCCATCACGGCAGAGACAGTGAAGGCGAACAGCTTCACATTCTCCGCCCGCCAGCCGAGGAAGCGCGTGCGGCTCTCGGCGTCGCGCACGGCCATCAGCAGCTTGCCGTATTTGGAGCCGACGATCCGCCAGGTGATGAAGACGCCCAGCGCCAGCGCCAGCGCGCTTGCGGCAAACAGGGCTGAACGCGTCGAGTTTGCCTGTACGTTGAAACCGAGAATGTCCTTGAAATCGGTCAGGCCGTTATTGCCGCCGAAGCCCATATCGTTGCGGAAGAATGCCAGCAGCAGCGCATAGGTCATCGCCTGGGTGATGATGGAGAGGTAGACGCCGGTAACGCGGCTGCGGAAGGCAAACCAGCCGAAAACGAAGGCGAGCAGCCCCGGCACGGCCAGGACCATCAGAGCGGCGAACCAGAAATGATCGAAACCGTACCAGAACCAGGGCAACTCCTTCCAGTTCAGGAAGACCATGAAATCCGGCAGGATCGGATTGCCGTAGACGCCACGATCGCCGATCTGGCGCATGAGATACATGCCCATCGCATAGCCGCCGAGAGCGAAGAATGCGCCGTGGCCGAGGCTCAGGATTCCGCAATAGCCCCACACCAGGTCGAGCGACAGCGCCAGCAGCGCGTAGCAGAGATATTTGCCAGTGAGCGCCACCATATAGGAGGGCACGTGCACCGCCCTGTCAGGTGGGAAGGCAAGGTTCAGCACCGGCACGATGATGGCGATTGCGATCAGCATCCCGATCGCCATGACAATGCGGCGATCCGCGCCGGTGGCGAAAAAGCGGCCGGTAATCATGCTTCCACCGCCCGGCCCTTGAGCGCGAACAGGCCGCGCGGACGCTTCTGAATGAACAGGATGATGAGCACGAGCACCAGGATCTTGCCGAGGACAGCGCCGGCATAGGGTTCGAGGAACTTGTTGAGGATGCCGAGCGACATCGCGCCGACCAGCGTGCCCCAGAGATTACCGACGCCGCCGAAGACGACGACCATGAAGCTGTCGATGATGTAACCCTGGCCGAGATTGGGCGACACGTTGTCGATCTGGCTCAGCGCCACGCCGGCGATGCCGGCAATGCCGGAGCCGAGCGCAAAGGTCAGCGCGTCGACCCATGGCGTGCGGATGCCCATGGAGGCGGCCATGCGCCGGTTGGCGGTCACGGCGCGCATCTGCAGGCCCCAGGGCGTGCGCTTCATGGCGAACAACAGAAGCCCGAAGACGGCAAGGGCGAAGCACAGGATCCACAGACGGTTCCAAGTGATCGAAAGCTGGCCGAGTTCGAAAGCGCCGGACATCCAGGACGGGTTGCCGACCTCGCGGTTGGTCGGGCCAAAGATGGTACGCACCGACTGTTGCAGGATAAGCGATACGCCCCAGGTGGCGAGCAGTGTCTCGAGCGGGCGGCCATAGAGGAAGCGGATGACGCCGCGCTCGATGGCGAGACCTACGGTTCCGGCGACAAGGAAGGCAAGCGGCAACGCGATCGCCAGCGACCAGTCGAACAATCCGGGCGCGGCGGTGCGGATGATATCCTGCACGACATACGTCGTGTAGGCGCCGAGCATGACCATTTCGCCATGCGCCATATTGATCACGCCCATGACGCCGAAGGTGATTGCAAGCCCGATGGCGGCCAGCAGCAGGACCGAGCCGAGCGAAATGCCGTACCAGATGTTCTGCCCGGCGGACCACAGCGCGAGAGACGAGTTGATTGTGGAAATCGCCGCCGATGCGGCCTGCTTCAACGGACCATCCGCCTTGGCGTCAAATGCAGTGAGCAACGACAGCGAGTCGCGGTCGCCGCGCGCGGCGATGATATTGATGGCCGCGAGTTTGTCGGCTTCCGGAAGATCCGAAACCAGCACCAGGGAAGCGCGCGCCTGTTCGAGGCGGGCCTTGACGCTCGCCACCTGCTCCTTGGCGATGGCCGCGTCGAGGGCTGCGATGGAATTCGGATCGGGCGTCTTGAACATGGTCTCGGCGGCGGCGATGCGCGCCGATGGGTCCTGAGAGCCGAGCGTGAGGGTGCCCAGCGCATCGCGGATGACACGGCGCAGGGTGTTGTTGACCTTGATTTTGGTGACTTCAACTTTCGCCGCCTCGCCGGAAGCTGCGCCGGTCAGCGGGTCGGCGAGTTTCACGGTCTGACCGGCTTCGTTGCCTATGAAAACGGCGGCATCGGATTTGCGGAAATAGAGATCGCCCTCCGTCAAGGCGATCAGCGGCTTTTCCACCATCGGGTCGCTGCTGGCCACGAGTTCCCGCACGACCGCCTCGGTGGCCTGGAAATTCTTGGCGCTGGCGAATTTGGCGATGATCGGGCGAAGGGTGGCTTCATCTGCTGCGGCGGGCAGCAGACTCATCATCAACATAGCTGCAATAGAAAGCACCGCATATGTCAGCGAAAGCCATAACCCCCTCTCCGCCTCACTTCGTTCGGCACCTCTCCCCCACTTCGTGCGGGGAGAGGATGGGCGTCCAGCTTGGCTCCCATCCGCGCCCCCGGAACGGGGGCGAGGTGCCGAACGAAGTGAGGCGGAGAGGGGGGGTACGAACAGCATGTTAACTCGCAGCTGTTTTCGGGGGAGACACCCCGGGCGGGAGAGGAAAGCCCGCCCGGGGTATGCGCGTGTCACTTGGGAGGATGCGCGCTGTTTTCCTGGCGGATGATCATGTCCGAAAAGTCTGCAACGTTTGGCTTCGCGACCTTCGGCTCGGGACCAAGCCCTTAGTTCACGCCCTTGCCACCGCACTTGCCGGTAGCAACGTTGAAGTTGCCGCAGGACATGGGTGCGCGCCAATCGGAGATCAGGTCCTTGGAGTCCGGCAGGTAGTCGGACCATTCGTCGCCGACAACGAGGCCGGAGGTCTGCCAGACGGTTTCCATCTGGCCGTCGGCCTGGATCTCACCGATCAGCACCGGCTTGGTGATGTGGTGGTTAGGCATCATGGTCGAGAAGCCGCCCGACAGGTTCGGCACCGATACGCCGACAATGGCGTCGATCACCGCATCCGGATCGGTGGTGCCGGCCTTTTCGACGGCCTTGACCCACATATTGAAGCCGATGACATGCGCTTCCATCGGATCGTTGGTGACGCGCTTGTCGTTCTTCGTGTAGGCCTTCCAGGCCGCGATGAAGTCGGTGTTCTCCGGTGTGTCGACCGACTGGAAGTAGTTCCAGGCAGTCAGGTGACCGACCAGCGGACCGGTGTCGAGGCCGGCAAGTTCTTCCTCGCCGACCGAGAAGGCAACGACCGGGATGTCTTCGGCCTTGATGCCCTGGTTGGCCAGTTCCTTGTAGAATGGCACGTTGGCGTCGCCGTTGATGGTCGAGACCACGGCTGTCTTTTTGCCGGCGGAGCCGAAGTTCTTGATGTCGGTGACTATGGTCTGCCAGTCGGAATGACCGAATGGCGTGTAGTTGACCATGATGTCTTCCTTGGCCACGCCCTTGGATTCGAGATAGGCCTGCAGGATCTTGTTGGTCGTCTGCGGATAGACATAGTCAGTGCCGGCGAGAACCCAGCGCTTCACCGAGCCGCCATCCTCGCTCATCAGGTAATCGACGGCCGGAATGGCCTGCTGGTTGGGGGCCGCACCAGTGTAGAAAACGTTGCGCTGGCTTTCCTCGCCCTCATACTGGACCGGATAGAACAGCAGGTTGTTGAGTTCCTCGAATACCGGCAGCACCGATTTACGTGAAACCGAGGTCCAGCAGCCGAATACGGCGGCGACCTTGTCCTTTTGGATCAGCTCGCGGGCCTTTTCGGCAAACAGCGGCCAGTCGGAAGCCGGATCGACGACCACGGCTTCGAGCTTCTTGCCGAGCAGGCCACCCTTCTTGTTCTGCTCGTCGATAAGGAAGAGCATCGTGTCTTTCAGCGTCGTTTCCGAAATCGCCATCGTTCCCGAAAGCGAATGCAGAACGCCGACCTTGATCGTATCTTCCTGCGCCCATGCCGGCGCGGCTATCAGTCCAGCCACCAGCGCGCCGGCAGCGATGACGCTTTTTATTGTCGTTTGAAAACCCCTCATATCGAGAACCTCCGAACTCGTTGTTGCACCGCAGCAATACGATGCAACGCCTGTGCCAATTGGCGATCGGCCGGAACTGGATGCGTTAAGGGTTTGTTTACAGTTGAGAATCGCGGGCTTTCGCTGCCAAGGCGCGGTGAGTTATTGCGATAGGCAATGACATTGTGAGTTTTTTTTGCGCAAACGCAGCGGGTTGTGCCTATAACTTCATCACAATCTGCATCTGCCTATATGTTAGACAGTTTCGTTTCGCTGGCGGCGATCTGGAAACAGCTCCGCAAGACCTTCGCGCGAAGCTTTTGTTACGCCGCGCTCGGTGATCAGGCCGGTGACCAGTCGGGCAGGGGTGACGTCGAAAGCCGGATTGCGGGCAGGCGTGGCGTCCGGCGACACGCGTACTTGTGCGATCTCGCCATTTCCGGTCTTGCCCCAAACAAGCGACACCTCTTCGCCGGAACGCTCCTCGATCGGGATTTCCTTGACGCCGTCGCCAACAGTCCAGTCGATGGTCGGCGATGGCAGCGCCACATAAAACGGTACACCATTGTCCGATGCAGCCAGCGCCTTCAGATAGGTGCCGATCTTGTTGCAGACGTCGCCGTTGGCGGTCGTGCGGTCCGTCCCGACGATCACCATATCGATCTCACCATGCTGCATGAGATGGCCGCCGGCGTTGTCGACGATCAGCGTGTGCGGCACGCCGTGACCAGCCATTTCCCAGGCGGTGAGCTGGGCGCCCTGATTGCGTGGCCGCGTCTCGTCGACGAACACATGCACCGGGATTCCGGCTTCCGTCGCCAGATAGACCGGCGCGGTTGCTGTGCCGTAGTCGACCGTCGCCAGCCAGCCGGCGTTGCAATGGGTGAGGATGTTCACTGGCTCGCCCGGTTTCTTGCGCGCCGCGATCTCGCGGATGATCTCGAGGCCGTTCTCACCGATGGAGCGGTTCAGGCCGACATCCTCGTCGGCGATCTCGCCGGCGCGCTTGTAGGCCGCCGCCGCGCGTTCGGACGGCGGTATCGGCTTGAGATACGCCGTCATTGCATCGAGCGCCCAGCGCAAATTGATCGCGGTCGGCCGCGTCGCAAGCAGTCTGCGCCAGACGTCTTCCAGTGCGGCGTCGGACGGATCGTCGGCCATCTGCATGGCGACGCCATAGGCGGCGCTGACGCCGATCAACGGCGCACCGCGCACCCACATGTCGCGGATGGCGGTGGCGATGCCGTCAACTGTATCGACCGTCTCGATGCGGAATGCATGCGGCAGCCAGCGCTGGTCGATAATGTCAACCGCCCGCCCGTCCTTGTTCGGCCAGATAGTGCGGAAATGCTTGTCGCCGACCTTCATAGGGATTTCTCCTTTTCGATCAGCCGCGCCAGATTGTTCACTTCCTCGATGCCGTGGATCTGGCGACGGTTGACGACCAGATGGCGGCCGAAGCGCAGCGCCTTGGCCTCGCATGAAGCCCGTATATCCAGGTCCTCGATCGACTCGAAATCGGCATTGTGGGCCAGCCCCAGAATGCGGCGATGACATTCTATGCCGGCAAAGCCCAGCATGTCGTCAAACAGCGCATGAAGGACGTGGCCGAGCGCCTGCTCGGCAGCAAGCACATCGCCCTGATCCTCGAACAGGCTCCTCTGATAGAGGATGCCTGTTCGCTCGGTACGCCAGAGATGCAAGAACTCGGCGCGGAATACCGACCATGCCTCGACCACGACGCCGAGCAGATATGTACGCATGTGTTCGCGGTTGCCTGCGGTTTCATGGCCGCGCTGCGAAAAGAAGGACATCCAGAAATTGGCGAGTGCCATGCCCACATCGAAGGCCATCGGGCCGTAGAACGCGAATTCCGGATCGATCATCCGTGTGTCAGCTTCGGTGACCATGATCGAACCTGTATGTAGGTCGCCATGCACCAAAGTCTCGGCATTGGCGGTGAAAAGATGCTTCAGGCGCTGCGCTTCGACCTTGAGGTCACGGTCGGCGCGCAGTTCAGCAACCAGCCCGTCGAGTTGCGGAGTGGTGTGGCGGTTCATCTTCGCGTCAAAGTAGGGGTCGGAGAAGACGAGGCTTTCGGTGATGTCGCAGAGTTCGACATTGTCGGCGAAAAGCGCCAGGTCGGCTTTGCGCCGCCGGGTCTCCATGTGGAAGTCGGAACCACGGAACAGCGTGCGCGCCATGAACAGGCCGAGATCCCTGCCGATTTTCGGATATTGGCGACCGGCGATCAGTCCTCTGCGCAGGATGATATGCGGCGACAGATATTCCATGACGATCAGCGCCTGCGTCTCATCGAAATGGAATATCTGCGGCACGGAGCCCGGGTTGCGCGCCTCCTGGCGCGTCAGCGCGTGATATTCGAAGAATGAGCGTTTCAGCGGCAGCGGCCAGGAATCACCAACCAGCCGGACATAGGGCAGGGCCTGCTTGACCACGACGCCACCCGATCCGCCCTCGACGATGAAGACGAGGTTGAGGTTGCCGTCGCCGACTTCGCGCACCTTCCAGCCGCCTGCATCGCCAAGGCGCGAACGCATCGCTTCGAGGCCGCCGAGCCGCGCCGGCAAGGTCTCCACCGTCAACGCCTTGAAGGCATCAAATTTCGACATTCCGATCTCCTCCCCCTCGAAGCGCTGAAATCTACCTCAAAGCCGCCGCGATGTTGCCGCCGTCGACAGTCGTTACGTCCGCTGTAGTTCGCTCGGCCAGCGCATGATGCAGGAAGGCCTGCGCGACATCCTGTGCCGTCACTTCCTGGCCGAGCAGATTGCCGGACATGTAATCCTTCTCCGACAGGCCACGGGCTTTCGAACGGCTGGCGATCATGTCGGCGGTCAATATGCCGGAACGGATGCGATCGGCGTTGACGGCGTTGGAACGGACACCGATCGGGCCATATTCCAGCGCATATTGGCGTGACAGGAACAAGGTGGCCGCCTTCGGCAGACCATAAGCGCCGAACTTCGCGCCGGGGTTGATCGCCTGCTTCGACGTGTTGAACAGCAGAACGCCGCCGGTGCCCTGCTGTCGGAAGATGCGCACGGCGTTTTGCGCAGCGCTCTGATGGGCGAAGAAGTTAAGCTCAAAGCTCTTGCGCAGCAGCGCATCGTCGAGCGTGCCAATCTCGCCCTCCCAGGCCGCGCCGGCATTGGAAACAAGAATATCGAGCCCGCCATAGACCTCGACAGCCCTGTCGAACGCGGTCCGCAACGCTGCCGGATCGGTGATGTCACAGCCGACGCCGATCGATTGATTGCCGGCTTTCTTTGCCGTCTCGGCGGCGCGGTTGGCATCGAGATCGACGACCACTGCATGCGCTCCGTAGTCGGCAAACAGTTTTGCCGTTGCAGCGCCAATGGCGCCGGCGCCACCGGTAACCAGCATGACTTGTCCGGTCAGTGGCTTCGGCGTGTTCGACGCGAGTTTCGCTTGCTCCAGCGACCAGTATTCCAGTTCGAATAGTTCCGCATGGCTCAGCGGGTGGAACGTGCCGATGGCTTCCGCGCCTTTGACCGCCTCAATCCACATCTCGCCGAGGTCCGACGCGATCTTCGCATCCTTCAGGGTGCGGCCATGGCCGAACATGCCAAGCCCCGGCACGAATGTCAGGCGCGGCATTGGGTCGCGCATGGTGCGCTTCACGTGATCGCGTGCGTCGTTGATGTTAAAATAGCCGGTGTAGGCGTCCGCCCATTCGGCGACATGCTTGCCGATCGTCGCGGCATAGCCTTTCAGATCGCCGGCGTCCGGCGTGGGCAGCACCATCGGTCCGGTCTTGATGCGGATCGACAGGTCGGGCGTGGAAAGGCCGGTCCTTGCCAGCGCTTCGAGGCGCGGCGTGCGGAGGAACTCGAGCACCTGCGGCGAAGTGCGGAAATCGCTGATCATGCGATCGAAGCGGCCTTCGCCCTTGGCGACCGCCACCGCGCCGCGCAGCATCGGCGCGATGTCGGCGGGCTTAGCCAGTGTGGCAGGCAGCTTGATCGGCGCCGGCATCGGCTTGCCTTGCTTGACGACGAACGCCTCGGCGCGCGTCACCGCGTCGATCATCCGGCCGTAGGCTTCTGTTGCGGTGTCGCCGAAGGTGAAAATCCCGTGCTTGTCGAGGATCAAGCCGATGACCGATTTGTCCTGCTCGTAAACCTCTGCCGCCGCCTTGGCGAGATCGAAGCCGGGCTTGATGTAGGGCACGAAGCCGAAGGTCTTGCCAAACACCTTTCTGCAGATCGGCTCGCTGTCTGCCTGATCGACCAGAGCCAGGATCGCGGTCGAGTGAGTATGATCGACGAATTTATGCGGCAGGAAGACGTGCAGCAGCGTCTCGACCGAAGGATTTGGCGCGGATGGATCGATCAGATTGGCGCGCTGCAACGCCACCATATCCTCGTCAGAAAGGTTCTCCAACTTGCGCGCCTTCAGCAACGGGGCGAGCTTCACCGCCGGCAGGCCCGGCGGCTCTATGACGCCCATGTCCCAGCCGCTGCCCTTTACGCAAAGAACATCCCACTCCTCGCCAACGAGATCGGTCACCTTAAGCTTGACCGACGTGTTGCCGCCGCCGTGCAACACAAGCCTTGGCTCGCCGCCGAGTAGCCGCGTCGTGTAAACACGGAGCGCCAGTTCGCGCTCGATGCCCTTCTTGGCGTAGGCCTCGACCAGGGACTTTGCTTCGGCGTCATTCCAGAGGTTTTTCATTTGTCTTGGTTCCGGGTCGTTCATTCAATATTCGAAGCCTCGGACACTCCGATCCGGGGACGATGTGATGCTCAAATCAGCGCTTGCTGGTCCCCGCGCTGTCAAGCAACCGCCGCGCCATGCGTGCGCTGAGGACAAGGTGCGTACACAGGCCGCCTGTCAACGCAGCCTCGAGCGGTTTCAATTTGTTGTCCTCTTGCACAACGACCAGCCGTTTTGGAATTCTCCGCAGCGATGCGATGTCGGCGGAGATCAGGCGGCGGTTGTAGCTGCAGTCAAGCGAACCGCCGTTGCCGTCGATGACCCGACCGGCGATGACACCCGCCGCGCCTGTCGCCCGTAACTCCGCCAGCTCTGCAGCGTTCACCGCTCCACATTTCATCAGATGGCTTTCCGCGTCGATCGTGCCGATCGAATAAAGCGCAAGATCGCATGCGGCAATCCCGTCAAGCTGCTCGCGGATCACCGGTTCGGCGCGAAGCGATGCAGCGAGCTCTTCGCTGCCCAACACCAATGGCGCATATATATTCATGCCTTTGGCATTCAGCCGCCGGGCAATCTCCATTGTGCATTCGTCGGGACGGTAGGAATAGGGCGCGCCGAGATTGCCGCAAAGCTGCATAACGGTCACGCCCTGCAGGTCGGCATGCGGCATCTGATCGGCAATGGTGTAGACGGTGCGCCCCCATGCAACGCCGATGTAGGAGTCGCGTGTCGCCAGCCCGCGGAAAACGCTTGCAGCCACCAGCGGCACGTCGGCGGTGAGATCCGAGGAATGGGTGCTGTCTGGCACCACCCAAACGGCATCGAGCTTTAGCGCGTCCTCGACTTGGCGCGCCAGAACATCCTCAGCGAAAAGCTGTGTCGAGGTCGAAATGCTGACGATGCCCGTTTCACGCGCCTTGCGCAGATACATGGCGACGGAGGCTCGCGAGATATTGAGTTCACGCGCGACTTCGTCCTGTCGCAGACCGTGCGAATAATACAGCCACGCAGCCTTGTGTATGATCTGATCGGCCTTACGGATCGCCATACTTCCTCCCCTGTGACATTAGTCACGGGGACTGACAAAAGTCAAATCCGAGCTTTGACTGCTCGCGAAGCGTGCCGGGGACGCGCGGGCAACGGACGCGCGCCCGCCCAAAATCCGCGCTACGTCGAGGCCGGTGCGCGCGGCCTTCCGATGCTGGTATAGGTGAAGCCGTGCTTCTCGACATCTTCCGGTTGGTAGATGTTGCGCAGGTCCACAAACACCTGCGAGGTCATCAGTTTGCCAAGCCTGTCAAGGTCAAGTGCGCGGAAAGCGTCCCATTCGGTGACGATGACCAGCGCGTCCGCGCCTTCGGCGATGTCGTAGGGCGAGTGGCCGAAATGCACGCTATCGAGCAGCGCCTTTGCGCCCTCCATGCCTTCCGGATCGTAAGCATTCACCCGCGCGCCGGCGTCCTGTAGTGCCTGGATCAGCGCTAGCGATGGCGCCTCGCGCATGTCGTCGGTGTTTGGCTTAAAGGTGAGGCCGAGGATGGCGATCGTCCTGCCGCGCAGGTCACCGCCGCACGCCGCCGCCACTTTGCGCGCCATGGCGCGCTTGCGCGTGTCGTTAATCGCCACCGTGGTTTCAACGAGCCGCAGGGGGCTGCCCGCATCCTGCGCCGCCTTAACCAGCGCCAGAGTATCCTTCGGGAAGCAAGAGCCACCATATCCGGGACCGGCATGCAGGAATTTCGCGCCGATACGCTGGTCGAGCCCGATGCCGCGCGCCACTTCCTGAACGTCGGCGCCGACCGCCTCGCACAAGTCCGCGATCTCGTTGATGAAGGTGATCTTCATGGCGAGATAGGCGTTAGCCGAGTATTTGATCAGTTCGGCGGTGCGGCGCGACGTGTAGAGGATCGGCGCGGCGTTCAGATAGAGCGGCCGATACACCTCGTCCATGCGCTCAGTCGCGCGGTCGTGGTCGACGCCGATGACAATGCGGTCAGGCCGCTTGAAGTCAGTAATCGCCGCGCCCTCGCGCAAGAATTCGGGATTGGAAACGACGGCAAAGTCTGCGTTCGGGTTGGTTTCCCGGATGATCCGCTCGACCTCGTCACCGGTGCCGACGGGAACCGTCGATTTGGTAACAACCACTGTGAAGCTGCGCATGGCTTTGGCGATTTGCCGGGCTGCGGCATAAACGTAGCTGAGATCGGCAAGGCCGTCGCCGCGACGCGACGGGGTGCCGACGGCGAGGAAGACAACTTCGGCGTCTTGAATCGAAGCTTCGAGATCGGTTTCAAAGCTCAGTCGCCCCGCCTGAAGATTGGCAGATACCAGATCTTCGAGCCCAGGTTCGAAGATTGGAATACGGCCAGTTCGAAGCGCGGCGATCTTCTGCACGTCATTGTCAACGCAGACGACCTGATGGCCGAAATCGGCGAAACAGACTGCGGAAACCAGGCCGACATAGCCGGCGCCAACCATCAATATGCGCATTGCCTACCTTTTTTCTAGGACTGAACGCCGGAGCAAAGCGCCTGCGGTATAGGTATTTGCGGTCTGTCTACGATGGATCGGCGCCGTGACCAATGGAAACTTTCAGGTTCTGTTTTGAAACGCTGAGTCACATCATTGCGGTGTCGGCGGAGTCGGAAAGGCCTTCCGCAACGAAGCCTCTCTTTCGCAGGCGGCGTAGACTATCCTGATGCGCGGATAGGGCTTCATGTCCACGTTCCAGCGTTGGGCGTTGTATGTTTGCGCCATCAGGCAGAGGTCAGCCATGCCCGGCCGATCGCCATGGCAGAACGCGCCGGCGGCGGGATCGTCGAGCATCGCCTCGAACGCTGCAAGTCCGTCGGCGATGAAACCGCGCGCCCATGCTGCGCGCGCTGTCTCGCGATCCTGGGCGAACTCCACTGCCTTGTTGACGACGCGCAGATTGCAGATCGGATGGATTTCCATGGCAATGGCGTAGGACAAGGCCCGCACCCTGGCGCGGCCGGCCGCGTCGGCAGGCAGAAGGCCGCTCTCCGGATACTTCTCCGCCAGGTATTCGATGATGGCCAGCGATTGGGTGAGCCTCAAGCCGTCCACGTCGAGCACCGGGACCAATCCTTGCGGATTGCGTTCCAGATGTGCTGCAGACCGTTGCTCGCCCTTGAGCAGATTGACCGCCACTTTCCGGTATTCGATGCCGAGCAGGTCAAGCGCCAACCGCACGCGATAACTAGCCGAGGATCGCCAATAGTCATAGAGAACGACTTCGCTCATGATGTCTCCTCCATTGTCTGCCGCCGCCGACCGCAGCAGACCTCAATCGTTCCAGTCGCCGTCCGGCGTGCCATTGAAGCGCTTTTTCAGGCCGTCCCAGCACTCATGATAGTCCTTCTGAAGCGTGTCGGCCTCGGCTGCGAAACGCGTCAGGAGTTGGGGGAAGCGCGTCTCGAACATGAAGGCCATGGTGTTCACCAATTTGGCTGGCCTCAATTCGGCGCGCGAGGCCTTTTCGAAGCCTAAAGCGTCCGGCCCATGCGCCAGCATCATGTTATGCAGGCTGATGCCGCCCGGAACAAAGCCCTTCTCCTTGGCGTCATACTGGCCATGGATCAGTCCCATGAACTCGCTCATGATGTTGCGGTGGTACCAAGGTGGGCGGAACGTATCCTCAGCCACCAGCCAACGTGGCGGAAAGATCACGAAATCGACATTGGCCGTGCCTTCCTCACCGGATGGCGCGGTCAAAACCGTGAAGATCGACGGATCGGGATGATCGAACAGAATTGCGCCGACCGGCGAGAAAGTAGCGAGATCGTATTTGTAGGGCGCGTAGTTGCCGTGCCAGGCCACGACGTCGAGCGGCGAATGATCGAGTTCGGTGACATGAAACGAGCCGCACCATTTGACGATCAGCCGGCAGGGCGCCTCCTTCTCCTCGAACCAGGCAACCGGCGTCTTGAAGTCGCGTGGATTGGCGAGGCAGTTGGCGCCGATCGGCCCACGATCAGGCAAGGTGAACTTCGCTCCATAATTCTCGCAGATATAGCCGCGCACCGGCCCGTCGACTTCGACCTTGAAGGTAAGCCCGCGCGGCAGGACGGCAATCTCGCCCGGAGAAAGCTCGAGGATCCCCATTTCGGTGACGAAACGCAGGTTTCCTTCCTGCGGCACGACGAGCAATTCGCCGTCGGCATTGAAGAAATGATCGTCTGTCATCGACTTGTTGGCGACATAGAGATGCGCCGCCATTCCGGATTGGCCGAGCGCGTCGCCCGCCGTCGTCATGGTGCGCATGCCGGAGATGAAATCCGTGGGTTCGGAAGGTATCGGCGTCGGATCCCAGCGATACTGACCGAGCGCCAGCGCGTGATCGCCGGCGTTCGGCGCGGTCTTCCAATCTGGGTAGCTGACCGACTTGAAACGCCCATGGTGCTTGACGCTTGGGCGGATGCGGTAAAGCCACGAGCGTTCATTGGTGCCGCGCGGGGCGGTAAAAGGCGATCCGGATAGCTGCTCGGCATAAAGGCCATAGGCAGGCCGCTGTGGCGAATTGCGCCCTTGCGGCAGCGATCCGGGCAGGGTTTCGGTCTCGAAATCGTTGCCGAAGCCCGGTATATAGGAGCGAGCCATGTTTTCCTCCGCTGGCATTTCCGCGATCCTATCCGCGCTCAGAGCTGCCATCAACGACGGCGAAGTTTCAGACTATCGCGCGAGCGGCAATGGAAACTCGCGGAGATATGCGCTGCCCCCTCATCGCCCTGCCGGGCACTTCTCCCCGTTATAACGGGGAGAAGGAGGCTGGCCGCCCTGCCGGCACCAATCGTCTTCATTGGCGAGAAGGAGCGACGCTGATGCCCCCTCTCCCCGTCTCTATACGGGGAGAGGGTAAGGGTGAGGCGCGGCGCCCACTTTCGAGTGGTAAGTCTGCGGCAACTCGTCTCTCTGGTTGACATGGCCGACCCTCCTCGTTTATGAGCCACCCACACTTTCGGGCGCGCTTAACGGCGCGCTTTTCCGTTGGCCCTGCCGGGGCCCATTCGACAGGCCAGACCAATGAAGATCAAGAACTCGCTCAAGGCCCTCAAGGCCCGCCACCGCGACAACCGCATGGTTCGCCGCAAGGGTCGCATCTACATCATCAACAAGACTGCTCCGCGCTATAAGGCCCGGCAGGGCTGAGGCCTGGCCACAGGACCTCACAGGTCCTTCGCCGAAGAATCACGCGAATTTCAGTTTGACGTTCCGCCCCGGGGGCCTAAAGTCCGCGGTATGCGGACTGTTGTTGTTTTTCTGACCAGCATCGCGCTGTCTTGCGCAACATCGCTTTATGCTGCCCCGCCCGGCGCCCATACGCCGAAGACCAGCGCGGAAGAGACCGCGCCCAAGACGCGCGAGCAGCGGCTCGACGAGCTTTTCACGGAACTGAAGCGTGAGCGCAACGAGAAGGCGGCTGAGCGCATCGCCGCGCGCATCCGGAAGGAATGGAACAGTTCGGGCAGTGCTGTCACCGACCTGATGATGCAATGGTCGCAGGAGGCGATGGAAAAGAAGAAGTTCGATGTCGCGCTGGATTTCCTCGACCAGGTCGTTACCTTGTCGCCGACCTACGCTGAAGGCTGGAATCGCCGCGCGACGGTGCATTACATGATGCATAATTTCGCGAAATCGATGGCCGACATCGACCATACGCTGCAGCTTGAGCCGCGGCATTTCGGCGCCCTTTCAGGCATGGCCGAGATCATGAAGGAGACAGAGCGCAAGCAGTTGGCGCTCGATGCCTTCCAACGTGTGCTCGACATCTATCCGATGATGCGCAACGCACAGAACGAGCTTGCGACGCTTTCCGAAGAGCTGACCGGCGAAGGTATTTGATCCAACGCGTCTGGTCCGCGTATAGGATTGGCCCCATTCCCGCCGTCAATCCGCGTCCGCAATGAATCTCCTCTACGCTACCGCCGCCTTGCTGCTTGCCGTAGGTATGCTTCTCGCCGGTGTCACGCGCATCGGCGCGTGGCTGATCGAGCGGCGCAACCCGCCCGCCGGCACATTCGCGGTGGTTGACGGCATTCGCATCCACCACGTTCATATCCCCGCGCCTGAAAAGGCCGAACTGCCGCCGCTGGTATTCATCCATGGCGCGAGTGCCAATCTGAACGATCAGATGGTGCCGCTAAGGCCACCGCTGGAAGGCCGCGCCGAAATGCTGTTCTTCGACCGCCCGGGTCACGGCTGGTCGGAACGAGGTGTCGGCAACAACACGCCGGATGCTCAGGCGAAGGTACTGGCAGGACTGATGGATCAGTACGGAATCGACCGGTCGATCATCGTAGCCCATTCGTTCGGCGGTTCGCTGGCGGCGGCGTTCGCACTGAACTATCCGGATCGCGTCGCCGGCCTGGTCTTTGCCTCGGCGGCGACTCATCCATGGCCGGGCGGAAAGACATCCTGGTACTATGGCATGACGACGTTGCCCGTCATCGGTTGGCTGTTTTCCGAGACCATCACCTATCCGGCTGGTGCGGCTCGCATCAGTTCGGCGACAGACTGCGTCTTCGCACCCAATCCGATCCCGCAACGCTATCTCGAGCGCGGCGCGATCGAGTTGGTACTGCGTCCATCTACATTCCGGGCGAATGCTATCGATGTTGAGAGCCTGTACACTTTCGCGCTTGCCACCCAGCCGCGCTACCATGAGATCAAGGCTCCGACCGTCGTCATTTCTGGCGACAGCGACACGGTTGTCTACGAAGAAATCCATTCGATCGGGCTCAGCCGCGATATTCCCGGCGCCGAACTGCTGTGGATCAAGAATCTCGGCCACAAGCCCGATTGGATCGCCCCGGACCTGATCGCCTCGGCGATCGAGAAGCTGGCGGGCCAGCCCGTCGATCTTGCCGCCGCAGCGCAAGCTGTCGAGAAGCGGATTGCCGATGACCGTCGGGGCGAGGGCGTTTGCATCAACGAAAAGCTCTCCGATGCGGAACTCGCGCCATTATAAGTTGCTCATGCCGCCATTGATCACCAGATCGCTGCCGATGGTGAAAGCCGATTCGTCCGATGCCAGAAAAACCACCGCCTTGGCGATCTCGCCTGGGTTGCCGAAGCGTTTCGCCGGTGTCCGCTCCATGTCCCGCTGGTCATGGCTCGCAGATTGTCACCCAGCCCGAGTATCTCATACAGAAGGTTGCCGCATAGACGCTGGACGCGGGCGCGCCGATGCGGGCATTGACCGATGCGTTGAGGACGATCGACGTTGGATTGGCGAGTAAAGGCAGCAAGGCCTGGATCAGAAAGAGCGGACCTTGAGGTTGATATTTACCGACCGGTCGAAGGCCGCCTCATCCCAAAGCTCGATCGGACGAACTCCGCGACCCCGCATTCACGAAAACGACGTCCAGACCGCCAAAGGCCTGACGAATGCCGTCCGCAACCATTTTCTGATTGCGTCGGCGCAATCGTAACGACTTCGCTTCCGAGTGTCCGGCGGGCGGCATCCAACCTTTCTTGGTTGGTGCCGGTGATCGCGAGGCGCGCGCCCTCGGCGAGGAACTGACGAGCGGTCTCAAATCCAATTCCGGTCGTGCCGCCGGTGATGAGCGCACGCTTGTTCTTCAGCCTATCCACCAGCCACACTTCTTACTACACTTGGCATTCGCCCGCTGATCGTCGGTTTGCGGTAGCACGCTCGTCAAGGCATACTTATCTACAAAGGATGGCGCATTGGCCGCCGAGATAAGGACTGTGAGATGCGGTTCCTGGAAAAAATACCGATTGTTGTCGTGACGGTTTTGCTTGCAAGCGGTGTCGTGTTTGCTGGCAATCTTGCTGCGCGAGCCCAATTTACCACATGGGAGCGGCTGCAAAACCAGCTGACCAGCCGGCGCACGGGCGTTGACGTTCGCATCATCGAACAGCGTCGACTGCGCCAGGAATTTCAAATCCAGCAGCAGCGGAACCGTCAGCAGGAGCGGCGCAGCGCAACAAAACCTATGGATCTCAGGGTTCCTACGATGCAGCCGACCGGTCAGCTGCCGATCTACGGCAATGCCTACGCCGGCGGGCGCAGTCGGTAGGATATGCTGTCACGGATGTGTCAGGAGATGTCCGGCGCAATTTTGTGCGGTGCAACAGGGCTTGATCGCCAGCAATCCCAACCCCATAAACTAAAGTCACGGTTCGCTGATCGAATTCCGTTCCAGAGAGGGCACGATGAAAGTCGATGCAACAATTTTTCGTTCGCCATACCCCTCGCTAACGACGCAGACGAGCCGCCTTCTGGCCGCTGTGTTCGGAGCGGTCCTTGCCTTCGCCGGTTCGCCGGTGGCGTTCGCGCAGCAACAGCCGCCGACCGTTACCGTCGCAAAGCCGGTTGTTAGGGACATCGTCGAAGACGACGAATATGTTGGCCGCTTCGATGCGGTGGACGAGGTCGCAATCCGCTCGCGCGTCGCTGGCTATCTCGACACGATCCATTTCCGCGATGGCGCGATCGTCAAGGTCGGCGACCCGCTTTTCACCATCGACCAGCGCCAATACATCGCGGCTAATGACGCAGCCAAGTCGCAGGTCGATGTCACTACAAGCGTGGTCGAATTCTCCAGAATGCAGTTGGAACGTGCCGAGCAGCTCGCCAAAACGGGCAATATATCAGTATCGATTCTCGACGATCGCCGCCGCGAATTTTTGTCCGCGCAAGCCCAGCATCAGGGCGCGCAGGCGGAACTGCGCAGGACCAGTCTGGAACTGGAATTCACCGAAATAAAAGCGCCGCTGGCCGGCCGCATTGGCCGGCGGCTGGTGTCGACCGGCAATCTAGTGCAACCGGATTCGACATTGCTGACGACGATCGTGGCAACCGATCCGATCGACTTCTACTTCGATATCGATGAGCGAGCCTATTTCGCCTATGCGCGAGACGCGCGCCAGCGCGGCGGGTCCATGCAGCAGGGCGCGGGCGGTCTTGACGTAAGAGTGCGTCTTGCCGACCGTACGCAACAGCCGTTCAAGGGCAAGCTCGACTTTGCAGACAACCGAATCGACGAGGCGACCGGCACGATGCGGGTACGGGCGCGTTTCGACAACAGGGACGGTGTTCTGCAGCCTGGAATGTTCGGCCGCATCAACGTTCCAGGTTCGCTGCCGCATATGGGGATCCTGGTGCCTGATGACGCGGTTGGCGCCGATCAGAACCGCCGCATCGTCTTCGTCGTGGACGACGCCGGCCTCATATCGACCAAGCCCGTTCGCACCGGCCCGCGCATCGATGGCTACCGCGTAGTCCGCGAGGGTATGACGGGCGACGAGACGATCGTCGTCAACGGGCTGGTGCGGGTTCGCCCTGGCGTCACGGTAAAGCCCGAAATGACCACGCTGCCGCCTGTTGCTCCTGACGTGGAGCAATAGCCATGAATTTCGCCCATTTCTTCGTCAACCGCCCGATTTTCGCAGCGGTTCTGTCGATCTTTCTGCTGATCGTCGGCGGCATCGCCTATACGCAGTTGCCGACTGCGCAGTATCCGGAAATCGCCCCTCCTACCATCGTCGTGCGTGCCTCGTATCCTGGTGCCGACGCCGAGACGATTGCCGCAACAGTTGCGACGCCGCTCGAGCAGGAGGTAAACGGCGTCGAAGACATGCTCTACATGTCGTCCTATTCGTCAGGCGACGGATCGATGTCGCTGACCATCACGTTCGAACTCGGAACGGATCTCGACGAGGCACAGGTCCTTGTCCAGAACCGCGTCTCGATCGCCGAGCCGCGTCTGCCCGAAGAAGTGCGCCGGCTTGGCATCACCACGGCGAAAAGCTCGCCCGACCTGATGATGGTCGTGCATATGCTGTCGCCGGACGATTCCTACGACCAGCTGTATGTCTCGAACTACGCCCGCTCACGCATTCGCGACGTGCTGTTGCGGCTCGATGGCGTCGGCGACGTGCAGATCTTCGGCGAACGCGAGTATTCACTGCGGATCTGGCTTGATCCCGACAAGCTGTCCGCCAATGGCATGACGGCGAGCGACGTGGTCACCGCGTTGCAGGAACAGAATGTGCAGGTGTCGGGCGGGTCGATCGGTGCGCCGCCCGCGGAAGGCGAGTCCGCCTTCCAGTATACGGTGACCACGCAAGGCCGCTTCAGTGATGCTCGCGAATTCCGCTATGTCATCGTCAAATCCACCGAAGAAGGCAGGCTGATTTCGCTGCAGGACGTCGCGCGGATTGAGCTTGGAGCCAAGGACTATGTGACTAACTCCTACCTCAACGGCAAGGCCGCGGTGGCCCTTGGTATCTTCCAGCGCCCAGGCACCAACGCGCTGGCCGCCGCCGAGGAAATCCAGTCCACCATCAAGCGGCTGTCAGCGGATTTCCCGCAGGGTCTCAGCTATCAGATCGTTTACAACCCGACGGAGTTCATCGCGCAATCGATCAACGAGGTCTACAAGACCATCATCGAGGCGATCCTGCTGGTGGTCGTTGTCATCATCGTCTTCCTGCAATCGTGGCGAATGGCGATTGTGCCAATCGTGGCAATACCAGTGTCGCTCATCGGTACGCTGGCAGTGCTCTACGCCTTCGGCTTTTCGCTCAACATGCTGACCCTTTTTGGCCTCGTGCTGGCGGTCGGCATCGTCGTCGATGACGCCATCGTCGTGGTTGAGAATGTCGAGCGTAACATCGCACAAGGACTTCGCGCCACGGCTCGCCGCGCATCGCACCATGGATGAGGTCGGGGCAGCCGTGCTGGCGATTTCTCTGGTATTGATTGCGGTGTTCGTGCCGACAGCCTTCATCCCCGGCATTTCCGGGCAGTTCTACCTGCAATTCGCGATTACCATTGCGGTTTCGACGGCGATCTCGGCGTTCAATTCGCTGTCCCTGTCGCCGGCGCTGGCAGGTGTGCTGTTCAAGCCGCATCAAGGCGATCATAAGCCCAAGTTCTTCCTGGCGCGGTTCGGACAATCTCTGGCCGATGGCTTCAACAAGGGGTTCGACAAGCTCTCGCATGGCTATTCGAAGCTGGTACATCTGCTTGTCGGCTCGACGGTCGCCCTGCTAGCGATGCTCGTGGTTTTTGCCGGCTTGATCTATGCAACCGTGCACATGCTCGAAACGGTTCCGCGTGGGTTCATCCCGCCAATGGATCAGGGCTATGCGATCGTCGTCTTCCAGCTGCCGGAAGGCGCTTCGCTCGGCAGGACGGATGCCGTCATCCAGAAGGCATCCGACATCATCCGGAAAACGCCCGGCGTCTCTGACGCAGTGGCCTTTGCCGGCTTCTCCGGTGCAACCTTTACCAATGCCAGCAATGCAGGCGTCATCTTCGCGCCGTTCAAGAGCTTTGAGGAACGGCTTAAGAGCGGCGACAGCTCCGGCAAGATCATCGGCAACCTGTTCGGTAGCCTGCAAGGCATCCAGGAGGCCTTCATCATCGCGCTGCAGCCGCCGCCGGTGCGTGGCATCGGCAATTCCGGCGGCTTCAAGATGATGCTTGAGGAGCGCAACAGCGCCGACATGCGGCCGATCCTCGCGCTTGCCTACGAGATCGCCGGGAAGGCCAACCAGACACCAGGCCTCACCGGCGTCTTCACCACCTTCTCCGCGTCGAGTCCGCAATTCTTCCTGGAAATCGACCGCGACAAGGCGCGCATGCTCAACGTGCCGATCCCAAACATCTTCGACACGCTGTCGATCAATCTGGGCACCGCCTACGTCAACGACTTCAACGCCTTCGGTCGCGTCTATCAGGTGCGGGCGGAGGCCGATCAGGCGTTCCGCATGCAGCGCGACGACATACTCAAGCTCAAGGTGCGATCCGCCACAGGCGCGCTGGTGCCTCTCGGGACACTTGTCGAGATCCGCGACGTCACAGGCCCGACGCTCGTGCAGCGCTACAATATGTATACGGCGGTGCCGTTGCAGGGCAATGCCGCGACCGGAGTGGCAACCGGCACCGCACTCGATCTCATGGAGAAGGTTACTGCCGAGACGCTGCCGCAGGGTACTGCGTTCGAATGGACCGAACTCGCACTTCAGGAAAGGCAGACGGGCAACACCGCCGTCTTCATCTTCGGATTGTCAGTGCTGTTCGTGTTCCTGGCGCTCGCCGCGCAATATGAAAGCTGGATCCTGCCGTTCGCGATCGTGCTGATCGTACCGCTCGGCGTGCTTGCCGCTCTTGTTGGCGTGGCGCTCCGGGGGCTGGACAACAACATACTGGTACAGATCGGCCTGATCGTGCTGGTGGGTCTGGCGGCGAAGAACGCCATCCTGATCGTCGAGTTCGCGCGACAGGCGCAGGAACGAGGAGCATCGCCGGTGGATGCGGCGGTGGAAGCCGCGCGGCTGCGACTGCGGCCAATCCTGATGACCGCTTTCGCGTTCATTCTCGGGGTTGTGCCGCTGATGATCGCGACCGGTCCGGGCGCCGAGATGCGCCAGTCGCTGGGCACGGCGGTGTTTTCCGGAATGCTCGGCGTCACCGTCATCGGTCTGTTCCTGACCCCAGTATTTTATGTGACGTTGCGCCGGCTGATCCCACATCGGCAAACCGTCCAGGAGCAACACGAGCCGGCTCCGCCCGTACCGGCGGAGTGATGGCCAACACAGCGCTGCGCGTCCTTTTGGACGCGCAAAGGACGCTGTATCTCTTCGAAACTACGCATCGTGCTTTCCGAAAATCGATTCCGATTTTCGGGCCGACGCGGTAAGGGATCGGGCCGCGCGCGAACTCGCCCTGCCGGCGTGATGGGCGCGTGTCCTGCCTGTTTGGCGGAAGCTCAGTCGTCGGTGGTGATGTAGGCGATGCGCAGCATGTTGGTCGAGCCAGGCGTACGCAGCGGTACGCCTGCCGTCACTATGATGCGGTCACCCTTTTTGCCGAAACCTTCCTCCTGCGCGATCTGGCAGGCGCGCTCGACCATGTCGTCGAGGTCGCTGGCGTCCGGCGACACCACGCAATGGGTGCCCCACAGCAGCGACAGCCGCCGCGCGGTCTGCAGTACAGGCGACAGGGCGATGATTGGAACGCGCGGCCGTTCGCGGGCGGCGCGCAGGCCAGTGGCGCCGGAGGCTGTGTAGGTGACGATCGCCGACAGGTTGAGCGTCTCGGCGATCTGCCGTGAGGCAAGCGATATCGCATCGGCGCCCGTCGCTTCCGGCTCGCTGCGCTGGGCGTTGATGATGCCCGCGTAAGTCGGGTCGCGTTCGACCTTCTCGGCGATACGGTTCATCGTGGAAACGGCTTCCACCGGATACTCGCCTGCCGCTGATTCGGCGGAAAGCATGATTGCATCGGCTCCCTCGAATACCGCGGTGGCCACGTCCGACACTTCAGCGCGGGTCGGCACCGGCGCGGTGATCATTGATTCCAGCATCTGGGTGGCGACCACCACCGGCTTGCCGGCGCGTCGCGCGGCGCGGGTGATCTGCTTTTGGATGCCGGGCACCGCCTCGAGCGGCATTTCGACGCCGAGATCGCCGCGCGCCACCATGATGGCGTCGGAAAGCTCGATGATCTCCGCCAGCCGGGCTACTGCCTGCGGCTTCTCGATCTTCGACATCAGATGCGCGCGGCCGCCAGACAGCTTGCGCGCCTCGGCAAGATCGTCAGGGCGCTGGATGAATGACAGCGCCACCCAGTCGACCCCCGCCGCGATGACCGCATCGAGGTCGGCGCGATCCTTGTCGGTCAGCGCGCCGACCGGCAAATCGGTATCGGGCAAGCTGACGCCTTTCTTGTCGGAAATCTTGTTGCCGGAGATCACCACCGTTTCGATCGACTTGCCGTTGCAACGGGTTGCCTTGAGCTCCAGCTTGCCATCGTCGATCAGCAGGCGATGTCCGGCCTCGACTGATTGCAGGATTTCCGGATGCGGCAGATGCACGCGCGTCGTGTCGCCTGGAGCCGGGTTGTTGTCCAGCGTGAAGGTCTGGCCGACCACAAGCGCCACCTTGCCGTCGGTAAACTTGCCGACACGGAGCTTCGGTCCCTGAAGGTCGCCGAGAATGCCGATCGGCCGGCCAAGTTCCTCTTCAACCGTCCTGATCCGCTGGACCAGTGTGCGCATGAGGTCGTGGTCGGTATGGCTCATATTGATGCGGAAGACATCCGCGCCGGCCTCGAACAGCTTGCGGAGCATTTCAGGCGACGACGACGCCGGTCCGATTGTGGCGAGGATCTTGACCTTGCGGCTGCGTCTCATTGTGGGGGAGCTCCCGTCGCGGCGGCATTGCCGCCCTCCGCAGGCTCATCGGTCAGCTGAACCATCCAGCTTGCCTGTTCGCCCGTGTCATATTCCTGGAAGCCGGCGCGCTGGAAGCCTCTGGCCACGCAGTCAGTCACGCCGGCGATCTTGAATTCCTTTTCCGCCACGCACATGGTGATCGGGCCATCCCATCGGCCGCCGCGCTCGGCGTCCTCGGCGTAGAGGTAATAGAAGCGTGATGCCAGGGGGCCCTCGAGCAGCGTCTTGCAGCTCGACCCATCGACATGCCACCAGCCTTCGGTAACCCAGCCGGCCTTGGTTCGGTAGCCGATGCCGACACCAACCAGATTCTGCGTGGCGTTGCAGACGCGGAAATCGGCTCGCGCTTCAGTCGCGCCGACAAACGGCAAAGCCACGAGCATAGCCGCCGCTGCAACGGCGCATCGGCTGCGCACGCCGGCGGCAAGGACCATACCCACACCTCTTGAAGCTGACATTTTCATTCCCGAGAATCCCTTTTCGGAAAACTGCGCCTGCATGTCAACGCGCTCTGCCATTCAATCCAATCGATTTAGGACAGGATCGCTCAACCACGAACACTTGCTCGCCAGCGAGCGACTCTTCATCCGGATTTCCGCCTCAAGATTGGCGAAACAACGGCATTGCGCCAGCCGTGACTTCATGAAAAGACGATGATGTCCCCCGACATCGCATCCTTTACCGATGGAAATCTCATGACACGTGCGGCCATATTTGCTCCCTTCGAGCTGATTGAGGGCGACCGGCGCAAGGGTCTGGTACTTCTAGCCGATCACGCCCGACGCGACCTGCCAGAAGAATATGGCGATCTCGGCCTGCCCGCCAGCGAGTTCGATCGCCACATCGCCTACGACATCGGCGTCGAAGCGGTTACCCGCGCCCTTGCGGCAAGATTGGGAGTGCCGGCGCTGCTTGGCGGGTTTTCGCGGTTGCTTATCGATCCGAACCGCGGCGAGGACGATCCCACGCTGATTCGCCAGCTCTACGACGGCACGGTGGTTCCGTCGAACTATCCGATGCTTGCGGAGGAACGCGAGCAGCGCCTCGAGCGCTTTTACCGGCCCTACCATGACGCTGTCGCCGCGCTGATCGCCTCGGTGGCGAAGGAAGGCGGCGGAGCCCCCTTCCTGTTCTCCATCCATTCCTTCACGCCGGTCATGCAGGGCCGCGTTCGGCCATGGCATGCGGGAGTTCTTTGGGATCTCGATGATCGCGCGGCAAGACCCCTGATCGATATGCTCTCAGCCGATCCGCTGCTGACCGTCGGCGACAACGAGCCCTATGACGGAGCGCTGCGCGGCGACACCATGTACCGCCATGCGATCGTCAACGGCTTTGCTCACGCGCTGTTGGAAATCCGCCAGGATCTCATTGCCGACGCTTCCGGCGCCGAAGCATGGGCCGAGCGACTGACGCCGATCGTTGACGCGATCAACCGCCTTCCCAATATACATGAGGCCAAAGTGTTCGGCTCGCGCACGGGCCCCGTCTAAATCCACCCCGCTGATCTGCAAATGGTGTCGGGCGAAATTTGAAGCAAGTTTTCATAGGAGGTTTCAATGGCTGACCTCACCGAGGACCAGAAACGGGATTTCGAGGCGGCGGCGTTCCGGCGGCTCGTGCAACATTTGCGGGAGCGGGCGGATGTGCAGAACATCGACCTGATGAACCTTGCCGGTTTCTGCCGCAACTGCCTGTCCAATTGGTATCGTGATGCGGCGGAGGCCGCCGGCGCGGAGCTTTCAAAGGACCAGTCGCGCGAGATCGTCTACGGCATGCCCTATTCCGAATGGCAGTCTCGCTACCAGTCGGAAGCCTCCGATGCCAAGAAGGCCGCTTTCGAGGGCAATTGGCCGAAGGAGCACTAGGCTGAATCGACATTCATCGCATCCATAGGATGGTGCAGGCGAGTTGGATGAAGCTGAGGAAATGGATGGCGCGTCGGTCGTAGCGTGTGGCTATGCGTCTGAAGTGCTTGAGTTTGTTGAAGCATCGTTCGATGCGGTTGCGCGCTTTGTATGCTTCGAAGTCGTAGGGGATCAGCTTCCTGCGGGTCGGATTGCAAGGGATGACAGCTTCCGCTCCCATTTCGGCGACGATCGAGCGCAGAGCGTTGCTGTCATAGGCCTTGTCGGCGAGAACACGTTTGGCCCCGAGCCCTTCGAGCAAGGCGGGCGCCTGGGTAACATCGCCGCGCTGGCCGGGCGTCAAGATCAGCCGCAGCGGGCGCCCCTGGCCGTCCACCGCCATATGGATTTTGGTAGTCAATCCGCCTCGGGAGCGCCCCAAAGCCTGGTTTTGGTCCCCCCTTTTCCGGTCGCCGCCTGCTGGTGGGCGCGAACCAATGTGCTGTCGAGCATCACGTAGTCGTTGTCAGGATCATCGATCAGGTCGGCGAATATGCGTTCCCATACCCCGGCCTTGGACCAGCGCCTGAAGCGCTGATGCAGCGTCTTCCACTTGCCGTAGCGCTCGGGAACGTCGTGCCAGTGCGCTCCGGAGCGCAGAACCCAAAGGACGCCGTTCACAAATAGGCGATTATCCTGGCCACTGCGGCCCGGATCACCAGCCTTGCCAGGCAACAGGCTTTCGATACGCTGCCATTGCTCGCTGCTCAGTTCATATCGCCGCGCCATCCATCGCCCTCCAGATCGAATCTGGAAGCCTATGAATCATGCATCAACGCAAATTTGAATCCTGAATGTCGATTGGTCCTAGAGCAGTTCAATGAACCGCTCTAAATCCTTGCTCGTCGTGTTTCCGAACCGGGAAACCGCCACACACTTTTCCTCGAGACGCTCCGGATACGCCCCAATTGCCGCTCGACGGCGGGCCGTCATTTTGCAACATTTCGCTGACTGGAAACCTGCACGGGAGTGGCGCGATGCGGCGGATGCTTTTCCATTCAATGGCGGCGCTGGTGTTTGCCTCATTCGCTTTGCCGGTCGCGGCCTGCGCCGACGAAATTCCCGTTCCAACTCAGGCTGAATGGGCGGACGCCAAAAAAACCAGCAAGCTCGCCAACGGCATAACACTCGCCTATGTCGAGATGGGCGACACGCAGGGCCCGCCGACGCTGCTCATTCACGGCTATACCGACAACAGCCGCAGTTGGTCACTGATTGCGCCCTATTTGAAAAGCCACCGGTTGCTGGCCATCGATCTGCGCGGTCATGGCAAATCGGATGCGCCCGCCTGCTGCTATGCCTACACCGATCTCGCCGACGACGCCTCGCTGTTCCTCGATGCCATGGGCGTCGCGAAGGCCGATGTGATTGGTCATTCGATCGGCTCGCTGGCCGGGCAACTCTTGGCCGCCCAGCATCCCGACAAGGTTGGCAAACTCGTGCTCATTTCGTCGACCACGGGATTCGGTGAGGGTCCGGGCTCATGGCTCTGGGACAACGTCCGGCAACTCAAGGCGCCGATCGACCCCAACAGTAAGTTCATGATGGACTGGTACGCCAATCCGAATCCGGTCGACCAGGATTTCCTTACCCGTGAGCGGACAGAAAGCGCGGCCACGCCGATACACGTCTGGGACGGCATCCTTTGGGGCACCGCGATTGATGACCTGACCCTGATCGCACCTTTGGTGAAGTCGCCAGTGCTGGTGCTGTGGGGCGAGAAGGATGGGCTGTTCGACCTGTCCGACCAGGAAAAGCTGGAAAAGGCCTATCCGAACGCCCGCTTCGAAGTTTTCGCCGGCGCAGGGCACAACATGTTCTGGGAGTTCCCAAAGGACACGGCGACGATAATCAACGATTTTTTGAAGCAGGACGCTCCCTGAGCGTTTCCAGGAAAAGTGCGTAGCGGTTTTCCGGTTCGGAAACGTGACAAAACAAGAATTTAGAGCGGTTCCTCGAATCTGTGAAATGATGAACGGCTCTAGTCATCCGGTGCGCGGTAGCTCCGGGGCTATCGGCTGGCGATGATCACACCGGTGCCCATCATCGCGCCGCCGGCAATGCGGTTCATCCATTTCAATCGCGAACCGGTATTGAACCAGGTCGAAGACTTGCCGGCCAGGAAAGAGTACGTGCCCATCGTGAGGAGGTTGACGGAGAAAACCGCGCTCATGATCAGGACGGCGTCCAGCACGGTGAGCGCCTTGAGGTCAAGTATCAGCGGCATCAGGCTGGCATGGAACAAAATGGCTTTGGGGTTGGATAGAGCCAGCGCCATGCCGAGCAGAAATGACCGCTTGTCATCGTCTGGTGCATGGGTGCTCTCACCGCCAGGCTTGCTCGCTGAGTGCCACATATTGAAGCCGAGCCAGATCAGATAGGCCGCACCTGCATACTTGGCGACGAGGAAGACCGCGGAAAATGCCTGCGCCAACGCGATAAGGCCGAGAAGTGCGATGTTGAGCAGGATAACGTCGCCCAATGCCACGCCGAGACCGACCATCAGACCGCGCCGAGCCCCGCGTGAAATGCCGGTGGCAATGACGAAAAGCATCGAAGGCCCGGGTGTCACCGCCGCAAGGAAATGCGCGGCGAGATAGGCTAGAAAAACGGTTGGCGTCACGGTTGGCCCCACGCACTGGTTGCATCGATCCGGAACCTGCCGCGGCAGCCCGCTGCGGCGCATGAACCAAATCGGCCGGCACCATATCGGCACCGGCGCACGCCGTCAGCAGTGCGATTGTGACGGATACAATGTTCTCGACAAACGAAAGCGGCGGGCCTTTGACCCGCCGCTTGAACATCGAACTGCTGAAACCCCGCTTACGAGGCAGCGGCTTCCTCGGCCGGAGCGGCGGTCGCGGCTGCAATAGCGGCGGCTGCTACTTCCTGTGCCTTTTTGATCGCGTCGAGGCGCGCCTGCGACTTCTTGCCGGGCAGGGCCTTGGTCGGGTTGTTGCGGGCTTCGCGCTTGGCAAGGCCAGCTTCGGTCAGGAAGCGGGCAACGCGGTCGGTCGGCAGCGCGCCGTGGCCGAGCCAATGATTGATGCGATCAGCGTCGAGCTTCACGCGCTCACCATCCTTCGGCAGGGTCGGGTTCCAGGCGCCAACCGCCTCAATGAAGCGGCCGTCGCGCGGCGAGCGCACGTCGGCGACGACGATGTGATAGTAAGGACGCTTCTTGGAGCCCGCGCGGGCCAGTCGGATCTTCAGTGCCATTTGTTTCTCCTAAACGTTTGATCCGTTGAAATTCACTGTGTTTCGGTGGCGCCGTTTGGGGACGCCTGGTTGGTGCCGGTGCCGCTGTTGGCGGCGGTATTTGCTTCGCCGCTGCTCGAAGCGGCGATCTGCTCGTGATGCCTGATGACTTCCTTGATGACGAAGGTCAGGAATTTCTCCGCGAAATCCGGGTCGAGATGCGCATCCTGCGCAAGCTGCCTCAGCCGGGCGATCTGCTGGGTCTCGCGCGCCGGATCGGCGGGGGGCAAATTGTGTGTCGCCTTGAGCAGGCCGACCGCCTTGGTGCAGCGGAAACGCTCGGCCAGCATATGGATCAGCGCCGCGTCGATATTGTCGATCGAAGCGCGATACTGCGCGAGGGTCGCATTCACAGTCGCTGTGTCGCTCATGCTGCCCCCTTATTTCTTTTTGCCAAGGCCCGGCAGGCTACCGCCGCCAAGGCCGGGAAGCCGCAAGCCGCCCGGCAGGCCCGGCAATCCACCACCGCTGCCGAGACCGGGAAGCGTCGGCGGAAGGCCCTTCGGCATGCCGCCGCCGAAGCCGGAAGCCTCCGCCTGCTTCTTCAGCGCCTCGAGCTCCTTCGGATCCATCTTCGACAGGTCGGGCATGCCGCCACCAAAACCCCCAGGGCCGGGCATCATGCCGCCGAGGCCCATCTTGGAGGCGAGGCCGCCCATCATGCCGCGCATCAAGCCGCCGCCCTTGCCCTTGCCGCCCATGGCTTTCATCATGTCGGCCATCTGGCGGTGCATCTTCAAGAGCTTGTTGATCTCGGACGCATCCGTGCCGGAGCCCGCCGCGATGCGCTTCTTGCGGCTGTGCTTCAGAATATCGGGATTGGCGCGCTCGGCCTTGGTCATCGACGAGATGATGGCGATCTGGCGCGCGAACATCCTGTCGTCCAGGCCGGCTGCTGCCATCTGGTCCTTCATCTTGCCCATGCCGGGCATCATGCCCATGATGCCGCCCATGCCGCCGAGCTTCTTCATCTGGCCAAGCTGGTCGGCAAGGTCGTTCAGGTCGAACTTGCCCGACTGCATTTTCCTGGCCATCGCCGCGGCCTTTTCCGCGTCGATGTTCTCGGCAGCCTTCTCGACCAGCGAAACGATGTCGCCCATGCCGAGGATGCGATCGGCGATGCGGCGCGGATGAAATTCCTCCAGCGCGTCCATCTTTTCGCCGACACCGATCAGCTTGATCGGCTTGCCGGTAACGGCGCGCATCGAAAGCGCCGCACCGCCGCGTCCGTCGCCATCCATGCGGGTCAATACCAGGCCGGTGATGCCGACGCGCTCGTCGAAGGAGCGGGCGAGATTTACGGCGTCCTGACCGGTCAACGAATCCGCCACCAGCAGAATCTCATGTGGCGACGAGACGGCCTTGATCTCCGCCATCTCGGCCATCAGCGGCTCGTCGATATGCGTGCGGCCGGCGGTGTCGAGGATAACCACATCGTGGCCGCCGAGCTTTGCCGCCTGCACCGAGCGCTTGGCGATGTCGACAGGCGACTGGCCGGCAATGATCGGCAGCGTCGCGACTTTCGTCTGCTCGCCAAGCTGGCGCAACTGCTCCTGCGCGGCCGGACGGCGTGTGTCGAGCGAGGCCATCAGGACCTTCTTGCCCTGGCGCTCGAAACAACCGCTTGGCGATCTTGGCGCTGGTGGTCGTCTTGCCCGAGCCCTGCAGGCCGACCATCATGACGACGACCGGCGCCGGTGCATTAAGATCGATGGTGCGACCTTCGGCACCAAGCATCTCGACCAGTTCGTCATGGACGATCTTGACGACCATCTGGCCGGGCTTGATCGATTTGAGCACTTCCGCGCCAACCGCCTTGGCGCGCACCTTGTCGACGAAAGAACGGACGACTTCGAGCGCCACGTCAGCTTCGAGCAGCGCACGGCGCACCTCGCGCAGCGCAGCCGAGACATCCGCCTCGGACAGCGCGCCCCGGCCGGTCAGACCGTTGAGAATGGAACCAAGCCGTTCCTGTAGGCTCTCGAACATCCAGTTTCCTCGTTCTCGGACATCACAGCGATGCCGGAGAAATAATGTCTGAAGCACGCCGCGCCAAATGGCGCGTCGCGCTCGATTATTTTCTGCATGTCGATTTCCCAAAACCGCGAGGCACTTTTGGGCGACATGCAGTGCGGCGAAGTCCCAACCGGAACCTGATCAATTCCAAACCGCCAAACCAAAAAGCACCCGGGGGCGCATCGCGCTGCCGGGTGTTGGCCTCCGGGATCGATTTATACCTCCCCGGTCGGCGGCTCGGAGTCGAAACTCGTCGCTGAATTGGTGGGCTTGAACAGGAAAATGAGGCGAAAGTCAAGCCGGGTGCGCTGCCACTCAGCGCTAACCAGCTTTTGCGCATGATCTTATCCAAAAGTCTGCACATTTTTACTGCGCTGCTTCAGGACGTATCGGGACGCTCCCGCGCCCAGACGGCCAGGCCGTGGAGTTCGTTCAGGATCTCGTCCACCACATGGGTGGGCCGGCGGCGCCATCCGGGCGGCCGGCCGGGCCGCATCGGCGAGAAACGCTGAAATCGGTCTTTCGTTTGCGCGCCTGCGGCGTCGCTATTCTTGCTTTGCGCGCGGGTTTCCCTTTCTTGCGCGCCTTCGGCGTCGTTGCGGTATTTTTCATGTTTTGCGCGCCTACGGCGTCGTTGTTCATGTTTTGCGCGCCTACGGCGTCGCGGCCGGCGTCGCGGCGAGCCTGCCAGCGCGCAAGGCGCTTCGCTGCATGCGGCAGGTCATCAAGTGCTGAGGCCACCGCTTCAAGACGGCGATGCAGACGGCCGGCATCGAGCGGATCGTCGGGGGATGGCGGAGGCGGATCGGGCTCGCGAGGCCGGTCGAAGTCGAAGGTGATGCGCGGCACGCTGCGCTGTTTCGGACGCCGGCGGACGTCCCAATTTTTGAGCGGGTCGAGCAGCGGTAGCGATAGGGCCCGCAGGGCCGGGCGGGGCGGGACGAGGGCCGAATCCGGTATCATGCCCGGCCTCAGCACGATGCCGGTGCCGACCCCGTTGTGCACGAAGATCGGCTTTGGCTTGCGCTGGCGCGGCGAGGAAAGCTCGACCACCAGCCCGCGCGCGGCGACGATGATGAGCCGCCGTGCCGCCGCTTCGGCCGGACGCAACAACCTCAGCACGAAGCGGTGGAGATGGCGCGGCAGGGTGGGGCGCACACGGCCAAGCAAATCGGAATCTCCCTGGACGCCATCGGCCATCGCAACGAGCATGACCAGGATGCGCTTTAGCGCCTCCCGGTTTTTCTCGATTGCCAGATTCCAGTCCATTGCCGCCCTTGCTGTCGAAATGGAACATAAAGGGAACGAATAGGTTCTGTCAAGCCTACTGATGGGAATGGTACGTGCCGGCGAGCGTTGAAGAATGCGCGGCAAATCAGTTTGCAAACCAGTCAATGCGTCTGCGCCAGCTTGCCGATAGTGCGGTCTAGTTCGAAGTAAGTTTCATATTCTCGTGCGCCATATTCACGTTGAGCGGGCAGGAGCCCCCTCGGTGCGGGTAGCGAGCGCCGATTGCTGCTTCAAGGGTCATTTTGAAAGCTTAGCAAGACGGAGCGCGAACGCCCAGCGTTCGAACAACTGTCTGAGAAGCGGCTATCAATATTCCGCGTCTCTAGCACTCACTCGTTTCCCGCGCGCGCGGCAATTGAGCTACTTGTCTTTCCAGAAATCGGCCTGGAGTTGCGCCGCTTCATCGGCAAGCAGCGGGCCGACGACTTCAGTCGGACGCTGCCCAGCTTCGAAGACGATCGTGCAGGGCAGGTCGAGTGTGGGATTCTCGACGTGTGCACCCGTCAACCCCTTGACGTCATGTTCGCTCTGCCCAAAGACGACCCGTCCGATGCCCGCCCAATAGATTGTCCCGGAGCACATCGCGCAAGGTTCGGCCGAAGTGTAGAGTGTGCAAGAGGCCAGCTTTTCGAGACTGAAATTCATCCCCGCCCACGAGGCCAGCAGCCTTTCGGCATGAGCGGTGCGGTCGCCCCCTCCGGATCTGTAACCGTTGAGTTGCTCGCGCAACACATTGCCGTCTTTGTCAGCGAGGAGCGAACCAAAGGGATGTTCGCCAGCATCGCGGGCCTTGCGCGCGACTTCGAATGCCTGACGGAGCAGGCGCTCATCATAGGGGCGTTGTGGCATCGGCAGATTCTCCGGCAGTGCCGCTTGATCATAGTGCCGAACAATCCGCCGACTCAAGTCGGCAGATTCAGTCAACTCTAGGCTCAGGACTCATCGATCAAAGCCAGCATGGCAGCGCCCCCTTGCGCCGCCAATGATTTAGAACGCCGTTATCCTGTGAATCCCTTTAATGGGTCTGAGCCTAGTGATGATACCCGATATCCGCGCGCACCTTGCCCCGAAACACCCAGTAAGACCAGCCTGTGTAGACGAGGATCACCGGCAGCAGGAAAAGCGTGCCAACCAGAAGGAAGGCCTGGGTGGAGTTCGAGGATGCCGCTTGCCACAGCGTGAAAGTGTGCGGCACGATGAACGGCCACAGGCTGATCGCGATACCGAGATAGGACAGCGCGAACAGCATGACCGCCCCGATGAAAGGTCCGGCTTGCGAGGTACCGGTGAGGGATCTCCAGATGAAGAAAGCGGTCGCGGCGGTCGCGAGAGGAACCGGCGACAGAAGCAGGATGTTCGGCCAGGAGAACCAGCGCTCGGCAATCTGGCTGCTCGCAAACGGAGTCCAGATGCTGACGAGGCCGATGCAGACCAGAACGCCGGCAAGGCTGATCACGCCGCGCTGGCGCGCGCGTTGTTGAATGTCGCCCTCGGTCTTGAGAATGAGCCAACCGGCACCAAGCAGGGTATAGCCGAAGATGAGTGAAACGCCTGTCATGATCGAGAAGAGCGAGATGAAATCGAACGACGTTCCGACAAACTCGCGTCCTTCGATCTTGAAGCCCTGGATATAGGCGCCGAGCATGACGCCTTGCGAGAATGCCGCCAGCGCCGAACCAGCGAAGAAACCGTGATCCCAGAAGGATTTGTGCTCGCGGTCACGAAAGCGGAACTCGAACGCCACGCCCCGAAACACCAGCCCGAGCAACATCAGCAGCACAGGGAAGTACAGTGCCGGGATGATGATGGCGAAAGCCAGCGGAAATGCTGCCAACAGTGCGAGGCCGCCAAGCACGAGCCATGTCTCGTTGCCGTCCCAGACCGGCGCGATCGAGTTCATGACCAGGTTGCGCGATTGAAGATCCGGCTCGAAGCCGTAGAGGATGCCGACACCCAGATCGAAACCGTCCAGCAACACATAGAGGAAGATGCCGGCGGCGAGGATGACCGCCCAGACTGGGACGAAGCTCAAGACCGCGTCCATTAGACCTTCCTCTCCCTCGGGTTGCAACTGAACCGTGATCGGCCTGCTTGGGCGGCCCGCCTCGATCGGCCCTTCGCCTGCCGCCGGGTCTTCCGGTCCCTTGCGGATGATGTGGAGCATGATCCAGAAACCGGCGGGGAAGACGACCAGATAGACCGCCATATAGGCCAGCAGCGACAGCAGAACGTCAGCGCCGGTTAGCGATGGCGAGACTGCATCGGCGGTGCGCATCAGCCCGTAGACGATCCATGGCTGTCGGCCGACCTCGGTCGTGGTCCATCCGGCCAGCACGGCGATAAAGCCAAGCGGCGCGATCAACTGACATGCCTGAAGGAACAGCGCGTGATCATACAGGCGCCCCCGCCAGCGGAGCCACCAGCTTGCGGCGACCATTGCCATCATCAGGAGGCCGATGCCGACCATGATGCGGAAAGCGAAAAACGGCAGCGCGACGGGTGGCCGCTGGTCAGCCGGAAAATCCCTCAGGCCGCGCACCGTGCCGTCGAGGCTGTGCGTGAGGATCAAGCTGCCAAGGCGCGGGATCTGGATCGTGTAGTTGTTGTTTGCATTGGCATCGTCGGGGATGGCGAACAGGATCAGCGGCACGCTGCTGCCGGTTTCCCAATGGGCTTCGATCGCCGCCAGCTTGGCCGGCTGATGTTCCAGTGTGTTGAGACCATGCTGGTCGCCTATGAAAATCTGCAGGGGAACCAGGATCGTCAGCAGCCAGAATGTAATCGATAGCATGGTGCGGCCCTCGGCCGAGCCATCGTGCTTGCGGATCAGATAGGCGCCGACAGCGATCACCACGCATCCGGTGGTAATGAAGAAGCCCACGACCGTATGGGCGATCCGATACGGGAAGGACGGGTTGAAGATCACCGCGAACCAGTCGGTCGGGAAGAATCGGCCGTCGATGATCTCGTATCCCGCTGGCGTTTGCATCCAGCTGTTGGCCGCGAGAATCCAGAAGGAAGACAATAGCGTGCCGAACGCCACCATCAACGCCGAGATGAAATGGGCCCAGGCCGGCACGAGCTTGCGGCCGAACAGGAGCACGCCGAGGAACGCCGCCTCGAGAAAGAAGGCAGTCAGCCCCTCATAGGCGAAGAGCGGCGCAAGCACATTGGCGGTGGCGTCGGAATAACGGCTCCAGTTGGTGCCGAACTGGAACGGCATGATGATGCCGGAGACGACGCCGATTCCGAAGGCGACGGAGAATATCTTGATCCAGAACATCGAGATGCGGAAATAGATCTCGCGTCCGGTGAAGAAATGCAGGCCCTCGAGCAAAGCGATGAAGGAGGCCAGGCCGACGGTCAACGCCGGCATCAGGATATGAAAGCCGATCAGCCAGGCAAACTGCAGACGCGAAAGGAATACCGGATCGAGTTCCATTCCACCCTCGCTGGTTGTCGGTCTGCCTCGTCCTTCGAAAATGGCTGGCGCGATTTTGCGGTATCGCCCTTTCAAGTCAATGGTGCACAGTTGCACCAGGACTGCGGCATGAGGACACCGGCCCACCTAAGTAGCTGGCGCGATCCGGATCCATACTGGCGCATGATCGCTGGCTTCTTCCAAGCCGCGCACATCGCGATCGATTCCAACTTCGGCCAGTTGACTGCTCAAGTCCTCGCCAAGAAGCACGTGGTCCAGCCGCAGCCCGGCGTTGCGCTCCCAGCGGTTTCGCCGGTAATCCCAGAATGTAAAGACGGTCTGGTCTGGAAAGGCTTTCCGGACGGAATCGGTCCATCCTTGCTTCAGCAGGTCGGCGAAGGCCTTTCGGCTTTGCGGCTGAACCAGCGCGTTGTCGTCGTAGGACTTGGTTGAATACACGTCCGCGGGTGTCGGCGCGACGTTGAAGTCGCCTGCGAGGACAACCGGAATGCCGGCCTCCATCAAACGCTTTGCGTGGCTGTTGAGCCGCCTGTGCCAGGCAAGCTTGTAATCGAATTTCGGGCCTGGCTGAGGGTTACCGTTTGGCGCATAGAGACAGGCAATCAGAACGCCGCTGACCGCCGCTTCGATGTAGCGGCTCTGGGTGTCGCTCGGATCGCCTGGCAGGTCGTCGCGGGTAAGGACCGGCGTGGCGTCGCGCGCCAGGATCGCGACGCCGTTCCACGTCCGCTGACCGCGCCAGACCGCGCCGTATCCCGCTTTCTCAATGGAGGCGATTGGAAAGTCGCGCTGGCTGCATTTGAGTTCCTGCAGGCAAACCACATCCGGCTGAACCTGATCGAGCCATCCCAGCAGGTTGGCGAGCCGCTTGTTGACGTTGTTGATGTTGAAGGTTGCTATCTTCATCGCGCGGTCAGCGACAGATGCGGGCAGTCCATCCCGATACCGTTTCGGCCAAGGTTTTCAGATGGTCGGCGGTCGAGAAGCCCGAGATGCTCTTTCTCGGTTTCAGGTCGTGGTCGCCATCCTCGAGCCACAGCAGCTCGATCCTGTCGGAAAGCGTATAGGTTTCCACCTGAGTGCGGGTTCCGAATTCATCGCGGGTTCCCTGGCAGATAAGCGTGGGCGTGCGGAGATTCGCCAAATGCTTGGTTCGCAACTGCGTTGGCTTGCCAGGCGGGTGAAACGGATAGCCGAGACAAAGCAGCCCGGCGATGTTCCCGCTGCCGTAGGCTTCGTCGGCGATCATGCTCGCCACGCGCCCGCCCATCGACTTGCCGCCAATAATCAACGGCGCTTTCGCACCGAGCCCGGCGATTGCGGCGTCATATTCAGGGTTCAGCGTTTCGGCTCGCGGCGGCGGCTTGCGGTGCCCGCTCCGCCGCGCGGCCATGTAGCCGAACTCGAACCGAGCGACGCGGAAACCGACTTCGGCAAGCGCCGTGGCGGCAGCCGTCATCGAAGCTGAATCCATCGGCGCGCCGGCGCCATGCGCCAGCAAGATGGTGACCTTCGCGTCTTCCGGCCCGTCGAAGATCATAGGTCCTGACCCTAGCTGGCGGTCTTCTGGTTCAGGTGAAGGTCGGCATACTGAACGCCGCGCGCCGCCGTGCGCGCCCAGTCGGATGTGCTGTCGAGTTCAAGATATCGGGTCCACCATCGCCGCGCATCGGCGAGGTTGCTTGCCTCGAATTCAAGGTTCGCCAAATTGAACACCGCATCGGCATATGATGCGTCGAGCGAGATTGCCTTCTGAAAATGCCGGCGCGCGCTTTCGGTGTTTCCCTGCTCCCGCAAAATAACGGCGGCGTTGAACCAGGCCTCGACAAACCTGGTATCGCGCTTGATCGCCCGGAAATGAGCCGCCAACGCCTTATCCGCAAGGCCGGCGGCGTGCAGGCAATTGCCAAGGTTGAACGGCGCAATCGCGTCGCGCGGATCCATTGCGGTGCAACGCTCGAAATACTCGGCGGCCTCAAGGTGACGGCCATCTTCCTCGGCTGACGCCGCGAGCTCGAAAAGACGGTCGAGCTCGGCATCCTGAGCGCGATCCAGCGGCAGGATGCCCTGACCGTCCAACTCCCGCATACCGTCGCCGCTGACGGCATAAATGCCGTCGTTGCGGTCAGCCTGGAGCGACAGCGCGGTCAGAGAGGCAATCTTGTCGGAGCGGCGGACCGACTTCGCAATCGTGTGCCATGTGGTGCCGCCGGCAAGCAGCGTCGCGTATTTCCTGGCGAGGATCACATCGCGAAACGAGAACGGCTCGCTGTCATGCTCGAAGGCATCGAACAGGCAAAGCAGCTCGAAATCGCGCGACGTCAGTTTCGACTGCTCCAGGATCGACTGGCGTGTCAGTCCGGACGTGGACTGCGGCTCGAGCACGCCCAGCAGACGAAGAAATCCGTTCTCGCTCAGCAGCGGCCGCCCGCTCCTGGCGCAATCCTGAAACTGGGCGGCGATTTCGGCTTCGGACAGTTTCGCCAGAAGTGTGCGGCCAAACACAATATGCGTTGCGCGGCGCGTAACGCCCCGCAGCAACTCGCCGCCCTGCCGCTCTACTTCACGAACCGCCAGCCGCCGCGGAAATGCGGCGAGCGAAGCAATCAGTCCAAGGGTCTTTCCGCTGAGCGCAGTCACTTCTTCCCTTTGGCGGATGACTTGCCTCCCGAGGCCGCAGCCTTGGCTGGTGAGGCCTGTACCTCGGTCTTCGTCATGCTCTTGGCTGGCGGCTTGGGCTGGCCGAGGCTTGCCTTGAGGGCGTCCATCAGGTTGATGACATTGCCGCGCTCGGGAGCCGCCGCGAGGATTGGCTTGTGACCCTTCAGCTTCTCCTTGATCATCGCCATGAGGGCGATCTCGTAGCGGTCCTCATAGTTCTTCGAATCGAACTTCGTCACCTTCTGCTGAATCAGCGCTTCAGCCAGCTGAAGCATTTCCGGGTCCGGCTTGCCGACGGGAATGTTGCCGAAATATTCGGCGGTGCTGCGGACCTCGTTTGGGTTGCGCAGCGTACAGACGAACATGCCGTTTTCGCGGGCGCCAACGGTAATCACCCGCTCGCGGCTTGAAAGCACAAGCCGCGCAATAGCCAGCTTGCCGGATTTTCGCATTGCTTCTCGCAGCACCGCGAATGTTTCTTCGGCCATCGCGCCGTCCGGAGCAAGATAGTAGGGCGTGTCCTGATAAATGACGTCGACTTCGCCCTCGTCAACGAAGGCTTCGATGTTCATCGTATGGTTGGACTCGATGCGTACGCTTTCGAGGTCGGATTCCTCGATGATGACGTACTGCTTGTCCTCGTATTCATAGCCCTTGATGAGATCGGCGCGTTCCACAAGACCGAGTTCCGGATCGACAGGTTTCATGTTGATCCGGTTGTGGGTCTTCTTGTGCAGCTGATTGAAGCTGATGCGCTCACTGGTACTGGTGGCCGGATACAACCTGACCGGACAGCTCACCAAGCTCAGCTTAAGATAACCCTTCCAACTAGCCCTGGGCGCCATTTCATACTCCTACACGGCAGCACATTCATTCTCTGGCCTTCGACGGCGCCGGCAAGTCTCGGGCAAAGTCGTTAATGTTCGCCCAAGGATCGCCGGTGGTCTGAAGCAGGCCCGGTAGGGAAGAGTAATTCAAATCCTGCGGGGCGTCGATGGATTCGAGATCGTCCCAGCTCAATGGCGTCGAGGCCGGCGTGTTAGTGCGCGCGCGCAGCGAATAGGGCGCGGCCGCCGTCGCTCCGCGCGCATTGCGGTGAAAGTCGATGAAAATCCGCTTTCGGCGGTTCTCCTTCCCCATCGTGGTCGTGAAGGTCTGCGACGCCGTGGCGGTGATGCGAACCGAAATCTCGCCCGCTGCTTGATGAAAGTTCTTCCACGACAATTTTCGCGTTGTCGGCACGACGATATGGATGCCGCGGCCGCCCGACGTCTTCACAAAAGGCTGGAGACCCAGCCTTTCGAGCTCGCCGCGAACATGGATTGCGGCCTCGACGACCTCGCGCCATTCTATCCCCTCGCCGGGGTCGAGATCGAAGACCACCCGGTCGGGCTTGTCGGGCGACCGGCGCGTGGTCCCCCAGGTATGGAACTCGACGACGCCAAACTGGGCCAGCGCCAGATAGGCCTTGGCGTCCTCGATGGATATGTAGCTCTTGGTTTCGCCCTCCGAGTTCCTGGTGTCGAACGAGGCAATGGTGGACGGCATGCCGGTGAAAGGATGGCGCTGGAAGAAACAGTCCTTCTGGACGCCGGTCGGGCAGCGAAACAGCGATACGGGCCGCCCCAGAATGTGCGGCAGCATGAAATCGCCTACAGCCGCGTAGTAGACGGCAATGTCGAGCTTCGTCGGCCCCGACTTTCCGAAGAGCCGGCGCGTGGGATTGGTCACCCATATCGTCGCCAGATCGGCATCCGAAATCAGCCGCTTTCGCTCGAACGACGACGCGGTGAGTTCGACGTCGCGCAATCCCTTGAACACTGCTTGGAAGACATTGTTGTCGCCGGTCCGGCTGGCGTAGTGGATGCGCGCGGTCAGCACCGGCCTCACCGGGATCATCTCCTTCGGCATTCCCGCCAGTTTGACGGCTTCCGATCGGAGCGGCTCGAGGCGTGACAGCAATCGCGGCAGGGTTTGAGCATCGAACCCTGTTCCCACCTTGCCCCGATAATGAAGTTCTTCACCGTCCCATTCCGCCAGGCCGAGGGCTCCAAGGCCTCCGGCGGCTTCCGATATAGTGAAACCGGCAATGACGAAATCATCGACATGACGCGCCTTGGTTTTCGTCCAGCTGGCTGTCCGCCCCGAAACATAGGTCGACGAGGCTTGCTTCGAGACAATGCCCTCGAGCCCCAGTTCGGCCACCCGATCATACAATTCCGTCCCGTCGCCGGCGACATGGTCGCTGAGTTGCACTGCGGAGCGGCCGGAAACATGGCCAGCGAGCAGCCGCGCCAGCAGTTCCTTGCGCCTATCCAGCGGCACGCCGGTGAGGTTCCAGCCGTTCAGGTAGAGAAGATCGAAGGCGTAGTAGACCAACCGGTGGCTCTCGCCCTTCGACAGCGCATCCTGAAGCGCGGAAATACGTGTCACGCCCTTCTCGTCGGGAACGACGATTTCGCCGTCGATGATCGCTTCGGTGCAAGGCAGTTTGCGGAACGCGCTCTCAAGATCGCGGTATCGCTTCGTCCAATCGAGCCCGCTGCGCGTGATCAACGAAAGCTTGCCGTCGGAGAGATGCGCGGCGGTCCGGTATCCGTCGAACTTTATCTCGTGAAGCCAATCCTTCCCCTTGCCCGGTGTAGCGGTGGTTGTCGCCAGCTGCGGCTCTATTCTCGCCGGCATCGGCGCCTTCACCGCGCCCGGCAACTTGCCGGGTTTGAGCTCCATCGGTTTCGCCGAAGGCGGCGCGACAAGGTCCTCGATACGCCGCCCGGACTTCACGCTTTCGGGCCGGACGGCGAGAATGTCGGTTTCCGTGTCGGCGCCCTGGTCATGCTCCTTGATGAGCAGCCACCCCTGCTTGTCGCCGTCATCCGGCTTGCGCTTTAGGCGCGCCAGCATCCAGCCGCCCTTGAGCTTCTCGCCCGACAGCCGAAACTTGAAAGCGCCCTTTGCGAGAGATTTGGCCGGGTCTTCCATCGGCGCCCAGACGCCGGTGTCCCAGACGATCATCGGCCCGCCGCCATATTCGCCCTCGGGTATCACGCCCTCGAAGTCGATATATTCGATCGGGTGGTCTTCCGTTTCGATGGCAAAGCGCTTGTCCGCCGGATTGAGCGACGGACCCTTGGGCACTGCCCAGCTCTTCAGCACGCCATCGAGTTCAAGGCGAAGGTCGTAATGGTCGGCGGTCGCGCTGTGCCTGTGGATGACGAAACGGTTGCCAATCGACGCTGCCGCTGCGCCGACAGGCTCACCGGTTTTCGAAAAGTCGCGCTTGGATCGATAGGTTTTGAGCTTGGGTGTCGGCATCTCGGGCGGTCATGAGCGGGGCATGCGGAGCTTATCGCTGCCAAGCCGCAATCCGCAAGGACGGTGCAGAAGGTTGCAATTTTTCGCGAGATGGCGCTGAATAGTGCTGATTGTATGGAGTTTGCGTGATGGTTGGCACAAAAAATGACCGCCGGGATGCGCCCTTGGGGCAAACCGACCAAACCGTCCATGTCCAACCTGCACAGGCAGCGCAAAGCTGTCGCCGCGCACAAACACCGGATGCGCATCGTCAGTTCGGTTTTTGCGGGCGGCGGTATGAAGTCGGCGCTCGTGGCGATTGCCGGAGAATACTACGAAGTCGGCCCACGCGAGTTGGCGCGTCTGGAAGACGGCGCGTCGCCGACAAGCCTCGGTCTCACTCCCTATCCCGATCCCGATCATTTCGGGGCGGAATGACCGGAAAAAGCGCGGATTTGCTATCCCGCTATGTGCCGACAGGACTAACCTTCGCGTTATTTCTTCTTCGGAGCGGGATTGACGATATTCTGCAGATCGAATGTGATCACGCCGCCCCAATCCCCGTCGACTCCCAGCCGCGGCTGGACGCTAAGCCAATCCAGTCCAAGCGGGCTCAACGGCACGTCCGTTCCGTGCAGCTTGTCTCGAATAAAGTCGCGCGATGGTTTCAATGAAAGCAGCAACGTTCCCGCCCCGACGCCGACACCGATTTCGAGGCTCCGCTGCCACCAGGGCGCGGATCGCCACGCAAAATCGATCGCGCCCTCTTTCAAAGCGTCCATGCGATTCTGAAACCAGGGATATTTGAGGACGGCCTTGCCTGTCCATTTCAACGCTTCACCGTAACCGCCATGAACCGGGTCGCCGCTGGCCGTAACGGGATTGTCGTAAACAGGCCCTCCCAGGGTGACTCTGCTGCCTGGAGAACCAGGAGAACTGAAATTGAATGCAGGGTTCGGTGGCTGAAAGAGCTGCGGTCCGAGAGTAAGAAGGCCAGGACGCGGGATCGGATCAAGAAAGACAGTTTGCGGTAATTCGAACTTGCTGGCGAAGTTCCAGGGAAGCAGTAGCCGCCCGGCGGGCGGCGTGGTCGTCGGCAGGTCCGGCAGGATCAGCACGTCTCCAGGCTGAATGAGGTTCGGATTCGGTCGCCGGCGGCGAAAATCGGCGTTATCCGGGCTGTTGTATACCATGCGCCAAGAAGGCAATCCGTGGCGCGCTGCAATCCTTGAGAGCGTATCGCCTCGCTGAACGGTGTAGCGGGTGCCCATCGGAAACGTCCTCTATCTACTTGTGCCAGGAACAGAGGTATCTGAGGCCGGACCGGCCGAATCTTCCGCACACCAGCGTGACCGCCCGCTGTTTTTTTGACAAGCAAGGCTTATGAGAACTGTGCGCAGGAGAAGTGAACGGTGCAGCCGAGACGCTGGCGTCGCTTCTCGTGGCCACGACCGCCGATCCGAACGCGTTCACTCGCCTTGCGGATTATGGCCGGCAAACTGCTTCCGCTTTTTATCAAGTATGCGCAGCACGCGAGGGCTAAGGGCTTTGATCGCTGCGAAGTAGCTCGCGGCAATTGCGGTCTCACTGACCAAGCCCCGGCTGGCGATGAATTTCTGCTTTCGAGCCAATCGCCTCCCTATGAAGTAGCTGTGTATCCTCGCTGCGATGAACGCCAGCGTTAAGACGAAGCAGAGAGCGGAGAATGCCAGTTCCGAGGGCGTGGGAATGCTCAAGAATGCGCGCACGAGTACAATTCCCCAGCCGATGCACGTCACAACGATCCAGGTCGCTAGCATTCCATTGTGATCGTTCAGCTCCAATTCGAGGTCGAATAGCACTTGGGCGACTTTCTCCTCAGCGTATTCTTCAAAAGGGGCTTTGCTAGGCGGGTCCTTGCCAGGCAGGCTTGTTCGCCCAACGCGAGCAGGTTGCAATTCAGCGAAAAGCTTGGCGATTTCGTCGTCCGCCTCATACATCAGCCAGCACTCATCCCGTCCCTGATCATAATGCTCTTGCTCGAACGTTTTCTCTAATCGCCCTCAGGCAACTGCCCCTTGCGCGGTTTTCGCAGCCTCACCCCTGGACCTTCGCCATTCTCTTCGACGAAGATGACGCCTGCTGCTTCGAGTGCAGCCTTTATGTCTTCCAGAGTTCGCGCATACGGCGATCTCTTGCCAGCCTCGAAATTGGCGATGGTCGCCTTCGCTACTTTTGACGCCCCAGCCAACTGGTCCTCGAGTCCACGGCAGCAGGGCGCGAGCAGCACGGCATTGAGATGAGAACATTGTCACAATGATGCAACCTTGTATCAAAAGTGCTGACTTAACGGCGGTGTAAGCCTATTTCAAAAGTGTAAACGCTTGTCCAACCGGAGATGGCGAACACCCATTTTCGGGCAACCGTCGACGGTATGTCTATTGACAAGAAGGTCACGACCACCCTGCTTCCCGATGAGTTCCTACCCGTCTATTGCGATGGTCTGCGACGGCACGTGCCTGAAACCTGTATCCAAGGATGGTACGATGCTCATGTTCTCTTGCGACGAGCCGCGTCGGCCCGAAAATCGGGATCGATTTTCGGAAAGCACGATGCGCAGTTTCAAAGAAATACAGCGCCCTATGCGCGTCCGAAAGGACGCGCGGCGCTGTAGTAGCAGAACTGCACGGCGCAGCTCCTACGGCGGAGGGGGAGAGTACCGCGTGCCCGGGGTACCGCCAACGCTGAAGTAGTAGCCGTCTCGCTTGCCCATAATTTCGCTAACCGGACGCCACCAGGGCGGATCGGCATTCGGATTGCAATTCTTTCGGTCGGCTTCGCCCTCTTCCGAGCCGATGCCGCCCCAGCCGAGGACAGCTACGTCCGGCTCGGACTGCGGGTTTCCGCTGGTTGGCATATCCACACCAACCGCCTTTGTCGCGTAGTAGGCGATTGCGATGGTGTTCATCTGGAGACGACTGACGAACCCTTCACAGACGCAAGCTCTCGCGAACATATAGTTCTCTGCCGCCGCCACATCGAGATCGAGGGAATTCGGCTGCGCCCCGGCCGCTGGCGGAAGATCCCGCCATCCCTTCAGATCATGCCAGGCCTGACGGATGCTCCCGCAACACGGGTCGCCATTGTCACTGGCCTTGGCGATTGCATCGTTGATGATGACCCGTACGCGCGTATCGTTGACGGACATAAATCCCCCCGTCGTGACTGACAACTTGTGTAGTTCGCTCGGCGTTTCTCTGGTTTATTTTATCGCGCTTTAGTGGCGCCAACAACGCGTAATCACTCCATACTTGGCATTGCATGTTGTGAGAGCTTGTTGTGCAAGCCGGGCGTGGCGCGCGCGATTGCGGCATTGTTGGGCGTCAAGGGCGCGCTACAGGTGGCACAAACCCAGGAGCACCTGGCCAACCGGAATGAACGCGAGCAACCTTGGCTGCATCGTTGTTCAATTGCAGCCATCGGTTGGGTGCAGCGATGCAACCAAGTCTACTATGATAGGTTCGAGCACACTCTGATCGGATTTTTCGTAGTCGATCCGAAAAAACGCGGCCTGCGCTCCACCGCAGACCGGAATAGACCTCGTGTAAGAAATTCTGCCATCCCTTGATCCCGAGTAGCTTGCCCATCCGGACTGAACGCGATGATAGCTTACGCGCCAGCCTCCGTTCGTCTCCCAGTCAATTCTATCTGTGTTCTCTGATTGAAATGTTCCCTCAGTAACGTAGGAACCCAAATTGCCAGTGGCCATTCTCGGCGACAGCGCTTGCGTAATACCCGTCAGGTACGCGTATTGCGTAGGAAAAATCGGGCATTTACATATGTTCGATGTCCAGTTGCGAGCGCTTCAACAAAGCCCGGGGGAGATAGCCAACGAGAAAAGACGCCGCAAACTTCATTGTTGAAATCATTTGACCCCTACGTCCTCAAAACAGAACGCCATTTGATCGACCGAGGGCAACGCCTTCGCTAATTTAAGTCAGGGCCTCGAAGGACGCAGCCCGCGTTGTTGAGTCCAACTATAGCATCCAACCGCCATCCCCGCGACACACGCCAGAGGTCGCGTTTTGCGTCGAAGCAGACCTCAGGTTTCGTCAGCGTAGCATGGCAACGAGGGAAGCTATTGCGGTCGATAAAGTAGCGTTTGCCGGTTGGGAGCGAGTGGCGGACCCAAGGCCCTGCATCACGTTGCTAGCGCGATTCGCTGCAGCAATTCGCCCAGAAGCTGTCGCTCGCCGGGGCTGAGCACGCCAATGTCGTCAAGACATGCCCGCAGAGCGGAAGCGGCTCCCCTCGATCCCGCTGTAAAGGATGGCGACTGATTTCCGATCACGGTCGCAAAGACCGCGTCTCGCGCGGCTTCTGCCAGGCCTTCCCGCTCCTCGGGCGCTTTTTCCAGCAACGCGAGCACCGTTCCCGTCCCCATGGCGTGGATTAGGTCAACGGCGCGTTCCTCGGTCACCCGCAGTTGGCCGGTGAGCGCGACACGACGGACGCGCTTGCGCAAAACGGCAAGTCCAGCCTCGGAAGCGCTGGACGGCCTTCCTGGACGCGCGCTCATCAGAGAGAAAACGGCGGGGTTTGCCAGACCGAATGCGATGTAGGAATCCCAGCCCTCGCGCAGATCGTCGAGCGGCTCATCGGCCGGCTCACGTTGGGCCTTGCCGTCCACGAAGGCCGCGAAGGTCTGCTCCGCGACGACATCGAGCAGACCGTCCTTGTCCCCGAACAGCCGATAGATGGTTGGCGCCTGAACCGAAGCTGCCGCGGCAACCGCGCGCGTGGTTGCGGCGTCGCTGCCGCCAGCAGCGACCAGCTTCGCGGTGGCGGCGATGATCCGGGAACGCACATCGACGTTCGAGGAACCTTCGGCTGTTTCGGCTTGCTGCTTCACCATGCCGCCTAATACCACCGTGCTGTTAGCGCCGATAGCATCTTTCCATTAGCGCTTGTAATCATCGATATCGGATGATAGTTAGCATCGCTAACAACGATGAATGGATAATCTGCGATGATCATTGTCACGGGCGCAACCGGCAAACTGGGTCGACTGATCGTGGAGCAGTTGCTCACCAAGGTTCCGACAAGCCGGGTCGGCGTCAGCGTGCGCGATCCGCACAAAGCGCAAAGTCTCGCACAGCGAGGCGCAAGGGTCCGTCACGGCGACTTCGACAACCCGCAAAGCCTGTCTGCGGCTTTCGACGGCGCGTCGCAGGTTCTAATGGTGTCGTCGAATGCCAGAGCCTATGACGGAGACCCGATCGGGCAGCAGCGCGCCGCGATCGAAGCGGCCCGCGCCGCCGGAGTGCGGCGGATCGTCTACACCAGCCATATGGGCGTCAGCGCCTCTTCCGCCTTTGCGCCGATGCACGACCACGCCGTCGCCGAGGCCATGCTGCGCGACTCGGGCATGGCCTGGACCGCACTTCGCAACGGCTTCTATGCCAGCACCGTGCCGATGATGGTGGGCGACGCGGTTTCGTCGGGAGTCCTCGCTGCGCCACGGGACGGCAAGATCTCCTGGACCGCGCACGGCGATCTCGCCGCCGCTGCGGTCGCAGTCCTTCTCCAGGAAGGCCGCTTCGAAGGACCGACGCCGCCGCTTACCGCGTCAGCGGCGCTGGACCTCGATGACGTCGCGGCGATACTTGCCGACAGTCACGGCAAGCCGATCCGGCGCGAGACAGTCTCCGATGAGGACTATGCGGCCCGGATGACCGCGAACGGTGTGCCGCGCGTCGTCATAGATATCACGCTCGGCATGTACCGTGCAGCGCGGGCAGGCGAATTCGCGGCGGTCGATCCGACGCTTGCGTCGCTGCTGGGCCAAGCGCCCACCTCTCTGCGGGACGTCCTGGCCGCCGGCAGCGACGAATAGGCGTCGCCCGTCTCCTGGCATACGCTGCTCATTGTCCGCTCGCGCGCGGACCGGACGTCGAAGGCGCCCGGTCCTGCCGTGGTCCTGTCAGGCTGCCGCGCGTTCGCTTGGCGGTCGGCGCCGAAGCCCGGCCGTCATCAGGGCAGGCGGCATGTAGTTGGCCTGGTTGAGGCCCACGTCGACCCCGGGCGGCACGATCTGGTCGATCCGGTCCAGCACGTCCTCGCCGAGGACGTCGCCGACTATGTCGCATTCATCGTCACACGTCCTGCCCGCGTCTACATTGGCGAAGCTTCTCCGATAGCCCAGTTCCTGAAACCACTTCCTGGCGGTGGCTACCTGAAGCAGGGTATTTGACCATCTCCTAGGCCCCCATCTGTAAGTACGTACGTGAGCGATCCGGATAGGGACGTCCGCGAGCACGCCTTCCCATTCTAGATCCCCAACGGATTTCCGCAGTCGCCCCGTCCGGGTTGATCCTTTAGCGGCCATGGCACGCACGTTAGCTCCTAGAGCCACAGATCTAAGCGCCAATCCAAAAACAGACCTGCAAGAAGCTCAGTTGATGGAACTTCCCCACGTAAGAACTCGGGCTCAGTTCAGCTTCGGTGGTATCTCGGTGGTATCTTCCGGCCAAGCCAAAGGCGCCGCCCCGAATGGCGGCTGCCAAGCCTTTGAATTTCTTAAGAAATTTGGAGCGGGTGAAGCGATTCGAACGCTCGACCCCAACCTTGGCAAGGGACAAATTGAGTCGTCATTGCAGTTCACGCAAGTCTACCTCGGAACCGCCGGATGCGCGGGAGAACGCGATCTCATCGCTCCGCAGTTTTGAACGGATGGGACTACAGTGGACTGCTGCGAATTTTCGTGCACGCAAGAAATGGTGACCGCGCAGTAACCCAGAAGGTTTGAGGGCGTTGTTGGCGCTGGGCTCCACCGAATAGTGACCGCGCCGACCGACGTGCGTGTGCGCTAGCAGAGGCGCCCAATCACCCTTCATCTCAGTGCAACGCAGTTGCAGGACATCCCATTGAAGCTTGGTCGAGATTCACGCCTCTCCAGCAAGGGGCTGCATAGCGCCTCGCATGAACCCGATCCATCTAACTCACAGGAGTTCCCAGCCGTTCAGCGTCTTCTGCGTGCCATAAAGAACGTGGTGGCCTTAATGCACGGTCCGAGCGCCCATTAAGATATCAGTAACCATAATTGCCTAAAACTGAAGCGGCAAAAGGCGGGGGCCAATCACCGTGATCGAGCACGATTTCATTGTGTGTGTGGATGCGCGATTCCCAGGGGGGACTTCATCAGCAGTTGTCCAGGAACTGAAATGGCTCTCAGCTAACTATGAGTCCTCGCAAGTTGGAATATTGCTTTTAGAATCAACGCTATTTGCAAAATCGAGCCACATAAATAAGGCGCTGTCAGGCGCTTTGCGATCCTGCCCGTTTCCTGTCTATAGGTTCGACGACGCGATCCACAAATTTGAGCAGTGGGATGGAGATTTTCCCCCCCGCCATACCACCGGCGAGAGAATCGGACGGCTGCACGCCCAATTCCTCATAATACACAACCCGTATATTGCGCGCGCCGCGGCACGGCTGTCAGGTAGCTTGTCGGCTTTGATGGCGCTGATCGTCTGCCATCAGCCCTATGTCGATAATGCTGAGGTTCCGTACTACTCAGCAGCGGACATCGCCGCAGGAATTCGAAACATCGCCTCGGACAGCCGTTTCGTTCCGATCGGCACGGCGTCACGTCACGGCTTTGTCAGGCATGGATGGAAGGGGCATTTGGCGGAATTCGATTGGCCAAATGTTTTCGACTTTGATCATGCACAAAATGTGATTCCGTTTCCAACAACCAAAGCCCGCTTTGTTCATTCAGATCTCCTCACTATAGGTCGCCACAGTCGCCCTGATTGGGTTAAATGGCCAGACAACCGAGAAGAATTTAAGCTTATCTACCAATACGCGACGCGGCGAGTCGCGCGTTTTCTAGGATGGGGAGCTTACTGTGATGAGATGTTTAGAGAACAGCTTCCTAGAAATTGGGATACGATCCGGTTCAATGAAGTCGAACCCAAAGAGTTCCTAAACAGTATAGATGTGTTCGTCTACTATCATCATTCCAATTGGGTCGAAGGCTTCGGTCGAACAATACCCGAGGCCATCGCGGCAGGCCTTCCTTGCATTCTCTCACCGGCTTTGTCTCCAACGTTTGGAGGCGTCGCTCTTTACGCAAGCCCGGAGCGAGTGGGCTCGCTGCTGGATCAACTTGATTCGCGCCGAGACGAATTGGTTCAATGGGTAGAGTTTACTCGCCGGACGGCAAATGATGCGTTCGGACTGCACCGCCTTGCGGATGTCTACACGAATCTCAGCGAGGTCATCTCCTCGACTGGCAGGGGACTAGACGGCTTCGGCAACGCTGAAGCCAATATTCGTGGCGCGCAGATCGCCATCCATCAGAATCTCGCTGACGGCTTTGCAATGCAGCGGGACCTCGGGCTAACCGACGTTTCAGACCGTGCTGGGGATATTCGGGCCAGCGTCAATGCAGGGGACCATGTCGAGGAGCCCGACGAGTTACCGACTACCGACTTTGCCATCTACATGGATTGTCGTTCGGCTCGATCGACGATGTGGCGGTCCGTAGAATTAGCGCAGTCACTTTTCCAAGCCGGCTATGCGGTGAGCCTTGTCCACATAAACACGAGCTCCAAGACAGATTTGGCGACAGCAAATCCGCTAATATGCGAATTATCAAAAGAAATACGCATATATGGACTGCCAGAGGACAATGCTCCTCGCCATCTGAACATCAGGAAGGGGCTAATCATAGCGGCGCCTCAAATGCTGTTCGGAGAAACCGGTTGGCCCCTGTTTTCTCAATTTGTGCGGCCGATTACGCCCGCGGTTGTGGTATTGATCGACAAGAAACAGCCGGTGGGCTGGCACCTAGCCGCGGCCCAATCGATTTCCCTGATGTGCGGCGTTAGTCCCAAATGGGGTTTTGTCGGCACATCGTCAGTCGATTGTCAGGACCATATGGAGGTTCATGACCTTCCAGAACTGCTGACCTTCGTAGCGGACCGGAGTTGCATACCCAGACGAGATTTACTTAGGAGCTTTGTGACACAACCTATCGTGCGCGGCGGCCGCATAGGGCTAATGGATGCGTCACAGTGGGCCGTCAACGAAGCTGGATCAGTTTTTGAATTGTTTCCAGGCATTCCCGCTTTTGCCTTTTCTACTCCCACTGCACAGAACGCACCCCGCGAGGTCTTGGCACAGCCCGACTTCCACGAGTTTCATGCGGGTGACATCTCCTTGGGTCGCTTTCTTGAGAAGGTTGATTTCGTAACCTATTTTCCTACGGAGTCTCCCAGCGACGCGATGCTGTTTCCCCTGTTGCGTGCTGTTCAGGCCGGGGTACTCGCAATAGTGGACCGGGGTCTGGAAGAGAGGCTTGGCAAGGTTGCCCATTTCACAGCAGCTGGAGATTTGGCAAAAACGGTCCAGCAATTGGCTGCAGACCCGGATCACTTGACAAAACTTGCGCTCGCAAATGCGCGCATTCTTGCGATGGCGGGCTCACAAAAACAGGCCGTTGCTTCGATTGAGAGGCTCTTAGGGATCACCAAAGCCGTACCTGTAAGGCCTCTAGTCGCTACTTCCATGGGCGAGGCCAAGATCCCGCCAAGACCTGAGGTGCTCTTCGTCTCTTCAAATGGGGTTGGCCTAGGCCACCTCACCCGGCTTCTAGCCATCGCGCGCCGCCTTCGGCATTCAGACCCGGTTTTTGCTACAATGAGCCAGGCATTTCGGGTGATTGAGGCCTGTGGTCTCCCGGTGAAGTATATACCTTTCCACACAGTTTCTGGTTGCGATATTTCCCAGTGGAACAAATGGTTTAGATACGAACTCGAGAAGATTCTGGCGCTCCGCGCTAGCATTCGGACGGTCGTCTTCGACGGGAGCAACCCATACTCCGGTCTGATGGAAGCTGGTGCCCACTCGGAGATCAGGAAGGTCTGGATCCAACGAGGGATGTGGAAATCCGGACAGATGAACTCCGAGCATGTTCGTCGCGGAAAGAATTTTGACTTGATTATTGAACCGTCAGACATAGCTGAATCTTTCGCGTCAGAGGATGTCATATCTTCCGCGTTCACCAAGTTAAAAACTGCACCAATCGGACTGCTAAATCCGAACGAAATACTAACCAGAGAAGAAGCACGTAGAGATCTAGGCATCTCTTCAAACGAGACATCGTGTCTCATACAGCTTGGCTCTGGAACAAATAGAGACATAGTCTTAATACTTAACCTGATTATACCGTCGCTGCTAAGTCGAGGTGTGACACCATACATTGCAGAATGGTTAATGGGTAGTGAGGTTCCACGGCTCTGGAATGACGTCAACTATTTAAGGGTGTTTCCGTTATCAAAATTCTTCAACGCCTTCGACTTTTCAATATCAGCCGCGGGATACAACAGCTTTCATGAGATCATAAAATTCGGTCTTCCTACAATCTTTGTCGCAAACGACCACCAAATGATGGACGATCAGTCAGCTCGTGCTGAATACGCAATGCGTAACGATGCCGCCCTTTGGATCGCCGAGGAGGATGTGTCAGAGATCGGCTCTGCGATTGATCTTATCTTGCGGAGGGAAGTCAGAGATCTCATCGTGTCGAATTGTGAACAACTTAGCCCGCCTAACGGTGCCGAAGAAGCCGCGAGAATTATTGACCATATCTCATCGGGAAGCCATGGGATGCCTGATCACATAGTGGGGGGCCAACAGTGGTCCCCACAAGCGGCATAGGCCGAATGAGGGAATGATGACGTCAGCCCACTTGGAGCGAGCCGAATTACTCTTTCGGAGACAGGTCGCACTGGAGGCAAGGGCCCCACAGCGCAACACCATATCGCTGATCGATGCAGTTCCGCTGCCACCAGGAAGCGTTGCCTGGTCCAATGAGTGTCAGCCCTCCTTCAGGGTGCTCCGCTCCAGCATGCCGACAGAGCCGCTTCTGGCCTCGCCGGGGCACTTCAATTCTTCCCGAATAGGGCCTGGGGCTGCCACCTGGCTTTTTCTCGTGGGTCGTCGAAGCAACGAAATGTTAGAAAAAATCGTGCTGGAACTCTGCAACATCCAATCAGCTAAAAGGAGCTTTCGACCAGTCTTTATTCTGGAAATGGCCGAACATATCGAGATAACACGGAAGTATGGTTTCACATTTGAGTATATGTCTTCACCGGAAGCATGGGGCCAATCACACGACGAACAAATCGAGTGCTTTAAAGCAAAATGGGGGGCGCAGTTTTGCCTAAATCTATCCAAGCAAGCGACTCCGATTTCCCTATCGCCAGCGACGACTACAGGTGCAGGCTGCGTAGCTGAATCAAACGCCGACAAAAATGCCAAAGCAGTCGATAGTCGCCTTGGGTTAGCCGGAATATGAACCGTCGCTCGATCACTTGGATTGGCACTGCCCTAGCTTGCGCTGTGGCGGCGGCACTATCAACGATAATAGATCGTTCAACAGCAACATCAAACAGCGATCCAAAGGACCTCGAAGCCTCTCCAGAAAAGCATGAATTAAGTGCAGGGACGGAGTCTCAAAAGGTGGCATTAGGTGCTGCAGGCGAACAAAGGAATGGCTATACGGTCGCTAAGAGAACATCGCGCGAGACATCAGTTCGCGATGCAATCGCATTTGTTCAAGGCTCCAAGCAACAAGCAACTGTAACTACGGCTGAGCAAGCCTTAACCATCCTTTCAAGCGCTGCTGCACGCGATGATCTTGCTGCCCTTCGTCTACTCGCTCGAGCGCTTAGGGAGGGCAAGGTGCTGAAAGGCGACCCCTTGAGAGCCTTTGAATATGAGGTCCGCGCTGCTGATCTTGGTGACACAGGCTCGGCCATCGCCGTGGGTTACGTGTTTGCGCAAGGGAAGGGCGTTTCGCCGAACCGAGACAAGGCGACTAAGTATCTAAAACAGGGAATCGCCAAAAAGCCCCACGCGGGTGCTCTGAAACTCTTGGGTGATCTCTACAAGGATCGATCTGCCGCATTCTACTCTCTCTCAGAGTCAAGACACTACTACTTGGCCGCAGCCGCCTTGGGAGATCACTGGGCCTTGGTAGAGTTAGGAAAATTGAGCGAGGAAAGCCGCGAGCCGGAGTGGTACGCTCTTGCAAATGGCTACTACCAGCGCGCATTTGCACTTGGAAACGCAAAGGCCCTTCTCTTACTGGGCAAGCTTCACCTTTCAAATGAAGCTCCTATCAGGGATAGGAAGTCAGCCGTAAACTACTTTATTAGATCAGCGCAAGCAGGCGACGCATCCGCCATTGCCGAAATTGCGCGAATGCAAAAGAAAGGCGAGATAGATAGCGCCGAACGAGCGGCGGCGATAGCTGCGCTTGAAGAGCTGTTCACCGCACATGAATTAGAAAAGGAAAAACGAAGGTTGCTCGGAGATCTTTACCGGCAAAGTGCCGGGCCAGAGGACCGGCAACTGGCTGTGAAAAATTACATGCGAGCCGGCGAATTGGGAGACGGGTGGGCAATGTTGGCGCTTGGCGATCTTGATCGTGCGTCGGTCGATACCTTCGAAAGCGCCCATAAGCATTACGCTGACGCAGCTGAAGCAGGGGTTGCCCGTGCGTATGTCCGTTTAGGAGACATGGCGGTAAAGCGTGGGAGCGCCGAACCAGGCGCCCTAAGCTACTATAGGCTGGCGATGCAGAACGGAGATGCACTTGGACGGTTGCGAGTTGCTCGTACGCTTCAATCGAAACACATGGAGCAATCTGCTATCCGCGAAGCCATCCAAAACTACAGGCTTTCATTGGAGGATATTGGTGTTGGGGAAACCGCTAAAGCAATGATTAGCGGAAATCGAACTGGATTGATATCCATCGTTCAGATTCTGCTTGAAGAGGCGGGATACAAGATAGGTAAAGTTGACGGTATACTCGGAAATGAAACATACGCGCAGATAGCAAAATTCTGCAGAGATCGGGGGCTGCCTACCGAATTGCTCTCAGAAGGCTTTCTTGAAGCCATATTACTTTCCAGTGGTAAGCCGGTGTGACTGGCTAGGGGACAACGCTGCATCTACCTTTTGTTGTGGTCTACCAGATGCCCATCAATGTAATAATCACCATTCCTCATCCTTTCGACGACGTCGTCAATTACGCCCTCTATTTGTTATCGACCGAAACGTCCTCGGATGATCGTTTTATTCTTCACAAGGAAACAAACGATACGCCGTTTCAACGACATGCCCGAAATCTTATACAGGGCGTCAAAAGCAGAAACAACAACATTATTGAGGGAATGACATGGATCAGGCAAGAAACTGCCAAAAACTATTATGTTCATTTCTACAACCGATTTTCGTTAGCAGATTTAGAGTGTTCGCCGTCAATTGAGCGTATAGAGAATTATCTTGAACTATGCAGGTTGTATTTTCACGATCAAAAGTACAGCCTTACGTTTATCGATTTTAGAGACCCGCGAAGCAACCCTCGCGTGTTCTGGTGTCGATCCAGTCTACCAAACATGATGGTGAACGGGGTAGACCAAACGGCGGTGGCTGGTCCGAGAGGGCGATACGGACAGGAATGGTCCTTCTCACCTGAGCACCTGGCCGAGCGTGCCCACGCGATTCTAGGGCCAAATAGGTTGCGGATGATCTCATTTTCGGGACCCCATAACTCTACAGCCTTCCTTTCAATGCTTTTTGACCAAGTCTGCTACGGTCGACCTCGGACCGAAGTGATTAAGACAGATCATGAGCTCGCATTGTCAAAGTTAGCGAAACGCCTGCAGCGCAGAGTACACGAGGTCGGGCAAGCGCTTGAGCAAGCACACCAAGCGGAAGGAGACGTGTGGTTGCGTCCGGCCGGACAAGGCACAGGGAGTCTTCTGGCATGCTGGGTTGCCAGGTCATGGACAGTAGTCAACAATATGGCGGTCTGTAGGATTGTCGTGAGAGTATGAGTGCTGCGGGGCGCAATGAAGCACGCTGCCGTGGTCGTGGACGCATCGGCACGGTTCCTTCGGGTTGGGCCCGTCGTTGCCTCAGAGTTCATTTCTCGGTGAGTTGTCGACGTTGCCCGCTTCGCTTTGTGTTGGGGCCGATGTCCGACCTTCCATCGCGAACAAGCGCTATCAGTCGATCCCGATCCGCGTGACGAAATATTAATAGTTATGCTGCATACAAAATACTGAAGGTTGTGTGCGTTCCGTTACGCCCCATCGGACAGCGAGGAACAATGCGTAGACCCAGTAAAGGAAAATTGTTAGCGTTGATGGCGTTGACGGCTTTGATCCCGTCTCGTTTGTATGCTAAAGACGGCAGAATCTCGGTGGCTGCTAACGCTCCAAGCGAGCAGACCGTTGCCTATCACAATGCCCTGAGGTCTGGTCCCGCGGCCCTTGTAGACTTTATGAGGACATTTCCGCAAAGCAGGCTTATCCCAGATGTGATCCGAGCTTTGGCCGCTGAGGTGGGACCACAAGACGCTATTCAAGCCGCGCTCGATGCAGATGTGCCGTCAGAAACAATATTAGGGCTGGTGGCGGAATTGTCCCCATCGTTCACCCGGGCGAATGCGGTCACCGTGAACGCAAGCTTTGTTAGTCCCTACTGAAGAAGTGTGACTAAATCCGCCGATGTGCGCCCATCGACACGATACACTTTAAAAGGCGCGTATGTTCAACGAATTCCGATCTCGTTCGTCGAGCCAACGCATTGTGTTCGGGGCAGCCGTAAGCACGCTGCGGAGTAAAGGGGCGGGTACGCCCACCTTACCCAGATAATTGAGCATGAACCGATTGGCAGCGACGTCACGGTGGCCTTCCCCATCTGATGCAGAATGCAGGCCGATCGCAGCACCTTGGCCGGCATATTTCTTCCTACCAGACAGGTAAATAACCGCACACGCTGATGCGCAGGTTCTGTTTTTCCGAATTGCTGTTGCGATGCCGCGTCTTCGAATTTCACGGCCGATCAGGATAGCCTCCAAAAGCCTCCCCCCCGGTCCATCCAGTACAATGAGGACGGGCTTCATGCGAGTGACGGATTTCCGGAAGCGATCATAGGATCCTGATCCCAATCGTCCCTTTAGCTCGTATATCCTCCCACGGCCAACGCCTGACGTGGCTTCGGTCAAATCGGTAGGCGACTTTTCGACATCACGGGCTTGTGCCGACAGACAGTACAGAACAGGAATGAGAATACCGAGCACGATCAACAGCGGCCGCATTCATTCATCCTTTCTTAACGAAGATTGGATTCTCCCTATACCTTGCACATAGATTTAACGAAATCTAAATAGGTTTAGATCTCGGCGTGTCAGGTTTTGCTCGCCGCAATCCCGCATGCTCCTTAGTTGTGCCCCTACTTCTACTGTAGAAGCCTGCCGCAGGAATAACTCCACCCACCTGCGGCAGATCTGCCGTCCGTTAGGTCCGCTATGTTCGCATTCGAGTGGAAGCCGATGGGCGACGAAAAGGAGCGGTTGTTTCAGCAGTTAAGACGGTCAGACCGGGAGAGGCACGTATGGACGGCCATCTACGTTGGTGGTTGCCAAACGCCTTTATGATAGCTCGACAGACTAGCTAGGAAGCAATTCGCAGAAGCTCTCCGTCGCAAGCCAATTCATGAAACAAGCTCCGCGAAGGCAACACAACCGCAGCGATGACCGTACCTCTACACAGGCACTATCAGCTGCTCCGTGAGCTGCACATGCAGCTCTGGAAACACCTGCGCTGACACGTTCTCTTTCGGTGCCGGCCAGGTGATGCCCCGTTATTGCGCGACCCAAGGCAAATCGCGCTCTCCGTGATTGAAAGCTTTACCCCTTAAGGGAGGCCATTTTCGGGCTGTCCTCGCCATCCTTCCGGTTTCGCGGATTCCAGAAAGGCCCCCGTGCCTTCTGAGTTCAGTGTACCTGACCTGCTGCCTGATCGCGCATCTATGGCCGGTCGTCATTTTTCCGTTAGGTCGAAATCGAACCACTTCATCGACAGGTTTCGCAAGGTGCCGTCGGCATGCATTTCGTTGACGGTTTTCTCGAGCAGATCGGCGAACTCGGGATCGCCCGGCATGATCGCGACCGACTGCGGCACGCGGTAGAGAGGCGCGCCGATCACCCTGAAAGGCTTGCCGTCCTTGATCAGCGCCATCACGACGGGTAAGTAGTTGACCACGCCGTCCAGTTCCACCCCGTCGCCCTTGGCCAGCGCCTCGAACGCCTCCTCCTCATGGTCGTAGGTGACGACGATCGGATTGTCGATCTTGTAGACCACCGGCGGAGCGTCGACGATGCCGAACGGCTCGCGCCGAAGGTAGAGTTCGTAGTTCGCCGACTTCAGCGCGCCGATGCGCTTACCGCTGGCGTCCGCTGGCTTCTTGATCGTCGTGTTGTCGCGATGCACCGCCAGCACGCCGAGCGCATAATAATAGGAGACGGGGAAGGCCACGTGCTTGGCGCGTTCGGGCGTCGGCGTCATGCTGTTGACCACGATGTCGTAATTGCCGTTCCACTGACCGGTGGTCTGCTCCTTCCATGTATAGATCGAGCCGTCCTTGCCTGTGACGTATTTGACGTCGACGCCGAGACGCCGGCCGATCTCGCGGAGCACCTCGACGTCGAAGCCGGTCAGCTCGCCATCCTCGCCTTTGATGACGTAGGGCGGCCAGATATCGGGATAGGGCGACGAAAGCTCGCCGCTTTGCTTGATCCTGTTTAGCGTTTCCCCGGCGAAGGAAGGGGCCGGCAAGAAAGCCGCCAGCGCCGCGCAGGCGAAAGAAACAAGTGGCCACGGCCTGTTCAAGCCCATGCCATATCCCCCGATGCCGGCTTTCGGCAAGATTGACCTTGCGTTATGCTGAATTTAGCATTGTTTCGAGGAAAAATTCCAGCATGATCGGTGAAGGCCTCCAAAGGCCCATGCGTGGCGTTTGACATGTTGCTTGCGCTTGCAAGGCACGGCGTTGCGCTGAAGATCCTCACCGGGCTGGCACTTCTGGTGCTGCTTACCGTTTTGGGCGTCGTCGTCGCGATATACTCGTTCCGGGAAGCAAACAGCGTCTTCACGACGGTTGCATCGACGCAGATCGACATCATGTCGGACGCGGCCGAACTCAGGGAAAACACGCAGGCCATCGCCTCGCTGGCGCCCGGCCTTTTCGCACGCGAGCTCAACGGGGGGTCGTTGCTCGATTTCACGACCAAGGCGTTCAACCAGCAGAACGAGCTCCAGGCCCTGATCGACAAGCTGTCGAGCCAGGTCAAGGACAGCCAGCGCCTGGCATCAATCAACGCCGAAGCTTCGACCCTGTTCGACAATACCGACAACCTGTCGACAGCGATCTACGAGAAGGCGGCGCTGCAGGACAGCATCGACAAGGCTATCGGCGAGCTTGTCGCCATTAAGGACGACGCAATGGCTGCGCTGGAGCACAAGGCCTTCGGCGAAGCGGCGGTTGCCCTTGCGATACGGTCGTGGATCGCCGCCTTCAACGCCTTGAATTCGACCGCCCTGGAGTCGCTGGCCACCAAGCAGCCCAACGCACTCTCGGTGATGGCCGCAGACATGGCGTCGACGGGGTCGTGCGCTGGCGGCGGATCGATCTGCAGCGCGTCATCGAGGATCGCTTCGGCGTCGCCTATCACGAGCGCTATGTCGGCAAGTTGCTGAAGCAACTCGGCTTCTCCCACATGAGCGCGCGGCCGCGGCATCCAGCGCAGGATGCCCGGATCATGGAAGAGTTCAAAAAAACTTCCCGCGCACGCTGAGCGCCGACCTCGCCGATCTGCCAAGCGGCACGCCGGTTGAGGTGTGGTTTCAAGATGAAGCCCGCATAGGCCAGAAGAACGGTGTTGTGCGGCAATGGGCTCGGCGTCGAACACGGCCGCGCCAGCCGGCCGACCAGCGTTATCAAAGCGCCTACCTGTTCGGCGCCATCTGTCCCGCGCGTGGCAAGGGAGCAGCCCTTGCGTTGCCGTTTGCCGACACCGAGGCCATGCAGCTTCACCTCGACGCGATCAGCCGCCATGTCGCACCCGGCGCCCATGCCGTGCTGCTGCTCGACCGCGCCGGCTGGCACACCACCGCAAAGCTGAGGGTGCCCAACAACATCACGCCGCTCCTGCTGCCCTCGCGGGCCCCGGAACTCAACCCGGTCGAGAACGTCTGGCAATATCTGCGCGCCAACTGGCTCTCCAACCGCGTCTTCGACGACTACGACGCCATCATCGAAGCCGCCTGCGACGCCTGGCAGAAGCTCAGCGCTCAGCCCGAAACAATCACATCAATCGGAATGCGAGATTGGGCTCACGTCGGTCGAGCTTCATGACCGTTGGTATCAGACCGACGCCCCGGAAAGGTGCCCCTCGACCGCCGCCGCTTTGACGAGATCCGGGCCCGGGCAGCTGCCTCCTCCGACGGTTCGACCGCTGGCTTCAGCGTGATGCCGATCGTATGAGGACCGACAGTGATGGATTCAAGCGAAAAGTCGACGACTGCATGCTGGTCCAGCGCCGGAGCGGGGAGTAAGGTGGCCCTGGCTGCCGCAAGCGGCGGCCATAGAGAAAGACGCTGGAGGTCTGCCGTGGCCTATTCGAACAAGGTTCCCGAGGCGCGCGCGCTGAACCATCCGACCTATTGGCTGATCCATCGCCGCCTCAAGGATCTCGGGATCGACTACACGAAGTTCTACGAGCGCGACCTGACGGTTTACGAGAGCAAGCTCGACGGCATTTCCTTCGTCACCAAGAAGGTCACCAACCCGCTGCAGGAGGGCGACGACTTCCTGACCAAAATCCGCGTCGCGACGCGCGGCGGCCGACCCGCCTTCCGCGAGGGCAAGAAGTTCGAGAACGAGCACTGGGCGGTCGACGCCTCGATGGGCGCGACCACCGGCGTCGGTTTCCGCGAGATCATGTACCTCGACCCGCCCAAGAAATGGACGCGCGCGAGCGATCCGACCAGCCTGCGGATGAACCCGCAGGCCGATCCGATGTTCACCAGCCAGTTCGACAACAACAAGATCGAGGTCGAAATTTCTTCGCTCCACGCCGCCGTATGGGGCAACTTCGTCACGGTTCACGTCGACGAGACCGGGTTCATTCTGCAGCCTATTCCGGGGATGAGCGACGACGTATCGATGACCGCCGATTTCCTCCAGCACACGCTGCTCGAGCTTATCTGGAAGGATAAGCTGAAAGTGCCCGGTGCACTTGAGATTTTCGTGCCCAACTCGGCCAACCAGTTCAGCGCGTTCGGCGCCGTCGCGAAAGTTGCGCTCGGCAAGAACGTGAAACTTCAGGCGACCGCTCAGTACAACATTCGCGGCCAGAACAGCTTTTCGGCGACCGCGACGCTGACGGTCAATTTCTGAGCGACGGTCAGAATGCGTTCGGCCACCAGCGGCAGATAAAGCCGCGAAACACCTGCATCGATTGCACCCTGCGCCATCGGACGAGCACTGCAAGTCCGCTGTGGGTCTTGGTTGTGTAAGAACGCCTTGGCGAGGGATCGGGGATTTGCCTGTAGAGTTCAAACGGCGCGGTAGAGCACAACACGACACGGCGTTGAAATCGCTTTTTTAGCGTCGTTGCCCTTGGCAAGGATATTGGAGTCCTTGAGACCACCATGGACTCCGGTGAACACCAGAGATTACAACAACTATCGTCTACAAGCTTCGGGATTGTGGCAAGCCGGGATTGAGCAAGCCAAAAGGAGGGCGCTGGGAGCGCCGAGGTCACCCTCATCGGCGCTCGGGAGTGCGCTGTTCATGGATTTGGCGCTTGCCTAGTTTGACCGTCAGAGCGTCCCCGCCGCCCAGCCAGTAATTTGCGCCCAGAGCCGCCCATAACCCGACCATTCTACGAAAGGCGGCGGCGCCCAATGAGGACCACAGTCGGAGGTGAAAGCGACACCTCTGCCCTTGCCGAATGTGCCTGCGACGATCAGCGGGTCGTTGCCAACCGAGGCCACGAGTGCTGCACCGGCCTTCACTAATCGTGTGACCCGCTGGTAACCCGAGCCTTCAGAGCGTTGTCTGGCGTTCATGATTTCAACCGCCCGAAACGCACAAAAGCCGCGGAATTCCGCGGCTTTTTGATGCTTGATCCCTGGAAGGAAACTGGAGCGGGTGAAGCGATTCGAACGCTCGACCCCAACCTTGGCAAACGAAGAGTTACGCTGTCACTGTATTGCGCAAGATAATCGCGGATTACGCCTCAGTACGCAGGAGTGCGTGTCTCCGGCGACTGCGAGAATCTCTGACGGATGCATCGTGGCAAGCTGTGATGAACTGGCATGAACCACAGTAAAATCTGGAACTCGTGACCGCGCGGTAACCGCGGGGCGATACGGGCAATGTACTTCTTCGTCTGGAGTTGCGACGTCGCGACTACGTCTGCGGTGTGGTAGGAGGCCACATTGGAAACGTTGCCTCCGCCGTCTTTGCCTTGCAAAAATTTGCGCAAAGCTGCCATGGAGCTGATAATGCGAAGTTTGGGCGTTCGAGAGGGGCAGTGGCGGTGCCAACATCATTAGGCTTGGCGGTTCACCTGGCGGTCGCTCAACTGAAGCGTCACGGCATAGACCCCGTTCCCCTTCTTGCATCGTCCAGTCTGTCGCAGGCTGCTGTTACGAGGCGTGAGCGTGTCAAGGTCAAGTCGGTGATCGACTTTCTCGAGCGGGCTTCCCGCGCCGTCGAGGACGACTGGCTCGGGGTTACCCTGGCGGCGGATTTCGACCTGCGCGAGATCGGCATGCTCTATTACGTCGCCGCGTCATCGCGGCGATTTGGCGACGCACTCAAGCGCCTTGAGCGGTACGTGAGCATAGCCGATGAAGCTTTGGTGGTGCGGAAAGTTCAGGGATCGGGTTGCCGTATTGGGCTTTCCTATGTCGGCGTGCCCCGACACTCGGACCGACACCTGATGGAGTGCTTTGCGGTCCTGCTATTGCGGCTCTGCCGCCAGCTTGTCGGAAAGAAGATCATGCCCTTGGCGGCGAGCTTCGTGCACCATCGTTCCGACGGTCGAAACATGCAGCGCATCCTGGGTTGCGACGTCAGCTTCGACGCTTATGAGGACTCCATAAGTTTCGACGCGGAAGTGACGGACCTGCCTCTGGTTGGCTATGATCCGTATCTCAACGATCTGATGGTGAAGGACTGCGAGGATGCTATTGCGGTCCGCGCATCCAACGTCAGTCCGTTTCGAACTGTGGTGGAGAACACGATCATGCCGCTTCTACCGCACGGTGAAGCGCGAGCCGGGACGGTCGCTCGCCGGCTCGGCCTCAGCGAACGGACGTTTGCGCGGCGGTTGGCAGACGAGGGTTTGAGCTTTGGAGAAGTCCTCGATCAATTGCGTCGCGATCTCGCCGTGCGCTATCTAACCGAAGACCTTCAAGCCTCTCAGATCGCTTGGCGGCTCGGCTTTCAGCAGCCCAGCGCTTTCAGCCATGCGTGCCGGCGCTGGACCGGCATGAGCCCCTTGGAATTCCGGCGCGGTTCCCAACTAACAAACGCCTGACGGATGCGACGAGAGGGACAAGTGCCCACACATCGAGCTTAGTGTCCGGCGATACCCTAGCGAAGGCGAGTCAGCCGATACGCCTGTGGCGGTTAATGGGCAAACAGCGTCGTGGTGGACTCGCGAGCTTCTTCCCGGGAAAGATTCTCAACAGGTAATTCGCCCGGCATTGGCTCCTTATCGAGATGTGGGTCGGTCACCGTCTCAATCAGGCGCTTATACCGGCTCTCCTCAAGCAGGCGCTTGTACCGGCTCTCAACTATGCTGGCGTATACCGACGCGCCGAGCGCCATGAAGACCAGCGCCCACGCCACCGTGTCGATGGCGGGCTGGTTGGTGTTGAACACAACGAAGCTGATAGCGACCGACGTGCAGAAGATTGCCCAACCGATCCTTTTGAGCAGGTCTGCTTTCCCTTTGTTGTCGCTCATGGATCCGATCCCATAGTCTGATTGGCGTGTTTGCACCAAGGGCGGCAGGTCATGCCGTCATCTGCCGAACGATCGTTAGGTGTTCAGTGGCCTTGTTGCGCACTCGGCGAACAGCCCCGGCTGCCAACCGAATACCTTAGAGGCCACTGAACGCCGGCTATATGGGGGCTAACCTTGCGTCATGCTTGCTCTGCGCCGCCAATTGTTTGCGCCTTTCTGCCGGCGGAAATATTCACATGCCGGGTCTGGCGCGCGAACGCCGGTCCACTGCGACGGACTGGCGTGTAGCACAGCGAAGTCCTGAAACTGTGACCGCGCAGTGACCGCGAACCGATACGGGAAGTGATGCGATTTTGGCCACGAATACCGGTGGTAGATTTTCTAACCGGAACGTACGCTGGCGATGCCGATGGAACGTGGACGAAATCGTGGCCGTGTCTTGACCGGTCGTCGCCGTCACCTCCGAGGATAGTTTGTGGTGCTCATAACTATGCGGCGTTTGCCCCTGATGTGCTTGCAATGATCTCGTGCTCCGCCAGTCGGGCGGCCCGCCAAAAAAGGAGGTATTTCAGTGAAAGTGCTCATTGCCGGCGAGTCCTGGACCATCCACTCGATCCACCAGAAGGGGTTCGACTCCTTTACGACCACGGAGTATGCCGAAGGCGTGCGCTGGCTAAGGGCCGCACTTGAGGCCGCAGGTTGGCAGGTGGTCTACCAGCCCTCCCATGTGGCGGCCCGCGACTTTCCGTCAACCGCGGCGGAACTGGGTACCTACGATTGCGTCATTCTGTCCGACATCGGCGCCAATACGCTGCTGCTCCATCCTGACACCTTCAACCGCTCGCAAGTGCTGCCCAACCGGCTGCATGCGATCCGCGACTATGTCGCGAGCGGGGGCGGTTTCGTGATGATCGGCGGCTACCTGACGTTCCAAGGGATCGATGCCAAGGGTAAATATGCCGGCTCTGCCGTCGAGGAAGCCTTGCCCGTCGCGCTGTCCTACCACGATGATCGGGTGGAGTGTCCCGAAGGCGTCGTGCCCGCGGTAACAAACGCAGACCATCCGATCGTCGGTGATCTCAGCGAGGAATGGCCGCTCCTGCTCGGCTACAACCGCGTGACGGTGAAGGCCGGTGCAGCACTGGTGGCCTCGGTAGGCAACGACCCGCTGATCGTCGCAGGCACATTCGGCAAGGGCAGAGGTGTCGCTTTCACCTCCGACTGTGGTCCTCATTGGGCGCCGCCGCCTTTCGTCGAATGGTCGGGTTATGGGCGGCTCTGGGCGCAGATTGCCGGCTGGGCGGCAGGAACGCTGTGATGGGTCAAACTCAAGCAGCCTTCAGATCATAACGGTTTATGATCGACGGCCCTGCCACAGTCAGCATGCAATCGCTCCCGTTTGGATCGTTTCGCCAATGGCGCATTGCTAATACCCGCAAATGGTTCGAGGCTCATATCTGTGGTTGGATGGTCAAAGGTCGGACATTCATCGCTGGTTAAAGCAACACTGAGTGCGGCAGCTGATCGCCAGATGTTATGCGGCAACCCGTTTCGGCTCGACCGCAAACGGACTTAGCCCCAGCCAAGTCTCCATTGTGCTGGCAATGCCGCGGTCGCCGGTGATTTCCATCTTGCCCTTTTCCTTGGCGACCGTGGTGAGCCCCATCCAAATCGAGGTCATGGTGTGCAAGTCGGTTGCGACGTATAAATCGACGTCGAAGCCCGGGTCAGACCAGCAGAGATCGACTTCGCCCTGCGGTTCGACAACCAGCCACCAGAACCGTTTCGACATTGGAAGTTCGGAGTACAGAAATTGTATCACCGTGCGCCTGTTGGGGAGCGGAGCCGGGTTCAAATTCCGCCGCATGTCCCACATTAGCAGGGACGGATCGAGGTTCTTCAGCGACTGCTTGGCCTCGACCCATCGTTGTCCCCACAAGCCCATTACCTCAACTACCGACCGAAGATCCTTACCAGCTTCGGTCATGTGGTACTCGAAGACGCCTTTCTCTGATTTGAGCGCTCGTCGCTCGACAATGCCTGCTATTTCTAGTTCCTTCAGTCGTTGCGAGAGAAGGGTTGGCGACATCTTTGGAACGCCGCGCCGAAGATCGTTGAAGCGCGTCGTTCCTGCGACCAGTTCGCGCAAGAGCACCATCGTCCAGCGTGTGCACAGAAGTTCTGCCGCCATAGCCAGCGGGCAGAACTGCTTGTATCCAGCGTGATTCATGTTGGGCCCTCCGAGCCAGTTGTTACCAAAGCTAGGCCCAACGGCTCACACTCGCCAGTCCAGATTCTGTATCGGCCTAGTACACTTCTGAGACTGGAGTGTCCGACCGCTCTTCTGCGATTGATAGGGCACACGGAAATGTCCGTGCGAAAGCCCCGTCAGGAGATACTAAAATGACTGCTTATGTGATCGCCGACATCAAGGTGACCAATGATGCCTGGGTCGCTGAATATGCCGCAGTTGCGCACGAGTTCGTGCACAAGCACGGTGGCAAGTACCTTTCGCGCAGCGGCAACGTCAAAACGCTTGAGGGCCACCCTCTTGCGACCAGCCTCATTGCAATTATGGCATTTCCTTCGACAAGGGATGCCGAGGCGTTCGTCAACGACCCAGACTACGCGCCTTTCATCGCAGCGCGGCAGCGCGGCAGCGAAAGCCGGTTCCAGCTAATCGACGACACCGATCTGGCCGGTACAATTTCCTACCTCAGGAAGGGATGAATGCCGTCCGCAGTCGCATCCCGCGCGTTCAGTGAACGCGCGGGATGCGCGACTTTTGAACGATCACACGTCCCAACGGATTGCCCAAGCCAGGAGAAGGGGCGGCCATCCACGCCGCCGCCCCCACGGCAAATATACACGTCAGCCCGGGGATTTACACGCCGGCTCTCCTTTAAGTTCCCGCGCAAGACACGCGTATTTGTCGGTAATCCGCTCTGTGTCGCGGACAGCACGTTCAGCGCCGCATGCGGGAAGAATTAGTAGGATCAAAATCAAGCCAGCGGTTCTCACGGACCGGATACTCACCGACAAATTTGGCGGCAATGGACCGATGGTGTTGAAGCCAAAGCCTATATGGAACGATGTACAAGCTTCGCATCATTTCATCGGTTAAGCTGCGGTCTTAACATTCCTTAACACCGCTCCCCTAACGGCATCGTTCGCTGGACCTTCACCGAGGTCGACGAGGGCGGCGGCCGCAACATGTTCGGCGCACCGATTGCGCAGGAACTGATGTTGGCGGCCGCACTGCTGTTCACGCCAGTGCTGCTCTACGCCCTTGTCGGCATCGTAGCCCAAGGCAGAATGGGCTAGCTGGTTAGACGCCGCACTTTCTCGTGTGATGCCGCTGCATACGTAACGCCAATACCCAGACAACCGCTCGCGTTGTCACCGGCGATGGCGCGGTATCAGACGGTGGACAGTGCCAGCAGCTCCGACTGTGGGGTGTAGTGGCTCGCGCTGCGGTCAAACCGCTCTGGCCGTACCGCCCCATGACTTCAGCGCCCCGCGACGGCGACCTGCGGATCGGTCGCGTGTTCCGCATCGAGGGTGGCCCGGCGACAACAATGGAAGTGGGCGATGACCTCCAGTATCGGCAACCGGCTGGGCAGCAGCAGCGGCGTTGCCGACAGCCGCGACGAAGGAAGAAGACCTAGCGGCGATTTGTTTAGGGTACGCAATGCCGTGACGAACACTGCCAAAACGGAGGAACTCATGAGAACGCTCTTGATATCCGCTTTCGTCGTAGGCCTGGCCTTCCCGAGCCTGGCCAACCAATGCCCCTCGCTCGTCAAACAGATCGATGACAAGCGTCAGACGGCTCAATTGTCGGACGCTGACAAGCAAAAGGTGACTGAGTTGCGCAACAAAGGTGAGGCGGAACATGCGGCCGGTGAACATGCCGCCTCCGAGAAGACCTTGCAGGAAGCGCTGGCCATGCTCAATTGAGCAGGCGTCTAGACCGCTAGCGCCCACATCCATCGCTGGAAAACGCCGACAGCGCCGAGGGCTAACATTGACTTGGCGCAGGCGTAAGATTCTTGCCGGGCCGGAATAGCGACGGTCCCTTGGCAACGGGCATGACACCAGCAAGCAGAGTCAGGCCCCCCGGAGAGAAATTCCCGGGCCTTGCTTTTGGGTCAGGGGAGAAGCGCACGCTCGCGCAAGTCGCCGGCCGGTATAGGCGGGAAGGCCGAATGCTCGCCAGCGGCCTCGCAGGGGCCATCCACAGCCAGGCGCCGGCGCAAGCGCTGCCGTTCCCCGACAGCCAATTCGACGTCGCGTTGTCGACACTCATGTTGCATCACCTGCCGCGCAACACTCGCGAACAATGCGGCCGGGAGATCGCAAGGGTACTCAAGCCGGGTGGGCGTCTGCTCGCCGTCGACTTCTCCGCGCCAGCGCGGGAGCACAGCCTTCGCAGCCCTGAAACACTGCTGTTACGATTGAAATCTGTCAGGTAGCGGCCCGCCACATGGCGGAAACAAGACCGGACTACATTTGGCACTCATGCGGGAATGTAGGAGACGCGATATGCTTCGCTGACAGCCCTCACCCTGTTCCGGTATTCAACGCGAAAGTCACAGACGGCCTGTGTCTGATGGAGGACGCTTTGGGGTACGCACTGTATCAGGTTGACAGTTTGCTCAAGAGCGCCTTCGCCTATGCGAAAAAGGAAATGGGTCGCGAATACTACCGTAAGGGCGAAAACAATCAGTACGAACGTGCACGGGCGGTGAGCTATGGGTCCGACAATGGCAAAGTAAAAGCCGGCGAGGATATGGGACACGATCTCGCAATGGTGACCGCAAGCAAATTGACCGAAGACGATATTGCGAGAATGTTTTACATGCCCTCAAGCGTTATCCGCGCAATGGATGAGTATGACTGGTTCTTCATTCGTGCCCAAATCTATTTGATGTACCGTGGCATCCCCATTTCTGCGACTCATCAGACAGAAACCGAGTCATACTACTACTACCTTCGAGGGCATAACGTTGTTCGCACGAACGGGCCAGGCTCGGGCGTGGAAATTAAAACTCGAAAGCTTCACATAGGCGAGGCAGCCCTGCGCAACGCTGGCATTCCGCTTTACGAGCCAAAAACTCAACGGCGTGTCGATGATCGTTATGGTCACGTCTGGGCGCCTAAGGCGGGTAAAATCAAAAACTCTTACGTGACCGGTGTGCATTCTACGGGTCCAATCAGCCCCGGAAACACTCTATTCATCATGGAAATCTGGGACACGCCCAGTATCTCTCGTGGGCTCTATGTTTACGCCAAGGTGGGCGGCGAAATTGGCCGGGTCTTCGTCAAGGAAGGCCAGATGGTCGAAATTGGCGATCCTTTGATGCATATCGGAAAACCCTGGGTGGATTCGCCTCTTGCGTTGCCGAATGGTGGTCAGGGTGCATCTTAAGGCGAAATTGTTCGACTGCGAGTGTGAAACCAGTAGACCATTCCACGCCTTTTCTCTCGGTATCAGATAAGCTCGTTGCTACGATAGCGTCGCAGCAGTCGTTCACCAAATAGGTGCGATATTGACAAACAATCATCAGCCTCAGCATTGCAGCTTGAGGGGAGTGATTAATACATCCGGACATCATCGGAGACAACCGGACACAGCAGGATGCATACGGATAACATATTGATATTGTTGTGATATTGTCGTTACGAAGCTTGCAGAAGTGCTGCCGCCAGAGTAGAATCTCCCTGTGATTTGCGGAGGTACTGATGCGCTTCACCAAGGCAATGCCTGCCATGATCCAGGTGCGCGTTTCGCGCGAGGAAAAGCGCCGACTGATCCGGGCCGCTCGCGAACAGAACTTGACGCTGAGCGATCTGGTGCGGGCAGCGGCTACCGAAGCGGCACAGCGGACCGACTGACCTGCCAAATACGCGCTTCAAGCCGGGTCAATCTGGCAATGCGAAGGGTCGTCCCTCCGGATCAAGGTCGAAGGTCTTGGTTGCGCTCGATGCGCTGGGCGAAGGCGAAGCGGAAGACATCGTCAGGGCGCAGATCGAGAAGCCAAAGGCGGTGACTTGGTAGCGGCAAAGACCATCCTCGACAGGATCTGGCCACCGCGAAAGGGCGCTCGCCTTCAATTCGATCTTCCGGAAGTGGCAAAGGCCGAAGAACTGCCCAGCGCAATCGCTGCGATCAACCGCCAGGCTGCCGAAGGCGACATCTCGCCGGACGAAGCGTCCTTGATTGTCGGCCTACTGGAAATGCAGCGGTTAAAAATGGTATGGACAAGTGGAGCCAGATGCTGTTCGCGCACCTCAAGCGCATCCTGAAGCTCGATCGATTGCGATTGCGCGGCCCCTGTGGTGCCCGCGATGAGTTCCACCTTGCAGCCATCGCCCAGAACCTCAGGAAATTGGCTAAGATCTGCACCCTCGGGACACACGTTCGAGCCACTTAGGGCGAGGAGGTCGCGTCGACCTTAATCAAGACGCTTCGGTGCGAGTGGATCCACGGCTTCATCGCCGACTTCTTCAACACTATCGGTCGATAGTGTTCTCTAATGGGTCAAGGGCGACGGCTCGGTTGTGAGCGTTATCGACGCTTTCGGGTGCCTGTGTTCTCTGCGTGCTCATAGGCACTTGATGGGGTCAGCTGGGTATGGAGCGGCTTGGTTGAAATCGCAGTCGGCCGATCAGATCGTCCGCATGCTACAGTATCGGCGCCGTCTTCCATGCCCTCCCTCGGGCGTCGCTCCCGCTCGGGAGCTGGTTTCGGTCTCCTGTCTGTCGCGATCGGCTACGCCGGTCTGAACTCGGTGCCGTGCCGCAGCATCGCATGCATGATGATGGCAAGCCGCCTTGCCAGCGCGATCCGCGCCTTTCGCATCGTGGACCTCGCTGCGATGGCCAATGCCCAATCCTTCAGCTTCAGCGGACCTTTGTAGCGCGTCAGCAAGACGTTCGCGGCCTCATAGAGCAGGGTTCGCACGCGTCGATCGCCGCATTTTGAGATGCTGCCTGTGTAGTCCACTTCGCCCGACTGATAGCGACGCGGCACCAGGCCGAGATAGGCGCCGATGTCGCGGGAGCGCCGGAAGCGTTCGGGATCATCGACAGCGGCCGCGAAGGCCAGCGCGGTAAGCTTGCCGACGCCGGGGATCGTCATCAGCCGGCGGCATACGCCGGAAGCCTTGGCCATCTTCTTCATGTCGGCATCGATTTCCGAGACAGCCGAAAGCACGGCAGCCCGTGCCGCGATCAGGCCTCGCATGGCGGCGGATAGGCCGTCGATTCCTTCGCTTGCTTGCAGCGCCTGTTTGATGAAGGCGGGGCTGAGTGCCCGCGGTAGTCGGACGCCGAACACCACGGCGAGGCCGCGGATCTGGTTCTCCAGCATGACGCGCTGACCGACCAGCTTCTTGCGCGCGATGACCAGCGATCGGATGGCATGCGCCGGCAAGGACTTCACATGGGTCGGCTTGAAGAATCCGCTGCGGGCGAGATGCGCCAGGCCGCGGGCATCGTTGCGGTCGGTCTTGTGGGTGGCAAGCGACTTCAGCGCCTGATAGGCCTGCCGGCTCTCGATGCAGACGACGGGCACGCCACGGTCACGCAGGCCGTGGTAGAGCATCGGGGCCATGCGACCGGTCTCGAACACGACCCGTCGGCAAGCCGGCGCCTTCACCAGCGATGCAATGATCGCCTCAGCCGTCGACACCGTCTTGGCTTCGTGAATGACTGCTCCCTCACGGTCGACAACGCACACATGCGTCTCTTCCATCGAAATGTCCAAACCTGCAAAATACTCCATGGTCGGTCTCCTCTTCCAATGACAGAGCCGATCCTATCGGTCTCCGAGAAGAGCTGCCGCCCCATTACCCCATGTTGAAAAAGTCCGGGTTGGGTCAGGTTTTGCCGTTTGAGCCGGCCGCCGGAACGGGCAACTTGCGCCATTTGCCGACCTACATAGCGCTTCTCCAAACCTGCCGTTCGCGCTACGACCTGAAGCGCCCCCAAGCGGAAGTTCGCTGGCCCTCGGCTGAACTCACACCCATGACCCTATGCGGACGTTGATCAGCCTATTTTGGCGCCCGATAGCGGACGTTCGCGGCAACCAGCTCGAATGACCCGGAGCCGACCTAGGTGAGATTTTCTCGCCGGCGACGATCGCTGTAACCCGACTCTGATGACGCCTTGCAGTCGCCAGGACGTGTCCGCCTAAGCGGTGATCTTCTCCCAGACGGAAACGTGGCTGTCACTAACGTTCGTGAACGGCGCCCGTCGCCAGTTGCTCCAGCGCTCCTTGAGTGTCAGCCCCGCCAGCCGGGCCATGAGGTCCAGCTCAGCAGGCCAGACATAGCGGAATGGAACGGAAAGCTTCTGGATTTTGCCGTCGACAATCTTGATGTGATGAGACGTGAAAGTCTGCGTGGCGACGTCGAATTCGTCGATGCCCCAATGAGTGTCCGTCCGTTCAAAAGCGAGCAGTCTCTCCCCCTTGGGAAGCCGCTGCAGCGAGGGCACGCCGACTTCAACCACGAAACGCCCGCCTGGCTCGAGATGTGCTGCGGCATTCTGAAAGCATGCGATCTGAGCGTCTTGCGTCGTGAGATTGTTGATCGTGTTGAAGACCAGATACGCTACCGAGAAGCTACCCTCGACCCGGGTCGTCGCCATATCGCCGATGGTCACGCTGATATTTGCCCCGCCCTCTTTCGCACGAAGCCGCGCGACCATGGCTTTCGACATCTCGATGCCGTGGACCGCAACGCCCTTGCGCGCCAACGGAAGTGCGATTGGCCCGTCCCAATCGCGAATTCCAGCGCTTGACCCTTGCCTGCAAGCTCCGACAGGAAACTGACAGCCGGGTCGACTGCTTCCGGGGCGAATATGGCAGGGTCGTTGTCGTAGGTCGCGGCCACATCTTCGTCAAAATAGCCGTCGTCATGCATGCCGGACGTCTCCTGCTTCCTCTGGGCATACGATATCAGATGGAGCGACGCATTGTGAGCCGCAGCCTCAATGCGGCTTCGGACATTCGACAATGTCGGCTGCATCCGCCATCAAGCCGGCCGAAGCGCTCGCCCCTGCGCTCCCGCGTATGTCGCGGAGGTCGACACCGGTCGCAGCACGAATGGTCGCTTCGGAGAAGCGTCACGAATGTCCGGAAGTGGCGCTCGTTACTTGTTCCGATGATCGAGACACCCCCCATCGCGACGAAGAGCGCGTCACGACAATCCGGCCGAACCGATTGCTCCACACCGGCAAGGATCGGCCGTCACCCGCCGTCCCGTCATCATGAAAATGACGGCGAATGCGTAGAGCGTGACAAGCCCGGCCATCAAGACCATCATGATCAGCATCGGGCGCGTTCGCGCCGCGTTTCTGCCGCTCGCATGCTATGAATATAAGCCACCACATCCAGGCCAGGCAGGCGATTATGATGAGGGTCTCGATGACCACTAGATTTTGCCGTATAGTCACAGCGGCATCAAGAGAATGCCGGGGCCCTAAAACGTCGAGGGGGAAGCAAGATGACTGGTTTGAGTGTGGTCCGTTCTGCTGTCGCGGTGGCAATTGCGCTGATCGGCATATCAGGAGCCGGTATCATTGCGGCGAATGCCGAGCCGTCGGCGGCCGAAATAGACGCCATGCGGCAGGCGCTTGCCAAATACAAGGACCCCTATGTGGCCGTCCGCGATCTCTATCTGTCGACGGTGGGCTGCGTTCATTACGACGGCATGAAGATGGAAGGGCACATGGACTACCCGAAGGGGGCCATGGGCATCCACTTCGTGAACCTCACTGTCCAGGGGCCGCCAGATCCCATGAAGCCCAATGTGCTGATCTATGAGCCGGTCGACGGAAAGCTCGAGCTCGTAGCGGCCGAATGGCTGGTGCCGCTGGCCGCCGTCAAGGAGCGGCCCAACCTCTTCGGCATACCGTTCCAGGGGCCGATGGAAGGCCATGAGCCGCTGATCCCGCAAGGATTCCACCACTACGACCTGCATGCCTGGCTGTTCAAGGACAACCCGCTCGGGATGTTCAGCCCCGACCAATCCCGATGTGAGCTGCGAGGATTACGACTTCACGCTGATGGAGATGCCGACCAAGCTGGTGCCAGGGCCCTGAAGGGTCAAGCGGGACGGTGATCCCAACATCGCGTCATACCGCACCGCCTCGATAGGCCCAGCAACGCTAACCGTTCTGCACCATGAGCGCGACAAACGTGCTTGCCTCACATAGCAGGGCTTAGTTGGCATTTTTGGAAGCACCTCCCCCCTCACCCCTCGTTTGAGGCAACATTGCTGACAATCGCTTGACTTGAAGAATCCGCTTTTTCTGGTATGCATCAGGAATTCTGATATGGTCGCCAGCGCGACCTGGACGCGCCATGGACCTTCCGCTCAAGAACAATCGCAATTTTCTGACGATCAACGCCACGGACGGGCTGGAGGTGCTGAAGGGCCTTTCTTCCCCTGTCAGGATCAGTATCCTTAAGCTTCTGCATTCGCGCGGGCCGCTCAACGTCAACGAAATCAGCGAGGCGCTTTCCCTGCCGCAGTCGACGGTCGCGACGAACGTACAGGTGCTCGAAAGCTGCGACCTGATCCGCACCGAAACGGCGAAGGCGACGAAGGGCCAGCAGAAACTTGCGCGGCGCGCTTCGACGAGATCGTGCTGCGCTTCGACGACTACGACGTGAAGACCAGGTCGAATGTGATCGAGCTTTCGATGCCGCTTGGCCTCTATACGAACTGCGCCGTGTCTCCGCCCTGCGGCCTCTGTTCGAGCGAGGCCGTCATCGGCCTCCTCGATGTGCCCGACTTCTTTCTCGACCCGGACAGGATGAAGGCGGGGTTGATCTGGTTCGAGCGCGGCCATGTCGAATACAAGTTCCCGAACAATGCGAAGATCCTGCAGGCCGAGATAGAGGCGCTGGAGTTCAGCATGGAGCTTTCCTCGGAAGTGCCGGGGACGAATGCCAACTGGCCGTCGGACGTGAGCGTCTGGGTCAATGACGTGCTGGTCGGCACCTGGACCTCGCCCGGCGATTTCGGCGACAAGCGCGGCATCTACACGCCGCGCTGGTGGAAGCTCGAAGGCTCGCAATACGGCCACCTGAAGACCTGGAAGATCACCGACGGCGGCACGTTTCTCGACGGCGAGAGAACTTCGGACGTGACGCTCGAGCAACTTCACCTTGCCGAGCATCATTCGATCCGGCTGCGGGTCGGCATCGACGACCACGCCGAGCATCCGGGCGGCGTCAACATCTTCGGCAAGGGTTTCGGCAACCACGACCAGGACATCATCCTGCGCCTGCATCTTCGGCCGGACCCCGAACGCGGCAAAGCTTCTGCCTGAAGTCGGCAACCGCATCGGCCGCGCAATTCCACAGTTTCTCGTCCCCATGAGACGGGTTGACTCACCCACCCTGATCAGGATCAGATAATACGGATACATATCCGAATATTTGATATGATTAGGGGAAACGCGATGAGAGCACGAGCCGCCGTCCACAGGGATTTTCGCATCGGCCGGATCGACGACCGCGTCTATGGCGCATTTCTGGAGCATCTCGGGCGCGCGGTCTACACCGGCATCTACGAGCCCGGCCATCCGACCGCCGACGAGCGCGGATTCCGCCGCGACGTGATCGAGCTGGTGCGCGAGCTGAACGTACCGGTCACCCGCTATCCCGGCGGCAATTTCGTCTCCGCCTACAATTGGGAGGACGGTATCGGGCCGAAGGAGAGCCGGCCGGTCGCGCTCGACTATGCCTGGCGCACCAAGGAAACCAACGAGGTCGGCATCGACGAATTCGCGGCCTGGTGCGAGGCGGCGGGCACGGAGCTGATGCTGGCCGTCAATCTCGGCTCACGTGGCCTCGACGCGGCGCGCGGGCTTCTCGAATACTGCAATCACCCGAGCGGCAGCCGTTGGAGCGACATGCGCATCAAGAACGGCCGGCGCGAGCCCTATAATGTCCGTCTCTGGTGCCTTGGCAACGAGATGGACGGGCCGTGGCAGGTCGGGCACAAGACTGCCTACGAATATGGCAGGATCGCCAACGAGACGGCCAAGGCGATGAAGGCTTTCGACCCCACGCTGCAACTCGTGGCTTGCGGCAGCTCGCACAGCTTCATGCCGTCCTATCCGCAATGGGAGGCCGACGTCCTCGACGAGTGCTACGAGAATGTCGATTATCTGTCGCTCCACATGTATTTCGAGAATTACGAGGACGACTATCTCAATTTCCTCGCCAAGCCGGTGATCCTCGACCGCTACATCCAGACCGTCAGCGGCGTGATCGACTATGTGAAGGCCAAGAAGCGGTCGAAGAAGGACATCCATATCTCCTTCGACGAATGGAACGTCTGGTACCATTCGCGCCGCCAGGACCACGACAATTTCAAGAACTGGGATTGGCCGGTGGCGCCGGCGCTGCTCGAGGAGGTCTACAATTTCGAGGATGTGCTGGTCGTCGGCTGCATCCTCAACACCTTCATCCGCCGCGCCGACCGGGTGCGGATCGCCTGCATCGCGCAGCTCGTCAACGCCATCGCCCCGATCACGACCGTGCGCGGCGGGCGCGCCTTCCGGCATACGATCTACTATCCGTATCTGTTCGCCTCGCGCTTCGGGCGTGGCGAAAGCCTGGCCGTCGCGGTCGACGCGCCGCGCTACGACGCCAAGGCGGCCGACGATGTGCCTTATATCGACATCGCCGCTGTGCATGACCCGGCGGGCGGCACGATCGCGCTGTTCATCGTCAACAAGCATCCGGAAGAGGAAACCGAACTCGCTGTCGATCTTGCCGGCTTCGCGTCGGCGCGGGTGATCGAGCACATCCTCATCCATCATCCGGACCTGAAGGCGGTAAACAGTGCCGACGCGCCTGACGTGGTGAAGCCGCAGCACGCAAAACGGCTCGGTGGTCGAGGACGGCCAGCTGGCGTGCCGTCTGCGGCCGCGCTCCTACAACCTTATCCGGCTGTCCGTCTAGTATCGCCTGGCAGCGCGTGCCGTCCGAGCCGGCCTCAAATTCTGCGACGAGGTCAATCCGGCGCAGCACATTTGTATCAGGATATTGCGATATATATCAGCTTCTATTGACCGGCCTCGGCGACCGGGTTAGCTTTCTTCCCCAACGACAATAAGCCATCCACCATCGATGCGACTGGCATAGGGAGGAACAGCGATGCGCATCATGCGAGCCTTGGCGCTCATCGCAAGCGCTTGGTTGGTAGCACACATCCGCGCTTGCTCAGGGTATCTCGAACCTGCCGCGCGAAGAGACCATCATCATCGAGAACCCGCAGGGCACGATCACCAACCCGCCCTGGTTCAACATCTGGATGGTCGCGCGCGGCGGCAATTCGACCGGCTTGCAGCAGCTCGGAATGGATACGCTCTGGTACATCGATCCCGATGCCGGGATCGACGGCGTGTGGGACAACTCGCTCGCTGCCGACAAGCCGCAATACAACGCCGATTTCACCGAGATGACGGTCAAGCTCCGCGACGGCATCTTCTGGAGCGACGGCGTGGAGTTCACGGCCGACGACGTCGTCTACACAGTCGAAACGCAGATGAAGAACCCTAGCATGATCTGGGGGCCAGTCTTCTCGGCGAGTGTCGACACGGTGACGGCGCCGGACAAGCGCACCGTGGTCTTCAAGCTGAAGCGGCCCAACTCCCGCTTCCATGCCACCTTCACGGTGCGCTGGAACGCTGCCTGGATCATGCCGAAACACGTGTTCGAAAAGGTCGAGGACCCGACCAAATTCGACTTCAACCCGCCCGTCACGATCGGCCCGTACAAGCTTCACAGCTTCGACCCGAACGGCAAATGGTACATCTGGGAGAAGCGCGAGGACTGGCAGCGCACCTCGCTTGCCCGCTATGGCGAGCCTGGTCCGAAATACGCCGCCTATATCGACCCGGGTCCGCCGGACAAACGCGTGATCCTGCAGCTCAACCACCAGCTTGACATCATCCACGATACTTCGCCGGAAGGCGTGTTTACGCTGGTCAAGCAGTCACCGACTTCGCAGGGCTGGTTCAAGGGCTTCCCCTATGCCCATCCTGACCCGACCTTGCCGGCCGTCATGTTCAACCACCAGGTCAAGCCTTTCGACAACGCCGACGTGCGCTGGGCGCTCGCGCTGCTGATCGACATCAAGGCGGTGTCGATGGCCTCCTACCGCGGCGCGGCGACGATCTCGGCGATCGGCGTGCCGCCGACCGGGCTCTACGGCGAATATTATTTCGACCCGCTGGAGAAGTGGCTCACCGATTTCGAGATCGACACCGGCAAGGGGAAGTACAAGCCCTACGACCCGACGGTCGGCCAGCAGATCGCCGAGATGCTGCGGCCGTCGATGGGCGAGCAGATCCCGACCGATCCGAAGGAGATCGCGAAAGCGATCGGCCGCGGCTGGTGGAAGCCTGATCCGGAGGCCGCGACCCAGCTTCTTGAGCGCGCCGGCTTCACCAAGCAGGGCGAGCAGTGGCTCAAGCCGGACGGCACGCCCTTCTCGATCACGCTTCTGGTCGAAGGCGACCAGCGGCCGGTCATGACCCGCGCCGGCACCATGATCGTGCAGCAATGGCGCCAGTTCGGCATCGACGCCAAGACGCAGGCCTATCCCTCGGACTTCTTCCCGCGCGTCGAATCCGGAGACTTCGAGGCCGCGATCGCCTGGAGCGTGGAGACCTGGGGCGGCCATCCCGACCTGTCATTCTTCCTCGACAGCTGGCACTCGGAATTCCTGAAGCCGCGCGGCGAGCGGCAGCCGCCGCGCAACCGCCAGCGCTGGAAGAATGCCGAGCTCGACAAGATCATCGAACAGATCCGCACGATCGATTTCGACGATCCGAAGGTGCAGGAACTCGGCCAGGAATACATCAAGCTCGCGGTCAGGGAGATGCCGACCATCCCGCTGATGTCCTATAACGTGTTCACGATGATGGATACGACCTACTGGACGGGCTACCCGAGCGCGGACAATCCTTATACCAACCCGGTCCCGAACTGGGCGAACACCAAATACATGTTCGTCAAGCTGAAGCCGGCCAAGACCCAATAGCGGCGGACACGAGAGCGAGGCGGCGGCAGACCCCGCCTCGCTCGTGGGCAGTGCAGGTGCAGATGAAATGACGCAAGCCGCGGCACGATCGAAGCGATGAGGACGTACGCGCTCTATCTCGCCAGACGCTTCGCGCAGTTCATTCTGGTCGTCTTCATCGGCATCAACGTCGCCTATCTCATCACCCACCTCACCCCGATCGATCCGGTCGAACAGGCGATCAGCTCCGTCACCATGTTCGGCCAATCGAGCCCCGAGATGGTCGAGGTGATGCGCAAGACGCTGCGCGAGCTCTACGGCCTGGAAGGCTCGGCCTGGGAGCAATATGCCACCTTCTGGAGGCGCATGGCGACCGGCGATTTCGGGCCGTCGCTCTCCGCATTCCCGACGCCGGTCTCGACCCTCATCTGGCAGGCGCTGCCATGGACCGTCGGCCTGCTCGTCTGCTCGACGCTGATCGCCTGGCTGGTCGGCAATTTCCTCGGCGGCCTCGCCGGCTACTACCGCAAGAACACCCTGCTCAAGGCCTTGGGCATCCTGGCAATGAGCCTGCAGCCGATCCCCTATTACATCGTCGCGTTCATCCTCCTCGTCGTTTTCGGCTTCCTTTGGCCGGTCCTGCCGATCAGTGGCGGCGCCGAGATGAACATCGACCGGCAGGGCTTCGCCTTCGCCGCCAGCGTCGTCCGGCATTCCATCCTGCCGGCGCTGTCGCTCGTGCTCGTCGGGGTCGGCGCATGGTTCATCGGCATGCGCTCGCTGGTTTCCAACATCGTGACCGAGGACTACGTCACCTATGCCGAACTCGGCGGCGTCGATCGCCGCCGCATCCTGTTTTCCTACGTCATGCGCAATGCGCTTTCGCCGCAGGTGACCGGGCTGGCTTTGTCGCTCGGCGCGATCTTCAACGGCGCGATCATCACCGAGGTCGTGTTCGGTTATCCCGGCCTCGGCACGCTGCTGGTCCGGGCCGTGAACGCCGGAGACTACAGCCTGGTGCTCGGCATCACCTCCGTGTCGATCATCGCGGTGGCGGCGGCGATCCTGGTCATCGACATCGTCTATCCGTTGCTTGACCCCCGTGTGGTGCAGAGTTGAGGCCGATGCTGAGAACCGTCCGCGACCTCTTCCGCTACAATCGCGAATTCGCGCTCGGCGCAATCCTGATCCTGATCGTTTTCGGCTTCGCGGCGGCCTCGTTCTTCTCGCCCTACCCGCCGCTCGACAGCTATGTCGTCGCTCCTGACGTGCCGCCCTCATGGGCCTATCCGTTCGGCACCAACTCGCGCGGGCAGGACGTGTTCTGGCAACTTACGCTCGCCATCCGCAATTCGCTGCTCTTCGGCCTTTCCGTCGCTCTGATGAGCCGCGTCCTATCGCTCCTGATCGGGCTCGTCGCCGGCTATGCCGGCGGCATCACCGACCGCGTCCTGATGACGATCAACGACACCTTCGTCGTGATCCCGCTCTTTCCGATCCTGGTGCTCTTCTTCTTCATGATGCACGACCAGATGTCGTGGCCGCTGCTGGCCGTCGCGATGGCGTCGCTTGGCTGGCCCTACGATGCGCGGCTGATCCGCTCGGTGGCGCTCAGCCTCAGGACCCGCGAATTCACGGCGATGAGCGTCTTTTCGGGAATGAGCACGCGCCAGATACTCGTGGAGGAGCACCTGCCCTATGTTCTTCCCATCGTCTTCTCCACGACGCTCAACAACATGAACTGGTCGATCGGATTGGAGGTGACCCTTTCGGTGATCGGTTTCACCAACATCGAGACGCCGACCATCGGCACGATGATCTACTGGGCGAACCAGCATACGGCGATGGTCGCCGGCATCTGGTGGTGGATTTTTTTCCCCGTCGTCCTGGTCATCATGACCTTCCTCGGACTCTATCTGCTCTCTGTGTCGATGAACGAATATATCGATCCGAGGAGCCGGCTGATCCGCATGGGAGGCGAGGCATGAGCGGCGCCGCGCATCGGCGCGAACGGGTCGGCGAAGGTCATCCTCGATGTCGAGCACCTGCGCGCCTACTACGTGATGCGATATTTTGGTATGGAGCGCGAGGTGCGCGCCGTCGACGACATTTCGCTGCAGGTCGGCCGCAACGAGATATACGGCCTGGCCGGCGAATCGAGTTCGGGCAAGACTACTTTCATCAAGACCATCGCCGCCGCCATCCGGCCTCCACTCACGGTGATCGGCGGCTCGATCCGCTACAGCTTCCTGGACCGCGACATCTACCGGCTCGACCGTGCAGCCCTGTCGGCGATCCGCTGGCGTTATCTTTCCTACATACCGCAAGGCTCGATGAACGTGCTCAATCCGGTCAGGCGCGTGCGCGAGTCCTTCAACGATTTCGCCTTCCCCCATATGGGCCTGTCGAAACAGCAGTTCCCCGAGGCCGTCATCGCGCATCTGAAGCGTCTTCAACTCGCGCCGGGCGTCCTCGACGCCTACCCTCACGAGCTTTCGGGCGGCATGCGCCAGCGCGTGGCGATCGCGCTTGCCACCGTCTGCCGGCCTGATTTCATCATCGCCGACGAACCAACGACGGCGCTCGACGTGGTCGTCCAGAAAAGCGTTCTCGAACTGATCCGCGAGGCACAGCGCGAGATCGGCTCGTCGATGATCTTCGTTACCCACGACATGGCCGTTCACGCCAACATCTCCGACCGGCTCGGCATCATGTATGCCGGGCGGCTGGTGGAAGAGGCGCCGACCGCCGGGATTTTCAAAAGCCCTCGGCACCCCTACACGCAGCATCTCATCGCTAGCCTGCCGCGGATCGGCGACAATTCGCCCAGAACGGCGCTCACCGGCGCGCCGCCCAGTATGGCGGAGCCGCCGAGCGGCTGCCGGTTCCATCCGCGCTGTCCGCTCGCCATGGACATCTGCCGCGAGCTGAACCCCGAGATGATCGCGACCGGCCCCGGCCATCGCGTCGCCTGCCATGCGGTCAATCCCGCCGCCCGGCCGGCTGGAGAGGGGACGTTCGCGGCAAAGCCAAGACAGCAGACCGGGCTCGTTCAATGACGAGCGAGCTGCTCAGCCTCGAACAGGTCACGAAAACCTACTCGTCGGGCGGGCTGCTCGCACGGACGACCTTCAACGCCGTCGACGATGTTAGCTTCGCGCTCAATGCGTCGCGCCCCGAGATCTTCGCCATCATCGGCGAGTCGGGCAGCGGCAAGACCACGCTCGCCCGCATGATCCTCAACATGGTTCCGGCGAGCGCGGGCGCGATCCGCTTTCGCGGCAAGGCGGTCGCGACAATCCGCGGCCGCCGGGCGCGGCTCGATTTCATGCGTCAGGTGCAGCCGATCTTCCAGAATCCATACGAAGCCTTCAACCCGCTGAAGCGCGTCGACCGCTATCTCTACGCAACGGCCCGTCGCCTGGCGCGCGTCGGCCCGGACGCGATGGAAAGCGCTTGCGACGAGGCACTGCACCAGGTCGGCCTGTCGCTTGCGGAAGTCCGCGGGCGCTTTCCGCACGAGCTTTCCGGCGGCCAACTGCAACGCACCGCGATCGCCCGTGCGCTCATCTCCCGCCCCGCGCTGCTCGTCGCTGACGAGCCGGTCTCGATGGTCGACGCGTCGTTGCGCATGTCCATCGTCTACCTCTTCAAGAAGCTCCGCGACGAATTGGGCATGTCGATCGTCTACATCACACATGACCTCGCCACCGCCTACTACATCAGCGACCGAATCATCATTATGCAGAAGGGCCGCGTGGTGGAAGCTGGCGATGCCCGTGCGGTGCTCGATGATCCGCAGCATCCTTATTCGAAACTCCTGAAAAGCGCGGTGCTTTCACCCGATCATCCCGAGGACCCGGCCACCGAAACCAGATCCGGTCTGAGTGTCTTGCCCTGAGATCCGGACCGAATAAACGCGGGTCAAAGGCTCTTCCGACACGGTACTCATTTGATATGCGTCCAGCTACCTCCTGGGTGCATCACAAGCAGACCTTCGCCAAACGGCTGTATGTATTTGCTTTGCGCCGGGCAGCGGCTCTGTTAATGACCTGAATGGAGGAGTCATGACCAGTTCCTCAGGCCGGACGCGGTCCCATCTCCTTGATCGGCAAGGCGTAGGCGTCTGAAGGCGCCTCGCGCTCCCGTGAAGGGCTCGCGCCTGGCCGCGTCCTATCAGGTCTTTGTATGGGGACCAAGGAGCGAAAGGTCGGCATCGCTTAGACGATCACTGGCCGTCCAAAGCTGGTGCCAATAGGGATACAAAAGCGGGGGTGCGCTGGCGGCGTCGAGCCTGGCCCGCTCGTCCTGCGCGAGTGTCAGTCCTGCAGCGCCAAGATTGTCCCTTAGCTGAGCTTCGGTACGGCCGCCGATGATCACCGACGTCACCCCGGGCCGTCCGATCAGCCAGGCCAGTGCCACCTGCGCTGCCGAAACGCCGCGTCCCTCGGCGATTTCGACGAGCGTATCAACGATGCGCCAAAGCCGTTCCTCGTCGCGGATCGGCGGCTCCTTCCATCCTGCAAGCTGGCGCGAGCCTTCGGGCGTCGCCTTGTCGCGGCGATGTTTTCCGGATAGCAGACCCCCCGCCAGCGGACTCCATACCAGGATGCCGAGCTGCTGATCGATCGCGATCGGCACAAGCTCATACTCGGCCTCGCGCGCTTCGAGGGTGTAGTGGAACTGCTGGCTGACGAAGCGCTGGCGGCGGTCAGCAGCGCTGATCCCGAGCGCCTTCATGACGTGCCAGCCCGAATAGTTGGAACAGCCGACATACCGAACCTTGCCCTGGCGAACCAGGGTGTCGAGCGCTTCGAGTGTTTCCTCGAGCGGGGTCTGGCCGTCCCATTGGTGGACCTGATAGAGATCGATGACGTCGGTGCGCAGCCGCGTCAGGCTAGCCTCGCAAGCCCGGATGAGATAGTGGCGCGACAGACCCCGGTCGTTGGGTCCTTCCCCCATTGGAAAGCGCGCCTTGGTGGCAAGGAGAACGCCGCCCTTGCGGCTTCCCGCCAGCGCCTCCCCAACAATCTCCTCGCACGTACCGGCGGAATAGACATCGGCCGTATCGATGAGGTTCACGCCGGCGTCGATGCAGAGATCGATCTGGCGCCGCGCCTCCTCGAGACCGACATTGCCGACCTTGGAGAATGCGCCCTTGCCGCCCATTGTCATGGTGCCAAGGGTGATCGTCGAAATTTTGAGGCCGGACCGCCCGAGCAGCCTGTACTCCATCACCATTCTCCTCTGATTTTGCCTGGAACTAAGGCGAGCATTTCGGATGGCCGCTTAACCGACCGGCGCCTACCTGTAAAGTGCGCCGCGACATAGATTTCGAACGTCAAAAGGGCGGTTTTGGAAAAGACGCTCGGACGTGACGACGCGCTAACAGCGCATTCAAAGACCAGCTATAACGGGCTGCGGCAAGTCCAGTCTGTCAAACGGATCAAATCGGGAGGAATCGATGTCCAACAGCGTCTACAAGATTATCGAACTGGTCGGCACGAGCACCAAATCCTGGGACGACGCCGCACGTGCCGCCGTGGAACGCGCCTCGAGTAGCTTGCGTGACTTGCGCATCGCCGAGGTAGTGAAACTCGATCTCCAGATCAAGGACGGGAAGGTCGAGGCCTACCGTGCCAAGGTCAGCGTATCTTTCAAGTATGAGGACAAAGCGTAGCGAAACCCAAGCAGCGCCACCGCTCCAGGCCCTCGGGCGTGATCGGTCCCGTGCTCTTGCCGCCACGCATATTCGCCTCAGCGTGCGTTTGGAGTGCGGAGGAGCCTACAGACTGCGTCGCGTTATACTTCTTGCGCCAATGGCGCCCTGGTAGCGGAATCGACAAGAACGCCAAAGCCCGCCGCGCTCAAGCAGGTCGAGGCATTGTCCATCGTGACCGAGCGCGCGCGCTTTATGGCGCGTCAGCCTGGGTTCATCTCAATCAGCCTGCATCGCAGCCTCGATGGGCGGCGCATCGTCAACTACGTCCAATGGCAAATTCGCGACCTCTTGCGGTCGGCTCATCAAGCGCCGGATTTCCGCAAGGAGTGGGGCACTTGGATCAGGTGACGGACGAGATCGATCCCAATCTGTACAAGGTAACCGAGGTGATAGATTAGTGGCCAGTAGGCGTGCCGTCCACGTGACCTGAACCGGCCGGCAACGAGCCAAAGCGATGGCGGCCATGAACTATCGCGTCGTCACTGTGTTCGGCGGAACCGGATTTCTCGGCCGCCGCGTTGTTCGGGATCTCCGCAACGGCGAGTTCTCCGTCCGGATTGCATCAAGACATCCGGGACGGGGCGAGAAGTTGTTTGGTTCTGATGATCCGCAACTACAGTCAGTCGACGCCAACATTCACGATGCGCGGTCGGTCGCCGATGCACCTGCTGGCGCTTACGGTGTGGTAAATGCGGTCAGTCTTTATGGCGAACACGGACGGGAGACCTTTCATTCCGTGCATGTCGAGTTGGCCCAGCGGGTCGCAACTCAAGCACATCGCGCCGGCGTCGAACGGCTCGTCCACGTTTCAGGAATCGGCTCCGATGCTGCCTCGCCATCACTCTATATCCGCAAGCGTGGCGAAGGCGAACTGGCGGTCCGCGCCGCGTTTCCCGACGTCACGCTCATCCGCCCGGCGGTGATGTTCGGACCCGATGACGCGTTTCTCACCACCATTCTCAAACTTCTCCGCCGGCTTCCAATCTATCCGATGTTCGGCCGCGGCCTGACGAGATTGCAGCCGGCCTACGTGAACGATGTGGCGGAGGCGATCGCAACACTGCTGCAGGGGACGGAAAGGCATGCGATTACATATGAGTGCGACGGTCCTCGTGTCTACTCTTACAAGGAACTTCTCAGAGCCGTAGCGCACCAAGCCGGTCTTAGGCCCATATTAATTCCATTGCCATTCGGCGCTTGGCACGCACTGGCATGGGCCTCCGAAATGCTTCAGAATCCGCCCGTCACTCGCAATCAAGTGGAACTGATGCAGGTCGACAACGTCTCGTCGCCGGAGATGCCTGGATTTGGGGACCTTGGAATTTCGCAGCGCTCGGTCGAAGAGATACTCCAGGAGATGTTACGGTTACGTGGTCACTGATCAAGGAGCGTCTTCATTATGGCCCTCTGGTTCCACGGCTTCGACCGTGGTGAGATAGATTGGAGAGGTGATCCACCGGAGCCAGAATAATGCGGACACTCATCGTCCTGTTTTTCCTACGCTACCTTCTATCGCTTATGCCACGGACTGGAAAATCCCGTCGGATTCCCTCGAAAGCGCCCTGCCAAAAAACTGTGACGCCTCGTCGGATGCAGGAGTCTACGACTGCGCCGCAAAGGCCTTCCAGAAGGCCGACGCGGACCTCAACGCAGTATGGAAAAAAGGCGCTCGCCACTATCGGCCAGGACAGTGCCCCTAGCGGTCTCACTGCTGTCCAGGTCGACGAGTGGAAGAACGACCTGATCGCCGCCCAGAAGGCGTGGAATACATTCAAAGACATGGACTGCAAAGGCGCTCGCAGTTTCGAGTATTGGGGAGGTACCGCGGGGAGTCTCGCAGTTCTGAACTGCCAGTTCGAATACACCATTGCCCGCACCAACGACCTCGGAGGCGCGCTACTTGCAGCAATAGGCAGTTTTATGGCGAAGAGTTCGGCCGGTCGGTTGCCGCGTGACGCAAAGTGGACGCCGCCAAAGCGACCCAGAGCAGCCTTTGTGGCCGATGCCGTCGGACACGTTCATTCGAGGGGGATACCCAATTCCTGACGAAATTTCTTCGTGAGGCCCCCTGCCACAAGCAGGTAGGATCGACGCAAATAGGCTTGGAGTTCGGTATTGCTGAGATCAACCTCCCTCGGCACGCACACCCATTGCCCCTTGGCGAAGTAGGGCGCCTGCTTAACACCCTCGATGCCGGATAGCACGACGAAACTTTCCACTGGACACTTGAACACGATGCTGTGGAGATCCGGGGATGTCAGCCTAAGGAGCGTGAATACCTTGCCGCCTACTTTTGCCACCCGGGATCCCCACTGGTCGACGAGGGAGACGCCGGGAAGCGAAGTAGTGAAGCTTTCAAAGCTGTCAGGTTCGAACAAGCTCATGGCGCGCCTTCCAACGCACTGGCGGTGGTTCTTGTCCTGACTGCATTAAATTTACGCGGTTCGTGTCGCCGCGATTTGACGTTCGATGGCAAGTGGCTTGCGGCGGCGCAGTCCTCTGGAGAAACTGAAATCAGGACCTCGGAGCCCTAGCAGGGCTGCGATGCATTGCCAAAGACGCCTGTCATTGAAATCCATCGTTGCCTTCTGTTATTCCCGCAAAGTGTTGGCCATTGGGCGAATGCCTTGAGACCTTTGTCTGTCAATTCCAGATGCGTCCTATCTGCCCCCTTAGTCAGTACAGAGTAGTTTGGACACGGGTAGTTGCAGGCGGGCGCAAGCAGCGCTCTCAGTTCAGAGCGGACTGAGGTCAGGCGCGATCATAAACTCGGATTTATCAAAAACTTCATACCGGTGCCCTTGCGTTCAAATGCGCCCACGATCTCCGGCCTCAGAGCGTCTTTAAGGCTTATAGTGTCCGTGTAGCCACTTGTGAAAGTCGTCCTGAACTCGTCAGCAACACGAGCTCGTAGGCGTTGAACCGTCTCTGCCCCAGCCTTCTGCAGGAACGGAAAGACCAGCCATCCGCCTACGCTCCATGAGAAGCCGAAGGTGCGGTTGAAGACGGTGGGCCCTGGATCCAGGGCGCCATAGATGTAGACCTGCTTGAAGGTGTTCGATCCGTAGCGGTTGTAGCCGTCAAGATTTCGGCTTGCGACCTTCTCCATCGCCATGAGGATCTGGCCGGCCAGTTTGCCGCCACCGATTGCGTCGAAGCCGATCGTCGCGCCTGTTGCAGCGATTGCCTCCTCAAGATCCGACAGAAAGTCGGGATCGCTGCTTTTGACGACGTAGGTGGCACCAAGCTGCCGCAGCAAGTTCTCCTGCTCTGCGCTCCGAACGATGTTCACGAGCGGTATCCCGTCTGACTGGCAGACCCGAACGAGCATCTGTCCGAGGTTTGAGGCCGCAGCCGTGTGGACGATGGCCTTGTGGCCCTCCGCACGCATTGTTTCGACGAAGCCAAGCGCGGTCAGCGGATTAACGAACAGAGAGGCGCCTTCTGGTGCCGTCGCATCGTTGGGCAGGACGATGCAGTCTCGCACCGGGATCCGGCGGTATTGGGTATACATCCCACCGCCCACCATCCCCACCTTTCGTCCGAGCAGATGCCGTTGATCGGGACCTGCGCGGACTACTGTCCCAGCTGCTTCATTGCCTACGGGAAGAGACTGACCAAGGCGCGTGGAAGCTGCCGGCAGACGCTCTTGTGGCACGTGCGCGGTGAGTACAGGCAGATCGAGTGTACCTTCGGCCCGGAAGGAGGAGATGTCGGCAGGCCCTAGCAATAGGCCGATATCGGAAGGATTGATTGGAGCAGCTTCTAGCCTGACGATCAGTTCGCCCTCGCCAGGCTCTCCTGCTTCGACGGGTTCAAGACTGACGCGAAGAGTACCGTCCCGAGTGATCAGGGAACGCATTTCCAAACCGTTCGATGGTTCTGTTGTCATTGTTACGCTCCATAGTGGAAACCCTGCATCGCCAGCTCGCTGCAGGATGTTCAGGCGAAAACAGCTTCATCGCAAGGCGTGCAGCTCGCGACGATGCGCGAACTCGCGTGCGACAGTAAGACAGATTACGAGTGACGCAAGATCGAAGCGAGGCTAAACGCCCTGCCGCAAATCCGTGACCGAAATCGACGGCCTCATCGTCAAAGCGGCGGTTGCAGGAAGAAAGATTCCGATCTCGCCGACCAGTGCAAGGGGCAAAGCGATGGACGCCTGCTAATCAGCCATGCAAACCGGGATAACCAGGTCGGGAGTCTGGTCCTGAACCCGACGCCGAGCCTGGCCCTTTGCCCGGCCCAATCCCCGCCGGTCTAACTGATGGGGGGCGTTCATCGCCACATGCGCACCGGACGCTGAAAGGGGAGCGGCCCGCCCGTTCTGGATGCTCTTTGTCAGCTCCGAGGGTGTTACGCTCTGCCTTGACCAATCGTCTTTGGATGCTGGATCTTGTCGTTGCAGGTTCTCATCATTCGGAGGTCTCGGACTATGGCGTTTCACAGACCCCCATTGTTCACCGACTCCGACATTCTGACGTTTCGGCAAACGCCAGCGTCAGAATACCGCATACCTTACACCTTCGTTGAATCCCTCAACGAGGGGACCTTGTTCGACCGCTCGGCACGAACGTTCGAAGAGGCGGCCCGCACGCAACGCCTCTACGACGTTGTGGTCGGCGAAGATCAGCGTGTCATCGGTGCTGGGCTGCTGCAGGACACCCATAAGGAAGCCGACGGGCATCGCCGGGAAGAGGAACTAGGCGCTCTCATGGTGCATCCCGCCGCTCGCGGCATCGGCGTCGTTGCCCTTATGATTAAACTTATGCTGATCCATCGCTATGCCGTCCTTCGCACCAACGATATGGAGGAGGACTACGTCGCTCACGTAGTCGACGGCAACTTCGGCCCAATTCATGCGCTCCTGGCAGCCGGATTTGAGGACTTCGGCGCGATGAAGCTTCACCCGGGCGAATTCGATGGCCATATCGAGCACATGATGGCCCCGGGTGAGAACTACGTGCCCATGCATGCCTACCGCTTCAACCGCGACGCCATCGACAATCTGATCCACGACCTCTGGAGCTTCTGGCACGGGGGGCGGGAGCTCAATCGTCCGGACCGGAGCCTGCGGGTGAAGGTGGACTTTTCCAGTATGGTTGATCCAACCTTCCTGGACGCTGAGGTAGAACGCATCGGCCAACTGCGGAGCCGGAACTAAGGGCGTGTACACATAAACGCGCAGATTTGGATGCCCGTTTCAGGGTTAATGCGGACCTGCAGCGGACCGGGCACATTGTACGCGTTTGGCCCGAATGCGACCTTCACGACGACTTCGGAGAATGGCCGCTCGGTGTTGGGAATGACTTGTCCTGCCGCGAAGTCGGTGCGGCCGAATCGGGAAGACCGGCGAACTCTCCTCTCTTCTTGATCCTTTTACTAGGCAGCGCGTCGCGGTATAATTAGAGCTTGCTAAAATTAAAGTGGAACAGGCGTCAAAACAGAAAAACTTCCGCTTTGGGCTAGGGATCAACTATGGGAGGCCCAATATGCTCAGCGTCCTAAGCAAGGCTTGCGTGGTAATCCTTTTGGCAGGGAACTGCGCTTTCGCCCAATCGAATCCGATAGAGCCAAAGGCTGGAGCGTGGAAGACGTGGGTGATCGCGTCAGGTAAGGACTTGCGAGTCCCGCCGCCACCGGATACTTCCGCAGCTGAACTGGAGAAGCTTCGCGAGCTAGCCGCAAACAACGACGCGCAGGTCGCCGCCAAAATCACGTTCTGGGATGCCGGTGCGCCCGGCTATCGATGGATCGAGCTGGTCAACAATCGCCTTCTCGCGGGCCAGCAGATCCCCAATGCGCACCGTGTCTACACCTATCTGACGATGGCGATCTACGACGCCACCATCGCGGCCTGGGAGTCGAAATACTTCTACAATCGGCCGCGCCCGAGCGAGGCGGATGCGACACTGCCGACCGCACTGCCTACGCCTCGCAGTCCGGCCTACCCATCCGAACACGCAGCCACCGCCGGAGCCGCCGCTGCGGTTCTTTCCTATTTCTTTCCGGACGAGGCGTCGTCGTTTCAGGCGATGGCCGCAGAAGCGGCGCAGTCGCGTGAGCTTGCCGGTGTCCAGTTCCCGAGCAACTCTTCCGCAGGCCTGGAATTGGGGCGACGCGTGGCAGAGCAGGTGATTGCGCGGGCAAAAGCCGATGGCTCCGACGCGGTCTGGAGTGACACCGTTCCGACCGGGCCATGCATGTGGGTCGGAGACAAGCCCGCCAATGCAACCCTGCCAAACTGGAAGCCAATCCTACTGGCCGCGCCCGATGAATTCAGGCCGCCAGCCCCGCCCGACTGCAAGTCTGCGGCCGTGAAGGCCGAGGTCGATGCAGTTCGGCAGTTCGAGCGAAAATTCCCCAACAACTACAAAGCTTTCTACTGGCAAAGTCCAGCCGGCTTAATGACTAGCTGGTACGACTATCCCAGCAAATGGATGTTCGAGGACAAGACGGATTCGAACGCCCCGCGCGCCGCGCGCGCTTACGCGATGGTCGCAACGGTCTATTACGACGCCTTCATTGCAAGCAACGATGGGAAGTACGCTTATTGGTACCTGCGGCCCAACATGCTTGATCCGAGCATCACTCCACTGTTCGCGGTGCCGCCTCATCCCAGCTATCCGTCGAACCACTCCACGCTCTCCACGGCTCGAAGCGAGGTCCTGGCGTATCTGTTTCCCAGCCGTGCGGAGTTCATCCGCGCAGTCGGCAAGGAGGCGGGCAATTCCCGCATCTGGGCCGGCATCCACTACGAAATGGACAACCGGGCAGGCGCCGCGCTCGGCAAACAAGTCGCGGCGAAATTCATCGAGCGGGCAAAACAAGACGGAGCAGACTAGGGCCCGCCGGCCCGACGACGAATGTCCATACTGTCGCCGGAAACCGAAATTGATCGGCCACACCGGAAATTCCGCAATACCGCAACTGGCGCTACCTCGCCATTTCCGGAACCGGAACTCATG
>CAWIWT010000034.1:0-206996 GCA_963839725.1 uncultured Alphaproteobacteria bacterium | reverse complement strand
GGGATCACACTGGCCACAATAGACGCCCCGCGGGGAAGCAAAGCCTGCTCGAACTGGACGTCGTGCTCGACGTGAAGCTCAACCCGAACATCCATGACCGGGAGACCCGCCTCGACAACGGATGGGTGATCAAGATCGGCCGTGGCCTCGACTTCTACCCAGAAACCTGCGAACTGGTTCGAGATCGGCGCGAACGACCTTACGGAAGTGCGTGGTGACCAAGGTAGACGTCTTCCGAGCCGTCTTTCCTCAACGAGGAGCATCGGCGAGACGCCCCTTCGCCGGGCGCAATCCTATCACTTTAGATATCACAGATGCATCAAGCGCATGTGATACCGTCGATCATCGCCATCTTGCGTCTCCGTCGTGCTTGGCCCCGGCCGATCCGATGCCTGAACCCGCGCACAGAATGCGCCTGCCAGTCGGTGGCCTCCATCAGCCGCGGTACCAAGCTTCTTAATCTCAGAGAGGTGTACCTTTAAGAACGTGCGCATCTTCGATGGTGTAACACCGTTCGCTCTCGCCGCCTTCAACGAGCTGGAAGCAACCAGCGGACGAACATCTCACCGACATCACCGGATGAGTGTGAGATGCGCAAAGCGGACTTTGATCGGCTGACTCCTGCTGGCGAGAAGTTTCTTACGAGTGCGCAGCAGATAGCTGAGGAAAATCGTCGATCCTCGCATTGACTCACAAACGGCCCGTACAGGCGTTCGGGCTGTTTCGGCTGTGTGGGACTCGACAACTGCCCCTCGCGCGTCCTGAGTCATCTCTGTGGCGCTGAAGGCCAATGTATGGGCGGCTGCGCGCTGTCATCGAACCATGGCGTTTCCGTCTAGCGGGCAGCAGGCCGCCGGCCTTTCGCCTCACGGAACAAATGGCGTTCACGCGAAGCCATCAAAGCCATACCATCATGACGCGTCGACACATACGCCGGCCGAGGAGGCAGGTCGTCCGATTGACAACCCGCCGCTGGGAGCGCGAGCAAAGCCACAAACAGCATCTTGCTATTCTTCATTTCTGCCTACCTCAATCCAGTCAGCGAATATCCTCGACCAGGATTGAAAAGGGAAATGTCAACCCCCTAGTACTGTCGTCGAACTGGGTGTCTGCATGGGAGATAGGGCATGCGCAATATTGACAAGGCCGGAACCTTTAAACTTGGCGAGAACATTGTGAAGCGTATGGGCTATGGCGCTATGCAACTTGCAGGGCCAGGCGTTTTCGGACCACCAAAGGACAGGAAGGCAGCTGTCTCCGTGCTGCGCGAGGCAGTAGAGCACGGCGTGAACCACATCGACACCAGTGACTATTACGGCCCGCATGTCACCAACGAGATCATCCGTGAAGCTCTTCATCCCTACCCCGAGGATCTGGTCATCGTCACCAAGATCGGCGCCATCCGTGGTCCGGACGCGTCTTGGAAACCCGCGATGAAACCAGCGGAACTGGCATCGGCGGTTCATGACAACCTTCGAAACCTCGGCCTTGAGGCAATGGATGTCGTCAATCTGAGGATTATGGGCGACGGCCACGGTCCGAGCGAAGGTTCCATCGAGGCGCCGCTTGCCGCGCTGGCCGACCTTCAACGCAAGGGTCTCGTGCGCCATATCGGTCTCAGCAACGTTACACGGACGCAACTCGCGCAGGGACGTTCTATTGCCGAAATCGTTTGTGTGCAGAACCACTACAATCTAGCGCATCGCAAGGATGATGACTTGATCGACGAACTGGCCAGCACCGGCACCGCCTACGTGCCGTTTTTCCCCCTTGGCGGCTTTACGCCGCTACAGTCATCGACCCTATCGGATGTAGCCAAGCGGCTGCAGGCGACGCCCATGCAGGCTGCACTCGCCTGGTTGCTTCACCGCGCACCCAACATATTGCTGATTCCGGGCACGTCGTCGGTTGCACACCTGGGTGAGAACCTCGCCGCGGTCGAGCTTGAGCTGTCTGCGGTTACAGTTGAAGAACTTGGCGGCATCGCGAGGCAATGAGATTTGATGCTACACAGGGATACATGGCCCGCCATCCTGCAACAGCGCGCGAGGATCTCCCCCATGAGGTACAGGCCTGCATCAAAAGCATCGAGATGGACCTCTACGACCAAAAACAGGACAGCGGCGCCCTCAAAGCGCTGATTGCGAGTGGCGCTGGTGCGCTTTTCGAGTTCGCCAGCGTCGTCGATGCCGTGGCATGCGCCGTCAGGGCACTGTTATTGCGTCTCCCCGTTTGAAAGGAGACCAACATGCATCGTTCATTCGGTATCGAAATTCGTCCTGAAGCTAGGACTACTTGGAGCACGGTGAAACGAGGGCCGTCGCTCAGCCAAGTTAAGGAGCACCTGCGCAAAGTTGCCAACTATCAGAGGATTTTCGGCTAGCCGCCGATGCCGCTGGCCCATACCGCCAACGACGTTCGGGCGCTCGGCAGTTGTTGAAGTCAGCCTATAAAGTACGCTTGCACAAACCTCTGAAGCTGGGATTTGTGCATGAGTGAGCGGTCACCGCCACCATCGAACATGAAGTTTTGCTTGGCGCCCGCCTTCGAACTCGAAGTGAGGTGGCCGATCTTTTGTGAGGCATGGCCAGCCTCGTGCAGCATTGTCACGGAGTCGCATGTCGGGCCAACCAGACACCAAGGAAGCCACGGACCTGATTCTATCGTCAGTCCATTGGCTGTATACTTGAAATTGCAGAAGATTACCGGAAGACGCTGTTTGAAGGGTGCAACTGCTTGATCGTTGAATTTAGCAGCGCATCGGTTCCGTAACTCATTGTAGTCTTCGGGGTGTAGCAGGCCGTCGCTCTTGACCGGCACAGTCACCGTGAATTGGTCTGTTGGCTCGCCGTTACTTGGCAGCAGATCCAGCTTCAGCCCATGCTCTGTGAGCATTGAGCGAGCGGTTGCGACGCAATCCTTATGAATTGTGCCAAAGTAGTTGTCCCCCCAAAAGAGGGTCATCCTCACCTCTTTGCCACCAGGCACAACATAATCGGTCTCCCAGCCAGGACTTGACATTCTGCCCTCCAACCGAGGTCTTGCGTAAGCGCCATGGTCGGAACGTAGCGCACCTTGTGGAGCTTGGGGAAGCCTGAAGATCGTTGCCTGCCTCAAGTTCACTGCAGTGTTGTAAGGCAGCGAAGGCGAAGCCAGTCCGGCGGCTGGCATCCGAACTTGCTTGGTGAAATGTTAAGCGTAGCTTAGCGAGTTGCTTCTGAACCGTAGCCTTGCTGAATCCGACCCGCCGTACCCCTGCGTTGCAAGAGGATTGCGTCCGCGGGCGTGGATCGGGGTGACTTACTACCACTCGCCAGCTAGCATCGTGCTACGGCGGCATCCCCTCTCCAACGCATACCTGCCAAGGACGTGCAAGCGGGGTTTCGTCCGGTTAGTAACTAGCTTTCGTCTAGCCCTGCGATGCGCAAGCCTTCGAGGATCGCTGCCATGCGCGATGGATCGTATTCCGGCAGTCCTGCCCTGATGCTGGTGATCGTAACGTCCGGGGCGAGCACCCGGAACTTTGCCAGGTAGCGTTGTGCTTCATCCATTCGGCCGAGCTGCGCATTTGCCGCGATCAGCGTCCAGTAAGTCGGATCGAGTTGGCGTTGACCGCCATTGACCGCTCAGCGGCCTTCAGCGCTTCGACATAGTTGCCGAGCGCCATATGTGCTAATGCAATCGTGGTCATGGGCCATGGCGCCGTCGGGTCGCCCGGGCTCATCAGGATCGCGCGCCGGCTATCGTCGAGCGCGTCCTCCAGTTTCCCGCAATGCAGTTCGGCGATGCCTGCGAGCATCAGCACAAATTGGCTGTTCGGGTTCGCCTCGACGGCATTGGCGACGATCTGCATGCCTCGGTCGTACTCCCGCATGGTCACTAGCGTCAGGCCGCATACCGCCAGAACGGTCGCATCGCGCTGCGGATCGGCGAGGGCGCGGCGCACCAGATCAAGACAGGTGGCCCGGTCGTCGCCGGTCAGCGTCGGCCAGCCCATGGCAAAACGGAATTCAAGGGCAAAACAGGCACCGGTGAGGAACGGGGCGTAGTGCGGCTCGAGCGCGACTGCTTCCATCATTTGCGCAAAAGCTTGGGCATTGTCCTCGGGCCGCGAGCTGTATGTCTTCGACAGCGCCCTGAGGTAGAGATCATATGCGTCGAGGTTTTCCGGGCGTTTCCTCCGGGAGCGTTCGATCTCGGCTTGTTGAATCTGCGGTTCTATGACGCCGATAACGCTTTCGGTAATGCGGTCCTGCACGTCAAATACATCTGCGACGACGCCATCGAATTTGTCGGCCCAAAGGTGTGCCCCGGCCATCGCCTCGATGAGCTGTGCGGTGATGCGAAGCCGCTCGCCGGAGCGTCGCACGCTGCCTTCAAGTACGTAGCGGACACCGAGCTCCCTGGCGACCTGCCGCACGTCGATGGCCTTGCCCTTATAAACGAAGCACGAATTGCGGGCGATCACAGCAAACGACTTGAAGCGGCTGAGCGCGGTGATGATGTCCTCAACGATACCGTCGGCAAGGCCGCCTTGAACTTGCTGCCGTGGGAGCTTCCGCCTGCCTCCGGGGGCCAGCCGCGCGCCGACGTTCTCGCCCGGCGACTGGTCGAGGCGGGCCTGTCGGTCTTCGAACCCGACCCGCTGGAGGCGCTGCGGTTGAAGACGTGGGTCGGCGGCGCGAGACGACGCGCCAGCCGGACATGATCGACAGCCCGTCTTATGAGCTTGTCGCCATAATGAAGACGGAAGCTTCGTTCAGCTCGGTCGTGTCGGCGGAGTGGATTCTGACGGGCTTCTTTACATCGGACAGACCAGGAATCTCTGGGCTCGCCTAACCGATAGTCGGCGGACCTTGTTTGAAAAAGGTCGCTTGAGTGCCCCTATGCCTGCACTGACATATCTGGCAACCAAGGATGTTTTCCATAAGATCGCTCCTCCGGACCGAGTTAGGTTTCGGGTTGCGAATTGCGTTGATTGCCTTCAGCGCCGCCTGAAGGGCATACTTTGGGAGATTTGGTGAGGTGCCCCCGCTGAATGGGCGAGCGCAGTTCATAGTTCATAGTCCCTGATTCGCTGGCTGCGGCGGATTTAAAAGCTTAGGTATATTTGACTTAAATCCAGATACGCCCAAAACACGGACCGGGTAACATTTGGGGTAACAAACTGCCCCTTTGCGGCAAGCCGACCCGCTGCCCCGTTGGGGAAGCAGCGGGGCCGTTGAGATCCCCACCAAACGGTGGCGAGCGGGGAAGCGCGCTGAATCGGCTCAAATCTCGTCCGACTCCTTGATCGCAACCTTCTTACGTACGGTCTGTTCATGGATGGTTGTGAAATAGGCGTAGTCGATACATCCGGTTGTCTCTTCCACCATCGCTAAATTAGGATAAGCTTGCCCTTTTTGGGGGCATTTTATGAACATCTGGAAGGCGTTGCCGGTGCTGTTGCTTGTCGGCTGCACTGGCGTTGACGGTGAAAAATATCTTGGCAGGCCGGGTTCGCCAGCTTGGTTCGCCACAGCCGACGCGACCAGGCGAGTGGTTTCCGGTCCTGCATGGGGGTGATCTTTAATCAGATACCGGCATTCGCGCATCCACCTGGCGTGGCCGGGAAGGGGCAAGGCGTGGGGCAAGGCGGCAGAGGTGCTGTCGGACGCTCTGCGAGGCGATGCGAGCGCCGACGCCGCCAGGAAGGCGTTCATTGCCGCGCGGCTGCGGAAGAAGGCGTGCTGATCGAGCGGGAGCGAGTGCCACTCGCCCAATCTTGCCGCCGGTTTGGCCGTCACAGTCGGGCCACCCTGCGCGCCATCGCTCCCGGTCGCCCAGAACACCATTGTCGAACCCTTCGCCGGCAGCTTTGTTATGTAAAATCGAATCGAGATTGGTTGGGCCTTTTCAATAATTCGCCAGTATGACAGACAAGGCACCGTGGCGCGACGACTCTGCGTTGCATATTGTCGTTACGGTGCGATGATTTTCGGAGGAACTTCTGATGACCCCAGCAAAGACATTTTTCATCGCAGCCCTTTGCGGCGTAGCAGTCAGCGCGCTTCCTTTTGACGGTGGAATTAGCGGTTTCGGCACGACCGAAGCGTTTGCCAAGAATGGCGGCAATGGGAACGGCGGCGGCACCGGCAATGGTGGCAGCAATGGAAACAGCGGTGGTCACTCTGGCAAAGGTAATTCGCAAGGAAAGTCGTCAGGAAAGTCGCAGGAAGTCGTCAGGGAAGTCGGGCACTGCCGGCGCGAAGGCATCCACTAAAAAGGTGGCAACAAAGTCGACGACCAAGGCTGCAGCAAAGCAGCAGCAGGTTGCCGCTTTGCCCAAGGAGAAAAACCTCAACGCAAAGCTTGGCCGACTGAATTCGCTTAATCGGAACATCAACGCCTACATCAACTCCAAGAGCCCGAATTTCGCTGACGTGCAAGCTTTTGTGATGGCATCGGCTGAAGCCGAGTTCGCCGAGGGGGCGCTCGCTGCCGAGCAGGAAGAGTTGCAGGCGCTCCAAGACGAACTCATCGCGCTAGAGGGTATTGCGCAACCGACCCAGGCTCAGCTCGACAGGATTGCCGCGCTGCCGGGTCTGATTACCACACAGCAAGACGTGGTCACCGATGCCGTGGACGATGCGGCCGACGCACAAGAAGCACTTGCCTTGGCTGGGACGCTCGAAGAAGCACTCGACGAGATGTCCAACAAGCCCATCGACCCCGACGTCGTAACCTGGGCGGAGGGTGTCCTCGGCGTCGGCGAGAACGTCGGCAAGATCGATGAAATGCGTGAGATGCTGGAGGATGCGGCGGCGGAAGAAGCAGCCGCCGAGACGCCTGAAACCGTCGATCCAGTGGTTCCGGTAGAACCGGTGCCTTGACACCGACGAGGTTGTTAGGCGTCTGACAAGAGCCTGTCGTCCGGCTGGGCACCCTGCGCGCTATATTTCGGTGGCCGACATCCTCGCTACCCGTATCAGCAGCGCTAGCGCCTGGCGCTCCTGGATTGCCTTGCATGTGAACTGGCCGTGACGGAAGCCGCCATTGCGCACGCCCTTGGGGGCACCGCCCCGAGCGCCATGCATACGGCAGACAGGGCGACCGCGAACAGCAGGAGCCTGGCAGGGCAGGCCCGATCGCTTCGATGTAGCCGAACAGCGTGGCGAAGCGTGGGCGCTTTGCATGGGGTTATCCGATGCCTTTTTCATTCTGCCTCCCCCCGATCGACGTTGCCGACGATGGCCTGGCCGCCTTCACTGACATTCACGCGCTCGACAACGATGCGCTGATTGCCCTTGCTGCGGTATCGCTTCAAGGCCTCCATCTGTGTCGTGAAGGTGCGGCCGAGCTTGTTCAAGCTGCGTTCGTACAGTTCGAAGGCCTTTCCCGTCTTCGCTGCAGAAAGGTTCGCTGCGGCTCTCATCGTTGCCATGTGGATCGCTGCCATCTGGATGCCTAGCATCGCCTCCACTTGATTGCGGGGCTTTATGCCCTTCACGATCGACAGCGCATAGTTGACGCGCTCCATATCTGACGTGCCGTCCGTCTTGGTCGCGATGCCGGAAGCATCGAGCAGCAGCCCATAAGTGAAAGTCATGTCGCCTGTGCCGATGGCATCGGAAATCATCTGATAGCCAGCGGCGCGGTCTGGATGGTCGACATCGATCCGAGCGGTGCGGACTCCGTTCTCGTCGGGATCGGCAATGGTGTAATTGAGGGGAGGCGTTTGCGGCACTGCCACCTTGCGCTTCTCATAGCTGGCAATGGCTCGTTTCTCGGCCGGCGTCGGATCATGTGGAACGATCGGCAAGTTCGCCGCTTTCTTGGCGCGCGGTTTCTTCGTCACTGCATCGCCCTCACGCGTTCCCCGCGAACGAACGGGCTAAGTGAGGGGTAGGAGGGTGGTGGGGGGGGTCGAGCGCGGCTTCGCAGCGTTCAGGACGCTTGCGTTCCGCGATTGTCATTGTCGCTCATGCACGCTTCCGGTCGTCTAAAGGCGGCATCCGAACCACCGTGTTGTCGCCGTAATCGGGTTTTGGCCATTCGTCGTCATACTCGTGCAGGCGAGCAATGACGCGCGCCGCAAATGGGCCGCACCAATCGTAGATTTTGGCCGTGGGACGGTTGTCTACCCATTGAAACAGGTCGATCTGCTTCATGCTGGAACTCCGGAATGTGCAGAATTTCCCATGTGCCTGAATTGGGTATTTAAGTAATAGGAAACGCCCTCCCCTCTATCTCTTCCTATGAGTTGGTAACGCTTGGCCCGGTTGAGGCCATTCTGCCCGAAGTCGATAAGCAGTCCCTCGGTCACCAAGACATGGATCGCTCGATAAAGTCGGTTGCGCGACATTTCGAATAGGCCAGCCTTGCGCATCGCCCCGGGAACGATCGGGAAATTTCTGCGGCAATGTGCCCGTGCTCCGACCGCAGCAAGCAATAGAGCAAAAAGGCGTCAGCGCCGTGCTTATGCCTGAGCAGTCGGTCCATGACTGAGCGCGGAAACCTCACCTCGGACCTCCTACCAGACCAAATCTGGTTATCGAGCCGCTTCTGCCACGCCCATTCGGACACACGCCGAACTTCGTCCTCGCTGACTGTCTCGGGATTTTCGAAATGCCAGTCGCGATGCGCGCGAAGGTCTCCCGCAAGGGCAGCAAGGGAGTTGACGCAAGGCGCATACTCGATCGCTGATCGCCACAGGGCGGTGTTCCGGCTGCTGACGGCAACCTTGCCACTCGACGTGAACTCGATCTCCTGCTCGGGCTCGACTTGGCGGCTCGCGATCGACGAAACTAGGCAGCGCGGCGACGGATTCGAGGCGCCCTTTGAGCGGCAGGTATTGGGCACCATCCATGCGCTCGGCGAACGGACCAGCAGCAAGCTGCTGAACGCCGGCCTTGAAGTCGATGGAGATGCTTGGCAGCCGAACTTTGGCGGGCGGCCTGCCTTCAAACCGATACCAGTGATGTACACCCTTGCGCGTCTTGACCTGGACCGTCGACGCGCCGAACCGGCGCTCGACATAGGCGTGGGCATCCGGCGTATCGGTATCGATGTCCACCACAAGCAGTCCCTGGAGCCGGATGGCATAGTTGCGGCTCGGGACGGCGATGAGCTTATTGACGACGCTTGCGAGCGGATGGCGCGCGGCGGGCTTACCGTCATCCTTCCTGAAGCGAAGCGCGGGCGTTCGCCCGTCCTCGCCGCCAAGCGGCATGAGCCAAAAACCGGCCGCAAAGAGCCGAGATAGCTCGGCGGTGAGAACAGGCGATAGGCTTGCATGGGTTGCCTCGGCGGAATATATTTCCAGGGCTTCAGTTATCTCTTTTCCGCCGTTTCCAATGCTGCCAGGCATCGGGGCGGCGTTTTGCTTTTCAGGAGGTGCTCGCATCGGCGCCTTCGTCCTTGCTGAGGCTGATCGCCAAACAGGCTTCCAGAGCCGTCAGCCCGAACGTGTTCTTGAGATACGGAACGATCGGGTGCGGTTTGGCGTGGTCCGGCGTCTGCGCCAGCCACGCAGCGGCGATCGCGACCGCTTCGGAGGTTTGGTGATCGAGAGAGGCTATCTAAGCCATCTCCCCCAGCACGGCGGTCAGCAGCTTACGCCGCGTGCTGACATACCGGGAACCGACTTTGTTCGCCGGCAGTTTTCCGGTGGCCAACAAGTGGAAGGTCTGCCGTTCGTTCCTGCAAATGATCCTAGCGATATTGGATACCTCCCAAACGGGTTCATCCAGGTCCTGCGTATTTGTGATCTCCATTAGAATCGATCTCCGCTGTTGTCATAGCCATTGGATATGTGTAATGATACATAGCCATTGGCTATCATTGACGCAAGCCGAATTCATAGCCATTGGCTATGAACTTCACGAAAGGGTGATATGTTGGTGAAGCGCAGCAACCCGGACCAGTTTCAGTTGAGGCTCCCGCCAGGATTGCGCGAGCAGCTAAAAACCCGCGCTGATGCAAATGGGCGGTCGCTGAATTCGGAGATCGTGTTTCGCCTAGAAGAGTTTGAAAAAATGAGGGTAGATCGAACAGAACGAGAGAGGTTGCTAGAACGAGAGGTTCGATTGCCGATCTCGATGGAGTTTTGGAGAGGCGATTCCGACACAGACCTTGCTGCTGACCAAATCGCAATCTGGCTTAATATTATGGCCAAACACATCGCCGATGCAGTGTCCGGCAAGACCGTCTCAAAGGAGGTAATTAAGGAGGAAATCCGGACAATGACGTCGCCACCAACCACGGAAGACAAAAAATAGATGTCCGTCCGCAAGCGCACATGGTCCAACCGCCGCGGCGAAGAGCGGACCGCCTGGATTGTCGATTACTTCGATGGGAAGAGCGTGCGCCGGCAAAAAAGCTTTGCCCGGAAAAAGGAAGCCGATGCCTTCGCCGCTACAACCAAGGTCGAGGTCCGTGAAGGGGTCCACGTCGCAGATAGCGCCAGCGCCACTGTGGGGGCTGCTGGAAGCCTGTGGATAATTTCCTGCGAGGATGCGGAGCTTGAGCGCGCCACCATCGGCCAATACCGCCAGCACCTAGACTTGCACATCGTTCCACTGATTGGTCGCACGCTGTTGTCGAAGATGACGGTGCCCGCGGTTCGCGCCTTCGAGGACAAGCTGCGGGAGACGGGCCGTTCCACGGTGATGTGCCGGAAAGTTTTGGTCAGTCTCGGCACACTGCTGGCCGACGCGCAGGAGCGTTAGCGCGCTTGTAGTAGTGTCGCGCCATCTCGATCGTCTCCTGACCGAGCATATCGGCGACAGTTCGTTCGTCGTAGCCCATCTTTGCAAGGATGGTCGCCACCGTGTGGCGCGAGCCCCTTTAGCGTGAGACCCGGCCCGACGCCTTTTCCAACTGCTGCCGGATGGGCCGCCACGACGCGCGAAAGCCAGACGTCGTCCATGGCTTGCCTCGACTATTGGCGCACAACTGATCGCATCATGCTTTGGAGCGACTGCGGGCGTTTCGATAACAGGAGCCGGCAAATCGAACCACATTGCCACGCCGGTTTTGCCGCGCCTCGCATCGATCCTGCCGTCAGACACGGCCGTTGGAGGTATCCTGATCGCGTCCTGTGGATCGAGCCCGCAATACATCATCAGAGTGATCGGCAGGCGCATGTGCGCCGGCGGCGGCGCTGCGACAGCGTCGCGTTCTTCGTCTGACCATGGCCGGTTGGCATCAGCATGGGCCACCATCATGACCAGGATCTTGCCATCGAACCAAATTTGGCGATGAGTCCGGCAAGCGTTGCAACGAATGCCTGAACGAGACGCTGTTTTCGAACCTGGCCCAAGCGCGAGCCGCAATCCAGCTATGGAAGGAGGACTACAACCAGCACAGACCACATTCAGCACTCGGCAATGTCACGCCCGCCGAGTTCGCATCGAAAATGACACTGGAAAAACTGGCCGCTTGAGGACACAAATCAACCACGGACTCTCCGCAAAAACGGAGGAGCATCGGGTCTCAGGTCAGTCAGCTGGAAGCGATAGCCGGCACTCAGATGCGGCGCATTGGCAATGCCCTCGCCGGTCGAGGCATCGACCCGCACCGCCTCGATCTTGTGGCGGGTGAAGGGCTTGCCGGCGTCATCGCGTTTGTAGCGGCCCGGATAGTCATACAGCCCGCCGCCTTCAATGGCGGCGTAGCCTCGAAACTCTCGGTGCTCTCGATCCAGTAGAGCTTGCCGATGGTGTTCCTGTTGTTCATCCACCATTCGTCGTTGTGGCGGATGGCTGGCTTGCCCTCGATGTTGACGGTCGAGGACCAGGTCTTCGGCTCGCAGATGCTGCCGACGGTGCCCGACTTGACGCCGGCGACGCCCGGCTCGTCGCCGTGGCAGCACGTCGTCATCGAGCCCTTGTTGTGGGCGCGCTGCCCGGTCATGCGCACAGTCGGCGCTGTGTTGGCGTCCTCGCCCTGGATGGCGTAGAGGCTGAATGGGACGGGCACGTCCTTGGCGTAGCAGACATCCGGGTAGATCGAGACGATGATGCCCTTGCCGGTGTCGCGGCTGCCTTCGCGCGGCGGATGGCTCATGCGGACAGCCCGGCATTCGGAGTGACGTCGCTTGGTGAGTGATCAGGTTCCACCAGACCGCTTTCCGCCGATATCGGCATATCAAGCAGCGTAGGGTCGCCGAGCGTGGCGAAGAACAGGTCGACCTTGAGGAATTGCGGGCAGATGACGCACAGGCCCGCCATGTCAGGTCGACCCGCCAGGGCCCGCTGCCGCGAAGGTCGACATGCAAGCCATCGAGATGGAGCCGTGCTGGTACTTGCCTATCATCCAACCAATCAACGACCGCATGCGGTCGCACTCCCGGAAGGTTAAATACGAGCAACCCTCCATCGGGAACGACGCCTGCTAGTTGAACCTCCTCATCGCCATGAAGGTATCCGGGGTAGATCATCCGAGGGTGGGCGGTCTGGTAGAAACGGTAGTCAAAGTCCGGCGGCAGCTGCGGATGACGATGTTCTTTCCAGGCGTCGTCATAGGTGGCGAGGCGATAGGTCAGGCAATCATTTAGCCGACTCTGACGCTGCCATGCCCTTGGATAACTACGCCTCCATGCCCAGTTGCATCGCCCACTCGCGCGACCGATCTTCCGTTTACTTTCAGAACAGACGACCCTGAGACTATCGTATCCAGCCCGTCGCCTATGCAGATACATTTGTCTCCCACCAGGGCTACCGGAATCCCATTTACCTTAACCAATGACTGCGTCTGCGATATCGGACCACCAATATGCGGCGTCGGCCCGGGATCGATCATTGGGCATGTATGGTAGTGGCCACGAAGAGCTATCGGCTTATTCATTTATTGCCTCCGATCAAATTCGCTATTTTGTGCGCCTGCCAAGGCGAGCGACCTCTTCAGCCAGAAACACGCGAGTTGTTCTGGGGCGGCCTAGCATGTGGACGCGTTCGAAATTGTCCGGCAATCGTTCAAGACATTCTTTGGCTTTGCGATAGTCACCTGACTTGATATAAATTTCTGTCAGGAACCAAGTAGCGTCTTCTACGGAAAATTCATGTTTACAGCAGGATTCCAATAAAGGTATCGCTTCTTGGAGAAGACCAGCTTTCAAATAGATACGGGATGCAGCAAAGCTGACACCAAAAATAGCAGCGTTGTTCTGCGGGACTAGCTGGAGTGCTTTTCTTATCGCAGAAATAGATTCGCTATACATCCTCATTGTCTTGTAATAAGACGCCTCTTCCCAATGGCTAAGTCATATTGTTTATTGCGATACAGGCTAAAGATTTTTTTTTGGAAACTTTCAACGGTAATATCAGATAGTAGTTTTGACATGTAAAATCCTTAATAGCCGTAGTCCACCGGGCTGCCTCCGCACTCTTCCGACACAAATCCGCCGATCAAATTCGCTATTCTGTGCGCCTGCCAAGGCGAGCGACCTCTTCCTCTAGAAACGCGCGCGTAGTTTTTGGACGTCCGAGCATGTAGACCCGCTCGAAATTATCCGGCAATCGTTCAAGGCATTTTTTGGCTTTGCTGCGATCGCCAATCTTTATATATACTTCTGTTAAGTACCAGTCAGATTCCTCAGTGAAGAAGCTATGCCCACGAGCCTTTTCTAGGAGGGGCACAGCTTCATGCAACAACCCGGCTTCCATGTATATTTCCCCAGCAGAAAAATATACACTGTATGAGGCTGGAGTATTTTTTGGGATTAACCTCTTCGCAATATCGATTTGTTCAATAGCATTTCTATATGAGTTTAGTTGCCGGTATATCTTAGCTTCATCAAAATAACCTACATAATAATCTGGGTAGGCGTGCTTAAATTTCCTGACTTCTTTCAGCGCGTCATCAAATTGACTGGATTTGCGCAACTCATCCAGTTTCTCGCGAAGCGCTTCAACAATTTGCCATTCAGGAATTTGCGACATTTCACCCTCAAGAGCCTAGCGGATTGCCACCGCATTCCTCAGATACATATCCACGTGCACAATCCATAAGAGTGCCGCCCCTATTCCCCCATTTCCGCCAAAAATCGCGATTCCCGGGGTTGTTTTCTGGGGAACTTATTAGCTCTGCGCATTTTTCCTTGGCCCATCTCCACTCTTCCTCACAATTCCGCTCTTCGGTAAGGACGCAACTGGCGCACGGCTCGGAGAGGGCCTTGTAAATCAGATACACGCCCGTACCAATGACCACTGTGCCAATAACGGCCCAACCAATCGGGCCAGCCGCTCCGAGAGGAACCAGTACTGCTTGCATTAAATGCCCCCATGCACGGTGATATCATTCAGAAGGACTGCAAGCCTGTCCGATGGATTAAGAAATGATTTTTTCCAGAATTGCCTTACATATTCCTTTTCGAAAAAATCTATACCGCTCTTTGTCAACAGAATGTATATTATCTGTAGAGATAAAGGAGAATTTAGATTTAGGCTTTTGTAAACCGCCTTGGCTTTGGTCACAAGATTTGCAATCTTCAGCCGCTCTTGCTTATTGCACTCGACCGTAATCGATGCTTGATAAATCTCTCTGCAAATTACACTAACCCTCGTATCCGAGATTTTCAGAAATTCTTCCTCAGAAAGAGTCTGGCTCATTTTCCGACTTCCTTGTCAAACTTGCGGAAACTCGAGAAGTAAGCGCTCTTCCTGAACGTATAGAGACCATGCCCGGCAATCGGCACGTGGATCGCCGCCGGGATTGCAAGGAGCCTCTGCGTTCGATCGGGAGACAAGCAACGCACGTAGTGCTTGAAAATGGTCGGGTTCAGCACCCTGAACTCAAACACGCCCAAGTTTTCCGTAATCATTCTTGCGATAGTCGACAGTTCATTTCGAAGTAAATCAAATTTATCTAATTCGACTTCAAATACTATCGAGCTAAAAATGAGAATATTATTCGGAAGAAGAGGTATGGATTCGGTAGAGAGCCTATATAGATATTGGTCCTTGTCGGGGTCAGGATTATCTCCACTGTGAACGATGCTCGTCACGTCGTGTGCAAAAGCAGAGATTACCCCATAGCCATCTGCGTAAGAGAGTAAATCGCAACCAAAAATCGCGGTGTCGGTGTCGATGCAATGTTTGATAAGCTGCTGGAAACGCATCATTTCTTCACCAACGGGGCGCCGGAGTTCTGACAAGTGTGGCTACCGCCATCGATGGCGACGCTGGCTGCGCGTATGGCGACCTTCTTGGCGTTGATTATTATCCCCTCTTTATTGATTTCGATCATTCCGCCGGGGCCCTGCAGAAGGAGCTTTTCCTCGGCGGAGGAAATTATGTTCCTGGACTTGAAGAAGAGGGATTTGATGGCGACGAGCGAATGGATTGATCCCACCACGACGCTGCGAATCGCGCCGACAAACTGATTGTCGATCATGCCGATGGTTTCGGCGCGCGAGACGCCAACCGCGAGCGTCTGTGTAACCCCGACTGTCGTAACGTTATTCAGACCAACGGTCGTAACACAGTCTTTCTTGATCTCGTTGGTTTCGTTGGCATCAACTGTTTTGGTCCGATCGTTAAGTATCTTGATATTCATGTCCTTCTGGGCATGAACGAAAATCTCTTGCTGCCCGTTCTCGTCCTCGAAGCTGATCTCGTTGTAGCCGGCGCCCTTGTGGGTGTCGGAGCGGATGACCATCTTGGTCTTGTGGTCGGGCAGCTTGTAGGGCGGCCTGTTGCCGGCATGGTAGGTGCGGCCGATGATGATCGGCTGGTCGGGATCGCCCTCGAGGAAATCGACGATCACCTCGTGGCCGATGCGCGGCAGGGCGATATGGCCCCAGGTGGCGCCGCCCCAGTTGTGGGCGACGCGGATCCAGCAGGAGGATTTGTCGTCGGACCGGCCATAACGATCCCACGGGAACTGCACCTTCACCCGGCCGTGCTCGTCGCAGAAGATCTCTTCGCCGGGCGGGCCGACGACATGCGCCATCTGCGGCCCGTCGACCAGCGGCTTCATGGTGTGCGGCGGGCGGTAAGGCAGACGCGCCGGCATGACGGTGAAGCAGCAGCCATAGAGGGTTGCCTCGGCGGCGCGGTCTTCGGCTGAACCGGTCGAGCGGGCCGCGGCAAGGCTGGCGGCAGCGGCGAGCGGCTGCGCCGGGGCGGCGGGCAGCGAGCCAAGGGCGGCGGCGCGCGCGCCGGTACCGGCGCCGGTCATGCCGGCCCCGGTCAGGCCCTGGCCAAGACTGGCGGCGAGAGTGCCGCTGGCCAGCGCGAAAGGGTTATGCGATCGCCGGCCGGCGGCGCCACCGAATCGGTTCCCAGCGCCTGCGGCTGGCGGCCGCAATGCTTGACCGACAGCAGCAGGAATTTGCCGCCCGGTTGCTGGCGCGGATGATTAGTCAGCTGGAAGCGATAGCCGGCACTCAGATGCGGCGCATTGGCAATGCCCTCGCCGGTCGAGGCATCGACCCGCACCGCCTCGATCTTGTGGCGGGTGAAGGGCTTGCCGGCGTCATCGCGTTTGTAGCGGCCCGGATAGTCATACAGCCCATAGGCATCGCGCACGCCGTTGAGCTCCGGCGCGCGGCTGTGATGCTCCATGGTCGCGTCCGGGCTTCTGAAGGTGTAGTCATTGAGCGTGTAGGCGGTGGAGCGCAATTGCTCGCGCCAGCTCAGATGCGAGCAATAGACGCCCTTGAGCGCGCCCGAGGCCATGGCGTTGTAATCGAGTTGCTTCTGATGCGGGCAATCGGGAACGGCGGTTGGTTCATCCGCGAAGATCAGATCGTGACGCCCCTCGCTGTCGCTGTGATAATAGGTCCAGATGCCTTCCTCCGCGCAGATGCGCTCGATGAAGGCCAGCAAGGTCTCGCGATAGGCCACACAGTATTCGCGCGCGACATGGTTGCCATGCAGCCGCCAATGCACATTGTCGATGCCGTGTTCGGCCAGAATGGTCTTGACGATGTCGGGCACCGGCTGCTGCTGGAAGATGCGGCTGTCGGAGACATGGCCGAGCCGATGCAATGCCGGCAGGATGGTCAGCTGATAGGCGGTGCGGTGATGGCCGCTGTCGCCCCGGCTGACCGCCGCCACCACGCCGGAGAAGTGGCGCGGCGCGGCAAGCAATTTGTGGTGGATCGTCAGCGTCGCCGGTCGGTCGATCAGCTTGGTCAGATCGATATCGGCATCGGTGCTGGTCAGTGCCACATCAATGCGGGTCAGGCCATTCAGCTTCTCATCCGCCTCGAAGGCGGTGACAAGCAACTTGTTCTCGTCCTGCCCGGCGACCCACAAAGTGAAGGCGATATCGTGCTTCTGCGCGAGCATTGGAATGACAGGCATCACGGTCATGGCATGGTTCTCCGGAACGGCGTCAGGCGAAACAAACGAAGGCGAGACAACAGGCGGGCGGCAAACCTCGGATCACGCCAAGCGCAGGCGGGTGGAGGGGCAGCGGCCGGGAACTCCTCCACGCCGGCCGCCAAGTCGTCACGGCACATCGCCCGCGCCATGACCGGTTGACGGATCCGCCGAGCGTCCCGCCATTGCGGGCCGCACCTGGTGGCGTCACCCGGCGATCAGAGCGGTTCATCATTTCACAGACTCGATCAACCGCTCTAACTCCCTGTTTTGTCGCGTTTCCGAACCGGAAAACCGCTTCGCACTTTTCCTGGAAACGCTCTAGATCTTTGGCGCGCGCCAATCGTCGGAGCCGGAAGTGCCGGCGACGGTGTGTTCCCAGGTGATCTTGCGATAGGCCAAGGAGACCGTCACCAACTGGGTGAAGTCGGCATTCTTCGGGTCCTGCGCATGCGGCATGCTGCAGTCGATGTCGACAATGGTGGCGTCCTCGAGCGCGGTGGTGAAGAAATGCTCCTGCTTGCCCGACGAGTTGGTGCGGTACCACTTCACCTCGCATTTGCTCAGCATCTCGCCCGAGGTCAGCGCGTTGTAGAGCAGCGGCGTCGACTTGTTCAGCGCCGCGGTGAACTTCAGCGGCCGGTGCACGCGCTGGCCCGACGGCTGGCCCGACTGCGGATCGCGCGGGATGGTGACGACATGATCGACCGCCTGGACCAGGATTTCGTCCTCATGGCCTTCCTGCCAGACATTACCCACCGAATCCTCGGTGAAAGCGCCCTGGGTGATCGGGCCCTGGGTGGCGCCCTCGATGGTGATATAGGCTGGTGTTGGCATCAAAGCCTCCTGCTGGAACCAAAATCAGCCGGCTCTCCCGGCAAATCCGACCGCCGAACGGTTCAGATGCAAGATACAAAACAAGCCGCGTGCCAAGTTGCGGGGCAGGCCGCGTGTTCACCCGGCTTCGGCAGACAACACATTGAAAACAAACGGATATAAATTGGCGCCTTGTCTCTGCCGACGCCCGGCGCGAGCCATCGCCGACCCGATCTCGGCGGAAAACCGCCAGGCCAATACCAGCAGCGCACCGAGAAATTCGGACCAACATCCTGATTCTAAATGACAAACAGGTCCCGCGGAAATCCACCAGCCATTCGGCGGATTTCCGCCAGTGATTTTGACGTAACGGTCAATAAAATCGGTCCCGAAACCCGATGTCCCGTTGAAGCTGGCTAAGGAATTCGGCTGAACCGTCTGGACGAGCCGACCACGCCAGCGCTGGGTGGTGTCGATGGTTGTTTTGAAATTGCGCTCGCTCTCGCGGAGTGCCTCCTCGGCGCGCTTCTGATCATCGATGTCGACGTGCAACGCGTACCATCGGACGATACGGCCGTTGGGATCCCGAAGGGGACGCTTGCGAACCTGAAACCAGCGATAGGTGCCGTCGGAAGTCGTTGGTCGGTGTTGTGCGGATGGCGGGTTGAAGTCACGGCTTGAGCGGTTGGTCCCACGTCCCGCCACCGCCCTTGCGACATCTTTGTCCTCCGCTTCGCCCATCGGGACTCAAAGGCTTCTAATCAGCCGGTGCTCTAAAATTGGATGTGCCCGAGCAGTTGGCGCACCGCCCGGATGAATCCCATGGGATGCTCGAGTTCCAGGCACCGGCGTAGCCGCCTTAGCGAATATCCGGCATCGATTTTGAGGAACCTCGCATCAGTCTCTGTCAAAGCTTTCGCGATGATAACTCGCTTTCTGGTTTTACGACGGTTGCAATCTTCGCGCCGGTTTCGAGGGTTCGGTGAACGGGGCACTTGGCGGCAATTTCGGCAATCTTCGCGCGAAGCTCTTCGGAGACATGGCCGTCGACCGAAATGATGCGCTCGAAGCGGTCGATCCTCGCGCCACTGCCGCGTTCCGTCTCTGTGCACTCGTCACAGTCCCTAGCATGGATTTTGGCGTGCGAGACGTCGACGCTGATGCGCCCGAGCGTCAGCTTCTTATGTTCGGCGTAAAGGCGTAGTGTCATTGACGTGCAAGCGCCGAGCGCAATCGAGAGGAAATCGTAGGGCGACGGTCCAGAGTCGAGCCCACCCCCGTTTTCGGGTTCATCGGCGAAGAGACGATGCCGGCCCGCCTGCACCGCATTCTGAAACTTGCCTTCGCCTGTCTCAGTGACGCGGACATGCTCGACCGCCGCCGTGCCTTGCGGTGCGTCGGCGGCGAGATAGTGCGTCAGCCATCCTGAAATGACCCGGGCGGCGAAGGTCGCGTCTCCGGGGTCCGTGAGTAGATGGTCGGCCTTGTCCAGCGAAACAAAGCTTTTTGGATATCTGGCCGCGAGGAAAATTTCGGTAGCGTTCTCGATCCCCACATTCTGGTCCAGCGGTGCATGAAGGATGAGGAGCGGCTTCTTTAGGGCTGCGACAGCATCCTTGATGCGCTGAGCACGCGCGTCCTCGACAAATTGCTTTCTAACAAGGAACTTACGACCAGCGAGATCGACTTCAGCCTCTCCGTTCTGCTCGATCTCCTCGAGGCTTGTTCCGAAGTTCTTCAATACATGACCGACATCGGCCGGCGCACCGATGGTGGCGACTGCGCGTACTTCAGGAATATCCTTGGCCGCAGCCAGAACCGCAGCGCCGCCAAGTGAATGGCCGATCAACAAAGAGGGTGCCTCGTAATGATCGCGCAGATAGTCGACGGCCGACACAAGGTCGGCGACATTCGAGGAGAAATTCGTGGAGGCGAATTCGCCTTCGCTCGATCCCAAGCCCGTGAAATCAAAGCGCAAGACGGCGATGCCTGCGCGCGCAAGCTCCGCCGTGATGCGGCGCACCGCGGCGAGATCCTTGGAGCATGTGAAGCAATGGGCGAGCAGCGCGTAGGCGCGCAACGGTCCATTGGGCAGATCGAGGCGGGCAGCCAAGGTCGCGCCAGAATGGCCCGCGAATTGAAGCCGCTGTGTATGGAAAGTCATGTTTGGTCTCCTTCGCTGCTATGGAGTGGAGCGTTCCTACATACGCAGCAGCCCCACAAGCCATTCTTCGGGATTCGGAGGGAAATCGCCGTGATACGTCCAGCTCGCCAACTGCTCCAGCCGCTTCCGCCGACGGAAGCGACGGCGCATGGCAAGGGCCGAGTTCCCGAGCTCGGGCTTCATGGCTGAGGCATTCGCCGGCGGCGCGCACGCGCCCTTTCGGCCGGCGCCAGGCGCACAGAACGGCGACACGATGGGGAGCAACAGCGGGCGGCATTCGACCGGCGGACCGGCTGCGGCGGCGAACACGACGCCGCAGCCGATGCACGTGATAGCCGCTCGGATCTCTCGCGCATTTCCGAACTCTGCTTGCCATTCGCGACACTGTGCGACTGCATGATCGCGTCTACAAATCACGGAACAGAATGCCTCTGGCCGTCCGACTCGCCGATGGCATTCGAACTCTCGACCGCGTGCCGGCAGTTCTTGTCGGCACGGGGAGTCCCGGCAAAGTCGGTTGCTCCCGGGGTAAAATAATGGATCTCAATTGGTCACTGGCGGTCAAAGCACGTTCGCGTTGGTTCACTAAGTGATTGATAATGTGTTTGTTTTTGCAGGCTCATTTCAGTGATTGACCTTCAAGGCTCGAAAGTCGCGCTGCAGCGCAAAATATTCGAGCGAGAAGAAAAAACCTGTGAATGAGAGCCGAGCGGTTACGGCCCCTATCCGCGCAGAGCACAGGTGAGGGCAAATAGCTTGCCACCTTTAGTCACGAAACGGGGTCATCGTGCCAAGTGCGTCTTCGCCAGCTCTTGCTTGATCGTAGGAAGGCAAGCCAATTAAATACTAGCGCGGCGCGCCGAAACCTTCCTTCAACCGCGTCTGCCCGTCGCTATGGCAGAAGGCGCCTGCTTATGGATGCTTCATGGAGCGCGGTGCTGGTTGACAGAAAATAGGGAAATACCCGCCGTCCAAGGCCATTTATCCCACTTTGCCGTTGTCTAGGCGGACGCCATCACAAGCTGGAAAAGCAAATGGGCGTGTTTGCTTACTCTGTGCAGGAAAATAACCGGCTGGCGATGTACGTACCTTATGAAAAGGGCGTAGCGTGACGTTGCGCTGGTTTGAAGGGTATGAAGGAATAGTGGCTCCAGAGGTGCCCGAGGGGCAGGATAACCGCGATGTCGGCGTCGCATCGAGACCTTGTATCCGCGGATGGTGCGGATGGCGCAGAGAGCAATAATGAATAAACCGCCTGCCCTCGTCACAGTCCTGATCGTGACCTACAATCATGCGCGTTATATCGCAGCGGCAATCGACAGCGTGCTCGGACAGGTCACAGATTTTGCGGTTGAGATCCTCATAAGCGAGGACTGCTCCACGGATGGTACCCGTCAGATCGTTCAACGATATGTGTCTAACCATCCAGATAAACTGACGGCGATCTACTCGGACAGGAACATGCGTTCGAATGAGGTCGTCGCAAGGGGATTGCGACAAGCCCGCGGACGCTACGTGTCAATTCTTGACGGAGACGATTTCTGGATATCCAACACCAAGCTGCAAGATCAGGCTGCCTATCTTGAAGCCCACGCCGAAGCCGCGGCGATCTTCCACAATGCGCTTGTCGCGAACGGTGACAATGTGTCCGGAACGCGCTGGACCCCTGGCGATCAGAAGTCCCCCATCACGCAAGCCGAAATCTGGGACGGCAATCCTTTCGCAACATGTGCCGGCATGATGCGCAGCAGCGCAGTGCGCAACGTTCCCGCCTGGTATGCCGATTTCTTCCCGATCACGGACTGGCCGCTTTACGTGCTGTGCTCGACCATGGGGAATCTGGTGTTTGTCGACGAGCCGGTTGGGGTCTATCGCCTGCACTCCGGCGGGCTCGTTTCGACTTTGGAGGTTCATTCAAAACTCGATGCAATCGAAGGCTTCTACCGTCGTATGGCGGAGGTGCTGGAGCCCGATGTCGCGAGGAGTGCGCGCAGTGGCTGCTCGCGTTATTTCTTTGAATGGTCCAAACGATATCTCATGGAAGGCGATGTCGCCTTGGCCAGATCCTGTCTGCTGCGCAGTTTGCGATCCGGTGGCTTTGGACACGGCACCCCACGCCGCGATATCGCCAAGCTTGGCTTGCGCTTAATCGCATCCTCGGCGTTGCGAACATGATTTCTGAGAAACTTGCAAGATATCGAATGCCGGTTCCTCCGCGTGAAGCAGGCGTAGACCGTCCACGCTGGTCGGTGATGATCCCAACTTACAATTGCGCGCAGTTTCTCGCCGATACGTTGCGTAGTGTACTTGCACAGGACCCAGGCTCGGACCACATGCAAATCGAGGTCGTCGACGACTGCTCAAATGATGATCCGCAGACTATAGTGAGCGAGGTTGGCAAAGGGCGCGTAGGGTTTCACCGGCAGACGCGAAATGTCGGCCATATCGAAAATTTCCATACATGCATAACCCGCTCGCGTGGCGAGATTGTCCACCTGCTTCACGGCGACGATGCAGTCGGGCCAAGCTTCTACGAGCGGATTGGGCGAGGCTTTGATATTCATCCCGGTGTGGGGGCCGCATTCTGCCGCCCGCTGTTCATCGACGCCCAAGGTGTGCAGTTGTCCGCCGCACGCCCCGTGCAACAAGAGGCCGGACTGATCACCGACGCCGCGGTTCGCTTGGCTCGCGAACAGGAGATCATGACGCCCTGCATTGTCGTGCGGCGAGCTGTCTATGAGGAGTTAGGTGGTTTCGACCTGCGATTGAAATGCAGCGAGGATTGGGAAATGTGGGTGCGGATCGCCGCGCGCTTCCCCGTCTGGTACGATCCGGAGCCCCTTGCGTCGTATCGCATGCATTCGCACTCTAATACCGGGCGTCATGTGTTGAGCGCGGAAGACATGGCCTATACTCGCATGGCGATCGACATTTTTGAGGATTACCTGCCAGCTGGCGTCGGCCGCGGGGTCGCCGCCTCCGCCCGGCGAAAATATGCGCGGAGTGCGCTCGAAATGGCAGGTCGATTGCTTGCGGAGCGCCAGTGGTCAGGTTGCGCGGCGCAAATTCGAGAGGCCTTTCGCCTCGATCCGTCGCTCCTGACGTTGATGCGGGCGCTGCAGCTCGCTACGAAACAGCGAGGCGTCAATGCGCGCGCGAGCTGACCTTGGCGCCGCGCCGGCGCCGTTTCTGCTGCCGGGCGAACCAGCCCGTATCGTCCTCTCCGGTTGCGGCGCCGTGAGCAGGCAATATTACAGTGAGGCACTTTCACGGCTTCAGGTTGCAGGCCGCGTCAATGTTGTGGGGATCTTTGATCCCGACATCAAAGCTGCGGAAGGGATTCGAGCGCACCTTCCATCCGCGGTCTTGGCAGCCAACTTTGACGACCTGCTGAGCGCTGAAGCCGACATTGCAATCATCGCGTCGCCGCCAGCGTTTCATGCTGACCAGTGCGTGACAGCTTTGTGCGCAGGTATGCATGTGCTGTGCGAAAAGCCTCTCGCCACAAGCGTAACCGATGCGGACCGCATTGTTTCCGCGGCCAAAGCGAATGGCCGTTTGGTGGCGACAGGATTGATGAGGCGGCACTTTCCTGCGATCAGGTCCATCAAATCGATGCTTGACGCCGGTCTGATTGGCCGACTGAAAAAGGTGACCTGCTTCGAGGGAGGCCCGTTCCGATGGCCGGTCGCTTCGATAGCGTTCTTCGCCAGGACATCTTCCGGCGGTGGCGTCCTGCAGGATATCGGTACCCATGCCCTGGATCTCTTGACCTGGTGGCTCGGCAAACCGATTTCGGTCGACTACGCCGACGACGCCATGGGTGGCGTAGAGGCGAATTGCGAGATTCATCTGACCTATGATGGCTTTGATGCGATTGTGCGGCTTAGTCGCGATTGGGCCCGCCCAAACCAGTACCGCTTCGAGGCTGAGCGCGGCGTAATCGTGTGGAACGTTAACGAAACCCAAGCCGTAGAGGTCAGTTTGCACTGCGCGGGCACGAACACCGTTGCGACCTTTGCTGACTCAAGTGGTTCCCAGCGGGATTTCATCGACAGTTTTTGCAACCAGATCATTGATTTGATCGATGCATCGAGCGGTGACGGTACGCCATTGGTTCCAGCGTCGGCGGGACGCGATGTTCTGGCCCTCATCGAAGCTTGCTATGCATCACGCCGAGCTATGGACATGCCGTGGCTCAGCCCAGAGGAGCGTCCCGGCGCCAGCGATGAGGTGCGGACGAGATGATGTCGAACCGCGTTGCCGTGCTTGGAGCGAACGGATTCATCGGCTGCCGTACGGTCGAACTACTGCATCTGTCAGGCTGGGTAGGTGTCGTGCCGGTAGTCCGTCGCCCGGAGGCCTTCGCCAGCCTCTCCCGCTTCGCACTGGAGGGGCGGGTCGCCGATGCGCGCGACGAGGAGGCGCTGACTGCCGCTTTCGTGGGATGCCAATATGTCGTCCATTGTGTAGCCGGCGACCCACGCTTGATCGTTGATGCCATCGAGCCCGCCTACCGCGCCGCCACAGCGGCTGGTGTTCGGCGGCTAATTTATCTCAGCAGCGCTTCCGTCCATGGCCAGTCGCCAGCAACGGGCACCAATGAAGCAAGCCCGTTACACGACAACCAAAGCATCGAATACAACAATGCCAAAATCCGCGCCGAACGCCTCCTGAACGTCTTGTCCAAAGATGGTGCCGTGGAGATTGTCGTGTTGCGGCCAGGTATCGTGTTTGGTCCGCGGTCGAGCTGGACGGGTGGGTTCGCGGACGAGTTGATCGATGGAACCGCCTATCTCGTCGAGGGCGGAAAAGGCATTTGCAACAGCGTCTATGTGGACAACGTCGTGCACGCAATAAAGCTAGCGATGGATGCGCCGCAGGTTGGCGGACAAGCGTACCTTGTTACTGATGACGAGTGCATAACGTGGGCGGATCTTTGCCGGCCCGTCGCCACCGCGCTGGGTTTCGATCTCGAAGCCATCACGGTCCCGATGCCTGTGTCCTTCAACGCGGATTGGAAGCAGAGATTGAGGGAGAGTGACGGACTTCGCAGCTTCTTCAAGAGACTACCCAGAACGCTGCGCAGCGGTTTGAAAGCTGGCTACGCCGAATGGAGAAACTCGCGACGGGGGGAAGTAGATGTTCGGTCGGCTGGTCCGGTCAGTGTCTCCGAAGAGCGGGCACTTCTCCACCGCTGCCAGACAAAGCTTCGCTCGCATAAGGCGGAACGTGAGCTTGGTTATCGTCCCATCGTCACCTTCCGGGAAGCAAGCAGGCGGTCAGTCGGCTGGTTGACGTTCGCCGGCTATCCTACCGCTGACGTGGGAATTGCCGGTCGATGAGCGATGAAGGTAATGCAACGACCGCAGTTATCGTGGCTCGAGCCATGAAGCAGCGAGCGTGACATGCAAGGTAACAAAGCAATCAGCAGTCTCGCGCGATTAGGCCGCCGCCTCAAAGGCGCCAATCTGCCTATTGTTCTGATGTTTCATCGCATCGGGACGCCCGCCGTGGATCCTTGGGAACTATCGGTCTCCCCCGAAAATTTTGGTCGGCAGGTGGCAGCACTTAAGGCGGAGCGCGATATTGTTCCTCTGCATTGGCTGGCGCAGAAACTGTACGAAGGACGGCTTCCGAAGAACGTCGCTGCCATTACCTTCGACGACGGCTACGCCGACGTCCTTCAAAACGGCCTGCCGATCCTTCAGCACTCTGGCGCTCCCGCGACCATGTTCGTCACCACAAAAGTTATCGGTGATCCTTCAGTTTTTTGGTGGGACGTTCTCACTCGCATTATTTTGGATACGAAGCCGTTGCCGGAGTATCTGAATCTGGAGATCCAAGGGGTGAGCTTTCAGCGGCGTTTGAAGGATACGCACCAGGATGGCACCGGCACCGCCTTGAAGCTCCATTTCGAGCTGCATGCGCTGCTCAAGTCGCTCGCGCTCAGCCATCGGCTCGCCGCATTGGAACGAATAGCCGAATGGGCCGGAACGGACGCCACTCCTCGAGAATGCGACCGCGTCATGACCGAAGCCGAGCTTGTACCGTTTTCTGCGGTCGACGGGATCTCGATCGGCGCTCATACGGTGACGCATCCGTCGCTGCCCGCACTCGATGAAGACGATCTCCATCGCGAAGTCGTTCATTCCCGGCGTCAGTGCGAGGACATAATCGGCAGACCTGTGAGAGGCTTCGCCTACCCGTTTGGCGATCACAATGATGCAGTGGTCAGCGCCGTTCGCGCCTCCGGAATGGACCACGCAGTGACCGTCGAGCCGCACGCAGTGGAAGCGAAAACAGACCTGCTCCGCATTCCACGCATCATGGTCGCAGATTGGAATGAAGCTGACTTCCGGCGCAAGGTCCTTTGCCATGGTTGAGGGTGAAACGCCGTTGCCGCGCGTGAGCGTGATTGTCGTCGTACTCAACGGCGAAAGGTTTCTTCGGGAAGCTCTCGACAGCGTCGCCCGCCAAAGTTTTACCGACTGGGAACTGCTTGTGGTTGACGACGGTTCGACCGACAGCACTTCAGACATCGTGCGTGGCTATGAGAAGCGGCTGCCTTCCAAGATAAGGCTCCTTTCCCATCACGACGGCGGTAATCATGGCATCAGCGCATCGCGCAATCGCGGCCTTGCCGACGCGCGGGGCACCTATGTCGCCTTCCTCGATGCCGACGACATCTGGATGCCGGAAAAATTAACGGAGCAAGTCGCGATCATGGAAAGCGACCGAGCACTCGGCATGGTTTATGGCCGCACATTGATCTGGTTCAGCTGGGATCATGAAAGCCATCGCACGGACTTTTATTACCCGCTTGGCGTTGAGGCCGATGCCCGCTACGAGCCGCCTACCCTTTTCGACCTGCTCCTCGAAAACAAGGTGCAAACGCCCACCACCTGCAATGCCCTACTACGCTCCAGCCTGTTTGCGGATCTGGGTGGCTTCGAAGACAGCTTTCGTCTGATGTTCGAAGACCAGACTTTCTTTGCAAAAGCGCTCGCCTTCGCTCCCGCTTACGTTTCCGATCGTACCTGGGCAAAATACCGGCAGCATCCGGACAGTTGCTCTGCTGCTTCAGCAAAAGGCGGAGGAGATGACGCCGCCAAACTCGCGTTTCCTCGGATGGCTGAACGGCACCATGGCTGAACGCGGAGCCTCACTGCACATCCGGTCAAAGATCTGGCGGACACTGGCACGTACACGGTATTCCGCGATGAAACGCGGCCTGAAGCGGCAGTTTGCGCCGATGAAGACAGTACCGCGCGTTACGGTCATTACCCCATTCCGCAACGCCTCGGCGTATCTCGGGGAAGCCATCGCGAGTGTGCTGGGCCAGACCTTCGAGGAATGGGAGCATGTGCTGATCGATGATGGATCAACCGATGACAGCCTGGAAATAGCGAAGGAGTTCACCAGACGAGATCCCCGCATCAAGTTGGTAGAGAGGACATCAACTGGCTCGCATGGTGCCGCGGCAGCCCGAAATGCCGGAATGCGGGCCGGCTCCGGTGCGTTCTTCGCATTTCTCGATGCAGACGATGTGTTCGAGCCGCATATGCTGGACATAGTGGTAACTTTGGCGCAGGTGAACCCAGCAGCTGCGATGATCTTTGGGTCAACGCGATGGTGGTTTCCTGATGGATCGGACGTTGACTGGGTCGAGCCGACTGACGGCCTTGCGGGGCGATTGCACGCGCCACCGGAACTGTTGCGACGAATCCTGTTGATGCAAGATGGGCACGTGCCCTGCACGTGCTCCGTTCTCGTACGCAGGAGCGCCATCGACGTTGTGGGCGGCTTTGAGGAACGCTTTCATCTTTATGAGGATCAGTCGCTGTGGGCCAAGTTGTTCCTCCGGTACCCTGTGTTCGTGACACCGGAATGCCTTTCGCGCTACCGCCAGCACCCCGGGTCGGTTTCGGCTGCTGCCAACCAGCAGGGTTTATACGACCGGATGGCCCGTCATCCGGCCCGCGCAGCTTTTCTCGACTGGCTGGCGGCCCATGTCGCTGACGGTAACCTCCGCGATGCGGGGGTTGAACGCGCTCTCCGATTGGCTCGCGCACCCTATATCGAGCCTGCCTCGACGAAGAGTCAGAATCGACCGCGTGAAGCTGAAGCTGTTGTTACGACTTGGCAAGTATCGCCGGCGCCTAGCGCGCAGATTTGCCCGTCTCAGAGCGGCAGCCCGTCTCAGCGCCTGACGGTCCATCTGTGTGCAAGACTGACGCTGCCTAACCCCGGTTGTGCCGTCACTAGCCGATCATCCAGGATTCCCGGCGCAACATCGAACATCGCGGCCGTTTCGACATGATCCTCGACCACCCAGTCCTCCGCTTCGAGCGCTACGTCGATCCGATATCTGCCGGGTCGCAACATAAGACTCTCAACATTTACAGTGTACTCATCGCCATCGCGGTCATGTTCCGAATGCTCCGCTATATCGAATGATGTGATGGGATCACCAAAGTCGTCAAAGAGGGTGATCAGGCACCGCCCCGGCTCGCGAGGCCCATTGACGTGCAGCCTGAAGGTCGCCTGCCGCCCGGACGCCACCTGCCCCGTTTCGCTGAAAACCTCAATTCCCGCTAAGCGCAGTCGACCGCGACCTCCGCGTGCCGAGCGCGCCTCGTGGCGGCGCGCGCTTCCTGCTCTGCAGGTAACCACGAACAACCTCGCCGGTCGGCCCATCCGCCTGAATCCGTCCACCATCAATCAGAAGCGCCCGCGAACACAGTCTCTGTAGGACGGACATCTGATGGCTGACCATCAGCACTGTGCGACCGGTTTCTGCTATGCTCTCGGCCTTGGCGATGCATTTCTTTTGAAAGGCCGCATCGTCAACAACGAGAATATCGGGATCCACATGGGCAGCGACGGCGAAAGCAAGGCGCATATACATGCCACTTGAGTATCGCTTCACTGGGGTATCCAAAAAGGTCTCAACGCCGGAAAAGTCGACAATCTCGTCAAGCTTCGCGGCAATTTCGGCGCGCGGCATCCGTACCCGTCGTCTGTTGCGGAGGAGGCCGCAGCAGTCGGTTAGGGTCGATGCCGAGCCATTCTGGGCGCTGAAAGATGTGTCCTTTGATCGCCCAAACGGTAAACTTTCGAAAGGTTCCTCGCTTCGATTACAGTTTGGGACATATTCAGATGAGGTCCTGAAAGACGCGTTCAGTCCGGGAGAAAATGGTCAGAGGGCTGAAATGCTCGATATCATGAAATTTCGCGATAGCGCCAGATTCCACAAAATCGAGCAGTCGACGTTTCAGAAAGGGATCGATCAGCGTCATGGCGGCCCTCGACTGCGAGTTGGCTGACTCCGTCAAGATCTTGTGCTTCTCCGCGTCTAGAAGCTGGTATTGAGGCTTACATTTCGAAAAGTTGCAATCGGGACTTTCCGTCGCGGTGTCGCGCTCGCAGAATAGGGGCGACGTTGTGCTAGGCTTTTGCTTCCAATTGCCGACAGCGAAGCGCATGCCAACGGCGACACGTGGCTGCCGAAATTGCGAAAACTTCAAATCGGTCGACGTGCCTGCCGCAGCGCGCTGCTAGTTGCTGTCGGTTGTCGACAGCACTTCCTTGACCTGATCGATCTTGCCAAACGCCTCGTCTACGCCGAGCACTTCCTTGGCCCAATCCATCATATCGGTATCGACATAGTCGTCGCCGTACTGCGCGACACGGTTTTCGTTCGCCATATCGAGGAGGGCCTCGCGAAGCGCTTCATCGTCTGTTCCGACAGCGAGAGTTTCTGCATCGAGTTCTGTTCTTTCAAGCTCGGCTTGATTGTCCACCACCGCCTTCGCCTCAGTCCCACTCAGCAGCCCTTCCAAGGCTGCAATTTCCGCGTCGAGTTCGGTCGATTGGACACTCTGTTGCGCGGTACGCAGCGCTTCCAGTCTTGCAGTCAAGCTTTCGACGCTGGCATTTTGATAAACGCTGATGTTGTCATCGTACGGCTTGATTCCCGCAGCATCGACAGCCGCAGTAAATTCCTCCTGAGCCGCAACAAGATCGCCGTTCACTCTTGCTACGGCATCCAAGGCAAGTTCATACTCCGCGGACGCCTTTACGAACGCAGCAATCGCAGCAAAGCGCGGGGACTTGCTATTCAGGTACGCGTGGTAGTTGCGATTAAGTGAGTTGAGAGCCGCGAGCTTCGCGTGGAAGTTCTGAGGCTTGGTATCTGGCATCGGGACGCTATCTGGGAGCGCTACCTTTACGTGCTTTGATTTCTGTCCGTTGGCAGACGCTATGGCTTTTGCACTCTTTGTTCGGGGATTGGATTTCTCGGTCTTGAAAATCGAGCTCTTGCCAACCGTCCCTTGAGCGACTTGATTGCCGAAAGCATTACCCTTGCCTTTGGTGGATGCAGATTTTCCATGCGACGATGCGGATGAACCTTTGCTCCCGCCGGAGCCCCCACCCTTGCCGCCATTTCCTCCGCCGTTGCCACCCTTGGCGTGCGCAGCGGCAACATCAATCGTAAGGGTTGGGCCAACCTCGAAGGGCAGCAATGCCACAGACACCGCCGCAAAGGTTCCCAGGATGACTTTGTTCATGCGTTTCATGGCAGTGCCTACCCTTCCTTGTCACATAAAACCTAGCGTTCGATGTCCGAATGCCTCGTAAATTTGTACGATCGGCTTTTACCTATGCATAAAAAGCCTTTCCAGAGGCTCCGTGAAGCCTCCGTCATGAGGTCTCCCAAGCTAATCGCCAGCTAACTCACCGATCAAGCGGTCGTTCCCCAGTGACGACTTTTGCGGACCATTGCGATCATTCATCAGACCAAAGGCCCATGCCATTAGGGACCATCGCAACCAGTCAGGGCATAGGAAGGCGGCTTCCCTTAAGCAAGTGTGGCTGGGACCGCAGTCTTATTGCAGAGTTCAGTTTTGCGAGAAGCGCCGCCTATACGGACAGATGTTTGCGCGAAGCTGCATATTTTCGAAATCGGTCAAATTTTATGAATGGAATAAACCCGTTGGGATATCATTTAGGTGACTATGCAGCGGTCCGAATGAGGGAAAAAAAATGCTGCGTCGGTTTCAGAATTCAGAACGTGCAAATATTGCACCAACATTCGCATTGACCCTCGTGCCACTGGTTCTGGTCGTGTCTAGCGCGGTCGACCTTTCCAGCATCTCGACGAAGGCTTCGAAGCTGCAGGAATCGTTGGATGCGACTGCGCTGGCAATCGGCACCGAGTATTATTCGGGCATGTCAGAAGGCGAGCTTTACAGCTTAGGGCAGAAGTACTTTCTAGCCAATAACGAGTACAGTCAGAACGAGACGTTGCTTTACGACTCCGACGCCCAGCCCGAATTCAGCGCCACCACATCGCCGACAGGTGAGTACGATATCATATCGGTTGCATCCAGGGTGGGTCACGACCCTGTATTTGGCGGGGACATCTTTTGGGGCGCCAATCGAAGGGCGTTCGTGAAGGTCACACCAGGCATGCCGGCATGCATCCTCGCCCTGAACAAACATGCCAATGACGCCGTCAAAATCCAGGGTTCGACTAACGTCGACCTCAAAAAATGTGTCATCGCCTCGAACTCCGACGCTTCGGATTCCATATATCGGGGCGGGTCGGCGCAGCTCAAAGCGGAATGTGTTTCCGCAGTCGGACACGTTACCGGCGTATCAAGCACGAGCCTGGAATGCGGGATGCCGCGTGAAAACCAGTACCCCACAAGGGATCCATTGGCTAATGTGGTGCCTCCGGCAACCTCCGGGCTACGGCACTCCGGCCTACAACACGTGCAATAACGTTTCGGGTGGCAAGACCAAGACACTGAGCCCCGGGACGTACTGCAACAAGAATCTGTCCGGCAATGTCACCCTTGAGCCAGGCACCTACGTTTTCAAGGGCGGTGATATCAAATTAGGTGGCAACGGAAGTCTGACTGGCCATGGCGTAACGATCTTCCTGATGGATGGCGCGCAGTTTACCTCAGCTGCCAACGAGGTCATTGACCTCTCCCCACCCACTTCAGGTGACTATCAGGGCATCACGATTTACCAGGCCAAGGGGAATACCGACGAACTAACGCTTAATGGCGGCACAGGGACAAAATTGACCGGCTACGTGTACGCGCCCGACGCGCATGTCTTCTATGCCGGTAACTCGGTTATGACGGGGGATGGCGACTGTGTTCGCGTTGTCGGCGATACGATCGAAATGACCGGCGCTTCAGCCATCGCAAACGATTGCACAGGTGTGTTGGGTAACCGCCAAATGTTCGCCGGCAAACAGATCACGCTGGTAAAGTAGGGATACCGCACATCCCCTTGCCCCACTACGATTCGTAGGTGTACCGAAACGTAGTGCCGGCGGAGAGCGATCCCAAATACCGCGCTGTAGATGGCTGGGCTCTTCCAGCATGAGCCACGACCGGCTGCCTTCCAAGTATTGCCGATTGACATGCAAACTTGAAACTCCCTACGTTTAACTTTGGATACCGGTCCAGGCGTCGCAATCTCGGCGCTGACGTTGATCGCATCGATCGCCTAAACATAAAAATCAGTCGCGTCGCAAGGTGAGGAGGATCGCATGCCAACTCAAGCCATGGTCGCGGACCAGATTCTGGACTATCTCAAGCTTGAAGGCGCGACGACGATTTTCGGGGTTCCCGGCGCAGGCGTCATGCACTTTCTGCAGCGCCTCCACGACCGCCAAGAATTCACCTATGTAGTGTGCCGCCACGAAACCGGCGCGGCGTATATGGCAGACGGATACTACCGCGCGACCGGCAAACCGGGCGTCGTTCTGGTGACTAGCGGTCCCGGTGCGACGAACGCGCTGACCGGCGCTGCAAATGCCTTTTTTGGCGGTTCGGCGGTGCTGGTGCTCACGGGAGAGGTATCGGAGCAATATCTGGGACGGGGCTATTTGCAGGAAGGTGTCGACTGCGGGCTGAATGTCCGCGACATCTACGCCGCTGCTACACGCTACAGTGCCGACATCGAGGACGCCTCTAGCGGACCGATCATGCTCGAACAGGCTTTGCGCGACATGCTGTCGATCCCCCGCCGCGCTGTTCACCTATCCGTGCCCGACAACGTCGCGTCAACGCTCGTCTCGACAGAGGACTATGTATCGAAGCGACCGCCGGCCTCGCCCAAGGCTTATCGCAGCGTGCCAGGCGGCGCTTCGGCGTCCGACGTCGGCCGCGCTCTCTCGGTGCTTTCCGCCGCGTCGCGTCCACTGATCATGCTCGGCAGTGGCTGCCGCGAAGCGCTGCGTGATCCCGAGACAGCGCGTGCGCTGCATTGCCTGGTGGAATGGTGGCAAATTCCGGTTATGACGACGTCGGACGGCAAGGGCGTTTTCCCGGAAACGCACCCGTTGTCGCTGCGCGCCTATGGCTTTGCCGGCTGCCAATGGCCACAATACTGGATCGTCGACCCCACGACCAACGCGTCAGTGCATGATGCACTGCTGGTGATCGGCTCTTCGCTTGGCGAACTTGCAACCTACAAATGGAATCCGATCCTCGTGCCGCAGGGTCCGTTCCTGCAGGTAGATATGGACCAGTCCGTCATTGGTCGCGGCATGCCGATCACCGACGGCATCGTGGCAGAATGCGGCGCTTTCCTCAGGTCAATGTGGGAGCAGGCGCCGGCATGGAAGCGCGATGTCGCCAAAGTGGAAGCGCGCGGGGCGGCAATCGCCGCCATCAAGGAAAAAAACGCGCCGGTGGCTTCCACCGCCGACTATCGAAAACGCGGCGGCACCGTTGCAGCCAGCTGCGCTCTGCCGCCTGCTGAACGAAAATCTTCCCGACGACGCGCTCGTGTTCATCGATAGCGGCAACTGCGTCGGTTGGGCCTTGCACTACCTAGTCGTGCGCCCCGGGCAAGAGGTGCAGAGTGCGCTGGCCATGGGGCCGATGGGATTTGGCGTCTGCGCAGTCGTCGGAGCACGCCTCGGACGACCGGACCGCCTGTGTGTGGCGCTGGTCGGGGACGGGGCACTTTTGATGCACCTGGGCGAGATAACGACCGCGGCGGCGCAAAAGGCCGGCGCAATCTGGATCGTACTGGCCGATGACGATTTGGGCATGGTCTCGCAGGGGATGAACACCTTCTTCCCGCCTGATGATTCCGACCTGTATGCCTATAGGCTGGGGGCACCCGACCTGCGCAAGGCCGCGGAAGGCCTAGGCGCCGACGCTTACGACCTGGCCGACCCCGCTGATTTCCCGTCGATCTGGGAGGCAACACTTCGGGGCGCCGCGGCCGGGAGACCACAGGTGATCGTTGCGAGGGTCGACCGGAAGGCGGCGCCACCATACTGGACACCGCTTTTCATGCACAAATCCGTCGAATGATCCGGCTCGGGAGGGGTGGACACATGGAAAATACCCGCGAAGTCGATGTTGCTGTGGTGGGTGGTGGGATCGGCGGGGTGTACACGGCCTGGCGGCTGCTTACACTCCGGATCACAAAATGGGCTCGCGGGCTCATGGGCCAAGGCGCGCGGCGGCCTGACGGTCGCGCTGTTCGAGGGAAGCGACCGCATCGGCGGTCGTCTGCTCTCGGCGCGTTCTCCTCTCCTGCCAGACACCACGGCCGAGATCGGCGGCATGCGCTACGTGGTTTCCGGCAAGGACACCGTGAAAGGCCCGCAGCGACTGGTGCAAGGTCTAGTCGAGAAGGTCCTCCAACTTCCGGTCCACGACCAGACGGTCAATGTCGACACCAATATTGCGTTTCTGCGCGGCCGCTTGTTGCGCAGCAACACACTCGGCGATCCGCTTGGGCTTCCCTACTGGTTCGACCCGACAGAGGCTGCCTGGCTGGCGGCGCGCAACGGATCAAACCCGGCAGCGCTGATCGAACGCGCTCTGATCAGGCTCATGCCCGAAATTCCGGCACGGCTGAACGACGGCAAGTTGCGGCAGTATCTTGAGTCCGTGGTGATCGACGGACTTCCGCTCTGGCGGCACGGTTTCTGGAACCTGCTCTACAAGGAAATTAGCCCGGACGGATACAATGCGGCGCGGGCCACCGTCGGATACGACTGTCTTGCTGACAACAGCAATGCCCTCGACCTGACAATGGAATACTTCGATTTCACGCCGGGTATTCAATACAAGATGGTCAAAGAGGGGTATGAGGCAGTCCCGTTTCAGTTGCACCGGCGCTTTACCGCAGCCGGTGGAAAAACGAGACTAAACTGCTCGCTCGACGGCTTCGCCGGAACGCAGCTTGCGGACGGGTCCCGCGGTGTAAAGCTGGCATTCCGCGACAACAGCGCGGTGACGGCGCGGGCGATCGTCCTTGCGATGCCACGTCGGGCGATCGAACTGCTGCGGCCGGAGGGTGAGGTCCTCGGCGCCGAGAATACCGATTTCCGCCACGACCTTGCGTCGGTTCGGGGCATCCCGCTGTTCAAGCTCTTCCTGCTCTATCAGAAAGCTGGTGGCAGGCGGCAGGAGTCGAGCGCGGCCGATCGCTCACCGACCTGCCTTTGCGCCAGTGTTACTATTGGCCTGTCGGTTCCGAAGGGAACGGCGTGCCAGGCGCCCGAAGAGCCTGGTTTGCTCATGGCCTATGACGACCTGCTCAATGTCGGCTTCTGGGGCGCGCTTGACACAAGGCCACAAGTCCACAAGGCGGGATCGCTGATCGGCTCACAGGTGACGCACCGACTTCCGCTGTTCTCGCGAGTTAAGTCGCCGTCTCGGCCTTCACCGCCAGCCGATCCGTTTGCGGCCCGCCTGCGTGAAAACTGGAAGGCGCACACCGCAACCAAGGCGATGGTCCAGGAGATGCACCGTCAACTGATGCAGATGCACGGTATCGACAGCGCGCCGGAGCCGATCGACGCCGCCTACATGGATTGGTCGCAGGATCCCTTCGGTGGCGGCGTGCACCTCTGGAACCCAAATTACAAATCATCGGAAATGCTGACGAGGATGATCCAGCCGGTAGCCGATTTCCCATGCTACATCTGCGGTGAGGCTTATTCGACCAACCAGACCTGGGCGGAGGGCGCGCTCCAGACCGCGGAGCTCGTGCTGGACCGGCTCGGGGTCGCCGGAGCGGAGTGGTAAGATGGTTGAGCGAACAATCGGTATCATAGGTATCGCCAGCCGACTGCCAGACGCAATTCGGCGCAACGACGATCCGATCTTTGACTGGCTCCACGCGAACCCACCGGCGGGCAAGGATCTGTTCACCGGCTACTGCAAGCGCCACGTCCTGGCCAAAGGCGAAACCGTGCTCGACATCCTGTTGCCCGCGGCGCGAATGGCGATCGACGACGCCGGACTGGAGGTTCGCCAGATCGACATGGTGATCGGATGCGTCTCGCCAAGCACATACATCTTGCCCTCGGACCTGTTCGCGCTGACACATCGGCTGCAGCTGCCGGAAACCACACTGACCATACCGCTAGGCAATGATTTCAACAACTTCAACGTCGGCGTCGCGCTCGCAGATGCACTGGTGAGGGCCGGGCGAGCCCGCAACATCCTCGTCGCCGTCGGCGGGGGATGGACGCGCGTGATGAACTACCGAACGCCGCAAGCCGTCAGCGCTGCGGACGGCGCCGCGGCGGCGGTGGTTGGCATGGGTCGGCCCGACCGTCAGCCGCGCTGGACCGTTGTGGATACCGAAGTCATCGCGCAGGAGCAGAATTTCGGCGACATGTACCTGATCGGCGATTGCCGCTCGCAGGGCGGGCCGGGAGTCGGCAGCCCATCCGACCCGGATCCATTGCTGTCGGACTGGACGGGTCCCTATTACCATATCAAAGACAGCGGTTTTTTGCACTTTGGGACATTTGGAGGTGGGATGGCGCCAATCGCGGTGCAGCGCCTGCTGCAGCGCCAGTCCATTGCCTCTTCGGATGTCACCTTTACCGGCCATCAGGCTTCGCAGACACTCCTGGACGCCTGGGAGGCGATATTGAAGCCTGGCGCCATGTTCCAGACCCTCAAGCAGTTCGGCAACATGACGGTCGCCAACATTCCGGTGAACCTTTGCGCCATGCAGGGCACCGCCGGATTGCCCTGGGTGGTGACACTTGGCCTCGCCGGGGACATGCATGCGCACGCCTTGCTGCTGAGGTCGTGGGAGTAAACGCGGCGACCGCCAGTCGCGCGAGCGCTACGAGGACACCTCGGCGGCCGAAAGGCCGAACACTTTCTCGAGTAAGGCGACCTTCGCCATCGCGCCCCACGCGCGGTAGGTTCGACATGCCTCGCTGGCGGCGGATTTGGCGGCCGCCTGATCGCCCACAGCTAGCCGCCAACGCGCCAGGAACTCCTGGGCCAATGCCGCATCGTTGAGGAAGCCGCCGCGTGCGGCGCTCTCGGCCGACCGCGAAAGGCGGTCCGCAGCCTCGGCATCGTTGCCTAGTACCGCCTGAAGCATTCCATCCAGCAGGTCCGCCTTGTGACTGAACAAGTCCGGATTGCGCGTTTCCCATTCACGCAGTCTCTCCGTGCAGTCCCAGCCCTCGTCGATCAGCGCTTCCCGCTTCTCCGGGTTGCCGAAAGCGGCAGCAGCCAGCGCCGCGAGCCCTCGATACTGCACCAGCTCGAACTCTGCCGTCTGGCCACCGAAGGCAGGCAACATCAGTTGCGCTTTCTCGCTCCAGTGCTGGGCGCCCGACCAGTCACCGCCGTGGACGTGCAACTTCAAGCGCGTCACGTAGTAGTAACCGATCTGGTTGCTCAGGTTTGTCTCGAGGATCGACGCAACATCACGCTGCTCGTCGCACTCGGCATCACCGATCACGAGAAGCCCTTCGGTTAGGCCGGCCAAGGCCTTGGCGTATTGAAGCTCCAGAATCAGATGGTAGTCGGCATTCAACACCTGTCCGGCAATGCGAGGCCGCTTGATACGGGCCACCGAGATGACTTCGGCCAGCGTAGCGCCTGCGGAGGCAAGCTGAACCAGCGAACCCGCCAAGTTGAAGCAGCCATAAATCTCTTCGCCGTCGGCGAAGCCCGCTTCCGCGGCCGCGTCAGCAAGTGCAATTCCCTGCGAAAGCGGCGCCATCCAGTGGTTGTGGAACCAAGCGTATATGAAGGCGCAGCGCGAGAAACTCGCATCGCGGCGAGTGCCGAGGCTCGCCAGACTGAGCCGCGACCATGCCGCCGCCGTCTCACGGTCGCCGGTCAGTGCACCGAACACCACTGAGTACATCGCGTACACATCGGCACCCTGCGGCCCATATCCGTATTGGAGAGTGAGGCGCAAGCAGATGCAGCCCAGCAGGGCAAACAGCTCCATCTCTCCGCTTTGGTGCGCAAACGGAGCGATCACCAGCAAAAGATGAACAAGCTGCCTTGCTCTTGCGTCGACCAGTGGGTGGAGCCCCGTCAACTCTTCGGGCTTCCCGCTGAACAACTTCGCGATATCTTCGAGTTCGCGCCCGATTTGGCGCTGTAACTCCGGGCCGTTGTCCGGGATATCGGCTCCCAGAAGCCGCGCCGCTCGCCGTCCGATGTCAACCGACTGGCGCGCAAGCCCGAGCCCGAAAACGCGCTCGGCCTCTCTGCGCAAATAGTCCGCTGCACGGTCGGGTTCATCGGCCGACTCGAGGTGGTGAGCCAGCAATGCGTAGTAGCGGGAGAGATCGCCCGCACAGGTATTTTCGTACCAGGTCACGATGCTTCGATGTAACTGCTGCCGCTGGGAGTACAGCAGGAGAGAATAGGCAACGTCGCGAAGGATCCCGTGACGGAAGGCATAGCCTTCCAACTCTTCCACCTGCTCCGTTTGCAGCAGATCGAGGTGCTGGTGCACCACGAGATGCCGCTTTATGCGCGCGGGGTCTGCGCGAACGACGGGGTGCACGTCGACCACTAGGGATGTCGGAAATCGCAGCCCGGAAACGCTTGCCACCTTCAGCGTCAGCTGACTGTCTGGGTCGAGTCGATCAATGCGCCGCGTCACGGTGCCGTGCACTGTATCGGGCAACGAGAGCCTCGCCGCCTCGATATTCGAGCTGATTCGACAAAGGCCGTCCGAGACCTCGATCAACCCCTCGTCGCGCAGGGACTGTGCCAGTTCGAGGCAGAAGAAGGGATGACCGCGGGCGCGGGCACGCAGCAATTCCGAAAGCTCCGAACTCATTCGGGCCGCCCTCAGCCGCGTCAACACCAAACGCTCCTGCTCCTCGCGGGAAAGTTCGCCTAGCCGCATCCGCAGCGCGCCTGCGGCGGCTAGCGTCTGCTGTCTGGTCTCTTCGTCCGATGGGTGCATCGACACCACGAGGCACAGGCCGGGCACCTCCCTCGCCGATGCTTCGACAAGTGCCCAGCTCGCGTCATCCAGCCACTGGACATCGTCAATCGTCACAAGGATGGGTTTTTCGGCCGCGGTCTTGCGCAAGAGATCGAGTAACAGGGTGAGCCGGGACGCTGCGCGTTGCGGCGGCAGGAGCATCTGGGTCTCGGCGCTTTCGGGAAGATCAAGCGGGAGTATCGCATTGAGAAGGGCTGCTCGAGGCGCCAGCGGGGCGCCGAGCGCGGCAAGCGCAGCCTCGCGCTGCGCCTCGACAGGCATTCCGGATAGGAGCCCGAGCAATCGCGCCAGCACGCCTCGCCAGCCGAGATAGGGCACGCCGCTCTCGAAGCGATCCGCCTTGCCGGACAGTACCAACACGCCTTCGGCGGAAGCATGCTGACTGAACTCCGCAAGCAGGCGGGACTTGCCTATCCCGGGTTCTCCCTCAATCAGGACCAATGCATCTAGGCCATCGCGCCTGCCGGGGCCGCTTTCGCCAGGATGTGCCGTGGCGTGGAGTACATTCAGAAGTGCGGCCAGTTCGATTTCCCGGCCGTGCATGGGCACACTCTCCTCGGTATGGTCGTGACGTCGCGGTGTCCATACGCCGACGACGGGACCGATGCCCCGCACCTGGCTCCGTCCCAGCGGCGCAAAGTCCACGGCGCCGCGCGCGCCGCGCATCGTCGCCTCGTCGCAGCTGATCGCGCCGCTCTGCAGCCCGGCAAGCCGCGCCGCCAGGTTCAACGGCATTCCGAGCACGGTCCAAGTACGAAACACGTCGTTTCCGTTAAGCCCGGAGAACGCGAGACCGGTGGCAACGCCGAAACTGCTTCGATAGCCTCGCGTTCGAAGTTCGGCGCGAAGGTCGGACGCCAGGCGGACACCACGTGCCGGATCATCGGGGTGTGCCACCGGCGGAACGCCAAACAGCACCAACAGCTTGATGCCCTTGTCGGCGATCTCCAGTTGCTGCAGATAGCCATCATGCTCACGCACGACCGGGCTCACAACCGATATGACGGTTTCCAGTTTCGCTACTATATCCGGCGCGTCTGGTTCAAGCTCAGGTAATGCTACGAAGACCGCGGTTACCCGTCGCAATTCAGCCGACCACTCGAGATCATCGCTGTCCAGGCGGTTGACGATTGGCAGCGGCACGTTTGCTCTAAGCCGCTCAATATCGGAGGGCCGCAACGCTGGGATGGACAACGGAACTGGCGAAGGAGCGCCGCGAATGTGTACTAGCGCGAAGGCGTCCTGACCGGCCGGCTCTGACTCCACGGCCTCGCCTAGCGCAGCGCGCGCGGCATGAGATAGCAACAGGCGGCCAGGAGACCGCTCAAGCGCCGTAGCCCGCAAGTCGGCAAGCCCCTTGCCAGTGGCTGTACAAAGACTTTCCACGCCGGCGCTGATCTCGACGCTCAGGCACGGACCCAGCGCAAGTATTGCATGCATCTGCAGGGACGCGCCTGATGGGAGCGATGGGCCAGGCGCACCCAGAACTGCCTGACCACACGCCGCAGCCCTGAGCAATGCCTCATGTGGCTCGTTTGCGACGCAACGCCAGCCTGCAAGCAATGCATCACCAGCAAACATCATGGGCTCCCCGCCATGCGCCACGACAGCGCCTAGCAGCGTGTCGAAGTGGCGGCGGAGCAGCGCGGCAAGCTGCTCTATTCCCTTTGGGCCGCTTTCGACGAAATGGTCGGCGATGCCCGTCGAACCGACAATATCCAGCCAGAGCAGTGCAACCGAGCCGTCGCCACGCTCCCCGTCGATTGGCGTTCCGTTCGCTAAGGCAAGCCTCAGCGGCAACGGCGTAAAGCTCTCGATCAGTCGCTCAGCCTCGTTGCGGTTGGCCACTTGGCGACCTCACTTTTACCGAGCCAAGTCGCTGGACCTGGCGCGCAGTTGCCGCGAAAAACGATCAGCGTAGTGTAATCTACCACAGCAGAGTATGACAGCCTTGGTATCGGTAAGCATGCCGTACGCCGCTTAGCCTCGCGTCGCTTGCGGCTAATTCCCTATTGTCGACCCTTTGTTGCCGCAGTGTTGATCGAGCCACTGGTGCAAGGCGGCGCCCTCAGGTGACTTAATCGGCCAGGGCGACTGCAATGGGACATCGCTGGAAGTTTCAAGCGTAGGACCCTAAATGCTCTCGGATGAAAAGCGGACGAAAATCGACGAGGTTCGAGATGCTTCGAATTCGCAGGGGGATGACGGTATTTATCAGCGCCGCCGCGATGTGCGCGCTGGTAGGCTGCCAATCGACAGCAGGGTCGTACAGCCCGACGAACTGTGGGATGGTCGGCTCGTCCTGCTCGTCCGGCCGTTGAGCAGTGATGGATCGCGGCCGTAGCCGCCGACGACACGAGACACCTTGTTGTCGCACTGCGGACGAACGTCCGCCTGGCATTCCGTAGCCGATGATCATTGTGCATCGCACTGGGTGCGACCATGGCTACAGGTGCACCTGCCCGTCGCGCAAATTCCCATGCAAGCATTCGCTGGCGCTGATGTGGATCGATGCAATGGCGCCTCAGAATTTTTCGTTCGCCGATGCGCCGGAATGGGTGAATGACTGGATGGGGCGGCGGCGCAAGGGCGGCACCCAGCCGATCGAAGCGCGTGCCTCCTCCGGCGAAAAGAATATCGCTGAGGCGCTGGCCGCGCCGGAGCCGCCCAGGGCCGAAGACCCGGCGGTAGCGGAGCGCCGCGAGGCTCAGCGGCGGAAGCGGAGTGAAGACACGAAAGCCTCGATCGCCGCCGGGCTGGATGAACTCGATCAGTGGATAGCCGACCAGTTGCGGCTCGGCCTTTCCGGCTTTGTCGACGCCAGCATCGAGCGCTGCCGCCGCATCGCGGCGCGGCCGGTCGACATGAAGGCCTCCGCGCTTGCGGGTCGCATTGACGAGATCCCGTCACGGCTGATCGCACTGCGCAACGAAGAGCGTCCGGAAGCCGCCATCCGCGAACTCGGCAAGCTCGTTCTGCTGGCCAAGGCCTGGCGGGCGGCGCAGTCCCGATCTCAAGCGGCTGATTTCGACTTCCGAGACACGGGATCAGGTGCTGGCCAATCCCGATGCGCCGCAGGTGACAAGCACATGGGAGGTTCTTGGCGAACAGATCGAGACCCGTCGCAATGGTTTGGTCAGCCATGCGACCTGGATGCACGATGTCAAAGCGGAAAAGCCGCAATTCGCGCTGCTGCTGATGCCGGTCCCGGAACTGAACAGCGCCATCTACGCCAGGCGCGGTTTCAACGTGATCGCGACCGCCAACAATCGTGACAAGGGTGTCAACGAACTGTCCTCGGCTCTGAAGCGGCGTTTCAATGTGGTGGTGCTGCCACTGCCGGATGACATGGACGAGGAAGTCTCGATTGTTTCGCGGCGTGTCGGCGAGATGGCCGCCAGCCTCGACCTGCCCGTGCCCAAGAATGTCGGCGAGGAAATCGCGCGCGTTCTGACCATCTTCCGAGAGCTTCGCTCCGGCGCCACCGCAGACGGCAAGGTGACGCTGAAGACCCTCCAGCTCGTTGTCGACCGCGGAGGCAATCGCAACGATGGTCGGTGGCCTCAGTCAGGCGGCATGGTTCGACGGCGGCAAGTTGTCGGCGACGGTCTAGCAGCCAACCTTGTCGGCGCGATCGTCAAGGATCCCGTGCGGGACAAGGCCGTACTAAGGAATATCTCGAAACGGTGCTGAAGAAGCGATCGGACCTCGCCGGCTATTACAAAGCGCTGAACGATTCTTTCTGACCGCGATCGTGGCGTCTCCCATGAACGTTCGCGATGAAATAGCCCCACCCCTGACCCCTCCCTACAAAGGCCAGCGACGAGATAAAGTCAGACCGGTTCATCATTTCACAGAATTGATAAACCGCTCCAAATTCTGCTTTATCGCGTTTCCGAGCCGGAAAACCACTGCGCACTTTTCCTGGAAACGCTTTCGACGCCTCAGCCTCCAAACGAGTCAGGCACGGTATCTCATCATCTCGGAGACGTCGTCATTTGCCGAGTCGCGCATTTCTTCAAGGCTGCGGTTGTCCAGAACCTCGGCGATCGCTTGGCGGACTTCCAGCATCATGTGGCGGACTTGGCAGGTTGCCTCGTCACAATCCTCGCAGGACTGATACTGAGTGCGGCTCGCGCAGGGAATGGGCGCGAGGGGCCCGTCCAAGACGCGGATAACATGGCCGACCTTGATTTCGGAGGCCGGGCGCGCCAGACGATAGCCGCCATCCTTGCCTTTGCGGCTTTGCACAAAGCCTGCATTGCGAAGCTCGCCCAGGATCGCGTCCAGGAATTTTTTTGGAATGTTGTTGGCGACCGCAACGTCATTGACGAAGGCAAGCTGCCCCACTGGCAGCTGGGACAGGTGCACCAGCGCCTTTAGACCGTATTTGCCTTTTTTTGTGAGCATTGTGAGCGCGCCACGTGGCTTTTAGAGTAATAACTTCTTGCGTAAGATCGTCACGCATTGAGGGAGGAGACTCGACCCTTCAATCAGCGTTAAAATCTATCGAAATCATATACAACCGCAAAAACGTTGATTCTTTGTTCGTTTTATGCCACCGCGGCGATTATGCTGTCAGGTTAACCACACGTATTGTAAGTCATCACTTACAAGGCTCTTTGCGCGTGCGGATTGAGAGCCAGAAAGCGGCATTCGTTTTAATGCCACAAAACGACTGCTGCTCGCGGACGTAGCGACACAGCAATGGCGGGACATAGTGACAGGGCAACCGCGAGGAGATCTAACGACCGCCAGGCGCGTTGGCAGGCATTAAGTCAGGTCCCCTTGGCGACCCTGTCGAAAGCTATCAGCCGTTCGAGCAGACCCGGCATCTTGTCGAGCGGCACCATGTTCGGTCCGTCGGAGGGAGCATTGTCGGGGTCTTCATGGGTCTCGATGAATATGCCCGCCACGCCAACCGCAACAGCCGCGCGTGCGAGCGTTTCGACAAAGCGTCGGTCGCCACCACTGGACCCGCCCTGCCCGCCCGGCTGCTGCACAGAATGGGTTGCATCGAAGATAACCGGCGCACCGATCTCAGCCATCACTGGCAGGGCGCGCATGTCGGATACGAGCGTGTTGTAGCCGAAGGAAGCGCCACGCTCGGTCACCATGACATTTGGATTGCCTGACGCAGTAATCTTGGCGACGACGTTCTTCATATCCCACGGTGCGAGGAACTGGCCTTTCTTCACGTTCACGACCTTGCCGGTTTTTGCGGCAGCAATCAGCAAATCGGTCTGGCGCGACAGGAAAGCCGGGATCTGCAGGATGTCCACATGTGGCGCGACCAAAGCACACTGCTCTTCATTGTGGATGTCGGTGATGACCGGCAAGCCGAGCTTCTCACGAACTTCGTCGAAGACCGGCATGGCCGCATCGAGACCGGCGCCGCGCTTGCCCCCGAGCGAGGTGCGATTCGCTTTGTCAAAGCTTGATTTATAGACCAATCCGATGCCCAACCGGGCGCAGATTTCCTTAAGCCGGCCCGCGATGTCGAGCGCATGCTGCCGAGATTCAAGCTGGCAAGGGCCAGCAATCAGAGCGAGCGGCGCAGCATTGTCGAAGGAGACGTTGCCGACGGTGACGATCGGGTTCGGGCTGCGCATGACTAACCTCGGGCGCTTGTCTGTCTTGCCTGCTCGACCGCGACCTGTTGGTGCGCGGTCTGAAGAGGTCTCGCCATGCAGCAAAAGCAATCCTGCCGCAAGAGCCTTTCGCGCTCATGCGGCATCGCTGCATTTCTGTTAGAATATTCGGTTCGCCCGGCCAGCGCCGGTTCGCTTAACGGCAGCGTCAGAGACCGCCGCGCAAACAGTCATGGATGTGGATGAGGCCAGTGACCTGATTGCCCTCGTTTGTAACCAGAAGACAAGTAACCATCTTCTCGCGCATCAGCAGGATCGCGGTTTCAACCAGCTCGTTCTGGCCAATGCAAAGCGGGTGGTAGTTGGCAACCTGCCCCGCATTGCTATTCCAAAGGCTCGGTCCCATGCGGCGAAGATCGCCGTCGGTGATCACGCCTGCCAGAATGCCCTGCTCGTTCTTGACAATGGCTGAACCAAATCCCTTCCGCGACATCACGACGATCGCGTCATGCATCGGGGCCGAAGCCTCGACGACCGGCAATTGGTCGTCAACGTGCATGAGTTCGCTGACCTTGCGAAGCTTCAGGCCAAGCGTGCCGCCGGGATGATGGCGGCCAAAATGCTCCTCAGTCGTTCCGAGAAGGTGAGTAAGCACGACAGCGATCGCATCGCCAATCGCCATCATGACGATCGTCGACGTGGTCGGTGCTCGGCCAATGGCGCAGACTTCCTTGACGCGCGGATAGACAAGGCTCAGCGTCGCATTGCGCGCAAGCGAACTCTCGGCATTTCCCGTAATCGCGATCAGCGGGATGCTCCATTGGCTGCAGAAGGCGACGAAATCGGAAAGCTCCGACGTCTCGCCTGAATTCGACAGAGCAATCACGATATCGTTGGTCGTCAGGGCGCCAAGGTCGCCATGGCTCGCCTCGCTGGCGTGCACGAAATGCGACGGCTTGCCGATAGACGAGAAAGTCGCGGCAATCTTACGGGCAATGTGCCCGGATTTGCCAATGCCGGTTACCACAACACGTCCGTTGATTGAGTGAAGCAGGCGAGCAGCTCGCTCGATATCACCGGAAATCTGATTGGCAACGAGCGAGATAGCCTCCGCTTCCCCGATCAGGGCCGTCCGCGCTACCAGGCGCAAATCGACCACGTCGGGGTAATAGGCAACTTTTGCATCCATGAAAATACGTCCCACCAGTACTTGGTATTGATTCGGAGCGCTGGCGCCACGAACGGTCAAGGATAGGTGGCGAAACCTGACTTTACAAGGACAATTTGGCCACACCTCGCCGCCAACGCCTGTCGCCTTGACGCGCCTAAGCGGCGAATTTTGGGCAAGAATTCACACCTTTGCCCATCTCTCAATGCAATTTCCATCTGCGTTGCGGAGGCTCGTGCAACTCGATGCAATAGGCCTGACACGCTGGGGACAAGCGTCAGTACAGATTATATTTCTTGCGAAGGGCATCGACCTGTTCGGGCGTCAGTGGGCGCACCGGCATCGATTTCAGCATCAGGAACAGCTTTGCAGTCTCTTCCAGCTCCTCGGTCGCATATTGCGCATTGGCGAGCGACGATCCCGCGACCACCGGCGCAGAGCGACATTGGCGCGTTGCGCTCGGCAAGCTTTCCGGGCTCCCCGCCGCACGTAGCGCCCTGGCCGCCGCCAGAGACATCGAAACCGCCTCCTCGGGCGGGTTCGTTCTTGATTTGAGCGCAACCACCACAGATTCGGCATCGCCGAAATCATCGCCAGGAGCAGGCACGCCGATCACCTGAACCGTATTCATGCGCTCGCGGGCGATCATCAGCGCGAGATCGGTGGCACCGGTTAGATCGTCAGCGATGCAACCCAGGAGCATGGTGATCTCACATGGAGTTGGCGGCAAATTGCGATGTTATTTCATCCGTGGAGGCGCAGTGGCAAGGCCGCTTCCGCCAAAGCTCAACAATAGCCACGGAGCTTCAAGGACATCCGTCTGGCCACGCCGATATTGGGCCGGTATAGAGACCAAAAAGGAATCGCCTGACAATGCACCCTCGAAATCCTGTAGCGCCGGTGGAGGATGTGCTCGCCGTTGCTAGCGGGCTGCCGTCCCCGCGCGTGGGAGTCGCCTCGCGTCGCATGAGGCGACTTTCCGGATTGTCGGCGCTGCTGGGCACTGTTCCAGTTCTCGCGCGCTGGTGGAACGCCAACGATTATGACGCGGTTATTGGTTGGGGGCGGAAGCCAAAGTCCCTGACCGCGCGCGCCCTAGCAACGCGAATTGGCAAGCCGTTCATCACGGTGGAAGACGGATTTCTCAGATCCGTGGGCCGGGGAGATCAGGATCCTCCGCTTTCCATCGCACTTGACGATGTCGGCATCTACTACGATGCGAGCGCGCCGTCCCGTCTTGAAAGGCTGATTGCCGCCAACCTGTCCGAGGTCGAAGCGGTGCGGGCGCGGGAACTGGTTTCAGCCTGGCGCAACGCCGGAGTATCAAAGTACAACCATGCGCGTGAATATGAGGAAGAACTGCCGGAGCGGTTCGTGCTCGCCGTTGATCAGACCTTCAATGACGATTCGATCCGGTACGGGCTCGCCGACGCATCCAGCTTTCAATGCATGATCGACGCGGCATTGCGCGAGTATCCCGAGTGCACCGTCCTGGTGAAAACCCATCCGGACGTGTGGGCAGGACGAAAGAAGGGCAACCTTGACCTCCGCAAGATCGCTCAAATCGGTCGGGTCAAAGTGCTCGGAACCGACTGCCATCCCGTTCGGTTGCTGCAGGAGGCACAAGCCGTCTACGTGGTCACATCGCAGCTTGGCTTTGAGGGACTCGTCTGGGGCAAGCCCGTTAGATGTTTCGGGATGCCGTTCTATGCGGGATGGGGGCTGACAAGGGATAAAATCGCGACCCCGGCGCGACGTGCGCCGGCGCCGTTGGAGCAATTGGTTCACGCCGCGCTTGTCGCTTATCCCCGTTACCTGAACCCGTCCGACGGGGAGCGATGCGAGGTGGAGGTCGTTCTTGAGTACCTCGATTTGCAGCGACGCATGCGAGCCCGATTTCCGCAAGAACTTCAGGCGCTGGGCTTTTCGAGATGGAAGCGGCCGGCGATAAGGGATTTTTTCAACGGGTCGGAGTTGCGCTTCAGTAACAACCCGCGCCGCATCGGAAAAGGCGGAACCGTCGCGATTTGGGGCAATGTCCCCAAACAGCCGCTTCCACCTGACGCCTCGATCATAAGGGTCGAAGACGGATTTCTGCGCTCGATAGGATTAGGGGCCGAACTCAGACGGCCGCTGTCGCTCGCGATGGACCCTGTTGGTATCTATTATGATTCCAGCAAACCTTCAGCGCTGGAAAGCATTCTGACGTCGTTCGATTTCGACGAGAAGCTCGTCATTCGAGCGGGGAGATTGCGCGATCGGCTTGCCGCTGAGCGGCTGACAAAATACAATCTGAATGCTGCTTCCTGGAGTCCGCCGAAGGGATCCGAGAAAATCATCCTGGTTCCGGGACAGGTCGAAAGCGATGCTTCCATCAAGTTTGGCGCGCCGGGCGTCAGAACGAATATGGATTTGCTGCGTGCTGTTCGAGCAAACAATCCCTTGAGCTATCTCGTCTACAAGCCTCACCCGGATGTGGTCGCGGGTCTGCGCGCGAAGGGTCGAGGCGAAGACGACGCATCGAACCTGTGCGACGAAATCGTTACGGACGTCTCTATCGTCGACATGCTTTCAGAGGTCGATGAGGTTCATACAATGACGTCGTTGACGGGCTTCGAAGCCCTGATCCGCGGAAAGGCGGTCACCTGCTATGGACAGCCCTTCTATTCCGGGTGGGGCCTTACGACCGACATCGTTCCCGTTGATCGCCGCAATCGGCGACTCAAACTCGACGAGCTTGTGGCAGGAAGTCTGATTCTTTATCCCACTTATGTCAGCAGGAGAACCGGACGCTTCGCAGCGCCCGAGCAGATTGTCGACGAACTCATCACCTGGCGTGACGGAGGCCAGGATGGAGATTTTTCTCAGAGGGGATGGCGATTTGGCTTAAAAATCGAACAGGCGATAAAATCGGCAGCCTCGCGCCTCAGGAGCCGGTGACTTCTGCGAAGGCAGTTAACCTATCACCCTGGCGACCCTTCTGGGACACCCTGCAAGGCCTCGTAGTATTTGATTGCACCGTCGATGCTCGGAAAGTCGATCAACTTGCCTTGGTCGAGGACCACGCCGTGCTGGCAGAACTCCTTCATGATGGAACTGCTATGCGAGATCATTATAACGGTCGAGTTTTTCAGGCGTTCGCCCAGAACGATCTTGCACTTGCGTTTGAATGCAGGGTCGCCCACGGCAATGACCTCGTCGATCAGGTAGTAGTCAAACTTGATCCCCATCGAGACGCCAAAAGACAGCCGTGCCTTCATACCACTGGAATAGGTCTTCACCGGCTGGTAGCATGAACTTGCCGATCTCGGCGAAATCCTCGACAAAATCCAGCAGTTCACCGTAGTGCTGATCATAAACACGCGCGATGAACGCAAGATTCTCCTTGCCTGTCAGTGAGCCATGGAGCCCACCTGCAAAGCCAAGCGGCCAGGAGACAGAAGAAGTGCGGACAATCCTTCCGGTGTCTGGAAGCTCGGCACCGGAAATCAGCCGCATCAACGTAGACTTCCCGGCACCATTTCCACCCATGATCGCAGTGTTCTTACCGGCAGGAAAATTGGCGGTCACACCTCGTAGGACGGTGTGACGCCCGGGGCTTGCCGGATAGGCCTTGGTGACATTCTGGAGGCGGATCATAAGCTTACCGTGACGGCAGCGGGGGCCTTCAGGCCGACGCCAATATGGATCAGATAGAATGATCTCGGATCGATTGAATAACGAGGTACCCAAGGAGCCACATCACAAAGAAGCTAATGAAAGCGACAAATGTATTGGCGATTCCGTTCGGGTACAGGGAGACCTCCGGAACGCTCGGCTCTACAACAATTGCAAAATATCGCTCCTGCCTTCGGGCTTCAGCCTGTGACGTTTCAAGCGATGCGAGCGCGGTGGTGTACGCCTTTTCAGCAAACTCCTTTTCCACCATCAGCGCATTGAACTCTGAAAGCTGGCGAGACAGTGGCTTGGCTTCGCCAGGCTGCGAAGTGCTCACTCCGATTTCCTGGCGCTTCGCTTCCAACTGCGCCGACATCGACGCTATTTGCCGATCCAGAACCCTGATTGACGGAGTGGATTCGTCCACCGTAGCCAGGAGGAAGGTTCGTCTCGCTCTGAGTTCGATTATCTGCTTTTCTATACCGGAAAGGAGTTCCTGATTCGACGTGGCGACAAGAACCGGGTCCGCCGTCAATTCGGTTGACTGGAAGTCCGCAACCGCCTGACGGGCGTCCGCCAAACGCTTCTCCGTGCGAGTCACCTCATTCTGGGCGGTCGAGATCAGTTGCAGACGCGCCTTGGCGGAAAGCTCGTTCACAAGCTCGTCGGACACCTTAAGGACCGCTTCGGCGATGGCCCGCGAATCCTCTGCCGAAAATGCCGTGATCTCAAATGTGGTGATGGAGGTCGTTGAATTGAAGCTCGCATCAATCATCCATCGCCAGTACTCGATGAACTCATCGAGAGGCATTTTGTGGTCGATGCGATAGGCGAAGTCGACGCCGGACTTGGAAAAATAGTTCCGAAGGTCGATCCCCAGCTTTTGTTGAATATCTACAAGCACTTGCTTGGAGTGCATATAGTCAATCACGATATACGCGTCACTGGCTGAACTTGAAGCACCGGGGAGGACGCTCAACCCGAGGCTTTCCAAAGCCGACCGCTCGGTACCGCGCACCGCGAATCGCATCTCTGAGCGATACTGATCGGAAGCGATGAAGAGATAGTACACACCAACGAGCAGGGTCGGCACCAGAACTGCCAACAGGAACGATAGCTTGAAGGCGGTTAGTTTCTTGCGATGGCGCTTGGGCTTCGCTGTAGCATCAACCTTAGCCGACTTCGCGGGAGCTGCCGGTGCCTTCGCAACAACGGCCCTGGCCACGACAGGAGGATTTACGTCCACGCCAGCGGCGGTCAGCGCGGTTTCCGCTCTCTTGCGCGCAGTCTGGACATTCACTTCGATATCCTTGCTCCAAGTCTTCGGTGCATTGCCGGCGCTCTTGGCCGATGCGATCAACTGCGTTTCAACCACCGCAGCTTTCCAGGCGATCTCGGCCTTTCTTAGGGCAACCGCAGCCGCTTCCTTTACAGCTGGAGTGCCTGTCTTGGCGGCTGCAGCCTTCGCGGCAGTGGCTTTGGCTGCCTCTCCTTCAGCCTCTTTCCAGGTAATTTCAGCTTTTTCGAGTGACGTTTCGACAGAGTTCCTGACGACCGCGGCGGCGGCAGAAACCGGCTTTGGCGCTGCGGGCTTCGGTGCGGCTTCCTTTGAAACAGACGTGGCAACTTCTGGCTTCTGCGTTTCAATCGGCGTGGCTGGCGCCGTCGGAACCGAATTGGCCTGGGCCACTGGCGCGGCTGCGGGCTGGTCGGCAGGCGTCGTGGCGGCCGAAGCGGTATTTGTCATTGACTTCATTTCAGGATGATCCGGCGCGATGGCCGGAGTCTGGGACTGGAACGATACTGCAGTTTTAGCCGGAGAGACGATCGCGGCTGGTGCCGGCTTCACTGCGCCTTTATCGGCTTCCGTCCTGACCGGGGACGCGGAGTTTGACCCGGCGGGGCCAGTACCAGCCGGCGCTGTCGACGAAGCCGATGCCACCTGGGTCGGTTGAGGGCGAAACTGCGCCAAAGGGTCAATCGAGGCCGTGGATGAACGCGGTGGTTGCGGATCCGGCTGCTTCGGAGTCACGCGTTCAAGGTAAGATCTTTGCACCGGTGCGACGGGCGTCTGCATACTGGCAGGACGATGGATGGCGGCGGGCGCGGGACGAGCCATATTGGCGGGTATGGGAGACATCGGGTTCGCAACAGGAGTAGCAGCCAGCTGATTGCTCGGTGCAACCGTCGAAGCAAAGCGATTCGCATCGACGGGCGACTTTTGCGTCGGAGGTTGTGGTGCGGGGCCAACGCCTAGCGCCGCCGCTATGGCAGCGTCGAAGCTTGCATCATCTCCGCTTGCACGCGATTGGGCAAAAGCGGTGGCGAAATCCGGATCTGACCGCAATGCATCAGCGATCGCGTCAATCGTGTCTTTTTCGTTCACTCGTCAGCCGCCTGATATCTGGAGCATTGTGCCCAGCCAAACATATCGACAACCGTCACTGATCACCGATCGTGTCAAAATCTCGGCATAGTATGCACATTTCGTGCGTGGCTTCCACTCCCCGCCGTTGCGGTGCAGCAATTCGCCCCAGAGAGGCCGTTGCAGGCGACTGTGCTGAGACAGCCGCTGTCGCTCAGTAGACGGCGACAGCCCCAGACACCGCACCGTGCTCGAAATTTTTGATTGACCGTATTCGCGAGTATCACGCGATCAAAGTGAGACATTTCGGTCATAACCACAGAAAATCCCACATACATTGATTGACAAAAGGCCTGTGCGTGAATGAAGGTACCTCAACGAAAGTTCGGATGTGTCGGAAGTCCCGACGTAGGAAGCAATGAGACGATCCGTCAACGGGTGAGCAGGAGGCTCAAGATGTTTCGAGAATCCCGCGCTGCCGAAACCGTCTCACCGGCGAATGGCTTTCACGCGGTCGCGGCTCTTTCCTTCCAAGGCGTCTCCTTCGCGCAGAATCCAACGTTCCTGAGCGAAATCGATTTTCCAATCCGCGGGGGCGGACACCGGGCTCGAAAAGTTCGGTGCACGGGGGCTCGTCGGCGCGATCCGGGATGTGATTCTCGAGATTAGCGCCGGCGAGATTTTTGTCACAATGGTCTTTTCAGGCCTCAGCAAGTCGATGCTCAAGCGGCGTCTGTCAGGACGTGCCGCGAGATGCACGTTGCGGCGCCTACTGACAAGGATTCGGCTGACACCGTCGCTGTCGCGCGACCTTGGGCAGGAAAACCATGCCGCGCTCATGAAAGCTGGACGAGGTACCGTCGCTGGGAATGCCGCCTCGTTGGTCTTCGCTACTGCCAGCAGTGCGCTCTCATGAGATCCAATGAAAAGAAAATGCCCTACGGGACGAAATGCCTATGAAATTACCTTCGTATGCCCAGATCGTCGTTATCGGCGGAGGCATAATCGGCTGCTCGACAGCCTATCACCTCGCCCGCGACCACAAGGCCGAGGTGCTGCTGCTCGAACAAGGCAAGCTAACCTCCGGCTCGACTTGGCATGCAGCGGGCCTCGTTGGACAATTGCGCTCGTCGGCATCGATCACCCGGGTGCTGAAATACTCGGTCGATCTCTACAAGGGACTTGAGGCCGAGACCGGCCTAGCCACCGGGTGGAAGATGACCGGATGCCTGAGGCTTGCCACCAATCAGGATCGCTGGACCGAGTTCCGGCGGCTGGCGACGACCGCCAGGAGTTTTGGCATGGACATGGATTTGCTGTCGGCGTCAGAGGTCAAGGCGATGTGGCCGCTGATGGAAACCAGCGACTTGGTCGGAGCGTCCTGGCTGCCGACCGACGGCCAAGCCAGCCCTTCCGACATCACTCAATCGCTCGCCAAGGGCGCGCGTATGCACGGCGCCAAGCTGTTCGAGAATGTCCGCGTCACCGGCTTCGAAATGAAGGACGACCGCATTGTCGCGGTGAAAACCACGCACGGCGATATCGCCTGCGAGAAAGTTGTCAACTGCGCGGGACAGTGGGCGCGGCAGATCGGCGAGATGGCAGGCATCAACGTGCCGCTGCAGCCGGTGAAACACCAGTACATAATTACCGAAAAGATCGACGGGCTTGCCACCGACGCACCAACGATTCGCGACCCGGACCGGCGCACCTATTTCAAGGAGGAAGTCGGCGGCCTCGTCATGGGCGGCTATGAGCCGAACCCGCAAGCCTGGACCACCGGCGACTTGCCGAACGATTGGGAATTCCGCTTGTTCGACGACGACTTCGATCATTTCGAGCAGCATATGATGCAAGCGATCGCGCGCGTTCCCGCTTTGGAAACCGTCGGCATCAAACAAATGATCAATGGCCCGGAGAGCTTCACACCCGATGGCAATTTCATTCTCGGCGCCGCGCCCGAATGCAAGAATATGTTCGTCGGTGCCGGCTTCAATGCGTTCGGCATTGCGTCCGGCGGCGGCGCCGGATGGGTTCTGGCGCAATGGGCGATTGACGGCGAAGCGCCGCTCGATCTTTGGGTTGTCGATATCCGCCGCTTCTCCGGCTTGCACCGCGACCGGCAATGGGTGTGCGACCGCACGCTCGAAGCCTATGGCAAGCACTATACGATCGGCTTTGCGCACGAGGAATATCTGTCGGGCCGACCCTATATCGTCTCGCCGCTCTATGAACGGCTCAAAGCGCACAATGCCGTATTCGGCTCGAAGCTGGGCTGGGAACGGCCGAACTGGTTCGCGCCCGACGGCATGCCAGCCAAGGACATTTATTCGATGGGCCGCCAGAACTGGTTCGCGCACGTTGGCGACGAGCACCGACATGTGCGCGAAAATGTCGGCATCTTCGATCAATCGTCCTTCGCCAAATATGACATCAGCGGCCCGGACGCGCAGCGGGCACTCGACTGGATATGTGCAAACGATGTCAACAAGCCGGTTGGCCGGCTGATCTACACTCAGCTTCTCAACACGCGCGGCGGCATCGAAGCGGACTTGACGGTTACCCGTCTTGGCGAGGAAAAATTTTATGTCGTGACCGGCACCGGCTTCCGCATACATGACCTCGGGTGGATCGCCGATCACATTCCCGAAGGGCTCGACGTTTCCATCGCCGACATCACCGAGCATTTCGGCACGCTTTCGCTGATGGGGCCAAGGGCGCGCGATGTCCTTGCGGCAGTAACCAACTCGGACGTCTCGAATACCGGGTTCCCCTTCGGCCATGTCCGCGAAATCGTTATCGCGGGTGCGACCGTGCGGGCGCTGCGGGTCACCTATGTCGGCGAACTCGGATGGGAGCTGCACATTCCGATCAATGCTACGGGCGATGTCTTCGACGCGCTTATGTCCGCTGGCAAACCGCACGGCATTCGGCCAGTCGGATATCGCGCACTTAAATCGCTGCGCCTGGAAAAGGGCTACCACGCCTGGGGCTCCGACATCACGCCGAACGACACACCGTTCGAGGCTGGTCTTGGCTGGGCGGTGAAGATCCGGAAAAATACGGATTTTGCTGGTCGCCGCGCTCTGGAAACGATCAACGGTGCGGCTTTGACCAAGCGCTTCGCCGGCTTCACGGTTGATAATCCCGACATCGTACTGGTCGGCCGCGAGACGATCCTGCGCAATGGCGAGCCGGTCGGCTACCTGACGTCAGGCGGCTACGGCTACACCGTGGGCAAGAATATCGGCTACGGCTATGTGCGCAATGTTGACGGCATCGATGACGCGTATCTCGGTTCAGGCGACTACGAACTGGTGGTGGCGACAGAGCGGACCCCAGCCCGAATCCATCTCGAGCCGCTGTACGATCCGAACGGAATTAAGGTGAAGGCGTAGGGCGGGCTGTCTCTCTCGAACAAGCGCGACTACCCGCGGCGCAACACAAGCCCCCTGCTCCGCACCGTCCCGTGTTCGCCGGGCATTGAGACGTAAGGTGCGGTTTCCTCTACGCGTGCAACCACGCCTGCGGCTTCGAGTTCCGCCACGCGGCTGGCGAAGCCGCCTTCCCACAACGTATTCTAACGGTCAGTACGATCACCCCGCCGGGACGGCAGATGCGAATCAGCTCGTCCAACCCCTCGATGCCAACATGGCCGCTTCGCCCGCTGCAAGGCGTTGATGGGCACAGCCAATTTCGGCAGGCAAGTCGCGGCGGTTCAGGTTTGGCACACGGGCACGGTTTACTTTCTTTCCGCAGAAGGGCAGATGCGCCTTTACGCTGGCGATGGCGGAAAAAAGAAAACCGCCCCCCAAGCGCTACACCGTATGAACGTCGACCCAGGCGGGCCGGCGCAGAAAAAAGGATATCTCATGGCAGTTCTGGTGACGGGCGGAGCCGGCTATATCGGCAGCCACATGGTATGGAAGCTCCTGGATGCGGGCGAGGAAGTGGTGGTGCTCGACTGGCTATCGACCGGCTTCGACTGGGCGGTGCCATCGGAAGCCGAACTGGTCGTCGGCGATATTGCCGATCAGGAACTGGTTGAGGCGACACTCAAGCGCCGCAAGGTCGATGCCATAATTCACTTCGCCGGATCGATAGTGGTTCCGGACTCCGTTTCGGATCCGCTCGGTTACTATCTCAACAACACTGTGAAATCGCGGGCGCTGATTGAAAGCGCCGTGCGCATCGGCGTGCCACGTTTCATTTTTTCCTCGACCGCCGCCGTTTACGGCGGCCTGCATGGCAAGGCTGTAACCGAGGATGCGGCGACGCTGCCGGAATCGCCCTACGGCACATCCAAGCTGATGACGGAACTGATGCTGCGCGACACGGCGGCGGCGCATCCGCTAGCCTATACCGCGCTGCGCTATTTCAACGTGTCAGGCGCCGACCCCAGGGGCCGCACCGGGCAATCGACGCGAGGCGCGACGCACCTGATCAAGGTTGCCTGCGAGACGGCAACAGCGAAGCGGCCGCACATGGAAGTCTTCGGCACCGATTATGCGACCGCTGACGGCACTTGTGTGCGCGACTATATCCACGTCTGGGATTTGGCCGAGGCGCACCTGCTTGCGCTGAAGAGGCTGCGGGCGGGCGGATCGAGCCTCGTCGCCAATTGCGGCTACGGCAAGGGCTATTCTGTGCTGCAGGTCATCGACGCGGTGAAGCGTGTCGTCGGCCACGATTTCGACGTCCGCATCAGCGGCCGCCGGCCGGGCGATCCGGCGTCGATCGTCGCCAATGCCGACCGCGCCCGGGCGGAATTCGGTTGGCAGCCGCAGCTTGACGACATCGACGCCATCGTCACTCACGCGCTTGCGTGGGAAGAGGCGCTGAAGCGGCGGAATACGTAAGGCCTGACTTCAGGCGCTCTTTATCCAAGCCGCGATACGGTGCGCGGCTTCTTCCACATTGTCGACGCGGCGGTGGAAGCACAGCCGCAAAAAGCCCTGCCCGCTGTCGCCAAAGGCCGTGCCGGGCGCCAAGCCGACATTGGCGTTGTCGACGATGTCGAGCGCCGCCGTCATCGAATCTTTCAGCCCGTCGACGGAGAAGAACAGATAAAAAGCCCCGGGCGGCACGCTGAAGCGCACGCGGCCGGTCCCGCCAAGAATGCGGCAAACGGTATCTCGCGACTTCTCTGCCTGGGCGATCTGCTCGCTCAAAAATTCGTCGCCGTGGTCAAGTGCTGCAATGCCGCCGCGCTGCATGAACTGCGCCACACCCGAGGTCGAATATTGGACGAGATTCTCGAAGGTGCGGCCGAGCGACGGATGCGATTTGATCCAGCCGATGCGCCAGCCGGTCATCGCCCAGTTCTTGGAAAAGGTGTTGACGAAGAGGATGTGGTCGTCCTGCTCCATGATGTCGAGAAAAGAGGCGGCGCGCTTGCCGCCGAAATGGAAGAGGGCGTAGATTTCGTCGGCGATGATCCAGAGGTTCTTGCGCCGGGCGAGATCGAGGATAGCGCGCAGGGTTTCGATATCGGCGGTCCAGCCGGTCGGATTGGACGGCGAGTTGACGAAGATGACTTTGGTGCGCTCAGTGACGGCCGCTTCGATGCGGCCGACATCGCACGACCAGCCATTGTCCGAGAAATCCAGCGGCACGCCGACGGGCTTGGCACCGAGCACTCCCGCGGCGGCGGCAAAGTTGGGCCAGGCCGGCGTCAGGTAGATCGCCTCGTCGCCTGCCCCCGCCGTCATCGAGATCGACATCTGGATCGCGTGCATGCCACCGCCGGTGACGATGAACTCGTCCGGATCAAACGGCCTGCCGAAATGCCGCTGGTGGTAGCGCGCAAGCGCCTGGCGCAGATCCGGAATGCCGCCCTGAAAGGTATAGAAGGTCTCGCCGCGCTGTAATCCCGCAACCGTCGCCGACGTAATGAAATCCGGCGTCGACAGGTCGCTTTCGCCCGACCACAGTGGGATCAGCCCCGGCCGTCCCCACCCATAGGACGCGACCGCCTCGATACCGCTGACCGGAGCGCTTCGCGCTTCGGTCCGCAACGCGTCGATAATATCTGCACTCACCCGCCGCCCCCAGAATTTGCCATCAAAGAGAGAGCCCCGGCACGACACCGGGGGCTGCTTCGAGTGGCTCTAGCAGAAAACGCTATTTCTTGGCGAGCAGGTCGCGGATTTCGGTCAGCAGCGCGACATCGGCTGGCGGCGGCGCGGCGGGCGCGGCGGCTCTCTCGCGCTCAAGCTTCTTGCGCATGGTGTTTACAGCCTTGACCATGAGGAAAATGATCCAGGCCAGAATGAGGAAATTGATGATGACGGTGAAAAAGCTGCCATAGCCAAGGACCGCACCCTGCTTTTTGGCTTCGGCCAGCGAGGTTGCCGTGACTGATGAGGAAAGCGCAAGGAAGTAGTTGTTGAAATCGAGACCGCCAAGGATGGCACCGACAATCGGCATGATGACGTCGTCCGCGAGGGAAGCAACTATCTTGCCGAACGCAGCGCCAATAATCACGCCAACGGCGAGATCCATGACATTGCCTTTGGAAATGAATTCCTGAAATTCCTTCAGCATGGCAAGCTCCTTGGAAAAGCCGGTCTGTTTCCGAATCTGCCTGCCGGCAGAGCCGACCATAGCAAATATGCTGCAGTACAAAATGACCGATAGATAAAACTGCATCCGCCAAAAGCCTCGGTTGCATTTTGCTCGAGAATGATGATCCACTGGCCCGTTGGAGGTGCTTTATCGCGTGCAGGGCTGGTTCGTTGTCCTCATCGCCGTCGCCTATGTGACGCTCCTGTTCGCGATCGCCAGCCTTGGCGACCGCTGGGCATCGGCGGTAGGCTCAAGCCGAGTGCGGCCCTATATCTACGCGCTCAGCCTCGCCATTTACTGCACGTCGTGGACGTTCTTCGGCTCGGTCGGCCTCGCCACCGAGCGCGGTCTCGAATTCCTGGCGATCTATGTCGGGCCGGTGCTGGTTTTCCTGTTCGGCTTCCCGCTGCTGAAGCGCATCGTCAAACTGGCCAAGGCCGAGAAGATCACATCCATCGCCGACTTCCTCGGCGCGCGTTACGGCAAGAGCTTCGCAGTCGCCTCGATCGCGACACTGATCGCCACGGTCGGCGCTATTCCCTACATCGCGCTGCAGCTCAAAGCGATTTCCGGCTCGGTGAGCCTGATGATCGAGCATTACACCGGCGCCCCACCCTCCTTCGATCCGTTTCTCAGCGACATTTCCCTCGTCGTAGCGCTGCTGCTCGCAATCTTCGCCGTGCTGTTTGGTACACGCCATGCCGACGCAACCGAGCACCAGGACGGGCTGATCCTGGCGGTGGCGGTGGAGTCGGTAGTCAAGCTCGCTGCCTTCCTGGCCATCGGCCTGCTGGTGGCCCTGGTGCTGTTCGATGGACCGCGCGACCTCGTCTCGAAGCTTTCCGCGAACCCATCAGTTACTGACGCCCTGGGCTACGGCTCCTCCCTTGGCACCTGGTTGGTCATGACGGTAATCAGCGGCTTTGCCATCGTCATGCTGCCGCGCCAGTTCTACGTCATGATCGTGGAGAATCGCAGCGAGACCGAACTCCGGCGGGCGACCTGGATCTTTCCGCTCTATCTCGTCGCCATCAACTTCTTCGTGCTGCCCATCGCTTTCGCCGGTCTCGTCATGGTCGGGCCTGCAACCGGCAGCGACCTTTATGTTCTTTCGCTGCCACTGCTTTCCGGCCACGATACGCTGGCGCTGATCGCCTTCGTGGGTGGGCTCTCGGCGGCGACCGCCATGGTCATCGTCGAGAGCGTCGCGCTGTCGATCATGATCTCGAATGACCTCATCATCCCGATGTTCGTTCGTCGCCTGCTGAAGACCGACACCAGCGAGAGAGGCGACTGGTCGACGCTCATCCTCAACATCCGGCGGGCATCGATCTTCGTCATTCTGCTGATTGCATTCCTGTATTACCGCGAGAGCACGGGCAATACGCGGCTGGCGTCGATCGGCCTGATGTCGTTCGCGGCGATCGCCCAGTTCGCGCCGGCGTTCATCGGCGGTCTTGTGTGGCGCAGGGCCAACGCGCGAGGTGCGGCACTCGGTATGTGCGCGGGGATTTTCGTCTGGCTTTACACCTTGCTCTTCCCGTCCCTGGCATCGCCAACCAATGTGATCCTCACCGGCGGCCTGTTCGGCATCGAGGCGCTGCGTCCGCAAGCGCTGTTCGGTACCATCGCCGAGCCGCTCAATCACGGCGTGCTATGGAGCCTGTCGATCAACCTTCTGTTCTACGTGCTCGGATCGCTGTCGCGCGCCTCGGTTCCGCTGGAGCGTATCCAGGCGGCGATCTTCGTGCCTCGCGACACCAGCCCGATGCCCAGCCTCCGGCGCTTCCGCACCGCGATCACCGTCAACGATCTGAAGGACACTATCGCCAAATATCTCGGCGTCGAGCGCACCGAACGATCGTTCCAGACCTACGAAGCGAGCGGCAGCACCAGGCTCGACGGCAACGAGCAAGCCAGCATGGCGGTCGTGCGCTTCTCCGAGCAATTGCTGGCCACCGCGGTCGGGTCGTCGTCGGCGCGGCTGATCCTGTCGCTGCTGTTCCAGCGGCATGACAGCTCCTCGCGCGACGCATTCCGCCTGCTCGATGACGCGACCGAAGCGTTGCAGCAGAATCGCGACCTGTTGCAGATTGCGCTGGACCAGATGGAACAAGGCATCACGGTCTTCGACCAGGATTTTCGCCTCACCTGCTGGAACCGGCAGTATCGCGCCTTGTTCGACCTTCCGGACGCAATGGGACGCGTCGGCGTGTCGTTGGACGAGGTGCTGGGCCTGCTCGCTGCGCGTGGCGAGATCAGCGCCAATACCCGCATATCGCTGCTTAACCGTTTCACCAGCTTCGGCAGTCCGTGGCAGCTTGAGCTGAAGAAGAGCGGGCGCATCATCGAATTGCGCTCCAATCCAATGCCGGATGGTGGCGTCGTCGCAACCTATGCCGACATCACGGCGCGCGTCGGTGCCGACCTTGCGCTGAAACGCGCCAATGAATCGCTCGAACAGCGTGTGCGCGACCGCACTGTCGAACTGACGCTGGTCAACGAAGAGCTTGCGCAGGCGCAGATGCTGGCGGAAGAAGCCAATCTCGGCAAGACGCGCTTCCTCGCCGCCGCCGGCCACGACATTCTGCAGCCACTGAACGCAGCGCGTCTCTACACCGCTTCGCTGATGGAGCGGGCTGGCAAAGGTGCCGATGGCGAGGTGGCGCGCAACATCGAGTCGTCACTGGAATCGGTCGAGACCATTCTGGGCGCGGTGCTCGACATTTCGCGGCTTGACGCCGGCGCGATGAAGCCGGCCGAAACGGTCTTCCGGCTTGACGGTCTGCTTCGTCAGATCGCCACGGACTTCCAGCCGATGGCGCGCGAAAAGCGCCTTGAGCTCGTCATTGTCCCGTCGTCGCTCGCCGTCGAGACCGACCGCAACTTGCTGCGCCGGCTGATCCAGAATCTGGTCTCCAACGCCATCAAATACACGCGCGAGGGTCAGGTTCTGGTCGGCGTGCGGCGGCGTGGCAACCTGGCCGAAATCCAGGTTTTCGACACCGGCATCGGTATTCCCGTCGACAAGCTCAAAACAGTGTTCCGCGAATTCACCCGCCTCGACCACGGCGTTCGCGAAGCGGAAGGGCTCGGGCTTGGTCTATCCATCGTCGACCGCATCGCGCGCGTGCTGCGGCTGGAACTGCACATCGATTCCGGCCGGGGCAAGGGCACGCGCTTTTCCGTCATCCTGCCGGTTTCGACTGCCTCGGGACCGGCATTATCGGCCGAGGCCAAGCCACCGCTGCCGGCTTCGTCGGCGCTTGGCGGATTGTCGGTGCTATGCATCGATAACGAGCCCCGCATTCTCGAAGGCATGCAACTTCTGCTCGAAGGTTGGGGCTGTCACGTCGAGACCGCCACTGGCTCCCGCGATCTTGATGTGCAGACGGATCAACCGGACGTGATCCTCGCCGACTATCATCTCAACGGCGAAACCGGCCTCACGCTTATCCGCGCGTTGCGCGACCGATGGGGCGAGCGCGTGGCGGCGATTCTCGTCACCGCCGACCGTTCCAATGAGGTCCGTGCCGCTGCGGAAGAGCTCGATGTGCCGATCATCAACAAGCCGGTGAAACCGGCCGTGCTGCGCGCGCTGATGACACGGGCGCGACGCATGGTGGCTGCGGCGGAGTAGGCGGCGCCTTTACCCTCCCCCTTGTGGGGGGGTCTGCGAACGAACGGAGCAAAGTGGAGTTCGTGAGACGGGGTGGGCATCTCTTCGACCCCCACCCCGATCCGCTTTGCGGATCGACCCTCCCCACAAGGGGGAGGGTAAAGAAGCGCCCTAATTTAACTCGCCGGCAGCGGGTCGGTGCCAATCTTTGACAACAGGATGACGGCCTGGGTGCGATTGTCCACGCCGAGCTTCTGCAGGATCGCCGAGACGTGCGCCTTGATGGTGGCTTCGGACACGCTGAGTTCGTAAGCGATCTGCTTGTTGAGCAAGCCGTCGGCCAGCATGCCGAGCACGCGCGTCTGCTGCGGTGTCAGGGAATGCAATTTCTTGATCAGGTCCGAGATTTCCGGATCGTGCTCGGTGCCTAGATCGACGCCGGCAGGCGCTGCAATATCGCCGGCCAGAACCGTCGTTACAGCAGCCCGGATGTCCTCCATGCTGGCGGATTTGGAGATGAAGCCGGATGCGCCGAGTTCCAGCGACCGGCGGATTGTCTCGGCGTCGTCATGCGCCGAAACCACGATCACCGGAACATCGGCATGAATGCCACGCAGCGAGACCAGGCCCGACAGCCCCGAGGCCCCCGGCATGGATAGATCGAGCAGCAAAAGGTCGAGATCGCTCTTGTTGGTGACGAGCTTCTTTGCCGCTTCGAAATCACCCGCCTCGAAAATTTCAGCGACTTCATCGAGGCCCGACAGGGCCTGTTTCAGCGCGCCGCGAAAGAGCGGGTGATCGTCCGCTATGACGAACCTGTAGCCAGCCGGCAAAGCGTCCTCCCGATGCCGCCCTTCTGACCGGGGCGGAGCACCGCAATTATGGTGCAATGACCAGGCTTTTCAAGCTGGAAACGCTCACCTGCTGCGGTACTCCGCCATGCGATCTGTCGACCCGGCATCTCGGGCGGCAACTGAAGTCATCAAGCACAGTCGCGCTGCGCGACAATTTTCCTCACGTTCTAGCTCATCGCAGCACGAACACGTTGTGCTGCCCACTCAGAACGCATCGTCTCGCCCACGTGACAGTAGCAGACGATGTCGTGGAGCTGAGCATCAGACAGTTCGAAGAAGCGTTTCGCCTCGCCGTAGCTGTCATCCTTCATGCCGTTCGCCCGCATGAACTCGTCCTGGAACGCGATGCTGATCGGCGAATTTGGGCAGTTCGCCGCCTCGCGAACTTCGGGCCTCATATATTCTGTTCCTGGCAGGGCGCCTAACATCCGGTCGGGATCGCGTTCGAGAATAGTCGCCCAGCGATCGAGCCGCTCTCCTCGCGTCATCAGCGAGAGCGCTTCATTGCCTTTCACTTCCGCAACTGAGCGCAGGTCATCAAGTGTTTGGTGTTTCATCGCAATCTCCTCGGTGAGGTCCCCGCGCTAAGGCGAATGTGGCCATGGGCGGCTGCCGCCAGCTTGCACAGACCCACGATCCCCTTCATGCGGCCGCAATTCGGGCTTTCGAAGGACGAGCTTCGTCGCTGCAAATGACGTGGCGATAGTCGACAATGGTCGCGCTCCGTTGTGGACGCGGTCAACCGCCACTGCAAACGGGGAAAACACCGCGAAGTTCCGAAAAAAAAATCAGTTTGTATCGATATGGGTGCCGGCTTTGAACTTCCTCAAGTTTTCTGCGGCGTGGCGGGGGGGTTCTCGATCTGCTTGTCCTTGTCCAGGTCCTTTGTCAGGTCCATGAAGCTGCGCATGAAGCGCTCCATATAGCTCAACGTCTTGTTGAACTCTTCCTCGGTCGGCAGGCTCGATTCCAGCTTGTTGGTCAGCGAACCTTCGAGTTTCACGACACGCTGGTCGAGCGCATCCAGCGACCGCTGCAGCCGGTCGATCTCGTCCTGATAGGCAGTGCGCTCATCGGCCGCCAGCTTGCACACCAGCGCCTCTCCCTCAGCAGTGCAGTTGGACATCTCGCCGGTCTGCCGGTCCATGCGCACAAAACCGTCGCCGGATTTCTCCAGTACGTAACGGTCGTCCTGCGCGAAGGCAGCGGCAGACGCCATGCACAGAAACAGCGGTGCGGCTAGAAAAACGGTGGAGCGCATATCGACCTCCCGAAGACTCGCAGTGGAAAAGCTGCCACAGATTTATGCCGAAAATGCGAAGCATGGGCATTTTGCTTTTCGCGCCTTGAAGTTCATCCTATAGCCCACCCATGCACAAGACCATCTACAAGATTTGCCCAAATGCGCTGTGGCGCGAGGCCGAGGCCAAGGGCGTGTTTACAGGCGCGCTGATCGATTTGGCCGACGGCTTCATCCATTTCTCCACCACAAGCCAGGCGGTCGAGACCGCGCGGCGGCACTTTGCCGGGCAAGGCGATCTGCTACTGATCGCCATTGACGCCGAACAACTTGGCGCGGCGCTGAAATACGAAGTCTCGCGCGGCGGCGATCTCTTCCCGCATCTCTACGCACCGCTTGAGCTTTCCGCCGTGCGCTGGGTGAAGCCGCTGCCACTTGGCACGGACGGCCACGTCTTTCCGGATTTCGACGCGTGACCGGCCTGCTGGGACGCGTTGGCCGGCATCTGCTGTTCGGCTTCGATCCTGAAACCGCGCACGGCCTTTCAATCAAGGCGCTGAAATGCGGTATGCCGCTCCCGGTATCGGCGCCGCGCGACCCGCGGCTTGCAGTGACAGTCGCAGGGCTCGACTTTCCCAACCCGCTTGGCATGGCTGCCGGCTACGACAAGGATGGCGAGGTGCCGGACGCATTGCTCGGCCTCGGCTTTGGCTTCGTGGAAATCGGGTCGATCACGCCGCTGCCGCAGGCGGGTAACCCGAAGCCGCGCATCTTTCGGCTGGCCGGCGACGAGGCGGTGATCAACCGGCTCGGTTTCAACAATGAGGGGCACGAACGTTGCGCGGCGCGCCTGTCGGCGCGGCGCCGACGACCGGGCATCGTTGGCGTCAATATCGGCGCCAACAAGGATAGCGCCGACCGCATCGCCGATTACGAACTCGGCGTGATACGTTTCGCGCCGCTAGCCTCCTACCTCACCGTCAACATTTCGTCGCCTAATACGCCCGGCCTGCGCAAAATGCAGGCGCGTAACGAGCTTGCCGAACTGCTGTCGCGGGTCGTTGCTGCGCGGACGGCGTTGTCCAATGACAGCGACTGCTCCAAGCCGATCTTTCTCAAGATCGCGCCCGATCTTGGCGAGGTGGAACTTGAGGATGTCGCCGCCGAGGTGCTGGCGCATCCGATTGAAGGGGTAATCGTCTCCAACACCACCCTGTCGCGCGCCGGCCTGAAAGACGCCGCGATGGCCAAGGAATCCGGCGGGCTGTCCGGCAAGCCGCTGTTCGAGCGCTCCACCATCGTTCTGGCAAAGATGCGCCGCCTGCTCGGGCCAAAAGTGGCCATCATCGGCGTTGGCGGCGTCAATTCCGCAGATACCGCGCTGGAAAAGATCCGCGCCGGCGCCGACCTCGTGCAACTCTACACCGGGCTTATCTATGGCGGGTCGGCGCTACCGGGCGAAATCCTTCGCGGAATGGTCAAGACGCTCGAACAAGAGCGCATCGCCTCGGTCTCGGCCCTGCGCGACACGAAGCTCGATCATTGGGCAGACCGCTCCCTTGGTTAGTTTCCCGCTCTTTCACAAGCACCCTGCGGCATGAGCCTGCACATCGTCAGTCATCCCGACTACGACGCGAATTTCCCGGCGGACCACCGCTTTCCGATGGGAAAGTACCGCGCCCTGGTGGAGCATCTATCGGCACGCGGGCTGCTTAGGCGGTCTGTGCATATCGAGCCCGAGCTTGCGCCCGAAGCAGCGCTGAAACGCGCCCATGACGCCAACTATGTCGACCAGGTCCTCGCTTGCCGCGTACCGCAAAAGATCGAGCGCGAGATCGGATTTCCGATCACCGAGCTGGTGTCACGCCGCGCCCGCCGCGCTGCTGGCGGCACCTTGCTGGCCTCGCGGCTGGCGCTGGCGCATGGCATCGCCTGCAACGCAGCGGGTGGCAGTCATCATGCCCGGCGCGCGCATGGTGCTGGCTTCTGCACGTTAAACGACGTCGCCGTCGCGGCGCTCGATCTGCTCGCTGAGCGTCCCCAAGCGCGCGTTCTCGTCATCGATCTCGACGTGCATCAAGGCGACGGCACTGCGGATATCCTTGCTGATGAACCGCGCGTCTTCACCTTCTCGATGCATGCGGAGAAGAACTATCCGGTACGCAAGGTGGCCTCGAGTCTGGACATCGCTCTAAAAGACGGGACCGGCGACTCTGAGTACCTTGAGCACTTGGCAGCCAGCCTGCCGCGCCTTTCCGACCGGTGGGACATGGTTTTCTACAATGCCGGGGTCGATCCGCATGCCGACGACCGCCTTGGCCGGCTGGCGCTCAGCGACGGCGGGCTGCGCCAGCGCGACCGCATGGTGATCGGTCATTTTCGTGCATCGGAAGTGCCTGTCTGCGGTGTGATTGGCGGCGGCTATTCGCGCGACATCTCGAAGCTCGCCGCCCGCCACGCCATCCTGTTCGAGGTGGCGTCAGACTTCGCGTGAAGCTATTTGCGGTAGCTTAGGAGACGCAGGATCAGGAAGACCGGGATGACGATCGCCGCGCCAAGCGCCAGATATCCGATGAAGCGGTCTATCGTTGCAAAGCCCATATTCCAGATGCGCACGGCTGTGTCCTGGACCCATTGGAGCACGTCAAAGGGCGACCAGCCGAAGGCGCTCATGACAATGCCGACCAGAAACGACACGATCAGCAGCTTGAGGAACACGCGAAACGGCGTGTCGCCGAGAAATCTGTTGACGTTGGACACGATTCGCCTCCGTGGATCGATGCCGCATAGGCCTTCACGCCGTCGTCATCAAGAGTTTCGATGATCGCGGCGGGCATGAACCCGATTGCCGAAGCGCTCGGCATCGTGTTATCGAGGTTGCCACGCGGGTATGATGTAATGGTAGCTTGTCAGCTTCCCAAGCTGATCGCGCGGGTTCGATTCCCGCTACCCGCTCCACCTTACAGGATCTGTTCTCTGTCTGGCCTCATCGAGCCGGCGAACCCGGTCCTTGAGCGCTGCCGATCGGCCCACATAACGCTTGATGATCTTCGAAACCGTCTCTTCATCCCAGGCAAGAGCCTCGGCTATTTCCCGTTCGGTCAAGCCTCCGATGTAGAGCTTGGTTGCAGCCGTTCCTCGAAGGTCGTGGAAGTGGAGATCCATACCTTCGGGGCCACGCTTCATTTCTTGCCGCTGCGACTGACGATGTCAGTCCGTCCGGCGTCCAAGGATGCTCCCTCGTGTTGGTGAGGACGACGGTTGAGTGGCGCGGTATCCTTGCCAGCAGGTCGCGAAGGTCGGCGTAGAGCGGGATAATAGCCTCTCGCTGCTTCTTGTTCTTTCCCGACCCTCTTGCCGGTCATCATGACGATGTCATGAATGGACAGCCACCGGTGCTGCTTAGCCACGCCTGACTGAGCGGATATCCCTCGACGCGCGAGGTCATAACAAGCAGGCCCCGGCAGTCCGACAGGGTGGCCGCAATCCTGGCCAGGTGAGCCAGGATCAACGAACCGGCCCAATGAATATCCTCGATGACGACAGCGATCGGCTGCTTGGCACTGAGTGCCCGCAAAATGTCCGCGAGCACGGTCCGCTTGCCCTCATTGCGCGTCGCGTTAGTCATCGCATCATAAATGGCGCGTCCCTCCTGCGACTGGGCGAGGTCGAGCAGGTCATTGAGAAAGATGCGCCGCTCCGACGCCAGAAGCCGGCTGCCAATCGCAGCGTTGAGCAACCGCTTTCGGTCGACCAGCTTGGTGACCCCAATATCTTTGAGATCTTCATTGTTTAGCTGGCCAAGCAATTCGGCATCGACACCGTTTTCAGCAAAGGCCTCGCTATATGGCCTTTGACCTCGACTTCACCTAGGCTCTCACAATCAACGTCGTGGGCTACCGCACGATACAGAGCATTCGATATCAGTGTCTCGCCAGCCTCGCCCTGGATTGCAGTCGTGCGGCCAAATTCACCGAATCGCCGGTGACAACATATTCTCGATGCTTGTCGCTGCAGGTGCAAAGTTGGCACTATTATGAGGCGCGCTATTGACTGGCAACCTTTGGGCCGATTGCGGACTGGCAGCTTTCGGCATCCGCAACGAAGATTGCTGACGTTGAACCTGTAGGAATTGAGGTCGTGAATGACTCGAAGCAACGCAGAAAGCTACCTGACGCATCGGCTGAACTGATTAGGATTGATAGCCGAAGCCGTTTCTCGAAGCCCACGTAACGGGCCAGGTCTTGGTCGTCGAAAATGTAGTGAAGCGGTTGTCAGTTATCCCCCAACAAGACGCGGCAGCAGGAATATCTCAGCGCCTTGTGGCAATTCTTTCGACCAGGTGTCGCGATAGATCACCCCGTCGATGGAGACAGCAATTCCGCGTTCAATGTAGGGCTCAAGACCGGGATACTGCTCAGTCAGCTTTCTGAATAGCTCCCGGATGTCCTTTGCCTCGATGTCGAGCTTGTTCTTGCCTCCGGCAGCCGCGCCAAGCGATCCCCAGAGCGTCACTTCGACCATCAGCCTGCGTGTTCCTCGAGCGCCGCCAGGATGCGCGGCGGTGACATCGGGATATGCGTCATCCGCGCGCCCACGGCGTTCGACACCGCATTGGCGATCGCCGCGAGAGGCGGCACGATCGACGTCTCGCCGACGCCGCGTACCCCGTAAGGGTGGTTCGGATTGGGGATCTCGAGAATCTGCGTGTCGATCATCGGCAGGTCCGAGCAGACTGGGATGCGGTAGTCGAGAAAGCCGGGGTTCTGTAGCCGCCCGTCCTTGCCGTAGATGTACTCTTCATTGAGCGCCCAGCCGATGCCTTGCGCGGCGCCGCCCTGGTATTGCCCCTCCACATAGGTCGGGTGCACCGCCTTTCCTGCGTCCTGGAGGACGGTGTAGCGCAGAACCCTTGTGGCGCCGGTCTCCCGATCGACCTCAATATCGCAGATATGGGTGGCGAAGGACACGCCCGCGCCGTCGGCGACGAGCTCGCTGTGGCCGGCGATCGGTCCGCCGGTTTTCCCAGACGCGAACGCGATCTCCTTCAGCGACAGCTGCCCAAGATTGCCATGCTTCTCCCCTTTGGCAATCGCGTAGCCCTTTTCCCAAACCACGTCGTCGACGGAAATGTCCCACATCTGCGCGGCGCGTTCCCGCAAGGCCTTGATTGCGTTGCGGGCGGCCGAGATCGTCGCCATGGAGGACGAGAAGGTGCCCCGGCTGCCGTCCGTCATGTCGTTGTAACCGAGGCTGGAAGTATCGGCGACCACCGTCTTGACCTGCTCATAGGCGATGCCAAGTTCTTCCGCCGCCACTAGCGACAGGGAGGCGCGCGAGCCGCCGACGTCCACGGTTCCGACGGCAAGCGAGACCGAGCCGTCCATGCCGATGTTGAGGTCCGTACAGGTCTGGCCGCCGAAGTTAAACCAGAAGCCGCAGGCCATGCCACGGCCCTGGTTCTTGCCGAGCGGAGCCTTCATGTGCGGATGGTTCTTCGCGGCTTCGAGCGTCGGGCCGATGCCGATCGGGCCATACACCGGGCCGTAGGATGATCTGGTGCCTTCCTGCGCGGCGTTCCTGATCCGGAACTCGACCGGATCCATGCCGATCTCCTTGGCCAGCTCGTCGACCGCGCTTTCCACCGCAAACGCCGCCATCGGCGCTGACGGTGCGCGATAGGCCGCCGTCTTCGGCCGGTTAACCAGCACTTCGTAGCCGACCGTCCTGACGTTCTCGAGCCTGTAGCAGGCGAATGCGGTCATGGCGCCGATCTCGGCCCACATGCCGGCATAGGGGCCGCATGAATAGCGCAGCGTCGCCTCGGCTGCGGTGATCGTGCCGTCCTTGCGGGCGCCGATCCTTACGTCGATCGAGGTGGCACTTGTCGGCCCCGAGGCACGGAACACCTCGTCGCGCGTCATTACCAGCTTGACCGGCCGGCCCGCCTTGCGCGACAGCGCCAGCGCCACCGGCTCGGCCCAGACATGGGTCTTGCCGCCGAAACCGCCACCGATCTCGGACGAGGTGACGCGCAGCTTCGAGGCTTCCATTCCGAGCAGTTGCGCGCAGTGCTGGCGGTAGACGAAATGCCCCTGCGTGCAGACCCAGAGGTCGGCGGTGCCGTCGGAGCTCACGCTCGCCACGCAGGCATGCGGCTCGATATAGCCCTGGTGCGTCTGCTCGGTCTTGAAGGAGCGTTCGATAACGTAATCGGCCTGCCCGAAACCCTCATGAATGTCGCCATGCCCGTACTGGGTTCGCTTGGAGACGTTGGACGGCTTGGCGGGCTTTTCCTCGAGGCCCTCGGTGAAGATGGTGTCGTTGAGCACAGGGGCGGAGCGCTTCATCGCCTCGTCGACATCGGTCACATGCGGCAACACCTCGTAATCGACCTCGATGAGCTTCAGCGCCTGCCTGGCCGTGCGGGCGTCCACGGCTGCGACCGCGGCCACCGCATGGCCGTCATAGAGCGCCTTCTTGCGCGCCATGCAGTTGTCGAGGATGTCGTACATGGCGGCATCGCCATCGGTGAGATCGGGCAGGTCGGCTGCGGTGATCACCGCCTTCACGCCGTTAAGCTTCTCCGCCTTCGAGGTGTCGATCTTCCTGATCGTCGCGTGGGCGTGAGGGCTTCTGAGGACGCGCCCGACCAACTGGCCGGCCATGTTGAAGTCCGCGCCGTACCGGGCGCGGCCCGTCACCTTGTCGACGCCGTCGGGGCGGATCGGACGTGTGCCGACCGACGCGAAGTTGCGAGCCGAATATCGCGGATCGAAATTCATCGTCATGCTCCCTTCATCACGCTGGCGGCGTCCTGGACGGCACGCACGATCTTGTCATAGCCGGTGCAGCGGCAGAGGTTGCCGGCGAGGCCGAATCGGATTTCCTCCTCGGTCGGATCGGGGTTCTTGGCCAGCAGATCCTTTGCCGCCATCAGGAAGCCGGGCGTGCAGATGCCGCATTGGAGTGCTGCGTGCTCGAGGAATTTCTGCTGCAGCGGATGCAACTTGTCGCCGTGCGCCATGCCCTCGATGGTCTCGACGCGCCGGCCTTCAGCCTCCGCGCCGAGCACGAGGCACGAGCACACGAGCCGGTTGTCGAGAATGATGCTGCAAGCGCCGCAGTCGCCGGTGCCGCAGCCTTCTTTGGCTCCCGTCAGCCCCAGGCGATCGCGCAGGACCTCGAGCAGCGTCTCGTCCGGCTGGCAAAGGTACTCGACGTTGTCGCCGTTGATTGTGGTGGAGACTGCTACACCAGCCATCATTTGCCTCCTGCACGTGCATATGCGGTCGTGGCGGCCCGCTTGGCCAGCACACCCGCAACCTTCCTTCTGAACTCGATGGTACCCCGCTTGTCGTCGATGGGTTGGCAGGCCCCAAAGCAGACCTTGGCTAGCCTCTGAAGCGCGGCTTCGTCCAGCTTCCTGCCGATAAGGGCCTCAGCTGCCTCTTCCACCAGAAGCACCGTCGGTGCCGCGGCGCCCAGCGCCACGCGGGCCGCTTTGACGACACCGTGCTCGTCGAGCGTCAAGTTCACGCCGGCGCTGACCACCGCGATATCCATCTCCGTACGTGGAATGAAACGCAAATAGGCATCGCCCGAGCGCGGTGCGCGCTTCTCGAGCAGGATCGCCTCAATGATCTCGCCTTTGGCCAAGGACGTCTTGCCCGGCCCGGTCGGCACGCTCCCCACCAGAATCGTGCGCCTGCCCCCCGGCCCGACGACCGATGCCCTGGCGCCAGCGGCGACCAGCGCCGGCACGCTGTCGGCGGCCGGCGAGGCGTTGCAGAGATTGCCGGTGATTGTGCAGCGTCCCTGCACCTGTTTCGAGCCGATCAGCTTGGCCGCTTCGACGACGCCGGGCCATGCCTTCTTCAGGGCAGTGCTCTCTCCCAAGACGGCGCAGGGGACCGCCGCACCGATGCTGAAGCCGTCGGTCGTTTCCCTGATCTCGCTCAAGCCATCGATCGCCTTGATGTCGACGATCAGGTCGGGTTCGACAAAGCCGCCCTTCATCCTTACCAGGAGGTCGCTGCCTCCGGCGAGAATCGCGGCGGTGCCGGTTGAGCCGGCCAACAGGCCAACGGCATCTTCTATTGACTGCGGACGCTCGTAGCGCATCGTCTCCCCTTGGTCATCACCATCCTATCAAGCTGTTATATAAAGCCTCGGATCAGAATGGCTATCCTCTTCCTGCATTTGCGGCATCGACGCCAGTCGCAGCAAATCCAGTCGGAAAATGACCCGAATTGGCGTGCACCACTGAACGACAGCAACTGGACTACTCGGTCGTTCCGCCAGCTCAATCGAACGCCAAGACTGCACCCTAAACGGGCTTCCGAACCTAAATCCCGAGCGTCATACTCCGATCGCGTCCGTCGGCCCTGACGGCTTGCTCCGGGCCCGCTTTCCGGATCGCCTCGATCACGGCAACGATGGTGTCGTCGCCCGCCGTCCGCGCCTGCATCCGGGCGCTGGCCAATTCCAGAGAAAGTTTGCAAAAAGCGGCGTTTACCGGAGTTCGCAATCCCGTGCAACCGTCCGAGCCAGACGATCTCGCCATTGAGAAAGTCCGTCTCAAGGGCGCCCGTTCCTCGCAGGATGCTTTGTAGCGTCGATGAGCCTATTCGTGCTCGCCCTAGTATGGTGCCCATCGCCAACTCGTTGCGAGCTGGCGCCTCCGACTGGTCCCATCCGATCCCGGCCGCCGCCAGCACCGCCTCCGCTTCGGCGCGGGCCTGCGTATGCCATTTGGCCTGAAGCTCCGTGTCCGGGAGCAGCGCGTCGATGATGTTTCGAAGGTTCATGAGCAGTTTGCGATACTTGCTACTCATGACATCGTCTCGCGGCCTCGCGATAAAGTCGGATGCCCTCAGAGTCCGGCACAAATTCTCGACTGCCTCGTCGCTTCCCGAGGGATAGCGGCCGATGTCGAACGCGCCGATCATGGGCGTAAAATATGCCGCGACCTCGCCGGGCGTGTCGTAGTCGGCAGGCAGCATGACCGTAGCGCCGTAGACATTTTCGAAGAAGCGCAGCGCGAGCGGTTCATTGGCAACCCCGTTTTGAAAGCAGAATATCGGCTGCTTCAGCACTCCCGCAGCCTCGAGCCGCAGCAGCGCGCCGGCCGTGTCCGGACCTTTCATCGTCAAAAGGACGACATCGTCTTCCTCGAAGGAGATTTCCTCGGGATCGGCGCAGACAGCAAACTTCGCCGTCCTCGTGGCTCGCGGTGTGAAAAGAGTTAGCCCCGAGCCTCTCACGGCTTCGAGCTGCCTGCCGCGGGCAATGCCGATGACCGGGTACCCGGAAAAGGTCAGCTGGGCAGCAATGACTCCACCGACTGCGCCCAGCCCATAGACGATGATCCGCATCCGACCCCACCCGCAATCAGGCCCGAGGGCATACACGGCCAGCATCGTCCGTGATCCGTCGTTCTTGCGCAACCGCGACCTCTAGCGTGGGCGGAGATTTCCGCTTCCAGGCAATGAGAAGGCTGACCCGAACGACCGCCATGCGGCGCGAAGGGGCCATTCGAGGCGTATGCACGCTCGATAAACGGAATCGCCGCCAGCGGATGACCCAGGTAGACTTCGACGAGGCCACGGGTGCCCGTACGAGGGGGTTGATGTTGCTTTGTTTACACATACCGTCCGGCACGGCAGCGCTAGGCATTCAAAAAGACAGTTAGTCAGTCGGGTGTTCGCTGGGCTTCTTTAGATATCGTCCTGCCGCCCAACCTGTCTGGCGCCCGCCCTCAACCAGGTCCACTAAGCACCATTGATGTCCAGCAATCTCTCGACAGCCGAGCTTCTTGAGCACTGCACCATTGTTCAATCGAGCAACTACATTCGCGCCGGGGCTGGGGCGCATACGGATATTCAAGAGGTCGCCGGCGGCAACGCCATCAACCAACAGGTCGGTCGGCGACACCATCTCGAACTTCGTGTACTCATTTCTAAGAAATGGCCGGTCGTGCTTGGAAGGTTCCTTCTGGAGGTTTTTTTCTCCGGAGACTTGACGCTTTTTATCGAAGCTTGTGAACGCCCCTGCGTCTACCCGAGGAGTATCAGCCTTTTGCGAGAGATAACTATTCGCACTAGCCAATGCGTAAGCTGTGAAAACAAATGTGACCGCCATGACGGTTGCTAGGATCTCGGGCTTCATGGGGTGCGATGTCTCCGCGTCCTTGGCCTAGTATTCATCGTCGAATATTTTTACTAAAAAAAGCTGCATTATCACAAGAGGGCTGCTGATCTCTCCACCGGGCGCTGGAGAACGAGGAGCTGATCTGTGGCGAGGCAAACATGACAACCGACGAAGCCATGGAAGATGGTCCGAGACGTCAACGGCGCTGTTGACCTGCGGGACGTGAGCGAGGAGCCATTCACGCGAACCAAGTCCCTTGATCATCAAGGCCCAATCGCGCCTGTACCGCTGCCCTGCGGGTGCTCGCGGTTTGGCGACCGCCGGTACTGGACGTTCTGCCTCTTCGTGCCAAGGTTATTGGGATCGCGCGGTTTGCGGTCGCCAGTGGGGTAAAGGGAAGGATCGAGCTCGCGGCTTTTGCCGTGCAGCGTGATTTCGCGATCTCAGAGAGCTTGCGAATCAGAGCAAACGCGGTCGATGTCCAGCCACCGTCGTGATAACAGCGGCTCGCCTCCTGACCGCTTTACAAGACGACTGCACGGGGTCGACAATCCTGGCGAGTTCGTGCAGTCGCCTTCCGACAATGACATCAGCCTACCGGATACCCGCGTCGATCAGCTCGACGAGCGAGTTGATCGTCTCCGGCGTAACTGTTCCGGCACCTGTATTAATCGAGAGCCCCGGCATCTTGTACTTGGCCGTCATCACGCATTGCAGGACCGGCATGAAGCCCTGCAGGTAGAGAAGCTGGTCAAGCGTCGCTGTGACGTAGCCGGACTTCAACCCATCGATCGTGGCGGGGCCAAGATCGATGCCGCCAACCACGATCTCGCCCGGCTTCTTGCCTGCCTTTTGAAGCGTTTCGGCGAGAATGCCGGTGATGCCGCCGTGCTGAGTGCCAATCGCCTTGAGATTCGGGTGCGCCTGGATGTAAGCGGCCAGGATCGGCACCGCGAGCGAGGCGTCGCTGTTCGCCTCCTGGGTGATCTCCAGGCGGTCGACCTTGAGACCCGCGGCCTCGAGCGTTTCAGCAAGGCCCTTCTCCGACTGGCCGCGCTCGGCCTGGCTGAACACGCCATAGACCATCGCTTCGTCGCCGGCCTTGAGCCCTTTGGCGAGCATCGTCTCCGCGGTGAGTTTGCCGCCCGCATAGAGGTCAACGCCGGCATAACCGGTGCCCTTGGGACCGAACTCCGCCTGGAGGTCGGTCATCGGCGAGTTGCCCACGGTGACGACGATGCCCTGATCGACGGCGCCCTTGACGAGGTCTTGGAAAGCGGCGCTGCCCGGATGGCCCATGATCTCGATGCAGTTTGGCTTAGCGGCAACCGCCTCCTTGAAATGATTGATCATGGTCTCCGGCGCCCACGCCGAGAATTGCTCTTTGAGGTCAACGCCAAGCGCCTCGGCGGCCTGCGCTGCACCGGTCTGGCGGGCGAGGGTTGCGCCGTCACCAGGATTTCCGCCCATCTGCATGTACATCACGATGCCGTCGCCGATCGGTGCTGCAGAAGCGGCGCCGGCCAGCAACGATATCGCCGCGGCTCCTGCCAACAATGTCGTGGTCGGTTTCATTTGGATTCCTCCCTTGGACAAATCGCGGAGGCTTTCAAGGCCCCTCCGCCGTTAATCGGCAGCACGCATGCGGCCGAATGCCTTGGATGGCAGCATGCGGGCGAAGAAGGTGCTCCGCCGCTGCGGCTCGTCGATATAGAGATAGAAGATGATGGAGATCAGGAAGACGAGTCCCTGGACCGTCCTGACCCAGGCACCGGTAAGCCCGGTGGCAACCAGTCCTGCCTCGATCATGCCGATAATGAAGCAGCCGAAGATCGTCCCGATGATGATTGCCCGACCGCCGAAGATCGAGGTTCCGCCGATCAGCACAGAGGCGATGGCAGTCAGGAGGTAACCCTGTCCCTGGTTGCCGAAGTAGTTCTTGTTCTCGAGCGTCAACATGATCGCCGCGATCCCGGCGAGACCGCCCATGAGGGTGAAGATCTTGATCTTCTCTCGCTCCACGTCGACGCCGACCACACGCGACACTGCATTCGAGTCGCCGATGAAAAGTACGTGTTCGCCGAACCGGTGGCGATTAAGGATGAACCACAGGAAAACAACGATGATCGCTGTCCACAGCGACTGGATCGGAACCTGTGCGATCCAGACGGTCTCCGAGCCGGCGAAAGGGCGTCCGACAATCCACTGCCAGACCGAACTCGCCTCGGCGCCGCGAAGTGCATAGGACTTGCCGCCCGAAAGGACTGTTGCCATCCCCGCCCAGAAGAACTGGGTGGCGAGGGTCGCCATGAAGGATGGGATGCCGATCTTGGCGACGAGGAAACCGTTCAATAGTCCGACGATTAGTCCGGAGGCGAGGCCCGCAAGGACGGCGAGCCAGCCGAGATCGTATTCCTTGAACAAGACTGCGAAGACGAATCCCGAAAAGGCGATAATCGAGGGAAAGGAGAGATCGATCTCGCCGGCGCCGATGACGAAGGTGAGCCCGATCGCGAGAAGAATGAGCGGTGGAAGCGTCGAGAGAAAGGTCGTGTAGATGAAGGGTTGCAGGAAAACCTGCGGCGCTGTGTACATGAAGAGCGCCAGGAGCAGCGTGAAGACGACGATTATCGGCAGACCTTCGAACTGCCGGAGACGGGAGGGCGCTCGCAACATCGCCATGGTACACCTTCACGGCTTATGCTGCAGTTCGATGAGGTACTCTGTCAGCTCCATGACTGACATCTCCTTGGGCAAAACCTCGGTAACGATCGCGCCGCGATCCATAATCACAAGCCGATCGGCCACTTCGTGCACATGGGCGAGGCTGTGCTCAATATAGATGCAGGCGCGGCCCGATGCCTTGATGCGCCGCACGAAATCAAGGACCTTCCGCACTTCGGCGACGGCAAGCGCGACGGTGGGCTCGTCGAGCACGATGAGATCGGCCTTGTAGTGCATTGCCCGACCGATGGCGATGCCTTGCCGCTCGCCGCCGGAAAGGTTGGCGACGGTGGAATTGACCGTGATGCCGGCGCCACGGAAGCCTATGGAGTGCTTCAGAATCTGATCCGCGATCTCCTTTTCGCGGCGAATGTCGATGAAGCCGAAGCGGTTGGTAATCTGCCGCCCGACAAAAAAGTTCCGCCAAAGGGGCTGCTTCTCGGCAAGCGACTTGTCTTGGTAGACGGTTTCGATCGAGAGGTCATGCGCCATGCGTACCGAATAATCGGCGAGGTTGAGCTCCTGGTCACGGACGAAGATCCGCCCCGAGGTGGGCGGGAGCACTCCGGTCAATACCTTGATAAGCGTGGACTTTCCGGCGCCGTTGTCGCCGATCAGTCCGACGATCTCATTCCTGCCGACCGAAAAATCGATGTCGCGGAGCGCCTGGATTGCGCCGAAGAATTTCTGCACCCCCTCGAGGCGCACGATGTGCCGGTAGTCCGTTTCTGGCGGGCGCTCGGCCAAGTGCAATTCTGTCACCCGCTTCTCCCTCCTGCATCCAGCTGTGCATAAGGTCGATCACGTTCTTCTTTTGCCCGAGATGTCGACATGCTGCTCCTGGCATGTCGAGTTTTCGGGCTGCCTCACGATCATTGCCCCACCCGGACGAAGCCTGGAGAACATAGCACAGCCGGTAGGCGTGCGGCAGGCATTTTCAACTTAACTCGCTGGAGCGATTTGCAGGGAAGGTCTGTTTCTGGAACCCGTTGCCGACCCTTGCATGGTCTCGCGCCGAGTTCCGCACAGGCTTGGCGAGCAGACCTTTCCCGGCCGAGCGAGTAGGGTCAGGGACTTCCACTTCAACTTCTTCGTGGAAGGTCCGGAATGGGTTCGACATACCACCTTGTCGGCCACCACCGCATGGGTCCGGAGATGGCGCAACCGCGACCTCCAGCGTGGTCTCCGGGAATGTCCGCTTTCAGGCGGCGGCAGAGCGGACTTCAACGGCCGACATGCGGCGCAAAGCTGCCCACCACTTCGCGGCGGGCGCAAGTCAGCTACACGGGCCGATAGCGAACGGGCAGCTTCGGAACTCGGATCTTCAATAACCGGATCTTTAGGTCAACCCGAGCGTCGTCATGAAGTGACCCGAGGCCGGCAAGGGAGCTGCGATTGAGGAAGAAGCCGACCTACTGGTCCTGATGTCCGCTATTGCCCTATCGTTGTCACGCCAGCGAGTGTCGAATAGAGGTTCGACCTGCTACCCAAGCCTGCACCAAGCGGTCGGCCAAAATCGCCAGAAAGGCGATCGATAGACCGGCGATCAGGCCCATGCCAGCATCGGCCTTGCCGAGTGCGACATAGACCGCCTGTCCGAGATCGCGTGTGCCGACGAGGGCGGCGATGGCGAGCATGGACAGCGCCGCCATGATGGTCTGGTTGAGACCCAACATGATTACGGGCAGCGCCAACGGCAGCTTGGCCTGGAACAGCGTCTGCGCCGGCGTCGCGCCCATCTGTTCGACCGCTTCGACGACGTCGGCACGCACGTGCCGCAAGCCGTGCTCGACATAGCGGATCGGCGGCACGATGGCGTAGAGCATGATGGCGATCAGCGCGGTGAACTCGCCAACCTTGAAGAACATCAGCGCTGGGATGAGGAAGACGAATTGCGGCATGGTCTGGAGCGCGTCACACATCGCCTTCAGGATGCGCGAGGCACGATCGCTGTAGGCGGCCCAGACGCCGAGCGTGCCGCCTATGAACAGGCAAAGCAACACCGCAAGCGTACAGAGATAGAGCGACTGCACCAGCGCTCCCCACAACCCATTGACGAGGATCAGGAGAAAGCCGGCCACGGCAAAGAGCGCGAGCCGCATGCTGGCGACCTGAAAGGCGAGCAGGGCAATGCCGAGGATGAAGACCGGCCAAGGAAAGCCGAGGAAGCCGGTATAGAGCAGCGTCCCGGCGGTCAGCACAGCCAGCGCCGGCCGCCAGTCGAGGCGATGCATCAGCAGTGCGGAGGCAAGCAGAACCGCGACAGCATAAATCGCGTTTGCGGTCGGCGAGAGCGAAAAGCCCCAGATGGCGGGAACGGCGGCGCCAGATATGCCGATCCTGAGCGGCAGCAGCAGGCAATAAAGGACCCTATTGCGGAGGCCGTCGAAGAACCCGGCATAATCACGCACGAGGCCGAGCAGATACTGATTGACGCCGCCGACCTGCATGCGCAGCCCGCTGGCCGGCAGCAATGTCTGGTCTGGCCACAAGAGGCGAAGGGCAATCGCCAGCGCGGCTGCGAGGACCAGGAGAAATGCCAGCCGGCGCCCGGTCATCCAAGTCATGGCCGCCGTCGGGTCCGTCGGACGCTCCCTGGCAAAGCCGATCGTCAGCCGGTCAATGAGGATGGCAAGCAGCGCGATCACCAAGCCAGACAGCATGCTCTGGCCGAACTCAGCCTTGCGCATCGATGACAGCACTTCCCAACCAATGTCTTCGAAGCCGCCGATAATGGCGGCGACGATCACCATCGACAGTGCGGCCATCGTTGTCTGGTTGAAGCCGACAAGTATCTGAGGCAGCGCGGTCGGCACCTCGACATGCCAGAATTGCTGGCGACGCGTGCAGCCGCTCATCAATCCGGCCTCGCTGATATCGGAAGGCACGCGATCGAGGCCGAGCATGGTGTTGCGCACCATCGGCGGGGTTGCGTAGATGGCGCTGGCGATCAGCCCGACTACCGGGCCGAAGCCGAACAGCAGAAGCAACGGGATGAGATAAGCGAAGGCAGGCACGGTCTGCATCAGGTCGAGCGCACCGAGCAGTGTTGGGCGCAGACGGGGGCTGGTATTGCCGAGCACACCAAGCGCGAAGCCGAGTGCGGTGGAGATCGGCACGGCCAGCAACACCAGCGACAGCGTGCTCATGCTTTGCGGCCAGTAGCCGGCGATCAGGATGTAGGTAAGTGCAAGCACGGCAAAAGCCGCCAGCCTGATGCCGCTCGATTTCAACGCCAGCCCCGCCACGGCCAGCATCACAGCGGGCCATGGCAGCCAGACCAGGACGAGACGCGCGCCCCGCATTGGCGCTTCGAGCGCGGCGGAAAGGGCCCGAAAGGCCGGCTGGACTACGGTCACGACGGCGTCCGTGACCACGTTTATACCAGCCGCGAGTGGCAAGGTCCATTCCTTGGGAAACGTCACCAGCCAGGGGAAAGCGGTCTTCAGGACAAGGCACAGTGCGGTCAGCACGATCAGCGCGCACCATGGCAGAAGGTCGGGCTCAATTGCGATTCTCCGCGAGGCTCGAAACGATGCGGCCGGCGCGGTCATGGCCGGGTTCGCCTTCTCTGTTCCCGCTCCAGAATGGCAAGCACGGCGCTGGCGGTCAGCAGCGACGGCGGGCCAACGCCCTCACGCGAAACGCTGAACGCACGAACGCCCGAAGCCAGGCGCGGAATGAGGTCCTCCAGGCTAGCGTTGGCGGCAACACTCTCATCAGGCGAGGCTGCCCCATCCAGCGGCGTCGCGAGATCGCCAGCCCTGATGACGCGCAACAGTGGCATATCCTCGGTGAACTGCGCGACATAGTCGTCTGCCGGGTTGAGCACGATATCGGCCGGGCGGCCAATCTGGACGATCTTGCCGGCCCGCATGATGGCCAGCCGGTCGGCCAGCCGAAAGGCTTCGGCCATGTCGTGGGTGATGAAGACGATGGTCTTCTTCAGCATGCGCTGCAGGCGCAGGAACTCGTCCTGCATCTGCCGGCGGATGAGCGGATCTAGCGCCGAGAACGGCTCGTCAAGAAACCACAGTTCCGGGCCGACGGCGAGCGAACGGGCAATGCCAACACGCTGCTGCTGACCACCCGAAAGCTGATGCGGAAACGAGGTTTCACGGCCCTCTAGCCCGACCAGCGCAATCATCTCGCGGGCGCGGGCTTCGCGCTCCTTCACCGGCTTGCCCTGGATCTTGAGCGGGAACGCCACATTGCCCAAGATGGTGAGATGCGGCAGCAGGCCGAAATTCTGGAACACCATACCCATGGCGTGTCGGCGCAGGTCGATGAGTTCCTTGCCGGTGGCCTTCAGCAGGTCTCGGCCGTCGAGCAGGATTTCACCGGCGCTCGGCTCGACCAGCCGCGACAGGCAGCGCACCAGTGTCGACTTGCCGGAGCCGGAGAGCCCCATGATGACGAAGATCTCACCGGTCGCCACTTCAAAAGTGGCATCAACAACGGCGGGCAAATGTGCTTCCGAGCGCAGCCGTTCGGCCAGCACGTCAGGCTCGATGATGTAACCACGGGAATCGAAATAATAAGCGGGACGCCGCCCGTAGACCTTCCATACATTGCGGCAGGCGAGCTTGATCGAGGGCTCTGCAGCATTCATTGCTTCAGGCCCTCATACTTAAACCCGGCTTCGCAAGGATGCGAAGCCGGTTGGTAAATCGACCACCGCCTAAGCGGCGAGACATTTTGCGTCTATCCCTTGGCCGCTTCGATCCAGGGTTTCCAGACCGCCTCGTTCTTGTCGACCCATTCCTTAACGACGGCGTCGAGGTCCTTGCCCTGCTTGTCGACGGCCAGCATAATCTTCTGCTGCTCGCTGGCGTCCATCGTGAAAGCCTTCAGGAAGGCGTAGGCGGCAGGCCATTTGGCGCCGAAGCCGGACCAGACGATCTTGTCGACATCGGGCGGCGTAATGCAGTGCTCGTTGGTCTGTTCCTTGCAGGGCGGCATCTTGATCCAGCCGACGTCGTTCTCGGCAAGCGCGTAGTGCGGCCCCCAAAACATCATGACCAATGGCGACTTGGCGGCTTCGGAGGCCTCTAGCTCAGCAACCAACGCGCCTTCCGATCCGGCCGGCACGGCGGTGTACTGCATGCTGTTGTCGGCCAGGATGGTCGCCGCACGTGAACCCCAATCGGCCGGATAGTCGAGGAAGCGGCCGTTGGGCGCGGTCTCGGGCGTTGACAGCGCCTGGATGCACTCTGGCTTGTTCAGCGCGTTCCAATCCGGTAGGCCGGGGCAAACCTTCTCCATGAATTTCGGATAGATCCAGCCCTCCTGCGTCTTGAGATCGAGACTGCCGACGTCCTCGATCTTCTTCTCGGCCAATACCTTCGGATAGATGTCGCCGACATTGTTCAGCCATATCTCGACCGAGGCGCTCAGCGTGCCATCGGCAAGGCCGGAGAATTGCGGGAAGTTGCCCGCGGTGACGTATTCGACCTTGTAGCCGAGCTTTTCCAGCAATTGCCCGGCAATGTGGGTGGAAATATGCGAACCGGTCCATTCGAGCATTGCGAGCTTGATCGGCTCGTCCTTGGCGCCGAGTTCTGCGGTTCGTCCCTGACTGTTGGCTGCAAGCAGAAGCGCTAGCCCGATGCCGGCGCCTTTCAAGACATTCCTTCTCATTTCAGTTCCCCTGTCGGTTGGACATTCCTACCTTATGCCGGCCTCCTCCCATGAAGACCGCAACCATCCCACGACAACGCTACCACAACGCTCCGCCGGTGATCCGTATGTTTTCCATGGTGATGCCCTTGGCCAGATCCGAGCACAGGAAGACGGCCAAAGCCGCGATCTCCTGTGGCTGCAGCATGCGCTGCTGCGGATTGCCCCTGGCGATTTCGGCCATCGCTTCCTGAGGTGTACGCCCCTTGCCCTCGCGCTCGACGACCTGCGCCACGTTGCGGCGCATCAGTTCGGTCTCGACCCAGGTCGGGCTGATCATGACACAGGTGACGCCGTGCGCCGCGCCCTCCAGCGCTACGCAGCGGGTCAGGCCGAGAAGGCCGGCCTTGGAGGCACAATAGGCCGGGTTGTCCTTCCAGCCGACAGACGCCGCCGTCGAGCCAATGTTGACGATGCGGCCCCAGCCGCGTTCGATCATGCCGGGCAGAACGGTACGCGTGACGCGGAAGGCGCCGGTCAGATTGGTGTCGACGATCTTGTCCCACAGCGCATCGCTATGTCCGCAGACCGGCTGCTCGGCGGTAGTGCCGGCGGCGTTTACCAGAATGTCGGCCGGACCGATGGCCACTTGCGCCTCCGCCGCGAAACGGTTGGTCACGTCGCTATCGCGGACATCAAGATGGGCGGCGTGGACCGTGGTACCGTGGGCCGAAAGAGCCGAACGCACGCGCTCGATCTCGTCCACGCCGGGATAGTAGGCGGCATCGGTGGTGTCGGCGCTACCAGACGCAATGTAGGAGCCGACGGCGACGTTGGCGCCGGCCTCAGCCAATGCGGTGGCAATGGCAAAGCCCATGCCGGAAAACCCGCCGGTAACGATCGCATTGCGGCCGGAAAGGTTTGTCATCAGGCGTGATCTCCCGAGAACTCTATATGGCCAACCAGGTCCGACAGGATCTGAGATTCACACCGCAAGATAGCCTCCGTCGACGACCATTTCGGAACCGGTGACGAATTTCGATTCATCCGAGGCTAGGTAGAGGACCATGTAGGCGATGTCGTTGGGTTCACCGAGGAAACCTATGGGGTGGCGTGCCAGCGCCTTGGCTTTTTCCTGCTCCAGCATGCCGAGATCCCGAAGATAGTTTTCGGTCTGCAGCGTCCAGATGTAGCCGGGATGGATTGAGTTGCAGCGGATACCGTAACGCTTTTCCGCACAATGGACCGCGACCGCCTTGGTCAGCGTCCGCACGCCGCCCTTTGAGGCACAATAGGCGGCAAGATCGGCCTCGCCGATGATGCCGTCAATCGAAGACAGGTTGATGATCGAGCCGCCGCCCGATTGCTTCATCATGGCGATGCCCTGCTGGCAGCCGAAGAAGACGCCGTCGAGATTGACGGCCATGGTGCGCCGCCATTCCTGCACCGAGGTGTCCTCGATGTTCCTGGCGATGGCGATGCCGGCATTGTTGACCAGCACGTCGAGCCGCCCAAACCGCTCTGCTACCGCTGCCATCACCGGTGGCCAGTCGCCGGCATTCGAAACGTCGTGGCGAAAAGACAGACTTTCGCCACCGTTCCCGAAGATCAACTCTGCCGTCGCGCGGGCAGCCGCTTGATCAATATCGGTGACGACGATCTTGGCACCCTCGGCCGCCAGCAACAACGACGTTGCCCGCCCGAGGCCCATTCCGGCTCCGGTAACGAGCGCTACCTTGCCTGCGACGCGGTTCACAGCATCTTTTTCCCTAGAGCGGTTTTCCCAACCACTCGCGATAGAAACCTTCGAGGTCGGGCTCGAAATCATGGACGATCGGATAACCGGGCGCCGCCGCTTCCACCTCGTGCATGGTGCCACACTCGGGGCAGATGAATTCGCGGATTTCCATCCACTGTGGATCGGGGATATCGCTGTTGGGATATATCTCGCGCAGCGATTCCTCGGTGTTGCGCACGATGATCGCGGCATTGAGCTTCCAGTTCTTGCGATAATCGCCAAACGAATGGCCGCACTCGCAGCGCGTTATGCGCTCGTCGCCGCTCTGGCAGATGAACAGATGATCCGAGACCGGCAACAGGATTGGGTCATTCCAGGGGACGCGGTCCTGCAGCACCGCGACATATTTGAAGAAGCGGTCATCGTCCTTGTAGGCGCTCATGACGCGGCGCGTCTGCGGCCAGGGCAGCGTGCCCGCGACCAGGTCGGCGATGACTTCCTTGCTGTACGAGGTCATGGCTGTGCTCCCGGCATAAAGATCGATTTGGCATCGAGGTTCCAGAACTCACTGAAATCCCTGGTGAAGCGTGACGACAGCTTGATCGCGCTGGCATACATTTTCTTCACTTCGGGGGCGAAGTCGGCCTTTTCTACGCGGCCGCGTTCGGTCGCGATCCACTCCGATACCGGCCTTGCCTGAGCGAGACGCTTCGCGCGCATCTCGGCGCGATGGCGTTTGGTGGCCTCGATGTTGGCGACGGGATAACCGTCCCCGTCCTCGTCGAGCATGACGCCGAAGATGCCCTCGGCCGCTTCTTTGGTGAGATAGCCGTTCTCGACATCCGATGCCGTCTTGATCGGATCGCGCTCAAGCACGTCGCCATAGCCGCCGCCGCCATTGTAGGAATGGGTGAAGACGTCGCCGGTCTTGTGCGGTGCGGTGATATAGGGTCCCTCCACCGTCACATGCTCGCCCTGCAGCCGGACTTCGAGTTCCGACCGATGCGGATTGGTGCCGGTGTGATGTGCCAGCGGCGCCCTCTTTTCGGCGAGTTCGAAGATGTTGCTGTTGCGCACGGCGCGATGCTTCTGGCAGGTCGGAGCCGGATAGCCGCCGCACATGCCACCATTGTCGAAAGCGCGCGAGGAGTGTTCCGAGGTTACCAGGCGCAGGTGATCGGTCTTGCTGACTAGCCAGGTCGACAGGAAGGCGCAGCCACCGCGATATTTGCCGGCGCCGCCGGAATTTGGAACGATCGAGCGGCCGATATAGACCATCGGCATGTTCTGTTCCCAGATTTCGATGTTGCCCATGTCGGATTCCGGGTTCCAACCGACATAAGCAGTGTCCAACCCGTCCTTGATTGCCAGCGCGCCCGAACCGGCGGCCGCGCATTCGAAATGCGCCATGCCGAACAGCTTGCCGTACTGGCTGGTGCCGCCCATCTCGATCATCGGGCTGTTGACCTGGCCGACAAAGGCTTCCTCGACGAAGCCGCGCCCAATGAACGAACGCGACAGCAGCCGCTGGAACACGCCATAGGCCGGCAAAAGCAGCGCCCATGAGGTGGCAGTCGCCACCATCTCGTTGTCCGGGTTGGTCCAGGTGCCATGCGGCAGCTTTAGTTCGGTTGCCATCCAGGCGCCGTCGTTGACCAGGCCCTCGAAGTTCATGTGCTGCGTTAGCGTCACGAACATGCCGCCGTCCATGCCGGCCGGCGTGCAGTTCATCGAATGGTAGCCCCAGGGCTGCGTGCCCTCGAAGTCCATGATGATCTTACCGTCGGTGGTAATCTCCATCTCTATCGGAATGTTGTAGAGCCAGTCGGGATCGCCGAGCGGCTGGTAACCCGGCTTGCCGGCGGTGACATGGCCGTAGAAAGTATGGCCGCGATAGATGCCGGGGACGGTCAACTGGCGCGTGCGGGCCAGCTGGGCACGGCGGCCTTCCTCGATGAATTCCTTCGACACCTTCATCCAGTAGTCCAAGCCGATCTCGTCGATCAGCGCCTTGACGCTTTCGCGCATGTCGATACACGAGGCGACCTTGGCCTTCTCGTCGAGCACCCAGTAGATGGGCATGCGCAGATTGCGTTCGCAGCGGATCACGTAGTCGCGCCGCAATTCATCGTTCTGTCCGACCTTTTCAGCGCAGACAAACAGGCCCTCGGTGAAGCGCTCCTGCGCCAACGCCACGTCGCCGCCGGGCGTGATGCCACCGACTTCGAGTTCGTGGCAGACCGCGCCCGCCCAGCCCACAAGCTTGCCGCTATGAAAAATCGGTACCACGTCCATCACATCGGGAACCTGCACGGTGCCGATGAAGGCATCGTTGTTGGCGAAGATGTCGCCTTCGACAATGCCGGGGTTTTCCTCGTAGCCGTTCTTGATCATCCATTTGATGAAGCGGCTCATCGTGTGCACATGCACCATGATGCCATTGGAGAGCGCGATCGCATCACCCTCCGGCGTGTAGATCGCGACAACCATCTCGCCGACCTCGCGCACTCCTGGCGAGGCGGAGATGCGGCGAGCCATCTCGCGTGCCGACACGCAGTAGGCACGCAGCTTGGTGTGCAGCGTCTCGAATTTGAGCGGGTCCTGGTTGCGCAGCTGCAATTCGGTGATGCCGTCGTAGCAGCCGGTCTCTTCCATAAGCTGTTCGGATTCGATCAGCCGTTCGCGCATGCGCAGGGCGGAGGCGGGTTTGTCCAGCATGGCGTTCGCCCTCTCAAGCGTGGATGTAGTGCAGCAGCGTCCATTCATCGACATGGACACGATCTTGCGGATGGACGACGAGCGTAGTGGCGGGATGCTCGATGATGGCGGGGCCGATCAACTCGTGGCCGGGCTGCAGTAGATCCATTTCGTAGAGATTTGTCTTGTGCCAGCGGCCGCCAATATAAGCCTCGCGTACACCCTTGTGGGCCGACGCCGGATCTGACTTGCCGAGAGGGCGCTTCAGCAGCACCGGCTTGACCTTGTCGGCGGTGGCGATGATGCCGAGTTCAGTGATGGAGAAGCCGGCTTCGCCATATCGCGAGACGCGATGGTTGACCTTGGCATAGACCGCTTCGAACTCGTCGATGACCTTGCGCATGTCGTCGGCCGAATGGATTGCAGACAGCGGCGCCATCACCTCAACGTCCTCGAGCTGGCCGGTATAGCGCATCATCAGGAACGGCACGGTCTTGATTTTGTCGCGGGCATGGCCATCGGCGATCATCTCGTCGACCGCCGCCCTGGTGAGATCGTCCCAGACGTTGGTGACCTTTGCACCGAAGGCGAGCAGCTCATCCTGGCTTGCGCGCGCGCCGATGTCGTGCTGCGTCGACACCGAATGCCGGCGCATGAAATCGGCCGTGGTGCAGCCGAATGCGGAGAAGGCGGCGGCGAACTGGAAGGTGATGATATCCTTGAAGCCGATGCCCCTAGAGCAGCCGGCAAGATGCAGCGGACCGGAGCCGCCATAGGATAGCAGCGTGAATTCGGAAGGGTGGATGCCCTGGCCCGAGATCACGCGGCGCAGCGCGTTGTTGGCGTCGGCCTCCAGCATGTCGATCATGCCTTCGGCGGCCTCCTCGATCCCCACACCGAGCACGCGGGAGCACTTTTCCTCGAAAGCCTTGCGCGCCTTCTCGACCTGCAGGATGACCTTGCCGCCAAGAAAGTAATGCGGATTGAGCCGGCCGAGAATGGCGTCGCAATCGGCGATGGTAGGCTCGGTTCCGCCCTTGGCAAAGCAGATCGGTCCGGGATCGGAGCCTGCGCTTTCCGGCCCGAGGCTGACCTTCTTGGTCAGCGGATCGACCTTGAGGATCATGCCGGCGCCGGCGCCGATCGTGTCAAGATGCAGCGTCGGCACGTTGAGCTTGAAGCGGTCCATCAGCGGCTCGTTTTCGATCCGCGTCTGGCCGTGCGCGATAACGCCCATGTCGAAGGAGGTGCCGCCCATGTCCGAGCAGATGAGCGAATCGTTGCCGATCAGCTTGCCGACGTAGGCCGCACCCAGGATGCCGCCGATGGGGCCGGAGATCATCGTCTCGTGCAGGCGCGGATGGTTGATCGAGGTCAGCCCGCCGAAGGAAAGCAGCGTCTGTACGCCGTATTTGAAGCCGTATTTCTTCGAGACGTCCTCGATGCCCTTGAGCTGCTTGCGACCGCGCGACGTGGCGTAAGCCTCGATCAGCACCGAGTTCAAGCGCGATTGTTCGCGGATTACCGGACGGACCTCGTGACTGGTGTAGACTGTGATCTCGGCGCCCGCCTTTTCGATCTCCTCGCGGCAGATCTCGGCGATACGCTTTTCGTGCATCGGATTGACGTGCGAGAAGATCGTCATGATGCAGATCCCCTCGACCCTGTCAGCGATCAGCTTCTTCGCTGCGGCAGCGACCTCATGCTCGTACAACGGCAGGATGACGTCGCCGAACTGGTCAATGCGCTCGGTGACACCATGGGCGCGGCGGCGGGGCACCAGCGGATCGGGATGATGATGGGTGACCGCATGCAGGCGGTCGGCATAGGAATAGTCTGCCCAGGCCTGCAGTCCGCGGCCCATCAGGATCATGTCCTCGAGGCCCTTTGTGGTGATCAGGCCAAGCCGGCGGCCGGTGCGCGACAACAGCGTGTTGAGCATGCCGGTGCCGGAGTAGAGCACGACGTTAACACCGGAAAACAGCGACTCCAGCGAGATACCCCAGGCGTCGGCCGCGTCTTCGGCCGAAGCCAGAAAACCCTCGGCTTCGTTCTTTGGGGTGGTCGCCGACTTGCCTATCTTGAAGTGGCCATCCTGATCGACAAGGATCGTGTCGGTCATGGTGCCGCCGGCATCGATACCGATCACGATCGGGTTGCCGACGATGGGGGCGGTGAGGTTGGGTTGGGTCACGGTCGCCTTCCGGGGTCTGCTTGATGTGATCCAAGCTAGATTCGAAGAGCCGCCTCGCGCCATATGCCTAAAGACACAATGACGGGCTGGTGATGGTCACCGAGAAAAGGGCATGCGCATGAGCAGAATCTGGGCGCCGCTGGCAAAGGCGATCGCCGCCACCGGCACGGACAGGCATGTCGACTGCCTGATCGACTTGATCGGCGCGGACATTGACCATGACCTTGTCACCGTGACGCGCTATTCGGCGACGCAGACGCCGGAATTCGTCAAGCACCGGCGATTCTCGGACGAGATGGTTCAGCGCTACCTCGCCAGCTACTACGTCTTCGACCCGTTCTATGCCTCGTGGCGGCACGAGCACCGGCTCGGCATAGTGCCGCTGAAACGGCTTGCCGACGGCGAAGCCAAACGCGGACAGTACATAGCCGGCTTCCTGGCGCAGTCGGAAATCTGTGACGAGGTCGGCATTATGCTTGCCGATGGTGGCGATTGGTGCCTCGGCATCTTTCTCGATCGTTCAACCACCTCGTTCAAGGACAGTGAAATCGCGCAATTGGAAGAACGGATGCCGGTGTTTGAAGCCTTGCACGCGCTCGACATCACCGCGCGAGGCGTCGAGTTCTCCCGCACGTCGACGCCGACAGGCCCCGGCGCTTCGCCGCAGCAGAAGCCCAGCATTCCTGCCAGCCTCTGGCCCGAGCTTTCACAACGGGAACGCGAACTCGTCCAGCTCATCCTGGCCGGACACCCCACCACTAACATCGCCGGGCGCCTCGGCATCACCGTTGGCACCGTGAAAAACCATCGCCGGCGTATCTACGAGAAGCTCGATATCACCACCGAACGGGAGTTGTTTCTGCAATTCTTCCAGCATCAAGGTCCGGCGGGATGAGTAACCCGAATACGAGCTAGCAATCTGCATCTGTTGAAATCGACGTCCCAATTTGGCGCAGGGCGGCCGGATGCGCTGACAGGCTTAGGCCGGCGTTCCGATAATCATGGACAGCTGGCAGTGTCTGGGGTCTGCGTATGACGCAACTAGATTCCCCGCGTGTAGCTGGTGATGTCCGGTTTCAGGAACCGGCAAAGTAGATCTCAACGGCCGATTTGAGGCGCTTAGCGAACCCTTCCCCAACAAATGTCGGTAGGCCTCGACCAGCGCAACCACCGCCCAGCGCCTTCAAGCACAGTTCAGGTGCTTGTGAGGATTTACAGAATTGTGGTGCCACGTTGCGATGTTAATTTTCTCACAGCGGTGAGTTTTTGGTAAGAGGGGACGCGGCCGCCACGAGGTCCTGAGTTTCCCATCTTCGGAAAGGGGCGTTCGCCATGGCTGCTTGGGAGCATCGGTACGGCTGGAACGCCGATGTGTACTATCGCTATCGCAAATACGTCATGTCCAAAGCCAAAGGCTACGAAGGAAGCGATAGGGACTGTGCCGACTTGTCTATCTCGCTCCTCATCGACTTTGCGGCGGACCTCAAACTGTGCCTCACGTTCACCGACGCCAAGGGCGGACGCTACATCTCCAAAGCTAAGGGCCTTATCCGACCGACGACCAAAGGGGGCTGGGAGTTGGACGACGACATCACCTGGACCACGAAGGAGGGATTCGTCAAAATCGTACTGGGGAGGACCAGCGCCTGGGATCTGGCCATGCACAACTCCAGGGTCAACCAATACGGGCCGGTGCCCGGGGATCTGATGCTCAGGGCGAAAAAGGGGTGGTTTGGCCCTTTTGTCTACCCCGCGAGTCACGCCGCTCTTGTCTTTGGAACCTACGCACCGGGCCAGCATGCGGACCCCGAGTACCGGGACGTGAACGGCTATCCGAACTTTCCGGGCGGCGACGCCGCCATGAAGGCAGTCAACCAGACACGCTATTTCCGCGGAGACGTCGACGCCAACGGCGTAACAATCGCCCGCGAGCCGAAGCCGCCCTTCGACAAGGACGTCCATTTCAATTTCCTGAACTCCCGAGGCGACGCCAAGCGCAACGCCGAACTAATCTACTTCGCTAACGAACGTCAGATCCGCGACGAGGGGTTCAATTTCTACGAGTACTCGCTTCTGGTCACCGACAACTGGCCGGACTTCAAAGGCGACGGAGTGCCGCCGTTCCGCACGCACAAGTATCGGGATCAGCGCTAGTCCTGCGGGAACCGTCCCGCGATCGGCCTTCTTGGGTCTCCCTGTGGCAGTCGGCTCGTCGGTTTTCGGCTTTTCGATTTCGAACCGCTGTGCCGCAGCATCGCTATAGCCCACCGCTATTATAAGCTCGCCACTATTGTTGAACGAAAACTTGCCTGAAGAGCCGGCATCTCAAGGCAAACTCAATACTGAAACTGCCGCGACTGGGTTAGCGCATCCTATTATGTTGACGGTGGCATGCTGGAGACTGTTTGATCAAACGTGGGTTACAGCCCTGGCGGTGCGTCGTATTTGCTGGAAATGAAGGCGTAGACTGCCAACCCGCCGCGGACTGCGGCAATCGGATGCGTCCCAATGAACCTCTTGCTCAATGAAATCCGCGAAAGGCCGATTCTCTGGCTGCTCGCGTTTGTCCCTGTGGTTTTTGTGGTTCAGCAGCTCGCGCCCGAGGCCCACACGTACCTGTTCCTGCTATCGGTGCTGGCGATCGTTCCCTTGGCGACGCTGTTGAGTTCGGCAACGGAGGCGGTGGCAGCCAAAACCGGCGACACTGTGGGCGGGTTGCTCAATGCGACACTGGGAAATCTGACGGAACTGGTCATCGCCCTGGCAGCATTGCGAGCCGGCCAATACACGCTGGTGAAGGCCTCAGTTGCCGGAGCAATCGTCACCAATACACTGTTTATGCTAGGCGCTTCATTCCTGTTGGGCGGTGTTAAGTTCCACCTACAGGAATACAATCGCGTCAATGCTCGTCTCCAGACCACAATGCTGTTTCTTGCCACGATTGCTATCATGACACCATCCGCGGTCCTGGACGCCGATTCCGAAATAGGCTCGGATTTCATGCAGAAATTGAGTGTGGGTCTCGCGGTGATACTCGTTGCAACCTATGTGCTCGGCCTCATTTTTTCGCTTAAGACGCATCGAGAACTCTTCGCAGGCGCCGAGCATGGAGAGGACGCAGCGGCGGGTTGGCCGATGGGCTTGGCATTGGCGACGTTGGTTGGCGTTACATTTTTGGTGGCCATGGTAAGCGAGGTGTTCGTCGAGTCCGTTCAACACGCCGCCGTCACCTTCGGAATGACCCCCGCATTCGTCGGATTTATCGTCGTGGCACTCGTGGGCGGGGCGGCCGAGATGGCGTCCGCGTTTTCCGGCGCGCGCAAAAACAGGCTGGATCTGAGTGTAGGTATTGCGCTCGGATCCGCTTCGCAGATCGCGCTCTTCGTTGCGCCCATGCTCGTGCTTCTAAGCTATGTCATGGGCCCGCAGCCGATGGACCTGCAGTTCTGGCCGGGCGCAGTCGTAATGGTGCTCATTTCCACCATGACCGCATTCCTGGTGACCAGCACCGGGCGCGCCACATGGTTCGCGGGAGTGCTTCTTCTGGTGGTCTATGCGATCTTTGCAATGACGCTCTACTTGATACCGCCGCGCATTTAACGGGCAGATTCAAAACTATACCTGGAACGACTTAATAGTAAAGAAGCCACAAGCGGCCTCAAGGAAGGGCAGGCAATTGAACTCGCGCGCTCCGGAAGACACGGTTACTTCACGTCGGGATCTCACGCGCGTGACGTTAGCGGTATTGTTCATCGGTGGTCTTCTTCTCGCCAGCTTCTGGGTGATTCAGCCCTTCCTTCCGGCAATCGTTTGGGCAACTACCCTGGTCCTTGCCACATGGCCACTCATGCTTTGGATACAGCGTCATACCGGCAACCGTCGCGGAATTGCCGTTCTTGTCATGGTATTGATCCTGCTGATGGTTATCATCATCCCCTTCTGGCTGGCGGTAAGCACAGTTGTCACGCATATCGATGAAATAGGCGATTTGGTCCGAACCGTTCTGTCCATGCAGATACCGCCCCCGCCAGATTGGGTGGCGGGAATACCGCTCTTGGGCGAACGAGTTGTTGAGGCATGGGGAAAACTAACCTCGGCCGGAGTCCGGGAATTGGCTCCAAGGCTCGCCCCCTACGCCGGCGCGATGACTCAATGGTTCGCTTCTGCCGCTGGGGGACTCGGGGGGATGTTCGTTCATTTCTTGCTGACTACGGCGATTGCCGCGTTCATGTATGCCTATGGCGAACGCGCCGCCGCTACCGCAATGCTGTTTGGTCGCCGTTTGAGCGGCGACCGTGGCGAAATGGCGGTGCGTCTCGCCGGACAAGCCATCCGCAGCGTTGCCCTTGGCGTGGTGGTAACCGCGGTCGCTCAGAGCGTCGTTGCAGGCATAGGCCTCGCTGTGGCCGGCGTGCCGTTCGCGTCAGTGCTCTGTGCGCTGATTTTTATCCTTTGCCTCGTTCAGCTCGGCCCTGGACTTGTGATGGTTCCTGCCGTGATCTGGATGTTCTATTCCGGCGACACGACTTGGGCCACGGTCCTGCTGGTGTTCACTATCGTGGCGGCGACAATGGACCAGTTCATACGCCCTGCCCTCATTCGCCGAGGTGCTGACTTGCCGATGCTGCTAATTCTCGCTGGCGTAATAGGCGGTTTGATAGCGTTCGGCTTGCTCGGCATTTTCATCGGGCCCACTGTCCTGGCCGTGGCTTATACCTTGTTGAATGCCTGGATGGCCGAAGACTCCCGAGCCGGTGAGCTAGAGACACAAAGTCAAACAACACGGTAAAGACATTGCGCGAAGATCAGCGCTGCAAATCAAATGCCTGACCCGCCGAGCGTAGTTCCGCAAGGGTCTTTCCCGCACAATTGCCGGACCCGTCTCCGCCCACGGCTTCGGCCTTGCCTTTTACTGTTACTGTGCCCGCCTGCCTGTCGGGCGAGATAAAGACGGCGAGTCCGTCTGCGCTAATCTTGGACAGATAATAAACATGATCCACGCCGCCAATCTCGCAATGCACCAGGAAGGGAAAGTCGGGAAACGATCCATTGTCGGCATGTGCTTGAAAAAAGGGCGTAAATTGCGACAACGCAACTGTGGCGAAAGCTGATATTGTAATCCGTCCGCGCGCCCTGCCACGAGAAATTAGCCGAGAAGGAGCATTTTCCATTGTTCGTGAACCCCACTTGCTCGCCGTTGTTCGACTGTTCGGTGTGAAAACTACACTGATAGGCAGCCGCGAAGTTTGCGGCTCACTGGATCCCAAGTCTCGCGCAGTTGGCGTCATCGCGCAAGTTCACCGAACACTGCAGCGCCGCGCGTCCTTTCGGACGCGCAAAGGACGCTGTATCTCTTAGAAACTGCGCATCGTGCTTTCCGAAAATCGACTCCGATTTTCGGGCCGATGCGGTAGCCGGTTGGTCTCGGAATTCCGAGGGCGTCGGGGGTCATTTTGAGTAGTCGTCGCGCAGGATCAGCCGCACTGGGCGGTTTCGTCCGCCGTTCTGACGCGACATAAGACGCGAGGTTTTGAGGAGCGATGCGATCGATGACCGCGCCATCCTGCCGCGGCGAGGCAACTACACTCATTGGAGCTTAACTGCACCTCACCCTCCGAGTGCGATCGTGATCGCTACGAGAACGCTGCCAATCGTTGCCATCACCAGCGCCATCGGCCAGGGGCTTCTGCCCATGTATTTGCCAAGTCTTGCGCCTATCGCAAATAGCATAACAATGGCCGTGGCATTCGACACGCGCATCGCGACGGACAGATCGTCGATGAACAGGAACGGAATGCTGGGTGGGAGCGTCGACGCGATAACGAGCGCGCAGATCGACGTCGCGGCTATCAGATCCTGCCCACGGACGATACGCCTTGAACCTGCCTCTTCGGAACGTCGGATACGCCTGAAAATGGCATCGGCTAGGTCGTCTGATGCCGAGAGGCGGATATCCTCCGGGAGATTGGCGAGAAAGATTTGCCGCGCTTGCTCAATCGGCGCAGTGCGGATCGCCTCGACGTAACTGAAACGCCTTGCCCGCTCAACTGCGGTCGTAAGGACGAACATCACTCCGTCGACAATTCCCCAAGCGACATTGCAACCAAGGGCGGCCATGAGCACGCTCCCGACCTGTTCGCCTTCACCTGCGGCGACGCTGATTGTGCCGGTAAAGGAAAGCGCCATCAACAAGCCAAATACGACCTCCGACAAGCGGTCGATAGGATCGAGAACAGGCCGTACGCGCTCCGAGGCGTTCATTTGCGGGCCTCTTCTGCTCGGATTCTGGCAAAGGCGTATGGCAAAACATAAGGCATTCCAGGGAAGGCCACCATGTTTGTGCGTGGGGGGTCAGCTCTCTACGCGGCCAACCGACGACGGAAAGCGGCGCCAGCGGCGCACTTCGCACAAATCGATGGTCTTCATCGTCAATGTCCAGAATGCTCCGCCGCTTTCAGGCGAAGCCGGATGGATCAGTGTCCTGAGAAAACCAGGGTCTGTACGGGAAGGAGCAGCGCCTGGATCCGCAGGATCATGGCATGCACCAGCCCGACCGTGTCCACCACATGCAGGAACAGCCAGCGCAGCGTGCCCAGATCCGGTGACTCAAGCGCGTCGTGATTGTTGGTGTAGGCGTTGGCAATGCAACTGCTGCCCGGCGGAAGGCCCGCGAGTTGACCCGGATAGAGCGGTTCCATGTAGACGGTGAGAGTTCCAGGCTGCGCCATCTGCTGAACATCGACAAGTTGGTCCGTCGGACGAAGCTGGCCGGCGGCTATGACATCCTGAACCTGGGTCACGACCATCGGAATGATGGTGAACGGCTTTCCGACGCAGGTGGCCTCTCCGATCATGCCAGCCTTCATCACCTGCGCCTCTATCTGCCCGAAGCCCGCGATAAGCGCGACCCGCCCCGCTTCGGCGGGAACGAGTATGCCGGCGGGGCGCAGCATCGGGTTGACGACGTCGCCAGCCCGCAGCGTGAACTGTTGGACAGTGCCTGCGACGCCGGCACGCACGAGGGTCTTGTCCAATTCGACCTGCGCCTGATGGAGCGCGGACTCGGCGCTGGCCTTTTGGGCGGGCAGAAGCGAGGCGATTTTTGTCTCCAGCGTCATTTTGTTCGCGAGGGCGGTGTCTACCGCGCCCTTTCGACCGTCTGCCGCAACTTGCAGGCGCTGAACTTCCCGCTCCGACACGACGTTCGCGTTGCGCCGCAAGAGTTCCGACTTGGTGTTCAACTCGTCCAGGGCTTGCTGATACGCGCCGTTCGCCTGGTCAATCAGACCGTCTGCCGCCGCCAGTTCCGTCTGCGCCACCGCCATCTCGGCGTCGATTTCCGCGATGCGCCGGCGGTCCGTCTCCAGCGCTGCTTCCTGTTCGGAACTGTCAAGTCGGAACAGCGGTTGGCCGGCCTCGACCTTGTCGTTCAAGCGCACGAACACCTCTGCGACGCGGCCGCTCCATCTCGGGCAGAATGGTGACGGTGCGGAAGACGGCCGTGACGTTCTTCGTGGAAGGATGGTAGTAAAAGATGAGCGTGATCAACGAAACCGTGAGCAGGAGGCAGGCGGTAATGCCCCAGCGCAACTCGTACCACATCGAGTAGAGGGTGATCTCACGCCCGATCCGCTTTCCCTGCACGTAACGTCGGAAAAGATAATCCGGCAAGATGGTCAGCAGGGAGCAGAGCATCAACTCAAGCATTGCTCAACTCCTCGTTTTTCCGGGTGCCGGCGCTTTCCCGGGTGTCGGAGCTTTCCGGGGGGCGGGCACTCCACTCCGGCCCGGCAGCCTCCCTCGGCATGCCCTGCCGAGCTTCACCCTTTCCGGCGAGTTGCTCGAGAGACTGTGCGATCGAGCCGATCGGAGTCGAGAAGTCCGGAAACTCAATGAAAGCCAGCAGCAAGCCCGCGATCCAGTAGAGGTGGTTGTGCGTGAAAAGGGCGAGAAGGCAAAGGACCGCCACTATCTCCATTTGCACCTTGCTGGTGCGATGCGCCATGTGTTCAGGCAGGGCATGGAGCTGGAAGTACAAGTTGCCGACGATGAGGATCATCGCGAGAATGAAAACGACCACCACGTAGAAGAGGATATCAGTTTGCCCTGGAGCGGTGATGAAGATCGGCAAGTGTTCGATTGCCGCCGGATGGATTGTGTCCGCCATCTGCATTCCTCCTCAGCCCCCCTCCGCGGAACGTAAGCATCATATTTTTCCTGCCTGGAAGTCCAGCAGGTTTTTTGGTCGGGAGATCCAGCAAGGTCAACGGAGGAGCGGATCGCGCTCGGAGTGCCGTCAGCCGAACGAGTTACAACGGTTTTAGATTATCGTTTCCGCTTGCGTCGGGGTATCTCGGGGATACGGATCAACTACCCAGTTCCCTGATCCATTCGGCGAAGCTTTCCGTGGGCAAGGTCGATCCAGACACACGACGCAGTGCCTGCTTCGCGGCAATCGTTCAATGGGGGCGGATTCGATGCGCCAAACTGGAGCGTGCGTGTTCCTTCGCGCACCTTCGTGATGATGTTTACGACGACATCGGTCGCGCCGTCCGCGCGGTGGCTCACGGCTACGTCGACACGTTCAACGCTGTGAAGAAGTGATCCTGTAGACAAAATACGCTACGGAGGGTTAACCCAATCGGCAATCGATATTCAAGCGAGAACCAACCCACTTCTGATTCCGCCCGCACATGGCGGACGGCATCCGCTTTTTTTTGACAAATTTTCATTGCGGCAATCAAGGACTTTTTTCTCCTATGGGAGTTAGAGTCGTCACTGCTGTTCAAGCGCGGAAGTGCTTCGACAGTTTCAAGCCCTGCGCCTGGTAGTTCGAGCCAAGGTCGGAGCCGTAGAGCGCGCGCGGGCGCGACAACATGTGCTCGTAAACCAGACGCCCGACAACCTGTCCATGTTCGAGGATGAACGGCACTTCATGGCTGCGCACTTCAAGCACGGCGCGGCTGCCGGTGCCGCCCGCAGCCGAATGGCCGAAGCCTGGATCGAAGAAGCCGGCATAGTGAACGCGGAACTCGCCGACCAAGGGATCAAACGGCGTCATTTCCGCCGCATAAAACGGCGGCACGTGCACCGCTTCCCTGCTTACCAGGATGTAGAACTCATCCGGATCGAGCACCAGTTCGCCGCTAATGCCGCGGCGATATAGCGGCTCCCAGAAATCGTAGCGGTCGTGGGCGTCACGCTTGTCGACATCGATGATGCCGGTGTGATGCTTGCCGCGGTAGCCGACCAGTCCTTCGGCGTCGCCCATCAGGTCGATCGACAAAGCGATGCCGCTGCCGGAAATGTTGGGCTCCTCGGCGGCGACCAGCGTTTCTGTATCGTGCAGCGCCTGCAGCGCGAACTCGCCAATAACTGCGTCGCCGATGCGGAAGCGTATCTGCGACAGGCGCGAACCGGCACGCACAACCACAGGGAAGGTGCGCGGGCTGACCTCGAGATAGAGCGGGCCGGTGTACCCGGCGGCGATCTTGTCGAACTCCTGACCGTGATCGGTCATGACGCGGGTGAAAATGTCGAGGCGGCCGGTCGAGCTTTTCGGATTGGCGGAGGCCGCGATTTCCGCCGGCAGCTTCAGGCTTTCCAGCAGCGGAACGATGTAGACGCAGCCGGTCTCCAACACCGCGCCATCGGCAAGGTCGATCTCATGCAACTTCAGCCGGTCGAGCTTTTCCGAAACCAGATGACCCCGGCCCGGCAGGAACGAGGCGCGCACCCGGTAGGCCTTCGCACCAAGCCGAAGGTCGAGGCTGGCCGGCTGGATCTGGTCCTTGTCGAACGGCCGGGCTGTGATCAGCCCACCCGCCCTGAACAAGCTGTCGATCTGATGATCGGCGAGAATTCCCTCTTCGCGCACGTCGCGGCTCCACATAATCGGCTCCTGCTTGAACCAAGCTCATGATTGACGCAAGACGGCGACAGGTCTATGGGAAGTTTTATCCCGTGGTGATTTGGCCGGTCGGCTTGCAGCCACGTTAAACAAGTCGCTAAAGGACCGTAGGCTAGCAAAGCCATATGGACCGGTTGCGACTTCGCGGCCGGTTTTTTTGTTTCTGGAGGGGACGCCCGTGACGAACGATACTGACTGGAAGCCGGCGACAAATCTTGTCCACGGAGGCACGCTGCGTTCCGACCATGGCGAGACATCCGAGGCGATCTTCCTCACGCAGGGCTACGTCTACGACAGCGCCGAAGCCGCCGAAGCGCGCTTCAAGGGCGAGACGCCTGGCTTTATCTACTCGCGCTATTCCAACCCCACCGTCGACATGTTCGAGAAGCGCATGTGCGCGCTGGAAGGCGCCGAGGATGCTCGCGCTACATCATCCGGCATGGCGGCGGTAACTGCCGCGATCCTTTGTGGGTTGCGCGCCGGCGACCACATCGTGGCGGCGCGTGCGCTGTTCGGCTCGTGTCGCTGGGTGGTGGAGACGCTTGCGCCGAAATACGGCATCGAAGCGACGCTGGTCGATGGCACCCGGATCGAGAACTGGGAAAAGGCAATCCGCCCCAACACAAAATTGTTCTTCCTCGAAAGCCCCACCAATCCGACGCTGGAACTTATTGACATCGCGGCGGTCGCGAAACTCGCGAACGACGCTGGCGCTCGACTGGTGGTGGACAATGTTTTCGCGACTCCGTTGCAGCAGAAGCCGCTGCAACTCGGCGCGCATGTCGTGGTCTATTCGGCGACCAAGCACATTGACGGACAAGGCCGCTGTCTTGGCGGCGTCATCCTATCCGACAAGAAGTGGATCGACGAGAATTTGCACGACTATTTCCGGCACACCGGGCCGAGTCTGTCGCCATTCAACGCATGGACGCTGCTGAAGGGGTTGGAGACGCTGCCGCTGCGCGTGCGCTATCAGACGGAGAGCGCCGGCAAGATCGCCGATTTCCTCGCCGAACGGAACCAGGTGGCACGGGTGATCTATCCGGGCCGGGCGGACCATCCGCAGGCCGACATCGTCGCAAAGCAGATGAGCGGCGGCTCGACCTTGATCTGCCTTGACCTCAAGGGCGGGAAGAAGGCGGCCTTTGCGTTCGAGAACGCGCTGAAGGTGATCCTCATCTCCAACAATCTTGGCGACGCCAAGAGCCTGATCACCCATCCTGCAACGACGACGCACAAGAACCTTACCGACGAGGCGCGCGCCGAACTCGGTATCGGCCCCGGAACGCTTCGACTATCGGTCGGTCTTGAGGATACCGGCGACCTGATCAAGGATATCGATCTAGCGCTGACGAAGGTGAGTTGACCTCATACCACGCAGCTTTTTGAAACAACTTGCGGCGGCCCCCCGAATTACTTAACGACCACCGCAAGCAAATCTGCAGCAAGCGCCTGATGGAGGATTAAATGCGTCGTGTTCTTCCGGTTCTGACGGCGGCTGCATTCTGCGCGCCTGCCCATGCGCAAACAATCGACGGTCAGGGCGCGGCGCAACTGAGCGAAACGCTCGCCCACTACGTCAGCAAGACAGCCTTCGACAAAGGTATCGTCAAGGTCGCCACCGATGGCGACGCCTACAAGATCGCGGTCGATTTCAAGGCGCTCGCAGCGCTCTTTCCGATCCGGGATGGGATACGCGTTGATATCGCACCCTATGCGATGCGAGTGAAGCCGCGGGCGGACGGCAAATGGCAGGTCGATGGAGACATTTTCCCGAACGGTTTGGTTGAGGTATCCAACCTGCCTGACAAAATGCATGTCGAATGGTCGATCACCGACGGAAAAATGACCGGTGTCTATGATCCGGAACTGGCTACATTTGCCAGCGCTTCGGCGACCAACGGCGGCATTCGGTTGGTTACCAAGGACCAGCTGAGCCAGAACGAAACCGCATACGGTCCTGGCTCCCTGACAATGACGGCGAGCAAGTCGGCCAATGGCGGTGCCGACTATTCCGTCAAGCAGGTGTTTTCCAGCTACGTCGCGAGCACCATGGTGCAGGATCCGGGCACCAGCACCAACTTTCCGATTACGATGAAGGCCGCGTCGCTGACGAACGATGCGACAGGCACCGGCGTCAAGACGAGGTCGTTTCTCGACCTGCTCGCATTCGGTATCGCCAACGCCAGTGAAGAGAAGATCAAGGCAAATCAGGCGGAGCTGAAAACCCTGGTGACCGCCGCATTGCCGCTATGGCAGCGGATGGACGGGATCTATACTCTGTCCGATTTTTCACTCCAGACGCCATTTGGCGGCATGCAGGCGGGCAAGGCTGGGCTCGCCTTCGGTATGGACGGCGTTCAGCAAAATGCATCCGTCACCTACGCCATCGATTTCTCGGACGTCAAGGTTGTGTCGCTGTTCATGCCGTCCTGGGTTCCCAGTCTCGTCCCTACCGACATAGACCTCAACCTCAGCGGCACGAATCTCAATCTGGATAGCCCGACGAAAAAAGCGATTGCAGCCTTCGATCTCAATCAGGAACCGCCGATCCCCGACCGCGTCGGCGAAGAGATCGCCATGGAGTTCGTCGCCAACGGACCGAAGATCGTGATGGGAAAGAGCACCATCAAGAATGCCGGCACGACAATCACGCTTGAAGGCGAAATGACGTTTCCCGACGCCGAGCCAGTTCTCAACGCGACGATCGATGCAACCGGCTTCGACAAGATCGTAACCTCCCTGCAGACCGCAGCGGCAACCGATCCGGAGGTCGGCGAGGCGCTGCAGGTAGCGCTTCTCGCCAGGGGTTTTGGCAAAGCATTACCCGACGGCCGCCTCGAATGGGCAGTTAACATCAAGGCCGATGGCTCTGCCTTCATCAACGGTACGATGGTCAAGCCGGCCGATCCGGTTTCGGCGCCACAGCAATGAGGCAACGTGTTCCAAAGTGCCCAAATTCGGCTATTATCTGAGGGCCGAGGCAAGCATGTACAGAGTTGTCACGCATGGCATCGAAATAAGCGTCGAGCCCTTCTATCTTCCCGAGCAGTCGTCTCCGGGAGAGGCCCGATATGTGTGGGGCTACCGCATTACGATCGACAATCAATCGAGCGAGCGTGTCACGCTGCTGTCGCGGTATTGGCACATCACAGATGCCGACGGCCATGTCGAGGAAGTGCGCGGACCGGGCGTCGTCGGCGAGCAGCCCGAACTCGATCCCGGTGACAGCTTTCAGTACTCATCAGGATGCCCGCTCACCACGCCATCTGGGATCATGGTTGGCCGATATACGATGCGCCACGACAACGGCCACACCTTCGAGGTCGATATTCCCGCGTTTTCGCTGGATTTGCCGGGAGGCAAACGCACGATGAATTGAGCGACGCGGCGACGCAGCGCCGCAATTTCATTGCTCAAGGAGTTGGCAAAAACTCCGATGGCTCGAACTCGTATGCTTTCGAACAGAACTCGCAGTTAACGCGGATCATGCCGTTCTCGGTTGAATCCTTGATCTCATCGGCGGTAAACCCGCCGAGAATGCCGCGAATACGCTCCTCGGAGCACGAGCACCGGTCTTCAACAAGCGTAGCCTTGAACACGCGAACGCCGTGCTCGTTGAAAAGCCGATAGAGCAAGCGTTCCGGCCCGACCTTCGGATCGAGAAGTTCTTCGTGCTCGATGGTGGCAACCAGCGCCAGGAGTTCCTGCCATGCGGCGTCCGCTGTTTCCTGCGGCAGGGCGATCGTGTCGCCATCGCCACCGGGCAGATCGGGTATGCGCATGCGTTCCGGCGCTTTCGGCAGGAATTGCGCGAGCAGACCGCCCGCGCGCCAATGCTCGTGGCTGCCGCCACTGCCGGGCAACACGATCTTACCGACCGAAAGCTTTACGTCCGTCGGAATCTGCTCCGACTGCCGGAAATAAGTCTTGGCCGCTTCCTGCAGGCTGGTGCCGTCAAGCGCGACAATGCCCTGATAGCGTTGGGTGTGATCGCCCTGGTCGATGGTGAGTGCCAGAACGCCTTTGCCAAGCAACTTCCCTGGAGCGTCGTCACCGGCGGCAATCGCCGCCTCCAGACGGTCCGCGTCGAAGCGGGCATAAGCGCGCAGCGAATGCGGGGTCGCGAAATCGGCCACGACCATGTCGACCGGGCCGTCTGTCCGCGTCTGCAGGATGAACTTTCCCTCGAACTTCAGGGATGTACCCAGCAGCACCGTGACGAGGCAAGCCTCGGCGACCAGCCGTGCGACTGGCTCGGGATAGGCGTGACGGCTCAATATCTGATCGAGCATCGATCCGAGTTGGACAACGCGGCCGCGAACATCCAGGGCGGCGACCTCAAAGGGCACCACATCATCGTCTCCGGCAAAGCCGATTTCACCAAGCTTGCGGGCAGTCTCGCTCATCGCACCAAATCCTTGCGGCCCTGCGAAGCGACCGAATCATCGGCCGCCGCATCCATTCAATCACGCTTTTCGGGTGATGGCGCAGAGATAGGCCCACCTGCCGCTAGGTTCAAGCGCGCAGGCACCAGGCAAGAACGGCCTTCTGTGCGTGCAGGCGGTTTTCCGCCTCGTCGAACACGACGGAGTTCGGTCCGTCGATCACCGCGTCGGTGACTTCCTCGCCGCGATGCGCCGGCAGGCAGTGCATGAACAGCGCGTCCGGGTTGGCCTTAGCCATCAGACGCGCGTTGACCTGATAGGGCAGGAAGACGTTGTGGCCGCGTGCCCGATGCTCCTGACCCATGGAGACCCAGCAATCCGTCACGATGCAATCCGCGTTCTCGACGGCTTCCTCGGCGGTTTTTGTGAAACGCACGCGGCCGCCATTCGACCGCGCCCAATCGACGTAACGGTCCATCGGCTCGCTGCCGTCCGGCACGCCGATGTTGATGTTGAAGGAGAAGCGCGCCGACGCCTCCAGCATGGAGTGCAGCACATTGTTGCCGTCGCCGACCCAGGCAAATGTCTTGCCGGCGACCGGTCCACGATGTTCCTCGAAGGTCATGATGTCAGCCATCAGCTGGCATGGATGCGTGTCGTCGGTCAGCCCGTTGATCACCGGAACGGTCGCGTGCTCTGTGAGTTCGAGCAGGCGCTTGTGCGAGGTTGTGCGGATCATGATCGCATCGACATAGCGCGACAGCACTTTCGCCGTGTCCGCAATGGTTTCGCTGCGGCCAAGCTGCATTTCCGCGCCGGTCAGCATGATCGTCTCGCCGCCAAGCTGGCGCATGCCGACGTCGAACGACACGCGGGTGCGCGTCGACGGTTTGTCGAAGATCATCGCCAGCACCTTTCCGTCCAGTGGACGCGAGCGCTTGCCGGCCTTGATGTCCCGCCTTGCGCGTGCCGGCATCGACCAGCATGCCGCGAAGATCGGAGGAGGAAACCGCGGAGAGATCGGTAAAGTGACGGATGCCGTTATGCATGTCGAAACCTTAGTGCGCCGCAGCCACAGGCACGGAAAGCTTGCTTGCCGCAGCACGGATGCGGCCAAGCGCATCGCGAATTTCCTCGTCGCTGACGATCAGCGGCGGCAGCAAGCGCACGACATTATCGCCAGCGGTCACCGACAGCATTTTCTCGTCGCGCAGTGCTGCCTGGAGCTTGGTATTGGCAATACGGCACTTGATGCCGAGCAACAGGCCGGAGCCGCGCACATCCTCAATGACATCCGGGAACTCGTCTGCAACCGACGCCAGTCCCTGCTTAAACAACAGCGCCTTGCGCGACACCTCGTCGAGAAATCCATCTTCGAGCACAACGTCCAGAACGGCGTTGCCGACCGCCATCGCCAGTGGGTTGCCGCCGAAAGTTGTGCCATGCACGCCCGGCGTCATGCCGATAGCCGCCTGATCGGTCGCAAGGCATGCCCCGACCGGAAAACCGCCGCCAATGCCCTTTGCAATCGCCACAAGGTCAGGCGCGACGGCGGACCATTCATGCGCGAAAAGCTTGCCTGTTCGGCCGATACCGCACTGGACCTCGTCGAAGATCAGCAGCAGGCCGTGCTTGTCGCACAATTCGCGCAAGCACTTCATTGTAGTGGCCGGAAACTCGCGGATGCCGCCCTCTCCCTGAATTGGCTCAAGCAGGATTGCAGCCGTTTCATCGGTGATTGCGCTCTCCACCGCCTCAACGTCGCCAAACGGCACCTGATCGAAGCCGTCGACTTTGGGGCCGAAGCCTTCAAGATACTTCGCCTGCCCGCCCGCGGCGATCGTCGCCAGGGTGCGGCCGTGGAAGGCGCCCTCGAAGGTGATCGTCCGGAAGCGTTCGGGATGGCCGGAGACAAACTGATAGCGGCGCGCGGTCTTGATGCCACATTCGAGCGCCTCGGCGCCGGAGTTGGTAAAAAACACCTTGTCGGCGAAGGTATTCGCGACAAGCCGCTCCGCCAGCCGGGTCTGACCCGGAATCTGGTAGAGATTGGAGACGTGCCAGAGCTTTCGGGCCTGCTCCGTCAGCGCGGAAACCAGTACGGGGTGGCTGTGGCCGAGGGAGTTGACCGCGATGCCGCCGGCAAAATCGAGATATCGCTGGCCGCCTTCTTCAATCAGCCAACATCCCTCGCCGCGCTCAAAAGACAAAGGCGCGCGGGCAAAGGTCTCGTAAAGCGCCGATCCGCTCATTTCGTCGTTCCTGCCACCCAGAAAATCAAAAAAGCCGCCGAAGCGGCGACTTTCCCGGGCATATTGGAGTTTTCGGCGATGAAGTCAACGAAAACGTGCCAAAGCAAAGACCGCGTGCGCGAACGGTTTTCGGACCGGGTTCAGGCAAGTTGGGGAAAACCCAATTTTCCGATTCGTGTTGCCGTACGGACTCTTGTCACCGAGTCCGCCGATACGGTACTTAGAGACACACGAGACGACTAGATTTCGTGCGGCGGCCATATCAACACCTGCATATAGTGGTGTCGGCTCGGTTTTTGACCGGGAGGTGAATGGATTCCGGCCACCGCAAGCGACGGAGTGAGATTGATGATCTGGACCGATGAGCGCGTTGAACTGCTGCGCAAACTTTGGGCGGAGGGACTGAGCGCCAGCCAGATCGCCGCGAAGCTCGGTGGCGTCAGCCGCAATGCGGTGATCGGCAAGGTCCATCGCCTGAAACTGTCGGGTCGCGGACGCACCACCAGCGCTCCCGCCCGCCAGAAGAAGCCGGCCCAGTCCGCAACGGCGAAAGCTGCATCCCGGCCTATGTCGTCCGGCCGCTCCGCACCGTCTTCCATGGGCGCGACCGCCCTGCAGGCGCAGTTCGATGCCGAGCCGCAGGCTCGCATTATCGAACGGTCGAACGAGTCAATCGTCGTGCCAATCTCGCGCAACCTGCAGCTCATCCAGCTCAATGAGCGCACCTGCAAATGGCCGATCGGCGATCCGCTTGCCGAAAACTTCCACTTCTGCGGCAATGATTGCGCGGAAGCCGGACCCTACTGCCGCTATCACGCGCGCATCGCCTTCCAGCCCGCGTCGGAACGCCGTCGCGTGCGGTAGGAGGCGGCCGAGCTTTCTTAACTCACCGGCATCTATGGCAGACGGCGCCCGTTATCGCGGGCGCTGTTTTTCCGTGAGCGTCAATGTCACGCCATGACTCTTGTCTTCCTTGGGCCTGCTGGCGGGAAGCTGTTCGCCGGTCACGATGTAGTAGATCGACTCGGCAATGTTGGTGGCGTGGTCGCCGATCCGCTCGATGTTTTTTGCGCAGAACAAAAGATGCGTGCACGGCGCGATGTTGCGCGGATCCTCCATCATATAGGTCAACAATTCCCGAAACAGCGACGTATACATCGCGTCGATCTGCTCATCCCTGTCGCGCATGACGGCAAGGCGATCGACCGAACGGGACGCGTAAACGTCCAGCACATCCTTGAGTTGCGTCAACGCTAGGTCGACCAGCGCCTGCAAGCCGCGAAACGGACTCGTCGGATCAAGGCTGTTGCCGACCGCAACCGCGCGCTTGGCAACATTCTTGCCAAGATCACCGACGCGCTCCATATCCGCGGCAATGCGGATGGCGCCGATGATTTCGCGCAGGTCACCCGCCAATGGCTGGCGGCGCGCGATCATCGAAATCGTCTTCTCATCGATCTCGCGCTGGCCCTCGTCGAGGATCGCATCGTCGGATATGACCTTGCGAGCGAGCGTGAGGTCGGCGTGGATAAGCGCCGACACAGCCTGATCGACCATGCGCTCTGCATGACCACCCATCGCCGCAATCTTGCGGGTCAGATGTTTCAGTTCGTCGTCATAGGCGCTGACGATGTGATGAGAAGGCATGATTGTCATGATTCGATGAACTCGTGCGTGTATTTCAAGAGGATCGGAGGCACGTTTCAGACGAATCAATATCGCAACGATGTAACAGATTGAAGAACGTGCCTATCCAGCAGGCAGATGCACCGTAAAGGCCGCCCCCTCGCCCGCCTTGGAAGATATCGTCAGCCGCCCTCTGTGCCTCGTGACGATATGCTTGACGATCGACAGGCCCAGCCCCGTGCCCTTCTGGGACCGGCTACTTTCGACATCGACTCGATAGAAGCGTTCGGTAATGCGCGGGATGTGTTCCTCCGGAATACCTGGGCCGAAATCCCGCACTTCAACGCTGATTTCATCTGCGGATCGCGCAAGGGACAGTTCGACTTCGCCGCCGGACTGGCCATATTTGCAGGCATTTTCCACCAGGTTCTCGAAAACTTGGAACAACTCGTCCCTGTCGCCCACGATCTCAGCCTTTCTGTCGTCGATCCTGTTCTCGATCGACACGCCAATATCGGCGGCAAGTGGCCGCAACGTCTCCACAACGTTGGCGATGATCGCGACGAGATCCACCTTGCCGCTTCCGACCGACAGCGCCTTCATTTCCAGGCGCGACAGCGACAGCAGGTCGTCGATCAGGCGGGCCATGCGCGACGTCTGGTTCTGCATGATCTGCAGGAACTGCTCGCGCGCCGCTTGGTCGTCGCGCGCGGGGCCGCGCAGCGTCTCGACAAAGCCGGCAATCGAGGCCAACGGCGTACGCAACTCGTGGCTGGCGTTGGCGATGAAATCAGCGCGCATGCGATCGATCCGGCGGGACTCGCTGCGGTCCTCGAAGACAATGACGAACAGTCCCGAGCCATTACCTATTGCCGTCGCGGTTACCTTGAAGACCCGCTCGAAGGGGACGCGCTCCGTGTACTCGATGGTTTCCGACGCCGAATGGCCGGACAATACCTGTTCCAGCGCTTGCTGAATTTCGGGAGCCCGGAATTTCAGCGGTAATGAAATGCCGACTTCCATGTCACCGAAGGCAGAAGCCGCAGCGCTGTTGGCAAGCACCACCGCACCGCGTGTATCGAAAACGATCAGCGGATCAGCCACCGCCGCAGCGAGGCTTGCCGCCGACAATTCCGATGAACGGCGCGCGGCTGACTGTGCCGGCACCGCCGCTGCGCGTTCAGTCTTCAATAGCCTCGGCGCAAGGGCGGCAACGAGTACAAGCGCCGCAACGATACCGATCGTAAACAGCATCGTACCGCCGGCGAGCCCGTGCATGACCATGACCGAGACGATCGCCGTGGCAAGCAACCAACGCGAGTGCCGCAGACGGCCTGATGCAAGCCGCGCCAACCTTCTTGCGTTCGTTGCCTCGGCAGTGTCCGTCATCAGTTATTTACGACCCGAGCGTTCAGACGTTGCTTCCAGAGCAAGGCCATGCCACCCAATAGCACGAGTTCAAATTGGCGGAAGCGCATAGTCATGAAAAACGACAAGAGCACAGAGGCCCCTGCCACGGACGGCATTGAGATCGATGTTGGCGGCACCAAGCGGGTTTTCGAGATCGAGAACCCCGAGTTGCCGGATTGGGTCGATAAGAAGAAGCTGACCTCGGGCGGCTTTCCCCACGACAAAAAAATGGAGACGGACGAATACGAGGATACGATTACCCGTCTGCAGGCCGAATTGGTCAAGCTGCTCGCCTGGATGCAGAACAGCGGCGAACGGCTGATGGTTGTTTTCGAGGGAAGAGATGCTGCCGGCAAAGGCGGGACGATTGCGACACTGCACGAGTTCATGAACCCACGCACGGCTCGAAACGTCGCGCTGACCAAGCCCACGGAAACAGAACGCGGCCAGTGGTACTATCAGCGCTATATTTCCCACTTTCCGACGGCGGGAGAGTTCGTGTCGTTCGACCGCTCCTGGTATAACCGGGCCGGCGTCGAGCCGGTGATGGGGTTCTGCACGCCAGAACAGCACGCGCGTTTCCTCGACGAGACGCCGCAATATGAGCTGGCAATTGTTCGTGAGGGTATTCGCTACTTCAAATTCTGGCTCGATATCGGCCAGGAGATGCAACTGAAGCGGTTCCACGACCGCTTCCATAGCCCACTGACAAACTGGAAATTCTCCGACATGGACCGCGCCGGCCTGACAAAATGGTCGGAGTATGGCGCAGCACGCGATAAGATGATCGAGGCCACCCACTCCGGTCATGCTCCGTGGACGATTGTCCGCGCCAACGACAAGAAACGTGCCCGCATCGAGGTCGTACGACGCATTCTGAAGTCGGTCGCCTACGACAAGAAGGATGAGGGGGCGATCGGCAAGGCCGACAAGAAAATCATCGGCTCAGGGCCGGGTTTCATCCGGGACTAACCGCGAAGCAAATCTCCTCGATCGGAAGTGCGGTGTCTTTTCCCAGTGATACGGCTGGCGGCAAAGCTGCCATGCCGCCCGCCAGGCAGCGATCGACAGCATCATCCAATAGGGCGGCGTGAACAGCACGATGCGCCAGAACGACTTTCGGCTCTGCTGGCGCAGGCTGTACCAGCCAAGCAGCAAGAACGAGAGATAGCCGCAAACCACATTGAAGCAATCGAGGGACAGCAAAAGCGCACTCCAGCCGGCCACGAGTTCACCGGTGATGACGTGGCAAGCCAGAAGTATCGCTGCAACGATCAACCATGGATGAACCGCAGCCGACAAGACGAGCCCAGCAAACAGGATCTGTGTGAGCGTGAAGGACCAGAATCCGACGTCCCGGAAAAGCGCGGCCGGACTGCGCATGTGCACCAGCCAGGTCAAGATCCAGCCCTTGAACCAGCGTGTCCTTTGCGGCAGCCAAACGGCAATCGATTCCGGGGCGTCTTCCAGCGTCGGCAGGTTTATTGTAGCGGTCTGATAACCGAACCGGAGCAGCCTCAGCCCAAGGTCCGCATCCTCCGTTACGTTGTAAGGGTCCCAGCCGCCAACGTCCTCGAGCGCGCCAGCCCGGAAATGGTTTGAGGTGCCGCCGAGCGGCAGCAGCACATGCCGACCAGAGAGCCAAGGCAGCAAACCTCGAAACAGTGCCGAATATTCAAAGGCAAAGGCCAGCGATATGATCCCATTCCTGCCGTTGGCGATCTGCAGAGGCGCTTGGACACATGCAAGGGACTTGCCGCCGGCTTCAAACTTGTGCCACGCCTCGAGCAGTTGCAGCGGGTGAGGGCGATCCTCGGCGTCGTAGACGACGGCATAGTCTCCCCTGATGAACTGCAAGGCATAGTTCAGCGCCTTGGGCTTGGTTCGAGGCAGACCGGGCGGAACCTCGATGACCTCAAAATGATGAGGAAGACGGATTGCGGCGATTGCTTCGAGCGTCGAACGGTCGTCGGCCTCGCATACCAGCTTGATCTCCAGCTTGCTGCATGGCCACTGTATTTTCGTTAAGGCGGCGATCAGTTGGGGAACGACCTCCGCTTCGCGGTGCAGTGCAATCAGAACAGAATAGAATGGAAGCGCCGCGGCCGGAGTCCGATTGAGATCGCGCGGCGTCGGCTCCAAGTTTGATCTTGTGGCGACCAACCGCAGCACAACGCAGGCGAGGAAGAATACCGACAAGACGACATGAACGACGACAAAGGCCGTGGCCGTGCTCATCACGAAGGCAATGACCAGCACCGAAAAGCCGATGCCAACAAAGAAGCTTTGCCACGCGCTTATGACGCGTTTGGCGGAGTAGATCGGATACCGTTCGACGAGGCTATTTCGGGCCTCGTCAGCAAGCCGTTTTTGAATCCTGGCATGAACGGCGCGCCGAAGCGCTTGCGGCGAGGTCATACATATGATCCGCCTAAAGTCCCGATTTCGTTTCAAAACGCGATGCAGATCGGCCAGCGGCAGTCCGCAGGGCACGAAAATCGAGCGGGCCCTGCCGTCCCACGCCACCATGCTGGCGCGCAGATATTTGCCTCGCGAACGCAAAAGCTTCGCGCACTCGTCGTTATCGATCATCAGCTTGCCGGGATCGACGTGGTCGAAAAAGTCGATCTGAAATTCGCGGGCGATTTCCCGAAAGAGTTCCTGTTCCACAACCAGGTTGGACGCAAGCAATTCCGCCTGGAAGTCGGTTCCGTTTGCCTCAGCCGCCGCATCCAGCCGCATGACATCCAGCAGCGACACACCGAGGCGCTGGAGGATCGGCAGCAAAACCGCAATCTTCGGCGAGAGCAGGCTGGCGATGATGCTATTCGTGTTGACGCCATTCGACTGGCTCTCACAAGGGCTGCCGTACAGCGATCGCATTCCGTGTAATCCCGTGCTGACATCTGCCAGCGTCATGCGATGCTCTCCGCGTCCGCGTGATAATCCGGGATGCCTTTTTCTCTGGTGTTAAACGTTGGATGATCTCGATCAGCGTAGAAGTCGGCTGGATGAGCCGTACACGAGCAAACCAGCAGGTTTCCGTTGCACGACGCGCAGGTGAACTCAAACAACTCCACTGCGATGCTCCACGGCTTCCAGAACACATGCAAACTAACCTACACGTATGGTAGGCTTTTCCACAAATATCTTTTTTGTTTTTCTTTCACCTCGCCGTCAACTGAAGCCGGTACCCCATGAAGTGGAAGCTGGCTATGAAGGGTTTCTCTTGATACAAACGCTGGTGGTTTGAGCCGTCACGCCGAATAGGAAACCGATGAGAGCGCAGATAGCAGCCGCATGTCTCCTCTGTCTGTCGGCTGCCCCTTTTACCGGCAGCGTGATGGCTGAGCCTCGGATACCGACGCTCTGGGACGCGAAGGAACGGCTCGCCAAGCCCGACCTGTCGGCCCTGCCGCGACTGCGCTTTCTGACCACCACCGACTTTCCGCCGTTCAATTATCTAGACCCCTCAGGCCGCCTGTCGGGGTTTCATGTCGATCTCGCCAGAGCGATCTGCGCGGAACTGGCAATCGCCGACAGGTGCCAGATTCAGGCGCTTCCATGGGACGAACTTGAAGCAGCTATGATTGTGGGCGAGGGGGAAGCAATCCTTGCCGGCCTGGCCGCCACGCCCGAGAACCGGGCGAAAGTCGCTTTCTCGCGGCCCTATCTGCGTTTTCCCGGCCGCTTCGTCGTGGCGAAATCGTCCGCTGTCGCCGAGCCGACAGCAAAGGAACTGCAAGGCAAGCGCGTTGGTGTGGTCGTGGGCTCGGCACATGCGCAGTTGCTGCGCGACGGCTTTGCGGGCGTCGAGATTTCCGCATACCCGCAGCAGGATGCCATGCTTGCGGATCTGAAGTCGGGAAAGATCGACGCAGCCTTCGGTGATGGCATGCGGCTTTCGTTCTGGCTGAAAAGTGTGGACGCCACGGATTGCTGCCGGTTTGCCGGCGGCCCGTATCTCGCCCCCGACTATTTCGGTTCAGGACTGGCGATCGCCACGTCGCTGGACAACGATCAGCTCACATCGGCGCTCGACGCAGCCCTTCAAAGCCTTTCGGCGAAAGGTACATTTGCGGAGCTCTACCTGCGATACTTTCCGGTCAGCTTCTATTGAACTGAAGCATCCGCGGCTCAGGTCAGCGTGCGATGCCGCGCCTTGGTTGCTCGCTCGATCGCGGCGACGGTTTCGTTGTCGATCTCGAGGTAGCGTCGCATAAGCTGCAGCACCCGTCTCTCCTCCATGCGCATTTCCAGATCGACTGTCGCGACTTCGAAAGCAGCGGCGTAGGCGGTGTCGTGGAGATGTGTCGGTATCGCGGATCTTGCCAGCGCCAACACCCCATCCAGTCCCTGCCTTTCCTGCAACAGCCGTTGGCAAGTCTGCGCTGTCGGGATCAGGTGGTCTTCGTCGAAATCCTCAAAGATAGGCCATGTGCGGGTAACGCCGCCGATACGCGCCAGCTCCACATCGGTCATCTCACGGTCAGAAGCTGACGTGATCACCATCAGATAGATGAACGCTTCGTGTGTGCTCGGCTTTGGCATTTCGTCCTCTCAAATTCCTAGTGCAACGTAGGCAGCGCATTGCACGCTCACAAGCAGAATTGCGGCGAAAACGTTGACGCCCCTGCGCGCGCCGAATAGAGCAGGCGGCGCCGGCCCTTTTGCCGGTATCAGGACAAGACCAGGACGGCAAAATGTCGGGATCCGGCACCATCGATCTCAGCCCCGAAGTGCTTGCGGCAGCAGCCGACAGCAAGGCTTGGCCGTTCGAGGAAGCCCGCAAAATCGTCGAACGCTACAAGGGCAAGGAGTTCCCCGAGACCGTGCTGTTCGAGACCGGCTACGGACCGTCCGGCCTGCCGCATATCGGCACGTTCGGCGAAGTGGCGCGCACCTCAATGGTGCGACATGCCTTTCGCGTGCTGACCGGCGACAAGGTCAACACGAGGATCCTGTGCTTCTCCGACGACATGGACGGCATGCGCAAGATTCCGGACAATGTGCCGGACCGCGCCTTCCTGGAACCGCACATGCACAAGCCACTGTCGGCGGTTCCCAATCCGTTCGGTGGCGACTTTGCGAGCTTTGCAGATCACAACAATACGATGCTGTGCCGTTTCCTCGATACTTTCGGCTTCGACTACGAATTCGCCAGCGCGACCGCATACTACAAGGCAGGCAGGTTCGACGAGGTTCTACTGCGCGCGGCGGCGCGCTACGACCAGATCATGGCTGTCATGTTGCCGACGCTCGGCGAGGAGCGCCAGGCGACCTACAGCCCGTTCCTGCCGATCTCGCCGAAGAGCGGCCGGGTGCTCTACGTTCCGATGAAGAAGGTGGATGCGGCGCAAGGCACAGTCACCTTTGACGATGACGACGGCGAGGAGATGACGCTTCCGGTCACCGGCGGTCATGTGAAGCTGCAGTGGAAGCCGGATTTCGGCATGCGCTGGGCGGCGCTCGGCGTCGACTTCGAGATGTTCGGCAAGGATCACCAGACCAATGCGGTGATTTATGACCGTATCTGCAATATCCTCGGCGGTCGCGCGCCGGAGCATTTCGTCTACGAGTTGTTCCTCGACGAGAACGGCCAGAAGATCTCGAAGTCGAAGGGCAACGGTCTGACAATTGACGAGTGGCTGACCTATGCGCCGACGGAGAGCCTCGGACTCTACATGTACCAACGTCCAAGGCAGGCGAAGAAGCTTTATTTCGACGTGATCCCGAAAGCCGTCGACGAGTATTATTCACTCCTGGCTACCTATCCCAGGCAGGAATGGAAGGAGCGGCTGGGCAACCCTGTTTGGCACATGCACGACGGCAATCCGCCCGTTGTCGACATGCCGGTGCCGTTCTCGATGCTGCTCAACCTCGCCACGGCCTCCAACCCGGAGAATTCGGAGGTGATGTGGGGCTACATTTCCAACTACGCGCCTAATTTAACGCCTGAGACGCACCCGGAACTCGACAAGCTCGTCGGCTATGCGATCCGCTACTTCCGTGATTTCGTGAAGAAGAGCTACCGGTCGCCGGACGACGTCGAACGTCGGGCGTTGAGCAATCTGTCGGCGGCACTCGCCGCGCTGCCGGCCGGCGCGGATTCCGAAGCGATCCAGAACTCGGCGCTCAATGTAGCGCGTGAGTTCGATCGCTATCAGGATCACACCAAGCAGAGTCCACAAGGTGGCCCAGGCGTTTCCGGCGCATTTTTCCAGATGATCTATCAGGTTTTGATCGGCCAGGAACGTGGCCCCCGCTTCGGCTCGTTTGCCGCGCTTTACGGTGTTGCGGAAACGCGCGCGCTCATTGAGCGGGCGCTGTCGGGGCGGCTGGCGGCGTAGGAAAGTCGCCAAGCGGGCCTTCCTGCGGCGGTACAACGGCCGGCTCATCCTGCAGCGGCTCAGCCAATGGTGCCGAGAGGATTGCTGTACCGTCGGCGGACGGCGCGGGAAGATCGCTTCCGGCTGTCGACGTGGTTGCCGCGTTCGTGGCCGGCGGCGCGCCATGGATACCCTTCTTTGCTCCCGCGGCCGCGTCTCCAAGCTCCGCGTAGGGTCCATTGGCAGCGGCGCGCGCCCAGCCGCTCGCCGCCAGCCACGCCGAAACGTCCTGCTTCCCGACTTTGCAGGGTACGACGATGGCTTCCCGATCGGGCTGCGGCGGCACTCCGCAGATGATCGAACGGCCGCGCAGCCAGGCGCGGAAGGCAGCGCGGGCACGCACGCCGCAGGGCCAAGATCGTCCACCGGTGTCACATTGTTCCTCAGGCATCACCGGCTCTATTCCCGCCAGCGCAATCTTGTAACCCTTGGCTTCCAGCAGCCCCGCAGCGGTTGCGACCGGATTGAACAAGGTCGTGCCTTTCCACTCATCCGGCATCTTCGGCTTGGGCGGTAACGCCTGGCCGATATCGCTTAGGGCAGCGCGCGGCTCAACACGCTCGAACCCCGCACTCTCCATCGTCGGAGGCGTCATCCGTTCCGGCGCAACCCCGCGCGCGCTCGCAGACGGTTGTGGGTTTGCCGCCATTTGCTCGACGGATGAGTATTTTTGCGCATTTTCAACGGGCGCATCAGACACGGTTTCAGCAACTGGGCTCGCAACACGGGCTGGCTCAACCTTGGACTGAAGCTTGCCGCCCATGACGATGATTGCCGTTCCGCCACCGAGCAGAAATGCCGCGGCAGCCAATGCGGCAAGCGGGCGCATCGCTACTGGCTTGCCCAGACGATGCGGGCCATCCATTCGACATCCGTCGTGGGGACTTGGCGCAACGGGTGCGCCGGATTGACCGACAGAAGCTCGATCTCGCGCGAATTGCGCTTCTGCAGGATCTTCGCCATGACCTCGCCCGACGTCGTTTTCACGACCACGCGGTCGCCCTTGCGCACGGTGGCGCCCGGCTCGACGATCAGCACATCACGGTCCCGGTAGACCGGCAGCATGGAATCGCCCTGCACCTGAAGAGCGTAGACATTGTCGCCGGCCTTGACCGGAAGCTCGATCAGTTCCCAACCCTCGCCGACCGGATAGCCCGCGTCGTCGAAAAAGCCGCCGGCGCCGGCCTGTGCAAACCCAAGCAGAGGAACTGCGGATTTCTTTCTTGATGAGGTTCGCGCCGACCCTCCCGGCCCGGCAACCAGCGCCATGAACTCCTCCAGCGAGGAACTTGTCGCCTCGATGACCTTGGCAATCGACTCGGTCGAGGGCCAGCGCGGACGGCCGTCATTCGACATCCGCTTCGATTTGTTGAAGGCCGTGGAATCCAGCCCTGCCCGCTTGGCCAGGCCGGAGGTCGAGAGCCCATTGCGAGCGGCCAATTCGTCGATTGCCGCCCAGACTCTATCATGCGAGAGCATCGTACCGCTCCGGTATAAAGGAAAAAATACCTCATCCTTCTAGCGCGGAAAACACAGCTTGTCCATTGCCCTTGATCGACTTCGCTATCGTATCCAGACCAGGCTCAGCCGCGATAGAGAGCTCCGTCTTTCTTATCCCGAGAGGCTCTGAAAACCTTAGCCAACAGCCGCTTTCGCAAGTCCGCGCAACCCCTGATGTGACGTGAGGAACGCCGCCTCGGCTTCGGTTGGGTGGCGCGGGCGGATGTTCGCGCCCAGCAAATGCATCAGTTCGTCGATCGGCACGAAGCGGCGCGCCGATCGGTCATAGACGCCTGCGGTGGTGACGATGATCGCTGCCGTCGCACCGTCATCCAGCAGGAAGCGGTGCTGACCGATCACAGCGGTGCCATCCCAGGTTTCGATGGAAGACACCACGTCGAAGCGTTGCCAGAGCCGGATCTCGCGGACGAACGCCGTTTGCAGGCCGCCCAGCATCGGCGCCCAGCGACGCTCGCGCGCCAGCGCCCATAGGCCACTGCGCAGGAAAATGTCGATGCGGCCGAGATCGGCCAGCATCATATAGCGGGCGTTGTTCAGGTGCAGGTTCGAGTCGATGTCGGTCGGCAGGCACCGGAACGCCAATTTGCTGCCTGCTCCCAGTTCGCAGCGGCCACGACTCTTGGCGGTCGCGATGACGCGCGCAAGGCGCCCCCAGACATACATTCCTCAGACCTCCATTGGCAGCCACGCGCTGCTTAACTGGGGGTTGCGGACGCGATCCTCGAGATCGCGACGCCGCTCCTCGGGCGTTGCGGCGCGACGCCAGGCATATTCCACCGGAATAGCAATGATCATCGCTGCCAGCAGCGCGAGCCCAAAAAGCCACCAGTCATCCGTCGCGAAGAGGACACCAAGCGCCGCGACCGCGGGCACGAGGAAGCCAACCAAGCGAATCAGGCTCGCGCGACATGGAGGCTATGCCGCCTGCTTTGCCGCGCCTTTGGCGTATGGATCGAAGCGCTGGTAGAAAGTCTCGCGCTTTGCCGCCATGTCGAGCAGCAGCTTCGGCGCCTTGAATTGGTCGCCGAATTTCTTGCGAAGCGCTTTCGACAGCGCCACGAACTTTTTCACGCCCATGCCGTCGATGTAGGACAGCGCTCCACCCGTGAACGGCGCGAAACCGAAGGCCAGGATCGAGCCGACATCCGCCTCGCGCGGGTCGATGACGATGCCCTCCTCCATGATCCGGGCTGCCTCCAGCGCGATGGTGACGAGGAAGCGCTGCTTCAGTTCCTCGACGTCGACCTGTTCCGGCGCTTTCTGCGGATAGAGATCCTTCAGGCCCGGCCAAAGCTTCTTTTTGGCGGGCTTTGCAGGATAATCGTAAAAGCCCTTGCCGTTCTTGCGTCCACGCCGGTCGTGGCCATCGACCAGGGTGTCGATCAGTTTCATCTGATCGGGATCGATCGCCTTTTCGCCAAGGTCCTTTTTGGTCTGGCGCATGATCTTCTGGGCGAGATCGACTGCCGTTTCGTCCGTCAGCGCCAGCGGACCGACCGGCATGCCGGCCATTTTGGCAGCGTTCTCGATCATAGGCGCCGGAACGCCTTCAATCAGCATCCGATAGGATTCCGACATGTAGCGCAGCACACAGCGGTTCACGTAGAAGCCGCGCGTGTCGTTGACGACGATAGGCGTCTTACCGATGGCACGCACATAGTCCATCGCCACAGCCAGCGCCTTGTCGCCCGTTTTCTTACCCAGAATGATCTCCACCAGCATCATCCGATCGACCGGCGAGAAGAAGTGGATGCCCACGAAATTCTTCGGGCGGACGGTATTTTTTGCAAGGCTGGTGATGGGGATCGTCGAGGTGTTCGAAGCAAAGATCGCCGAGGATTTCAGGGCGGCCTCTGCCTTCTCCGTCGCCGCTTTCTTGACCTCCGAATCCTCGAATACCGCTTCGACAACGAGGTCGCAGCCATCCAGCAAGGCATAATCGTCGCAGGGCGTGATCAGCGACAGCAGCTTGTCCTTTTCTTCCGGCTTGGCGCGTCCCTTGGCGACCGCCTCGGAGATCAGGCCATCCGAATGCAACTTACCCTTTTCCGCCGAGGGCATGTCGCGGTCGAGCAGCACCACCGGGATGCCGGCCTTGGCTGTCACATAGGCGATACCCGCGCCCATGAAGCCGGCGCCAATCACACCGACCTTCTTGAGCTTGGTCGGTGCGACATCCTGCGGACGGCGTGCGCCCTTGTTGAGTTCCTGAAGCGAAACGAACAGCGAGCGGATCATCATCGCCGCTTCGGTCGTCTGCATGACTTCGATGAAATAGCGCTGCTCGATTCGCAGGCCGGTTTCGAACGGCACCAGTAGGCCCTCATAGACGCATTTCAGGATGGCGGTGGCGGCGGGATAGTTTCCGTAGGTCTCCCGGCGCAGGATGGCGATCGCCGGCGGCCAGAGATTGGCGCCCGCCGCCGAGTAGACCGGCCCACCGGGAATCTTGAAACCCTTTTCATCCCACGGCTGTACCGGCTTCAGTCCGTTCTTGATCATCGCCTTGGCGGTCTCGATCAGCTTGGCCGGCTCGGCGATTTCGTGGATTAGGCCCATCTGCTTGGCGCGCTTCGGCGTCAACGTCTGGCCGGTCGTCAGCATCTGCAGAGCTTCCTGGGTGTTGGCGAGCCTTGGCACGCGCTGGGTGCCGCCCGCGCCCGGGAAGATGCCGACTTTCACCTCCGGCAGCGCCATCTTGACCTTGTCGCCGTCCGCCGCGACACGGCCATGGCAAGCGAGCGACAGCTCGAACGCACCGCCCATGCACGTGCCGTTGATCGCCGACACCCATGGCTTGCCGCTGGTTTCAAGCTTGCGCCACAGCCAGCCCATGCGTCCTGCTCCGTCAAAGAGCATCTTGATCGCCTTGTCAGGGTCTTTCGCTTTCTCGGCATGAAAGATGCCGAGCATGCGCTTGAGCATGTTCAGATCGGCGCCCCCGGAAAAGCTGTCCTTGCCGGAAGTGATCACCGCCCCCTTGATCGCCGCATCACCGGCGACCTGATCGACGATCTGTTCAAGCTCGGTCATCGCTTCTTCGGTGAAGACGTTCATCGAGCGTTCCGGCATGTCCCATGTGACGAGCGCAATGCCATCGGCGTCGGTTTCGATCGTGAAGTTGGTGTAGGTCATTGGGGAGCGTCCTCCTTGGATGCAGTTGCGCCAGCGTTCGGGCGCGACAGTGGCGATTGGCCTACCCTCCCCTTGCGGCAAGGGTCGCGAGCGAAGTGAGCGAGGTGGGGGCAATATGAGGTCGTGACCCCCACCTCGACGCTTCGCGTCGACCCTCCCCCCAAGGGGGAGGGTAAAGGGTGCTAAACCCGTTCGATAATCGTGGCAGTGCCCATGCCGGCGCCTATGCAGAGAGTCACCAGCGCGGTGTTCAAGTCGCGGCGCTCCATCTCGTCCAGCACCGTGCCGAAGATCATCGCGCCGGTAGCGCCGAGCGGATGGCCCATGGCAATCGCCCCGCCATTGACGTTGATCTTGTCCTTGTCGATGTCGAAGGCCTGGATGTAGCGCAACACGACTGCCGCGAAGGCTTCATTCAGCTCGAACAGATCGATGTCCGAGAGCTTCATCTTGGCGCGCTTCAGCAGCTTCTCCGTGACATCGACCGGGCCGGTCAGCATGATCGCCGGCTCGGAGCCGATGTTGGCGAACGCCCTGATGCGCGCGCGCGGCTTCAGACCCATCGACTTGCCTGCCTTCTTCGAGCCGAGTAGCACGGCGGCCGCGCCATCCACGATCCCCGACGAATTGCCGGCATGGTGGACGTGGTTGACTTCCTCCAGTTCCGGATAGCGCTGGACGGCGACCGCGTCGAACCCGCCCATTTCGCCGGGCATGATGAAGGACGGATTGAGCGCGGCAAGCGACTGCATGTCGGTCGTCGGGCGCATATGCTCGTCATGATCGAGGATGGTCAGCCCGTTCTGATCCTTGATCGGAATGACGGAGTTCTTGAAGTATCCCTTCTCCCATGCCTTCGCCGCGCGCTTCTGGCTCTCCACCGCATAGGCGTCGACGTCATCGCGCGAGAACCCGTATTTGGTGGCGATCACGTCGGCGGAGACCCCTTGCGGCATGAACCAGCCAGGCAGGCCTACCGAAGGGTCCATGAACCAAGCGCCGCCCGACATGCCCATGCCGACGCGCGACATGGATTCCACGCCGCCGGCAATGACGATCTCGTCGGACCCTTGCGCGATTTTGGCGGCACCGAAGTTAACCGCATCGAGGCCTGACGCGCAGAAACGCGAGATCTGCATGCCGGGAGCGGAGGTCGCGTAGCCGGCCTCGAAGGCAGCCGAGCGCGGAATGACCGAACCAGCCTCGCCGACCGGATCGACGCATCCGAAGATGATGTCGTCAACCTGGCCGGTATCGAGCCCATTGCGATCGCGGATCGCCTCAAGCGTCCGGGCCGCAAGCCGGACCGCCGGAACCTCGTGCAGCGAGCCGTCCTTCTTGCCGCGTCCCCGGGGGGTGCGCACGGCGTCATAGACAAAAGCTTCGGCCATTTTCGTCTCCTTGCGTCAGGCGATTCGTCGGTCGTTATTCGTCAGTCGTCGGTCGAAAGAAAAATCCGGCGGGCAGCCGTTGAATTGCGACCGACGACAGAGGAATAACGACCGACCAGCGAGGTAGGGTGATCTTCAAACTCACAAACTCCTCGCAATCAGCAATTTCATGATCTCGTTGGTGCCGCCATAGATGCGCTGGACGCGGGCGTCGCGGTACATCCGGGCGATCGGATATTCGTTCATATAGCCATAGCCACCGAACAGTTGCAGGCACTCATCGACCACTCTTCCCTGAAGGTCGCTGAGCCAATATTTGGCCATTGATGCTGTCACCGGGTCGAGGCCACCGGCGAGGTGGCGGCTGACGCAATCATTATAGAAGACCCGACCAATGGTGACTTCGGTCTTCAACTCCGCCAGCTTGAACTGAGTGTTCTGGAAATCGATGATCGCCTTGCCAAACGCTTGACGCTCTTTCACGTAGTCGATGGTGAGCGCCAGCGCGCGTTCGGCCATGGCAATTGCCGACGTGCCGATTTGCAGGCGCTCTTGCGGCAATTGCTGCATGAGGTGGACAAAGCCCTGCCCTTCCTCATGGCCGAGCAAATTGGATGTCGGCACGCGGACGTCGTTGAAGAATAGCTCCGAGGTGTCATTGGCCTTCAGACCGATCTTGTCGAGGTTGCGGCCGCGCTGGAACCCATCAACCTCATCCGTTTCGATAACGATCAGCGAGGTGCCCTTGGCGCCCTCTGACGGATCGGTCTTGGTGACGACGATGATGAAGTTGGCGAGCTGGCCGTTGGTGATGAATGTTTTCGAGCCGTTGATGCGGTATCGATTGCCGTCCTTCTCGGCGCGCGTCTTGACGCCCTGCAGGTCGGAACCGGCGCCGGGCTCGGTCATTGCTATGGCGCCGATCAGTTCGCCGGTGGCAAGCTTCGGCAACCATTTCTTCTTCTGCTCTTCCGAGCCGTATTGAAGGATATAGGGGGCGACGATCGCATTGTGCAAACCAATGCCAAACCCATCGACGCCGACATGGCTGATGGCTTCGATGATGGCGCTCTCATGGGCGAATGTTCCGCCGGCACCGCCATATTCCTCCGGCATCGAGGCGCAGAGGAGCCCCGCCGCGCCAGCCTTTTCCCAAGACGCGCGATCGACCATCTCGTTCTTCTCGAACTCGTCGTAGCGCGGCGCAATCTCCTCCGACATGAAGCGGTGCGCCATATCGTAGAGCATGCCGACCTCATCCGCTGCCCATGCGGGTTTCGGCAGGCCGAGAATATTTGTGGGGTCGGAGGTCATCGCACTGACTCCCCTGACAATACTAGTCCATCAACACCCCCCTCTGTCCTGCCGGACATCTCCCCCTCAAGGGGGGAGATCAGCAGCTTCACACGCATCGCCTCACTGCCAAGGGCGGTGATTGAGATCGGCAAAAAATATGACAGCTGATCTCCCCCCTTGAGGGGGAGATGTCTGGCAGGACAGAGGGGGGCAACGTAGAGCATCGACATCCGTTCCCGTTGGAGATTCACTCCCTAAAACGCCTCCGCAGGGAGCGCCATCATCGTGTCCGCGCCGCTCGAGATGCGGGCGAGATGTGCTCCGGTCTCGGGCATGACGCGTTCCATGAAATAGCGCCCCGTGACAATCTTGTGCGCGTAGAACGATTCGGACCCGTTCGCGCCGTTGGCCAGCTTCGCATGCGCGGCCTTCACCATCTGGCCCCACATGTAACCCAAGGCGACCAGGCCAAAGAGGTGCATATAATCAGTCGACGCAGCGCCGGCGTTGTCGGGCTTCGCCATGGCATTCTGCATCAGCCACAACGTCGCCGCTTGCAGGTCGTTCAGACTTTTTTTCAGCGCCTTGGTGAACGGCGCCATCTTTTCATCGGCGCGGTTGGCCTCGCAGAACTCGCCAACTTCCTTGAAGAAGACCTGGATCGCCCGCCCCCCGTTCAAGGCCAGCTTGCGGCCGACAAGATCGAGCGCCTGGATGCCGTTGGCGCCCTCGTAAATCATCGCGATGCGCGCGTCGCGAACGAACTGGCTCATGCCATGTTCTTCGATGTAGCCGTGGCCGCCGAACACCTGCTGCGCCATGACGGCATGCTCAAATCCCTTGTCTGTCAGGACGCCCTTGACGATTGGCGTCATCAAGCCGAGCGCGTCGTCCGCTACCTGCTGATCCTTGTCATCGCCAGAGCGATGAGCAACATCCGACCGAATCGCCGTCCACAGCGCGAGCGCGCGGCCGGCTTCGTTGAAGGCTCTCATCGTCATCAGACTGCGGCGCACATCGGGATGAACGATGATCGGATCGGCTGGCTTGTCGGGCGCCTGCGGCCCGGCAAGCGCACGACCTTGCAGCCGCTCCTTGGCATAGGCGGCAGCTGCCTGATACGCCGCCTCGCCGATCGCAAGGCCTTGCAACCCGACGCCCAGACGCGCCTCGTTCATCATCGTGAACATCGCCTTCAGACCGGTATTTGCTTCGCCGATCAGCCAGCCCGTCGCCTCGTCGTAGTTCATGACGCAGGTCGAGTTGCCGTGGATACCCATCTTCTCCTCGATGGAACCGCACGAAACCTTGTTGCGGGCCCCCGGCGCACCATCCGCGTCCGGAATGAATTTCGGCACGATGAACAGCGAGATGCCCTTGACGCCTTTTGGCGCGCCTTCGATGCGGGCGAGCACCAGATGCACGATGTTTTCCGCCATGTCGTGTTCACCGGCGGAGATGAAAATCTTCTGGCCCGAAATCTTGTAGGAGCCGTCCGCCTGAGGTACGGCCTTGGTGCGCAGAAGGCCCAGATCGGTGCCGCAGTGCGGCTCGGTCAGGTTCATGGTACCGGTCCATCTACCCCCGACCATCTGCGGCAGGTATTTCTGCCTCTGCTCGTCGTCGCCGTGAACGAGTATCGCGGCGATCGCGCCCTGGGTCAGGCCGGGATACATCATCAACGCCATGTTGGCCGACACCATATATTCGCCAACCGCAGTGTGAACGCAGTAAGGCAAGCCCTGCCCGCCGAACTCGGCCGGAACGGCGAGCCCCATCCAGCCGCCTTCGCGATACTGGTTAAACGCTTCCTTGAAACCCGGCGGCGTGCTTACCGAGCCGTCGTCGTGGCGGACACAACCCTGCGTATCGCCAATGCGGTTGAGCGGCTGCATGACGTTTTGAGCGAGTTTCGCGGCTTCGTCGAGGATGGCTTCCAGCACATCCGGCGGCGCGTCGGAGAAGCCGGGCAAATTGCTGTAGCGCTCATATCCGAGCACTTCATTGAGCACGAACAGCGTATCGCGAACCGGGGCCTTGTAGGTCGGCATGCTTCCTCCTCAAACCGCGCACCATCAGCCTATTGCGCATGAAGCAGCAAAGCCAGCCGACAACCTCGAATCCTTAATTGACGTTTGCGTAAACGTCAATTCTGATCAGAGTGTTTCCACGACCAAAACGAAACGGGCGGCGACCGAAAGATCACCGCCCGTCCAAACCTATCTTGAAATCGAACTGCCGTGGAACGATGTCCGTGAGCCTAGCAGATCACCGTTACGGTGAAAGCGCCACTCAGGCGATGTTTGCCGCTACGGTCCGCTGGCTCAGCGTCTGGCGGACAACGGCCATCAGCTGGCTCAATTCGTTAATCGCATCCTCGATCGCCATGCGCTGCTTTTGCAGGCGGCCGAGCTGCTTTTCCGACTTGTCGAGGGTCAGCCGCATCTGCTTGGCGTTCGACCCCGTGGGGTCATAAAGATCGAGAATCTGCTTAACGTCACGAAGCGAAAAGCCGACCTTGCGGCCGAGCAGAATCAGCTTCAGGCGTGCGCGATCCCGCCTCGTGTAGAGGCGATTGCTGCCTTCTCGCTTGGGATTAAGCAGTCCCTTATCCTCATAGAAGCGCAGCGTACGCAGCGTTACTCCGTAGATTTTCGCCATTTCGCCGATCTTGAGAAGCCTGCTTTCATCGCCTTCAAACTCGGAATGCACGGCAAATCCCATCCCGGCTTCATCACCGGACATCATTGGTTTCATCATTTTGATCAAGCTGCCCCGTCTCGCCATGCAAGCCAAAGCTGCATGTTCAATGGATGCCGTTCGGGGGTTTCGGCTCCACAAGGTTGCACCAAACGCAAGCGGCGTTGTTCAACGTCCCCTTACGTTAACGTAATTGAGTGGCGTATAGCCGGGAGCGCGTCGAAGTTCAATCTCCCACTGGTTGAATCCGCGCGTATCGCGCCACCCTCCGCTGCCTGCTAATCGTGACGCAAAGTTAAGGTTGGTTAACGCGTTGTTTACCACGTTGGGCGAAATGTGCGCATGTCGGGCTGTCGTGATTATCCTGTAGCGAATTCTTCACGAACATCGGAAGCGGGCGTATCGCCGGGAACACGTCCGTTTCTTGCAGGGCATGCGCTTTCCCCGGAGGATCAAGGAACAAGCTGGTAGGCCAGCACAGGCGGATGGGCGGTTCTATGAGCAGCAAACGGTCGGATCTCGACACTCTGAACGCGGACAGGCAGCGCAAGCCGAGTACCACGCTCGAGCAGATCACGCAGTCGCTGCAGAACCTGGAAAGTCGGCTCGACCGCTCACGCGACGCGCTGGACGAGGTCGGCCGCGACCGCGAGCCGCGAAATCAGGAGTGGAAGCAGCCGGCCTATGAACCTGCACCCAGCCATCGCGAGCGCGAATTGCCCCGTTCCGCTGGTTCTCAGCAGTCTGTTCGCAGAACTGAGGTTGAATCCCCTTTCCAGTCTCTTGCACGCGACTACGACAAGGTGCGCGGCCAGGAAGAAGGCATTGCGTCGGCTGGCCGGATCGCCTCCGAACTCAGTGGTTTGCGCGAAGAACTGCGCCAGCAGATGGCATCCAACATGAACCGCGAATTCGAGGTCCTGCGCGGCGAACTCAGCCGGATGCTCGCCTCATCCGGCAATTCGTTGGTAATGGGCTCGGGTCTGGCATCCGAGATCGACCGCATTTCCAGCGCCATTCACAATCTGTCGGAGCGCACCGACGACAAGAGCTTGAACGCACTGCGCGAGGAGGTCGAACAGGTTAAGGGCGCCCTCGCTTCGCTCGCCCGCGAGGACACCGTGCGCTCCTCCGACCGCCGTTGGGATGACTTCGACCGCCGCTGGACTGCCTTTGAAACCCGCGTCGACGCCCGCGATAACACGCGCGACCCGGAAATCGCCGCCCTTTCGGAACGCTTGCAGTCGATCAGCGACGCGGTCAGCAACCTGCCGGAGTCCCTGTCGTTGCGCTCGATCGAGGAAAATGTCCGCATCCTTGCCAGCGCCGTCGAACATTTCGTCCGCCAGCAAGAGCATCAGGCGCCGGAAACCTTCCGCCTGATCGATCAGCGGCTTGACGAAATCTCGCGCGCCATCGTCGCGACCAGCGTGTCGAACGCGCCTATTCTTGATCCGGAACCGTTCCAGCGCATAGAAGCGCGCATTTCATCGCTGGCACGGCAGATCGACGAGATCGTCGAGGATCGCTCAACCGCGCAGGTAATTGACCATATCGTCGCGTTGACCCACCGGGTCGATGAGATCGCCGGGCAGGGGAACCTGCCTGACCAGGCGATCGAACAGCTATCGCGCCAGGTTCTCGCAATCGCGGAAAAGATCGACCAGACGCCGGTCTCTTCCGAGCGCGAAGCGATCCTGCAGGATATCAATGAGCGCTTCGACGTGCTCTCGGCTATGATCGAGCGCCGCCAAGGTGACGCGATCGATCAGGGCAACACGATGTTCCGTGATCTGGAGCGCCGGCTCGACGATTTCGCCGACCGCCTCGGCCAACACTCGGCGGCACCGCTCGACACAACGCGCTTCATGGATGTCCTTGACGCCCGCTTCGCCGATTTCGCCGACCAACTGGCAAGCACGCCGGCGCACACTGGCAGCCATGCAATCCGCAATCTGGAGGATCGCCTCGAGAGCATTTCGGCCCGCATCGATGCATCCGCGGCAAAATTTGCTGGCATGGATTCGGGCCTCATTCGCAGCCTGGAAAGCCAGGTTGCGGCACTTTCCGAGCATCTGAGCCGGCCAGCGGCGCCGCTGCCGGAACTGGAAGATATCGGTCCGCGCCTCGATGAACTGGAACGCACCATATCTGGCAGCCGCGACGCCATCATTCAGGCGGCAAAGCAGGCCGCCGAGCAAGCCGTCCAGTCTATCGGAGCGCAATCGGAAGCTCCGGTGGTCACCGGCCTCACCCAGGACCTGAAGGCCCTCGAAAGTCTGACCCGCCGCTCCGACGAGCGGAACAACAAGACGTTCGAGGCCATCCACGACACGCTTATCAAGATCGTCGATCGGCTCGGTTCAATCGATTCCGAGAAGACCGCAGAGCCAGCCGCTTCGCGCTCCGCGCCTGCCGCAACCACACGCGTGATGGACCTCGAGGATACGCCTCCGCTGCACGGGGATGCCGACGACTCAGGGCTTCCTCCAGTTCTCAAGCCATCCGAACGGACAATGTCGTCGCCTGCTGCTCCCGCGCGCATGCCGGCGGAAGCGGCGGCCGAGGCCGCCATGGCCGCGATCGGCTCCGATGTTGGCGAGCAACGCTTGGCCGCGCCCAAGACCAGGTCGCTGTTTGGCGGGCTCAGCCGCGCCCTCCGCCGCCAGGAAGTGGCCGTGAAGGAAACGCCCGCAACATCAGCGATGGAACCGGCTTTGCCCGGCGATCCGACGCTGGAGCCTTCGCTCGATGAACCGCTCGATCCGCAGCTTGCCAACCGGCCGCTCGAGCCCGGGTCCGGCGCGCCGGACCTGAACGCCATCATGCGCCGGGTGCGCGAGGAACGGAACCAAACCACGAATTCCGGCCATACCGATGCGGCAAGGCAGGACTTCCTCGCGGCGGCGCGCCGCCATGCTCAGGCGGCCGCCGCTGAAGCCGCAATTTCCAACAAGACGACTGGAGAAGCCGGCCCGATGCGCACGCCCGGAATGGGCGGTTTCCTCAAGCGTTATCGCAAGCCGATGCTGATGGCCGCCACGGGCCTCATGGTGGTCCTTGCCGGTTTGAAGATCGGCCAGATGTATCTGACTGGTGAAGACCAGGTCGCGGCTTCCTCTCCCCCGCTGATCGCGGATCAGAAGATCGACAACCTGGCTTCGGCCGACAAGCCGGTGCGCTCCGCTGAGCAAACCGTGTTGCCCGGAACGGCCTCAATGATCGAACCCGAGGTGGAGACCTCTGACTCCGCCGCTAACCTCCCTGACATGGACGCCGGGCCGGCTCCCGCGATGGAAACCGACGAGGCGGCTGCGCCCGAGGCTAACCTGGCCGATGCGCCCTCACAGGCAAAGGCCGAACCGACCGCACCCGAAGCACCCGAGACGACGTCTACGAAGCCCGCAGCCGCCGAAACGGCATCGCCCGCGCCGGAGGTTGCCGAAACTGCTTCGGCAGTGCCGACGACAGCAGCGGCGCCGACGGCAATTGCGGAAGCTCAGACTGTGGTTCCGCAAGACGCCGGACCGGTCGCGCTGCGCGAAGCTGCCGCCGCCGGCGATGCGAAGGCGCTGTTCGAAGTCGGTGCGCGCTATGCCGATGGCCGAGGCGTCAAGGCCGACATGAAGCAGGCGGCGATCTGGTACGAGAAGTCGGCTGAAGTCGGATTTGCGCCGGCCCAATATCGTGCCGGCAACCTCTACGAGAAGGCAGTGGGCGTCGATCGCGATATCCCAAAAGCCAAAAGCTGGTATCAAAAATCGGCAGAACAAGGAAACGCTAGCGCCATGCACAATCTGGCCGTGCTTTACGCGATGGGCGCCGACGGCACGACCGACAATGAATCGGCTGCAAAATGGTTCAAGGCTGCCGCCGATCTCGGCGTGAAGGACAGCCAGTTCAATCTGGGCATCCTTGCCGCCAAGGGCATCGGCATGCCACGCAGCCTGGAAGAATCCTACAAATGGTTCGCGCTTGCCGCGAAGGCGGGCGACAGCGACGCCGCCAAGAAGCGGGATGAGATCGCCAACTCGCTGCGTCCGGAGCAACTGCAGAAAGCTCGTGGCGAGGTCGAACATTGGAAGGCAAAGCCGGTCAATCCGGAAACCAATTCGGTCGAAATTCCGGAGTCCTGGCAAGAGGCCCCGGCTACCACCGCCGCGGTCGATATGGAAAAGGCGGTCCGTAACATTCAGACGATCCTGAACAAGAACGGTTACGACGCCGGCAACGCCGATGGCGTGATGGGCCAGCAGACCAAGGATGCGATCAAGCAATTCCAGCAGGATAATAAGATGACAGCGACCGGCGAGATCGACGAAAAGCTGGTCCGTGCCCTGCTGGATCGCAAATAGGACTAACGGCTTCGCATTGAGTGGGCCGTCGCTCCTCGCGCTAATTTAACTCATTGAGATAATATTTGTTTTCCGCATCGCAGCGAAGTTTGACTTCGCCGCAATGCGGGCGCAAGAGCTTCCTATCAGCGAAGGTGCTTCGGCAAACTTCGCTATTTTCGTATCGACAGCCGGGTTCTTACGGGTGGGCATCTATCTCCCGATCGCAGAAATGTCCGTCAACGTTTTCGTGCTGCTCGCCATGGGCGCGGCGGTGGGATTTCTCTCGGGTATGTTTGGCGTGGGCGGCGGGTTCCTCATCACGCCGCTGCTGATCTTCTACAACATACCACCGGCAATCGCGGTGGCGACCGGCGCCAACCAGGTCATCGCATCGTCCTTCTCCGGGGCGCTCGCGCATTTCCGCAAGGGATCGCTCGACTTCAAGCTCGGCACTGTGTTGCTTGTCGGCGGCATCTTCGGGTCTACGCTCGGCATTCTGATATTCTCGCTGCTGAGAAGTCTGGGGCAGCTCGATCTCATAATTTCGCTGATGTATGTCGTGTTCCTCGGCACCGTCGGGGGACTGATGCTGATCGAAAGCATCAACGCGATCCACCGCTCACGTGGCGGCACACAGCTGTCGCTCAAGCGGCCCGGCCAACATAACTGGATCCACCGCCTGCCGCTGAAGATGCGGTTTCGGGCCTCGAAGCTGTTCGTCAGTATCATTCCGGTCCTTGGGCTGGGCGCCGGCATCGGCATCATGTCTTCGGTAATGGGCGTCGGCGGCGGCTTCATCATGGTTCCTGCCCTGATCTACCTGCTGAAAGTGCCGACCAACGTTGTGGTTGGCACTTCCCTGTTCCAGATCATCTTCGTTGCCGCCTACACAACAATCGTGCAGGCACAGACGAACCTAACCGTGGATATGGTGCTGGCATTCGTTTTGATGATCGGCGGCGTCGCTGGCGCCCAATATGGCGCCAAGGCCGGGCAAAAGCTGCGCGGCGAGCAGTTGCGCGCGCTGCTCGCGCTGCTGGTGCTCGCAGTCGCGTTACGGCTTGCTTTCGATCTCTTCCTGCCGCCCAAAAGCATCTACTCGATCGCGCCAGGGATCTGACGCGATGAGCCGCCGCCACATCATCACGTTGACAATTGCCGCATTGTTCTGCGGCGGGCAGGCGGCGGCACAAGGCCAGATGCCGAACGCACAGGCTCCGGTTGCGCTGCCCGAGGGCATCCAGATCGGACTATCGACCGACGAAATCCGCATAACCGCCGACTTCTCCGGCGCCGACCTCACCATCTTCGGTTCGGTTGAAAATCCGGACCCTTATGTCAGCCGGCAAGGCCGCTACGATGTCATCGTCGTGCTGGAGGGACCGGCGCGGCCGGTGACGATCCGCCGCAAGGATCGCGTGCTCGGCATATGGATGAACACGGAGTCGGAATCCTTCGTCAACGTGCCGGAGTCCTATTCGATCTCCACCACGCGCATGCCGCAGGATATCGCCGGACCCGTCAGCTACAAGCAGCTCGCGCTTGGCCCCGCCAATATCCACATGCAGGCTGAGGACCCGGAACAGAACCCTGTTACGCTTGATGAATTCCGGGCGGCGCTACGCGAGCGCAAGAAGGCGGTAGGCCTTTACAACGAGCTCGTTGGCGGCGTGCAGTTCCTGTCCGCGAGCCTGTTCCGAGCAACGGTGGTGCTGGCGCCGAACGTGCCGGTCGGCACGCACAAGGCGCGCGCCTTCTTGTTCCGCAACGGCCTCTTCATCAAGGAGACCTCGGCACAGCTGGCCATCGTAAAGTCAGGCTTCGAACAGATGCTTTTCCGCCTGTCTCGCAACCACAGCCTGTTTTACGGCTTTTGCGCGGTCGGCCTCGCAATCGTTACCGGCTGGCTCGGCCGCCTCCTCTTCCGCCGGGATTGACCTCAGCCCGGCCTCAGCATCGCGCCGGCGACAGGATAGGTGCGCTCAGCGCCCAGCATGTGCGCCATCAGGCCATCACGGCGGAAGAGGCCGGCGAAAGCCCGGTCCAGCACGTTGAGCGATCCGGTATAGGCGCCGAAGGCCGGCATGATCATTCGACTACCATCGGTGGCGAAGCAGCGGCGGCGCACCGAGCGCCCGCGCTGGACAATGCGCGCGCATGGGTGCAGGTGCCCCGCGATTTCGCCGTCGGCGGCGTTCAGCGACGGCTCGTGGCGAAACAGCACCGAGCCGGCCGAGATTTCGCTGACGCTTTCGCCGCCAATGCCTTCCGGCGGGTCCGGATCGTGATTGCCGCTCACCCAGAACCAGTTGCGCCCCACCATGAGCGACGACAGAGCACTGCGGAAAATCTCCGGCAGGCGCGCCGAGCCGCCGCCGTCATGAAAACTGTCGCCAAGGCTGACCACGGTCCTCGGCATGAAATCGTCGATCACCGTTTGCAGGCAGGCGAGCGTTGCGGCCGTGTCGTAGGGCGGCAACAGCGAGCCACGCCTGGCAGCCGACGATCCTTTTTCGAGATGCAGGTCGGAGACGGCGAGCACGCCCGAATCGGGGAAATACAGCGCGCCGCGCCGGTCGCAGATAGCGCGCTCGCCGCCCACCTCGACGGCGCCGCTATCGCTGTTCTTCAGGGCGCGGACGGCAGTCATGCAGTGCCCAAGGCCTCTTCAATCATCGACGCTTCTTCAAGCAGCGTTTCGTTTGCCTCGCCGGCCACGCGCTCCCTGCCGATCTGCAGCATGATCGGCAGGGCGAGCGGCGATATCTGGTCAAGCTTCTTATGCACGATTCGGCCACGGATGCGCGAGAGCATGTCGGCCAGCCTCCTGACATCGAGCAGGCCGGTCGCGGCATCGGCGCGCGTCGCCTGCATCAGCAGGTGGTCCGGCTCATGCGTGCGCAGCACATCGTAGATGAGATCAGCGGAGACCGTCACCTGTCTACCGCTTTTTTCCTGGCCGGGATGCCGCTTTTCGATAAGGCCCGAAATCAACGCGCAATTGCGGAAAGTGCGCTTCAGCATCCAGCTCTCCGCCAGCCAGTCTTCCAGATCGTCTCCCAGCATGTCCTCATCGAACAGCGCCGAGAGCCGCAGCTTGCCGCTCTTGAATAGCGCGCCCACGTCATCCAGCCCCCAGACGGCGAGCGAGTAGTCGGTCGCGACGAAGCCGAGAGGCCGCGCACCGGCCCGATCCAGTCGCCGCGTCAGCAGCATGCCGAGCGTCTGGTGCGCCAGCCTGCCCTCGAACGGATAGATCGCCATGTAGTGCCTGGAGCCGCGCGGAAAGGTCTCGACCAGCAAATCGCCAGGACGAGGCAGCACCGATTTTTCCGATTGAAGGCGCAGCCAGTCCGCCACCTGGTCGGGCAATGCTTTCCAGCGGACCGGATCGGCAAGCATGCCGCGCACCTGATCGGCAAGATAGGTCGAAAGTGGGAACTTTCCTCCGGCATAGACGGGAATGCGCGGGTCGTTGCCGACGGCATTCGAGACGAAGGCCTCCGTCTCGCGAATGCCTTCCAGCCGCAGCACCTTGCCGGCGAACAAGAAGGTGTCGCCCGGCGCGATCGACTCCATGAAACCTTCCTCGATCTTGCCGAGAACCGGCCCGCCCCTCGACGCCGTACCCTTGCCTGAGCGTGCATAGCGCAGCGTCAGGTACGGCGCCTCGACAATGGTGCCGACATTCAGACGGTATTGCTGGGCGAAGCGCGGATGCGAAATGCGCCATTTGCCCTCCTTGGTAAGGCGTATCTTGGCGTAGCGCTCATAAGTTTTCAGCGCATATCCGCCGGTGGCGACAAAATCGACGGCGCGGTCGAAGGTTTCGCGCGGCAGGCTCGCGTAAGGCGCGGCTCCCCTCACCTCCTCGAAAAGCTCGGTGGCGTCGAACGCCTCGGCGCAGGCCATGCCAAGAATGTGCTGGGCGAGCACATCCAACGAGCCGTCGACCAGCGGCGGCGTGTCCTGCGCGCCGATGTAGTTGGCCTCGACGGCAGCGCGGCATTCCAAAACCTCAAAGCGGTTCGCGGGGATAAGCAACGCCTTGCTGGGCTCATCGAGCCGGTGGTTGGCGCGGCCAATACGCTGGGCGAGCCGGCTGGCTCCCTTCGGCGCGCCGACATGCACGACAAGATCGACATCGCCCCAGTCGATGCCGAGGTCGAGGGTCGAGGTGGCGACGATGGCGCGCAGGCTGCCGCTTTCCATCGCCTTCTCAACCCGCCGCCGCTGGCTGACATCCAGCGATCCGTGGTGCAGGGCAATCGGCAGCGAGTTGTCGTTGACCCGCCAAAGCTCCTGAAACAGCATCTCGGCCTGGCTGCGCGTGTTGACGAAAAGCAGCGTGGTCTTGTGCTGCTTGATGGCGTCGTAGATTTCCGGAATGGCATAGCGCGAGGAATGCCCGGCCCAAGGCACGCGCTCTTCCGAATTCAGCACCGTGATCTGAGGCGCTGCCCCGCCCGAAACGATGATCAGATCGGCGAGGGCTCCCTCCCCCTTGAGGGGAGGGTGGCCAGCCGAAGGCTGGTCGGGTGGGGTAATGTCGGCAAGGCGCGACGCCCCCTCCCCCCGTGAGGGGGAGGTGCCGCCGAAGGCGGTTGTGGGGGTTATCTCAGAAGGCACGGCGAGAACGTCGTGGCCTGCCGCAACGACCCCACCCGGCCCTTCGGGCCACCGTCCCCTCAAGGGGGAGGGGGAAGCATCGTTCTGATCGACCAGCCAGCCCCGCAACTCATCCGGTTCGGCGACCGTCGCCGATAGACCAATCGTCTGCACGCCGGGAACACAGCGGCGCAATCGCGCAAGGCCCAGTGACAGTAAATGGCCGCGCTTCGAGGTGACCAGCGAGTGCAACTCATCGAGCACGACGTAGCGCAGGCCCGCGAAAAAGCGTTTCGCGTCCGTCGAGGCGATCAGCAGCGCAAGCTGCTCGGGCGTCGTCAGCAGGATTTCCGGCGGGACTAGCTTCTGGCGCTGACGCTTGTGTGCGGGCGTGTCGCCGGTGCGGGTTTCCATCGAGATGGACAAGCCGATTTCGGCGACCGGCTTTCCAAGATTGCGCTCGATATCGACGGCTAGCGCCTTCAGCGGCGAAATGTAAAGCGTATGCACTCCGCGATGCGCCTCGCCTGGCTTGCGTTTTGGCCGAGCCGCCAGATCGACAAGCGCGGGCAGGAAGCCGGCCAGCGTTTTGCCTGCTCCGGTCGGTGCAATCAGCAGCACCGATTTGCCCGCCTGGGCTCGGGCGAGCAGGTCGATCTGATGGGCGCGCGGCGACCAGCCGCGCTGCGCGAACCAATTCAGGAACGGCTCAGGCAGGAAGGCGGCGGCGTTTTCAAACTGAACGCGGCTCTGGTCGGTCACCCTGCTAGAGGTAACGCGCGGGCTGAAAATCACCAAGCGGAATTTGGAACAAAAAGGGATCAGGCGAAGTCGCTATTTTCGAGCCACCACAATCAGCCCGGTGATCGGTTGGCCCCGATCCATGCGGATAGTTTCGGACCTAACGGACACAAGCTCGAACCTGGAGGCCGCAAACAGCCGCCTCACATAGCCTTCCGAATGCGCGTAGCGGCGGCTTTCGCGCAGCACGTAGTCGTCCGCCCCGTCGTGACGCTCGACCGTGATGGCGAAAAGTCCATCGCTTGTCAGCGCCGATGCGGCAGTCGCGACGATGCGCTCCAATGCGCCCACATACATGAACACATCGGCGGCAGTGATCAGATCCGCGCTTTTGGGCGGCAAGTTCAGGGTTTGAAGGTCGGATTTCGCCAGCCGGTCGTAGATCTTTCTCGCCTCGGCCTTCTTCAGCATTGCCGCCGAAATGTCGTGGCCTTCAAGGTGATTCACCACGGCACGCAGCCGCTCGCCCATCAGGCCGGTGCCGCAGCCGAGATCGACCGCCCGCTCAAACCGGCGGTCGGGCGCGGCGGCGTGAATGGCTTTCTCCACCAGCTCCGGCACGCGATAGCCAAGCGTATTGACCAGCGCGTGGTCGAACTTGTCCGCGTATTGGTCGAACAGCGTTTCGACAAAGGCGCTCGGCGGGACCTCGGCGGGTGGAGTGGCCCCAATCAACTGCAACTTCAGCGCCGCACCCGGCCGATCCGCCGGCTCCAGTTGCAACGACATGCGCCAGGCCCGCTCGGCCTCGTGGAAGGCGCCTGCAGACTCCTGGAACTCGCCCAGTCGGAACCAGCCCATCGCCCACTGCGGCGCGAGCTCCAGCGCGCCGAGCATGAGTTCCACAGCCGCCGCGTGATCGCCATTGGCAAACAGCATCTCGGCATAATCGGCGCGGCGATCGGCGATCAGGTCACCGGAAGAGGCGGGCAAGGGCTTCATGTTTGATCCTGCAGCGATGCGGCGATCTATGGTCGAGTCAAGGAGAGCGTTTCAACAGGCTTCCCGTGCGGGAATAAGTGCCTATCTTGGAACCATGCGCGCTCGCGATTTGCTCCATCCCCGGCCGGAGGGCCTCTACTGTCCGCCCGGCGATTTCTTCATCGACCCGGTCAGACCCGTCGCACGTGCGCTTGTCACGCACGGCCATTCCGACCATGCACGCGCTGGCCATCACTCGGTTCTGGCGACCGCCGAGACGCTCGACATCATGGGCTTGCGCTACGGCGAAGACTTTGCCGGGACGACGCAGGCAGCGAAGCTCGGCGAGACGATTGCCGTCAACGGTGTCTTCGTGACCTTCCATCCGGCTGGCCATGTGCTCGGCTCGGCACAGATCGCGGTCGAGCATGGCGACATCCGAATCGTCGCGTCAGGCGACTACAAGCGCCAGCCGGACGCCACTTGCGCAACGTTCGAGCCGGTCGCCTGCGACGTCTTCATCACCGAGGCGACGTTCGGCCTACCGGTGTTCCGTCATCCGCCCGACACCGGCGAGATCGCGAGGCTACTGAAGTCGGTCCAGCAATTTCCGGAAAGCGCCCATATGATCGGTGCCTATGCGCTCGGCAAGGCGCAGCGGGTTATGCGGCTGCTGCGCGAGGGTGGTTTTGAGCGTCCAATCCACATCCATGGCGCGCTTGCCAAGCTCAGCGCCTACTACCAGAGCCGTGGCATCGACCTTGGCGACCTGCAGCCGGCGACGGTTGAGAGCGGCGCCAAGGCCGACTTTGCCGGCGCGATCGTAATTGGCCCGCCCTCGGCGTTTGCCGACCGCTGGTCTCGGCGGTTTCCCGATCCGATCTCCTGCTACGCTTCGGGCTGGATGCGCATCCGCCAACGCGCGAAACAGCTCGGCGTCGAGTTGCCGCTGATCATTTCGGATCATTCCGACTGGGACGAGCTGACCGCGACCATCCTGGAAACCGGCGCATCGGAAGTCTGGGTCACGCATGGCCGCGAGGAGGCGCTGGTACGCTGGTGCGAACTTGCTGGCATCGCCGCGCGGCCTTTGCATCTGGTGGGATATGAGGATGAAGGGGATTGATTGTGACCGCACGTTTGTATCCCCCTCACCCGGCCTCCGCTTCGCTCGGCCACCCTCTCCCCACTGGGGAGAGGAGATCGTCAACGCCACCGCTCCTAATTCGTCGATGCGTCGAGCACGAACGCGGGCGAACCACCCTCTCCCCGCCGGGGAGAGGGTGGCCGAGCGAAGCGGCGGCCGGGTGAGGGGGCGCGACGATAGCCATGGAAGCATTCGCCGAACTCCTCGACCGGCTGGTGCTGACGCCGTCGCGCAACGGCAAGCTGAAGCTGCTTGCCGATTATTTCTCGGCCACGCCCGATCCGGACCGCGGGCTGGCGCTGGCGGCGATCACCGGCGACCTGTCGATTGCGGCGGTGAAGCCGGCAATGCTGCGCATGCTCGTCACCGAGCGCATGGACCCCGTGCTGTTCGGCTATTCCTACGACTATGTCGGTGACCTTGCCGAGACCGTGTCGCTCGTGTGGCCGGAGCCAAAGCCCGAACCCGGCGGCGCGCACGATGCCCCTACTCCTAACCACTGCCCTCAGGGCGGAGGGGGACCTGGCGGCAGCGCATCCGAATCCTCCTCCCCCTTGAGGGGAGGGGTTAGGGGTGGGGGTGCATCACACAATACGAGCCTCGGGAGTGTGGTCGGCGCGCTGCAAGCCGCCAGCCGGTCCGATGGTCCGGCGGTGCTCGCGCAATTGCTGGATGCCGCCGGCATTTCGGCGCGCTACGCCATCATCAAGCTGGTGACCGGCGGCCTGCGCATCGGGGTTTCCGCGCGGCTGGCCAAGCAGGCGCTGGCCGAACTCGGCAAGGTCGACGTGGCGGAGATTGAGGAGGTCTGGCACGGGCTGACCGTACCCTACCTCTCCCTGTTCGCCTGGCTTGAGGGCAAGGCCCCAAGGCCGAATAAGGCAGCCGCTGCGCTTTTCCGCTCCGTCATGCTGTCCCATCCGATCGAAGACGGCGACTTGGCGCGGCTCGACCCGGCGGATTACGCGGCCGAGTGGAAGTGGGACGGTATCCGCGTGCAGGCTGTGTGCGAGGGCGGTTTGCGCCGTCTGTATTCGCGCACCGGCGACGAGATTTCCGGCGCGTTTCCCGACCTAGTCGAGGCCATGATCTTCGACGGCGCGCTGGATGGCGAATTGCTGGTCGGGCGGCCGCCAGAGCACACCGGTACGTTCTCCGACCTGCAACAGCGCCTGAACCGCAAGAGCGTGTCGCCAAAAATGCGCGAGCGCTTTCCGGTGTTCGTGCGCTGCTACGATCTCCTGCAGGATGGAAGCGAGGACCTGCGTGCGCTGCCGCTGACGGAACGGCGCCTCCGGCTCGATGCCTTCGTCGCAAAGCTTGATCCCGCGCGCTTCGACCTGTCGCCGGTTACGACCTTCGCCGATTGGGCCGCACTCGACGACATGCGCCGGCATCCGCCGCATCCGGTGATCGAAGGCGTTATGATCAAGCAGACGGCATCGTCCTACATTGCCGGCAGGCCGAAAGGTCCGTGGTTCAAATGGAAGCGCGATCCCTACACGGTCGATGCCGTGCTGATGTATGCGCAGCGCGGCCACGGCAAGCGATCGAGCTTCTATTCGGACTACACGTTCGGGGTTTGGGCCGGAGCGGAAGGCGCGGAGGAGCTGGTGCCGGTCGGAAAGGCCTATTTCGGCTTCACCGACGAGGAACTGCGGCAAATCGACAAATATGTGCGCGACAACACGATCGAACGGTTCGGGCCGGTGCGCTCGGTGCGCGCCGACAAGCGCAGCGGGCTCGTGCTGGAAATCGCCTTCGAGGGCCTCAACCGCTCGACACGGCATAAATCGGGCGTCGCCATGCGTTTCCCGCGCATATCGCGCCTGCGCTGGGATAAGCCTGCCGCGGAAGCCGATCGGATTGAGACGCTGCAGGCGCTGCTCGACCGCACAGGGACTCAGGGCGAAATCGAGACCTTGATCTCGTAAATGTCCACCGACTTGCCGCTGTTGGCGAAATCGGAAACGATGGCGATCGAGCCGGCGGCTCCTGGCTGCTCGGCTGGCAAATCGAGTTCGAACAGGAAGTCGGCGCGCTCGTAACCAAGCGCATAGCGCTTACGCCCGCAGTCGCCGAGTTCGCCAAAGTCGCAATCCACCGCCATCTCGGTGTCCTCGCCGTCGCTGGCGCGGGCGATAATGTCGAAAGTCGCCTTCTTGCCCGCGATCTTTTCGAGCACGCCCTGCCCGACATCGAACACGATCGCGGCGCCCGAGTTGCCCGAGCGGATGCGAATGAAGCTGCCGGAATCATCCTGCTTGGCCTCGGCCGTCGTGCCCGAGGGCGCGCTGACGGAAGACGCCGCCGCCGCCGTGAAGATACTGATCCAGTCGCGTTGCGCCTCCGGCTCGCTCGAAAGCACCGGCGGTTCCTCGTTTTCGGGAATGAAGTCCTCGCTCTCGCCGGTGGTCGGCGGGTTCGGCACAGAGGTGTCGCGCTCGCTCGGCGAGAGAAACAACCCGGTCTGATAGGCAAACAGCAGGCCCATGCCGAGAAGCGCCAGCAGCGTGGCGACGATGAAGAAGATGGCGAAGGGCCGGCGACGGCGGCGCGTCCGCGCCGCATCTGGATCCGGGCGGACCTCGGCACCCGTGTCGACCGGAGGGCCGGCGCGCGGCGCCGAGCGGCGATCGGCGGCCACATCAAGACCAGCGAGATCGCCCGGCGCTCCAGCCCTCGCGCTCGGACCCGGCGCCTCGACGCGCACTTCCGGCGCGATGGGCGGCGCGGCGCCTGGCTCCATCCGCACTTCAAAAGCGCCGGCAAGCGGATCCGGCATGGCCGGCGCGGCCGGTCCGACCGCCGGGAGGAATTCGGACTCGATCTCGACGATCTTGGCCTGCAGAACCTTACGCCGGGAGATAGCGGCCTCGACGGTCAGGTTCGGATTGGCCTGCAGGGCGCGATCAAGCGCGGCGAAAGCTTTCCGATAGATGCTTTCGCGAAATGCCTTGTCCTCAGCGTTTCCTTTTTCGAAGGCGCTTCGGATCGCTTTTTCGATCGGGTCCAAAGCGTTCTCCTACGAACCGACCACCCGTCAGAGCGATAACGCCAGCGGCGGCTTCAATCAACGGCGGACGTCAAGGCAAATCACCTTCGCCCGCGACAAAACAAAGTCATGAACAGATTTTGCGCAACTACGCTACATGCGTGCGCACCGCAAGCACGGACATCACCTTAGAGGACCGTGCCCGGAACTCACCCTTAAGTGCGTCATGCGACCGCCATTTGCAATTCAACGCGGGGCGTCTTGAATTTGCCGGGCAATGCGGCTATCAGGCCGGTGTCGTTCGGGCCTTCCCGAATGCGACGCCGCTTTAGCTCAGTTGGTAGAGCACATCATTCGTAATGATGGGGTCAGGTGTTCGAGTCACCTAAGCGGCACCAGCTTTCTTAATCAAATCAATAACTTCACCCGTTGGTTGATTGGCCAACAAGAACGAATTTGACCGTGGGCAGCACCTGGGCAGCACGGTGGCGAGTTTCATGCACCACTCGGGTCGCCCGGACGCAAGTCGCTCGGCGGTCGGAATCGGCGACGCATCAGGATTGTTCGCTTGGTTTAATCTTGCCGTTCAAAACGCTTGCGCCATCTGTATGGGAATGGACTTTCGGAGCGCGCTCGATGAATCGCTGGTCTGGGCCGGTCGCTGGCTCGACGATGCCGTCACGCCCTGGTTCCTCTATCAGGCCGTCATCGTCTTCGTGCTCTTCCTAGCGGCGAAGCTCGCGGCGCGGCGCATCGAACCACTTGTGGAGATGCGGGCACGCCAAATCAAGCGGCATCCCGGACTGTTGAGAGTAGTCGTCGCGCTGCTGCGGCGCACCGACTGGATCCTTTTCACGGTCTTCCTTTTTGCCGCGCTCACCCTCATGCGCAGCATCACCTGGCCAAGCCGGACCCATCTCATCTCTGTTGCGTTGTCGCTGGCCCTCGCGTGGTTGTTCACGTCGGTGCTGTCGCGGATTATTCGGAATCGCCTTGTCGCGCGCAGCCTCGGCTGGCTAGCATGGATCTATGCGGCCCTTATTATCCTGAGCCTCGATGACGATGCGGCGGCTTTCCTCAACAGCATCGCCTTGCCTCTCGGTGAGATCCGCCTTTCAGCGCTGACGGTACTGAAGGCGGCAGTGCTGCTCATTGGGACCGTCTGGCTTGCGATCGTCGCCGGTAGTTATCTTGACGAGCGCGTTCGGAATTCCGAAGAGCTGACGCCTTCGATCCGAGTCCTCGTTGGCAAGGTCGCAAAGATTGGCCTAGTGCTGGTGGCAGGCGCCATTGCCCTATCCTCCGTCGGTATCGACCTGACGGCGCTGACCGTGTTTTCCGGTGCAGTGGGCGTCGGACTAGGTTTTGGGCTACAAAAGGTCATCTCGAATTTCGTCTCCGGCGTTATTATCCTTCTCGACAAGTCGATCAAGCCGGGCGACACGATCTCTCTCGAAGGCACATTCGGCTGGATACGCGGGTTGCGGGCGCGGTTTGTATCGGTCGTGACGCGCGACGGCCGCGAGTATCTGATCCCCAATGAGGATTTCGTCACCCAAAGGGTCATCAATTGGTCGTTTAGCGACAGTCTAGTTCGGCTCGACGTGAATTTCGGTGTCTCTTACGATGCAGACCCGCACAAGGTCAGTCAGTTGGCTATAGAGGCCGCCATGAAGGTCGCGCGTGTCGAAGCGGATCGGCGGCCGGTCTGCTGGCTTACGAACTTCGGTGAATCCTCCCTGGATTTCGTCCTGCGCTTCTGGATCCGCGACCCGCAACAGGGGCTGACCAACGTGCGCGGGAAGGTGCTGCTTGCGCTATGGGACACATTCAAGGAAAACAGCATTAGCATCCCCTATCCGCACCGCGAGATCATCATGAGCCAGCTTGGCCACTCGGAGCAAACAGATCTCCGCCCGGTGGATGGCATCGCGCAGTTCCGGCCTTAGGTTTGCAATTGATTGCAAATCGGCGGCCACCGGGCCACCCTACGAGTGCCAGCCCTTAGTTGAGGCGATGCAGGCGCTTCCAGCGGCTGTCGCCCAACCAGTCGTAGTAGGAATTCGGGCTCTGAGCTTCGATCGATCGCCGTCGGGGAGTTTCGCGCCAGGAGAGGTTCGGATTCGTGCTAATAAGTCGCCGGAGCAGTTTCGAAATGGTGGCCCGTGGCGTACGACCAGACCCCGCCCTTCAGGACACGTCTCGGTATGCGATCGATCAGGCAGCCGCTCACTTCCTCGCGGGCGACGTGCTACCTCCCTCAACCCACCGACCATCCGCCATCCACCAGAAGATTGGTGCCAGTGATCAGCGACGCCGCTGGTGATGCTAGAAACACGACAGCGCCGGCGACGTCCGACGGATCGCCGATGCGCCCAAGCGGGATATGGTTCAGTACCTGCGCGTGGAACTGCGGATCGCTGAGCGCCGGTTTCGTGCCATCCGTCCAGACGAATGTGGGCGCTATGCTATTCACCGTGATCCCGTGTGGCGCCCATTCCAGCGCCAGGCAGCGGGTCAGATGATTTATCGCCGCCTTGGTCATGCAGTAGATCGCCTCCCCTCTCAGCACCACGCTGCCGGCCTGCGAGCTGATGTTTATGATGCGACCGGATTTTCGCACGATCATCTGCCGCGCCACCGCTTGGGTGGTGAAAAACGTTCCTTTGAGGTTGATGTCGACGGTGTAGTTGAAATCGGCCTCGTTTACGTTTTCCGCCAGGTTTTCCGGTCCGACTCCCACATTGTTGACGAGGACATCGATGGGCCCGAACTCACTCTCTGCCGCAGCGACGCCGGTCCGCACGGTCGCAAGATCTGAAAGGTCCATGCGCACGGCAAGGCCGCGCCGGCCGAACCCATTGATCTCAGCGATCAGATCAGAGCACCCGTGTGGATCGCGCACTCCCGCGATTACATCGGCGCCGGCTGCCGCGCAGGCCAGCGCGCACGCGCGGCCGATACCCCGCGATGCACCGGTGACTAGCACCGTCTTACCTGCGAGTCCGAAATTCGGTGTGAACGCATCCGTCATTTTTTTTGCCCTTGAAACGCATCATGGAGCAGCGGTCATTGCTCCACTCACTGCAGCTGGAAGCACTGTTCGACCCCGCATCCAAAACCAAGCGAATACAACAAGATCACAACCTTCCAGGAGGCCACAGGCTTTCGCCAAGGGGATCATCGACGTCGCGCGGAAAGCTGAGCGCGACGCAGTTCGCGTACTCCTGCTCGTGACAGGCTATCGATCAAGCGCGTAATCGGCAATGTTGCCTTTGGTGTTTATGAGCTGCGGCGTCGCGCGCATGCGGTAGCCGTCGAACCACAGAACCTCAGCTCGTGTTTGACAGCGCGCCCTTGCCGATCTCGCGCACGTCGTGCGGCTTGTCGCGATAGGCTTCGCTGGACGTTCGGGCGATCACAGGGAATGGTCACGGAAACGCGCAAGGTCGGATGATGACCGCCTCTAACCCAGCGTTTTACGGGGTTCTCTTTGGGGGCTTTTCGGCACCCGGGTTGGCCTAGCGTTCCCGATGAGCGTCATCGACCTTCGCAACAATACGTGAAGACGTCGATGAAACCAAGTCTTGCCGAGGGACGTTTGAGGCAGGAATGCTGCCTGCAGGAGGTTGCGATGAAAAAGCTCTTATCTGTGGTGACGGCCACAATCTTGGCTGCTGCTTTCGCCATGCCGCTGAACGCCGCGCCGATGTTCGTTCCGAAACCCGAGCAAGTGCGCGCCGACGTCGTCGAAAAGGTCAAGCAGAAATGGCACCGCAAGCATTATCGTCACTGGCGTGGAGACCGCGGTTGGGACAGGCGGAATGCATGGTCGTCGTGTCGGTACTACGGCTCTTGTTATCCACGCCGCTACTACGGCTACCGCAACTACTATCGGCCGTTCTACCCGGGCTACTACCGGCCCTATTATCCGGGCTACTACCCGGGCTCGGGACTTAGCATTTATCTGTCGTTCTAGCCGCTATTGCGCCAGCGCGGCTGGGTACCAAAGCGTAGGATGGTAAGTCCGCTTGCGACTCACCCCCTCGTGTCGTGACATGCTGGCGACTTGTGAACACCACAGCTGGCCCCTCGGCCCTACGGCCAGGTAGAATACTTGTCACGATTTTTCGCACGGAGTTGCTTGGAGCAGGCTGGCTAAAACTACGGAGGTGGTCTCGTTTTCTGCTGATTCAAGTGAAATTTGGTCCCACCCCCGGGTACATGACCCACTCGCCCCTGTTGTCAGCGCTCGGCAGACGGATCCAATGTTCGGAGAACGAGCGGATAGGCGGCGACAAAGCGCGCAGTCTAGCAGGATGTATGAGGTAATGCCGACCTGCCGCAGGTGGTGGGGGCACGTCCCTGCGGCAGGCTTCCACAGTAGAGTAGGGGGACAACTGTGGAGCGTGCGGGATTGCGGCGAGCAAAACCTGACACGCCGTGACCTAAACCTACTCGCTGGGTGGTTTGTTCCATTTCAGCGTATTGTGTCTGCACTTGCGGGATGTGCATGGGCGACCGGCTAGCGTTCATCGAACCGATGATGCCCACCTTGGTGGACAAGCCACCGAAGGGCGACGACTGGCTGCCGTTCCTGCTGCTGGTGCCAAGTCAAGTCTCGCTTGGCCGCGACAACCTGAGGCGAAAACCTCCTAAGCTTGTCGAGATGGGTTGCATCTCCGGGAAATAGTCTTGGCACTCCTATCATTCGAGTGCCAAAGGGGATACACAGGTCATGTGGCCGCCCCTATGCGCCGGCTGCAGAAAGAACCCAATGAAATTCCGACCTCTTCACGACCGCGTCGTCATCCGACGCGCGGACGGCGATATCAAAACCAAAGGCGGGATAATCATTCCCGACACAGCGAAGGAAAAGCCGCAGGAAGGCGAGGTGATTGCCGTCGGCCCCGGTGCGCGCGACGAAAACGGCAAGCTGATCCCGCTCGACGTCAAGACTGGCGACCTCATCCTGTTCGGCAAATGGTCCGGGATCGAGGTCAAGATCAGCGGCGAAGACCTTCTGGTCATGAAGGAGGCCGACATCTTGGGCATCGTCGAAAGACCCCAAGCGGCCAAGAAAGCCGCCTGACCGGCCAATTTCCGATGCCGCATCTCAAGACCGAACTGGACGAAACATCATGTCTGCCAAAGAAATCAAATTCTCCACCGATGCCCGTGATCGCATGTTGCGTGGTGTCGAAATCCTCAACAACGCCCTCAAGGTCACGCTCGGGCCGAAGGGCCGCAATGTGATTATCAACAAGTCGTTCGGCGCACCGCGCATAACCAAGGACGGCGTGACGGTGGCCAAGGAAATCGAGCTTGCCGACAAGTTCGAGAATATGGGCGCGCAGATGGTGCGCGAAGTCGCTTCCAAGACCAATGACCTGGCCGGTGACGGTACCACCACTGCGACGGTGCTTGCCGCATCGATCCTTCGCGAAGGCGCCAAGCTCGTCGCCGCCGGCATGAATCCGATGGACCTCAAGCGCGGCATCGACATTGCGGTGGCGGTGGTCGTCAAGGAGATTCAGGCGCGGGCGAAGAAGCTTAAGTCGTCGGGTGAGATTGCACAGGTGGGGACGATTGCCGCCAATGGTGATGCAACGGTCGGCGAGATGATCGCCAAGGCCATGAAGAAGGTCGGCAATGAAGGCGTGATCACCGTCGAGGAAGCCAAGACCGCCGAAACTGAGCTCGAAGTCGTCGAAGGCATGCAATTCGATCGCGGCTACCTGTCACCCTACTTCATCACCAACACCGAAAAAATGCGCGTGGAACTGGAGGACGCCTACATCCTCATCCACGAGAAGAAGCTCGGCAATCTGCAGGCCCTGCTGCCGATCCTCGAGGCCGTGGTGCAGTCGCGGCAAGCCGCTGGCGATCATCTCCGAGGATGTCGAAGGCGAAGCGCTGGCCACGCTTGTGGTCAACAAACTGCGCGGTGGTTTGAAGGTGGCAGCCGTCAAGGCGCCGGGCTTCGGCGACCGCCGCAAGGCAATGCTTGAAGACATCGCCATCCTGTCAGCCGGACAGCTCATTTCCGAGGATCTCGGCATCAAGCTCGAAAACGTGACCATCGACATGCTTGGACGCGCAAAGCGCATCGTCATCGAGAAGGACACGACCACCATCATCGATGGTTCGGGCGACAAGGCGACCATCCAAGCGCGCGTCGCTCAGATCAAGGCGCAGATCGAGGAGACCACCTCGGACTACGACAAGGAGAAGCTGCAGGAGCGTCTCGCCAAGCTAGCAGGCGGCGTCGCGGTTATCCGCGTCGGCGGTGCCACCGAGACCGAAGTGAAAGAGAAGAAGGATCGCTTCGACGATGCCCTGAACGCCACCCGTGCGGCGGTGGAGGAAGGTATCGTTCCGGGCGGTGGCGTAGCACTGCTACGCGCGAAGGCCGTCTTGGCCTCGCTGGCAGGCTCAAACGCAGACGTTACAGCCGGCATCTCAATTGTGCTCCGGGCCCTTGAAGCCCCGATCCGTCAGATCGCCGAGAATGCCGGCGTTGAGGGCTCGATCGTGGTGGGTAAGCTCTCCGACAACAAGGATCGCAATCAGGGCTTCGACGCCCAGACCGAAACTTATGTCGACATGATCAAGGCCGGAATCGTCGACCCTGCCAAGGTTGTCCGCACCGCCCTGCAGGACGCCGGCTCCATCGCGGCACTCTTGATCACCGCGGAAGCGATGATCGCCGACGCCCCCAACAATGATGCTCCGGTCACCGCCGGTGGCATGGCCGGCATGGGCTACTGAGACTGTCTCCACCAGCAGCGCGGTTAGGCCGCACGAAGGGACAAGCAATCCGGCGCCTGTGATGCTTACCGAAAGGCATTGATATCCCAGTTGCGATACCACGCCGTCAGGGACGCGCTTCTAGAACCATGTTGAACGGCGTCTCGGCGGCGCGACGGAAGCGTGTAAAGCCACCGCCCGTAACGACCTGACGCAACCGCGCCTCTCCAGCTTGCGCGCCAAGCGCAAGGCCGACTTCCTGTGAGAGAGATGCGGGCGTGCAAACAAACGTGGATGCCGCATAATAAACCCTTCCCACAGGATTGAGGTTGGCCGACAGGCAATCATGCGCGAACGGCTCGACGATCATCCACGTACCGTCTGGCTTGAGCGATTGGTGGACGTGAACAGCTGCCCCCTCCGGGTCTCCCATGTCGTGCAGACAGTCGAAGAAGGCCACAAGATCATAGGTTCCTGGATAGCTCTTGGCCGATGCGACCTCGAACCGCGTGTTGCCGGACACTCCGGCTTCCTCGGCCGCATCACGCGCGCGCTCGATTGAGGGACCGTGATAGTCGAAGCCAAGGAAACGGGAACGCGGAAATGCCCGCGCCATGAGGATGGTTGACGCGCCGTGACCGCATCCGACATCCGCCACCTCAGCGCCGAGTTCCAGTTTTTCGACCACGCCGTCGAGGGAAGGCAACCAGGAATCGATCAGGTTGGCGTTGTAACCCGGACGGAAGAAGCGCTCCGTGCCGCGAAATAAGCAAGCGCTGTGTTCATGCCAAGCCGACGCCTTTTCCGGAAAGAAACGCCTGACGCACCTTCTCCTCATCGAGCCAAAGCGTGGAGAGAACCTCGAATGCACCCGCCATGAAAGCTGGGCTTTCGTCATCGGCAAAGACACATTCCTGCTCGGGGCTGAGATAGAACCTGTCGCTCGCTTCTTCGTATTCTACGTAACCGGCTGCAGCCTGCCCAGACAGCCATTCTCGGACCATGCGGTGATGAGTGCCGGTTCGCGTCGCAAGCTCAGCGGCGGTCATTTTGCCGCCCTCGCGCATAGCTGCGAACAGGCCTAGTCTATCCCCCAGCACCACCCCTGCGCCCGTCGCGATTGCACCCAGATCGCCCACCATTTTTCCCAGGAATGCGTCCAGCTTCTCCTGATTATGTTGTGACATTTCGATCTCCTGACATCGTCGGGCAGTTCGGCAACCAAGCCCGTAGGATGCTGCTATGGCCAATCATCTGCAATAGCGCAGCCACATCGCTTCGAGCGACTGCTGATACGAATGGATCTCCCGCAGCGGCAAAGACGGAGGTGGGCGGCAGTCCAGATCTCCGATGTCATAGCGAAGATGCGGTGCAAGTCGCGAAACGATGCGCTCGTGTCTGGCGATTTCGCGACTGGAGCTGACACGCTTTACCATGCTGTGCCACGCGCTCGAAACTGCCCCCAGGAGCGGCTGCAACGGGATTGGAAATGCGATCGGTGCGTCTGAACGGGTGTGCATTTGGGAACCTCCTCTTCAGCAAGTCGAGGATGCCTCGTCTGGTCTGTGAAGGGAAACGAGTTGCGTAAATGCGGTCGATGAGCAACCTTAATGAACATGGGCATTCCGGCAGGATTCGACCTTGATTTGCTCCGAAGCTTTGTTGCCATCGCGGAGGAACAAAGCTTCACCCGTGCAGCTGCGCGCGTCGGTCGAACACAGTCGGCAGTCTCCCTTCAGATGCAGCGGCTGGAAGGGGTTCTCGGCCAGACTGTTATCGTTCGTGGCAAGGGCGGGAGCGTCGAGCTGAACCAAGACGGGCAGTATCTGCTCGGGCGAGCGCGCGAGCTCCTCGCGCTCAACGACGACATCATGCGGTCGATGCGCGCCGCTCCAGTGCATGGCACGGTCCGATTGGGATTCCCCGCGGAGCTTTCGGCGCGTTTTTTGCCGCGAATCCTCGAGTGCTTCGCGCATGTGGCACCGGCTGTCGAGGTGGAGGTCGAAATCGCTGCATCCTGCCTCCTGGCCCTCAAGCTGAAGGACTCAGAACTCGACCTGGCCCTGGTGAGGGAAGGACTGGAACCCCGGCAATGGCCGGCGGAGGAGATCTGGCGCAGCTCGTTTAGATGGATCACGTCGGACACGCACCGCCAACATCTGCGCGATCCGCTGCCGCTATCGGTTTCGCCCGCCCATTGTCCCTGGCGCCCCGAGTTCGGCGAATGCCAATGGCACTCTTGGGTGATCCGGGCGCTCGAACAGGGCGGGCGCAGTTACCGCATCGTTTCGACCTCGGCGACGATGCAAGGAATGATGGCCGCCGCGCAGGCTGGGCTGGCAGTGACGAACACGTTGGCCGACGACGCCCTGCCCGAAGGGCTGAGGCATGTGCGCGCCGACGAAGGGTTGCCGGAGCTGCCCGAGTGCCGTTACCTCATGCTGAGAGCGCGCGAGCCGCGTCAGCCCGCCACCGAAATGCTGGCGGCGCAGGCTCGCGAGGTCTTTGGCAGCAGTGCTAACCTGGACACCTGACAGGAGCGCGATCCGAGCCGAACGTCCGGTTCTGGCGCCAAAGCCAGACATAGGGTCTGGACAGGGGGGCGAAGGTGGTAAGGTAGCCAAATCCGGAACCGCGGGGATCGGATATGGGCTCAGTCTTGCATGGGGAGAAAGCGGCAATCCTTCGACTCATCGAAGAAGAGACCGCGGCGTTCTGGAACAAGGACATCGAAGCCTGGGCGCGGTGTTGGGTTCAAGAGCCCTACGTCCGGCGGTGGGGCTGGTGGGCTGCTCGCGGCGGCATAACCGTGCGTGATGGTTGGGACCAGCAAATCGAGCGCATGCGCTCGCTGATGGCGGCGAACCCCGAGCGCAATCGATCGGTCGCTCTGGTGCGGCGTGAGAGGCTCGTCATCCGCATCGCTGGTGAGATGGCCTGGGTGACCTTCGACCAGCACGCACCTGATACGGGGGACGGTATGGATGTAGCCGGACTGACCCACGAAATGCGCATCCTCGAGAAGCATGGCGGCGCGTGGAAGATTGCAGGTCTATTTTTCTTACAGATGTCGCTCGACTATCGCGAGACCGCTATCGTCCGCGTCGATGAGCGGGCGAGGGTCCTGTGGATCAACCCGGCGGCCGAAGCCGAACTGGGGTCCAGCGAAGCCATCGAAATCAGAGGCGGCCGCCTACGCGCTCTGGACCAATCCGCCGACCAGCGCCTGAAGACAGCGATCCGCTGGGCAGCGCATCTCGACGACGGACTCTACCCCGTCCGCGCAGGCCTGCCGATTGTCCTCGACGGGGGTCACGGCGCTCCTGCAAATGTTTGCTGGGTAGTCGGCGAGAGCGGTCTTGTATTGATCTCGATCAACGACCGGGCGATGGCTGCAGAACGCCTGACGGCAGCTGCGCTGGTCTATGGCATAACGCCGGCTCAAATGCGGGTCGCAAGGCACATCATCGATGGGCATGACATGGTGGCGGCAGCAAAGCACCTCGGCGTCAGCGTCAATACTGCCCGCACGCACCTACAGCGCATGTACGACAAAACTGGCGTCCGCACCCAGCCCGCGCTGGTGCGCGCGCTGCTCAGCGTCTCGCGGCCGATCGGCTGATTGGACGAGGCAAACTCTTTCGCCGCTTGTCCCGAGGTCTCATGACAAGGCCTCCACGCACCGCGTCGTAGGCTTCCAGTATCGGCTCGGCAATCCGGTCGATGTCAGGAGGTACCCACGATGACTGACATACCGAGACGAGAATTCATCACGAAAGCCGGCGCGACTCTAGCCGGCGTCGCCGCCCTCTCCGCCGTCCAGCCCGCACTTGGCGAGACGGTCATGCCCAACTCCTCAACAAGGATCCGAACGATGAAAAGATATGTGATCGAGCGCGAGATCGCCGGCATCGGCGGAAAAACCACCGCGGAATGCTCCCTCATAGCCGCAACCTCGAACGCGGCGCTGGCGCAACTCAGCCCCGGAATTCAATGGGAGCACTCGTACTTCACGGCCAACAAGACCTTCTGTGTCTATCTGGCGGACGACGAAGCCGCGATCCGCAAGCACGCTGAGATTAGCGGGTTCCCGGCAAACACCATTACCCTGGTCACCGGTATGGTCGATCCGACGACGTCTGTCTGACGCCCTTCTGGAGAACATCGATCATGCCCCGGGCGCAGCGATGGGCTGGCGACCCATTATCGGTCCCGTCTCCTGGCAAATCACCTAGAAAGACGGAATGACCCAGATGCCACGAACTCAACCGACTTCTTCAATAGCATCGGCGCAAAGCGGACTTTGATCGGCTGACTCTACAGGCGAGAGGTTCCTCTCGAGCGCGCGGCAGTTCGCCGCAACGGCAGCGCAGCCGGCGGTTCGACCCAAGTTGCTACGCTGAGCGCGAACCTCGCGCTCACCTACGCCGACTTCCTCGTGATCCAGCTATCTCTGGCGCATCGCAGCCCTTCAAAAGGAGCGAATGTGAAACAGAAAGCCGGGACACCTACAGGAGGCTAAAAAGGAACTGGAATTGGACCTTGCCTGAGGAGAGGATCGGCAAGGCCGATATGCTGCTCGATCAACCAGACCGCCTCCCTGAACTCGACGTTCTGGAACCGCTTCACCAGTTCGATTCCCTTCCCAGCGCCACACTGCGTAACTCGGGAGACCGTTATGCTTTCATGACGGGCGCTCGCACAACCGCCTCAAGCACCGCACGATCCTCCGGCGTCAGCCGGACCTCCGCTGCTCCGCGAAAGTGGGTACTAAAGCAGATTCGATACCAGCGCACGCACAGCAGGATCACAGACTGGTCGTCTCTTGAACATTTGTTACCTTCAGAATTTCCCAGGGTGCAATTGGCACGGCAGCCGCAACCAGAAAGTTTGCAACCTCTCATCCTTCGTCGCCGTCGCCGTCTTGCTCAAATCCGTCAACGTGTCTGACAATAATGTCAGTCGGCTAAACAAATAGAGATAGATCCATAAACTTCCGGTTATTTGCATATAAGGAATTATATAATCCATAATATCCAAATTAACCACAATACAAAAATTAACGTGTCAGCAAACTCGCTGACGCGATTAACAGGACAGTTATACCGTACTTTTGGTTGGTGCAAAAGCGTCATTGCGCGGACAAGTTGTGGATCTCTATGCTTGTACATACGGCTCATGCATCTGAATTTGATCTGGGTGTGCGACACGCTCGCTTGCAGTTTCTTCGACGACCCGCTCTTCCACTTCATGTTCCCCGATCCGGCTAGACGCACCAAGGCGCTGCCTTTCTTCTTCGCCGCCGATGCCGGGCTGGCTGTTGCTGTACCACGTCGAGGGCGAGGAACCGCATCTCCTAAGGAGAACTGGATAATGCATTATACTATCAGCTACGTGTCAGAGAGTTCATGTTCTCAACGCCATTCGAATCCTGTCCTGCAATATATTGTTTTCTTCTTAAGAAATGGCATACCACCAAAGAACAAACCGAAGGGAAACTCTTGGAGCCTGTCGACGAAGACGTGGACAACTCTGTTGGTTTGTGCATTGTTGCTGCCCATTTTGACGTTGAAAGCACTGGCCCATCATGGCATCGCCTGGGTTGAAGATGGCTTCATCGAGATTCATGGCACGATCACGGCTATCACCTACGCCAATCCGCATCCCACCATTGAGGTAGATGTTGAGGGAGAGATTTGGCGCGTGGATCTTGCGAGGCTAACCAGATTGGAACGCGCCGGCCTCAAGGAAGATACCGCCAAGGTCGGTGACGAGATAACTGCCCTCGGCAACCGCTCACGAGACGAGAAAGAAAAGCGCCTGAAGGCTGTGCGTATTGTCATCGAAAAAACGTATGACGGCTATCCGGAAAAAATACCGGTCGACGGCGTCGCTCCCAAGGCGCAAGGATGGACGGGCTATGTCGAGCGGCTTGGCCTCGTGCGCGCGATCAAGACGTCTTTCGTCACCTATCCAGTAGTCAGCGCTATTCACGTGCTTGCGATCGCAACTTTGTTCAGCTGTGTCGTCCTAATGGATCTACGCCTGCTCGGCCGCTTCGCCAGCCTGCCACAAGAACCGTTTGTGACGCTCTTGCGGCGCGTCGTCCTGACTGCGTTCTCCTTCGCGATACTGTCCGGAGCGCTGATGTTTGCTGTACGCGCCAGCATTTACGTGAACATGAAGTTGTTTTGGACAAAGATGTCCCTGATCCTGCTAGCTGGAGTGAATTTCCTGGTATTCACCTTGCTGCTCGACCGCAAACGGCCCGCCGGCGCGGCACCCTCGGCAGGTGCCCGAATATCGGCCACACTCTCCATGCTGCTGTGGCTGTCAGTCATCCTGGCGGGGCGGTTTCTTGGGTTTGTGTAAGCTCGGCGCTTGTCTAGTCTAAGTGTTCAGTCCCGGCATTTGATGGATTGGATTTAGTCTGAACCTTTCGAAGTCTGCAGTCCAGCTTTTGCAGATGAAGTCGTAGGGGTCAGGCCTTTGAAGGTCTTGAGCCTGAATACCTATGTGATTTCACTTCGGCGCTGTTTCCTCCGCTCGGGCGGGACTGGCGCGAACGGTGGGCAATTCGTCTCCATGGCCGCGCTAACTTGGTGAACTGGATGGGTGCATGTGTTGGCCGCGTGGTCAGCCCTCCATCGGCGCCTCGATGCGCTCCTGTCCATTCATTTCCATATGCTCTTGCCCTTCCGTTTCAGATTGAAGCGCCCGCGGTGCCACGCTGGCCGATGCGGCGGCGTTGCGTGATTTCCGCCAGAATCGACAATGCGATCTCCTCCGGCGTGATGGCGCCAAGATCGAGGCCGGCCGGCGCCTTGACCCGGCTCAACGCCGCCGCTGTGAAGCCTTCGGCCTGCAGCCTTTCGCGAAGCGATGCCATCTTGCGGCGGCTGCCGACGAAGCCGTGATAGTCAGCCTCGATGGAAAGCGCTGCCTTCAGCGCCGCCACGTCGCCTTTCCCCTGCGTGGACACGACAACGAAGCGCCGCGTATCCGCAAGAGGCTCGACGCCGAAGCCGTCCACGATCTCGTCCGCCTCGGCGAAGGCGCCCAGATCGGCGATCGGCGCGGCGAGGGTGACGTGGTAGCCGAGTGGCCTTGCCTGTTCGACAAGCGCCAGCGCCACCGGGCTTGAGCCGAGCACGAACAGTACCGGACGCGGCAGCACCGGCTCGATGAAAATGTCCATCGTTCCTTTCGACGGGCACATGTTCTTGGCGAATTTTATCCCGTCGCGATCGTCGCCTGCGTGCACCCCCAGTTCCTCCAGCAGATCCTCCGGTTGGATAGAGATCAGTCGCGACTGGCCATCGGCCAGCGCCTCTCGCGCGGCCTTGAGGGTTGCGCCGCGCGCGCAGCCGCCACCGATCCAGCCGGCCTCGATCCGGCCGTCAGGGCGTATGACGGCCTTGGCGCCGGCCTTGGCCGCGGTCACCGAAACCGTTCTCACGACGGTCGCCAACGCGAAAGGCTCCTCGGCGGCCTTGAGGCGGGAAATCAGATCGAGCACATCGACATGGGCGGTCATTTTCGCCTCCGTCACAGTTTTGCAAGGTAGGGTTCGAGTGCGGCCAGGCTCTTCAGCGTGTGCGCCGGCGCGAACAAATCTACATAAGGGAGCGCGGCTCTGATGCCGGCAGCTTCGGGCGCATAGCCCTCCCATCCCATCATCGGGTTCAGCCAGACGATTCGGCGGCAGCGGCGTGCAAGCTCGGCCATCTGATGGCCGAGCAGCGTGGCATCACCTGTCTCGTATCCGTCGGAGACGATCATCACGCAGGTGCGCGAATGGATGACGCGCGCCGCATGCCAGCGGTTGAAGGTGGCGAGGCTTTCGCCGATTCTGGTGCCGCCCCCGGTGCCCTGCACCATAATCGAGAGCCGGTCCAGCGCGCGCCCTGCGTCCTTTTCCTTCATCGCATCGGAAACATGCGCCAGCCGCGTATGGAAAAGGAATGCTTCGGCCTGGCGAAACTCGTCGAGCACGCCATGGATGAAACGAAGGAAAGTCCCGGTGTACATGCTCATCGAACCCGACGCGTCGAGCAGAACCACGAGCCGCAGCGGCTTTTCTTTACGGCGCCGTTTCACCAGATTGATCGGCACGCCGCCATGGCTGATGTTCCTGTGGATCGTGCGGCGCAGGTCGAGTCGGTAGCCGCGCCGCCGCGCAAGGTCGCGCCGGGTCAGGCGCGTCCGCATGATTCTGGCCAGACGGGCTGCAACGGCGTGCGCCTCGGCGATCTCGGCCGGATCAGTGAGTTTGCGGAAATCCGTCTCGGCCAGCGTTTCCGCCCGGGACGCGCCTTGCGCGCGACCATCGCCCGACCGCTCCAGCTCGCTTGGCTCATCGCCGGAGGGAATTTGGTCGAGGGGGCCGTTGCCGGACTGGTTCTCCGGGCCGTCCCGCAACATCTTCACCGACGGGTTGTTGGCGTTGGCCGGCGTGCCCGAGGTCGCCATCCGCGACCGGACCCGCTGCCCAAGCCAGAAGGCATCGAAAATCCCGTCGAACCTTTCCCAGTCGGCCTTTCGCGCCGAGAACAGATGCTTGAAGGCCGAGCGAAGCACAGCCGGACCTTCGGCGTATCCGGCAGCGAGCAGCGCCGCCGCATCCTGTCCCTCCCGGGAGCCCACCGCGAACGAGGCCTTGCGCAGCGTTGCGAGGAATGCAGCGAGCTTTCGCGAGACGAAGCGCGAAACCTCGTCCATCTCGTCGAGGGTTGGAGCGACGCCGCAGCAACTCATGCCACTTTTCCCAAAATGCGCTCGGTGACCTCGCGCGTCATGCGAGTGCTGTCCTCCCGCGTCTTCAGAAGACACATCAGCGTCTCGTGCACGATCTCGGGCCTGTCGTGCAGGTCTGTCACGTCGAGGCCCGTCAGTGCAGCCGCCCAGTCCAGCGTTTCGGCGACGCCGGGAACCTTGCGCAGGTCTTCCTTGCGGATTCTCTCCATCATATAGGCGATCTGCAGCGACAGTGCCGCCCCGGCATTCGGGATGCGCGCCATGATGATGCGGGCTTCGCGGTCGACGTCCGGATAATCGACATAGTGGTAGAGACAGCGGCGGCGCAATGCATCGGAAAGCTCGCGCGTCCCGTTCGAGGTAAGCACGACATGCGGCACGGCTCTGGCTGAGATTGTCCCCAGTTCCGGAATGGAGACCTGCCAGTCGGACAGGAGCTCCAGCAGAAACGCCTCGAATTCCTCGTCGGCGCGGTCGACCTCGTCAATCAGCAGGACCGGTGGCGTCTCCCGGCGTATGGCGGCGAGCAGCGGGCGTTCAAGCAGATATTTCTCCGAGAATATCTTCTCTTCGATGGCGGCGGCGTTGCGGGAGCCTTCGGCTTCCATCTTGTGCGCCTCGATCGCAAGCAACTGACGCTGGTAGTTCCACTCGTAGAGAGCCGCCGACTGATCGAGCCCCTCGTAGCACTGCAGGCGGATCAGCTCGGTCGAATGCACCGAAGCAAGCGCCTTGGCGACTTCGGTCTTGCCGACGCCCGCCTCGCCTTCCAGCAAAAGCGGACGCTTGAGCAACTGCATGATGGCAACAGCCGTCGCCAGCTCGCCGTCTGCGATGTAGCCGGCTTCGGCAAGGCGGGCGGCGATTTCGTTGCGGGAGAAAGCCATCGCAGAAAGCTACGCCACCGCTCCGAGATCCTTCGCCGCCTTCCAGTTGCGCCAGTAGTCATGCGGCATCTGGATATGGGTCGATCCGAGGAAGGAGAAGGCGTCGTTGACTGCGTTGGAGAAGGCAGGGACACCACCCACATTCGGGCTTTCGCCAACGCCCTTGGCGCCAATCGGATGATGCGGCGAAGGCGTCACAGTGAAGTCCGTCTCCCAGCGCGGTGCCTCCACGGCGGTCGGCAGGAAGAAGTCCATGAATGACCCCGTGGTTACGTTGCCGGTGTCATCATAATGAATCTCCTGCCCCATCGCGATGGCGAAGGCTTCCGTCAATCCGCCATGCACCTGGCCTTCGATGATCATGGGGTTGATGCGTGTGCCGCAATCGTCGAGCGCATAGAACCGCCGGACCTTGTAGACGCCGGTGTCGACGTCGATGTCCATGACGCAGATGTAAGCGCCGAACGGATAGGTCATATTGGGCGGGTCGTAGTAGCTTACCGCCTCCAGCCCCGGCTCCATGCCCGGCGGCGGCGAATTGTAAGCGATCCAGCAGATATCTTTCATGCCAAGGAATTTTTCCGGCAGGCCCTTCACCCGGAATCCATCAATATCCCACTCAAGGTCGTCTTCGTGGACCTCCAGCTTGTAGGCAGCGATCATCTGCGCCTTGGCCTTGATCTTGCGCGCGGCCATGGCGATTGCCGCGCCCGCGACGGGAGTCGAACGCGAACCGTAGGTGCCCAGCCCGTAGGGTGCAGTGTCGGTGTTGCCCTCCTCGACCATGATGTCGTCGGCCGGGATGCCGATCTCGGTGGCGATGATCTGCGCCCAGGTCGTCTCATGGCCCTGACCCTGGCTCTTGGTGCCGACGCGGGCAATGCCTGCGCCCGTCGGATGCAGCCTGATCTCGCATGAGTCGAACATGGCGATGCCGAGTATGTCGCAGTTCTTCGAGGGGCCGGCGCCGACGATCTCCGTGAAGAAGGAGACGCCGAGGCCCATGATCTCGCGTGTTTCGCCGCGCTTGAACGCCTCGCGCTTCTCTGCCTGTTCCTTGCGCAGGCCGGCATAATCGACGGTCTGCATCATCTTCTTCATCGCCGTGTGGTAGTCGCCGGAATCATATTCCCAGCCCAGCGCCGAATGATATGGAAACTGCTCCGGCTTGATGAAATTCTTCAGGCGCAGTTCGGCCGGATCCATGCCTAGCTTCTGGGCAAGAATATCCATGGCCCGCTCGATGCAATAGGCGGCTTCCGTCACACGGAAGGAGCAGCGATAGGCAACGCCGCCCGGCGCCTTGTTGGTGTAGATGCCGTCGACGGCAAGATGCGCCACGGGAAAGTCGTACGAACCGGTGACGATGTTGAAGAAGCCGGCCGGCCATTTGGACGGATCCGCACAGGCGTCGAAGGCGCCGTGGTCTGCAAGCACGTGGACGCGCAGGCCGGTGACCTTGCCTTCCTTGGTGGCCGCGATTTCAGTGGTCATGTGATAGTCGCGGGCGAACGACGTCGCCGTGAGGTTCTCTATACGGTCCTCGACCCATTTCACCGGCTTGCCGGTGACGATGGACGCCACCGCCGAGCAAATATAGCCCGGATAGGCGCCGACCTTGTTGCCAAAGCCGCCGCCGATGTCCGGCGCGATGACGTGGATCTTGTGTTCGGGAATCTTGGCGATCAGCGCCACCACCGTGCGGATGACGTGCGGCGCCTGGAAGGTGCCGTAGATGGTCAGTTCGCCCTTCACCTTGTCGAATGAGCAGACGCACTGGCAGGTCTCCAGCGGCGAAGGATGAGTGCGATGGTAGGAGATCATCTCCTTGATCGTCACTTCCGCCTTGCGGAAAGCGGCATCGGTCAGGTCCTTGTCGCCGACCGTCCATTCGAAGACATGGTTGTGATGGCGGCGCGGACCATGTGCACCAGTGGTTTTTCCCGCCAGATCTTCGCGCAAGACAGGTGCGTCCGCGTCCATGGCGTGGAACGGATCGATGACGACGGGCAAGGCTTCGTACTCGACCTCGACGGCGTTGATGCCGTCGTCAGCGGCGTAGCGGTCGGTGGCCACCACGAAGGCGACCTCCTGGTTCTGGAACAGCACCTTGCCGTCGGCCAGCACCATCTGTACGTCGCCGGCGAGCGTCGGCATCCACGCAAGATTGACGGTTTTGAGCGTTTCGGCGGTTATAACGGCCAGAACGCCTGGCACCTTCAGCGCCTTGTCTGAGTTGATCGATTTGACACGCGCATGGGCATATGGCGAGCGGACGAAATCCCCATGCAGCATGCCGGGCAGCTTCACGTCGTCGACATAGTTGCCCTTGCCCTGGGTGAAGCGGACGTCCTCGACGCGCTTGCGCTTGCAACCCATTCCTTCCAGTTTGGCTTCGCGCTGCTCGCGCGTGGGTGCCATGTCGTTCATTCCGCAGCCTCCTGGAATTCAACGCCGTTGATCTTGGCGGCGGCGTACTGGATCGCCTTGACGATGTTCTGATAACCGGTGCAGCGACAGAGATTGCCGGAGATGCCGAAGCGAATCTCCTCCTCCGTCGGCTTGGGGTTTTCCTGAAGCAGCCGGTGGGCACGCACGATCATGCCGGGCGTGCAGAAACCGCACTGCAGCCCATGCATCTGCCTGAAACCTTCCTGCAGCGCTGAGAGCGTGCCGTCGGCATTGGCTATGCCCTCGATAGTGGTGATCTCCGCGCCTTCCGCCTGAACGGCAAAGATCGTGCAGCTCTTCACCGACATGCCGTCGCATTCGACGGTGCAGGCGCCACAATGCGTCGTTTCACAGCCGATGTGGGTGCCGGTAAGCTGGAGATTTTCCCGGATGAAGTGAACGAGCAAGGTGCGCGGCTCGACGAGGCCTTCTACCTCCGCGCCGTTCACCCTCATGGTCACATGGGTCTTCCTTGCCTGGGTTGCCATCTGATCATCTCCTCAGGCGGATCTGGCCGCGGCGTGTTTCAGCGCCCGCTGCACCATGATGCCGCCGACATGTTTCCTGTATTCGACCGGACCCCTGCCATCGCCGGCGGGAGACATGATCGCCTCAGCCGCCGCCCCGGCGCTTTTAAGTGTTGCTTCGTCGAGGGCGGTACCGACCACGATCCGCGCCGCGTCTTCCGCCAGCAGCGGCGTTTCGGAGAGATTGGTAAGACCTATGGAGCACGTCGCGACCTTGCCGCCCGACATTGTCAGTACGACCGCTGCCGCGGCCGTGGCGTAGTCGCCGATTTTGCGCTTCAGCTTCTCATAGGCGTAGCCGTGTCCCGCAGGCGGGACTGGCACGGAGATCGACGTCAGTATCTCGTTGGGCTCCAGCGCCGTGAAATAGGCGCCCTGATAGAAATCGCACGCTGCGATTTCGCGCACACCGGCCGGACCCTGAAGGCGGTAGGTTGCGCCAAGCGTCATCATCAACGCGGGCATGTCGTTTCCTGGATCGCCATTGGCAACGTTGCCGCCGACCGTGCCGCAATAGCGCACTTGAGGATCGCCAATCTGCAACGCCGTCTCTCGCAATATCGGCAGGAAGGATGCGATCGTGTCCGAGGCGAGCAATTCGTGCTGGGTGGTCATCGCGCCGATAACGATGTTTGCACCGTCGCGGCTGATGCCCTTCAGATCATCGATGCCGTGCAGGTCGACCAAATGATCCGGTGTGGCGAACCTGAGCTTCATCATGGGGATCAGACTGTGTCCGCCGGCCAGCGGCCGTGCCTCCTCGCCGAGATTTTCGAGAAGTTTGATCGCGTCAGCGACGCTTGCGGGTCGATGATAGGTGAATGGCGCGGGTATCATGTTTCCTCCGACCGTCATCCGGGTGGAATTCTTCGACGATCCCAATCTCGGAGAACACGTAGCGCAGGCTGTGCCCGCTGCAGGAAGTGCACAACGTGATGGTGGCCAACGCGGCACGAAACGGCCGATTTCGCACGAAACGCGGCATTGCGCGCACCAATTGCGTCAGCCGGTTTGACCTATTGGGAAAGGGTGTGCGTTGGCGCCGCGCGGCGGTGAAGCCCCAGACGCGCCTTCAGCTCAGCGATCTTCGCCCGGCTCACCGGGACGAGATGCGGCGCGGGACCGTCCAGTTCCACGACCGCGCCATCACCTTCCCTTCGAATCATGCTGACGTGAGGAATGGCGATAATGTGACTGCGATGCACTCGAAGGAAGCGTGTCGGGGTCGAGCTGCGTCTCGGCTTGCGAGATCGACCAGGAACACATGCGCTCCCGGCTTCCGTCATGGACCATCGTGTAGTGCGCATCGGCCCGCAGGCCGCGAATATCGACCGCATCGATGAAATGGATTCCGTTGGCTCCCTCGATCGGCACACGCGCCATTGGCGCAACTAAGGGTTGGCCCAATCCTTTGAGGGGCAGCGGACTTGATCGGCGCTGGGTGGAAAGGTTGGCTTTAAGCCTATCGTTAGCCGTGGACGGGAAGTCCGGCGCGACTGCGGTGTCATCGTCATCGTCGGCGGCGATTGCCAGCGCACCGCGAGAAGCAGGTTCAGGTACAAGGAACAGCAGGAAGCCGGCGACAATGACAAAGCACAGAAGCGCCACGATCAGCGCCAGCGTTTGGGAAGAGGCTACCGGCCCCATCGCCGCGTGGGTGTGATCACCTCCTCCGACGAAACGCATTCCGTACATCGCCGTGTAATGCATGCCGGACACAGCTATGCCGAAGGCGACCGCGCTAAGCGCAAGCCGAGCGCCACCCTGACGTGCGAGGAACGTCCGCAGCCCGCCATACCCGGCGCCGACCGCTATCATCACGGCGAGCACGATCGCGGGTGGATCGTGTTCAATCCCGAAATTTCCGGCGAGGCCGTGAACACCCACATAATGCATCGAGACGATGCCGGCGCCGAGCAGTAAGGCGGACGCAACGATGCGCAGGTCGGACGGTTCGCCGAGCGACACGAAGAAAAGCGATACGCCGACAACGAGCGCACAGATCAGGAAGGAGACAAACGTCGGCAGGACGAGATAAATGGCGTCCGCCGGCAACGGTGCCGCCAGCATGCCAATAAAATGCATCGTCCAAATGCTGACCGCGAGAAAAGCCGCAGCCCCTGCAAGCAGCACGCGCCTGGTGATGCCCGCGGTGCCCCGCACGCGCGCTGCAAGCCCGAAGCCCGTATACCCTCCGATGACCGCGATCACCACCGAGAGCGCGACCAGATAGGGATTGTGCCCTATGAACATCTCGGTACCGGCGCACGCGACAACCACCTGTCAGTGCGACTTCTCCCTGACGTGAGTTTACAACTGAAGAACCCATTTGCAATGCGTAAGCCGATGAGCTCGGGTTGTCCGGGATGCATCGGGAAAAGGTCCAGATGTCCACTTCAGGCACTGAGCAGCTGGCGCCGACTTTCGGCGGGCGGCTTTCGATGCTTTCAAGCCGTCTTCGGCTTGAAAGCATCGCGCCCGGCATCGACATCGGCGTCCAGAAGTCCCCCGATTCACTTCGATTCATCCTGCCGTCGGTCGGCTCGCGCTCGCGAACGACATTTCCAGGCAAATCTCGTTGGCCTCGCCGGCGGCTCTCACCTTTTCGAACCGGAGGACAACGCCGCCAACGCGGAAAAAGATGTTGCCCACGGTGGTTTCTGTTTGGGCGACACGATGAGGGCAACCTGCCAAGTCGTCCGCTTACAATGACGGGACCCGTGAAATTTCCGTCGGCCCCTGTCCAAACTGCCAATGAGCCGTGCTAAGGACTACGCTCCCGGCAACCCGAAACTCCCCCGGAGCAAAACCGTGACGACAGCTTCCGTCAAAGCCGCGCTCGGCGCATTGCGCGATCATCGCGCCAAGGCCCCATCCGACATGCGAAAGGCCTTCGCCGACGATGCGGGCCGTTTCGCCGCCTTTTCGCTGACCGATGGGGACCTGCTGCTCGATTGGTCGAAATGCGCGGTCGACGCCAAGGCGATGCAACTGCTGGCGGACCTCGCCGAAGCTGCCAATGTCGAAGGTCGCCGCAAGGCGATGTTCTCTGGCGAGAACATCAACATCACCGAGAATCGCGCTGTCCTGCATACCGCGCTGCGCAATCCGCCTGGAACGTCGGTCATGCTCGACGGCGACGACATCATGCCGGAAGTACACGCCGTGCTCGACGCCATGGCGCGCTTTTCCGATGCTATCCGCAACGGTACGGCGACCGGCGCAACCGGCAAAAAGATCACCGACATCGTCAATATCGGTATTGGCGGTTCGGACCTTGGCCCGGTGATGGCGACCCTGGCGCTGGCGCCTTACCACGACGGTCCGCAAGCGCATTATGTGTCGAACATCGACGGCGCGCACATGCACGACACGTTGAAGGGCCTCAATCCAGAGACGACATTGTTCATCGTCGCCTCCAAGACCTTCACCACCGTCGAAACGATCACCAACGCCGAAACCGCGCGCAAATGGCTGGTCGCCGCACTCGGCGCCGATGCCGTCGGCAAGCATTTTGCGGCCGTCTCCACCGCGCTCGAAAAGGTTGCCGCCTTCGGCATCGCGCCTGACCGCGTCTTCGGTTTCTGGGATTGGGTCGGCGGCCGCTATTCGCTGTGGTCGGCAATCGGCCTGCCGATCATGATCTCGGTCGGCGCGAAAAATTTTCGCGCTTTCCTTGCCGGCGCGCATGAGATGGACCGGCATTTCGCCACCGCGCCCCTGCTGAAGAACATCCCGGCGATCATGGGCCTGGTCGGTTTCTGGCATCGCGTCATCTGCGGCTACCCGGCCCGCGCCGTCATTCCCTACGATCAGCGCCTTTCGCGCCTGCCCGCCTATCTGCAGCAGCTCGATATGGAATCGAACGGCAAGAGCGTCACCATCGACGGCAGCGCGGCGGTCACGCCGACTGGTCCACTCGTATGGGGTGAGCCCGGCACCAATGGCCAGCACGCCTTCTTCCAGCTGCTGCATCAGGGTACGGACTTCGTCCCGGTCGAGTTTCTGGCGGCGGCCGAAGGCCACGAGCCGGACCTGAAACATCATCACGATCTGCTGCTGTCGAACTGCCTGGCGCAATCCGAGGCGCTGATGAAAGGCCGCACATTGGCTGAGGCCAAGAGCCAGATGCTGGCCAAGGGCATGACGGCCCTGGACGTCGACAAGTTCGCGCCGCACCGTGTGTTCTCTGGCAATCGCCCGTCGGTGACGATCCTTTATCGCAAGCTCGATCCGCGCACGCTCGGGCGGCTGATCGCGCTCTACGAGCATCGCGTGTTCGTCGAGGCACAGCTCTTCGGGATCAACGCTTTCGACCAGTGGGGTGTCGAACTCGGCAAGGAGCTGGCGACCAACCTGCTGCCGGTTGTCGAAGGCAAGAAGGATGCATCCGGCAATGATGCATCCACAGCAGGGCTGGTGGCCCACATCCATGCATTAAGGGCAGCGGGGTAAGACATCTTGCGTGACATTCGGGGGATCCTGTTCGACAAGGACGGGACGCTGGTCGATTTCCAGGCGACGTGGTTTGCGATCGGCGATCTTCTTGCCATGAAGGCGGCGGACGGTGATCGCCGGAAGGCAAATGCGCTGTTGGAGATCGCCGGCTACGACTTCGCCAATCACTGCTTCAAGGCCGACTCCGTATTTGCCGCAGGCACCAATGCCGACATCGTCGCACTCTGGTATCCGGAAGTGCCGGCGAAGGAGCGCGCGGCGATGGCGGTCGGCTTCGACCGCTTCACGGCGGAGGAAGGTGCCGCGCAGTCCGTGCCGCTGCCCGGCAGCCGCGATACGATCGAGCAATTGCACGAGGCGGGGTTCCGGCTGGGCATCGCCACGAATGATTCCACCGGAGGCGCGGAAAAGATGCTGCTTGCGCTCGGCGTCGCGCAGATGTTCGACGCAGCCTATGGCTATGACGGCGTTGCCAATCCCAAACCGGCGCCGGATGCGATCTACGCCTTCTGCGATCTCACCGGGTTGAAGCCGTCGCAGATCGCGATGGTCGGCGACAACCGCCACGATCTCGAAATGGCCCGCGCCGGCGGGGCGGGCCTCGCGGTCGGCGTCCTCTCGGGTACGGGCACGCGCGAAACGCTGGCGCCGCTGGCCGATGTCGTACTTGGCTCGATCGCCGAACTGCCCGCCTATCTCAATGCCAGCCGGACCTGAGCAACCGGCGCGGCTGGTGATACGCGCCGCCGGCGAAAGCGATATCGGCGCGCTGATCGCCCCTTATACGACCTTGGGGTTCTGCCGATCTATCGGCTTCGAAAGCACCAAGACCGGCTTTGAAATCAGGCGCGTTCCGCGACGGCGATCCTGATCCCAGAAGGAAACCGCCACCGGCCTATGAGGCGGGTTGCGGAGCATCGGCTTGCGGCGCCGCTCCGTTCTTTGCAGTGGGCGAAGGAGTACCGTTCAACGGTAGTCGCGCCTCGAACTGCGTGCCGTTGTCGAACGTATATGTCCACGTGCCGTTCAGTTGCATCACCATGGCGCCGATCAAGCGCCGGCCAAGGCCTCGTGACGGAACATCGGCATCGAACCCCTGCCCGTCATCGGTGACCCGGAGCACGACGGTAGCGCCATCGTCGCGTTTCAGCGAAACGCTGATGCGCCCGGCGTGTCCATTGGGATAGGCGTGCTTGAGCGCGTTGGTGACGATCTCATTGACCAGCAGGGCAATCGGCGTCGCGTGATCGCGATCCAGCACAAGCGGTTCGATATCGTAGTCGACGGCGACTGCGTGGTCGAAACTCTGGCGAAGTGGTTCGATGATGCCAGGTATAAGCGTTGTGGCGTTAACCTCGGAAAACTGGTCGAGGCGATAAAGATGTTCGTGAACTGCCGACATTGCCGAAATCCGGGTCTGGAGGTCGGTCTTGATTTCATCTGGCAGGCTGTGCATACGCACCAGCGAAATGATCGACTGCAGGTTGTTCTTCACCCGGTGATGGGTGTCCTTCACCAGCATCCGATTGAGTTCGAGCGTCTCCTCCATCTGCGAGCGCCGGGCCTGATCCTTGCTGAGCAGCCGGAATATCCAGACGATCGCACCGGCGAGCGCCAAAGCTGTAGGCAGGGCGAAAGCCAGTGTTGCGATCGTATTGCGGCGGAAGACGGCAAATGCGTTGTCGGAGCTGATCGAGGCAAGCGCCACAAAGCGGGTTCCCGGCACTTTCCGATAGCCGACGATCCGGCTGGTACCATCGGCAGGCGAATGCGCCGGATAGGTCCCGACGTCCTGGTTTTTGAGGTGTTGGGTGAATAGCTCGTAGCCGCTGAGGTCCAACGGCCCCTGTGCCAGCGGATAGCGCGCCACCAGCTGGCCGTCGTCGCGGATAAGGCTGACGGTGGAAATGTCATCTAGCTCGAGCGACCCCCAGATCTCCTTGAGGAGAACGACATCGAAGGAAATGATCGCTGCCCCGACGAACTCCTTGTCGCGTTCGAGGCGTTTGCTGAAGACGAAAATCTGGTTGCCATCCAGCCGGCTGACAATAAGACCCGAGGTGTACCAGTAGGCGCCGCCGGCCAGCGCGGCGAAATATTCGCTGTCGCGCACATCGATCGGCTTTACCTTGGGATCCGTAGAGAACAACGTCCGCCCGTCCGCCGCGACTACATAGGCTTTCACATTGCCCGGCAGGTTGGCGATGGCATCGCTGATCAGGATGGCGGTTGCCGCAGCATTGTGTTCGATGTCCGGACCAAGCGCCTCGTCGATCCGACCAAGAGCCTGACGGGAAAGTTCGGAAATCCACCGGGCGTTTGTGGCGACCACCTGCGAGGCTGCCAGCGCGCGATCTTCGGCGCGCCTTTGCGCGTCGCTCTGCTCACGCAAGATGGAAAACAAGAGCACGATCAGGAAGAGCGCGAACAGCACAACGCTTAGCGCCGTCGCGGCTCTTAGCGTGAATGTGCCGTCTTTCCCGCTCTGGATTGCTGCCACTACGCTCGCCCGTGAGTCGACGCCTGATGATAAGGCTCGCCAAGACGCCCCGCCAGTACGTCCGTGGGATTGAATTAGGCGCAGCCGGCAATCCGGCAAGAGGTTGTGCTAGTGGAGCGAATTTGACATTCGCATCCCATTTGGCATCACTCGGTCAATGCGAATGTCAAATTCAAAGCTCCACTAGGATCATATTGCTAGTGGTCCCTTGATTCTAACATTCGCCTAAGTGGCCTGCACCAGAGGGATGCGAATGCTAGAATCGGACCACTCTCATGTTCGCCGTTTCAAGCCGCAGGTGTGAAAAATCGTTCGCTTGCTTGGCAAGCGTTGTGGCGAAATGGCTGCCCTGGGCAAAGCAGGAGGCACGGTCATGAGACGACGGTTGATCATGCTCTGATACGCGGGTTGGTTACCGCAGGACCTGATGCGTCGCGGAGCTGCCTCGGTCTAGGATCCAGCGTCGGATGATCCGGCTGATAGTGGTGACGAGGGTTCTCCTGCCGTGACCGTGCCTCCAGCCTTACCCAGGCGCAGAAGGCTCAAAACTGTTCGCTCCTCCGTCGATGCCTTTGGTTCATTGCCCGGCGATCAGTTCGTCGGCCGCGGCACTTGAGCCGCGATGGCCCAGACGAAGCCGGCCAGTTCGCGAGCGATCGCCGTAGTCACGGTGGTGGCCGGCTTGCCGGCTCTGGTGAGCTTGCGGTAACGGCCGCACAGTCGCATCTGAGCCTTCCATGCCGTATCGCGGATCGGCTTGGGCAGCCCCTCCTGTCGGAGCAATTGTTCACGGCTGATCCTTGCAGGGAACCGATAGCTCCAGGCAGCCTCGACCAGCATTCGCCGGGCGGTTCCGTTGCCTGCTTTCGTTACGCCGCCCTGACGCCTGGTTCCGCCGCTGGAATGTTCCGAGGGGACCAGACCGAGATAGGCCATGAGCTGCCGGGGGTTCTCAAAGCGCGTGATGTCGCCGAGTTCCGCGATCACGGTCGCGGCCGTCACAAGGGCCATTCCGCGAAGCGCTTGCAGGGCGTGGACCACCGGCGCCAACACCCAGTCCACGAGCATGGTCTCGATCTGTGCCGTCAGCCGATCACGACGGGCCGTTGCGGCTTCGATCGTTGACATACAGTCTTCCAGGACGATGTGATGGGCGGGCTGCTCGAATCGTAGCCCAGCCAGCCAGCGGCGATGCATCTGCGTCCAGGCGGGACGATTGTAGTGGAATCCGTGACGCAACAGAAATCCGGAGAGCTGCTGGCGGGCCTGCCGCAAGCTACGAACCGCGGCCAGGCGTGCGCGAACCAGATCGCGCATTGCCTCATGGGCAAGGTCGGGAATCCAAACGGGCGTCAGTTCGCCGGCCCGATGCAGCTTCGCCAGATTGATGGCGTCCCGACGGTCCGTCTTGATCCGATCTCCCGGCTTGCGAGGGATCAGCGACGGCGCGACCACCACACAGTCGTGCCCCGCCGCGGTCAGTTGCCGCTGAATGCCGTAGCCGCACGGTCCGGCCTCGTAGCAGAACCGCAGCACCGCTCCCGGCTGGGAGAGCTTGCTCAAAAGGCGCGTCAATGCCGCAGGCGTATTCGATATCTGCCCGTGTTCGCGAACCTCTCCGCGCCTGCCTCCAACTGCCAGAGCGACCGAAATCGTCTCCGTGTGAACATCCAAACCGACGTAGGTGATATGCTCGTCCATGGCCCGTCTCCTATGCATGAGGCTCGGCGCCGGGATATCCAGCGCAACCCTCGATAACCTGCATACTGTGAGACGGGTCGCCCTACCTCAGGCGAACATGTGGTCTAGTCCCTCAATGCCCGCCGCAATATCTTGCCGACCGGCGTTTTCGGTAGTTCGGTTCGGAATTCGATGTAGCGCGGCCGCTTGTAGCCGGTCAGATTTTGCTTGCAGAACTCCCTTACGGCATCCTCCGTCAGGCTCTGATCCTTCTTTACGATGTAGAGTTTCGGCACTTCGCCGGAATGCTCGTCCGGTACGCCGATGGCTGCCACCTCCAACACGCCGGGCAATGCCGCTACCACCTCCTCCAACTCGTTCGGATAAACGTTGAAGCCGGAGACCAGGATCATGTCCTTCTTCCGGTCGACGATCTTGATGAAGCCCTTTTCGTCCATGAAACCCATGTCGCCGGATTTGAAGAAGCCGTCGGCGGTCATGACCTTTGCCGTCTCGTCCGGCCGGTTCCAATAGCCGGCCATCACCTGCGGCCCGCGGATGCAAATCTCGCCAATCTCGCGGAGCGGCACGTTCAGTCCGTCGTCGTCGCGGATTGCGATGTCGGTTGAGGGAAGCGGCAGGCCAATCGTGCCGGTGAAGGCCGCGCCATCGACGCGATTCGCGGTTGCCACCGGCGACGTTTCCGACAAGCCATAGCCTTCGGTGATGCTCACCTTTGTCACCTCCTGCCAACGGTCGGCGACAACTTTCTGTACCGCCATTCCGCCGGCCATCGTCAGCACCAAGTCGCTGAAATCGAGTTTGCGGAAATCCTGATTGTTGAGCAGCGCATTGAACAGCGTGTTCAGCCCGGGGAAGAAATGGATCGGCTGCTTGCGCCATTGTTCGACGAAGCCCGGTATGTCGCGCGGGTTGGGGATCAGCACGTTGAGCGCGCCCTGCTGCATGCCCATCAGCGCGTTCACCGTCAGGGCGAAGATGTGATAGAGCGGCAGTGCGCAAATGAAGGTCAAGTTTTCCGGCTTCGCCCCCCTACGGTAGGCGTCATCCAGCCAGATGCGCGACTGCTCCATATTCGACAGGACGTTGCGGTGAAGCAGGACGGCGCCCTTGGCGACCCCGGTTGTGCCGCCGGTATATTGGAGAAAGGCAATGTCGTCCTGGCCGATAGCTACGGATTTGATGCTGGCTGCCGGCGTCTTCAGCGTAGTGTTGAACGGCGTATGCCCCGGCAGTGACCAGGTCGGGACCATCTTCTTCACATGCCGGACAACGAGATTGACCAGCAGCCCCTTGACGCCGAGCAGATCGCCCATCGTCGCAATGACCACATGTTTGACCGCGGTCTTGCCGATCGCCGCCTGCAACGTAGCCGCGAAGTTTTCGAGGATGACGATCACTTCCGCGCCGGAATCCTTCAGCTGATGCTCAAGCTCGCGCGGCGTATAGAGCGGATTGACGTTCACCACCGTGTAACCAGCTCGAAGGATACCCATCATGGCGACCGGATACTGAAGCACGTTCGGCATCATGATTGCGACGCGCGCGCCCTTGGTCAGGCCTCGCGCCTGAAGCCATGCTCCGAAGGCTGCCGACATCGCGTCGAGAGCGCCGTAGTTCATCGACTTACCCATGCAAGCAAAGGCCGGTCGATCCGAATAGCGGCGGCAAACACTGATAAGAAAGTCGCCGATGGAATTGTCGGCAAGTGGTCCGATCTCGGCGGGGACGCCCTGCGGATAGCTTTTCAGCCACGGCTTGCCGGCGCCGCCAGCCGAATCGATTTCTGCACGTGCCAAGCTATCCTCCCGAAAGCGGCGTCACATTGTCAGACCCTCACCCGTCAGGCAACTTGTTACGACATTTGTATTGCGCCAACCGGTGCCTCTGCCAAGCTTCGATGCCTTCGAGGCTCGCTGTCGTTGCGGCATCCGACACTCCGTCAGGTTACATGATGCTTCGCGCCTTTGACGCGCATCATCCCTTGATAAGGCAAGGTCGCGTCGCCGTTTCAACGGTTTAGGTTGTGCCAAAACGCACGCCACCATCAAGTTCTGCCTCTCCTGAGATTGTCCAATCGATTGAATGCCTTTGCTTCCGAAAGGGAAATCAGCCTGGGTGTTCCAAAGCCAGAAAATCGGTGCTTATATGCCGCCTTCGCGAGCCTGCTAGAGGGGCTTGGACGAAATAACAGGGAGTAACCAATGATAAGGAAACTGACCTTCGCGGCCGCGCTTCTGGCTGCGACCGCGCTGACCGGCGTGGCTAACGCCAAGACGCTGGTGTACTGCTCGGAAGCAGCACCGGCCGGATTTGATCCGTCCCCCTGGAGCGGCGGCAACGATTTCGACGCCTCTTCCCGCACCATCTATTCGCGCCTGGTCGAGTTCGACCATGGCAAGACCACCATCTCCCCCGGCCTGGCGGAAAGCTGGACCGTTTCGGATGACGGTCTGGAATACACGTTCAAGCTGCGACCCGGCGTCAAGTTCCAGACGACCGACTATTTCACGCCGACCCGCGATCTCAACGCCGACGACGTCATCTTCTCGTTCGAGCGTCAGTGGAAGAAGGAGAATCCGTGGTTCGAATACCTGCCGGGAACCGGCTGGGAGTATTTCACGGGCATGGGTTTCCCGGACCTCCTAAAGGAAATCACCAAGGTCGACGACCTGACCGTGAAGTTCGTTCTCAACAAGCCGGAAGTCGCCTTCCTGCCTGACCTTGGCATGGACTTCGCCTCGATCGTTTCGAAGGAATACGCGGATTCGCTCGAGAAGGCCGGCACCAAGGATCAGTTCACGCAGAAGCCGATCGGCACCGGTCCATTCCAGTTCGTCGACTATCAGGTTGACGCGGTCATCCGCTACGCTGCCTGGGACGGTTATTTTGGCGGCCGTCAGAAGATCGACGACCTGATCTTCGCGATCACGCCCGACCCGGCCGTTCGCGCTCAGAAGCTCAAGGCCGGCGAATGCGATATCATGTCCTATCCGGCTCCGGCCGACATCGCTGGCCTGCAGGCTGAAGCCAGCCTCAAGGTCGACGAGCAGGAGGGCCTGAACATCGGCTACATGGCCTACAACACCACGCAGCCGCCGTTCGACAAAGTCGAGGTGCGCAAGGCCCTCAACATGGCGGTGAACAAGCAGGCGATCATCGACGCGGTCTATCAGGGCGCCGGCCAGCCGGCGATCAACCCGATCCCGCCAACGATGTGGTCGTACAACACCGCGATCAAGGATGATTCGTATGATCCGGCAGCGGCCAAGGCTGCTCTCGAAGCGGCCGGCGTCAAGGACCTGTCCATGAAGATCTGGGCAATGCCGGTAAGCCGTCCCTACAATCCGAACGCACAGCGCGTGGCCGAGCTGATCCAGGCCGACTACGCGGCGATCGGCGTGAAGTCGGAAATCGTCAGCTACGAATGGACCGAGTATCGCGAACGCGGCAAGGCCAAGGATCGTGACGGCGCCTTCCAGCTTGGCTGGACAGGCGACAATGGCGATCCGGACAACTTCCTGTTCCTGCTTGGCTGCGATGCCATCGGCCAGTCCAACTACGCCATCTGGTGCAACCAGGAATTCCAGGACCTGTTGCTCAAGGGCAAGGCGACGACCGACACCGCCGAGCGCACCAAGATCTATGAACAGGCTCAGGAAGTGTTCAAGCGCGAAGCTCCATGGCTGACGCTTGCTCACTCCAAGGTGTTCATGCCCATGAACAAGAAAGTCACCGGCTTTGTGATGGATCCGCTTGGCATCCATCGCTTCGACGGCGTCGATGTTACTGAATAAGCATTGATCTGGCGGGACGGCGCCGCGTTTCGGCGCCGCCCCGTGATCAAAAGCGATGATCCGCTACCTGCTTCACAAAATTGCCCTGCTGGTGCCGACCATCTTTGGCATCTCGCTGGCTGCCTTTGCCTTTGTCCGGCTGCTGCCGGGCGACCCCATTCTGGCGCTTGCGGGCGAACGCGGCGTCAGTCCCGAGCGCTACGCCGAACTGATCGAGCGCTTCGGCTACAACCGGTCCTATGTGGTCCAGTATCTCGATTACATCGGCAATGTGCTGACCGGCGATTTCGGCATTTCGATCGCGACGAAGCGACCGGTATGGGGCGAGTTTGCCGCGCTTTTTCCGGCGACCTTGGAACTGGCAACAGTGGCGATGATCATCGCTGTCGCCATCGGCATCCCCGCCGGCATTTTTGCCGCCGTCAAGCGCGGCTCGTGGTTCGATCAGGCAACCATGGGTGTCGCCCTGACCGGCTATTCCATGCCGATCTTCTGGTGGGGCCTGCTGCTGATCATCTCTCTTTTCCGGCTATCTCGGTTGGACGCCCGTCTCCGGCCGTATCGCGATCCAGCATTTCTTCAAACCGGTGACAGGCTTCATGCTGATCGACAGTCTGATTTCCGGCCGCCCGGGCGCTTTCACCTCTGCCGTAAGTCACCTCATCCTGCCATCTATCGTTCTGGCGACGATTCCGATGGCGGTGATCGCCCGGCAAACCCGGTCCGCGATGCTCGAGGTTCTGGGTGAAGACTACGTACGCACGGCGCGGGCCAAGGGCCTCGAGCCACGGCGCGTCATAGGTCTGCACGCTTTTCGAAACGCGCTGATCCCGGTTGTGACCACGATCGGCTTGCAGGTCGGCACGCTGATGGCTGGCGCGATCCTGACCGAAACGATTTTCTCCTGGCCGGGCATCGGCAAATGGATGATCGATGCCATCGGCAAGCGCGATTACGTGGTCGTGCAGAGCGGATTGCTGCTGATCGCGCTGATCGTCATGGCGGTAAACCTGATCGTCGATCTGCTCTATGCCGTCATCAACCCGCGCATCCGGATGCAGTGAAATGAGCGACGAGCAAGCCGGTACCGAAATCGCCGCGGAGGTTCCGACCGGCGTTCGTCCGCGCGCGGCATCCGAGTTCTGGTACTATTTCTCCATGAACACCGGCGCGGTCATCGGCCTCGCGGTGTTCGTCGCGCTTATCTTCATCGCCATTTTCGCGCCGCTGATAGCGCCTTATGCATATGATCAGCAGTTTCGCGAGTTCATCCGAACCCCACCTATGTGGCAGACCGGTGGCAACGCGATGTTTGTGCTTGGAACCGACGCCGTTGGCCGCGATATCCTTTCACGGTTGATCTACGGTTCGCGCTACTCGCTGTTCATCGGTTTCGTTGTTGTCGCCTTCTCACTGGTGAGCGGCGTCATCCTTGGCCTGCTTGCCGGCTACTTCCGCGGCTGGGTCGATACCCTCATCATGCGCATCATGGATATTATCCTGGCGTTCCCATCACTGCTGCTGGCGCTGGTTCTGGTGGCTATCCTCGGTCCGGGCCTGTTCAACGCCATGCTTGCCATCGCGCTTGTGCTGCAGCCGCACTTTGCGCGGCTGACGCGCGCCGCCGTGATGGCCGAAAAGAACCGCGAGTATGTGGTCTCGGCCAAGGTCGCCGGGGCCGGACATCTTAGGCTCATGCTGGTGACAATCCTGCCGAACTGCGTCGCGCCGCTGATCGTGCAGGCAACGCTCTCTTTCTCCAACGCCATCCTTGAGGCGGCGGCGCTGGGTTTCCTCGGACAGGGCGCGCAGCCACCGACGCCGGAGTGGGGCACCATGCTCGCTAACGCGCGCGAGTTCGTCACGTCCGCACCATGGATCGTGACGTATCCGGGCCTCGCCATCCTGATCACCGTGCTTGCCATCAACTTGGTCGGCGACGGCCTGCGCGACGCACTCGATCCAAAGCTGAAGCGAAGCTGAGGATGGATGCGGCGCTCGTTGGTTTGCTTGGCATTTTGCTAGGCGTTATCGCAACGGCGGTTATGACGCGGATGATTGAAGTTCGCCGACGCTTCGATAGGGAGATTGAGCTGATAATCGCCCTTCACGCAGAAATGGTTGCCGGCTTGCGCCGGGCGAATGAGCAAACCACCCGCGAGGAAATTGACTATGTTGAACACGACGACGACCCGTTTGGAGTAGCCGACGAAACGGATTTCGTGTTTGAGTCGATAAAGGCTGATCCCTCGACCCTGCCAAAGGAGGTAGTTCACAGCGTGGTTCGGTACTACAAGCTTGCAGCGCAGACCAACGCCCTCACCAAGGGATATGCGGATCCGCGATTCCTTTGGCAAAGCCCAAAGTCAAAACAGAAATATGCACGTCAGCTGATTGATCTGTTGAAGGAGCAGCAGGACGCAGGCGTCGCTGCCCTTGGGGCACTGGAACACGCCGCAGAATCAAGAAATGAGCACGGCCTGGCCGTCTTCAGAAGACAGGCCAACATCCCAGACGTCAAGTCAGTGGCTTAATGGGACCGCGCATGGAGCACTCCTTTTCCGTCTGTAATATATGCGCCGATCGTGTCAGGTTCAATACGAACGATTTTGGCTCTGGGTCCGCAGTTCAAACGCAATAGGCGCACCAATGCCCCTTCTTGATATCAAGAACCTCGTCGTCTCGTTCGACACCTCGACCGGCCCGTTCCTGGCGGTGCGGGGCATCGATGTTTCGGTCGAAAAACGCGAAGTGCTGGCGATCGTCGGTGAGAGCGGATCGGGCAAGTCTGTGTCGATGCTGGCCGTCATGGGCCTGCTGCCCGACAGCGCCACCGTTACCGCCGACAAGATGGAGTTCGACGGCATCGACCTGCTGAAGCTCAACCCATCGGAGCGGCGGAAGATCATCGGCAAGGACATCGCCATGATCTTCCAGGAGCCGATGGCCAGCCTCAATCCCTGCTTCACCGTCGGCTTTCAGATCGAGGAAGTGCTGCGCTTCCATATGGGCATGCACAAGACGCAGCGCCGGGCGCGCTCCATCGAACTCCTGACGCTTGTCGGTATCCCCCAGCCGGAGGAACGGCTCAGTTCCTTTCCACACCAGATGTCCGGCGGCCAGTGCCAGCGCGTGATGATCGCCATGGCGATCGCCTGCAATCCAAAGCTGCTGATCGCCGACGAGCCGACGACCGCCCTCGACGTGACCATCCAGAAACAGATCCTCGACCTGCTGGTCGGCCTGCAGGTCAAATACGGCATGGGTCTGATCATGATCACCCACAATATGGGCGTGGTCGCCGAAACCGCCGACCGCGTCGTGGTTCAGTACAAAGGCCGGAAGATGGAGGAAGCCGACGTGCTTTCCCTGTTTGAATCGCCGAAGAGCAACTACACGCGTGCGTTGCTGTCGGCCTTGCCTGAAAATGCCGTCGGCGACCGGCTGCCGACAGTCTCGGACATGCTGTTCGAGCCCGCCACTTCCGGAGCCGCGTCATGAGCGTCACCGTGCTCGAAGCAAAAAACATCGTCCGCGACTATCATGTCGGCGGCGGCCTGTTTCGCGGCTCCCGCACCGTGCATGCGGTCAAGGGCGTCAGCTTCTCGGTCGAGCAGGGCAAGACGCTGGCGATCGTCGGCGAAAGCGGCTGCGGAAAATCGACTCTCGCGCGCATCGTCACGTTGATCGACGCGGCGACGGCCGGCGAGCTTTTCATCGACGGCAACAAGGTCGATATCGCCAAGGACGGCCTGTCGAAAGAGATGCGCCGCAAGGTGCAGATCGTCTTCCAGAACCCCTATGGCTCACTCAATCCGCGTCAGAAGATCGGCGACGTGCTTGGCGAGCCGCTTCTGATCAACACGGCCGCGCCGGCCTCCGAGCGGCGCGAGCGCGCCATGGCGATGCTGAAGAAAGTTGGCCTCGGACCCGAGCATTACAACCGCTATCCGCACATGTTCTCCGGCGGCCAGCGCCAGCGCATCGCGATCGCCCGCGCGCTGATGCTCAACCCCAGCCTGCTGGTGCTCGACGAACCGGTGTCGGCGCTCGACCTGTCGGTGCAGGCGCAAGTGCTCAACCTGCTCGCCGACCTGCAGGATGAGTTCAAGCTGACCTATGTGTTCATCAGCCACGACCTGTCTGTGGTGCGCTACATCGCCGACGATGTGATGGTGATGTATTTCGGCGAAGCGGTGGAATATGGCAGCCGCGACGACGTCTTCTCCAACCCTCAGCACAGCTACACGAAGACGCTGTTTGCCGCGACGCCGCGCGCCGATGTCGAGAGCATCCGCGCCCGCCTGGCGCGCAAGAGCGCCGCCTGAACGGCCAGCCAGGGGCCTTCCAGAAAAGAAGCACCGACGATTCCGCTTCTGGCGATCAACGAAGAACCGGCTCCAGCACTCGCGGTGGAGATGCCCACCAACCGCCACGAGCGCGTTGTCGGCCCGGATTTCTTCCCGGAGTAACCGCGCCGCAATCCCTCCCACTTGGGAGAAGCGCAATCGCAATAAGACCTACCCCCACCCCTAACCCCTCCCCACAAGGGGGAGGGGGACCGTGCCGACCGCTATGCCTCGCAAAAGGTTGTGTGCGTCAAGTTCTGCAATTTGGGCGGCCATGAATTTGGTCATGCGGCTTGGCGCAGAGCGAGTTTCTTGTGCTCACGCAGGTCGTCCATGTTGATGTAGCGGTTGGCCTCCATCCAGTTTTCGTTGGTTTCTACGGCCAGTGCCCTGACCAGGCGCAGGCAGCTCTCGGCGTTGGGAAAGATGCGCACGACATAGGTGCGCCGGCGGATTTCCTCGTTGAGCCGCTCGAGCATATTGGTGGACTTCAGGTGTTTATGGTGCTGGCGCGGCAGGCGGAAGAAGGTCAGCGTGTACTCGATGGTTTCCTCCACCCACGTCGTCAGCCGCGGATAGCGGGCCGACCATTTGGAAAGCCATGCGGCGAGATCGGCCTTGGCCTCGGTGAGATCGCGCCGATCGTAGAGCCAGCGCAACTCCTGCAAGCAATCGTCGCCGTGCTTGCGCGGCAGGTGATCGAGCGCGTTCCTGAGGAAGTGCACATAGCAGCGCTGCCATGCCGCTTCGGGGACCACCTCGCCGATCGCGGCGACCAGACCGGCATGGTCGTCGGACACGACCAGCTCGACGCCCTTGAGGCCACGCCCCTTCAGTGAGACCAGGAAGTCCTTCCAGGCCGAGCGGCTCTCGCGATTGGCCATTTCCACCGCCAGGATCTGGCGCCGGCCGTCCCAGTCGATGCCGACCGCGATCAGCACTGCCTGGCTCATGACGATGCCGGCTTCGCGCACCTTCTCGTAGCGGGCGTCGAGGATGAGGTAGGCAAAGGGCTCTTGAAGCCGGCGTTCGGCAAAGGCTTTCAGGCTCTCGTCCAAACGCTTGTTGATGGCCGAGATCGACGAGGCCGAGAAGGCATGACCGCACAGCTCTTCCGTGATCGCCTTGACCTTCCGGGTCGACACGCCCTGCACATACATCTCCGCAAGCGTCGCCACCAAGGCCCGCTCGGAACGCTGGTAACGCTCGAACAGTTCAGTGGAGAAGCGGCCGGCCCGGTCCTGCGGAACCCGCAGCTCAAGCTTGCCAACCCGGGTGACAAGGGTGCGGCCGTAATAACCCGAGCGATAGCCCAGGCGCTCCGGCGTGCGTTCGCCCTTCGAAGCACCAAGCGCCTCGTCCATCTCGGCCTCGAGAACTTCCTGCATCACCGCACGGATCACTTCGTGTAGCCCGTCCGGGTTCGACAGCAGAATGTCTTTGACGGCAGCGCTGGCGGATTTACCTTCAATCTTGGTCATGGTGGCGTTCCTTCGCGGGAATTGGTGACGTTGAACATCACCAGCCTGCCATGACCGCCCTCGCTCAGCGAATTTGCAGAACTCTCAGCACACTACCTCGCAAAACCGTCGCAGCGGGTCTCCCTCCCCCTTGTGGGGAGGGGTTAGGGGTGGGGGTAGGTCTTATTGCGATTGCGCTGCTCCCAAGTGGGAGGGACCCTGCTCGGCTGCGAAGCATCACTGGTACAAATCATAAGGATCAGAAATATTCATTGGTGCAAGGCATTGGACCAGGAATACCCTCCACTGGTCCAGAAGTACCAAGATGACTGCTTCGAGGAACGTCCAATGCCCCAGAGAAATGACACGGCCATCTGGTCCGGCCTATTCCGCATTTCCGCCGAGTCCGGCCAGACATTGCAGGCGCAGATCAGGCAAGCGATCGTTGCCGCCATCCTCGATCGCCAGATCGCGGCCTCCATGCCCCTGCCCTCATGCCGCATTCTTGCCGAGAAACTTGGCGTGGCGCGTGGCACGGTTGTGCTCGCTTTCCAACAGCTTGTGGACCAAGGCTTTCTGGTAGCGCGCGAGCGGCGCGGCCATTTCGTCAATCCTGAAGTGCTGGCGACGCCCGCCAAGCCGCATCTGAAACAGGCCGATTCGACAAGCGAGGTCGATTGGAAGGCACTGCGCCAATTCGCCCCCAGCGAGATGCCGCGCCCGGCCAAGCACGAGAATTGGATCAAGTCGTCCTATCCATTTGTCTACGGCCAGTTCGACCCGGCGTTGTTTCCAACCGCCGAATGGCGCGAGTGCAACCGCATGGCGCTGGCTGTGCTGGAGATCCGCAATTGGGCTGCCGACATGGTGGACCGCGACGATCCGCTGCTGATCGAGCAGATCCAGGCGCGGCTGCTGCCGCGCCGCGGCATCTTCGCCAATCCGGACGAGATCATCGTGACGCTCGGCGCGCAGAATGCGCTCTACATGCTATCGACGCTGCTGATGTCGAAAGGCACCAAGGTCGCGATGGAAGACCCGGGCTATCCCGATGCGCGCAGCATTTTCCGGCTGACGGGCGCCGATATCCAGCCGGTGCCGGTCGACCAGCATGGGTTGGTGACGTCGTCGATCGACGACGACGCAGGTTTCGTGTTCACCACGCCGAGCCATCATTGCCCGACCATGGTGCCGATGAGCGCCGAACGCCGCCAGGATCTGCTCGCGCGGGCGAGCCGCAACAACCAGATCGTCATCGAGGATGGCTACGACAGCCAACTCATCGATGAGGCGCCGCAGCAGGCACTGAAGAGCTTCGACCGCTCCGGCCGGGTGATTTATGTCGGTTCGATGTCCAAGACGCTCGCGCCTGGCCTGCGCATGGGCTACATCGTGGCGCCTGCCGAACTGGTCGCCGAGTTGAGGGCGTTGCGCCGGTTCATACTGCGCCATCCGCCAGCAAACAATCAGCGGGCGGTCGCTCTGTTCCTGTCGCTCGGCCATCACGAGGCGCTGGTGCGGCGGCTGTCGGCGGCATTCGAGGAACGCCGCAAGCGGCTTTCGCATGCGATCTCCGCTTTCCTGCCGGAATGGCGCTCGACGGATTCGGCGGGCGGCACATCGCTCTGGCTCGAAGGACCGCGCGGCACCGACTTGCGCGGGCTAGCGGAAGCGGCGGCGGCGCGCAGCGTCATCATCGAACCGGGCGACCGCTTCTTCGACCTCGGGCCGAAGCCGACGCGATTTCATGCGGCTTGGCATTTCGTCGATCGCCTTGCAGCATATCGAACCGGGCATTCGCGAATTGGCGACAGCCGCCGGACGCAGGCCAGCGGCAGCCTGACGACCGGGCTCAACCTCTTACCTTCCCCCTGTGGGGAGGGTCGCTCCGAAGGCGGGGGTAAACGAGCGATTGCCCCCTTGCCGCATTAGCGCTGGGCATCTCAACCTGCGTCATCCCGAGCAACCGAGCGGAGCGAGGGTAGACCCGGGATCCAGCGACCAGTCCTTCGCCTTATTGCCATTCGCACGAGAGATTGTGTCTTCGACAATTATTACGCTGGATCCCGGCTCTGCGGTCGCTTCGCTCCCTTGGCCGGGAAGACGCGGCTTCGTCTCTACACCTTCTCCCGCAAGACCCCCTCTCCGTCTCGCCCCTTCGACAAGCTCAGGGCTCGCCACCTCTCCCCAGAGGGGCGAGGAACCCAAGCTGGATTAGCGCCGCCTCTCAGACTCGCTGCTTTGAAAGTGTGAGGCGCTGCGGGGCGAGTCGCTTCCGGACCTTGGTTCCTCGCCCCCTCTGGGGAGAGGTGCCGAGCCTGAGCTTGTCGAAGGGGCGAGGCGGAGAGGGGTAATCTCAGATGCACAGTTTCGGGACGGGGGAATAGAAAATCTCCACCCGAAAACTATTGTCCAATCTTTCCAGTTGCTTAGCCTTTCATTTTGTCGATTTTCCGGCGTCCCGACAGCCACTTTCATGCCTTCGCGTATTCTCCGCCATAGCAGCTTGCCCGGGAACGGATGTGCACAACCGAGCATCCAGGCAAGGCGGCGCCGGGTCGGTCGCGCAACGGTAGCGCGGCTTGGGGTGATCCCCCGCAACCTAGACCCGGCCCCTTATCAAGCTCGTGAGCCGTTAACTCGGCCGGGTTTGGTGAGGGGAAGAACGTCATGGCGGGGCGCGGGAGACTGCGCCACACTTTACAACTTAGGAAGGCTCGGCCTCGCGCCCCGTCTCCCATCCTGAGCTTGTCGAAGGACGGCAAGGGAAGTTCTTTGACAAAGGCCAGGGCCGAAAGGCAGCGTGGCAAAGACGAGGTGTGTTCAATGCGGCGGCGAAGCGCTTGCCGTCTGGGACAACCTGCTGGAGGCAGTTCCTGTCTTGCCAAACCGGGTGATGCCATTGGAAGGCACGCGCTGGCGGCAAAAACGGAGCTGTCCCTCGGCCCCTCTGTGCTCAGTGAACAAGCGCTGCCGTGATCCGCCGCCAAGGGTTGCGCATCATCCGATGCGTCCGCATATTGGAAATCGAGCGCTTGCGCGCTTTTCCCCGCTCCACTGCCAAGAAAGGCGCTCCCGAACAATGCCGCATGATCAAGTCGCCGCAGCCGCCACTGGCGGATGATGAGACGGAACAACCGACATCAGGCTCGGACCATTCCAGCTCTGGAGTTCCGACCGACGAAGACAAAGCCCCCGGCAATGATCGATGATCCAGAAACGACAGCTCGGCTTATGGAGCATTTGTCAACGGCGCTTCCAGTCGAAGTCATGCTCACGCGCAACCTAATCCAAGCGCTATCCCACCAAATGCAACAGCCGTCTTTGCCGATGCGATGCAGGGTTGTCGACATCCACTATGCAGGGGAAGAAGGAGGCATCGTCTGCAAATTGAACCTCCGAGGGAGCGAAACCAAACAAGCATTCTACGTCTCGATCACACATCTGATCTTCGAGCGAAGAATGCCACTGTTCCGGCAAATTGACGCTTATCAGCGCCACCGCATCAAGAAGGTGAAACGCGAGGGGAGCCTCGATCACTAGCCCGTTCAAGCATTCGCCTCATCTGCTCAAACCTCGACCGTCTTCAGCCGTTCGGCGATCAGATTCGCGAGCCGCTTCGCCACTTCGTCCTTGCTCATCTCCGGCCACTCTTCGACGCCGGCCTTCGAGACGATGCGGACACGATTGCGGTCGCCGCCCATGACGCCGCCTTCGGCGCTGACATCATTGGCAACGATGAAGTCCGCGCCCTTGCGCTTCAGCTTGGCCTGGGCGTTGGCGATCAGATCCTCAGTCTCCGCGGCAAAGCCGACGACAAGATAGGGCCGCCTGGCGTGATGGCCGATGGTGGCGAGGATATCCGGGTTCTCGACCATACGCAGGGCTGGCGGTCCCTCGCCAGCGATCTTCTTGATCTTCTCGCCTGCCTCGCTCTCGGCGCGCCAATCGGCCACGGCCGCGACAAAGACCGCCGCGTCGGCCGGAAGTTCCGCCTCGACCGCATCCCGCATCTCGCGCGCCGTCTCCACGTGGATCGTCTTTACCCCTGCCGGATCCGCGACGTTTACCGGACCTGAGACGAGCCGCACCTCGGCGCCCAGCGAGGCGAGTGCGGCGGCAAGCGCGTGACCCTGCTTACCGGACGAGCGGTTGGCGATATAGCGCACCGGGTCGATCGGCTCATGTGTCGGACCGGAGGTCACGATAACCTTCCTGCCAGTGAGCGGACCGGCCTTCGCAAGCATTGCCTCGATCGCCGCCACGATCTCCAGCGGCTCGGCCATGCGGCCCTCGCCTGCCTCGCCACTCTCGGCCATCTCACCCTTGTTCGGGCCCACGAAGGCAATGCCATCCTTCACCAGCGTCGCGCGATTGCGTTTCGTCGCTGGATGGCTCCACATCATCGGGTTCATTGCCGGCGCCATCACCACCTTCTTGTCCGTCGCAAGAAGCACAGCCGAGGCGAGATCGTTGGCGAGACCACTGGCCAGCTTGGCCATCAGATCGGCGGTGGCCGGCGCGACGACCACCAAATCAGCTTCCCGCGACAGGCGGATATGGCCGACATCATGCTCGTCATTGCGGTCGAACAGGTCGGTGAAGGCACGGTCGGCGGTGAGCGTTCCAACTGAAAGCGGAGTGACGAATTCCTGTGCCGCCGCCGTCATCACAGCCCGCACCGAGGCGCCGCGCTCGCGCAGGCGGCGAATGAGGTCCATCGCCTTGTAGGCGGCGATGCCGCCACCGATGATCAGCAGGATGCGTTTGGTCGAAAGTGTCATGCGACTTCCCACGGATTGATGATCTCAACACCGCAGTGCTCGAAATCGCTGACGTTGCGCGTAGCCACCGCGAAGCCATGCGTTTTCGCGATCGCCGCAATCTGGGCATCGAACTCGCCGATCCGGAGACCGCGCCTGCGGCGCACGGACACGAGTTCGGCAAACGCCACGGCCTCAAGGTCGCCGAATGCAAGAGCCGGCGTCTGCAGTCGTTCACCAAAGAACGTTTGCATGATGTCGCCGAGCAGCTGTTTTCGTTTGTCATCGGGCATCAATGCCAGCCCAAGCAAGGACTCGGCTTTGCTGACCGAAGTGACGAAGAAATGTCCCGGCGATGAGATTTCAGCCATTCCTCAACTGCCCGCTCCGGAATAGGTCTGAATAATTCCGAGATCACGTTGGTGTCTAGGGTATGCATCTATTCGAAAGTCGGTGGGTCGCGCATCGCCTTGCTGCGCGGCGGAATTTGCAAATCAAAGCCCCCGTGCGGCTCAACGAGCTCTCGTATCGACTTGTACCAGCTTTCTCCCGGACGCCCTTCTGGACCAGCGTCGTGGCTTTGGGCGCGTGTCGCATCCCTGAGAATGGTTCGAACTTCCTGTTCCACGGAAACGCCATGCTTAGCCGCGCGGAAACGCAGAGCTTGTTTGGTTTCATCGTCAACATTTCGGATCGTCAGCGTCGCCATGGGTCGCTCTCCAATCGCAGCAATGTGTGCACTGCTAGCAATACAGTCAATGACTACACGATTTGCCACGCAATATAGACCACCGCCGCCGCGATCACCCAAAGCGCGATGCGACCCGAGCGCGTGTGACGCGCCTCCGCCTTGCCGATGGCGTGGGCGGTGATCGCGTCGAAGCGCAGGCCATGCTCGGCCATGGCGTCGATCTCGCGGCTCAGGCGCTCCGTGCGGGCGGCAAGGTCCGGAGCCTGTCGCGCCAGCGACAGCAGCGCATTGGCGCCGTCACGGGCGTCCGAAAGCAAGCCGCGCGGCCCGAGATTGTGCCTGATCCACTGGCCAACCACCGGTTCGGAAGTCTTCCACATGTTGAAAGCCGGATCGAGCGTGCGAGCCACGCCTTCGACCACCACCATGGTCTTTTGCAGCAGCACCAGTTCGGGCCTTGTCGCCATATCGAACAGTTCGGTCACCTCGAACAGCAACGTCAGCAGCTTGGCCATCGAAATGGTCTCTGCCGGCTGGCCATGGATCGGCTCGCCGATGGCGCGGATTGCCTGCGCGAAAGACGCAACATTGTGGACGCGCGGCACATAACCGGCCTCGAAATGCACCTCCGCCACACGTGCATAGTCACGGGTGATGAAGCCGAACAGGATTTCGGCCAGGAACTTCCGTTCCTTCTTGCCGAGCCTGCCGGATATGCCGAGATCGACCGCAACGATGGCGCCATCTGCCTCGACGAACAGGTTTCCGGGATGCATGTCGGCGTGAAAAAACCCATCGCGCAAGGTATGGCGTAGGAAGGATTGTACCAGATTGGCGGCGATCTTCGGCAGATCGTGACCGGCGGCGCGCAGGCCGTCGATGTCGTTCATCTTGATCCCGTCGATCCACTCCATGGTGACGACGTCGCGGCCCGTGCGCTCCCAATCGACCCACGGCACCCGGAAGCCGGGGTCGTCGTGCGTGTTCTCGCCAAGCTCGGAGAGCGCCGCAGCCTCCAGCCGCATGTCCATCTCGATCTTGGTGGTTTGCGCAAGCGTCTCCGTCACCTCGACCGGACGAAGCCGGCGCGACGACGGAATGAATTGCTCCTGCAAGCGAGCCGCGAGGAAATAGCTTTCGAGATCGTGGAAGAAGGCACGGCGCACGCCCGGCCGGATCACCTTCACCGCGACCTTGCGCGCCTCACCATCCCGCGCCACTTCGGCAGGGTGAACCTGCGCGATCGAAGCAGCGGCAATCGGTTCGTCGAGGGTCACAAACAAATCGGATACCGTGCGGCCAAGCGATCCCTCGATTGCCTTGACCGCCTCCGCTGTCGGAAAGGTCGCCATGCTATCCTGAAGTTTGGAAAGCTCCAACGCAATGTCGTTGCCGACGACGTCGGGCCGGGTCGCAAGGAACTGGCCGAGTTTGACGTAGGACGGGCCGAGCCTTGCTACCGCGCCGGATAGCCGCTCGGAGCGCTTGCGCTGGCGGGCGCGGCTGCGCGTAAAGAACTTCGTCAGGCGCCAGGCAAATCGCGGCGCGCCAGAAAGCTCCTCGCCAGGCAAGGCTGCGAACACGCCCTCGCGCGTCATGATCCAGCCGGCTCGGATGAGCCTGAAATCCGCTCCGATCGAGCTCATGCGGCGGCCGTCACAGTTTCCAGCCGGAATGCAGGGCTGCAATGCCGCCGGAATAGTTGCGCCACGTCACCCGCTCGAAACCGGCGCGCCGGATCATATCGGCGAAATTCGATTGGTTGGGGAATTTGCGGATCAACTCTACGAGGTAGGCGTAAGGCTCGCCATCGCCAGTCACAACCCTGCCTATCCGCGGAATGGCCCGGAACGACCACGCCTCGTAGACCTTGTCGAGCAGCGGCAGGTCGACTTCCGAGAATTCGAGGCAGAGGAAGCGGCCGCCCGGCTTCAGCACGCGAAACGCCTCGGACAGGGCCGTGTCGATATGGGGCACATTGCGAATACCGAAGGCGATCGTGTAGGCGTCGAATGTATCGTCTGCGAAGGGCAACGCCTCCGCATTTGCTTCGACAAAGCTGACATTGCCGTCGAGCCGGCGCTTCTTGGCCCGTTCACGTCCGACCTCCAGCATCGAGCCGTTGATATCGAGGACCGTCGTGCGTGCATGGCCGCCTGATGCATCGACAATGCGAAAGGCAATGTCGCCGGTACCGCCGGCGACGTCCAGCGATGTCCAGCCGGCACGCCGCGAGGGGTTGAGCCACGCGACCATCGCGTCCTTCCACAGCCTGTGGAAGCCACCGGACATCATGTCGTTCATCAGGTCGTAGCGATCTGCGACCTTGTGAAAGACGTCGTTGACGAGCGATTGCTTCTCGTCCTCCCCGACTTTGCGAAAGCCGTAGGATGTTTCCATACCGCCAGCAGCAGTTGTGCGTTCTTTTGCACGCCTTGAAATCATTGACTAAAACCCGGTTTTGTTGCGTTTATGTTGCGTGGCACTAGGCCAAGCAGTGCAGCTTCCGCTTGTTCCATAGCATTATCGTCCGCGTCTCGCGGCAACAAATGCGCGTAAGTTCCCATCGTTATCGCAAGGCTTGCGTGACCGGCAATCTCTTGAACTTCCTTCCAATCCATACCCCGCCCGCCGCGCGACGCCGGGTTGGCGCACCATGAAATGAACCAGTGCCGCGCCGAATGGATGCCGGTATATTTCGGCAGCTTGCCGTTCACCACCCCGGCGTCGATCTGCGCCCGCCACCAGCCGCGCCGCACGATGACTTCAATTCCAAGCGGCTCGCCCTCTGGGCCGGGGAATACTAGGTCGCCGGTCGACCGCAGCTTCCATTCCTTCAGCGCGTTCGTAAGCATCGGGAACATCGGAATTGACCGCTTGCCCGCTTTCGACTTCGGCGACCCGATTGTCTTTTTGGCGTCGGCGCGCTGGGTGATCGCGACGCGCTTTGCGGCGAAGTCTACGTTTCGCCATGCGAGTCCGCGAAGTTCGCTGATGCGGATGCCGAGGAAGATCGACGCGAGGATGTGCGGGCGGAACGGATTGTCCGCAAGCGCATGAATGATCGCACCGATTTCCTCGTTTGTCGGAACGTCGACGCCAATCTCGATGCGTTCCTCATGCCGCGCCGAAACCGTGCCGACCGACCGGCGCTTGCTTAGTTCGCGCACCGGGTTGCGGGTGGCGAACTTGCGCTCAAGCGCCTCGGTCAGAAGGCATCCCAGCGATACGCGAACCGATGCGATGACCGGCGCGGAACGACCCTGTTCCTGAAGGCGATGCAGGAAGCTTCGAACTTCCGAAACGCCAAGCCGGGCGACCTTCGTTTTGCCGAGGATGGGATTGATGTGCAGACGCAAATGCTGCTCGTAGCCGCGCACCGTCATTTCTTTCAGCTTGCGCGCGCGGCAGGTTTCCAGCCAAAGCGCACCGACCCGTTCCACCGTCATCGAGTGCCGATTTATCGCGACGTGTTCGTTGTTCTCGATCTCGACGCCGGTTCGATTGGCGAAGGAAGTCGCGTCGCCCTTGGTCTTGAATTGGCGGGCGTGCCGCTTGCCGTCTTGGTCGACATAATCGACCAGCCATGCAACGCGCTCGCCCTTGGCAGTTTCCCATGTACGTTTTCGAATAGACATTTTAATCAAATCTCCGGTTTAGTTCCGAAGACCATGTTGCACAAAATCTGTTGCTGGGCGACGCCTGCGAACACTTGTGGTTAATGTAGAGTGGTGGGCTTGCAATGTAGCGCGCGGCCATAGTAAGAAATCATTCACCTTGGCATTTGGCCGAGGCACACAGGATTATTCCCGGACAAAGTTCCGGGCTTTCGCGAACTTAACCTCGCGCCTGTGTGTCGTTTCCCCATCCAACGCGATGACACAACTCCGGCGCAAACGACCGGAGCCTAACCTATGGGAAACCATCAACCACTTGACCTAATCTGGGGCGCTCGCGCCATCGGCGAAGCCTGCAACCGCAGCGAGCGCCAAGTCTACCACCTCATCGTCACCGGCTTCCTACCGGCCAGCAACATAGGCGGGCGCTGGTGCATTACCCGCGCCAAGCTGGCCAAGGCGCTCGATGCCGAACTCGAGGCGGCGTGAGATGGCCGAACAAATCCACACCATCGTTCCCGCAGCGGTCCCCTGCGACCGGGTCGTTATAGTCGAGATCACGGAAGCAGGCGGCAAGCGAACCGGCACGTTTCACATCCATGCGATGCCCGTTGTCGCATGGGCCATTTTCGATCTGAAAGCGAAAGCCCATCCAGACCCGAGGGGGCTGTATGCGACGGCGATAGGGCCAACGTTCGACCCGGAACTGTTCAGCGATCAGGTTGACACTGGATATCGGTTTCCCGATGGGCGCGTCATCAATGACGATGTCAACGTTTACAAAAGCGTCGAGCAGTGGTTCGTCGCCAAGCGCCCTGACGGCGTGCTTGAAGACTAAAAAGACCCCGCTTGCGGGCGGGGTCTCTCTATTTTCAAAGCAATCCGGGACGAACTACTTGTGGGCACGTAAGGCGTCCGCATGTAGTCCTTCCGCCGAATTTGTAAAGGCGGGCTTACCTATTGACTACTATTCCGACGATCAGACTAAACCTATTTCCGAGCTGTTCGAAGGCGGCGACCACGCGTTCGGGCAATTCACGCCGAAGGAAGTTAATCCTAAGACCGGGAAGGTCGAGGGGAAGGCAATCACCGTAACGGCCAAGCTAACGGCTGAGTTGACGCGAACCGTCTGGGACAAGCATATTCTAGAGCGGGATGAGATTTGATTAAATCGCTAGAATACCTATTGGTCTGCAAATCTGATTCAAGATGCTGGCTGGTGTTGGAGGCTGGCATGGATGAGCAAACCCTATTCGGACGATCTTCGTGGGCGCGTTGTCAGCAGTGTGATTGAAAATGGGCTGTCGCGGCGGCAGGCGGCTGAGCGCTATGATCTTGGGATCAGCACGGTGATCCGTTGGGTTGCGCGCTTTAAAGAGACCGGCAGCTTCAGCCCCGGCAAGATCGGCGGCTACAAGCCGCGTGCGATCTCGGGCAGGCATCGCGACTGGCTGGTGGAACGCTGCCGCGCCTCGGCCTTCACCTTGCGCGGCCTGGTGGCCGAATTGGCTGGACGCGGGTTGAAGGTGGACTATCGGTCGGTATGGGCGTTCGTCCACGAGGAGAAACTGTCTTACAAAAAAAGACGCTGGTCGCGGCCGAGCGCAAACGGCCCGATGTCGCGCGTCGACGCGATCAGTGGATGAAGTATCGCGATCTGATCGACCCTTCGCGCCTGATCTTCATTGACGAGACATGGACCAAGACGAATATGACGCCGCTCTTCGGCTGGGCGCCCATCGGTGAGCAGCTTCCCGGCGAGGCGCCCCACGGCCATTGGCAGACCATGACCCTCGTGGCCGCACTCAGGCACGATCGTGTCGATGCGCCATGGCTTCTCGACTGTCCCATCAACGGCGAGCGCTTCCAGCTCTATGTCGACGACGTTCTGGTCCCGACACTCAAGCCTGGTGACATCGTCGTCATGGACAACCTCGGCTCGCACAAGGGCAAGGCCGTTCGACGCTCCATACGCGCCGCTGGCGCGAGGCTCTTCTTCCTGCCCAAATACTCGCCCGACCTGAACCCCATCGAACAGCTCTTCGCCAAGATCAAGCATTGGCTCCGAGACGCCGCGCAACGCTCCGTCGAGACCGTCTGCCGCGCACTGGGCGATATCCTGCGCGACATCAGCACCGCCGAATGCTCAAACTACTTCAGAAATGCCGGATATACCCAACCTAATCTCATCCCGATCTAGGCATGGTCGAACTCGGCATTATCGCGGTCAACGAAGCCGGTTTCGCCAAATGGGGTTCGCTGGATCTTGACATCAAAGGTATCAGCAAACCCGGCCTAATCGCCGACCTTCACGATATTGGAATAACGAACGCGGTCGTCCTTCGCTCGAAGTCGGATGGCGCGCACGCCACATTCTTTTTCAAGGAGCCGGTTCTGGCGACGGCGCTTCGCCGGAAGCTGGCCGAAATCGCTGATGCCCTCGGCTATGGCGGCTGTGAGATATTTCCGAAGCAGGACAAGATCGACCCGGAAGCCGAAACGGATGGCGACCGCATCGGCAACTGGCTCAATATGCCATACTTCAACGCCGACCAGTTCAACGCCGATGACCCAAGCTACAGCCAGCGGCGCGTTGCCTATGCCGACGATGGCCGCGAGTTGCCGCTGGCCGAGTTCGAAGCGTACGCCACCCGGCAACGGATGATCTTCGAAGACCTAAAAGTCACGTTACCTATCACTCCGAGCCGGAAGGCGAGTCGGAGAAGTGGACCGGCCTTCCCGAGGAAGGTTTTCCAGAAAGCGGCGGGCGCTACAATGGCCGCGACCGGGGACTCTATAAATACGGCTGTTCGCTTCGCGGCTTAGGTAAGAACGACGAAAAAGTCACGCGCAGCATCAGCGAAATCAATCAATCGCACTGCCACCCGCCGCTATCCGACCGGGTTGTCGACCGGATCACCCGGCAAGTTCTGAAAAAGCCGCAGGGAACGCCGAAGGAAGAGGAGAAGGTTCCGACGCTGCCGAAGTTCGATCTGTCCCCGTGGCCGAAGGCGACCGAAATCCCCCGCATCGACTACCTATACGGCCATCATTACATTCGCGGCTTTGTTTCCGTAACCGTTGCCCCCGGAGGAACGGCGAAATCCGCGCTGGTCACGGTCGATTGTATCGCGATGGCTTCCGGGCAATGGCTGCACGGCGGCGACCGCCCGCACCCGATGACCGAGCGCCCGCTGAACATTCTTTATGTCAATCTGGAAGATGACCGCGCGCATATCCAGCGAAAGTTCGTAGGAACGGCTGGGCACTTCCAGCAATACGATGAGAGCGAGGGCGCGCCGGTTTATTATTGGGGAAACCCCCCGAAGCCGCATCCCTACTATTGGGAAGATGGTTATCCCCAGTACCCGACCGTCCCGCTGGACCTAAATGCGCTTGGCAGGAAGATCATCGTCCATTCCGGCCATAACGGGTCGATCAAGATCGCGGAACTGAAGGCGGGCGACATCCGCGTCTGGACCAAGCTGGTCAACGAACTCCGCGACTGGGTGAAAGCGCATAAAATCGATGTCATTGTCTTCGACCCGTTCATCGGCCTTCACGGCCTTGACGAAAACAGCAACACCCACGTCGACGCGGTAATGAAGGAACTGGGGCGGCTGGCTTCGGAAGCGAACTGCGCCATCGAGCTTGTCCACCATACGCGCAAGGTCAACGGCGCGGAACAAAATGTCGAGTCCATCCGGGGGGCTTCGGCTTTCGTAAACGCCGCCCGCAGCGCCCGCATCCTTGACGTTATGTCGGAAACCGAAGCGGAAGGCTGGGGCATCGACCCAGACGAACGGCGGCTGTACGTTTATCAGTGCAACGCGAAAGCCAACCTTGTGCTGCCTTCCGACAAAAAGCTCTGGTTCAAGCTGGAAGGCGCTTCGGTCGGCAACGGCAACTATGAACATGACCCGGATTTTGTCGGAGTTCCGGTTCTCTGGGAGCCGCCGCCGAAGGTTGTGAAGGAACTTTATCCGCAGGAGAAAAAGCAAGTGCTGCTGGCAATCTTCGCCGCCGAGCCGCCGCCGAAGAAATCGGACCAGACGAAAGAATGGGCGGGCTACTACATCGCCGACGCGCTGAACTTGGACCGAAGCCAAGGCGGCGAGCTTACCCCAGAGGCGAACAAGCAAGCCACAAAAGTGATTGAGGCGCTGATCGAGGAGAAGATGGTTGAAGTTATCAAGATCAAAGACCCAAAAGCCAAGCGCGAGGTGCCGTTTCTGGTCCTTTCCGAAGCGGGAAAACCGGAGTTGCACCCTCCCTTTTGACCCCAGTGCGCACCTACCGCACCGGGGGTGCGCAAGGGGTGCGCACTGCACCCCGCGAAAAGGGAAAGGCCGCACCCAGCGCACCACCTTACCCCCCCCTTAAGGGGTGGGGGGTAAAAGGCGGGGTGCGCGAGTTCGGTAAGCTCCTTTCCCTTGGCGCGTTTCTTAAGCTGGAAGACAAAGAAAATTTTCAATTTTCGGCGCGGCGCGCCACTGGCGGCAACCATTTCAATTCCTCTGCCGGCACAGCAAGCCACGGCGGGGGGCACAACGCGCGAGAGGGGGTTCGCTGGTAATCGGGGCCACCCGTTCGCCGAACGCGCTTGTGTGGCCTTGTGTGGGAAAGTTCGAAAACCCTCGACAACTTAGGTTTCCGCAGGCAACGACTACGAAATCTGGGGATAAAAACCTGCGACCCCGGCGCTTCGGCGCGGAACTCAGGGCTTTGGCAACAGACTGATGATCTTTTACTGCCCGCTAAACCCTTGAAATCATTGGGCCATGTTGCGAGTGCTTGCGAGGAAAATCAACGCTTGCTGACCTAACGCCCAGGACGGTAAAGGAATATATTCAAGCCCCGAAACGGTATCCCTTCGCCCCCATGTCGCCCACCCTTCGCCCCGCCTTCACCAAACCTTCAGAAGCGGCGCAGCGCAGCGCCGTAACCAACGGAACGAAGGCGTTCCTGGGCGGCGTAAACCATCAGAGCGAATACGCGCGACGCTTCAAGGATATCATGTCGGCGATGGCTTCCGACCTTGGCGGGGCCGAACGCCTAAGCGAAATGCAGAAGGCGTTGATACGGCGCGCCGCGACGCTTTCAATCCAGTGCGAGGCGACCGAAGCCAAGCTGGCCCAGCCGGATACCAAGCTGGGCGACAAGAGCCTCGATCTTTATACGCGCATGACCGGCAACCTTGCCCGCACGCTTAGGCTGCTTGGCCTAGACCGGGTGGCAAGGGATATCACCCCCACCATCGAAGCCGAAGAACCCTATGCGCCCCCGGCGAACCCCTTCGAAGGTCTTTCGCGCAAGGAAATCCTGCAACTGCGCGCCTTCGACCTTCACGCCCGAACCAAGGGCATCAGTTCGATGACCGAGGCCGAGCTTGAAGCGCTTCTGGAAGGGGCTTCCGCTTGAGCGACCCTGATCTGGACGCAAACTTCGCGCAGACCGAGGCTACCGTTGCGGAGTCGGTGGTCGTGGCTACCCCTTCCGAAGCCGATATGGTTGCCGTCTGCGAAGCGCAACTTCGCATCCCTTCCTCGATGACCAAGGACCAGTTTGCCGACCGGCTCGAGTTACTATGCTTCAAGCTGGAAGAGCCGGACTATTCCACCCGGATGAACCTGCTGGCGCTTCAGGCTACGCGCGGCAAGGTCGGCTGGGGCCGGTCAGCCAGTCTTCAATCCCGCGCCTTCGCCCAGCGAAAGAAGTTCGCGCCATCCGCGCCGACGAATACCCCGACCGGCAACGCCCCGACTTCCCGCGCCTGCGTCTGGGCTCGACCCGGAAGGGCTGACCAAGCTTTTTCTGGCCGAAATCCAGCGGCGCATTGCCGAAGCCAAAGCGGAAGGAAAACCGCTGCTGGTGAACGGCATGACCCATAAGCGAACCTTCATCAACGAACCGGCAGCGAACCTTACCGATGCCGAGCACATTGCCCTCTACAACCGGCCCTGGGCCAAGTACGACGAAAGCGTGAAGGCGGTGAACTTCCGCATGGAACAGCGCAAGCGCGCCGAACAAGAGGCAGGTATCCGATGAAAACATGGGACGACATCGAGCTTCACGAATGGGTTCATGTTCATAAGACGCAAGACCCGGATGGCGTGCTTTGCGTTAGCGTAGCCCAGTCGGGCGATGCCTTGGAATTTTGCATCATGCAGGGGGTGGCGTACGAGCCGCCGCCTATCGAACAGCGCGACATTTGTCTGGGCGGCAGCGGGTTTTCCGCTTTGGTGCTGGAAAAGCGGCGCGACAAGGTCAAAGTTGCCATTTCCCCCGGCACCGGCGAAACGTGGTTTCCGCGCTGGCTTTTGTATTGCCTCGCCACCAGCGACCTTCCTTTTCCAGCCCGCGCCCCGTTCCGGGTGGTCCACTGATGGGCATAGCGTATCGCGGCGAGACCTTTGCCAACTGCAAAACCTGCCCTGGGAAATGCGTCGGCGGTCACTTCGGAACTTCCGAAGAGGCGCGCGCCCGGAAGCGTGCAGCGGGCGCTGCTTACGCTGCCAAGCGCCGCAAGGCGGACAAGCTTGAGCGGCGATCGCGCCGCCGCGGGGGAGTCGCCACGGTGCTGGCCCTCGCGGTCGGTGTGTCGCCGCGGCGGTGGTCGCCTGCAGCTCGGGGAGGCACTCGGTGCTGGCCCGACCGAGGCGAGCTCGCCGACGTCGGCACCGTTGTGACGACGCGGCTGGCCCTCGGCTCGCCGCTGGCCCTGGCGCTCGCGCCGTTGCGGCGCTGCTGGCCTACCTCGCGCCGGTTATCACCGTGCACCCCGACGACCTCGACCCGACGCTGGAGCCGACGGGGACCCGGCCGCGGAGCCGGCGCCGGAGGTCGACAGCGACGACCGGCCGCTCTTGGACGTGCCCGCCCCGGGCGGCTTCCTTAGTTGACCGTCATTGGTGCGGCGAACTGACGCAGCGGCACGGGCACCGCGCCGAGGGTCTGCAGCAGCGTCAGCTCGCGCCGGAGCAGGTGACTCGGCGGCGAAGCGGCGGCGGGTGGCCGACTCGGCAAGCAGGGCCTGGCGGTCCTTGGTGGTGGCAGGGCGGCCGACGCCACCAGGTGGACAGCGCCGTCGGGTCGCCGGTCACGCGTGGAGCAGCACGCCGGTCTCCGTGTCGACGGCGGGCACGGGGTCGTCGTTGCCTCCGCCGGTCAGCCCGGAGACCTCGGCGACGTAGCAGGTGAACAGGCCGCGGACGTTGCGGGCAGGGACGCTCATCGACCCGCGCGCGACGGAGGCGACGACGTCGTCGAACCCGGCGGCCGCGACGCTGGGCACCACGAGCCCGGATGGATCGACGACGCCGTCGTGGTCGCTGGCGGCCTCCTCGGCCTGCTCCTCCTCGACCAGCCACTCGACCTCGGCCTGCACATACGCGGATCGTTGCCGACGACGAGCTCGAGCAGCGGAAACGCTCGCCGCCGACGGTGACGATGCGGGCCGCCGTTCGGCTGCGGGGAAACGGCCTGGACGCGGGCGGTGCAGCGATGTCGTAGAGCGCCTCGGCGGGGGCGACCGCTCGACCTCCCAGCCGTCCTGGATGGCGACGACGCCGAAAAACCGTTGGTCTCCGGAATCGGGCAGGGCGAGCAGATCGACCATCAGGCGGCGGTACCGCGGCTCGAAGATCTGCAGCGGCAGCACCACGCCGGGGAACAGGGCCGTCCCGAGCGGGACAACGGGATCAGCTCGCCCATCCCGCGAGCCTACGGGGGCCATCCGAGGGCTGCCTGCGCGCTGGCTACCCTGGAGACTCGCCGCAGCAACAGCCGGAGGTGGCCAGTGCTCGCCGCATCGACCTTCGTGGATCCGTGTTGCCGGGGGCCCGCGAGCTCGCCGGACTGCTGCCCGGGCCGCCACCGATCGACTCGGTCATGGCCACTGTCCGCCTGCTGTGCGAGGACGTGCGCATCCGCGGCGCGCAGGCCGTCCGTGAGATCACTGCCGTCTCGACGGCGTGGACTCCGTCGAATTCGCTGTTCGCAGGACGCGCTGGACCGGGCGCTCGCCGACTCGACCCGCGCTGCGGGCCGCCCTGGAGGAGTCGATCCGCCGCGCCCGGATCGTGCACCGCGACCAGCGCCGCACCGACCACACCACCCAGGTCGTGCCCGGCGGCACGGTCACCGAGAGCTGGGTGCCGGTCGAGCGCGTCGGGCTGTACGTCCCGGGCGGGCTGGCGCCGCTACCCCTCCAGCGTCGTCATGAACGTCGTGCCCGCCCAGGATGCGGGCGTCGAGTCCATCGCGCTCGCCTCCCCGCCGCAGCGGGAGCACGGCGGCCTGCCGCACCCGACGATCCTCGCCGCCTGCGCGCTGCTCGGCGTCGACGAGGTCTACGCCGTCGGCGGCGCCCAGGCCGTCGCGATGTTCGCGTACGGCGACCGAGGACGTGCGCCGCCGGTCGACATGGTCACCGGCCCCGGCAACATCTGGGTCGCCGCCGCCAAGCGGCTGCTTCACGGGCGGGATCGGCATCGACTCCGAGGCCGGCCCGACCGAGATCGCGATCCTCGCCGACGACACGGCCGACCCGGTGCACGTCGCCGCCGACCTGATCAGCCAGGCCGAGCACGACCCGATGGCCGCCGCCGTGCTCGTCACCGACTCCGCGGAGCTCGCCGACGCCGTCGAGCGGAGCTGGAGCCGCAGGTCGCCGCCACCAAGCACTCCGACCGGATCATGCCGGCGCTGGACGGCAAGCAGTCCGGCGATCGTCCTGGTCGACGGCATCGAGCGGGCTGCGGGTCGTCGACGCCTACGGCGCCGAGCACCTGGAGATCCAGACCGCCGACGCCGCCGCCGTCGCCGCCCGGGTCCGCAACGCCGGCGCGATCTTCGTCGGCCCTGGCGCCGGTCTCGCTCGGCGACTACTGCGCCGGGTCCAACCACGTGCTGCCCACCGGCGGCTGCGCCTGCCACTCCTCGCGGCCTGTCCGTGCAGTCCTTCCTGCGCGGCATCCACGTCGTCGACTACGACCCGGACGCGCTCGCCGAGGTCGCCGGCCACGTGGCGCGCTCGCCGAGGCCGAGGACCTGCCCGCGCACGGCGCCGCCGTCAGGCGCGCTTCGGCTGGAAGGCGCCGACGTGACGGACTCGATCGACGATCTCCCGCTCCGCGACGAGCTGCGCGGCAAGCACCCCGTACGGCGCCCCCCAGCTCGACGTCCCCGTACGGCTGAACACCAACGAGAACCCGTACCCGCTGCCCGAGCAGCTGGTCGCCGACATCGCCGAGCGCGTCGGCCGAGGCCGCCCGCGGCTCAACCGCTACCCGGACCGCGACGCGGTCGCGCTGCGCACCGACCTCGCCGGCTACCTCACCCGCACCACCGGTCACGGTGGGCCGGAGCAGTCTGGGCGGCCAACGGCTCCAACGAGGTCATCCAGCAGCTGCTGCAGACCTTCGGCGGACCCGGCCGCACCGCGATCGGCTTCGAGCCGTCGTACTCGATGCACCCGATCATCGCCGCGGCACCGGCACCGGCTGGATCTCCGGGCACCGCGCGGCGCCGACTTCACGATCGACCCGAGCGCGGCCGCCGCGCAGGTCGCGCGAGCACGCGCCCGACGTCGTCTTCATCACCTGCCCAACAACCCGACCGGCACCGCGCGTCGACGCCGGAGACCGTCCTCGCGCTGTACGAGGCGGCCGCCGGCATGCGTCGTCGTCGACGAGGCGTACGTGGAGTTCGCCCGCGCCGGCACGCCCTCGGTGCTGACCCTGCTCGAGGGCCGGCCGAGGCTGGTCGTCTCCCGCACGATGTCCAAGGCCTTCGGCACGGCCGGGCTCGCGCCTGGGCTACCTGGCCGCCCACCCCGCGGTCGTCGACGCCCTCCAGCTGGTCCGCCTGCCGTACCACCTGTCGGCCGTCACCCAGGCCACCGCGCTGGCCGCGCTGGAGCACACCGACGCGCTGCTCGGCGACGTCGAGCCGCTGAAGGCCGAGCGGGACCGCGATGGTCGCCGAGCTGCGGGCCAGCGGCTACCAGGTCGCCGATCCGACGCGAACTTCGTGCTGTTCGGCCGGTTCGCGGACGCGCACGCGGCCTGGCAGGAGCTGCTCGACCAGGGTGTCCTGGTCCGCGACATCGGCCTGCCGGGCTGGCTGCGGGTCACCGCCGGCACCCCCGAGGAGAACGACGCGTTCCTGACGCGCTGGGTGAGATCGCGATCACTGAGACCGGAGCATCGACCGCATGAGCCGCAGGCCGGGTCGAGCGCGGCGACCAAGGAGACCTAGGTCGTCGTCGAGATCGACCTCGACGGCACCGGCCAGCGTCGACGTCCGACCGGCGTCGGCTTCTACGACCACATGCTCGACGCAGCTCGGCCGCACGGCCTGTTCGACCTGACGGTGAAGACCGACGGCGACCTGCACATCGACGCCCACCACACCATCGAGGACACCGCCATCGCGCTGGGCCGGCGCTTCGAGCAGGCGCTCGGCGACAAGTGGGGATCCGCGCTTCGGCGACGCCACCGTGCCCGCTGGACGAGTCCCTCGCCCAGGTCACCGTCGACCTGTCCGGCCGCCCTACCTCGTGCACACCGAGCCCGAGAACATGGCGCCGATGATCGGCCCGGACTACGACACGACGATGACCCGGCACATCTTGAGTCCTTCGTCGCGCAGGCCCAGATCGGCCTGCACGTCCACGTCCCGTACGGCCGCAACGCGCACCACATCGTGGAGTGCCAGTTCAAGGCGCTGGCCCGGGCCCTCGCCACGCCGTCGCGATCGACCCGCGCGCCGCCGGCGTCCCCTCCACGAAGGGCGCGCCTCTAACCCGTGAACTTCGGTCTGGTCCTGATCGTCCTCGGCGGCTTCCTCCTGGTCGGCGCCTGGAGCATCTGGAAGTCCGACTCCGACACCCAGGGGCGCACCGGCCCGCAAGTGGCCTTCGCGGTGATCCTGCTGATCTGCGCCCTGCTGGCCAGCGCGTCGGGGATCCTCCGCCTGGTGTGAGCGAGCAGCGCTTCCTCGAGATCGTTCTCGCCGACCCGACGGTGGCCGCGGTCCTCGACCGGGCGCCCGCGCTCGGGGCGGGGGACTGGTGGCTCACCGCCGGCGTACTGTTCCAGACGGTCTCAAACGACCTGACCGGGCGGCCGCCGGGACCGGGATCCGCGACGCCGACCTCTCCTACTTCGACGACGACACCTCGTGGGAGGCGGAGGACGCCGTCATCCGGGCGGGTGCGGACCTGTTCGCCGACCTCCCGGTACCGGTCGAGATCCGCAACGAGGCGCGGGTGCACCTCTGGTACGCCGAACACTTCGGCGCGCCGGCGCCGGCGTTCCGCGACTGCGCCGACGCCATCGACTCCTTCGCGGCCGTGTGCTGCTGCTACGGCGTGACCGTCGACCGGCGGACTGGCACCCGCGGGTCTACGCGCCGCACGGCTACGACGACCTGTTCTCGATGACCGTGCGCCCGAACTTGGCGGCTGGCCCCGCGGCACGTAGACGAGAACCAAGTCCGCGCGGTGGCAGCAGGAGTGGCCAGAGCTCACCGTGCTGCCCTGGGAGGACTCCCGGGAGTGACCGAGCCGCGGGTGTAGGTCAGACGAACGAGCAAGTCGGGATGGAGGACGATCTCGGTGCCGTTGGGCCGGTAGGTGCGCCATCGGCCGTCGAGCCAGGCGGTCAACCGGGGTCCTTCGCGGCCCGTTGCCCTAAACGGCCCACTTTTGGGACACCGGGCGCAGCGTCGAGGGAAAGCTGGCCGGGGTGAGCAGCGGTTCCCCAGCTGGGGCCATTAGGCGCCGGGGAGCTCGAGGAGTTTCTTGAGGGTGGCTTCGTCCTTTCTGCTCTCGCGTTCGAGGACCCGGGCCAGGAGAGGTGCGGCCAACCCGGCGAGGCCTGCCACGCGGAAATCCAATTCACTGATGAGCCGGCAGGTGTTCGTACCGGTGGGTTCCACCAGGTACGAGGCCTCGCCGGTGATCCGGCCGGAGGGAATCTCGAAGGAGACGAATCGGCCGGGGTCGTACCGGGTGAAGCGGTTCCGGGACTTGATGCTCATCCCGGCGAAGCGGCGCACAAACACGTGCTCGCTGCCAACGCCGACTGGACCGGGTGTCATGCGGCGCACCTCGTGAAGCCCTTGCTGCCATCGAGGGGCGTTGGTCTGATCGGCGACGAAGTCGAAGACGTCCGTGGCCGGACAGGCAATGTCGATGCGCGTCTGGACCGTGAGTCTCCTCACAACGCACCCTTCCTCCGCAGCCGCGTGGCCGGGTCCTCCCGCACGATGATCCTGCCCAGAATGAAGCGTCAAGGCATTGCCTCTGGAAGCGGCGGCTGCGGCCCCCCGGATGCCCTGGCTCGGCCCCGGTGGACTGCCGGACCGCGCTAGCGGCGGCGTGGGGCCACAGCCGCCCTCACGGCTACCTGGCTGGGTGTCCCATAGCGGCCCACTAAGGGACACCACTCGCCACGGTTACGCTGCGCCGGTGTCGGACCCCGAAGTTGCGCGATGGTTCGCAGGCGCGGAACCTCGGAACGAGCACGAGGCAGCGTTCTTGGAGTCCCTGCGGGCCAGTGCGGCGGCGTGGCGGGTGGCCGGTGTGGCTCCGGAATCGACGAGGTCCCTCAGCGTCCTCAACCCGCTTTACGTTGAGTGCAAAGTGCCCGACCTACCGGCGGGCTCTTCGCTGGACGCTGTCCTCCAGGCGGGCTACCTCTGGGATGCCGTGGAGCCCTCGCTCGTAGGCGAGTGGGGCTCCGAGGACTACCTCCTCGACGGAGTCTCCGGGACAGACATCCTCGACGTTGTCGGCATGGCCGCGTCACCGGCCGTCTTTGGCGAGTGGACTGCCGACTGGATGTGGCGGCAACTGCAGCGGCCAGTCGAGAGAATTGACTTTGTCGGTAGTCGCGGAGAAGAACTCGGCACGGAATGGCGCTTGGCGGACAATCTCCGCTCGCTAGGTACGACGGGCCACTGGTGGCAGCGCCGACGAGCCACGGAGCGCCGTGTCGTCCGGGTTCGAGGGTGAGGATCGGGACCCGGCGGGTGTCCCATAGGCCGCCTTCAGGGCGGTCCAGAGATGGACAGGCCCCAGCCCTACGGGCCGACGAGTCAGGCGCAAGCAATCCAGAACTCTTGATCGATGCCTCAAGCCCACACTTGAGCGTCGCCGTTCTGCCCTCGAACAACCAGGAGTCGGGGCGAGGTTGCGTTCAGACGGCGAGCAAGTCGGGATGGAGGACGATCTCGGTGCCGTCGGGGCGGTAGGTGCGCCATCGGCCGTCGGGTTGTCGCTCGATGCGGAAGCCGTGGTGGACCTTGGTGTGGTGCCGTTCGCAGAGCAGCGCGAGTTGTCCAGTGAGGTCTCGCCGTCGTCGATCCATTCGAGCAGGTGGTGGACGTCGCACAACAGTGCGGGGCCTCGCAGCCGGCGAAGACGCAGCCGCGGTCGCGGGCCTCGAGCCCGGCGGATGTGAGGGGGGACGACCCGCTTGTCGCGGCCGAGGTCGGTGGGCAGCCCGTCGGGGCCGAGCACGATCCGGGTGATGTTGCCGTCGCAGGCCAGCCAGCGGGCCCGGGCGGCGGAGATCGTGGCGCCGAGGCCGGTGGTGGCGGCGCCGGGGCCGGTCGCGGGGTCGGCGAGGTCGTCCGGTGGGCGATGGTGACGACCACGTGCGGCTTGACCGTCCGCAGGGTCGGCAGCTGGCCGGAGGCCAGCGCGTTGTCGCGAGCTGGACGAGGGCGTCGCCGCAGCGCTGGGCGCGCGGTGCGGGTGTCGCCGGCGCAGCCGGCCGGCCGCGGCGATCGCCTCCAGGGCGGTAGCACCTTCTCCCCACCGACCTCGTCGAGGTCGAACCGCGCCGGTGACCGGCTGCCGTCGGGGTGCCTGCACCAGGATGAACGACCGGTCCTCGGTGGGGTCGGGTTCGGGGCCGTCGGGGTCGAGCCGGGCCAGGTAGTGTGCACCACGGCCGCGCAGCTGTGGGTGGGGCCGGGTGCGCGGCGATCGTCACGAACGTCGGCCTCGACCGCGGCCAGGTCGATGCCCTGCGCGCCGCGGCCGGGCCAGGTGTTCGGCGCGGTGATCTGGGCGATCACCTCGACCTGTTCGGCGGTGATCTCCCGGCGGCGAACGCGGCCTCGACGGCCGGCAGGTCTCCAGCGCCCGGCCGGTGCCGACCAGCCGCGGCGGCCGCCGGCGGACAGCCGGGTGTGCGCGCGCAGCCAGGACCGCATCGTCTTCAGCCCGTCGTGCTCGGGCGCCTGGATCGCTCGCGCCCGCGGACCGCGCGGGCCAGCTCGGCGTCGAGCCGGTTGCGCGCCGCACCAGCCGGCGCCGTTCGGTCGAGAAGCTCGGCCCGACCAGCAGGAAGAGGTCGTCGGCGGCGAGCCCGTCCAGCGCCGACTGCAGCTCCCCCATGACGCGTCACCCGATCCGCTCGAACACATGTACGGATAGTAACCGCCCCAGAGGGCGGTGCTCCCCGCGCGAATCCCCAGGTCAGACGCTTGTCTACAGATTTCGCGAGAGAGCACTTGCGCCCGGAGCCGATGAACGGTCACGGGAATCCCGCCCAAGCCGGAGTCCGCTGGTGGGTACGTGGGCAGCGTGAAGAAGGTCGTGGTCCTCGACTACGGGTCGGGCAACCTGCGCTCGGCCGAGCGGGCGCTGGCCAGCGCGTCGGTGCCGACGTCACCGTCACCGCCGACCCGGAGGCGGCGTTCGACGCCGACGGCCTCGTCGTGCCGGGCGGGGCGCTTTCGCCGCGTGCATGGACGGGCTCGCGCGGTCGACGGGCCGCGGATCATCGGTCGTCGGCTGGCCGGTGGGCGCCGGTGCTGGGCATCTGCGTCGGCATGCAGATCCTCTTCGACCGCGGGGTCGAGCACGGCGCACGACGCCGAGGGCTGCGGCGAGTGGCCGGGCGTCGTCGAGCCGCTGAAGGCGCCGATCCTCCCGCACATGGGCTGGAACACCGTGAGCCGCCGGGCACGCGTGCTGTTCGACGGGCTGGCCGACGAGCGCTTCTACTTCGTGCACTCCTACGGCGTCCGCGATGGCCGCTCGCGCCGACGGTCCGCCGAGCCCGCTCGCCAAGCCGCGGTCACCTGGGCCGAGCACGGCGACCGGTTCGTCGCCGGCGTGGAGAACGGGCCGCTGTCGGCGACCCAGTTCCATCCGGAGAAGGCGGGGACGCCGGCGCCCACCTGCTGACCAACTGGCTGAAGACGCTCGACTGACCTGCGGCGGGCCGGGAGGGCGTCCGCTCACCTAGGGTGACGCCGTCCTTTCCCGGCGTTCCCGAGGCCGACGCAGCCGTGGCCCCGCGCGCGCGCAGCGGCCGTCGTCCGGCCGGCCTGATCCTGGTCGCCCTGCTGCTCGGACTCGTCGGCCTGGAGCGTCGCCGCCCTCCAGCCGCCGGCGCCGCAGCCCGCGGATGCGCCCGCCGACGAGTTCAGCGCCGAGCGGGCGTTCGCGCACGTGGAGCAGATCGCCGCGCAGACGCACGTCGCCGGCAGCGCCGCGAGCGACCGGTCGTCGACGAGTTCGTCGCGCACCCTCGGCGGGCTCGGCCTCGACACCCGGGTGCAGGACGCTGTCGGCGCGGCGTACGACGCGCCGGCGAGACCGCGATGGCCCGTGTCCGCAACGTCGTCGCGGTCCTCCCGGGCACCGCGCCGACGGGCCGGCTCTTCCTCTGGCCCACTACGACTCGGTCCAGTCGGCCCCGGCGGCAACGACGACGGCGCCGGGCGTGGCGACCCTGCTGGAGACCGTCGCGGGCGCTGACCGGGGCCGCCGCCGCGCAACGACTCGTCTTCCTGTTCACCGACGCCGAGGAGGCCTGCCTGTGCGGCGCCGAGGCCTTCGTCAGCCGGCACCCGCTGGCGGCCGACGGCGGCGTGGCGCTGAACTTCGAGGCCCGCGGCACGACCGGCCCGGCGATCATGTTCGAGACCTCCCGCGGCAACGCCGCTCTCGTCGGCGTGTACGCCGCGGCCGCCCCGTACCCGGTGGCACCAGCTTCGCCGTCGAGGTCTACCGGATCCTGCCCAACGACACCGACTTCACGCCGTTCCTGTCGCGACGGCGCTTCACCGGGCTGAACACCGCCTACATCGACGGCTCGGCGGTCTACCACTCGCCCGCAGGACCGGCCGCCACGCATGGACCCGGCCAGCCTGCAGCACCACGGCGACAACGCCCTCGCGCTGGCCCGGGCGTTTGGCGACGCGGACCTTGCCGCCGCTGGCCGAGGCCGGCGCCGACGACTCCGACCTACTTCCCGGTGCTCGGCGTCCTGCTCCGCTACCCGGGCTGGCTGGTCTGGCCGCTCGCCGGCCTCGGCGCTGCTCGCCGTCGCCGTCCTGGCGCTCGTGGCCTCGCCGGCGGGGCTCAGCTCCGCTGCCGCGGATGGCGGCCGGCTTCGGCGCTCGGCCCTGCTGCCGCTCGTGCTCGCCCCGCTCGCCGCCCAGGTGCTGTGGTCGCTGCTGGTCGCTGATCCGGCCCGATTACGGCGAGCATGCTCGATCCCTGGCGGCCCGGCTGGTTCCGGCTGGCGCCGTCGCGCTCGTCGCGACCGTCCTGCTCGCCTGGTACGCGCTGCTGCGCCGCCGGTTCGGCGCCGTGGCCGCTGGTCCGGGGCCCTGGTCTGGCTCGCCGTCCTCGGCGCTGGTCCTCGCCGCCGCCGTGCCCGGCGGCTCCTACCTCGCGGCGCTGCCGGCGCTGGCCGGGGCCGTCGCCGGCATCGTCGCGCGTCGTCACGCGCCGCGGCGCTGGCTGCGCCTGCGTGCGGCGCTGGTCGGCGCGGCGGTCGCCGTCGTCGTGCTCGCGCCCGCGGTCGCCCTGTTCTTCCCCGCGCTCGGCCTGGGCACCGCGCGGGCCGGCGGTTTCGTCGCGGCGCTGCTCGGCCTCGCCCTGCTGCCCGCGCTCGACCTGCTGTTCCCGGCGGGCCAGCCGGCGCGCCGTGGCTCGTCGCCCGCTGCTCGTGCCCGGCGTCGCCGTGGTCCTCGCCGTCGCCTGCGCCGCCCTGGGGCTCTCGGTCGACCGGTTCGACGCCGCCCACCCCGGCCCACGCGAGCTCGCGTACGCGCTGGACACCGACACCGGCCAGGCGTGGTGGGCGAGCCGGACGCTCGACCCGGGCGCGTGGACGGCGCCGTACGTCAGCCGGCCGCGGACCCGCTGCCCGTCGACTCCCCTCCTGCCGGCAAGGAGCTGGCACCGGCTGCGCCCAGCCGGCGGACCTGCCGCTCCGCCGTCGACGAGGTGCTCCGACGACGTGCGTCGGCGGCAGCCGCGCAGTTCCCGTGCGGGTCACCCCGCAGCGGCCCGGTGTCCGGTTGGTGCCCTCGACCTCGACGTCGACGCGGCACCGTCGTCCGCGCGCGCTGGCCGGCGCGCGGTGCCCGAGGAGGCGCTCGGGGAGCGACTCGCTCCGCTCACCTTCCACGCGCCGCCGCCGACGGTCTCGGCCGGCCTTCGCCGTCCAGGGCGGCGGGCCCGTGTCGCTGCGGGCCCGACGCCAGCGACGGCCTCGCCGGGCTGCCGGGCTTCCAGCCCCCGGCCGGCGGCGTCGACGCGGCCGGCACGCACAGCTCCGACCTCGTGCTGAGTCAGCGCCACCACGCAACTGGGCTAGGTGCGCAGGTAGGAGGCGCCGTTCACGTCCACGATGGTGCCGCTGGAGAACCGCGCCGCCGGCGAGGCCAGCCAGACCACCGCCGACGCGACCTCGATCCGCCCGGGCGACCCGGCCGAAGGGTCGACTGCGCCCGGACGGCGTCCCCGCCCGGCCCGTCGAGCACCTCGACGGGCCATCTCGGTCTGCACGAAGCCGGGCGCGACGCAGGTGACCAAAACACCGCCACTGCGGTGCCAGGGCGAGCGCCATCGACTGGGCGAAGGCGTTGAGCCCTGCCTTGGACGCGCCGTCAGGCAGGGTTGTTCGGCTCCCGCCGGGAGGCGCCGCGGCTGCAGGTGACGTTGACGACGGCACCGCCGCCGGCCGCGATCAGATACGGCACCACGCGGAAGGTGGCGTTCGCCGCGCCGACGAGGTTGACCGCCAGGGTCTGCGACCAGGCGGCCTGCCAGCTCGTCGTAGGAAGGTGGTCAGGGGCGGGTGCGCCCGGAACACCCCGGCGTTGTTGACCAGGACGTCGAGGCCCGCCCAGCTCGTCGGCGGCCACGGTCGACCATCGCCGCCCACCGCGTCGGCGTCGGCCATGTCCGCCCGCGCCAGCACGTGACCGGACCCGGGCAGCTCGGCCAGCACCTGCTCGGCCCAGGTCCCGCGAGCTGCCCCAGTGCACGGCGACCCGGTCGCCCTGCTCGGCGAAGGCCCGCGCGATCGCCCGGCCGATCCCGCGCGAGCCCCCCGTTGACCAGCACGGCCCGTCCGTCACCACCGGCCACGGTGCACCACCTCGTCCACGGGGCGCCGACCGCGGGGCAGCGACGGGGAACGGCGGTCGTCGTCCCGGGTATCCGACGGACACGCGCCGACCGGCCGGAACTCCCGGGCACGTCGAACGCGGCCCGGTACGCCTCGAAGCGCTCGGGCGGGATGCCGAAGAAGCAGGCGCCGAGGCCCTCGTCGACCGCGCCCAGCAGGATCAGGAGCGACGCGATGCCCGGCATCGATGTCCCAGTACGGCACCGGCCAGCGGGACTCGTCGCGGTCGGTCCAGCCCTTGTCCGGCTCGGCGTAGCGGTCCAGGTAGACGGGCTTGTTCGAGATCGGCACGACGAGCAGCGGCGCCCGGCGCATCCGCGTCAGCCAGCCGTCGGGGGCCCTCGTCGCTGGTCGCCGTCCAGAACCGGTCGCGGTCCTCGGCGGTCTCGAGCACCAGGAACGCCCAGCCCTGGCTGAACCCGGCCGACGGCGCCCGGATGGCGTGCTCCAGCAGCCGCTCCCGCACGTCGGCGGGTACCGGCCGGTCGGGGTCGTAGTCGCGCACCATGCGCCGGCGGCGGACGACCTCGGTGAATTCCACGACGACCAGCCTGCCGGACGGGTCAACGGACAGGATCCGGAGTCCCTAGGCTGGTCACCGTGCCGAAGCTGCAGCTGCTCCCCGCAGTGGACGTCGCCGACGGCCAGGCCGTCCGGCTGGTCCAGGGCAAGGCCGGCAGCGAGACCGCCTACGGCGCGCCGCTGGAGGCGGCGCTGGCCTGGCAGGCGGACGGCGCCGAGTGGATCCATCTGGTCGACCTGGACGCCGCCTTCGGCCGCGGCTCCAACGCGGCTGCTCGCCGAGGTGGTCGGCACGCTCGACGTCAAGGTGGAGATGTCCGGCGGGATCCGCGACGACGAGTCGCTGGAAGCGGCGCTGGCCACCGGTTGCACCCGGGTCAACATCGGCACCGCGGCGCTGGAGAAGCCGGAGTGGTGCGCGTCGGTGATCGCCCGCTACGGCGACCGGATCGCGGTCGGACTAGACGTCCGGGGCAGCACGCTGGCCGCGCGCGGCTGGACCGAGGACGGGGGAGACCTCTGGGAGGCGCTCACCCGGCTGGACGCGCAGGGCTGCGCCCGCTACGTGGTCACCGACGTCACCAAGGACGGCACGCTGCGCGGCCCGAACCTCGACCTGCTGCGCGAGGTGTGCGCGGTGACCGACGCCCCGGTGGTCGCCTCCGGTGGGGTCGTCTCGCTCGACGACATGGTCGCGCTGGCCGTCTCTCGCCGCTGGGGGTCGAG
>CAWIWT010000033.1:0-210798 GCA_963839725.1 uncultured Alphaproteobacteria bacterium | reverse complement strand
ATGTCCGACGACCTCGCCAAGCTTCGGCAAGTCGTGCTGCTCTTAAGCAGCGAGCACGATGGTGAGGTCCGTCGGTGCCGCCCGCGCCATCAACCGACTGCTCGGCTGGCCGGTAAAGAATCGCACTGGTTCGCCGCTTCCATCGTTGCCGGGGAGCCTGGCCGCCAGTCGGACCACCGCAACGGTGCTCGGCATGCGGCGCAGCCGGCGGATGCCGACGCATTCGAGGATTGCTCCACACGCCGGCCAATGGCTGCTCGACAACTTCGGATCCGTGATGCGCGACAAGGGAAGTCGACTATTTTGCACTACGATGGTGGGCTGGAACGGCTGGCCGACCGAGAAACAGGCGACTGGCTCGAGACTATGCCGGAGTATGGGTACCAAGCCATGACGGAGCCGATCGATCTCGCATTGCGAAACACCATCTTGAGCTGTTAGCTTGCCGGTCGACCCTTAAAACGTGCGCTGACGCTGAACTGGCCAACAACCCCAGGCGCATCTTCGGTGACAAGGACAAGCCGCACCTTCATGGCGCAAAGCTCGGCGATCCCGTTCCGTTCGGCTCGTCGAAGGACGAGGCACAGATCCGCGCCTGGTGGGATCGCTCGCCGCACGCTGGTCGGATTGCGCTGCGGATCCGAGAACGGGATTATCTGCATCGACATCGACCGCGACGGCCTGACCGACGGTTCGGCGCCTGGAAGGCGCTCCGTGTCCGTCACGACAATACGCCGGTCGTGCTGACGCCGCACCGGCTGGCAGTCTGGTTCAAATATCCGGGCAAGCTCGGCACGACCGTCATTGCGCCGGGTGTCGAACTGCGCGCCGACGGCGCGATGACCATTGCACCCGGATGCCGGCGTGGGCGGTAAAGGCTACGACTATGTCAACGGCTTTCGATTTCCCGACCTTGCGCCACTGCCGAATGAATTGCTCGCCGGACTGAAGCGGCGAAAGCAAAGTCGAAGCTCGACAAGGCGGTGGACGAGATCCTCGCGACCCCGCCGGGACAACGCCACAATAAGCTGCGCGATCTCACTATTCGCTTGCCTTCGATGTTGTCGCCGGTCGGCTTTACCAGGCCGATTCCGGCAGCGCATAGCCGACGTGGCGATTGCGTGCGATCCCCCTTACGACAAGCTCCGGTCGAGGGCCTGGTCGAAGGCGCGATCGACAAGGCCAAGGTGCGCGCCAAAAGCCAGCGGCGGACGAGGCGCTTGTCGCCGGATTTCCGGATATCGAGCCGTGGCCGGAACGTCGAAGGAACGGACGCGCTCGACGAGGTCGCCAGGCTTATACGCCGTTACATCGTGCTCGGCGATGCCCGGCTGATTGGCGTCACCTTCTGGATCGCATGCACGCATTTTCTCGACATCGCCACCCATGCGCCGCGGCTGGCGGTGACTAGCCGCGGCAACGCTGCGGCAAGACCACCTTGCTGCGAGTGATCGCCGAGTTGACCCCGCGTCCATCAACACGGAGAACGTCTCGGTCGCGGGCTTACCACCTGGCGGAACGGGTGCGCCCGACCTTCCTGCTCGACGAGATCGACAACCAGCTGGCCGTTTCCAATCCGGATGCCCGGCCGCTGCGCTCGATCCTCAATTCAGGCCATGAAGTCCGGCTGGGCATGGCGCATGTCGGGCGAAGGCACGGCGATGGTGCCGACCGCCTTCAAGACGTTTGCAATGGCGGCGCTGGCCGGCATCGGCCGGATCGACGGACCGCTCGGCGACCGCTGCATCCATATCCCCCTGCAACGCCGCATGGTCGGGAGACAGTCCAGCGTTTCGATTATACCGACCGCGTCGACCTTCACGTGCCGTGCCAGGCTTGCCCGGTTTGCCCTGCAATGCCGAGGCGATCGACGCCGCAGTGGTCGAGCTGCCGGCCCAGCTCAACGATCGGGCAGCGGACAATTGGCGGCTGGCCTTCAAGATCGCGGCGATTGCCGGCGGCGAATGGCCGGAAAAGCTGCGCAGAGCGGCCATTGCGCTATCTGTGCATGCCGACGCCGACGAGGATGACCTCGCCGTCATGCTGCTCAACGACTGCCGCGACATCTGCAATGCCCGCGCCCTGAAGGCGGACGAAGCCGGCCATCTGCCGGAAATGTGGATCCGGACGAAGGAACTGATCGCGGCGCTCGTCGCCATCGAAGAGAGGCCTTGGAGCACTTTCGGCAAGAGCGGCAAGGAACTGTCGCCCGCCCAGCTCGCACGCCTGCTGAAACCTTTCGGCGTGTGTTCGTCCAGCCATGACTTTGCGCCTTCCGGCGCTAACAAGCGCGACTTTGCCAAGGGCTACGAATGGCGCGCCTTCGACGATCCGTGGAGGCCTATCCACCCCCCACCCCCTAAACAGCCGTCACAGCGTCACAACCCTTGTTTTCCAAATGTTTGAGCCGTCACAGACCGCGCCGAAAGATCGTTTTTTGTGACGGCAAAAAGTCAATGAAATCAATGTTTGTGACGCGTTACGGCAAAAACATACCCCTCCCGGAGAAAGGGGGAGGAAAAGGCGAAAAGACGGCGATCCGGACGGCCGCAGACGGTCCGGGCAGCGCCAGGGAGGCGCAAACGCAATGACTATCAGTGTCGAAAAAACTTACCCGGAAGGCGGCAATTCGATCTCCGCAAAGTGGCTGCAGCCGTGGCTCAAGGAGAACGCCAAGCGTGAACTGATCGCCCGTGTCTCGCATGTCCGCGTGGAGCCGGGGTTGAAGGGCAAGCCGGTCATCGTGCTGTCGCATGCCCAGTCGGAGCGGGAGGCCTGGCTGAACGCGACCAATGCGGCAATCCTTAAACGAGATCGATGACGACGCCGAGCAATGGGCCGGCATCGGATCGCATACTCCATCATCATGGGCCAGAACCCGGACGGCCACGTCGGACCCCAGGTGCGTGTTCGCTGTGCCGATCTCGACGCCCAGCAGCCGCAGCCCATCGCAATCCACGTCACGCCAGCACCGCCGAAGCCGAACGCCTATGCCCAGGCATCGCAGGCGTCACAGCCCAATGCCGGTGGGTCCATCGATCTCAATGACGAAATCCCTTTTTCGCCGGAGTGGCGCGGATGAGCCGCGCGAGGTGGCAAGTGGCGGTACGCCATCACAGCCTCGAGCCGAACGGCCGGCGGATCCCCAATGTCCGCCGTGCCGAGCTCGATCTCGCCGACCTGCCGGCATTCGTCGGCGCGTCGGCGGACGAGGTCATCTACCTCATGGCCATGCCGATCGCCGGACTGTTCGATCAGATGGAGAAAAAACCATGACAGCTTCAAACCGCGACCGCTTTTCGAAAGACGAAAACTGCCCGGCGGCTTCAAGCTGAGAGCCGGGAGCGCTCGCCCTCGTCGTCCGGACAAAGATCAGCCGCCGTTGCCGTTCACCGCAGCAGCAGACGCCGAAGCGCGCGGCCATTTCGCTCGGACAAAACTTCAGGAAATGCGCAGCGAACTAGAGGAGGAAAGCAAATGAGTTATCGCGTCTCTCTAACCTGGCGGGTGACCGCCAGCACCCACCCCAAGAACGAAATCATTGTCGCGGACCTGCCTGCCGTGGGCCGGGCCATTGGCGAAGGCGCCCGGATTTTTGGGATGTTTGCTACGTTATCGTCCAGCCTACAACCGCAGAAGCGACATCCGACAGCCAGCCGGCGCAACCGACCGAGAAGGCTGCGTGAACGACGAAGCCCTGCTTTCGGCACCTGGCACCAAGGCCGGCAATTTGCAGCGCGCCTGCCTGGAGCTGTTGCGACAGCATGAGCGCGACGGCGCGCTGCCGACCAACGGCCGGTTCCTGTTCTATGAGCTGGAACAGATGGGCGTGGTCCCCAAGCACAACGAGGGCATGAAGCGAACCCCTTCGCAGGACGTCAGCGAGGCAACCATGCGCCTGCGCCAAGAGGGGCTTGTCCCTTGGGAGTGGATCCTTGACGAGAGCCGCGAGCTCACCGAGCCGGGCTTTCAACGCTCGGTGTACGAGTACGTGCTGGAGCGCGCCCGCTATGCACGTATCGATGCGTGGGCAGGGACGTCACCCCGCTGATCATCTGCGAAAGCCGTGCCGTGAAGGGCGTGCTCACCGACCTGGCGTACGAGTACCTCGTGCCGATCGTTGCGACCGGCGGGCAATGCGGCGGCTTCCTGGTGACCGAGGTGGTGCGCGCTCGGGTAACCTGCGCCGTGTGCTCTACATCGGCGATCACGAACTCCGCGGGCCTGCTGACCAGATCGAGGCCAACACGAGGCGCTATCTGGAACGTCATGCGGGCCGCGACTTCAGTGACGGCTCTTGGGAGCGGATCGCGCTGACGCAGGAGCAGGTTGACGCCAATCCGCGACTGAGCGGACTGGTCATCACCAGAAGGACAACCGCTACAAACCGCACCGCGAATACCAGGCGGTGGAATGCGAGGCGGTCGGCCAGGTGGTGCTGATGCAGCTGGTGCGAGAGCGGCTCGACGCCCTGCTGCCGGAACCAATCGCCGACGTACTGGTACGCGAGCAGACCGAACGGGACGCGATGGCGGATCTGCTGAAGGCGGCGGAGTGAAAACCGCAGCTGAGCGCCAGCGTCGGTATCGCGAGCAGCAGCAAGCCGGGCTGCGGCGGCTACTGTTCCCGGATCCGGTGGACGTCGAGGAGACGATCGCGTTTCTTCTTGATTAAGGTCGGAGAGCTGCGGCCAGCGTATGCCGGCCAAGAGTTCCCCTGGTGCGTAGTCACCCAGGCGGCGCAGTCGTTCTGGCGCAAGGCGCTCGAGGCGGAAATCGAGTTCGTTACGCGTAACAGCAAACCGTGAGCGGATGTTCTAGTCCTGCGGCAAATCACCCGGAACGCCGCCAATGACCATGAAGATCAGCATTCCATCGCCGGCCCACGAAGTTCGCAGCGCGTCTTTGGCGCAATACGCGACCGCGATCCTGTTGCAGCGAGACGCCAGCGTCACCGACATTGTCGGCATCAATCGCTCGGCACTGCCGGATCTCGTCACACGCGCGCTCGACGAGGAGCACGGCCGCATCACGGACAGATCCGCAAGTCGACTCACGCTGCCCGGGCTGACGTCGGACAGCGACTTACCGGGCTCGCGGCCACAACACTTTGCTCAACTCGTTCGCGCCATTGCTTCGCAATAGCAGCGCTTTTTTTAAGCTGATGGACGGCATGTTGCTGCGGATCCGTTCAACCAGCAGGTCACCTTCATGACCGCCAGCATCGCGCCGACTTACGTCAATGAAGCGGGCGTCAAGGGCGTGACGCGGCTGGCTTCGACACGGCCATTGTGGTGCCGATCAAGGCCGCGGCGATCTGCGCTTCACAAAGAACTTTTGACGTTTATGCCGCAAGGCGGCATGGCGTTTCTCAGCGCAGAGCTTAGGCGCGCGCTTTCGGTGACGGTCGACACTGTTTTCTTCAACGCGATCGAGAGCGGTTCGCCGTGAATGGCAGCTCCGGGATACCGCAAGCGGCCGCGGAGGTATCTCAGGTGGATGGTACGCCAGGCGATTTGACTGCTGAGTCGAAGCTGTTTGCCTGTGCCCGGATGTCGGCAGAGCGCCGCCACGCTGGTTTCCACGGCGACATTTCATATTTCCGGATATGTCGCCTCGGTGGCCGATGTTCAACGTTCCTTGCATCGTCTCCGATGGCCTGAGCGCTGGCGAGCTGGTGCTGCTCGATGGCAGCGGCATTGCCGGCGATACGTTAGGGCTTGAATTGCGATCCGCGACACACAGTTCGCTGCAGTTTGATTTGAGCCCCATTCGCCGAGCACCGCGTCGACGCAGCTGATCTCGCTTTGGCAAAGGGATCTCGTCGGCTTCAAGTGCGAAGTCTTTTTCGGGGCAACGAAGCTGCGCGACAATGCGCTGGTCAAAACCACTAGCGTGGCATGGGGCTCGGCTCCGATTTGCCGGCATAGGGGTGATCGAGCCATGGAACATCATCCGAAAATACCTCCAAAGGACTTCACGGCAGCTCGCCAAGGTCGATGAGATGATCGCGTTGTTCCTGCGCGCATTTGAGATCAAGGATCGTGCCCGGCCAATGAGCGCCGGCGGCACGCTCAGGCTTGTGGCACAAATTGCCGTGGCCCTCTCTGACCGCATCAAGGTACTCGAAACAGCCAGGTCAATACCGTTCAAGGGCGTCTGGCAACCGACCAGCACTTACGCCATGGGCGACTTCGTTATGTCCTCCGGTTCGATGTTCTGTGCGATGGAAGCCAGCAAGGGCCGCAAGCCCAGCGATGATCCCACGGTATGGCGCATGGCGTCAAGGCAGGCAGGGATGGCAAGGACCTGAGGGACGACGCCAGGCACGAACGCCACAATGGTCCTCGTGTGGTTCAGGTTGAAAGCCAATGAGCACCGTTGAGGTTGAGCAGATCGACATTCTGCTTGTGCGAGGATAATGCCTCGATCATGGCCTACGGGTACACGTCGGATCCCGATGTCACCTTCATGCACCGCTTTAATCGCACGCTTGCCGGTTCGCTGGAAGGGTTGGAGGCCGACCGCTTCGATCCATGGACCGAGCGGACATATCGCGAGCTGGCAGCCTGCATCTTCGAGATCGAGCGGGCGGGCGCAATGACCAGGCTGGCCAATCTCAAGCCAGCGATCCGCAGCCTGTCCACCAGGCTCGGCACGATGGACGATCGCACCTCGTCCCTTCGCGCGGCGCCGAGCCATGGCAGGCGTGGTATAAAACACGAACGTGGCAAGCTTCGGCTCAAGGTTTTGGCACGCGACGCTTAGACCTGCCGGGCCACAGGCGTGCTGTGTGTCGGCACGCATCATACCCAATTGACCTGTGGTGGATCACATCGTCCCGCATCATGGTAATCCGAGCAGTTGTTTTGGCGATCGACAATCTGCAGTGCCTTAGCAAGCAGGCGATGATTCGGCGAAGCAGAAGGCCGAGGAAGCGGGCTTGAAAGGAATTTGGTACTAGGGGGGGCGGTTTTCAGGATTTGCAAACCCCTCCGGCGGACAGGCCGCGCGGGCCACATTCACAGAATTTTTTTGCTGTAGAAAACAGGTTTATGGCCTCTATGGATGAAAGGGCCACTTTCATGGATAAAAACCCCAAGGACAAAGGCGGCCGACCGAGCCATCAGCCGACGCCGAAGGACCGGCGAATCGTCGATCTCCTGTCTGGCTTCGGGCTTCCGCAAGACAAGATCGCGCATGTCGTCGGCTTCGGATTGATGACGTTGAGAAAGCATTATCGGGAGGAGCTCGATGCGGGCGCCGCCAAGGTCGAAGCGCAGCTTATCGGCAACCTTTTCGCTCGCTCAAGGATCGGACAGCGTGGCGTTGCGGGCCATCATGTTTTCGCTCACCCGCTTGGCTGGTCCAGTATGCTCCGTGGGCAGGAAGGCGCAGCGCAGCTCGATGCGAGGCCGGGCCTGACCCAGATAGCGATTGGTACGATCTGATCACTAAAACAGTGCGTCCAGCCGCCCTTCCCGAGGAAACTGGGTAGCCAACTGGACGCTGATCGGAACCCCCCATTACTCAACCCGGCCCGATATACGCGCAGATTACCGCAGCAGAATTAAGATAACGTTGCGTAAGGTGACGGCTGCGCTGATCCGCCGAGAGGTTCCCCTTCTTGCCCCCGAGCGTCCGGCCGCCGCGGGGCTAGGCGGGGGCTGGGCCGGCCGGACGCCGATCGGAACCCATCTAACGCAACCCGTCCCGACACGCGCGAAGGTGCCCTAGCAGGGTTAACATAACGTTGCGTAAGGTGCGGTCCCTCTTTCCCTTGCGCATTCCCCCGCTTCGGCGCAAATATCCCGCACTTCACCGCCTCGGGGTGCCCGATGCTCGCGAGAACTCATTCGCCGCCAGATCCTCGCGTGCTCTCCCTATGTTTCAAATTCGGCATCGAATTGTTGACCGCAACATCTGGGCATTGCCTGGCGAAACCCGCGCCGTAGCCACTATCGCTAGGCTTATCGATCGCTTCGGCACGGAGCATGCGAGGCTCGTCCTGTGCATCCTGAGCAAAGGCCGGGGACAATCATGCGCTCATCGACAGAAACCAGCTCTGACGGCCGTCTCTGCGCTTACTGAGGGCGATTCCGGATATCGTCGAGGACCGCAAGCCGGAGCTGCTGGAGCTGATGGGGCAATGTCCGCTGGGGGCCGATGATAGCCGCGGTCACGAGCTGGACGGTGTCCCGCAGGCGCACGCCTTGGCCGCCATGCTCTACCCGCACGTCCGGCGGCATTGCGGGTCGAGCCTCACGTGAAGGTCGCGCTCCTCGTTACACCAGGCGCGCCAGCGAGGCTGAGAAGGGCCGCGCCATGCGATAATACAGAACACTTCGCTCAAAAACTTGCGGTTTTTGCGAGGGGGTGAGGGTAGTAATTGCCGTCGCGCGGGAGGCTATTGCTCGCATCCCCGGAATCGGTTCGCTGATAATCTGTGGCCGTTGCAGACGAGCGCACAACGGCGATGGGCCTGTTCACCTATGGCAAATCTTTCCACATCGCAGCGAGGCAACTAGTGGCGAATGGGTAGGATAACTGGCGACAAATTTCCGTATCTGATGGTCGTGAAAACCCGCCGCGAAGCCCGCCGAAATCCTCAACAGCATCGCCATGCAGGCGGTCAGCGTCGAACAGGCTCTCAATGACTGACGAAGAGGCACTCAGGGAACTGCAGAAGGCGCTGAGTTACGAAAGACGTAACTGGGGATGGGAAACCAAGGTTCAAGCGCTGATGATCCGCCATTTCTACGGCGATGTCGAAAGCATGGCCAAGTACCACATGGGCTTGCTGCTGATGCGGCTTAACGCGAACGGAAATCAATGACATGCGAACGATCGGTCGCGACCGATGAGCTTCAGGCTCATGGGCTTCATCATACTGATGGCGATGTTAGCCATCGGTGCCTTCATGTATCGGCAGTATCCTAACGGTAAGGTGACTCCGGTGCACTTCAGACCCTGTCGCCAAGCACCTGATAGCCAAGCGCGGCAAGCGCTAGGACTAAAAATTACGCCACCCTGGCGGGGCCGGGAAAGAACCACCTTCGACGCGTCTCGCGTAAGCAGTTCCAGGCCTCCAGCACCATCCGCCGCTTCTTCATTGCCTTGCCGCGCCGGTAGGCCCGCTCGGCTTCGTTGAGAGCTGGGTCGTGGCCATAGGTTTCCTCGATCACCGCGCGATCGAAGGCGGTTTCGTCGCGGACATAGTCGACGAACGTCGAGCGGAAGCCATGCACGGTATAGCCGGAGCAGCCCGGCATGCTCTGGAGCGCATCCAGCAGGGCGGAATGGCCGAGGTTGAACAGCCGGCCATCCTTGCTCCTCGGGATCCGCTCCAGCACCACCAGCATTTCCCTGGTGAGCGGGATGATGTGCTCGACATTCGACTTGGTGCGGTGTGCGGGAAGCGTCCAGCGTGGTCCGGCCGGCCCGGCATCATCGAACGAAAACTCCCGCCATTCGGCTCCGAGCGTTTCCGCGGTGCGGGTGGCCGTGAGGATCAGCAGCTGCATGGCAAGCGAGGATGCCACGCGCAACTCTCCCTGTGGCCCCGATGTTCTTGTCTCGCGCTCCCTGAGCGTCGTCATGAAGCCCGGCAGCTCTTCATAGGGCATTGCCGGGCTATGCCGGACCGTGCCGCGTTTACGGCGGCAGCGGGTCAATCCGAGCGCTTCCATGGTGGCCGGGTTGACGTGATTGGCTGCTAGCAGGGTGCGGTTGTCACGGAAAATCGTTTCCAGCCGGGTGCGAAGCTCGCGTCCGGTCGGTCGGTGCCAGAAACGATCCACCACAGGCTTGATGTCGGCTGCGGTGATCATCGCCAATGGCCTGTCGACCAGTTCCTTCGCGTGGTCGAAGAAAGAGTGCTTCCAGCGATGCAGCGTCTTGATGTTCCTCCAGCCGGCCTTGTGGCGCTCGATATAGGCTTCCGCCGCCTGTCCGAGCGTGAGCGACGCCCTGCGGCCCTCGGCGCGCGGATCCTTGCCCTGGGCGATCAGTGCCCGGTACTGATCCGCCTTCTTGCGGGCTTCCACGAGAGACACCTTGTGACCCTTGCTGCCGCTGGCCGAGCCGAGCCCGGCATATTCGTTCCTGCCGCGGAGCTTCCAGATGAACAGCCAGGAGCGGGCGCTCTCGCCCTTGACGTCGAGATAGAGGTTGTTGCCGAGACCGTAGGGCGTCGCCTTCGCCGGCACCGTCTCGACCTGTTTTTGCGTGGTGATCTTCATCGTTTCTTCCCAGCCTGTACCGAACCCATTACCCAACCCGGTTTTAATTTATCCGCGTTAGTTGGCGACTACCGCCCACGGCATAAATGGCAGGAAAGCCTTGGAATGCAAGGGGTTGTGTTACTCGGCGGTAGTCTGCGGTAGTGTGCGGATGGCTCTCCGGCGCGGAAAGAAGGAGCCGGAGGCAACCTTCATCGGGTATCTGCCAACCATCGAGAAATATTCGACCGACCCGCGTAATTTTGTGAAAAAGGCGGTCAACTGGGCGCTGCGTTCGATCGGCAAGCGGTCCATGACGCTTCACGCGGCCGCGCTCGAAACCGCACAGCGGCTCGCCGCTTCGACAGACAAGACCGCCCGCTGGAACGGCAAGGATACTGTCCGAGAATTGACTGCAGAAAAGACGCTGGAGCGGTTAGCGAAGAAATGATCGCCCGGCCCGATCAACTGCTCTAAATTTGGAACGTCAACCGGTGGTCGTCATGCGTCTCTTGATCTCCGTTTCAGCCATCATTCTCCTGGCTGCAACAACCGCCCGAGCCGAAGTGTTGCAAATCGGTTGGCCCGAACTGCGAGATGGAACCGCCCTAACGGCGAGCCAGCCAGTACGGATCGAAGGCTATCTGCTGCCGGCAGATCGCGACGGCGATCTCGTCTACGAGTTTATGCTGGTGCCCTATCCCGGCGCCTGCAGTCACATGCCCCAACCCCCGACAGATCAGGTCATCCACGTGTTTCCGAAGAAGCCATACCGTGCGACGGAAAACTATGAACCGGTCAGTGTGGTCGGCAGATTGAAGACCTCCCGTGAGCAGACGCAACTTTTCATGATCGACGGGGTCAAGGTTGTGGATTCCGCATATTCGATTGGCCAGGCCGAAGTAGCGGCTGCGCCACCTTCACTGGGCGTACCGCGCTTCGCATCGAACCCATTGCTGTCCAAACGGAGGTAATTTCTTGGAATCATATTCCCGCGCCCGCCCCATAAGACGCGGTTTCCTTCTCAAGCAAGAGGTAGTCGAGCGGCAGTTCAGTCGTGTATTTGATCTGCTCCATCGCGAAGGAAGATGATACGTCGCGGATCTCGATCTTGGCGATCAAGCGCTTGTAGAACGCGTCATAGGCGCCGATGTCCGGAACGACGACACGCAACAGGTAGTCGATGTCGCCGCTCATACGATAGAATTCAATGACTTCCGGAAATTCCTGAATAACTTCCGAGAACCGGCGCAGCCATTCGTGGCTGTGCGAACTGGTGCGGATCGATACGAATACGGTGACGCGGGCGTTGATCTTGGCCGGGTCCAGGATGGCTACGCGCCGCTGAATAACGCCCTCTTCCTCCAGCTTCTGGATACGCCGCCAGCACGGTGTGGTTGAAAGGCCGACCTTCTTGGCGATGTCGGCCACAGCCAGCGTTGCGTCCTCTTGCAAAAGGCGAAGGATTTTTCGGTCAAGGCGGTCCATAACGGCTCCGGGGGAAAAATATTCTTCTCAAACTAGCACTCGCTTGTCGACGCACAAGAAAGATTTTGTCGCGCACCGCCCATCTGATGGAACGTGATTGCGCCATCGCATCAAAGGCGCATTCTGATTTCCATCTTCAGCCGTGGGAGCAATTCTGTTTCGAACCACGGATTGCGCCTGATCCAGCTGGTATTGCGCCAGGATGGATGTGGCAGCGGAAGGACTTTTGGCGACGAGGACATAACGAAGACTTCGTGCCAGCGCATCACCGTTTCGGTCAGCGAAAGCCCTCGCCTCCCGCTGAGATGCCAATTCTGGGCGTAAATACCGATGACCAGCACCAGATCGATCTGCGGCATCAAATCCATGAGGTGCTTACGCCACGCCGGTGCGCACTCCCGACGCGGCGGCAGGTCGGCGCCACGAGAATCTTGGCCCGGAAAGCAAAACCCCATTGCCGCCATGGCGAATTTTTCCGGATCGTAGAATTCATCGCGCGACACCCCCAGCCAGTCGCGCAGGCGGTCGCCGGAAGCGTCATCGAAGGGAATGCCGCTGGCGTGGACCTTGGTACCCGGCGCCTGCCCCGCGATCAGAATCCGCGCCGTTGATGACGGCACGACCACCGGGCGCGGTTCGTGCGGCATCGGTGCGCCGATCGGGCTTTCAACACAGATGCGACAGGCGCGAATGCGGGTCGCGAGGTTTTGGAGTTCGGTGTTCAAGTCAGGCCGTGGCGCTTGGCCGAGCCTTCACGTCGCGATGCCAGCGCAACAAATGTGTCAGCTCATCCGGTATGGCAATGCGCGCCGGCTTCATGAAATCAACCGCAACCAGCCCGGTAATGTCGGCGATGCTGAACTCGTCGCCGGCGGCGAATGCACTCGCAGCAAAATGCAAATCAAGAATACGCAGAAAATCCAGTGCCTTAGGACGGTTTGCTTCGCCCCACTCGGCAATCTGCGGAACCTCCCACTCCTTCATTGCCGGATGTGTATGGCGGAACGCCTGGGCGACGGGCAGGAACAGGTTGAACTCCATGCGCCGCTGCCACATCTCGACCGTGGCTTTTCCGAGCGCACCACGACCGAAGAGGGCCGGCTCAGGGTGCAGCTCCTCGAAATAGCGGCAGATCGCCACCGTTTCGGTGAGCACGGTGCCATCGTCGAGTTCCAAAACCGGCAGCCGCTGCAGCGGATTGCGCTTGGTTACTTCTTCCGATCTTTGGCCCATCGCGCCCATATCGATCTGAATGAGCGGAACCTCGATCCCCTTCTCAGCCAGGAAGATGCGCACGCGGCGCGGGTTCGGCGCCCGCCCGCCGTCAAAGAGTTTCATGGCTCCTCCGTCGATCGATCATACGCATGATGTGAGCCGAAGTGAAGGATCTGCCGCAGCCAGTTGTAAAGCTTGCCAGCTGCATCGTGATCGATCTCGGTGAGACTGCCATGCGTGTCTCGCCATTGCCTCGGCCGGTCAAACTCGCCCGCCCACATCCCGCGCGCCGCCTTGCGAGCAGCAAACTCTTCCGCCTGAAAATCGCCAAACGCGACAGCCCAACCTTCGGCGACCAGATGGCTGTTGAGGTTGGTCGAACCGGCAGAGCAAACAGCGAGCAGGCGGCCATATCGGTCGCGCTCCCACCCCCTGCAATCGACGGCTCGTCCGCCGATCAAAGCGCGCAGCGCAGCGCGCGCTTTTCGCCCACAAGTATAGTTGGCTCCCTTTAGTGTACAGGTCTGATTAAGTTCAGGCGCGTCAATACCGCGCAAGCGAATTCTCTCACCGTTGATGGTGATCGTATCGCCGTCGTTGATGACCGCCGAACCCACCTGTTGACGCGTCTCGACCTTATCGATCCGCACCGCGACAAGGGCGATTAGCGCAAGGATTACAATGGCTAACAGCAGATCTAGCAACTTACGCAGAAAGCTCCGAGGACCTGCATCTCTAGGTTGCTTAGCGTACGCGGTTCGCGTCATGCGGCTCATTCGGCGAACTGTCCATTAATCAATTTCGACTAGACTTTAGAAACTCGATTGAAGCCCCAGAACGGACAGACCGGCCACCCTGCTGATGCTGTTTACGACCGCGGACAAGAACATTGTGGATCGCAGAAAGCCACATCGCAACAGCGATGTGGCCAAAGCTGTTCGCCGCGCCCGCAATACCCTTGCGCAGCAGCCCGGCAATATCGCTTTCGACCGCGAGCTTTTGAAGCTGCACGCCCGTTCGACAATCCAGGGGGCAACCGCAGTTCCGCTTCTTGTGATCGCCATCGCCGCAGCTGGATTCTTCACGGGCATGGATACGTCGGTGGCGGTTTGGGCGCTGATTACCATCACTTGTTACGCAATACTGGCGTTCATCGCGTGGCACATCGACACCAAGGTCGTGGACGATATCGACGTCACGTGGACGACATACGCTTTCCTCATAGGGCATCTCATTTCGAGCATCGGGTGGGTCTACTTCGTCACGCTAAAATGCGGCGAATGTGGCATCGATCAGTTCCCGGTTATCAAGGCAGTACTGCTCCTGCTTGCTGTCGCGGCAACGGCTCTGGTGGCCTCATCGCTTCGAGGCGCATTAATCGCCACATTTGCCCTACCGGTACTGGTTTTTGCGTTTCGAGAAGCCAACCTGGCCGAGCCGATCCAACTTGTCATGACGGTACTGCTGCTATTGGGGCTGGTGTTCTTCACCTACGTTTCCGGTGCAATTCACCGATCGTCGTTGATGCTGCTCTCCTTCCGCACGGAGAAGGACGCGCTGATTGCCGAACTGGAAACCGCAAAGGCAATGTCTGACGAAGCCCGCCGTCGTGCCGAGGAGGCAAACCTTGCAAAGTCGCGCTTCCTCGCGTCGATGAGCCACGAATTGCGCACACCGCTTAAACGCCATTCTTGGCTTCTCGGAAGTCATGGGCAATGAGGTGCTCGGCCCTATGGCCAACATGACATATCGCGACTACGCCAACGATATTCATTCGTCCGGCAAGCATCTGCTCGAATTGATCAATGAGATCCTCGATCTGTCGCGCATCGAGGCCGGGCGCTACCAGCTCAACGCCGAGCCGCTGTCGCTCGTCTACCTCGTCGAAGAATGCTGTCACATGATGACGCTAAGGGCGCGTAGCAAGGACCTCCGCATTATCGAGGAATTCGAGCATGGCATGCCGCGGCTCTTCGCCGACGAGCGCGCGGTGCGACAGATCACGCTCAATCTTCTGTCCAATGCGGTGAAGTTCACCACGATCGGCGGCGAAATCCGTGTGCGCGTCGGCTGGACCGCGGGCGGCGGTCAATATGTTTCAATCAAGGACAATGGACCGGGCATCGCGGAAGACGAGATCCCGATCGTGCTTTCGGCATTTGGCCAAGGCTCCATTGCCATAAAGAGCGCCGAACAGGGCACCGGCCTTGGCCTCCCAATCGTCCAAGGCCTGATCTCGCTGCATGGCGGCTCCTTCGACATCCGTTCAAAGCTGCGCGAGGGAACGGAGGTATTGGTGATCTTCCCGGCTGCCCGTGTCATGGAAGAGCTTCCCGCCATGCCGACACGTGAGCTCACGGTAGTTGGACGTCGACGGTAGCTGCATCCCCGTGGCGGCATAGCGGGCAGCGTGCTAACCCTGGATGGTACAACGGGATCTTGAAAAAACATGCATTTGAAGCTGGCTTGCGCGACCTTGGTCCTCCTTGGCCTCTCTGCCTGCCAGACCACGCCCCCGCCAGCCGGATATTTCAAGCCGGCTTGCACCCAGCATCCATACGATGCCGGAATATGTGACGTCCCGGTCAAATGGAGCGGTTGGAGGTGGTTAATCACCGGGGACGGTGAATAATTCAACTCGCTGCTGAACTTCGGTTTGCCTCAGCCAGGGTAGCGGCGATTTGCACCGCCGCCTTGATCATGCCTGCGGCCATTGCCGCCGCAGTCCCTTGCCCTTGCGCAATCTGGAGGTCGAGAAGGGGCATGAGTTCCAGCCTTTCGGACGCCTTGGCGAAACCTGGTCCGAGCGGTCGCTGCGCCAGCAGGCAATGGCCGATCGCGCTCGGATCAAGTTTGTAAAGCACGGCAGCCACCGCAAGCGCGGCCGGTCCGTCAAGTACCACCGGCACGCGCTGCATACGAGCCGCGAGGATTGCACCGGCGATCGCCGCGAACTCCCGGCCGCCAAGCCTGCGCAACACCTCCAGCGGATCGCCGAGATGCGCCTTGTGAAGCGCGAGAGCTTGATCGATGACCGCAGCTCGTTGTTCGATAATGGCCGCGTCCGTCCTCGCGCTCGGCGTCGTCCAGTCGCGCCCAGTGCCGCCACAGAACGCCGCAAGGATCGCGGCAGCAACGGTTTCCTCGCCGACGCCAAGCCCGGAGACGCAGAGCAGGTCCGTTCCCCCGGCAACCGCCTCCATGCCAAAAGCCATGGTCGCGGCGCAGGCGCGCTCATCAAGCGCCGCTTCCTTCGTGATGTCGCCAGTCGGCAAATGCAGGGCGAGGTCGAAAACCTTCAGCCCAATATCGTGCGCTAAGCAGGCGCCGTTGACCGGAGCACCGCCGGCCGCGCAAAGTTCCACCATCCGCACGGTCGCCTCCGGGGATAGATCGGATATGCCCCGTGCCGCCACGCCGTGCGTGCCAGCGAACAGCGCAACCAACGGCCTCTGAACAGTAGGCACGTGTCCGCTCCAGCGTGCGAGCCAGACGGCCATATCCTCAATCCGGCCGAGAGACCCTGCACGGCGGTCCCCAGCCGCAAAGGTTGCTCGGACGCGGCTGGCGGCAGCCTCATCAAGGACCGGAAGCTGCCGCAAAAGGGCGCGGATGTCGTCGAAGGGAGAACTCATGCGATGTATCCTATGCGTCAATCCGTGCGGGATAGGCGCTGCGTTACTGGCATACAAGGTCGCGCTTGCAATCGCGCGCGGTCTGTCCCATTTCGTAGAGATCAAATGGAATTTTGCCGACCTTGATCGAGTCGCCCTGCATCCTCGTCTGCTCCATCGACATGAAGACGGGCTATTGCTTCGGCTGCGGGCGCACGCGTAACGAAATCGCGCAATGGATCGACATGACGCCCGAGCAGCGGCGGGCCACGATGACGCTTCTGCCCGCCCGGCTCGAGACTGTCGAAAGGCGGCCCCGCCGCGAAACGCGACGGACACGAATGGCGCGAGAGAGGCCTCGCAGAGTGATCGCATGAACAGATTGACCATCGGCTTTCTCATTCTCGGCGTAGGCCTGCTTGTCCTGTTGCTCAAGGATTCGAGCGGTACGGCGCTTGGTTTGCGCGAAGACGATTTCGGGCGGCTTGTTTTTCTTGGCGCATTGGCAGCGGTCGTCGGCGCCGGTGTGCTGGCCCGATCCAATGTCAGCGCAACGCTTCGCGGCGTTGCCATGTGGCTCGCGATCATCCTGGTTCTCGTCGCCGGATATCAGTACCGCTACGAACTTCAGGACGTCGCGAGCCGGGTCACTGCCGGCCTCATTCCCGGCAGCCCGCTTTCGATCACCGATGCGGATGGCCGTGCCACTGTCATGATGGAAAAGCGGCCGAGCGGCCACTTCGAGGTACGCGGCAGTGTTCAAGGCGCGCCGATCGATTTCCTCGTCGACACCGGGGCAACCAGCACGGTGCTGACAGCCGAGGACGCCCGCAGCGCAGGCTTCGACATCAACGCGCTCTCTTTCAACATTCCGGTTTCGACGGCCAACGGCACGGCGAACGCAGCACGCGCGCGAGCCAGCGAGATCACCGTCGGCGATATTATCCGCCGCAACCAGACCATCATGGTCGCGGAAGACGGCGCACTCGACCAGAGCCTGCTCGGCATGACCTTCATCTCGACGCTGTCGGGATTCGATATGCGCGGCGATCGGCTGACGCTGAGGGACTAGTCGAGCATCGGCCCGAAAATCGGAAATCGATTTCGGAAAGCACGATGCGCAGTTTCAAAGAGATATAGCGTCCTTTGCGCGTCCGAAAGGACGCGCGGCGCTGTAGAGCAAGATGAGATTAGGTTCGATCGTTCTGCCGGCGATGGTTTGGGCCAAGGGCGAGGATTTTGCCGCGGTCGTATTTATTGGTACGGCCAAGGCAAAAGCCGAAGGATTTGGCCCAAACCGGCCCGGCCCTTCGGGTTTCCGGACGGCGGGCGGCCCGCTCGGTCGTAGCCCAGCTACGGCCTTCGCGACCCCCTCTGTGCGGATCGCCTCGCCGCCCGTGAAACAGAAACTGACCGACCCTAATCTCACCTTGCTCTAGCGGGGCTATGCGGCCTCCGAGGTCTCGCCGGCTTCCACTGCCGCAAATGCGTAGCGGAGCACACTCAAATCTGCGCCAGGTTTGTTGGCATCCGTAGATAAGATCTGGCGGAAGCGGCGGGCGCCGGGCCGGCCATGAAACAAGCCAACCATATGACGCGCAATGTGAGACAGGCGTCCACCTCGCGCAATGTGATCGTCCACATAGGCGGCCATGGTTTCGAGCAGCACGGAGATATCGGTCAGCGTCGAGCCTTGCCCGAGCAGCGCATCAGCACCATCCAGCATTGCCGGCGTGTGATAAGCTGCACGGCCAAACATGACGCCATCGACATGGCGCAGATGTTCGGCCCCCTCCTCCACAGTCTGGATGCCACCATTGATGCCGATGAATTTCTCCGGCAACCGCTGCTTCAACCGATAGACACGCTCGTAGTCGAGCGGCGGAATGTCGCGATTTTCGCGCGGGCTGAGGCCCTCTAGCCAGGCTTTGCGGGCGTGGACCCACAGCGCGTCCGCGCCTTCCGCAAAGACGCGGTCGGCGAGATCGTTGAGCGCGACTTCAGTGTCCTGATCATCGACGCCGATCCGGCACTTCACCGTGACCGGTATGGCAACTGCGGCCTTCATTGCCGCCACACAGGACGCCACGAGATCGGGTGCGCGCATGAGGCACGCGCCAAATGTGCCCGACTGAACGCGATCCGATGGACATCCGCAGTTGAGATTGACCTCGTCATAGCCGAAAAACTCGCCGATACGCGCGGCCTCGGCGACTTTCGCAGCGTCGGAGCCGCCGAGCTGCAGCGCAACGGGATGCTCGGCAGCATTGAAGCCAAGCAGTCGTGCACGGTCGCCATGGATTGCCGCATCGGCAACGATCATCTCGGTATAGAGCAACGAATGCGCGGTGAACTGACGGTGGAAAAAACGGCAATGACGGTCCGTCCAATCCATCATCGGCGCGACGGCCACTCTATGTGTTTGATATTGCTTCATTTTTTTAACAGTCTCAATTCGTTAGATCGTGCCGAGTGCACACGAATGTACGCCACAACGCGACGCTTTTCGCCACTTTTCGACAACCGACGCCGAGCGACAAGTCGATTGCGGCACCGAGCGAATCCCGAATTTCGCGTCTCAAGACCTTCGGCGAACTTATCGACCTGCATATCGACGACATGTGCGACGTCGGCAAGCCCCTCCTCAAAAGCTGCAACGCTCGAAGCAGCATTCGCCGGTCGACGCCTCACACTCACGTCTGGCCGCTTCGCGATGATCGACAACGGCATCGGCTCCCACCTCGTGCCGTGGTCGCCGCCACTTGAAAGCAAACTCGGCCAGCGCGTCACCGAAGTCGCCAAGGCGGGGCAGTATCGAATGGGCCATCGGCCGGAAACGTACTTTGGGATTTTAGGCGCAGTTCAGGCGCATGCTGAGTAGTTCATTCCCAATCACGGAACGAGCTTAAGCGCCGCAGTGGCCAGGGTTTCGCTCTGCCGGGGCAAGACCTTGACATTGTCGATCAGCCGCGTCGCACCAAGCCATGCCGCCACGAGCAGACGCGCAGGCCGATCGAGGTCGTGCAGCGCCCGCAAATCCTCCTCCGCCCGCAGTTCCAGATATTCGACTTGCGCGTAGCCGGCGGAAAGGATCGCCTCGCGCGCTCCGGCAAGCGTTGGTTTAACCGGCGCGCCGCGCGCGAGTTGCTCCGCCGCGTCGAGCAGTGCCGATGCCAGTTTCGGTGCGGCTTGTCGCTCGGGCGGCGTAAGACGGACATTTCGCGACGACAGGGCCAAACCGTCGGCCTCGCGCACCGTCGAGCAGCCGACGACGGTGATTGGAATGTCCAGATCCCGCGCGATGCGCCGCACCACATGAAGCTGCTGGAAATCCTTCTCGCCAAAGAAAGCCATATCGGCGCTGGTTTGCAGGAATAGCTTGGCGACGACGGTCGCCACGCCGTCGAAATGGCCGGGCCGGAACGCGCCGCACATACCGCCGCTGACGCCGTCCACCGAAATCGTGGTGGCGAAACCGTCCGGGTATATCTCGGCCGCGTCCGGTGCGTAGAGCAAGTGTGCACCAAGCGGCGCGAGCTTGGCCGCATCCTCGTTCTCGGTGCGCGGATAGGCGGCGAGGTCTGCCGCGCTGTCGAACTGCTTTGGATTGACGAACAGGGTCACGATCACCCGGTCGGCCTTTTCGAGCGCAACTCGCACCAGGCTGAGATGCCCTTCATGCAGCGCGCCCATCGTCGGCACGACCGCAACGCTGGCGCCTTCGCAGCGCCACTGCCTCACCATCGCACGAAGGTCGGCGACGGTTCTGACAATCGGCACGGTCATGCGGCTTCTCCACCCTTGATGCTTTTGGCCGCATCACCGAAGACATGCTCAATGCCCGGAAAGCGTCGCTCGCGCACGTCGCGCGCGTAGTCCGCGATCGCCGCTTCGGCTCGCTCACCAAGCTCCGCATAGCGCTTGACAAATTTCGGCTGGAACGACGTGAACATCCCCAGCATGTCGTCGACTACGAGAATCTGGCCGTCACAGGCGGACGAAGCGCCGATGCCGATTGTAGGGACGGCGACGCTCCCGGTGATCCGGCGGGCGAGTGCCTCCGGCACCTTTTCGAGGACGATGGCGAAGGCACCGGCTTCGGTAACCGCGGCGGCGTCGCGCATGATCCGCTCGGCGTCATCGCCACGCCCCTGCACCTTGTAGCCGCCAAGGGTGTTGATCGCCTGCGGGGTCAGGCCGACATGCGCCATGACCGGGATGCCGCGGGCGGCAAGGAATTGGATCGTTGCGGCCATGCCCTCGCCGCCTTCGATCTTGACGGCGCCGCAGCCGGTCTCCGCCATCAGCCGGGCAGCGCTGCGAAAGGCCTGCTTCGGCCCTTCCTCATACGACCCGAACGGCATGTCCACAACCATCAGCGCACGCTCGACGCCGCGTCGGACCGCCTGTCCATGCATGATCATCATCTCGAGCGTGACGCCGAGGGTGGAGGGCAGGCCGTGAAGCACCATGCCGACGCTATCGCCAACAAGCACGATATCGCAGTGCGCGTCGACCAGCCTCGCCATTGGCGTGGTGTAGGCAGTTAGGCAAACCAGCGGGATCTGACCTTTGCGCAACACGACATCCGGCGGCGTGACGGCCTTCACTTCACCAGTCGCGCTCACGGCGCCTCCTTCCCTCACGTCACCGACCCCGGGCAGCGTTTTGCACAAATTGGTGCAGATGCGAAGGGCAAATATGCAGTTCGCTCAAAAGGTTGACGGCCGGACGAGGCCGCTCCACGTTCCTCCGAAACCGAACCGTCCCGCCTCGTCTCAAAAGCCGGCCTCGCGAACTACAGCGCTTTCCCCGATATCAAGGTGGCTCCGACCAAGCGGTTGAGCGAGCTAGGCAACAGTTATGTGGCGCTCGCTGGGGCAATTCCTCCACAAATGTGTTGGCTCGGCAGATGTCTCGAATGCCGCTGAGGAGGGCATCAGCGTCGTAAGGCTGGACCATGAACTCGCCGCGTGGTCATCGACTTACTTCGCTGATGCCGTGCATCTGGGTAATCTCGGACACCAGCTTCTTGCGGACAACGCGCTTCCGGTCGTTTCCCCGCTGCTCTGATCTGCACCAACCTCTGTAGAATAGCGATTAAATCAGGTGCGAGAGCGTCTTCACGACATCCGGCCTCAAAGCTACAAAATTACTGTAACCGTAAATCGTCCCTAGGTAGTGGTCGGAACTCGAGAGGTCTGATTGAGCGGCTCGCTACACGAAATAGCCTATAGTTCGGAAGCAGGGTTTCGAAGGTCTTCAGAGTGGTGCCACGTAGGATGTGATGATAGGAAAATTCGATCTGAATTGCCTTGAGAGAACCTGACTGGATCAATCTCCTGCCGCCAGCAAGAACCTCCTGCTCGAAGCCCTCCACATCGATCTTCAGAAAGTCAGGGAGGGCTTGCTCGTCATTGAAAACCGAATCCAGCGTGATCATCGGCACTTCGATTGGGATGAGTGCAACATCAGTAAATTCGCTCGCCCCGTCACCGCGAGAGGCAAGAGCGGATGTTTCATCACCGGAAGGCACATTAAGCTTTATTTGGCCGACAAATTCCCCAACCGCCACGGGATGAAGCTCTACTCTCTCATCGTCTTCGAACGCAGCCCGAAGCCTCTCAAATGATGCGGGTACGGGTTCAAAGGTCGTCACGCGCTGCACATGAAGATCCAAAAGCATCTGAGTGTAGTGGCCTACGTTGCCGCCTACGTCGACAGCGCTATTGATCGGCATTGCCTTCATTAGTTTCTGGAGGAAGTGGAGCTCACCACTTTGTTCGGGCGTTCCAGGGAGGCCCACCCCTAATCCGTGCAAGCCTAGTCGGGCCAGATTGTAAGAAAGCTTCCGTGCCATAGGTAGGCCGAGGAAGTACTCTAAATTGTGGCGCAGAAAAGACAAGTTAAACCTCCCAGTAGAACTTTCGAAATCTTCGTGCACAGGATGTACGGAGTCAAGGACACGCCAGCTAAAGTCGAAGCTGGAGCGGTCATTTAAAAATGATATACCCGCGCCCCAATCTCGGGCGACTGCGAGCATCAGGGTAATTGCGAGGTCAGCCGAGCAGTCGGTCAGCACGCCGGGCGATTGGTCACCGTGATGCCGTGCCTGTGCGCCGCGTCCAAGTCTATGTGATTGCGGGCAACCGGTCGCTGACGGTCGGTAGCACCGCATCGAAGTCTTGCAATGCAGCCATCATCTCGGCAGCATCGAGCGGGCGGTCGTCGGCGTTTAGCGCGACATCGAACCGCTCGGCGAGGATTTTCTCCACGGTGCAAGGCCAACGCCTGGTGACCATGACGCGTGGGTTCATCGTGCCGATCCCATGCCTCGGTTGGATGCGTCTACCAATAGGCGCTTGCCCACAGGCGCCTCAGGCCGCCTTTTTCCGGCTTGCCAGCACGTTTTCGACGACCGTTCCGAACGCCGATGGCGTCGGCACGATGGTAACGCCGGCTTCCTTCAGGGTCTCGACCTTTTCTTGAGCCAACTCGCCGAAAGCTGAGATGATCGCTCCGGCATGGCCCATCCGCCTCCCTTTCGGGGCGGAAAGCCCGGCAATATAGGCGATCAGGGGCTTACGCATATTGTCGCGCGCCCAGACGGCAGCCTCGGCTTCCTGCGGTCCGCCGATCTCGCCGATCATGACGACAGCGTCGGTGTCGTCGTCCTGCTCGAAGAGTGCCAGGATGTCGCGAAAGGACGAACCGTTGATCGGGTCGCCGCCGATGCCGACACTGGTCGAAACACCGATCCCCAGGGCCTTCATTTGGGAGGCGGCCTCGTATCCGAGCGTGCCCGAGCGGCCGACGATGCCGACCCTGCCGGGAAGGTAGATGCTGCCAGGCATGATGCCGACCAACGCCTGTCCCGGCGTTATCGCGCCGGCGCAGTTCGGACCGATCAGCCGCATGCGGTCTTCGAAGCGATAGCGGCGCATATAGCGCTTCACCCGCATCATGTCCTGCGAGGGAATGCCGTCCGTGATGCAAATGCAGAGCTTTATCCCGGCATCCGCCGCTTCCATGATCGAGTCGGCTGCAAACGGCGGCGGCACGAAGACGATGCTGGCTTCGGCTCGGGTCTCGCGCACGGCTCCCTTGACGGTGTTGAAAACGGGCAGGCCAAGATGCGTCTGCCCGCCCTTTCCGGGCGTCACGCCGCCGACGATCTTTGTTCCATAGCGCTTCATTTCGTCGGTATGGAAACTGCCGATCTTGCCCGTGAACCCCTGGACGATGACCCGAGTGCTGCGGTTGAGCAGGATTGCCATTGTTCGTCCCTCAGCTTGCTTTTTTCAGCGACACCGACTGCCACGCCGCCACTGCCTTTTCCGCCGCTTCGGCCAGCGTGTCGGCAACGATGATCGCTTCGCCCGAAATCGGCGAGGATGCGTCGACCTTCCTCGACCTTTGTGCCGGCGAGCCGCACCACCAGGGGAACGTCGACGCCAACTTCGCGAATAGCCTTGACGACTCCTTCGGCGACCCAGTCGCAACGATTGATACCAGCGAAGATGTTGACGAGGATGGTCTCCACATTCTTGTCGCCGAGGACGGCGCGGAATGATTTCGCCACCCGCTCCGGGGAGGCGCCGCCGCCGATGTCGAGGAAGTTGGCCGGTTCGCCGCCGGCGATCTTGATCATGTCCATGGTTGCCATGGCCAGACCCGCGCCGTTGATGATGCAGCCGATATTGCCGTCGAGCCCCACATAGGACAGGCCGCGGTCGCTGGCGAAGGTTTCGCGCGGGTCTTCCTGGCTTTTGTCGCGCAGTTCGGAAATTTCCGGACGGCGAAACAGCGCGTTCTCGTCGAACGACATCTTGGCGTCGAGCGCGATGAGATTGCCGTCGCGGGTTACGACCAGCGGATTGATCTCGAGCATCGAAGCGTCGTAGTCGCGAAACACCCGATAGCAGCCAAGCAGCGTCTCGGTCGCCTTCTTGACCAGATTCTGTTCGAGGCCGAGGCCAAAGGCGATCTCGCGGGCCTGAAACTGCTGCATGCCGGTGCCGGGGTCGACAGTTGCGCGGATGATCGAATCCGGCACGTTTTCCGCGATGTCCTCGATCTCAATGCCCCCCGCGGAGGACGCCACGATCATCACACGTTCGGCCTTCCGGTCGAGCACGAAGCCGATATAAAGCTCCTGGGCGATCTCGACCGCCTCCTCGAGATAAAGCCGCGATATCAGCTTGCCGCGAGGACCGGTCTGATGGGTCACCAGCTTACGACCGAGCATGGCTTCGGCCGCGTCCGAGATTTCCTGGTCGCTTGTGCAGAGACGGATGCCACCGGCCTTGCCACGCGCACCGGAATGGACCTGCGCCTTGACGACCCATTTGCTGCCGCCGATCTCGCGGGCGCGGTAGGTCGCCTGCTCGGGGCTATAGGCGAGGCCGCCGCGCGGAATATGAACCCCATGGCGGGCGAGCAGTTCCTTCGCCTGATATTCGTGGATGTCCATCTTGTGTACCTTCCCTCGATCTAGTCCGCCGCAGCGCGCGCTTGTCCGGTGCGCACGATAGACTCGTTCACCGCGAGTACGTTTCTGGCCATCCGCTCGGAGGCCGCGTCGATCATCTTGCCGTCGAGCGCCGCGGCGCCCTTGCCCTGTTCCTCGGCTTCGCGCAGGACCTCGATGATGCGGCGGGCGCGCGCCACTTCCTTCTCGGGCGGCGAGAACACGTCGTTGGCCAATGCGATTTGCGACGGATGTATCGCCCACTTTCCCTCGATACCCAGGGCAGCAGCACGGCGCGCTGCCGCGAGATAGCCCTCCGGATCGGAGAAATCGCCGAAGGGGCCGTCGATGGCGCGCAGGCCATAGGCCCGGCAAGCGACGGTCATGCGCGACAGGGCGAAGTGCCACTGGTCCCCGGGATAGTCGGGATTGAGCCCGCCAATGTTCACGGTACGCGCCTTGCAGCTCGCAGCATAGTCGGCGACGCCAAAATGCAGCGCCTCCAGCCTTCCGGGAAACGCCGCGATGGCCTCGACATTGGCCATGCCGAGCGCCGTCTCGATCAGCGCCTCAAGGCCCACACGGGTCTGGAAACCCTTGGCCATCTCAATCTGGTTGATCATGGCTTCGACCATGTAGAGGTCGGCTGGAACGCCGACCTTGGGCACCAGGATCGTATCAAGTCGGTCGCCGGCCTGTTCCATCAGGTCGACGACATCGCGGTACATGTAGTGCGTGTCGAGACCGTTGATGCGCACAGACACGGTTTTGCCCTTGGCGCGCCAGTCGATGTCGTTGAGCGCCTGGATGATGTTTTTCCGCGCGCGCTCCTTGTCTGGCGGCGCGACCGCGTCCTCGACGTCAAGGAAGACGAAATCAGCGGCGCTGCTCGCTGCCTTGTCGATCATTTCGGGATTGGAGCCCGGAACGGCGAGCTCGCTTCGCTGCAGTCTGAGTGTGCGCAGGTGGTTGACTGTGTGGCTCATGGTCAAGCGGCCTTCGCGACAGTCGACTGCCCGTCGCGGCGGAAATGCTCGACCGCAGCGCCGACACCCGAACCCGGCGCCAGCTCGACGCCGCAGTCGAGCAGCGCCATTTCCGCGGCCGACAACGAAGCACAGACCATCACCTCGTTCAGCCAGCCGAGATGGCCGATGCGGAAGACCTTACCTAAAACCTTGTTGAGGCCACCGCCGAGCGAGGTGTGGTATTTCTGATAGGCGCGCTTAACGACATCGCCGCTGTCGATGCCTATGGGAACGAGGATGGCGCTCACCGTATCGGAATGCCATTTCGGCTCTTTCGCGCACAGCTTCAGGCCCCAAGCGTCGACCGCCTTGCGTACGCCTTGGGCTAGTTGGTGATGGCGCTTAAAGACGTTTTCCAGCCCTTCCTCAGCAATCAGGTCCAGCGAGACGCGCAAGCCGCGCAGAAGCTGGGTCGCCGGCGTATAGGGAAAATAGCCGGCGTCGTTGGCGCGGATCATGTCCTCGAAGGAGAAGAAGCATCGCCGATGGGTAGCAGATCGGGAAGCGGCAAGCGCCTTGTTGCTGACAGAGAGGAAGCCGAGGCCGGCGGGCAGCATGAACCCTTTTTGCGAGCCGCTGACGGCGCAGTCGACTCCCCATTCCTCCTGGCGGAAGTCGATGGATCCTATCGACGACACACCGTCAACAAAGAGCAGAGCGGGATGGTTCGTCGCGTCAAGCACGGCGCGGCAGCCGGCGACGTCGCTGGTGACGCCTGTCGCGGTCTCATTCTGCGTGCAGAAGATCGCCTTGATGCGATGAGCCTTGTCGGCCTTGAGTTTTTCCGCGTAGAGGTCGAGGGGCACGCCCGTGCCCCATTCGCAGTCGATGACATCGACGTCGAGGCCGAGGCGCTCGGCCATGTCGACCCAGAGATGCGAGAACTGGCCGAAGCGCGACATCAGCACGCGGTCGCCCGGGCTGAGCACGTTGGTGATCGCCGATTCCCAGGCGCCGGTGCCGGATGAGGGATAGATGAAGACGCGGCCCGTCTCATTCTTGAAGACACTTTTGATATCCTCAAAAAGGGGCAGCGTGAACTCCGGAAAGGACGCCGCGCGCATGTCCTCCATCGGCACGTTCATAGCCTGCCGGACAGCTTCGGGAATGTTGGTCGGACCCGGTATGAAGAGGTGCGTAAAACCGGCCATAAAAGGTCCTCGCTCTCGGATGCCGCCCTGAACATTCTTCAGAGCATGCGGCAAAACGGTGTGCTGTCGTTGTGAAATTTGTGCGACCTTGCCGCAACACCTAGCCGGATAGGAAATCCGACCGATAAGGGTGGTCACTTCCTACCCGAAAGGAGCACACAGGGTCAAAAGGCACGAAACCCCTACTCCGAGCTTCCGCTCTCTTGGCCAAGGGCGACGAATATGGGATTCCTTGGTGTAGCCGTCGCTCCTCCTAATGATGCAGCAGGATAGGCTGGCCGAGTACGAACAAAGCGACGCCACCCGGAACTGGTTCTCTACATGGCGTTTGCCAGTTGACGCGACGAGAGAGGCGCCGGTATTCCAGGAAACAGCCGCGGTCATTGTCATATTCGACACTGGCGGCGACGCCGAACACCTGCAGAATGCGGCGGGGTCGACAATTTCCGCCGGAGGTCCTAGCGCGACGCTGCACCTGCCCTTCATCATGGCGATCCTGTCGCAGAACATCACCGCAAGATTGAGGTCGTGGAGTGCGGCCACCGCCAGTCCCGCCGCGCAAACATTCTCCGGCACAAGTGAGGGCGCTCTGAGTCCTCACGCTCTGCGGGATTCCAGTGGGAATCTGTGAACTTGCTGGCTTCCTGGCAGTAGCCTCTCTGTTCTCTCAGGCAGGTATTCTCCGACTGTGACCTGGCCCCATTTAGTTCACAGGTTTCGGCCTTTATAATTTCAGCTGTTTAAGCTGGTCTAAGTGTTTAGTCGCGGTGTTTGCACGGAGCGGCGCTAATAGACACGCCACGCCGGCGCCGAGGCCCTCTTTTATACAAGTGGGGCCAAGATGGACATGCCTAGTGACGCACGACGGTTGGCGAAGTTTCGTTGCAGCGGAAACCAAGGTCAGGATCCTGATCGCGGAGCGCAATCCGCTGGTCATCGCCGCATTGCGCGGACTCATCGAGCGAGACGTACGCTTTCAACTCATCGGCAGCGTCCAGACCGGCGAGGCCTTTTTAGAAGCTGCAGCCGCAGCCGCATTCGACGTTGCCGTCCTGGCCTGGAAATTGTCCGACATGAGTGGCAGCGATGTTCTGGCGGAGTTACGCCGCCGTCAACTCAGCCCGCGCATAACCATATTCTCCACAGACCATGACATCGCCATCATCAAACAGGCAGTCCGGTCTGGTGTGCAAGGATTTTGCTATCAGTTCGACGACCCAAGCATACTGTTCGAAACCTTGCTTGCTGTTGCACTTGGACGCATCTGCATCCCTTACATCGATCTCACGAAGATAAACGACACCCCGCTTTCCGGGCTCACACCTCGCGAGCGTGAATTACTCGCGGTCCTTGCCGATGGCTGGACGAACATGCAGATCGCGACGCGCACAGGCATTTCCGAGAACACAGTGAAATATCATCTCAAGAATCTCTACGAGAAGCTCGGCGTGCGCAACCGCGCTATGGCGGTGGCGCTATACTCCAGCGAGTCGAAGCGTCAGGCTCCCTGATATTCAAGCCAGTACAATTCCGATCCTCCGTGTCTGCCCCGACGTGCGGAGGAATGCGCTGGCCAGGGTAGGCTTAGACCTACCCGGCTTTACCGAATTTCCTACCGACCCGACAGGTTTCCTCCAGTACTCTTTTGCCAGCATTTCTACCCTGACGGGTGTTGTGGGGCGGAACTCCAAGTCAGTAGATCGTCAAGGGGAAGCTTTACAAAAATAATTCTGAAATAGATTGGAGGATATGCATGTCGACCATGAGCAGACTGCTTCAAGTCGATGATAGTACCTTATTGGTGCCACGGAGAGACAGGGCGGGTGTTCAGCCTGGCAGAAGGTGGTTCGCGCTTCCTTACGCTTTGGTCTTGTCCTTGCTTTTGCCGGTAGTGATCGCCGGCTGCACCAAGGAGGAACAGAAGTCAAAGGCTCATACCGAAGGCGAGGCCAAGCCAGACACTGGTTTGCGCGTCACCGCGGCCCGAGCGAACTGGGACACTGGATATTTCGAGGCTGAGATAGTCTCGGCCTTGCTGCGCGAACTTGGCTATGACGTAAGCTCACCTGCCGAACGCGAAATGGGTCCCGACGTATTCTATCCGGCCGTGGCGTCTCGGCTGGTCGACTTCTGGGCAAACGGTTGGTTTCCGTTGCACGACGCCAAGCTCGAGACCGCGCTGCCGGCTCGGGGCATCGTCGGCGACTTGGCCGGTCCTGTCGGAAACATCGTCCCTGACGGCGCCCTGCTCGGTTACCTGGTCGACAAGCCAACCGCCGACCAGCACGGCATAGTCTCAATGAACGACTTGAAGCGCCCTGAAATCGCCGCGCTCTTCGATCGCGACAGCAACGGCAAGGCGGATATCATTGGCTGCAGTCAGGGTTGGGTGTGCGCCAAGTCCGTCAATGACCAGATAGCGGCTCAGGGCTGGCTGGCCGAGCAGGTCCAAGGCGAGTACGCGACCTTGTTCGACGACGTCGTCGGCCGGGTCAAGCAGGGCCAGCCTGCCCTCTACGTCACCTGGACCCCCAGCTACATGATCGCCGAGCTGGTTCCCGGCAAGGACGTGACCTGGCTGCAGGCGCCTAGCCCGCCTGGCGTCAACACGAAGGTTGCCGGCATAGAGGGTTGCACGAGCGACCCTTGCGAAACCGGCTTCGTTCCCAGCAGCATCCGGATCGTCGCCAACAAGGAGTTCCTGAAGCAGAATCCGACCGCGAACCGTCTGTTCGAACTCGTTCAGATCAATCCTCGGGACATATTCGACCAGAACCTGAAGATGCGACGCGGCGAAAACACTGCAGCAGACATCGAGAAGCACGCCAAGCAGTGGATCGAGGCAAACAAGGCCGAAGTCGACCGTTGGCTCGGCGAAGCGCGTTCGGCAACGGCCAGCAATTAGGAGGGTTCAACAATGGACAATGTGGACAAGACCGGCCCAGACGTCGCTGTCGATGAGACGCAGGGCGGCCTATGGGAGAGAGTTGACCTGGCCGTATTCATTCCGGCTGCGGCGATCACAGTGATTTTCCTGGTATGGGGGATGGTCTCGAACGAGAGCCTGGCCGCCGTCACCAGCGCAATCATGAGCTTCCTCATCGGTGACATCGGTTGGGTATATGTAATGGCCGTAAACGGCTTCATCGGTATCTGCATCTTCCTGGTGTTCAGTCGCTACGGTCGCGTTCGACTGGGCAAGGACGACGACAGGCCCGAATTCAGTACCATCTCCTGGATCTCGATGATGTTTGCGGCCGGGATGGGGATCGGGCTGCTGTTCTACGGCGTCGCCGAGCCGATCTCGCACTTCGCGGCACCACCTCCCGGATTGGCTGGCGCCAAGACCGAAGAGGCCGCCCGGGTCGCCATGCAGTACACTTTCCTGCACTGGGGCATCACCGGCTGGGCGATCTACGCTATCGCCGGCTTGGCATTGGCTTATTTCGGCTACCGGCACGGCGGGCGCAATCTGGTAAGCACCGCATGTCGTCCGATCCTCGGCGATCGCGTCGATGGCTGGCTTGGTAAGTCGCTCGATGCCACCGCGATCCTTGCGACGCTGTTCGGACTGATCCCCTCGCTGGGGATGGGCGCGCTGCAGGTCAACGGCGCGATGGAATTCGTCTGGGGCATTCCGAACTCCACCACCGTGCAAATGATCTTCATCGCGATCGTCACGGTGATGTTCGTGCTTTCCGCCACCACGGGTGTCGGGAAGGGAGTGCAGTTCCTGGCCAATTTGAGCATGCTGGTCGCGGTAGCAATTGCGCTCTACGTCGTCGCTGTCGGCCCGACCCGCTATATCTTCAGCAGCTTGATCGAAGACGTTGGGCTCTACGTCTACAATTTCTGGCCGATGATGTTCCGCACCGGCACGTACAGCCAGGACCAGTGGGTGCAGAGCTGGACTGTCTTCTACTGGGCGTGGTGGATCTCGTGGGCTCCCTTCGTCGGCACGTTCATCGCCCGCATCTCCAAGGGACGGACCATTCGCGAGTTTGTGCTGGGTGTGCTGCTTCTGCCGGCGGCGGTCAGCATGATCTGGTTCGTGATCTTTGGCGGAACCGCGATCAATCTTGCGCTGACCGAAGGCATCGGAATCGTCGAAGCGGTCGAAGCCAGCCAAGCCTCCGCGCTCTTCGCGCTGCTCGACCAGTTCCCATTGGCCGGCATTGTCAGCACTGCCGTGATGGTGCTCGTCGTGCTGTGGTTCGTCAGCGGCGCCGACGCCGGCGCCGTCGTCATGGGCATCCTCTGCTCGCGTGGTTCGGCAAACCCGCCGCGCCTGATCACGGCATTCTGGGGTGTTACCGCCGCTGTTGCTGCTGCGATGCTGTTGCTGGCCGGTGGCCTGACCGCACTGCAGCAGACGATGGTCGTGATGTCCGCGCCGTTCATGATCGTCATGTTAATCCTGACTCTGGGGCTGCTGAAACAGCTTCGCGCAGAACCGCTGGCGGCCATAACGAGCCACGAAACGCATGTCGTTCCAGCGCCACGCACCCACCATCTCGACGCCGCGCACGCTCACCTTCCGGCGGTAGCGCCGGGAGAGTAGGTCACCCCCAACGCTCAGACGAGCAAACGACCGCACCTGAGGATTCCTCAGGTGCGGTCCGGGTTGTGTGCGGCAAAGCAATCGTCTTTCATTCACGCAAGCCCAGGGCCGGGTGCCACCAAAAGCTACAAGAAAGGCAACAATGATGACCGATCCGCAAGTCTGGCTCAGTCTGCTGACGCTGACGGCACTCGAGATCGTGCTGAGTGTGGACAACCTGGTCGTCATCTCGGTTCTGGTCGGCAAACTTGCTCCTGACCTGCAGGCGAAAGCGCGGTTTCTCGGAATGGCCATGGCCCTGGCTCCGCGGCTGATATTGCTGCTGTTTATCGGATGGATCATCGGTTTGACCGAGCCTTTGTTCGAACTCTTCGGCCACGGGTTTTCGGGGAAGGACATCATCCTTGCGATTGGCGGCGTGTTCCTCATCTACAAGGCGACCCAGGAAATCCATGCAAGCCTCGAAGGCGAAGAGGGCCACGTCAGCGCTACCGTGCGGGCGAGCTTCACAGCCGTCGTGTCGCAGATCGCTCTGATCAACCTCGTGTTTTCCATTGATTCGATCGTAACGGCGGTCGGCATGGCCAATGAGATCTGGGTAATGGCTGTCGCGGTGATCGCGTCGATGGTGGTCCTGATCGCGGCTGCCGGACCGGTTGGAAGATTTGTCGATCGGCATCCCACTGTGAAGATGCTGGCGCTCGGCTTCCTCATCATGATCGGCATGACATTGGTCGCCGATGGCTTTGGCGTCCATGTTCCCAAAGGCTATGTCTATTCGGCCATGATTTTCTCGATGGCGATCGAAGCCGTCAACATGATGCATCGCCGAAAGGCCAAGCCGGTCCACTTGCACAATCAATACGGACCGGAGGTGGCGGGCGCGGCCAGCGATGGACGCACGCGATCCGTAGCGACCTCTCAAACAAGCGAACAGACCAATCAGGCCTGACATCGCTGGCTGACGCGCGACGGCATTGCCCGGCCGACCACGAATCGAGCAAGAAAAGAGGAGATATCTCTCTATGAGGCTGATCATTCTAGGCGCGCCAGACTCGGACACAGATACTCTGGCGTCACGTCTCGCGGAGCGCTTTTCGATCATGCACATTTCAGCTGGTGATCTGCTGCGCGCCGCAGTCAACTGCGGTTCGGTCCCTGCATCGGCAGTTCATGGGACGGCGGGAGCTGGCGGCGACATCCCCGACCGGATCATCGCCGAGATCGTCTGCAATCAGGTCGCTGGCCCGAAGGCTCAGGACGGTTTCATATTGGATGGATTTCCACGAACAGTGGATCAGGCGGTCATTTTCGATCACATACTGTCAGATTTAGGAATGCGTCTTGACGCAGTTGTCGAGCTCAAAACGGACAAAGCGGTTTTCGCTGATCAGGCGCAGGAAGCGGCCGCAGCCGCGCGCGCTGAAGAGGTCCTTGACGACGACGATCCGGGGACCTTGACAGTCCGCCTCAAGGCAGATCGCAAACAGGCCTTCCCGCTCGTCGAATACTACAGTAGGACTGGCTTGTTGCTACACGCCGACGCTTCGATTCCGGTTGATATGGTTTCTGCGCGGATTCTCAATTTTGTGGAATCTCTTCTGCAATTTTAGGCGTGAAAGCCGGCGTCGGCGGGCGAAAAGTCATAAGTGGATTTCCGCCCAAACGCGGCCTACCGCATCGGCCCGAAAATCGGAATCGATTTTCGGAAAGCACGATGCGCCAGTTCTAAGAGATACAGCGTCCTTTGCGTGTCCGAAAGGACGCGCGGCGCTGTAGAGGCCACAATCAGGAGAGGCCATGACGACACCTGTCTGTCCTATCACTCCGGTTGCACCGGTAAGGCATGCGATCGCCTCGAGGCTTTCGGCACGCAAAGACGCGTAATCTCGCTCCTGGATTTTGTTTTGTTGGGCTTGGAAAAGCCGGCGCTCTGAGGCGCTCAGTTCAAGAGGCCGAACACAATGGCGGCAGCAAAAACAATGGCAGCGGCAAAAACGAGATGCGCCGCAAGCGAAGCCAAGCTGGTGTGAGCGCTGGCAGGTGCGGTACGCGGGTTTTGGCGATTGCCTGGCAGATGAGAAATGTCAACCATCACGACCTCCTCTTTTCTTTAGTCTAGCTATTTTGTAGACTTTGTCGATTCCGATTTGTTCACAAATTCGAGAAACAGTTTTCCGCAAACCCTGAAGAATGAGAATCCGTTTTCGCGCCTCTCCTTCTTTATGGCGACCGCTGTATGTCGGTCTGCCGCGTCACTCGTAACGCGCAAGTCCGGAAAAGGTTGTCCCAGACATGAGAAATTTGAGCACTATCTTTCCCGAATGCCTCGCCATCCTGGCGTTAGAAGAAAATGATTCCGGAAATCGCGCTGTAAATGGCGCGCTTTTGCTTCATTGGCGATACGCTGCCGTGAGAAGAGAGCGGCTCTACGAGACCACGCAACCGTCCTGTCAACCGCACGTTCTTGCAGACCAATGATATCATACGGCGACTGTGCAGCCGGGAGGAAACGATGAACATCCAGCCAGCAACACGGACAGGTAGGCGACTTCGCCCGCCCTACCCTTCAGTTCTGAGCCTTATCGGCGAGACGCCGGTCGTCGAGCTGACCAAATTCGACACCGGAAAGTGCCGGCTGTTCATCAAGCTGGAAAGCCAGAACCCCGGCGGATCAATCAAGGACCGCATCGCATTGTCGATGATCGCCGATGCCGAGCGCAATGGCCGCCTAGCGCCTGGCGGCACGATTGTCGAAGCAACCGCAGGCAATACGGGTCTTGGCCTCGCGCAGGTGGGCATTCCGAAAGGCTACCGCATCGTACTTGTCGTGCCCGACAAAATGTCGCGCGAGAAGATCCAGCACCTGCGTGCACTCGGCGCGGAAGTGCGCCTAACCCGCTCAGATGTCGGCAAGGGACACGCCGAATACTATCAAGATATGGCCGAAAGGATCGCAGCCGAAACGCCCGGCGCTTTCTACGTCAACCAGTTCGCCAATCCGGCCAACCCACAAGCCCATGAAACCACTACTGGCCCCGAAATCTGGAGCCAGCTTGGCGAGAATGTCGATGCCGTGGTGGTTGGCGTCGGCTCCGGCGGCACGCTGACCGGCCTTGGGCGCTTCTTCGCCAGTGTCTCGCCCAAGACGGAAATGGTGCTTGCTGATCCAGTCGGTTCGGTGCTGGCGCCCTACATTAGGACTGGCGTGCTCGGCGAGGCCGGTAGCTGGACGGTGGAGGGAATCGGCGAGGATTTCATCCCGGCCAACGCCGACCTGTCCTTCGTCAAGAAAGCCTACTCGGTCACCGACAAGCACAGTATGCTCGCCGTCCGCGATCTTCTGTCCCGCGAGGGCATCCTGGCCGGTTCGTCCTCCGGCACGCTGCTTGCCGCCGCCTTGCGCTATTGCCGCGAACAGACCACGCCGAAGCGTGTCGTCACCTTCGTCTGCGACAGCGGCAACAAATACCTCTCGAAGGTCTTTGACGACTTCTGGCTGGCCGAACAAGGCTTGTCCGAACGCCAACAGCATGGCGACTTAAGCGACATCGTTGCGCGTTCGCACCGCGAGGGCGGCACGGTTTTCGTCGGGCCGGAAGATAATCTGCTGACCGCCTACGGCCGCATGCGGCGTGGCGACGTCTCGCAGTTGCCGGTCCTGGAGGAAGGAAAGCTGATCGGCATCATCGACGAAAGCGATATCCTCGCGGTGCTCGAAGGATCTTACGACGGGCGTTGGGACCGCTTCAACGCACCGGTGCGTTCCGCCATGACCGCCGACCTGCACACGCTGCAGGCCAACCAGACCTTGGAAGCGCTGCTACCGGTATTCGAACGCAACGAAGTTGCGATAGTCTTCGATGGCGATGAGTTCATCGGTCTGATAACGCGCGTAGACCTGATCAATCATCTGAGGCGCAATCGATGAGCATATCACCCAAGAACCGTCTGGCCTTCTCAACCCGGACTATCCATGGCGGGCAGAGCCACGACCCGACGACCGGGGCGGTGATGGTGCCTATCTACGCGACCTCGACCTACGGCCAGCAGAGCCCAGGCGTCCATAAGGGCTTCGAATACGCCCGCAGCCAGAACCCGACGCGGTTTGCCTTCGAGCGCGCCGTGGCCGACCTAGAGAGCGGCACGGCGGCTTTCGCCTTTGCGTCGGGCCTCGCGGCAATCTCGACGGTTTTCGAACTGCTCGATTCCGGCGCGCACATTGTCGCCACCGACGATATTTATGGCGGCACCTTCCGTCTGCTGGAGCGCGTGCGCAAACGCTCCGCCGGGCTCCGGGTTAGCTTTGTCGACTTCACCGACCTCAACGCCGTCGAAGCGGCGATACGGCCCGAAACCAAGCTGCTCTGGGTCGAAACGCCAACCAATCCGCTGCTCAAGATCGTCGATCTCGAAGGCATCGCGGCGATCGCCAAGCGCCACGGCGTCCTGTCCGCCGCTGACAATACGTTTTGCAGCCCTTACATCCAGCGGCCGCTGGAGTTTGGCATCGACATCGTCGTGCATTCGACCACAAAGTACCTCAATGGCCACTCTGACATGGTCGGCGGCGTGGCGGTGGTTAGCGATAATAAGGATCTGGCCGACCGGCTGAAGTTCCTCCAGAACGCCATCGGCGCGATTGCAGGGCCGTTTGACAGCTTCCTGGCTCTGCGCGGCTTGAAGACGCTGGCGCTGCGCATGGAGCGTCATTCAGCCAATGGAATCAAGATCGCCAAATGGCTGGAGAACCGATCCGATGTGCGCCGCGTCATCTACGCAGGGCTTGCGAGCCATCCGCAGCATGACATCGCCAAGCGGCAGATGCATTCTTTCGGTGGCATGATTTCCGTCGAACTCGACCGTGATCTGGCGGCGACCAAGCGCTTTCTGGAGCGGACGCAGTTGTTCACGCTTGCCGAAAGCCTGGGCGGGGTCGAAAGCCTTATCGAGCACCCTGCCCTGATGACCCACGGCAGCATTCCCGCCGCACAGCGCACGACGCTTGGCATTTCGGATTCGCTGGTGCGGCTGTCGGCCGGCATCGAGGACGGCGACGACCTGATCGCCGATCTGGAGCAAGCGCTGAGGGGGGTGAACCTTCCGGGTTCTCTTGCATAGTCGCCCGGTTTTTGGTTGTTGCCAAAAATCCCGCCAACAAGGATTTCACATGGCAAGCAAAAGGCCGCCGGGTTGCCCCGGCGGCCTTTTTGTTTTGCGATAGTCGTGCGCCTTATTCGGCGGCGTTGGTCATTTCCGTCAACATCGGCGTCGCCACTTCGGCGCCCGAAGTCTTGCGGCGCTCGTCGAGGATCAACTCGTCGCGCGAGGTGGCGATGCGCCGGATCTGGCTCATCTGTCCGCCCGTACCCGCCGGGATCAGACGGCCGACGATGACGTTTTCCTTCAGGCCCTGCAGCGTATCGACCTTGCCGGCGACAGCCGCCTCGGTCAGCACGCGGGTGGTCTCCTGGAAGGAGGCCGCCGAGATGAAGGACGGCGTCTGCAAAGAGGCCTTGGTGATGCCGAGCAGCACCGGCTGGCCTTCCGCTGGCTTCTTGCCCTCTTCGATCAGACGATCGTTGATCTCGTCGAACTCGATGACATCGACATGGTCGCCCGGAATGTAGATGGAGTCGCCCTGCGCGGTGATTTCGACCTTCTGCAGCATCTGGCGAACGATCACCTCGATGTGCTTGTCGTTGATCGACACGCCCTGCAGGCGGTAGACTTCCTGGATCTCATTGACGAGGTAGGACGCAAGCGCCTCCACGCCCTTGATCGCCAGGATGTCGTGCGGCGCCGGGTTGCCGTCCATCACGTAGTCGCCCTTCTCGATAGCGTCGCCGTCCTGCAGATGGAACGGCTTGCCCTTCGGGATGAGATATTCGACCGGCTCCAGCGTCGAATCATGCGGCTCGATGATGATCCGGCGCTTGTTCTTGTAATCGCGGCCGAAGCGGATCGTGCCGTCGATCTCGGCGATGATGGCGTGATCCTTCGGACGACGCGCTTCGAACAGTTCGGCAACACGCGGCAGACCGCCGGTGATGTCCTTGGTCTTGGCGCTTTCCATCGGGATGCGGGCCAGCACGTCGCCGGGGCGAACCATCGCACCCGGCTCAACCGAGAGGATGGCCTCGACCGAGAGCAGGAAGCGGGCGTCGCCGCCCTTCGACAACTTGCCGACCTTACCCTTGGGATCGAGGATGCTGATCGCGGGCTTTAGCTCGGAACCGCGTGGCGTCGAGCGCCAGTCGAGGACCTCGCGCTTGGTGATGCCCGTAGATTCGTCGGCGGTTTCCTGGACGGAAATGCCGTCGACCAGATCCTCATACTGCACCCTGCCCTCGATTTCGGTCAGCACCGGACGGGTATACGGATCCCATTCGGCAATACGCTGGCCGCGCTTCACCTTGTCGCCCTCGTCCACGAAGAGACGCGAACCATAGGTGATGCGGTGCGTTGCGCGCTCCTTGCCGGCCTCGTCCAGGATCAGAACCGCCATGTTGCGGCCCATCGCCATCAACTGGCCATCGGAGTTGCGAACCACGTTGCGGTTGCGAACCTGCACAGTGCCTTCATACGAAGCTTCGATGAAGGACGAGTCCACCACCTGGGCCGTGCCGCCCATGTGGAAGGTACGCATGGTGAGCTGCGTGCCCGGCTCGCCGATCGACTGCGCAGCGATGACGCCGACAGCCTCGCCCTGGTTGACCGGAGTACCGCGGGCAAGATCGCGCCCGTAGCAAACCGCGCAGACTCCGACCTTCACTTCGCAGGTAAGTGCAGAGCGGATGCGGATCGACTGGATGCCAGCCTTCTCGATGACCTCGACGTCGCGCTCATCCATCAGCGTGCCGGCCTTGATCAGCAGATCGCCGGAAACCGGATGGTTGATGTCGTCGAGCGCAGTGCGGCCCAGCACGCGCTGGCCGAGCGTCGCAACGACCTGACCGGCATCCACGATCGGCTGCATGGTAAGGCCCTTGTCGGTGCCGCAATCGACTGCATTGACGATGCAGTCCTGCGCCACGTCGACCAGACGGCGGGTGAGATAGCCCGAGTTCGCTGTCTTCAAGGCGGTATCTGCCAGACCCTTGCGGGCGCCGTGGGTCGAGTTGAAGTACTCGAGAACGGTAAGGCCTTCCTTGAAGTTCGAGATGATCGGCGTCTCGATGATCTCGCCCGACGGCTTGGCCATCAGGCCGCGCATGCCGGCGAGCTGGCGCATCTGGGTCGGCGAACCGCGCGCGCCCGAATGCGACATCATGTAGATCGAGTTCATCGGCTTCTGGCGGCCGGTTTTGTCGAACTCGACCGCCTTGATGCGGCCCATCATTTCGTCGGCGACCTTTTCCGAGCATTTGGCCCAGGCGTCGACAACCTTATTGTACTTCTCGCCCTGGGTGATCAGGCCGTCATTGTACTGCTGCTCGTATTCCTTGGCCAAAGCCTCGGTGTCGGCAACCAGCTTTTCCTTGGTGGACGGAATCAGCATGTCGTCCTTGCCGAACGAAATGCCGGCGCGGCAGGCATGGGCGAAGCCGAGCTGCATGATGCGGTCGCAGAAAATGACCGTCTCCTTCTGACCGCAGTGGCGGTAGACGGTGTCGATCATTTTGGAGATGTTCTTCTTGGTCATCTCCTGGTTTGCGGTCTCGAACGGCACATTGACGTTCTTCGGCAGCAACTCCGCGATGATCATGCGGCCAGGCGTGGTGTCGTAGATTTTCGAGACGAGCTTGCCTTCCGCATTCATGGTCTTGAAGCGGCCCTTGATCTTGGTGTGGAGCGTCACAGCCTTGGTCTCGAGCGCGTGCTGCAGTTCGCCCATATCGGCAAACGCCATGCCTTCGCCCGGCTCGTTCTGGTTGACGATCGACAGATAATACAGGCCGAGAACCATGTCCTGCGACGGCACGATGATCGGTGCGCCGGAGGCCGGGTGCAGGATGTTGTTGGTCGACATCATCAGCACGCGGGCTTCGAGCTGGGCTTCCAGCGAAAGCGGAACGTGTACCGCCATCTGGTCGCCGTCGAAGTCGGCGTTGAAGGCCGTGCAGACCAGCGGGTGAAGCTGGATCGCCTTGCCCTCGATCAGGATCGGCTCGAACGCCTGGATGCCGAGGCGGTGAAGCGTCGGTGCGCGATTGAGCAGAACCGGATGCTCGCGGATAACCTCATCGAGGATATCCCAGACTTCCGGCTTTTCCTTCTCGACCAGCTTCTTTGCCTGCTTGACGGTGGACGAATAGCCCTTGGCGTCAAGGCGCGCATAGATGAACGGCTTGAACAGCTCGAGTGCCATCTTCTTCGGCAAGCCGCACTGATGCAGTTTGAGCTCCGGACCTGTCACGATTACCGAACGGCCCGAATAGTCGACTCGCTTGCCGAGCAGGTTCTGACGGAAACGGCCCTGCTTGCCCTTCAGCATGTCGGACAGCGACTTTAGCGGACGCTTGTTGGCGCCGGTGATGACGCGTCCACGGCGGCCGTTGTCGAACAGAGCGTCGACGGCCTCCTGAAGCATGCGCTTCTCGTTGCGGATGATGATGCCGGGCGCGCGCAGCTCGATCAGCCGCTTGAGGCGGTTGTTACGGTTGATGACGCGGCGGTAGAGGTCGTTCAGGTCGGAGGTCGCGAAGCGGCCGCCGTCCAGCGGAACCAGTGGGCGCAAGTCCGGCGGAATGACCGGAATGACCTTCATGATCATCCATTCCGGACGGTTTCCGGATTCCATGAAGTTCTCGACCACCTTGAGGCGCTTCAAGAGCTTCTTCTGCTTGAGCTCGGATGTCGTCGAGGCAAGCTCGCTGCGCAGTTCGGCGGCGATAGAGTTGAGCTTCATCTCGGCCAACAGCGCGTGAATTGCCTCCGCGCCGATCATGGCGGTGAAGGAATCCTCGCCATACTCGTCGATCGCCAGCATGTAGTCCTCTTCCGAAAGAAGCTGATGCTCCTTCAGAGCGGTGAGGCCCGGCTCGGTAACGATGTAGTTTTCGAAATACAGAACGCGCTCGATATCCTTCAGCGTCATGTCGAGCAGCGTGCCGATGCGCGACGGAAGCGACTTCAGGAACCAGATGTGGGCGACGGGCGCGGCGAGCTCGATATGGCCCATGCGCTCGCGGCGAACGCGCGACAGCGTGACTTCGACGCCGCACTTTTCGCAGATGACGCCCTTGTACTTCATGCGCTTGTACTTGCCGCACAGGCACTCATAGTCCTTGATCGGGCCAAAGATGCGCGCGCAGAACAGACCGTCGCGCTCGGGCTTGAAGGTGCGGTAGTTGATCGTCTCCGGCTTCTTGATCTCGCCGAACGACCACGAAAGAATCTTGTCCGGGCTGGCGAGCGAAATCCGAATGGAATCAAACACCTGTGCCGGTACGTTGTTGTTGAAGAGATTCATGACCTCTTGGTTCATGCCGTTCTCCTTTTCGGGACCGAGATCCCGTTAAATCCAGTCGGGCGAAATAGCCCTTTTCCGACCTGCTCGAACACCGCCACATGAGCGCGATCGGACAATTGCTTCAGCCGTGGGGCTGCCGTTCCAAATCGGCTGGCCGCGGAAACTCCTGCCCCGCGGCCAAGCCATTTTTGCCGTTTACTCGGCTGCGTCCCGCATACGCGGCGCATCCTCGATCACGCTGTTTTCCAGCTCGACGTTAAGACCGAGCGAGCGCATTTCCTTGACGAGAACGTTGAAGCTCTCCGGAATGCCCGCTTCGAACGCATCGTCGCCGCGCACAATCGACTCGTAGACCTTGGTGCGGCCGGCAACGTCGTCCGACTTCACCGTCAGCATCTCCTGGAGCGTGTAGGCGGCGCCGTAGGCTTCGAGCGCCCAGACCTCCATTTCGCCGAAGCGCTGACCGCCGAACTGCGCCTTGCCGCCCAGCGGCTGCTGGGTAACAAGCGAGTACGGGCCGATCGAACGCGCGTGGATCTTGTCGTCCACCAGGTGGTGAAGCTTGAGCATATAGATGTAGCCCATCGTCACCTTGCGATCGAACGGCTCGCCGGTACGGCCGTCATACAGCGTCGACTGACCGCTTGAATGCAGTCCGGCCTGTTCGAGCATCTCGTTGATGTGAGCCTCATGCGCACCGTCGAAGACCGGCGTTGCAATCGAGACGCCACGCTTCATCTGTTCGCTGAGGCGCACGATCGATTCGTCGTCGAAGCGGCGGACCGGCTCGTTGCGGTCGTTGTCCGGCATGATATCCTCGAGCGTCTTGCGCAGCGGCTTGATATCGCCACCCGCCTTATACGCTTCAAGCAGAGCGCCGATCTTCCGGCCCATGCCAGCGCAAGCCCAACCGAGATGCGTTTCGAGGATCTGGCCGACATTCATGCGGCTCGGCACGCCGAGCGGATTAAGCACGATATCGGCATGCGTACCATCCTCAAGGAACGGCATATCCTCGACCGGCACGATGCGGCTGACTACGCCCTTGTTGCCGTGGCGGCCTGCCATCTTGTCGCCTGGCTGCATCTTGCGCTTCACAGCCACGAAGACCTTGACCATCTTCATGACGCCGGGAGGCATTTCGTCGCCGCGCTGCACCTTCTCGACCTTGTCCATGAAGCGCTGTTCGAGCGCCTTCTTGGACTTGTCATACTGGCCGCGAAGCGCTTCCAACTCAGACTGCAGCTTTTCGTCATCGACGGCGAACTGCCACCACTGCGAGCGCGGATACTCGCCGAGAAGCTCGCGGGTGAGCACCGTGCCCTTCCTGAAGCCTTTCGGACCCGCAATCGCCTCCTTGGCGGCCAGCATTTCACCGAGGCGACTGTAGACGTTGCGGTCGAGAATCGCCTGCTCGTCGTCACGGTCCTTGGCGAGCCGCTCGATTTCCTCGCGCTCGATCGCCATTGCACGCTCGTCCTTTTCGACGCCGTGGCGATTGAACACGCGAACTTCGACAACAGTGCCGTAGGTTCCAGGAGGCATGCGCATCGAGGTGTCGCGGACGTCCGAAGCCTTCTCGCCGAAGATGGCGCGCAGAAGCTTTTCTTCCGGCGTCATCGGGCTTTCGCCCTTCGGCGTGATCTTGCCGACAAGGATGTCGCCAGGCTGCACTTCGGCGCCGATATAGACGATGCCCGCTTCGTCGAGGTTCTTAAGCGCTTCTTCCGAAACGTTCGGAATGTCGCGCGTGATCTCCTCAGGCCCGAGTTTGGTGTCCCGAGCCATGACCTCGAACTCCTCGATATGTATCGAGGTGAAGACGTCATCCGAAACGATCTTCTCGGACAGAAGGATCGAGTCCTCGTAGTTGTAGCCGTTCCACGGCATGAACGCGACGAGCACGTTGCGGCCGAGCGCCAGATCGCCGAGATCGGTCGACGGACCGTCGGCGATGATGTCACCCTTCTCGATCCGGTCGCCCATGCGAACCAGCGGACGCTGGTTGATGCAGGTGTTCTGGTTCGAGCGCTGGAACTTCATCAGGCGATAAATGTCGACGCCCGACTTGCCCGGAACGAGATCCTCGGTAGCGCGGATAACGATACGGGTCGCGTCCACCTGGTCGACGATGCCGGTGCGGCGGGCGGCGATCGCGGCGCCCGAGTCACGGGCAACGATCGGCTCCATTCCGGTGCCGACAAACGGCGCTTCGGCGCGCACCAGCGGCACGGCCTGACGCTGCATGTTCGAGCCCATCAGAGCGCGGTTGGCGTCGTCGTTTTCCAAGAACGGGATGAGCGCGGCGGCAACCGACACCATCTGCTTCGGCGAGACGTCCATAAGATCAACGTTTTCGCGCGGCGCCATCATCACTTCGCCAGCGTGGCGGCAAATAACGAACTCATCCTGGAAGCCACGTTCCTTGTCGAGCTCGGCGTTTGCCTGCGCGACGTGGTGCTTGGCTTCCTCCATCGCCGACAGATAGACCACTTCGTCGGTCAGCTTGCCGTCCACGATCTTGCGGTACGGGCTCTCGATGAAGCCGTACTTGTTGACGCGGGCGAAAGTAGCCAACGAGTTGATCAGACCGATATTCGGGCCTTCCGGCGTTTCGATCGGGCAGATACGGCCGTAGTGCGTCGGGTGCACGTCGCGCACCTCGAAGCCGGCGCGCTCGCGGGTCAGACCGCCCGGTCCAAGAGCCGAAAGACGGCGCTTGTGGGTGATCTCCGAGAGCGGGTTGGTCTGGTCCATGAACTGCGACAGCTGCGAGGAGCCAAAGAACTCGCGCACGGCAGCAGCCGCCGGCTTGGCGTTGATCAGATCCTGCGGCATGACCGTATCGATCTCGATCGAGGACATACGCTCCTTGATCGCGCGCTCCATGCGGAGCAGGCCGACACGGTACTGGTTCTCCATCAGCTCGCCGACCGAACGCACGCGGCGATTGCCGAGATTGTCGATGTCGTCGATCTCGCCCTTGCCGTCACGCAGTTCAACCAGCGTACGAACAACCGCGATGATGTCGTCCTTGCGCAGGACGCGCACAGTGTCCTCGGCCTTGAGGTCGAGACGCATGTTCATCTTGACGCGGCCGACAGCCGAGAGGTCGTAGCGGTCGGCGTCGAAGAACAGCGAGTTGAACATCGCTTCGGCGGTTTCGAGCGTCGGAGGCTCACCGGGACGCATGACGCGGTAGATGTCGAACAGCGCGTCCTGACGGCCTTCGTTCTTGTCCACGGCAAGCGTGTTGCGGATGTAGCCGCCGATGTTGATGTGATCGATGTCGAGGATCGCGAACTCTTCCTCGCCGGTCGACAACAGGGTCTTCAGCGTCTTCTCGTCGATCTCGTCGCCGGCCTCGAGATAGATCTCACCGCTAGCGAAATTGACAATGTCTTCAGCCAGATAGCTACCGAGAATGTCTTCATCGGTCGCCTTGATCGCCTTCAGACCCTTGTCGGCAAGCTGCTTGGCCTGGCGTGCGGTGATCTTCTTGCCAGCCTCGACGACAACTTCGCCGGTGTCGGCGTCAACGAGATCGTTGACAGCCTTCAGGCCGCGGAAGCGGTCGACGCTGTACGGAATGCGCCAATGGTCGCCCGAACGCTTGTAGGTGATCTTGTTGTAGAAGGTCGACAAGATCTCTTCGCCATCCATGCCGAGCGCCATCAACAGCGACGATACCGGAATCTTGCGGCGGCGGTCGATACGGGCGTGCACGACGTCCTTGGAGTTGAACTCGATGTCGAGCCACGAACCGCGATACGGAATGACGCGCGCGGCAAACAGCAGCTTGCCGGACGAGTGCGACTTGCCCTTGTCATGGTCGAAGAAGACGCCCGGCGAACGATGCATCTGCGAGACGATCACGCGCTCGGTGCCGTTGACGATGAACGTGCCGTTCAGCGTCATGAGCGGCATGTCGCCCATGTACACGTCCTGCTCCTTGATGTCCTTGATCGACTTGGAGCCTGTATCCTCGTCGATATCGAACACGATCAGGCGCAGCGTCACCTTGAGCGGCGCGGCGTAGGTCAGGTCGCGCTGGCGGCACTCGTCAACGTCGAACTTCGGCGCTTCGAACTCGTACTTGACGAATTCGAGCATCGATGAACCGGAAAAATCGGAAATCGGGAAGACCGACTTGAAAACAGCCTGCAGGCCCTCATCAGGACGCCCGCCCTTGGGCTCGTCCACCATGAGGAACTGGTCATAGGATGCCTTCTGAACCTCGATGAGGTTCGGCATCTCCGCAACTTCCGGGATATTTCCGAAGAACTTGCGTACGCGTCTGCGGCCATTGAATGTCGCGGTCTGGGCCATCGTCGCTCCTTGCTCTCTTGGGGCGGACCTGCCGGAACCGCCTTGCATATTTTGACCCGGCTATGCGGGCCAATCCTAAAACGGGTGAAAACCCGTTTCCTGAAAGCCGCTTCCGGCCCTCAGGAAAGAGGTTTTCGAACGCTCCCGTACGAACGGGCGCCGGCGGACGGGTTTCCGCCCGCCGGCATCCGCAATTACTTCAACTCAACCTTGGCGCCTGCGGCCTCCAGCTGGGCCTTGATCTTGTCGGCGTCAGCCTTGTTGGCGCCTTCCTTGACCGGCTTCGGAGCGCCTTCGACCAGGTCCTTGGCTTCCTTGAGGCCGAGACCGGTGATCGCACGCACTTCCTTGATGACGTTGATCTTCTGAGCGCCGGCCTCCGTGAGGATGACGTCGAACTCGGTCTTCTCTTCAGCCGGAGCGGCAGCAACGGCGGCGCCGCCGGCGGCAGCAACGGCAACCGGAGCAGCAGCGGACACGCCCCACTTCTCTTCCAGCAGCTTCGAGAGTTCAGCCGCCTCGAGGACGGTCAGGCTCGAAAGGTCGTCTACGATCTTTGAGAGATCAGCCATTTTCAGTTCCTTTTTGAAAGTTCGAACAAGTGTTTAGGATAGCGAGGAACGGCCTCACGCCGCTTCGTCCTTCCGGGCATAGGCGCCAATGACGCGCGCGACCGAAGCCGCTGGCGCATTGATGACCTGGGCGATCCGGGTTGCCGGCGTGGCGATCATGCCAACCAGCCTTGCGCGCAGCTCGTCCAGCGACGGGAGTGTGGCAAGAGCCTTCACCCCATCAGCATTGAGCGCGGTCTTGCCCATCGCGCCACCGAGAATGATCAACTTGTCATTCCCCTTGGCGAAATCGGACGCGACCTTTGGTGCCGCAACCGGATCTGCCGAATAAGCGATCAGCGTCTGTCCCTTGAACAGATCGATGATGCTTTCCGACTCCGTGCCCTGAAGAGCGATCTTGGCGAGGCGGTTCTTCGCGACTTTGACGGTGCCGCCGGCAGAACGCATCTTCCCACGAAGGTCGTTCATCTGCGCGACGGTGATACCGGCATAGTGGGCCACGACGACTGAACCAGCGCCCTTGAAGGCGTCGTTCAGGCCTGTGACGAGTTCGCGTTTTTCCGCTCTTTCCACTGCCTATCTCCAGTTGATCTCCATTCATTGACGAATAGAGATCGGGTTGCCTTCAGCCGCCCGGGTCATCCAAATGGATCACCCGAACGACGCTCGAGGATCCTGTCCCCTTTCGTTGCATCGGCGTTTGACGGCCAGCGCGCGGATAAAGGCAAACACGGTTCGAACCTTCCATCGGGGGTTTCTCAACCCTCTTTGTCCGGTCTTCACCCGTCTCATGCAGGCCCATGCGAATTAAGGCTTGAGCCGCCCGCAATCTCGGACAGGATAGTCCGGAAGCGATGTTCTGCTTCCAGTAACCGGGCCGATAGTCAGGCCCGGAAATCATCGGAAGGCCAACGCACTCAACGCCAGCCTTCACCTAATAGATCAAGCGGCGCTAAGGCTCGCCAGATCGATCCTGAGGCCGGGGCCCATCGTCGAGCTGACCGACATCTTGCGCATGTAAACGCCCTTGGCGCCTGCCGGCTTCGCCTTGTTTACGGCATCGGCCAGCGCACGCACGTTCTCTTCAAGAGCCGAAATCTCGAACGAGACCTTGCCGACGCCGGCATGAATGATGCCAGCCTTCTCGACGCGGAACTCGACGGCGCCGCCCTTGGAAGCCTTGACCGCAGCCGCGACGTCCATGGTAACCGTGCCGACCTTCGGGTTCGGCATCATGCCGCGCGGGCCGAGCACCTTACCGAGGCGGCCGACCAGCGGCATCATGTCCGGGGTAGCGATGCAGCGATCGAAGTCGATCGTGCCCTTCTGGACGATCTCGACCAGGTCTTCCGCACCGACGATGTCCGCACCCGCGGCGGTGGCTTCTTCCGCCTTCGCGCCCTTTGCGAACACCGCGACGCGGACCGATTTGCCGGTGCCGTTGGGCAAATTGACGACGCCCCGAACCATCTGGTCGGCGTGACGCGGATCAACGCCGAGGTTGAGCGCAACCTCGATCGTCTCGTCGAACTTCACCTTCGACCGATCCTTCAGCAGCTTGATCGCTTCACCCAAGACATACGCCTTGTTCGGATCGACGCCCTCGCGGGACTTCGCTACGCGCTTTGCAACCTTTGCCATCGCCTTAGCCCACCACTTCCAGGCCCATCGAGCGGGCGGAGCCTTCGACCATGCGCATCGCAGCTTCGACGTCGTTGGCGTTCAAATCCTTCATCTTCTTCTCGGCGATCTCGCGAACCTTGTCGCGGCCGATCTGGCCCGCCTTGGTCTTGCCCGGCTCCTTGGAGCCCGACTTCAGGTTCGCGGCCTTCTTGAGGAAGTAGCTTACAGGCGGCGTCTTCATGACGAAGGTGAACGACTTGTCGACGTAGTAGGTGATCACGACCGGAACCGGCGATCCCTTTTCCATTTCCTGCGTCTGGGCGTTGAACGCCTTGCAGAATTCCATGATGTTGATGCCACGCTGACCAAGCGCAGGACCGATCGGGGGCGACGGCGTCGCCGAACCCGCGGAAACCTGGAGCTTGAGCTGGCCCGCAACTTTCTTAGCCATCTCTTGTCTGCCTCTGTTTCGTGCCGGACTTCATCCGGCGGTTGCAGTTTGGTGGTTCGGAAGCCACAGCCGGCTAAGCCGCTCTTCCTCCCACCGCCAAGCGAATGCGATTTTCGCATCCCGCCCAGCCACCGGAGTGGCCGGAGTTTCGATCAGCCCTTTTCGACCTGACCGAATTCAAGATCCACCGGCACAGCGCGCCCGAAGATTGAAACTTCCACCTTGAGCCGCGCCCGCTCGGAGTCCACTTCCTGGACAAATCCGTTGAACGAAGCAAACGGTCCGTCCGAGACGCGAACCTGCTCGCCGATCTCGAACATGACCGACGGCTTCGGCCGCTCGACGCCTTCCTGCACCTGATGCAGGATTCGCTCGGCCTCCTTCTCGGTGATATGCATCGGCTTCGCCGTATGCTTGTCCTCACCGAGGAAGCCCGTGACGCGCGGCGTGTTCTTGACCAGGCTGATGATCGCATCGTTCAGCTCTGCCTTGAGCAGCACATAGCCCGGAAAGAACTTGCGCTCGGCGTCCACCTTCTTGCCGCGGCGGACCTCGACGACCTTTTCGGTCGGAACGACGATCTGCTCGATCTTGTCGCTCAGGCCCTTCTGCTTGGCCTTGTTCTCGATGTCCTCAGCGACCTTCTTTTCGAAGTTCGAATAGGCATGGACGATGTACCAGCGCGCCGTCATCTCTTTAGAATTCTCCGTATTCGCCGGTATCAGCGGCCGAGGCCGAGGATCATGTCGATAGCGAAAGCCATCAACTGGTCGGCGGCAAAGAAGAAGATCATCGCGATGATCGCAAAGATCACGACCATGACGGTCGAAATCATCGTCTCGCGCCGTGAAGGCCAAGTGACCTTCATGGTCTCGGACCTTACCTGCTGCAAGAAGATAAGGGGGTTAGTCGTCTTCGATGCCATTTGCCGCTCTATCTCGAAAGACCCGTTCGGGCCTTCTGGATGTTCCCGTTTCCGGGAGAAATCGAAGCCTGGAAGCTCAATCCGATGCGATTCGCACCACGAACCATCCATGCATTTTCGACGCGTACAGCCAGTCTCCCAGCTCCACGCGTCGCGTGTCCGTTCCGTCTACATAGAGCCGATTCCTGATCCACGCAAGTGGCAAGCACCGACTCTATTGCCAAACGCCGCATCGGAACCATCCAGTCGTCCCGTCCCGGCTATGAAGCCCTTATGCCGCAAATCCGACGATTTGACAAGATTGTCGGCGGATTTGGGGAACCTGGCAGGGGCAGCAGGTGCTCGAACCCGCGACCTGCGGTTTTGGAGACCGCCGCTAAACCCTTATTGTGCAAGGGTTTTCGTCGATTTTAGCTGTAAACCGGTCCCTTCAAGACATTGAATAATTCGGCCCTGCTGTAAACCGTTTTCAGCCCAACAGGAGTGATGCGATGTCCGATCGCTCGCCACAACTGCGCACTGCGTCTGCAACCACCAGGCAGTCGATCGGTCGGGAATACCCGAGGCGGAGCTGTCCAGGAAAGCTGGGCTACACGCCAACACTTTCTACGGCTGGAAATATCGGGCAAGGCGGCCAACACCGTCCTGAACATGCAAGCCGCACTCTACGTGATCGGAGTTCTTTGGTTGTTCATTCTCCTTCCGGCCAATGGCCGAAAGGAGAAGTACGATGGGACTTTCACATTTTGATCCTGCGGTTCGCCCCGACGATTACGGCACGCATTCGCTTCGCCGCACCAAGATTTCGATCATCTACAAAGCGACGGCAACCTCCGAGCAGTGCAAATCGTGCTCGGCCGCACCAAGAACACTGTGAGATATCTTGGCGTTGATATCGAAGATGCGCCTACCCTCGCAGAGGGAACTGAAAATCTGACTCCTCAGGCGTCCCGGATCCTATCCGAGGCCGCCATCGGAAGGTTATGGACTGCTTTGCTAGGAGCTGGGTTCGTCAGAGCAATGTCGCATTTTGGGCCGTAAGCAGAATGTCAGCTTCAGCCGTTCAAATGGTAGGAGCTGACGTTCAGGTCAGAAGACTGCACCTTGACAGGACGAATGCCGCTAGGGCGAAATATTCAGAAAGCACCTGCTTGCATGCAAACGAGGAGCTAGAGCATTGCAGGCGAGTTCATTTCTGAAAACCGGCTTCCATTTCGCTCTAGTAGCTCATAGGTAGTCCGAGGCGTGCCCATTCTTCGGGCGGGATCGCAGTTCCGACACGGAAGGCGAAGGACAAGACCCTCGTCGCATCGGTGTCGACCTCGCACCGGAAGCTCAGATCGTACCATGTTGTTCTCGTGCGGAAGGCGGTCTCCGGGACGTCGAGGACATTGCCCAGCTTCAGCGGAACAAGTGGCACCAGGTCGGGAAAATAAGAGGCGTCCAGCAGTTGCCGCTGCAGCGCGCTGGCGCAAAGTTTGGCAACTCGCTGATCGCGAGGCACGCCAGCCATCGAGGTTGTGGCCAGCACATCGCCGGTAGTGCCTTGCGAGTGGAGCCCGCGAACACCCGGCAATCCCGAATAGCGTTGCGATGCGACAGCGGCCAGGTCCGTGGAGCTTGGCCTCCCGGCGCTCCCGATTCGGGGCTTCGAGATCTTTGCAAGGCTGGGCTTCTGCACATTCGCGGGTCTAGGCTGTGGCACTTTGGCCAACGCGGGAAGCGCGATCTCACCGTCGCTGCCGGCAGTAGCCAACGGAGTTGGCGCCGCGGCTGTTTGGTCGTCAGCGTCGTGCGCTACGGCTCCTTGTCTGTCTGTCTCCTGTTTATCTATATCCTGGTTTGAAGTTGCGTGCTCCTCCACATCGTGTGCAGATTCGGTATCCTTCGTCGCGGCTGCCTGCTTCTCGACGTCGTTGGCTGCATCTGGACGCTCCTCGGCGCCCGGCGACGTGGCAGATTTATTCTGTGAGCCCTTCGCTTTGAGAGGCGGCCTCGAATTGTCGTCCTTCGCCGGCGACGGGGAGTTGTCTTGAGCGCTGCCCCCATGCACAGATTTCCTGGGGCCTGTATCCTTGTCCCCGAACCGGAAAACAGGCTTCAGGACCTCGATCCGCGCCGGCCTGGGCGGTTGCTTTTCCGGCAGAGGCGGTTTTTCTACTTTCGGTTCCGGTGGCTTTTCGGCTTTGGGATCCTTTAAGGACGGCGGAGAAGCAGGTTTCGACTTTGGCTGAGCGGTTGGAGGCACGAGCGTGACGTTTATCGCTTGCTCCTCCTGCTGCAGTTGGGGAGGCCTCGGCAGGTCGTAGACCAAGAGCGCGATGATGAGCGCATGCAGGACCAGCGATGCGGGCAAGGCCCACAACAAGTCCCGACGCCGGTCCCGTGTCTCATCCTTCATCCTCACCGATGTGGAGTGAAATTGAGGCGGCATCAAGCATGAGCGTCGGAGTTGCGCAAATTGGCCGCTGGAAGGAGGCCAGGAAGGGGCGAGGAGTTGGGTCTCGGAGCTGGACTCTCAGGGCCAGCGTAGCGTGGTTGAGCCCCGCCTACTTACTTCCTCGCCTACGTCTCTGCGCTCGGCCTGCTCACGATGAAGGGGCTCGCCTTACTCAGATGAACAGCTTATCGAGGCGCTGAGCAGGTTTCACCGCCGCAAGCTAGTGCGGACGACGTCATCGCGGACTGCCGCGCGTTCAGGGTATTGCCATCAACGATCGTCGCACATTTCTGTCGTCCTGCCGGCCGCCCTTGGCCGATAGCGGACTGATTTTCGGCCGTCGAAGTGCGGAAGCGGACGTACGCTTCGCTCAAAGGGTAGTCTGGCTGTGACCCTACGCGGACATTCGTGTCGAAGCTCGGAAGGGCCGCGAGTTTGGCTCAAGTAGCCATACTCAACCACGCAGATAGACGGTTTGCCCGACCTCTGGAAACCGCCAGACGCCGGCTTTGTCGGCTGGCGCGGGAGCGAGGCTGTTGCCCTCGCTTCTAGGGCAGATGAGGCGTATAGTCGCGCATCGCTGGCCGGCACCTCCCGAGCCAGCGACTGAGAGTGCAAGACTTCCGCATTACGATTGAGGGCGCTCCAACGGCAACCGCTCGGCGCGCGGGCGAGCCTATGTGCCTCTGCCGGAACCTCTTTTTGCTCGGTTTCGGCCGCAATGTGGTTTGCAATTCGGAAGCAAGGAGGAACGATCGCATGCAGATCATCCAGAACCGCCGCTCTTTTCTGGCCGGCGCTGCGGCAGCCGGCACTGCGGGCCTGATCGGCACCGCGACCGAGGCTTGGGCCGAGGCACCACTGGAGACGACCTCCGTTCGCCTGCCGCGCTGGATCGACGGCGCTTACTGCTGGGCCGGGCTCTACCTGGCCGGCGAGCTGATGCGCGCTGACGGCTTCACTGACGTCCAATACGTGCAGGGTGACCCCAAGCTCGATCAGTGGTCGTGGATTGCGAACGGTGAAACCGACTTCAGCGTGAACTATGTGCCGATACACATCGCGTCGATCGATGCCGGTGTGCCGGTCAAAGTGCTCACTGGACTGCACTCCGGCTGTCTTGAACTGATCGCGAACGACACTATTGAAAACGTCAAAGATCTGAAGGGAAAGCGGGTCGGGACGAACACGATGGACTCCCCGTCATATGTGTTCGTCGCGCTGATGGCAGCTTATGTCGGGCTGGATCCGGACAAGGACATCGAATGGATCATTGAGAAGGGCAAACCCGCGGAGAGTTTCGAGAAGGGTATCTACGACGCCTTCCTTTTCACGCCGGCGGCAACTCAGGTGCTGCGTGCCAAGAAAATGGGCCATACCATCGTCAACACAACTATTGACCGCCCATGGTCCGAGCATTTCTGCTGTATGGTTTGCGCAACCGCTGACTACGTGGACAGGTATCCGGCGGCGACGAAACGCGTAGTTCGGGCCATCCTTAAGGCCGCCGACCTCTGCGTGTCGGATCCGTCAGGTAGTGCGCGACAACTGGTTGAGCGGGAGTTCGTTCCTAACTATGAATACGCGCGGCAAATGTTCGACGACGTCCGCTATGACAGGTGGCGAGAGTATGATGCCGAAGCCTCCCTGCGATTCTTCGCCCTGCGTATGCAGGAAACACGCCTGATCAAATCGAGTCCCCGGGCAATCCTGGCTAACGGCACCGATTGGCGCTTCCTCAACGAGCTGAAGCGCGAGTTAAAGACGTGAACAGGTGGCGGGCAGGCGTCCTGTTATTGGCCCTGCTTGCCGCGGGCGTAGGCGCGTGACGCGCCGTACGACCAGCGCCTGCCGACAATTGAACCGGCGCCGAATTCGCGCTGACCTCCGAGGATAGCAAGCAAGTGTCACTTACCGACTATCGCGGCAAGGTCATCGTTATCCCCTTGGAGAGAAAGGCGACATTCGCACGGTTTGCATCTATGCCCGCTTTTGGCGCCAGTTTCCCATTCCGGTGGCCGGCTCAAACGGTAAAACCCGACCCGATCGTGACCTCTGTGTCGATCTGCATAAGAGTCCACAGAGGCATGGAAAGCTGACGACCGCCTTCGAACGTGACACCCAAACGCCCCCTGCTCGCGCTTTGATCCTTTTAGGTGGCAGCGCCTCGCGGTATGATTGGGTCTGCTGACATTCAGCTGGGGCAGCCGACAAACAGACAATGTTCTAGTGGCTAGGACCAACCATGGGAGGCCCAACATGCTCAGCGCCCTATGCAAGGCCTGCGTAGTGATCCTTTTGGCAGGGAACTGCGCTTTCGCCCAATCCGATCTGATAGAGCCAAAGGCTGGAACGTGGAAGACGTGGGTAATCACGTCGGGCAAGGACTTCCGAGTCCCGCCCCCACCGAATACTTCCGCAGCCGAGCTGGAACAGCTCCGCGAACTTGTCGCAAAGAACGACGCGCAGGTCGCCGCCAAGATCGCGTTCTGGGACGCCGGCTCGCCCGGCTATCGATGGATCGACCTGGTCAACAATCGAATTCTCAAAGGCCAGCCGATCCCCAATGCGCAGCGCATCTACACCTATTTGACGATGGCGATGTACGACGCCACCATCGCGGCGTGGGAGTCAAAATACTTCTACAATCGCCCCCGCCCGAGCGAGGTGGATGCGACACTGCCGACTGCGCTGCCTACGCCTCCGAGCCCCTCCTATCCATCTGAACACGCGGCAGCCGCCGGAGCCGCCGCGACGGTACTTTCCTATTTCTTTCCGGACGAGACGTCGTCGTTCAAGGCAATGTCCGAAGAAGCGGCGCAGTCGCGTGTCCTTGCCGGTATTCAGTTCCCGAGCGACTCTTCCGCCGGCCTGGAGTTGGGGCGACGGGTGGCAGAGCAGGTGATTGCGCGAGCGAAAGCCGATGGCTCCGACGCGGTCTGGACCGGCACGATCCCAACTGGACCGTGCATGTGGGTTGGAGACAAACCCGGCAATGCAACCCTGCCAAGCTGGAAGCCGATCCTCTTGGAAGCGCCCGATGAATTTAGGCCGCCCGCCCCACCCGACTGCAAGTCCGCCGCCGTGAAGGCCGAGGCCGATGCAGTCAGGCAGTTCGAGCGAAAATTCCCCAACAACTACAAAGCTTTCTACTGGCAAAGTCCGTCCGGCATTTTTACCAGCTGGTATGACTATGCCAGCATGTGGATGTTTGAGGATAAGACAAACTCGAATCCACCGCGCGCCGCACGCGCTTATGCAATGCTCGCGTCCGTCCACTACGACGCATTCATTGCAAGCAACGATGGGAAGTTCGCGTATTGGTACCTGCGGCCCAACATGCTTGACCCGAGCATCACTCCCTTGTTCGCGGTGCCACCCTTTCCCAGCTATCCGTCGAACCACTCCACTATCTCAACTGCTCGAAGCGAGGTTCTCGCCTACCTGTTCCCCAGCCACGCGGAGTTCATCCGCGCGGTTGGCAAAGAAGCCGGAGATTCCCGAATTTGGGCCGGCATACACTACGAGATGGACAACAAGGCAGGCGCCACACTCGGCAAAGCCGTCGCGGCCAAATTTATCGAGCGGGCAAGAACAGACGGAGCAGACTAGCGGCCCCGACCCGACGACCAAATGTCCATATTGGCGCTGGAAACGGGAGTTTGATCGAGCACACCGAAAGTCCGCTGATGGATCGTGTTGAAAAAGTCTGGTTCCCCCCGGAGAGCATGCCTTGAATTTGAAGGACATTTCCCGCCGCCGTCTGTTGGGATCAAATTCACACAGTTGTTCATTCGCGGCAGCTCTACGGCGCCGATCGCGGACTTTTTTAACTCTATCGGCGCAAAGCAGACGTTTGTCGGCTTCTGACCGAGAACGCGCCATCTCGGCCAGAAAGTAGAATCTCGTTCTCAGAAAACATCGCGCGAAGCCTCCGAACAGCATCCGCATTCTCATTTTGCGTAAAACCAGGAACGACATTCTCAAAATTCGCGTCGGCGCCGAGTTTTCACACGACCTCGACCCAACGCGGACCTTCGTGTCGATCACCTGGAAGGGCCGCAATTTAACTCGAAGCCGCCATTGACAACCAGGGAGATAGGCAGTCTGCCCGACCTCCGGAGACCGCGAGGTTGCGTCCGACCGTCGGCGCTTTGCTCGGTTGTGTGCGTCAAGTTCTGCAAATAGGGCGGCCATGAGTGCTGGTCATGCGGCTTTGCGCAGAGCGAGTCTTCTTGTGCTCGCGCAGGTCGTCCATGTTGATGTAGCGGTTGGCCTCCATCCAGTTTTCGTTGGTCTCGACGGCCAGCGCCCTGACCAGGCGCAGGCAGCTTTCGGCGTTTGGGAAAGATGCGCACGACATAGGTGCGCCGGCTGATTTCCTCGTTGAGGCGTTCGAGCATGTTGGTCGACTTCAGGTGCTTGTGGTGCTGGCGCGGCAGCCGGAAGAAGGTCAGCGTGCGCTCGATGGTCTCCTCGACCCATGCCGTCAGCCGCGGGTAGCGGGCCGACCATTTGGCAAGCCATGCGGCGAGATCGGCCTTGGCCTCGGCGAGATCGCGCCGGTCGTAGAGCCAGCGCAGTTCCTGCAGGCAGTCGTCGCCGTGCTTGCGCGGCAGGTGATCGAGCGCGTTCCTGAGGAAGTGGACGTAGCAGCGCTGCCACGCGGCTTCCGGGATCACCTCGCCGATCGCGGCGACCAGGCCGGCATGGTCGTCGGACACGACCAACTCGACGCCCTTGAGGCCGCGCCCCTTCAGGCCGACGAGGAAGTCCCTCCAGGCCGAGCGGCTCTCGCGATTGGCCATCTCGACGGCCAGGATCTGGCGCCGGCCGTCCCAGTCGATGCCGACCGCGATCAGCACCGCCTGGCTCATGACGATGCCGGCCTCGCGCACCTTCTCGTAGCGGGCGTCGAGGATGAGGTAGGCAAAGGGCTCCTGAAGCGGGCGTTCGGCAAAGGCCTTCAGGCTCTCGTCCAGCCGCTTGTTGATCGCCGAGATCGACGAGGCCGAGAAGGCGTGGCCGCACAGCTCTTCGGTGATCGCCTTGACCTTGCGGGTCGACACGCCCTGCACATACATCTCCGCCAGCGTCGCCACCAAGTGCCCGCTCCGAGCGCTGGTAGCGCTCGAACAGTTCGGTCGAGAAGCGGCCGGCCCGGTCCTGCGGAACCCGCAGTTCGAGCTTGCCGACCCGGGTCACCAAGCGTGCGGCCGTAATAGCCCGAGCGATAGCCGAGCCGCTCCGGCGTGCGCTCGCCTTTCGGAGCCCCAAGCGCCTCGTCCATCTCGGCTTCCAGAACCTCCTGCATCACCGCACGGATCACATCGCGAAGCCCGTCCGGGTTCGAAAGCAGAATCTCTTTGACGGCAGTGCTGGCCGTTCTTACCTTCAATCTTGGTCATGGTGGCGTTCCTTCGCGGGAATCGGTGACGTTGAACATCACCAGCCTGCCATGTACCGCGCTCAGCGAATTTGCAGAACTCTCAGCCACTACCCTTTGCTCGCTAGGGACGCTGATAAGGCGTATGGTTTCTGATCGCTGGCTGGGACCTCACGGGCTAACGACTGAGAGCGGAAAACTCCCGCCCTAAGACGCGGCGCTCCTAGTTCGCTTTGTTCGGCGCGCTCACCAGATTGCCTATCTCTGCCGCAATCGCCTTGCTCGATTCCGCCCGCAATCGTTTTTTTCGCCGGAGGAGAAATCACATGCATCACCTTCCACGCCGCGAATTTATCCTTCAAGGCAGCGCCGCCCTCGGCGCGCTAGCGTTCTTCCATTCACGGTTTGCCCACGCCTTTCCAAGCCGGGCAGGTGAGACCGTGATCCCGTGGCTTGATCAACCGTCGCCCAATCCCGTTCCGGCGGTCATCCAGAGCCAACTTGTCTGGGAGGATTTGGATTCATGGGTGACACCCAATGACAAGTTCTTCAGCATCGCGCATTTTGATCGGCCAACCATTGACGCGAATGCCTGGAAGCTGGAAATCGATGGGTTAGTGAAGAAGCCCCTGAGCCTGTCGCTCGCCGATCTCAAGGCGCGGCCACGCCAGGAGGTGATTTTCACACTTGAATGTTCGGGCAATCACGGTTTTCCATTTTTTACCGGCGGCATCGGAAACGCCCGCTGGGCTGGCACGCCGCTCGCTGCCATTCTTGAAGAGGCAGGCGTGAAAGAAAACGGCATCGAAGTTGTTTTTTGGGGCACTGATGTTGGTGACATCGCTCTCAAGGACGACGTTCGCGATGTCAAGATGCATCAGAACTTCGCCCGCAGCATGTCGCTCACCGATGCGATGAGCCCCAACAACATCCTCTGCTACGAGATGAACGGGGCCGCCCTGCCGGAACCCAACGGTTTCCCGGTGCGGCTCATCGCACCCGGCTGGTACGGCATCGCCAACGTCAAATGGCTCAAGCGCATTGAGATACGCAACACGCGCTTCATGAGTCTGCTGATGGGGCGAGACTACGTTACCATCCGCGAGGAAGAACACGATGGCGAGACGGTGTGGGCCGAGACCTCGGTCGGCCGTGCGTTGCTGAAGTCCGCGCCTGCCAGAGTGACGCGCAGCGATGCCGGATACCGGATCAGCGGTGCGGCCTGGGGTGCTCCCATCGCCAAGGTCGAAGCGAAGATTGATGATGGCCCATGGCTCGAGGCGACGATCGACCATGGTGAAGAAGCTGAATTCGCGTGGATAATCTGGTATCTGGATTGGCAAAACCCGGCACCCGGCGAGCATAGCGTCACATCCCGAGCGATCACTGCATCGGGGCAGGTCCAACCCGCAATGGACGATCCCCTGATCGCCAAAAAACACACATACTGGGAAAGCAATGGCCAGGTGACCCGCCGCATACGCATCGCTTGAGATTTGGCGGGCAGGCGGAAAACTTGGCGCGGGCATGCGGCGCCAAATTCCCTGCCTGCGCAAAGCGTCAACAACTCGGGCAACGTCTCCGTGAGTTGGCTTGTGGGATTGCTGTCCTCTCTTGGCATTCATACCCGTCGCGCGGTCGCAAGTTGGCGCAACTACGACCTCCAGCATGGCAGCTGGTGATGTCTGCTTCGCAGCTTCCTGAAAGCAGACCTTGCCGGCGATCCCGCTGGAGGTCGTGGTTGCGCCAGGAGTTGACGTCGGCCAACCCTCGACGGACGGCTCAATGCGGCATTCTCTGCCCTTCCTTCGGACCTGTCTTCCGGCAAAAGCACCATTCCATTTGTCGCTTTGGTTCAGTACCTTTGCTATGGGTACCTGCGTATGTGGCAACCGTTTCGTAGCCACCAACCGATTTGTCAGGCGGCCATGCAGAGACCCGAGACGCGCTATGCCCGATGCGGCGACATTTCCATTGCCTATCAGATCGTCGGTGATGGCCCAATTGATCTGCTCTATGCTCAAGGCTGGCTCAGCAACATCGAATACGCCTGGGAAAGCCCCGAATACGCTCGATTTCTGAGCAAACTTGGCCGCTTCTCCCGTTTGATCTTCTTCGACAAGCGCGGCACAGGGATGTCCGACCGGGTTGTCGGCTTCCCAACGCTCGAGCAGAGGACCGAGGACATCAAAGCCGTCCTCGACGCCGTAGGTTCTGAGCAAGCCGCGCTCTTCGGGGTGTCAGAGGGAGGTAATATGGCCTCGCTCTTTGCTGCTACCTATCCCGAACGGGTGAGCGCACTGGTTCTCTACGGCTGTTTTGCCCGCGGGGCATGGGCTCCCGACTATCCCTGGGGACGAACGCGGCAAGAAATCGAGCTGCGCGTGAAATCGCTTCTGGACAACTGGGGCCGGCCCTTTGATCTTTCCGACGGTGCGCCGAGTGTCGCCGGTGACCCCGCAGCACAGAACTGGTTTGCAGCCTATCTCCGATATGCGGCAAGCCCGCACACCGCCGAATTGATCACTCGGCTAAATTGCGAGATCGACATTCGTGAGATCCTTCCCGCCATTCAGGTATCGACCCTTGTCCTGCACCGTGAGGGCGATCGTTGGCACCCAATCGATGAAGGACGCTATCTGGCCGCCCGGATTCCCCACGCTGAATTTCACCTTTTGCCGGGCCACGACCACATCCCCCAGTACGGCGATCAGGACCGGCTGATCGGCGAAATCGAAGAATTTCTCACTGGCACACGAACGACCGCAAAGGCCGGACGGACGCTGATGACCGTGCTGATGACAGACATTGTCGGTTCAACCAAAGCACTCAGTGCCATGGGGGATGACCGATGGCGAACGGTCCTTGAGCATCTTGAGGTTAATGTAAGCCGACGTGTTGCAGCCTTTGGCGGACAAACAATCAAACACACCGGTGATGGATATATGCTCGCATTTACCGGGCCGACCTCCGCCCTGGAATGTGCCCAGGAGATGGCGCGAGACGCGAAAGCTCTTGGACTGGAGTTGCGGACAGGCATCCACACCGGAGAGTGCGAGCGCCGGGACGACGATTTGAGCGGTTTAGCAGTTCACCTGGCGGCGCGGATCATGGCCGAATCGATCCCAGGCTCGATCCTTGCCTCGAGAACCGTGAAGGACTTGGCCGTCGGCTCCGGTCTGAACTTCATATCTGTCGGACACCGGGAGATGAAAGGTATTCCCGAAAGCTGGGAGCTCTACGCATTGGCGAGCTGAAACTAGCCTCCACTTCGTTTGCGCAACCAACTCGCTCGAGTGCCGATGAGAACGACAACAATCCCACCTGGAACCGACCTTTGTGGCGGGACCAGGAATGTCTCAATTGGGTCAGAAAAGACCACTGTGAAAGTCGGCTTTGAGCCCAAGCGGACGTTCGGGCCTCCAGCAGGAGGGAATCACGGTGCTTCTCACGGCGCCGTCTGTGCTATCGTTTCCCGATGGACTCCGTGACATTCGGCCCGTTCGCCTTCAACCGCGGCAAGGGAGCGCTGACGCGGGAAGGAAAGCACGTTGCGCTCGGAGCGCGAAGCTCCGCGCTCCTGATGGCGTTGCTCGACGCCGAGGGCTCTGTCGTTTCCAAGGCCGACCTAATGGAAAGCGTCTGGCCCGGAACGAGCGTCGAGGAGGGCAACCTCACGGTGCAGGTGGCGGCGCTGCGCAAGGCGCTTGGGCAGCGCGCCGACAACAGCGATTGGATCATTACCGTCGCGCGGATGGGCTATCGGCTCTGGACCGAGGATGCCGAAGCGCCGCGGGAAGCGGCCTCGCCGCTCCCGTCTCTGGCCGTGCTGCCGTTCCACAACCTCAGCGGCGACGCCGCTCAGGACTATTTTGCCGACGGCATCGTCGACGACCTCATTACCGCGCTCAGCCGGTTCAAGACCTTCGCCGTGATTTCGCGCAACTCGTCGTTCGTCTACAAGGGACGGGCGGTGGACGTTCGGGAGATCGGCCGCGAACTTGGCATCCGCTACGTGCTCGAAGGCAGCATACGGCGGTCCGGCAGCAGGCTGCGGGTCACGGCCCAACTGGTCGACGCGGTGACCGCGGCGCACCTTTGGGCGCAGAACTACGATGGCGCCCTCGAAGATGTCTTCGATATGCAGGATCGCATCACCGAGAGCGTTGTCTCGATCGTCGAGCCGATGGTCAAGCGAGCCGAGATCGAACGCACCCGTTTGAAGCCGCCGACCAGTCTCAATGCCTACGACCTTTACCTCGAGGCCATGGCGCTGGTCCTGGTGACGGAACCCGGCGCCACACTGCGCGCCATCGAGCTGATCGAGCGCTCGCTGGGACTCGACTCCAACTTCGCGCCCGCGATCGCCATTGCGACAATCGCGTACACCTCGCTCTACGACCGCCAAATGCCGGGCGCGACCGAGGAAACGCGGCGCAAGGGTCTCGAGTATGCCCGCGTTGCGCTTGCCGTCGCCGGCAGCGACGCCAACGTCCGGGTAACCGGCGGAATATCGGTCATCATGCTCGGGGGTGAGTATGAATCCGGGATGGCCGCGATCCGCCAGGCGACCGCCGAGAATCCAAACAGCGTACACGTTCTTGGCTATGCCGGAGTGGGGGCGCTGTGGGCTAGCGAGGTCGAAGAGGCCGAGGGATATTTCCTCCGGGCGGTGCGGCTCAATCCCAACGACTATGTCAGCCACTGGACGCTGACGCGATTGGCCCATATCCGCATCCTTCAGGGCCGCTTCGAGGAGGCGCTTGACTGGGCGAGCCGAGCCTATGCAGCGTCGCCAAGTAACGCGATCACCCATTCCATGCTGGTCGCCGCCAACGCGTTCCTCGGGCGGCTCGAGGAAGCTGCCCGCTGGACCGAAGCCCTGCGCAAGGTGTCGCCCGAGACCAACTTCGCGAACATCCGCCGCGGCCATCAGATGATGCGCGACCAGCGGCAGGTCGAGGTGGTGATCGAAGGGTTGCGATTGGCTGGGATGCCTGAGAACGAGGTTCGCTAGGCCGGCCGGATAGCTTCGTGACAGCCGCCCAGCCCTCGTTTGGATTGCTTAGGATCATTTTGGAACATTTCAGACCCAAGACCACGACCTGCAAAGGACACGGGCCCAATCTCCGAGTCAACGCTCAAGGGGCAAAAGCGAGGAGAAGCAAATGTCCGTTCAACTGGTTGGGGTCGACACACTCGCAGTGGCGAAAGCAGGACGCCAGCCGCTCGCAGCGCGAATGATCGCCATTGTCGTGGGTGTCGCACACAAGATCGCTGACGAGGTCGTCTACACCATCCGCGAAGACTTCCGCCACGGCCAGATATCGCGCGACCCGAAGGACTGGGAGCGCTGAGGCGCCATACAAATGAACGGAGAGCTTACTTCACCGCTATTGAGAATAATCACTCCGCCGCCTGACGAAACTGGAAACTACGACAACAGCGGTTACAAACTCCGCGGACACCAATTCACAGACGCTGAAGGCCGGTGGTGGTTCGACACGATCGTGCCGGGGCTATATCCGGGCCGCACCCGACATTTTCATATTAAGGTCCAAGCGCCAGGAGCCCGTGTTCTCACCACGCAGCTCTATTTCCCTGGCGAGCCGGACAATGCTCGCGATCGAATTTTCAACCAAGAGCTGTTGCTGGATGTTTCGACGACTGGCGAAGCCAAATTTGGTCGGTATGACTTCGTGGTGACGCGACCGTAGCCTGAGACTGATTGGCGAAGGTTAGTTTCCAGCGCCCTTCCCTCTACCAGTCCGATTTGGCACAAAATTCTCCGTTCGACGATGGCACGGGCTTAAACCGCAGGAATTGCGCGGTTCCGCGACCACACCTGTGTGCTCCAAATCGCGTCCCGCACGCCTCAAGGCGTTCTCTCTGCGCCTAATTCTCCAAAGCTGTGTGCTAGGCTTTCGATGGGTCGGCTGCGAAAGTTGGAAGCAGCGAGCGCCTGAGCGCGAGGAACCGGCATCCAAAAATGCCTGCCCAACGACCGGTTTGCGCCTCATTTAGTCACTCAGGCCGATGCTGCCCTTTCCCAAAAGCGGACATTCGAGCCATGCTTTGTCTGCTTGCCCCTGTGCGAAAGCCGGTATTCTTCGTGTGGTCGACGAAATACCGCTTGTGACGCGGGGGGAACTGCTAAGGTATACTCCGAAACAAGCAGGCCAACCGAGCATGGAACGCCGCCTGACAGCAATATTGGCCGCCGACGTGGTTGGCTACAGCCGCCTCATGGGAATGGATGAGGCGGGTACGCTGTCGGCTCTGAAGACGCATCGGCGCGAGATGGCCGACGCCAAAATCGCCGAGCACCAGGGACGCATCGTCAAGGTCACCGGCGACGGCATGCTTGTCGAGTTCCCGAGCGTTGTGAACGCCGTTGCCTGTGCCACCGAGATCCAGCGCAAGATGCGCGAGCGCAACGCCGACGTGCCCGAAGACCGCCGAATCGAATTTCGCATCGGCGTTAATCTCGGCGACATCATCTTCGAGGACAACGACATCTACGGCGACGGCGTCAACGTCGCGGCGCGCATCGAGAGCATTGCCAGGCCGGGTGGCGTCGCCGTATCCGGTACTGTCCGAGATCATATCGGCAACAAGCTCGATGTCGCATTTGAGGACACCGGCGAGCAGATGCTGAAGAACATTGACCGACCGGTCCGCGTCTATAACGTCGACCTCTTTACAGCCGCGCGGCCGCCCACACCACCGGTAGCGGCGGCGGCGCAGGTCAAGGCGGAGCCGGCTCGCCGGGAAAAACCTTCGATCGCGGTGCTGCCGTTCACCAACATGAGTGGCGACCCCGAGCAGGAGTATTTTTCCGACGGCATTACCGAGGACATCATCACCGACCTCTCCAAAATCTCCGGCCTGTTCGTGGTCGGCCGCAACAACGTGTTCACCTACAAGAACAAAGCGGTGAAGCTGCAGCAGGCAGCTGCGGAACTGGGGGTGAAATTCCTGCTGGAGGGCAGCGTGCGAAAGGCCGGCCAGCGCGTCCGCATCACCGGGCAGCTCATCGACGGGAAGGACGGCGGCCATCTCTGGGCCGATCGCTATGACCGCGACCTCACGGACATCTTCGCCATTCAGGACGAGATTACACACACGATCGTCGACCAGCTCAAGGTCAGGCTGCTTCCGGAAGAGAAGAAGGCTATCAGAACAGACGCCGACCGGGAATGTCGAAGCTTACACTTACTACCTCCGGGGACGGCAGTTTCTCCACCGGCACTCCAGAACATATTACGGTTTTGCAAAACGAATGTTCGCCAAGGCTGTGGAACTCGACCCGCTCTACGCGCGCGCCTACGCCGGTATTGCCGACTGCGATTCCTTTCTTTTTTTGCACTACAACATGAATGTGTCGCTTGAGAGTATTCTTGCGACAAGCGCCAAAGCGCTGGATCTCGAGGGCGGTCTTGCCGAAGCGCATGCTTCCCGAGGCCTCGCGCTGTCATTGGGGCAGCGGTATCCCGAAGCTGAAGCGGAATTCGAGCGTGCGATCGCGCTGGATCGCAATCTGTTTGAGGCAGCCTACTTCTATGGTCGCGCCTGCTTCGCGCAAGGGAAGCTTGAGCATGCAGCAAAACTGTACGAGCGGGCAATCGAGATCAAACCAGACGACTATCAGGTGGCAGTCCTTTTGACTGCAGTCTATCGTTCCCTGGGGCGGGAAGCCGACGCACATGCTACGGCCCGCATGGAAGTCGAGCTTGCGCAAAACGAACTCATGGCAAATCCTGAAAATGCCAGAGCAGCCTATCTGGGCGCCGAACGCGCTTGCCGAGCTTGGAGAGCGTGACCGCGCAAAAGAATGGGCTTCGCGGGCACTTGCCATCGATCCGGACGATCTCCTGACACAATACAATGTCGCCTGCGTTTATTCACTACTTGGCGATCTAGAGCGCGCGCTCGATTTGCTGGAGCGCTTGCTTCCCAATGCCAACCACGAGACGAAAGCTTGGGTTCTGCACGACTCCGATTTCGACCCGCTTCACAACGATCCCCGCTGGCAGAAGGTGCTCGATCTCACGGTGTAGTACACCTGATCGGGGATGATTGAGCACCGAAGCTGCGGGCTTTCAGGTGTTGCCAGAACACAGTCAGAACTATGAAGTTACCGACCGTGACGGGCCACTTCGTCAGCGGCCGAAGCCGGGTCGCCGCCGCAGTGGTGGCACCGAGGGTTACCGTTGGGTCCCGAAGCATCGCCTCAGTGCGCTGGGGGGTCTGCGTCGGGTCAGTTCGAGACCATCTGTGTGTGGAGATGAACGTCCGCGTTGACAGTCCTCGCAGTGAAAGCCGCCAGTCTGCTTTCGGCCCAATACCTGATTTGCGCCGGCCGAGAGATGTCGGGCAGCTTTGCGCCTCATCTTGGTCAACCCGAGGCTATTTCGCTGTTACCCGAAAGCGGACATCGGCAGCGCGGAGCTGTTGGTGGCGGTTGCGCCATGAAAGGTCATTCGAATGCGAGCCTCGGAATGACCGGATTTGGTGCGGATAGCCGACGAAAGTCACCCACGATCGAGCGCCTATGCCGTCGCTGGTAGAGTGTGTTCACTCTGGCAGCCCTGTCTTCCTCAGCGCGCTGGCGAGTTTGTCCATCAGTTCAGGCCGCATTACTTCCATGCGCACGAAGCCGCTGATCGTCCACTCCGGCGCCACTTCCAGCAGTCGCGTGGCTGCCGCCCGCGCAGCATCAGATCGACCTAGTTCCGCCTGTACAGCGGCGACCGCTGCATGAAGGACGCTGAAGCCCGGGTTTGCCTCGAGCGCCAATGCCGCGTAGGTCGCGGCCTCGGCCAGACGCCCTGTGAAAAAACAGGTCCAGGCGAGCGCGAGGTAGGGATGGAAGTTGAGGCCGTCGCCAAAAAGTCGTCGCCCTCTACAAGAACATGTGCACAAGCGAATAAAGCCCAAGGCAAGCGGATGGGGTTATTTTCATCGGTCGAGCGTCATGATGGCCGCGTCATAGTCATGCGTAGTGTTGCCCAGAACGAAGGCACCATGGCGAGGCCTGCGCATCGTCCGCGCCGAGCGTGAGGGCGCGTGCCTTTGGGCAGCCCCCGATCATCCGGGCGCGAACCCGCCGCGCAGGAAACGTTGTTCGAAAACCCAAGCAGCGTAGGCATGTGCCTTCCGGATCGAGCTTCAGCGCGACCAGCGCCAGTGCCTGGTCGTTGTCCGGGATGCGCATGGGCAGGGCGCGAAGATAGAGGTCATAGGCACCCAGGCTTTCCGTCCGCTGGTGACGCGCACGCTGGATCTCTGGGAGGTTTATTCTAATCGAAAACATTAAGGACCCTCGAACTTGTCGGCCCAGACGTGCGTCCCGGCCGCACCCTCAATCAGCTGCCCGGTGATACGCAACCGGTTAGCCGACTTCCGCACACTGCCTTCGAGGACGTAACGAACTCCGAGATCCTTCGCCACCTGACGGACGTCAACGGCCTTCCCCTTGTACACGAACGTCGAATTTCTTGCGATGACGAAGAAGCCCGGGAACTTGGATAAGCCAGTGATAACGTCTTCCACCAACCCATCGGCGAAGTAATCCTGCTCGGGATCGCCGCTCATGTTGACGAACGGCAACACGGCGATCGAGGGTCGGTCGGGAAGCGCCAGCAATGTTTGTTGGTGGTCAATCACATCGACGTTCCTGGGCTCGATTCGCGTCTCGATGCGAAAGACATGGACGGGTCGGGCGATGTTCTTCACGCTGTGTTCGCCCAGATCGGCAAAACCGATCGGAAGCTTCTCGACGACATGCTCGCGAACGGTGGCGCTGACGCAGATCCGGCCGGGCTCGGCAAGTGCTTCGAGTTGCGCCGCAACGTTGACGCCGTCGCCAAAAATATCGTCGCCCTCTACGATCACGTCACCCACGTTGATGCCGACGCGAAAGCGGATGCGGCGACTTTCATCGACGTTCGCATTGCGGCTCTCAATTCCCTGCTGGATGACGACGGCGCAGCGCACCGCGTCGACGATCGACGCGAACTCTATGAGAAGGCCATCGCCGGTCGTCTTGAAGATGCGACCTTGATGTTGATTGATCAGCGGATCGATGACTTCCTTGCGGTGGGCCTTCAGTGCGGCGAGCGTGCCTTCCTCGTCGATGCCCATTAGGCGCGAGTATCCCACCACGTCAGCGGCAAGGATTGCCGCGAGCCGGCGCATCGTGCGGGACTCTTCGTTCATTCAGTTGCCCTCAGCGTGTGCCTGATCCCAATGGGCAGCAAGTTCATGCCAATAGTGCCGACGTATGTTCTCGCATGTCCTGCGTCAGAACGCGAGCCGAGCCCAATCCAAACCGCGCGCTATTGTTCTCGAAAACCTAGCCGGGATTGCCCTGGTATCAGGGCGCACAGTGATTATGGACTTCTGCCCCGCGATCCGGACATTGCTGCGCTTTCGACGAAGGTCGCGGTTGCGCCAGAGCGCATGCTGATCCGCGTCGAACAGGGCAAGGGCCGCAAGGATCGCCACGCCATGCTGTCGCCGCAACTGCTCGAACTCTTACGCACCTGGTGGCGGGAGGGGCGGCGCCGGGGTGTGATGCTGCCGCAGGGTTGGCTGTTCCCGGGCCGCAACCCGGTCACACCGCTCTCCAGCCGCCAGCTGAACCGCGCTGTCCACGCCGCTGCGCAAGCCGCCGAGATCATCAAGCGGATGACGCCGCACACGCTGCGCCACAGCTTCGCTACCCATCTGCTGGAGCAGGATGTCGACATCCGTGTGATCCAGGTCCTGCTCGGGCACGCCAAGCTCGACACCACGGCGCTCTATGCCCGCGTCGCCACCAACACGATCCGCGCCGTGATGAGCCCGCTCGACCGAGGGCGATGTCGCCTTTACCAGCAAGGCTCATACCAAACACCGCGTGTGCTTCAGCGTCGCTCGGATCAAGCCGCACCGCGCGTTCGGCCACATCGGCAGCCGCCTTGAAGTTGCTCTCGGGATTGACACCAAACACACCCAATAGAACATGAGCATGGTAAAGTTCTACCCAGGCCCGGGCCAGCCCCGGATCCAGCTCGACGGCGCGGTTGAGAAACGTGATGGCCTCCTCCTCATCCGCTTTGGTGAGCTTTTCAATCTTCTCGGTCCCGAGGCATTCAGGTTTTCAGGCCGTTTACGTTTGGCTGCAGCCCGCCCGGCTTCTTGAATTAGTCCCACTCCGCCGCCGAGGCGGTTGGTGACCTGCTCTGCAATTTCGGTCTGAACGGCGAACACGTCCTCAGCGGGCCGGTCCCAATTATCCGACCAAAGATGGTGGCCGGTTTTTGCATCGATCAACTGTGCTGTGATCCGTACCCGGCCCCTCTGCCGCTGGATCGAGCCTTCCAGTACAAAGCCGACATGGAGCGCACTTGCGACCTGGCGGGCATCCACCGGCTTGCCTTTATAAACTTCCACGATCGCCGCCGCAGCTGTCTTGGCCTTGCCGTCGAGTCTCAGCCGGTACATCCGCACCGGGCGGCTGATGTTCTTGACCTGCTGATCGCCGGCGAAATCGAGCGGCCAGTCGAGTTTGCCCTGGAGATGATCGCAGGCCGTGCCCGACACCATCACGCCGCCCGGCTCGGCCAACTGCTCCAGCCGCGCGGCGACATTCACGCCATCACCATAGACATCGCCATCCACCAACGCCACATCGCCCAGATTGATCCCGATGCGGAATACGATGCGCTCAGGCTCCGGTAGGCCGGCGTTGCGCGCCGCCAGCGGACATCGGCAGCGCAGAACTGTTGATCGTGGTTGCGCCATTCTTGGATATTGCTGAAGCCTAAAGTGGATCCCAACGGGCGGCATTACAGGCCCTAATTTTCACATGATGCCGATGATAGCCGACAAGTCAGTTGAATTCAGTTGAATATTGGCTGAGCGCGCCGCGATAATTCTTGCGCTGACATCAATCGGCCGAGCGATTAGATTTGCGCCACTCCTCGTACTCGCCGCGGGCATCGTCATGCAGCGGATAGTAGCGCTGCAGCGGCGCGCCCTGCATCAGCTTCATGCGTGAGAAATCTTCCCACTCGTGATGGACCTTCGCGGTTTCGATGACCTGCGGCGCGAGCGCGACCGGGACGACGACCGCGCCATCGTCGTCGGCGACGATGATGTCGCCAGGAATGACGGTGACGCCGCCGCAGGCGATCGGCACGTTGACCGCGAACGGCATCAGACCGGTCTGGGTGTGGAAATTGGGCGTCCAGCCGCGCAGCCAGAGCGGCAGGTCGAGCTTCTTCAGGTTGGGATAGTCGCGCAGGCAGCCGTCGATCGACCATGCCGGCGCCGCCGCGGCCCTTGAAATAGGTCGACATCATGTCGCCGAAGACGCCGGCGGTCATGTCGCCGCGCGCGTCGACGACGACGATGTCGCCTTCCTGCACATGGTAGAGCACGTGGCGGTGGAGCTGTTTCTCGGGGTCGGCGTATTCGCCCTCGCCGTAGAGATCCTCGCGCTTGGGCATGAACTGCAGGGTCAGCGCCGGACCGACGATCGACTTGCCCTTGTTCCAGCTCACCGGCCCCACGATGTGCGGGTTGCGGATGCCCATATGCCCCAGCGTGCCGGCGACGGTCGCCGAGCCGATGTCCTTAAGCGCCTCGATCAGTGTCCTGGGCGGCCGTGTCGATGTCGGGCGTATGGGTCATGGCATAAATCTCCTTGCTGTCATGCCCGCGGGATCTACCAGTTGGTGACCGAGCCGTCGGTGCGGCGCAGATGCGGGGCTTCCCAGAACTTGAAGCTCTGCTTCCTGACCAGCGCCTCATCCACCTCGACGCCAAGGCCGGGCGCATCGCCGACCTCGTAGACGGCGCCGTTGAGCTTGCGGCTGCGTGGGGAAGATTCCGGCGTCGTCGAAGCCGTGATAGAGCTCGCCAGGCGACGCCCGGGTTTCCAGCCACGCGAAATTGGCAACCGCCGCCGCGAAATGGATCGTCGCCGCGGTGCAGATCGGCCCCAGCGGATTGTGCGGCATCATGTCGACGTAATGCGCCTCGCTCCAGCCGGCGACCTTCATCGCCTCGGTCAGGCCGCCGACATTGCAGACGTCGATGCGGTTGAACTGGTGGATGTCGCGCTCGATGTAGGGCAGGAACTGCCACTTCGACGAAAACTCCTCGCCGATGGCGAAGGGCACGGCTGTGAGCTTTCGCAGCGCCTCATAGGCCTCCGGAGTCTCGTCGCGGATCGGTTCCTCGAGGAAATCGAGCGTGCCCGACGGCATTTTCTGGCAATAGCTGGCGGCTTCCGCGACCGACAGGCGGTGATGATAGTCGACGCCGAGCACGACTGCCTCGCCGAGTTCCTCGCGCGCCTTGACGCACCATTTGGCCGTCTCGGCTATGCTCTCGCGCGGCTCGTAGACGCCGCCGCTGTCATGATCGGCCGGGAAAAGGCGGATGGCGTTCCAGCCCATCGCCATCAGCTCGCTCGCCTGCTCGATCATCTCTGGCCCGCACGGGCCCCTGGTCGTCGCAAAGGTCGGGATGTGGTTGCGCTGCTTGCCGCCGAGCAGCTGGTAGACCGGCACGCCGAGCGCCTTGCCCTTGATGTCGTGCAACGCGATGTCGATGGCCGAGATCGCGGCGGTGAGCACGCGTCCGCCCTCGAAATACTGGCTGCGATACATCTCCTGCCACAGCGCGCCGATGGCGAAAGGATCGCGGCCGATCAGGAACTCGCGATAGTGCTCGATGGCCCCGACGACCGCTTTTTCGCGGCCGGACAAGCCGCTCTCGCCCCAGCCGTAGATGCCTTCGTCGGTCTCCACCTTGACGATGAGCTGGTTCCGGATGCCGACCCATGTCGGGTAGGGAATGATCGCGGTGATTTTCATGAAATTCGCCGCTACGCCGCCTTGAGCGCCATTGTCGTTTCGCCGTCGAACAGGTGCATCTTGTTCTGGTCGAACTCGATCCAGACGGGCTCGTCGGGCAAGATCACCATGCTCGGCTCGAGGCTGACCACGACGACCGCATCGCCCAGATAGACCTGTACGAAGGTGACGTCGCCGGTCGGCTCGACGGTATAGACCTTGCCAGGCACGGCGCCCTGCGAGGGCTGCTTGTGCAGCCTGACGGTGCTGTGGCGCGCGCCGAGCACGACCTTGTCCGACGCTGGCGGACAGCGCCTTGCGCGCATTGGCCGGAGACAGCGGCAGTTCCCAGCCTTCGCGACTTTGCAGCGACACTGTCGGCGCCTCTGGTGACGGCCGTCAGCGGCACCAGGCTCATCGCCGGGCTGCCGACGAAACTGGCGACGAACATGTTCACGGGATGCTCGAACACGTTGGCTCGGCGAATCGTATTGCTGCAGCAGCCCGCCGTTCATGACCGCCATCTTGTCGGCCATGGTGACGGCTTCGAGCTGGTCGTGGGTGACATAGATCGACCGTCGCGCGCAGATCCCGCTGGAAGCGTTTCAGCTCGCGAGCGCATCTGCACGCGCAACTTGGCGTCGAGATTGGACAGAGGCTCGTCCATCAGGAAGACCTTTGGGTCGCGCACCAGCGCCCGGCCGAGCGCGACGCGCTGCTGCTGGCCGCCGGAAAGCTCGCGCGGAAGCCGCTTCAGAAGGTGCACGATGTCGAGCACCTTGGCGGCTTCCATCACCTTCCTTTCGATGTCCGGCTTGGCGAGCTTGCGCATCTTCAGCGGGAAGGCCAGGTTCTGGAACACCGTCTTGTTGGGGTAGAGCGCGTAGTTCTGGAAGACCATGGCGATATCCCGATCCTTGGGATCGAGGTCGTTGACCAGCCGGTCGCCGATGTAGATGTCGCCGCCCGATATCGGCATCAGCCCGGCCACCAGGTTGAGCGTCGTCGTCTTGCCGCAGCCCGAGGGTCCGACCAGCGCCACGAACTCGCCGTCCTCGACGGTCAGCGATACATGATTGACGGCGTAGACATTGCCGTAGGTCTTGACGACGTCTCTGAGAACGACCTGGGCCATGCGGCTTCTTCCCCTTACGCAGTCACGACTTCACGGCGCCTTCGGTCAGCGCGCGGACGAAATATTTCTGCAGCACGAGGAACAGGACCACGACCGGCACGCTCATCAGGAAGGTTGCCGCCATCAGGCCCGGCCAGTCGGTGGCGAATTCGGTGAAATAGCGCTGGATGCCCACCGGCAAGGTCAGCTTGTCCTTGTTGTTCAGGAACGTGACGGCATAGACATATTCGTTCCAGGCGCCGATGAACGAGAAGATCGACGTGGCGATGATGCCCGGCGAGGATAGCGGCAGGACGATCAGGTAGAAGGCCTGGAAGCGCGTCGCCCCATCGATCCGCGCCGCCTGCTCGAGCTGGATCGGGATGTTGTCGTAGAACCCCTTGAGCAGCCAGATCGAGAGCGGCAGGCCAAAGGTCAGATAGGTCAGGATCAGGGAAGAGTGGGTGCCCACCAGCCCGAGCCAGCGCATCAGCAGGAACAGCGGCATCAGGAAAACGACCGCCGGGAACATGTTCCGGACGAGCACCGAGAAGAACAGGAACGTGCGGCCCGGAAAGCGGAACCGCGAAAAGGCATACGCCGCCGGCACCGCCACGACGACGCCGAGGATCGTCGTCGCCACCGAAACGTAGAGGCTGTTCCAGAAATACCGCAGGAATTCCTGGCCGACCGAGTTCGAGGGATCGAGCAGCTTGCGGTAGTTTTCGAGCGTCGGCTCCGCCGGCCACCACTGCGGCGGATATTGCATCGCGGCGAACTGCGACTTCAGCGACGTCAGCACCATCCACGCATCGGCAGGACGGTGAAGATCAGCAGGAACAGCAGGAACGCGCGACCGCTCCATCGCCACCAGTCGATAGGCTTCCTGGCGCGGGAACGGCCGGCGTCGGCGAACGTGCTGGTCATGCCCTCGCCTCGTCGCCGCGCGTCAGCGCCTTCACGTAGAAGTAGCCGAGCGTCATCAGCACGATGAACAGGATCACCGCGTAGGCCGATGCCAGCCCCCAGCGCTGGCGCCCGAAGGCGATCTGGTAGATCTGGGTGATCCAGATGTCGGAAGCGCCGGCTGGCCCGCCGCCCGTCATGATCCAGGGGATGATGAAGGAGTTGAAGTTGGCCACCATCAACAGCAGCAGCGTGACCATCGAGACGCCTTTGAGGTGCGGAAAGGTCACGTGGCAGAAGCGCTGCCAGGCATTGGCGCCGTCGACCTGAGCCGCCCGCAGCAGCTGGTCGGGCACCGTCTGCAGGCCGGCCATCAGCATGATCATGGCGAAGGAGAATTCCCGCCAGATGTTGACGACGATCAGCGAGGGCAGCACCGTGTAGAGATTGTCGAGGAAGTTGATCGGCCTGTCGGTGAAGCCGAACTGCACCGACAGCGCGCCGATCACGCCGAAATCGGAGTGGTAGAGCCATTTCCAGACGTAGGACGCGGCGACCGCGCTCACCACGTAGGGGATGAGCAGAACGGCGCGGAGCACGCCGCGGCCGGCGAACTCGCGGTGCAGCGCCAAAGCGGCGCAGAGCCCGAGCAGGAAGGCGATCAGCGTCGAGAATATCGTCCAGATCAGGGTATTGATGGTGACGTCGCGGAACGACTCGCTCGTCAGGATCGTGACGTAGTTGTCGAGCCCGACAAAGATCTTGTCCTTCATCTGAAGGTTGGCGGGCGTTTTGAAGAGGCTGAGCTCGAGCGTGTAGTAGATGGGGTAGGCGATGACGATCATCATCACCGCAAGCGCCGGAAACACGTAGAGATAATCGGCGCGGTGGTTCACCACCCGTCTGCAGAAGGCCAACGCGCGCTCGACGGCCTTGCCGGCGCAAGGACGGCCTGTTCCGTGGCGATGCTCACGGGCGACATCCCTTTTTAGGACATGCGGGGACCGGCAGCACGAATGCTGCCGGTCGTTCCAGGGCGGAACGCGACTTACATGCCGCCAAGCAGCGACTTGACCTTCGCGGCCGCGTCATCGGCTGCGGCCTCGACCGTCATCTTGCCGGTCAACGCATTCTGCAGCATGTCCGGGACGATGATGTTCATGATCTCCGGCGCTTCCGGGATCACCGGGAAGGGGATGCCGTTGGGCAGCATGGATGTCGTGACGTCGAGGAACTTGATCGTGTCCAGACGCTCCTTCATCCACTTGGTCTTGAAGCCGCGCAAATTGCCGGGGTTCGAGCCGACCCAGTTGAGCCGCGTCGACCATTCGGGGCCTGTCCACATGCAGATGAGGGCCTTCACCGCCATCTCATCGGTCCCGCCGTCCACGTATTCGGGCTTGAGGACGTGAATGTTGGAGCCGCCGAACACCACAGCGCGGCGCGCCGGCCCTTCGGGGATCAGGCCGTAGCGCATGTTCGCGACCACGGCGTCGGCCACTTCCTTGTCGGCGCCGGTCGCCTTGGATGCCAGATCCACCATCTTGGCGTATTCGGCCGGGTGGGCGATCATCATGGCCAACTGGCCGGCGATGAACGGGGCCTGGTTCTCGTTCTGCGTGTTGGTGAGCGCGGAAACCGGGACCGACTTGTCGCGCACATACATGTCATAGGAAGCCTGCAGCGCCGCCTTGGCGCCGGGGCTGTTGAGACCGATGCTGTCGTAGGTCGGCGCCGGGTTGGCTTCGTCGAGCGCCGCGCCGCCATAGGCCCAGAGCTGCGGCATGAAGCGGAACGGCGTGTTGCCGGCGTTCTGCTTGGCCACCAGGCCGTAGCCGGCAATGCCGAGCTTGTCGTGGATCTGCTTGGAGTATTTGACGACGTCGTCCCAGGTGGCCGGCGGGTTTTCCCCGTCGAGGCCGGCATCCTTGAAGATCTTGGCGTTCCAGATGAAGGCCATGGTCTCGTTGTTGGTCGGGATGCCGTAGGTCTTGCCGTCATAGGTGACCGACTTCAAGCGCGCCGGGCCAGAAGTCCGCCGTCGCATATCCGACATCCTCGGGCTTCAGCTCCTGCAGATAACCCTTGGCGGCAAATTCCACGCCGCCCAGGATTTGCAGCCTCACAACCATCGGGCCGGCGTTGCCCAGCAAGGCCGTGCGAAACTTGTCGAGCAGGTCGTTGTAGTTGATGTTCTGCGCGTCGGTCTCGATGTTCGGGTAAGTCGCCTTCCAGGCCGCCCAGAACTCCTTGTCCATCTGCTTGGTGATTTCGGGCTCAGCGTCGGATGGACCGGTGTACCAGTAGGTCAGGCGACCCTTGTAATCGAGCGGCACGACCTTGGAGCATTCGGTGGCGGTGTCGACTTCCTCGGTGCCGGCGATGCTCTTGACGTATTCGGGCGACCATTTGCTGAGGTCGACGCTCTGCGCGTAGACCGTGGTGGACATCAGCGACGCGGTCACACCCAGCGCCACCGAAGATGTCAGAATCTGCCGGCGGCCCGGCAGGTCGGCTTTGACTTCGCGATCTCGCGAATTCTTCATTGAGATTTCCTCCTCACGACGGTCGCCTGCCCGGCCATCCGGCCGTGCCTGCAGTCCTGCAGCTTGCGCTGTTCCTCCCTGGGCGGTCGGATTGTTCCGACTTCATCCAAGGCCGATGAGACTTCCAGACAAAATCGTATCTGTCAACCTTAATGAAATCGTACATTGTTTTGCTCAATTAACGTACGATAGGGCTTGGCTTGCTCGAAAAAGCTGCATAAACGCAGCATCCATGGGCGAAACTGGCAATCATCGACAGGCCGTCCGGGAGAAAGCCTCGAACAGCCAGGCTGGGTCTATGAAAGGCATCCGCGACGAGATCATTTCGGGGCGGCTCGGACCCAATGAGCGGCTCAAGGTCGCGGATCTGGCCGCGCAATACGGCACCTCGACCAACCCGATCCGCGAGGCGCTGCAGCAGTTGCGCGGAGAGGGCTTCGTGCTGATCGAGCCCAATCGCGGCGCCCGTGTGCGGCCGATCGACGAGGCTTTCGTCCGCGACATCATCGAGATCGAGGTGCTGATCGAGCCGGCGCTGACGCGCTGGTTCGTCGTCGATCGTCGACGACGCCGACATCGCCAGGCTTGAGGCGGTGCAGGCCGAGATCGAGGCGCTGAACTTCGCCGATCTCGCCAGGCACGGCGCGCTCGACACGCGCTTCCACCAGATGATCTACGACCGCCACTACAACCGCCATGCCGCGGAGCTTTGGTGGAAACACCGCGAGATCCTGCGCGCCATCAGCCGGCGCTTCCCGACCTCGCTCAGCCGGCGTCGTCGCCGTGCTCGCGCGAGCATCGCGAACTGATCGCGCTGCATCAAGGCGCAGGATGCCGAGGGTGCTGCTGCGGTGGTGGCCCGGCACGTCGAGGGATCAGGCCGCCACATCATCGAGCAGATGGGCGTCGCCAAGCGGATGGCAGCCACGGCCAGTCTGAGTGTCGGAGGAAAGCGATGAACGATCAAGCGACGAGACGATCGAGGACAATGTGCGCACTGCTTCCGGGCCGAGCGCGCTGCGCATCACCGACATGCGCGTTGCCGAGATCGTCGGCGCGCCGTTCACCTCGGCGCTGCTCAAGATTTACACCAACCAGGGCATCGTCGGCCTCGGCGAAGTGCGCGACGGCGCCAGCGCGACCTATGCGCTGATGCTCAAGAGCCGGTTGCTGGGCGAGAATCCCTGCGACATCGACCGGCTGTTCCGCCGCATCAAGCAATTTGGCGGCCATGGCCGGCAGGGCGGCGGCGTCTCGGCAGTCGAGATCGCGCTCTGGGACCTCGCCGGCAAGGCCTATGGCGTGCCGATCTACCAGATGCTCGGCGGCACGGTTCCGCGACAAGGTGCGCGTCTATTGCGATACCGACGCGGAGAAGCCCGAGCGGCACCGAGACCGGCAAGCGGCTCAAGGCGCGGATGGATCGTCGGTTTCACCTTCCTCAAGATGGACCTCGGGCTGGCGCAGATCTCCGACATCCCAGGCGCGGTGGTCGCGCCGGCCGGCGTGCTCGACGGTTTCCGCACGCATGCCGGTCGCGGCCGGGCAAGCACCCTGGACGAGCGCCGGGCGCGCAATGCCGCCTATGACGCGCAGAACGTGCCGCATCCCTTCACCGGCCTCCACTTCACCGAAAAGGGCATCGACCTGCTCGATCAATACATCGCACGAGGTTCGCGAGGTGATCGGCTACGAGATCCCGCTCGCCATCGACCATGTCGGCCACATCTCGCTGCAGGACGGCATCCGTCTCGCCCGGCGGATCGAGAAATACGCACCCGCCTGGCTCGAGGACGTGATCCCCTGGCAGTACACCGAGCAGTATCGGCAGTTGCAGGAGGCAACGTCCGTGCCGATCTGCACGGGTGAGGACATCTACCTCAAGGAAGGCTTCGAGCCGCTGCTCAACTCGGGCATCTCGGTCATCCATCCGGACCTGCTTACCTCCGGCGGCATCCTCGAGACCAAGAAGATCGGCGACGCCGCCCAGGACCATGGCATCGCCATGGCCATCCACATGGCGGAAAGCCCGATCGCCGCGATGGCTGCTGCGCATGTCGCGGTGGCGACGGAAAACTTCATGGCGCTCGAATATCACAGCGTCGAAGTGGACTGGTGGGACGATATCGTCACCGGCTTGCCCAAGCCGCTGGTCAAGGACGGATTCATCACAGTGCCGGACAAGCCGGGGCTGGGCATCGACGACGTGGTTGATGAAGTCATCAGCCAGCACCTGCAGGAAGGCGTCAAAGGCATCTGGCAGCCGACCGATCAATGGGATGACGAATATTCCTGGGACCGGACCTGGAGCTGACGGGCTGGCGTCGAAATAAACTCGCCCGCAAGCGGAGAAAGGCCTGATCGAGCCTCGCCGAACCATTGGTCGCATCCCTCTAAGGGTAGAGATCAAGGGCGGGGCGGACCACATGCACCGGAGGAAGATTAGACATGAAAATCACCGATCTCCGCTGCGCCGTCATTGGCCGTCATCCCATCGTGCGCATCATCACCGATGAGGGAATCTACGGCCTTGGCGAGGTCGAGTTCACCAAGACCTATCTTAAGCCCTGGGTATTGCATTTCCGCGAGGCGCTGATTGGCGAAGATCCGACCGACGTCGAGCACTGCATGTTGAAGATCCGCCAACGCGGCTCGTTCAAGCCGTATGGCGCCGCGGTCTCGGCAATCGAGCATGCCCTGTGGGACATCGCCGGCAAGTCGGCGGGTGTTCCGGTCTATAAGCTGCTCGGCGGCAAAGTGCGTGACAAGGTGCGGGTGTATAATGGATCGATCCGCAAAAAGCGGACCGGCGACAAGCCCGAAGACTACGCTGCCGACGTCAAATGGATGATGGAGCGACCGGAAAACTTCTTCATGGTGAAGCAGGGCATCAGCTTCCATTCCAATATGAAGACCACTGTGCCCGACTTCCACTACGGTGTCCGTCAGCCGCCGACCTATCACGGTGCGATGGATCAAGGGCAGATCAGCGAGCGCGGCATGGCGCATATGATCGACTGCGTCATCGCCATGAAGGAGGTACTCGGCGACAAGGTTTCGCTCGCGCTGGATTGCGGCCCCGGCTGGTTCCTGCCCGACGCGATCCGCTTCGCGCGCGCGATGGAAAAATACAATCTGATGTGGCTGGAGGACATGCTGACGGGCGACTACGTGCCATGGGTCAACCCGCAGGCCTATCGCGAGCTCACGCTCTCCACCTCGACCCCCATCCACACCGGCGAGCAGATCTATCTCCGCCACAACTTCAAGGAGCTGATCGAGACGCAGGCGGTGCGCGTCATCGGCCCGGACCCGGCCGACATCGGCGGCATTGCCGAGCTGAAATGGGTGGCCGAGCACGCCTACATGCACTCGATCATGATGGCGCCGCACGGCACAGCCAATGGCCTTCTGGGGCTTGGCGCATTGATCAATGTCTGCGCAACGCTGCCTGCCAACTATATTGCTTTTGAATATCCGAGCGCGTCCGATCCTTGGTGGGAGGAAATTGTCATCGGCCTGCCGAAGCAGATCGTGAAGGAGTTGATGGTCGACCTGCTCGAAGCTCCAGGGTTAGGCGTCGATATCGACGCTGAAGGCGCGAAGAAATATCTCATGGAAGAGGACGCGGGCTTCTTCGACTAAAAGGATACTGCTTACCGCGCAACCAACTTCGAGCGGGTATCGCCAGCCGAAGCAAGCTGTCGAGTGCCTCGGCAGTTGTGTGCCCGCACCATCGCTGACCGTTATGCGACCGCAATATCTGAAGCGTCGTCGTGATGGAATCTAACACTTGGTGCCCACGTTTGACGGCGGCGATGATTTTGTCGGGGTCGGCGGTCCAGGTGAACGGTTTGGGTTGCTGGTTGTGTTCTGCGAGGTAGCGGTTGATGGCAGCCTGGAGGTCAACGACCGAATGAAAGGCGCCGCGCTTGAGGCGACGCTTCGACAGTTTAGCGAGGAAGCCCTCGACCGCGTTGAGCCACGAGCACGAGGTCGGCGTGGTCGATGGGGCCGGCAATGGGCTGGAACAGCCTCAACCTCAATCCGTGGATCAATGCGGTGAGGAGCTGATGAGGCGTCCTGCTCGCCGAAGTGTCTTTGACTGCGCTGCGGGCAAGACCATCGTCGCTCAGGTGCGCCGCAGAGGTCAAGAAGCGCCAGGCAGACGGATCCGTCCGGATCCACTACTACGCCTGGCGTGGCGGCCCGAAGATGACCTCCAAGCCACATACGGCGGCCTTCGCTGCCGAGCACGCGAAATATCTCGAGGCTGAGACGCCCAAGAAGGCGGTCGACACACCGGAGACGCTGATCGAGCGTTTCACCGGGACCGCTCATAAGTCGAATCCGGATTTCACCATGCTGGCTGCCAAGACCCAGAAGGATCACCTCTACTCCTTCAAGCTCATCAGGAAGGAGTGGCCCGTCTGCCCGTGGCGCTGACCCAGCAGAAAGGATGAAGGCCGAGATCAGGCGCTGGCACCGAAGCTATGCCGATAACCCGCGCAAGGCCGACAAGCAACTTTTCTCGCTGTCGAAGATATTCTCCTATGCGATCGACGACGAGCTGATCGACAAGAACCCCTGCTCGGGCATCAAGCGCCTCTACGCTGGATCCAGAAGAGAGATCGTCTGGACGCCCGAGCAGATCGCCGTGTTCCGCAACGGGGCGTCAGCTCACCTGCTGCTGCCCTTCGAGATCGGCATTCACACCGGTCAGCGCCAGGGCGACATCCTGCGTCTCTCCTGGAAGAGCTACGATGGCACCTACCTGCAGTTCAACCAGTCGAAGAGCCGGGGAAAGACCAAGCTCAAGGTCCTGGTTCACGACCGGCTCAGGACAATGCTTGATCGGATGGATAGGAATGTCCTGCGCATCTGCCTCAACTCCCGCGGCCGGCCATGGACCAATGACGGCTTCCAGGCTTCCTGGCGCAGGGCGTGCAAGCGGCTCGACATCAAGGAGGTCACTTTTCATGATCTCCGCGGCACATTCATCACCGAGAGAGCCAGGGAAGGATCGAGCGTCGACGACATCAGCCGGATCTCCGGTCACTCGGTCTCCGAGGTCAAATCGGTGCTCGAAAAACACTATCTGGCCACCGACCAGGCGAGAGGCGACGCCGTGATTCGCCGCATGGAATAGAACGCCTAAAGAAAAAAACTGTAAACGGTGCTGTAAACCGTCCCTTTTTCGAAGTTTCTCCCGCTACCACACGAAAGACAAGTCATTGAAAACTCTTGAGAATCCTGGCAGGGGCAGCAGGGCTCGAACCCGCGACCTGCGGTTTTGGAGACCGCCGCTCTACCAACTGAGCTATACCCCTATGGCGCCGCCGTCATAACGCCAGGCGAATGTGAAAAGCAAGCAAACTTTCAAACTGCACGACTACATCGTTGTCATAATCGTCCGTGACGCAAACGGATCATTCTAAACGGGCCACTATGGCAATTCACCGCGACTGTGCTAGGAGGCGCGTCGGGTGACTTTGCGCACCTGCCTCATCCGATCGCGAGAAAACGCTTGTTGTGATGCCAGTAGACCAGAAACCGACGCGGATACGACGCAAACGGCACTCTCTCCTTTTTCGTTTTCGAATGGCACGGCGGATTCGGGGCGCTCTCCAGGCGCAGCGGCCGACTGTTGATTTCGAGCGCTTCCGAAGCGGCGTAACCGGAGATTTGCCCGCTGCCGGCGGGGGCGGTGTGATCCTTGCGGCCTGCAACGACTATTACTTCTGGCACTTCGCCATCACCCTCGTCCTATCAATCGAGCAGCAGGGTGAGAGGCAGAAGGTGCATCTTCATTTGTGTGAGCCAGGACCCGAAACGCTGAAAACCATCGACCGCTTGGGCAAGCGGCTTTCGAATGTCGCATTGAGTTGGACCACTGATGACTGCCGGCTGGCCGAAGGCTTGCAACACCGGACCGTCTATTTCGCTTCATCGCGTTTCCTTCTAGCGCCGCTGATTTTGGAAAAGACCCAAAGTCCCCTTTTGTGCATCGACGTTGACGGAATTGCAGTGCGTCCCGTCTGGCAGCACTACGAGATCGTGCGCCAAGCTACCGATCTCGTCCTGATTCAACGCCCAGAGGAGACGAAGCCGACGATGAAAATCCTCGCCAGCGCCTTGGGCATCAATCCTACACCCAGAGGCATCAAATTTGCCCGCGACCTAGCGCATTCGCTGGCCGCCATTCTAGCGATCGAGCCTAGTTATCACATCGACCAGATCGGAATTCACTACTTGTTACGCGCGCTTTCGCCCGAGAATGCACCTGTCGTGGCTGCGATGCCGAAGGCGCTCTGGGATCACGACTTCGGTGAAGAATCCGCTATCTGGACCGCCAAGGGATGGACAGGGAAGGACTCGGAGAAGTATCAGAGCACCTGCAAAGAAATCATGCAGGCGTTTCCTGATCTTTCAAAAACCTAGTCGCTAGATCGGCGCATTTGGCCGTCAGCGTGTTTAAGTCGAACTCGAGCAACACTAGCTGGCAACGTCTGCAATGACCCGTCCCAACATGGAACGCATTATCGACCGTTACGGCACGTGGATAGAGGAACTCGGTATAAGAAATCGCCCTTGGCTCATCCTTGGATCCGCGCCGGATCCAACAGTGCCGATGGAACTCGTCAACTCCCATGCGCGCATCGACATCAACAATGCCGGCAAGACAGCCGCCGCGATGGGATTGAAGCGCGCCGATCTGACTTTCCGGACCAAGAAGAAGTCTTGGGACGAACATAGCCATGTCGACACCCGGGGGCTGATCTGGCTGCACGCGCAGCCTGCGTTCATACTGAGGCTGCGATTGCTGAACAAACCCTATGATCATATTGGCAAGATTGTAGGCCTGTCTCGGATCGATAGGGATGCGATAGTGGTGCATGTCGCCGGGACGTCGGTAAAATCAATCGGCGACGTAGGCAAAGTGACGAACGGCATCGCTGCAGCTTGCCTCGGACTACTGCTCGGCGTTCCCATCGTCGTGCTGGCTGGCATATCTCTGTCCAACGTCGGCCATTCCTACGATCAGTTGGACCGGCCGCGCCGACAGGTTGGGGAGGACGCGTTCATCCTCGAGCGCCTTCGCTCACTCCCGGAACTGTGGACCACCGAGAAGGATCTGGCCAGCGAGGCGGGGCTCAAGCTATGGAATTCCAACTCGGTTCAGGGCTCCTGACCGCTGGCTCGCGATATGGAAATGACGCGCTTCTTGTGAGGAATGGCTGCAAAGATGCGAGTGTGGACAGTAAGCGAAGCCAAGGCTGGCACTTTGACGCAATGCCTTGGCGTGGCGCGGCTGATCGACCCGAAGCCGAAGAAGGTCATCGTCGAGCGGGAACTGCCGGCCTGGCGCCAAGGTCTCCTCTCGCCCTACCGACGCCGAACCTCCGCCGATCCGCACCTGATCATCTCGTGCGGCGGCAAGGCGCTGTCGCACGCTCAAGCGTTGGCCGCGTCGTGCGCCGTGCGGCCCTTCACCGTGCACCTAGCCATGCCGCAGCCGGCCTACAGAGACGTCTTCGACATGGCTTTCGTCTCGCGTCACGATCTCGCCGATGCGGGGCCGGTCTCGCCGAACATCCATGAGATGACCGGCGTGCCGCATCAAATCTTCACCGACGTGCTGGATCACATGCGCGTGCAGGCGCGGCGGCGCTGGGTACCGCAAGACGGCAGGACTTTGACGGTCCTGGCGGGCGGCCCCAACCGCGCCTATCTCTACGACGATGCGACCGTCGACCGCCTGATCGCGACGATCCAGTCAATGGCGGCGACCGGGTGGACCGTCCTGGTTTCCACCTCGCGCCGTTCGCGACCCGATCTTCTTGAACGGCTGCTGGCTTTGCAAAGCGCGCATATCGTCGTTTGGGATCGCAAGGGCGAAAACCCCTACCGGGATTTTCTGGCGGCGGCGGATGCTTTCCTCGTGACGAAGGATTCGATCACCATGGCGTGCGAGGCCGTGACGACCGGCAAACCGACCAACGTCTTCGACCTTGGGAAAGATCCCTCGTCCAGGCTCGAAAAGTTCGAGTGGTTTCATCGGGACATGAGCGAGACGCTCGGGCTGACGCGCCCGTTCGCCGGAGAGATTGCAGATTATACGTATACGCCGCCCGCCGAGGCGACCCGGATAGCGAGCTTGATCAGCGCGGAGATTGCCAGGCAGCGCCCCGACCTCGTGGAACTCTCCGCGGCACGCGCAAAGGCTCGAACTCGAATCGCACCAGCCAAAGGCGGAAGAGCCTGAGCCGGCCGCCGAGCGGCTTTCGGACGGGTCGTATGTAAAGAGTTATGCACATCACCACAAATGGTTGGATGCGCAAGGATTTCTGGCACGACCCTGGTTCATGCTGGGGTCGGCCCCTGAGCCGACCGTACCCGCGACGCTGCCGGACCGGACTGTCTACGCCTACATCAAGTTCGCCGGACGCTCGGCGCGCATGCACGGGCTGCCACCCGCCGACATTACGCTTCTGACCCGTTGGAAGGAGCTTCAGCGCGCGGCGAGGCTCGATCTCAAGTCCATCCTGCGACTGCGGCCGGCGGTGACCTATCGCGGCCAACTCAACCGTCTGCTGGGCCGTTCGACCATGGCCGAGGCCGAACTCACCAGCGCCGAGCGCGACACCTACATGCTCGCAGTGCTTGGCACTTTGTTCGGGGATGTCGGCGAGGAAAAGCGGCCCTCGAACGGTATCGCCATGATCTGTTTCGCACTGGCGCATGGCGTCGAGCAGATCGTCATCGCTGGCCTGTCCTTCGATGTCTCCGGCCACGAATACGAGCGGTCGAATTCGCCACGACGCCATGCGGCCGAGGACCGGGCCGCGCTGCAGGAGATCGCCCGGCGCTATCCGCTTGTCGCGACGACGGAAGTGAGCGTCCACCAAGCGACCGACTTGCCCCTTTATCGGCCGTAAGGAGGCGCGCCACGCGGCGCGGTGCGGCGATCAGCCTTCGTAGAGCGGAAGCCCGGTCAGTCGGTGCAGACCGCTCTCCGTGGTCGCCACAAAGGGAAAGGCCGCCGCGACCTTCTTCAAAGCCGCGAGATCCTCGGCGACATGCCGGCGTTTCTTGACGGTCGTCAGGTAGTCGTGCCCGTCGCTTTCCAGAGACATGCCCGCGATTACGATGTGCGGAATCCCAAGAGCGAGTGCGTAGCAGAGCAGCGATATGCCGTTCGACGGCCGCTTTTCCTCGCCAATACCGGCAAACAGCGTGCCGAGCGTCCTGATGATGAACTCGTCGCGTTCGCGGCGATAGATCTCGCCCTGGCTAGTCCTAGTCCAATTCGCCAGTCTCTTGATCGAGGCCGTGATCGGAAACGACGCACCCATCAACAAGGTATTGGCGGTCTTCAGCCCGGCGATCTGGCGTGGCTCGGTCTTGGTCAGCAACAAGGTCAGGTCGGCGTCCGGAAGCCCGCGCTTGAGCGCCGAATGTCCCGCGTACTTAATGTAAACATGGGCCGAACGTTCAGGCAGGACCGTGGGGATCGTCGGTGACGGTGCTGAACCGAGCATAAACCACGGACGGTCCAGCAAGCCCCGCTCGCGCGCCCATTTGCGGTGGTAGTTCAAGGCGCGCGCCCATTGACGGTCGCTCAGGACGTTGGCGACGCCCGGTTCCTTCGCCATGTCGACCTGGATGGCCATCCGCTTCCCATCACATAAACAAAAAGGGCGAATCCTTCCGGATCCACCCTCCGAGCCTCGAATTGTCGAGGCGCCTTACTCTTTGATGGTGACGACGACGCCGGCGCCGACGGTACGACCGCCCTCGCGGATAGCGAAGCGCAGCTTCTCTTCCATGGCGATCGGCACGATCAGTTCGACGTCGACCGTCACATTGTCGCCCGGCATCACCATCTCCGTGCCTTCCGCCAGCGTCACGATGCCGGTCACGTCGGTGGTGCGGAAATAGAACTGCGGACGGTAGTTGGTGAAGAACGGCGTATGACGGCCACCCTCTTCCTTGGTCAGAATGTAGGCCTCGGCCACGAACTTCTTGTGCGGCTTCACCGAGCCCGGCTTGGCCAGAACCTGGCCGCGCTCGACGCCCTCGCGGTCGACGCCGCGCAGCAGCGCGCCGATGTTGTCGCCAGCCTGGCCCTGATCGAGCAGCTTGCGGAACATCTCGACGCCCGTGCAGGTCGTCTTCGTCGTCGGACGGATGCCGACGATCTCGAGTTCCTCGCCAACCTTGACGACGCCGCGCTCGACGCGGCCGGTCACAACCGTGCCACGGCCCGAGATCGAGAACACGTCTTCGATCGGCATCAGGAACGGCTGGTCGATCGGACGCTCAGGCGTCGGAATGTAGTCGTCGACAGCCGCCATCAGCCTGCGGACCGCGTCCTCGCCGATCTCCTTGTTCGAGTCCTCCAGAGCAGCAAGCGCCGAACCCGGGATGATCGGAATGTCGTCGCCCGGGAACTCGTTCTTCGACAGAAGCTCGCGAACTTCCAGCTCAACCAGCTCAAGCAGCTCCGGATCGTCGACCTGGTCGACCTTGTTCAGGAACACCACGATCGACGGAACGCCAACCTGACGGGCAAGCAGGATGTGCTCGCGGGTCTGCGGCATCGGGCCGTCGGCAGCCGACACGACCAGGATCGCGCCGTCCATCTGCGCCGCACCGGTGATCATGTTCTTCACATAGTCGGCGTGGCCGGGGCAGTCGACATGCGCATAGTGGCGCTTCGCCGTCTCATACTCGACATGCGCCGTCGAAATCGTGATGCCGCGCGCCTTCTCTTCAGGGGCCGCGTCAATCTGGTCATACGCCTTGTATTCACCAAAATACTTGGTGATCGCTGCCGTCAACGACGTCTTGCCATGGTCAACATGGCCAATCGTCCCAATGTTCACATGCGGCTTCGTCCGCTCAAATTTGCTCTTGGCCATTATGCTCTTTCCTTGGCGTCAGCTTGTAAGGGTCTGCTAGATGCGGGCCGATTAGCGACAAAGCCGCCAAAACACAAGGGGCTTTCGCCCAGTGCGTGTGGTGGAGGTGGTCACTCCGGCTATCAAGCAGGAAAGCGCTGAAATAGGCATCGGCGCGGCTTTGCAAGTCAGCGTCTAAACCAGCCAAGCTTGGCGGATCAGCCGACGACGACCGTCGCTTTGCCTTCCACGCGGTCGTAGAGATCGATTACGTCCTGATTGATCATCCGGACGCAGCCTGACGACATATTCTGGCCGATCGTCCACCATTCGGGTGTACCGTGGATACGAAAGCCGGTGTCGGTACCGTCCTTGAAGATATACAGCGCACGAGCGCCGAGCGGATTGTCTGTGCCACCCGGCTGGCCATTGGTCCACTTCGCCAACTCCGGCTTGCGAGCAATCATCTCGGCAGGCGGTGTCCATACAGGCCATTGCTTCCTGTATTGGATGTTGGCGCGGCCCGACCATTCGAACCCGGCCCGGCCAATGCCGACGCCGTAGCGCAAAGCATCGCCGCCGGGTTGGACAAGGTAGAGAAAGCGTTTCTTCAGATCGACAACGATCGTGCCTGGCCTCTCGCCTGTCGGATCAGGAACGATCTGCCGGCGGAACTCGCGAGGAATCTTTTCGTACGGGATCGTCGGCAGCACATGCGGCCCCTCGGTGATCGAGGCGTACATTACGGTCGGATTGGTAACATGCGGATCGACGCTGATTTTGGGCCGAATCGAACCGGTCGTGGCAATGTCCACACCGAAGTCGCCCACGTCCATGCTGCGCGAACAGGCGGCAACCGCGGCAGAGCCGCCAATCAGCAACGCCATCCGGCGGGTTAGCGTTGCCTTGTTATTCAGTCGATCGTCTTGCGGCATAGAACGCGCCCTCACTCAAGGAAGCTTCTATCCATGCCAGATCGTGGTTTATGTTTGGTAACTGCAAAACAATGTCGATAAGGATATTTTCTCCGGCAGCGCAACAACCTCTCCTACCGTCGCAGCAACGCAGCGCGATCTACCTGCCCCGCCTTCAGTTGATCATGTCGCTTGCGGCTATGCGTTCGCTGCCGTCACTGCACGCTTGGCCATGACCACCACGAGATTGGCTCGGTACTCAGCAGACGCATGCAAGTCGGTCATCAGCTCGGCGCTTGGCACAGACACGCCCTCCAGCACAGCTGCCTCGAACTTCTTCGCCAGAGCCGCCTCGATCGGCTTGGAGCGGAAGACGCCATCCTCGCCAGCCCCAGTAACGGCAACCCGCACGCCATCCTTGCCCTTGGTGACGAATACGCCTGTCATCGCATAGCGCGAGGCCGGGTTCGGAAACTTCGAGTAGCCGGCTTTGGCTGGCGCCTTGAATGTGACCGCCGTAACAATCTCGCCGTCTTTCAGCGATGTCTCGAACAGGCCGGTGAAGAACTTTTCCGCCGCGACCTGACGCTTGTTCGTGACGATCGTCGCGCCGAGTGCCAGCATTGCCGCCGGATAGTCCGCCGCCGGATCGTTATTCGCAATCGAGCCGCCGATCGTCCCGCAGTGCCGGACATGCGGATCGCCGATATGCGCGGCAAGATGACAGATCGCCGGGCAAACCGCTTTCAGCTTGGCATTCGACGCGACCTCGGCATGGGTCGTGGTTGCGCCGATGGTGACAGACTTGCCGCTGACGCTGATGCCCTTCAACTCGGCGATGTGGGTGAGGTCCACGACATCGGAGGGCGCGGCAAGCCGCGTTTTCATTGCCGGGATCAGCGTCATGCCGCCGGACAGGTATTTGGCATCACCCTTCTTGGCGAGCTTGACCGCGTCTGCAACCGAGGAGGCGCGATGGTAATTGACTGAGTACATTGTGCTGTCTCCCGCTAGGAGGAATGATGAACGGAATAGCTGTTGCTCCTGAATGGTGCGTGGCTGGGCGCGATCAACTCCGCGTCGTGTACCATTCATCATTCATTATTCACCACTCACCTCACTCAATGTTTCGTTGCCGCGCGAACAGCCGCCCAGACCTTTTGCGGCGTCGCCGGCATGGTCAGGTCGGCAATTCCGATCGCGTCGGTGATCGCGTTGATGACCGCCGGCGGCGAGCCAATGGCGCCCGCTTCTCCGCAGCCCTTGATGCCCAGCGGATTGCCCGGACATGGTGTGTTCGAGGTCGAAACCTTGAACGACGGCAGATCGTCGGCGCGGGGCATGGTGTAATCCATGTAGCTCGCCGTCAGCAGTTGGCCGCTGGCGTCGTAGTACGCGCCTTCGAGCAGCGCCTGGCCGATACCCTGCGCGATGCCGCCATGCACCTGCCCTTCGACAATCATCGGGTTGATGATATTGCCGAAATCATCGGCCGCCACGAACTGCACGATTTCCGTCGTCCCGGTCTCCGGATCGATCTCGACTTCGCAGATGTAGCAACCGGCCGGGAAGGTGAAGTTGGACGGATCGTAGAATGCGCCTTCCTTCAGGCCCGGCTCCATGCCCGCAGGCAGGTTGTGGGCGGTGTAGGCGGCAAGCGCCATCTGGAACCACGGCACGTTCTTGTCCGTGCCGGCGACTTTCAGCGCGCCATTTTCTATGACGATGTCGCTTTCGTCGGCCTCCATCAGATGGGCGGCGATCTTCTTTGCCTTGGCTTCGACCTTGTCGAGTGCCTTGACGACCGCCGACATGCCGACCGCACCGGAGCGCGAGCCATAGGTGCCCATGCCCATCTGCACCTTGTCGGTGTCGCCATGAACGACACTGACCGAGTCAATGCCGACGCCGAAGCGGTCGGAAACCAGCTGTGCGAAGGTGGTTTCGTGACCCTGGCCCTGGCTGTGCGAGCCGGCCAGGATTTCGATCGTACCGACGGCGTTGACGCGAACCTCGGCGGATTCCCAATACCCGATGCCGGAGCCGAGCGTGCCCATAGCCGCCGACGGCGCAAGGCCGCATGCCTCGATATAGCAGCTCATTCCAATGCCGCGCAGCTTGCCGCGACGCTTGGCCTCCTCCCGCCGTGACGGGAAGCCGGTCCAGTCTGCGGCGCTCATGGCGGCGTCAAGCGAAGCCTCGTAGTCGCCGGCGTCGTAGTTCATGATGACCTGCGTCTGGTAGGGGAAGGACTTGATGAAGTTCTTCCGCCGCAGTTCCGCCGGCGAGACGCCGAGTTCGCGCGCGGCGGTCTCGATCGTGCGTTCCATCAGATAGGTTGCTTCCGGCCGCCCTGCCCCGCGATAGGCATCCACCGGCGCAGTGTTTGTGTAGACCGTGCGAACATTGGCACAGATCGCCGGGATATCGTACTGCCCCGACAGAAGAGTGCCATAGAGGTAAGTGGGTATTGCGGATGAGAAGAGGGACATGTAGGCGCCGAGATTGGCGATCGTGTCGACCTTCAACCCGACGATCCTGTTATCTGCGTCCAAAGCCATCTGGACTTCGCTGACGTGGTCGCGGCCATGCGCGTCGCACAGGAAGCTCTCGGTGCGGTCGGCCACCCATTTTACGGGAACACCTGTCTTCTTCGATGCCCAAAGGCAGACGATCTCCTCGGGATAGATATAGATTTTCGACCCGAAGCCGCCGCCGACATCCGGCGCAATCACGCGCAGCTTGTTCTCAGGCGCCACATTGTAGAAGGCGCTCATCACCAGCCGTGCCAGATGCGGGTTTTGCGAGGTCGTCCAACAAGTATAGTGGTCTTCGCCCTTGTCATAGTGACCGAGCGCGGCGCGCGGTTCCATCGCATTGGGCACCAGCCGGTTGTTGTGGATTTTCACCCGCGTCACATGCGCCGCCGAGGCGATAGCCGCATCGGTCGCCTTGGCATCGCCGATCTCCCAATCGAAAATCAAGTTGCCCTCGGCCTCCGGATGGATCTGCGGCGCGCCTTTCTTCAACGCATCCACGGCTTCCGTCACCGCCTTCTTTTCCTTGTAGGTGATCTCTACCGCCTCGGCCGCGTCGCGCGCCTGGCCCTTGGTGTCAGCCACAACGATCACGGCCGCATCGCCGACGTAGCGGACACGGTCCACCGCCAATGGCGACCATGCACCCATCTTCATCGGCGATCCGTCCTTGGAGTGGATCATCCAGCCGCAGATGAGGTTGCCGATGCCGTCGGCCTTAAGCTCCTTGCCCGTCAGCACACCGATGACACCCGGCATTGCCTTGGCCCTGGAGACGTCTATCTTCTTGATGTCGGCATGTGCGTGCGGACTCCGCACGAACGCCGCGTGCTTCATTCCAGGCACGACCATATCGTCAACGTATCGGCCATTTCCTGTGACGAAGCGTTTGTCCTCTTTTCGCGCAGCACGTGCGCCGATGCCTTCGATACCCATCAGAGTTCTCCTCCAGAACCGATTGGGTGAATGGTGAATAGTAAAATGGTGAATGGTTATTTCTGCCTAAGCTGTTTGGCACCGGACGTTTTCCGTCGCCGTCATTCACCATTCACTATTCACCATTCACAAATCATGCGGCCTTCTTTGCCCTGCCCTTGCCCTTCGACATCGCTTGAGATGCCGCCAGTATCGCCTTGACGATATTATGGTATCCGGTGCACCGGCAGATATTGCCCTCGAGTTCTGCGCGCACCGTGGCTTCGTCGAGCCCCTCTGGGTGGCGATTGATCATATCGGCTGCCGACATGATCATGCCCGGCGTGCAGAAGCCACACTGCAACCCATGGTTTTCCTTGAAGGCTATCTGGATCGGGTGCAGAACCGCACCGTCGGCGAGGCCTTCTATGGTCATTACAGTGGAACCGGAAGCTTGCGCGGCCAACATCGTGCAGGATTTCACCGCCTTGCCGTCCACGTGGACGACGCATGCGCCACATTGCGACGTGTCGCAACCCACATGCGTTCCCGTAAGCCCTAGATTTTCCCGCAAAAAGTGAACAAGCAACGTCCGATCCTCGACCGCTTCGCTCACTTTTCGCCCATTTACAGTGATGGATACGTCCGACATGTTGCCTGCCTCCCTCGGTAGGTATTTGCCGCAGCCCCACCGGCGCTTGCGGATCGAACTCAATAGCGATCACGCGCCCCGACCGCGCTCTGGACCACTGGTCGGGCGAGAATGCAATCCCCCCTGGAAGCCGTATATTATACTAAAGATTAGTCAGCGCACGTCCGTGCCATTGCAAAATTTGACACCTACGGACAAAAATGCGCGAGTGCAGATGCAGCTTACAGCCCAGTACGAAGGGCGGAAATGTTTGTAGATGACAGCGCTTTCCTCAATCAACAATTATGGCTGCGGCCTAACGGTGCTCAGCACCGACAGCCCTGACGCCGATATCTTCGCCAGGGATGTGGCGCGTGAAGCCGGGGACATCGGAGCGAAGTTTGCGCTGTTCTTTTTCTCCCAGGCGCTCTTGAGCGCCAACGCTCTCACCACCGCGCTGAAAATTCACGCTCCGACGCTTCGTTACGCTGGTTGCTCGACGGCCGGTGAGATTACACCCTTTGGCGTGCGGGACGGGCAGATGCTGGCGATCCTTTTCCCGTCACGCAACTTCAGGGTGGTGTCCACCTTGATCCGAAATGTTTCGGGGCCCGGACTTGACTCGATTGCGGCGGATGTCTGCGCGATCCGGCGCCTGCTTCTAGCGACCTCACCTGCACCGTTTGCCGCCAACGCCTTTGCACTCTCGCTCATCGATGGGCTGTCCAACGCCGAAGAAGCCGTTACATCGGCCGTGAATTGGGGCTTGGACAATATTCCACTTGTTGGTGGTTCGGCCGCAGACAACTTCAAGCTCGAGGCCACAACAATCATACTGGATGGTATTGTCGACTCCAATTGCGCGGCCATCGTCCTGGTAGCGACCGATGTACCGTTCCAGGTTTTCAAAACCACAAACTATGTGCCGTCCGATAAAAAACTGGTGGTCACCGCCTCCGACACGGACAAACGGATCGTTTACGAATTCAATGCGGGAGCCGCCGTTGACGAGTTCGCGCATGCGATCGGTCTGGCCCCTGAAGAACTCACGGCACTCAACTTGGCCTCGCATCCGGTCGGTGTATCAATCGGCGGCGAGTACTATTGCAGATCGATCCAGAATCTAAACGCCGACGGTTCGCTGCGTTTTGCCTGCGCAATCGACGACGGCGTCGTGCTTTCGATTGCGCAGCCAGTAGATATGGTTGATTCGACGCGCGAGGCGCTGGACGATCTGCGGGATAAAATGGGCGGCATCGATATCGTCATTGGCTTTGATTGCTCGCTGCGCCGGCTCGACGCCAGCAACCGCCAGGTGTCCCGCGAGATGTCCGATCTCTATAAGGCGAATAATGTCATCGGCTTCAACACCTATGGCGAGCAGTTCAGGACCATGCATCTCAATCAGACGCTGACCGGCATTGCGTTCGGCCACAAGCTGGCCGCCGAGTAGCGCGATGCCGGTTCGCGACGTTAACGACATCGAGCGCCTGAAAAAGATCAACGCAGCGCTGATATCGCGCGTCGAACGCTCGACCGATCAGCAGGGCAACGCGTTTTCACTCTTCCAAACCGCGATCAACCTCGAGCATCGCGTCCGCGCTCGAACTGAAGAACTACAGGCGACGTTGCGGCGGCTGGCGGATTCGAACCTCGATCTGCTCGCCGCCAAGGAAGCTGCGGAGCAGGCCAATATTTCCAAGACGCGCTTTCTGGCTGCTGCGAGCCATGATGTGCTTCAGCCGCTGAACGCCGCACACCTCTCTGTTTCCGCGCTGGCCGATTTGCAGACAAGCCCGGAAGGCCGCCGGCTCGTTGGCCAGATAGAACGCTCATTGACCACGATCAGCAATCTGCTGCAGACGCTTCTCGACATCTCGAAGCTCGATGCGAAGGTGGTCAAGCCCGATATTACTGATGTTTCGCTTGACCAATTGTTCACTTCCATCAAATCCGACTTCCAACCCCTCGCCGACCAAAAAGGTCTGAAGTTCAAGTTTCGGAAGTGCAGTGCAATCGTTCGCTCCGACCGCACGATGCTGCGACGCATCCTCCAGAACATCGTTTCAAATGCGATGCGCTATACCCGGAAAGGCGGCGTGTTGGTCGGTGTCCGTCTGCGCGGCAAGGCGGTATTGATCGAAGTAACGGATACCGGCTGCGGCATCGCGAACGACCAGCGTGAGGCTATCTTCGAAGAATTTCATCGTGGCTCCAATTCGGCGGACAACGATATTTCGGGGGCAGGTCTCGGCCTAGGCCTTTCAATTGTCCGCCGAATGACCTCGACTCTAGGCCATCAAATTAGCTTCTCGTCTGTCGTCGGGCGTGGCACGACCTTCCGTGTCGAGGTTCCCGTCGCCACGAGTCCCGCCGCCAAAAAGCAGAAAGGCGAGATCGCAAGTCGTCATGGATACGGTCTGTTCGGTACGCGCGTGCTGATGATCGAGGACGATCCCGATGTTCTGGAAGCCATGTTGGCCCTACTGGAGCGCTGGGAATGTGTTACGCGATCCGCCGGGTCTCGTGACGAAGCTGTTCGGATCTTGTCTCAGCAGGAGTGGGTGCCCGATGTCATCATCGCTGACCAGCATCTGCGACATGGCGATCTGGGAATCGAGACAATCGCCGATTTAAGAAACTATCTAGGCGTGACGGTGCCGGCGCTCATAGTCACCGGCGATAGCTGCTCGAGCCTTTTAGGCGCGGCCCGCGCGTCGAACGTCGAACTGATGCACAAGCCGGTCAAACCGGCGCATCTCAGGGCTCTCATGGCGCATTTGCTCGCTTGAGAAATGGCGGCGGCTACGCGAAATCGCGTGCCGCCATTTTCCAACTTACATGCGATAAGCAATCGTGTCGTTCCAGAAGCGGTCGAGACGCTGCAAGGCGCGGTTCATCTGCTTGAACTCGTCGGTGTTGATGCCGCCAACCTGCTCGATGGAACCAATGTGACGCTCGTACAAGCCGCCGACCACTTCCGCGATCGCGGCGCCCTTCGGTGTAAGGCTGACGCGAACCGAACGGCGGTCAACGCGGGAACGCTGGTGGTTGATGAAGCCGAGATCGACCAGCTTCTTCAGATTGTACGACACGTTCGAGCCAAGATAGTAGCCACGGGAGCGGAGTTCGCCTGCGGTCAGCTCGGAATTGCCGATGTTGAACAGCAGCAGCGCCTGGATCGCGTTGATGTCGCTGCGGCCATTGCGGTCGAACTCATCCTTGATCACATCAAGCAGACGGCGATGCAAGCGCTCGACCAACTGAAGTGATTCCATGTATAGAGAACGGATCGCCTCACGGCGGTCATCGGATACAGAAGCGGGTTTTGCCGCTTGACGCGTATTGATCATTGTTTTCGCCTCTCGTTTGTCGCCCGGTGATTTTTTTGTTTTTATCACCTTGGTCGCGAGACTATCGAATACCAATAAAATTCGACTTAAACGCTAGGCTTAACAAGGCCTTAAGCTGGAGAGGTTTCGAAATAAGCTTAACAAGTAGTAGTTACTTCAAACTTTATTAACTTTCGCGCCGGGCCCTTGCGGCCTGTACGGCGATGACGATCCGGAACGTCGTATAGAGAAACGCCGCGAACGCGTGCGATGCGACTACGGCGTAGTGCCTGCCGAACAGTTCGGGAAACCCGAGATACATCACCGCCTCGGTCAGCGCGCAGATGAACCAGATGACCGGGCCCCACGACGCCAGCATCCACAGGCCCGCTGCCGCGAAAGGGAAGAACACCGCAAGAGTGACGGTGACGACCTGCCAATGCACAGGCATCAGATCGAATCGCCACAACGGCCCTTCGAAATAGCCAATGAGCCGAACCCAATAGAGCACGCCGAACATCAGGCAGTAGACGGCAATGATACGCTGAAACCACTCGAAAAGCAGTTCTACCGTGGTCGGGCCGAAAGCCGTTTGTCGTGCCGGAATGTCGCTCACAGAAGAAGGTCTCCCCCGGGAAGCGGTGCGAAATACGCCTCAACCGCGTCGTCCGAGACATCTTTCAGCCGGGCTGGGTGCCACTTCGGCGTATTGTCCTTGTCGACGATGACAGCGCGGATGCCCTCGTAGAAATCGTGGCCGGCGAGCATGCGGTTGACGATCCGAAACTCTGTGCGCATGCAATTGTCCACCGACTGAGTCAGGCCGCTGCTAATCTCGCGAAAGGCGACCCGCAGGCTGGTTGGCGACTTGCTGTGCAGCGTTGAAAGTATCGATGCGGCCAGCTTATCCTCGGCGTCAGCCTCGAGCGCCTTGATAATCGCGTGGAGCGAGGAATGGCTGAACCATCCGTCGATTTTCTTCCAGTTTGACTGTTCGGTTTCGCGACGGGGCATGGTGAAAAAGTTGCGAAGCGCCGCCTCCGGTTCGCCATTCATGGCAATCATTTCGAGCAGCGGCAAAAGGTTTTCCGCCTTCACGGGATGTGTCGCCAAGCCGGACCATAGCGCGTCGCCCCATTTTACGCGCGTGCCGGTCAAGCCGAGATACATGCCGAAATTGTCGGCCAGATCCGGCAATATGTGGCTGCCTCCGACATCCGGGAAGAAACCGACACCCACTTCCGGCATCGCGAATAGCGCGTTTTCCGTCATCACGCGATGCGAGCCGTGGAAGGATATTCCAACGCCGCCCCCCATCACGATACCGTCGATCATCGAGACATAGGGTTTTGGAAAGCGTGCGATTGCCGCGTTCAACCGATACTCGTCGGCGAAGAACTCGATCGGCGGCTTGCCCGTTCCACGGCTCTCATAGACTTGCGTCAGGTCGCCGCCGGCGCAGAATGCCCTGCCCTCGGCCTTGACGACCACTGCCTTGACGCCGGCGTCGGCCTCCCACGCGAGAAGCGCCTTCGACAGGGCCTTGATCATGCGATGGGTCAGAGCGTTCAATGCCTGCGGCCGGTTCAGCGTGACCACTCCGGCAAAGCCCATCCGTTCAAAGCGGATCTCGTCTCCACCCCCAAAGTCCATCCGCGATTCCTCCCTCAGGCCGGAATGTCAGTGCTAAGGACGCAGCGCCGATGCGTCAACGGTGACTGGATTCAAGCCGACGCTTATGTTCGCCACTTGCATTGAATATGCCGTGGCCTAGGTCGTGGACTCATAAATATGATCAAAATGGCGCCAGAAACGGCAAAGAGATGCAAGGAGAAGCGCGATGGTCGGGGTCTATCCCGCGGCCGAGCGGTTCGACGCAGCAGGTCGCAGCCGTTTCGGCGTCCTTCGGATGTGGTCCATCTGCCCGCTACAGCGCATGTCCCGCGCTGATGCATGTCAGCGCGAAAGGAACATGCGCCGTATCCGAACAGATGGCCCCACACCATTTCGACCAGATTTATGAGTTCACGACCTAGTAGGCGGATGTTTGGCCGGGATCACCGCGCGTGCTAGAAGATTTACCGGAGACAGTCGAATGAACAAGTTCACGCCAGCAACACCGGCCGGCAGCCGCACCGTCGATGAGATCACGCAAGGCCGGCGCCTTCGCCGTATGCGCAAGGCCGATTGGTCACGCCGCCTGGTTCAGGAAAACAGGCTCACGGTTGACGATCTCATCTGGCCGATCTTCATCATCGGCGGAACGAACCAGCGTGAGGAAATTCCGGCCATGCCCGGCGTCTTCCGGCTCTCCGTCGATCTTGCCGTGAAGGAAGCCGAACGCGCGGCGAAGCTTGGCATTCCAGCCCTTGCCACATTCCCGAATGTGGATTTTTCGCTGCGCGATCAGACCGGTTCGGCCATCCTCGATCCGGAAAATCTCATCAATCGTGCTACGCGCGCCATAAAATTGGCGGTGCCGGAAATTGGCGTCATCACCGATGTCGCGCTTGACCCCTTCACCAGCCATGGCCATGACGGCATCTTGCGCGAAGGCATCATCGTCAATGACGAAACGGTCGCACAGGTGGCCGCCGCTGCAGTGCTTCAGGCACAAGCCGGTTCCGACATCATCGCGCCTTCCGATATGATGGACGGGCGCGTTGGCGCGATCCGCGACGCGTTGGACGCCGCCGGCTTGCAAAATGTAGCGATCATGTCCTACGCCACGAAATTCGCGTCCGCCTTCTACGGCCCGTATCGCGAGGCGATCGGCACGAAAGGCCTGCTCAAGGGCGACAAGAAGACCTATTATCTTGACCAAGCCAATTCGGACGAGGCAGTGCGCGAGGCCGAACAGGACCTCGCTGAGGGCGCCGACATGGTCATGGTTAAGCCCGGACTGCCCTATCTCGACATTATCCGGCGGCTCAAGGACACATTTGCGATGCCGACCTTCGCCTATCAGGTGTCGGGCGAATATTCGATGATCAAGGCTGCGGCCGGGAATGGATGGATCGATGGCGAAAAGGCGATGCTGGAATCGCTGGTGGCCTTCAAGCGGGCGGGCTGCGATGGGATTCTCACTTATTTCGCACCTGCAGTCGCGGAACTACTGAAGGCGGACCGCCTGTAAGGCTAAACCGAGACTGACCGGAAACGACGTGTCATGAGATAAGGAGATCGCGATTCCGGACTGGGGACCGGGTTTCGCCATAACATATCCGATCGTCATAGTACGGACTACCCCCGATGATTCCGACCACTCGTGTGCTTCTGTTGGCAGCGCTGCTGTTCTGGCCGATATTGGCCGCCTCCACCGATTTTGCCCGCTCGCAATCCCGCACAGGCGGCTGCAGTCTTGCGCAGATAGGCGGCACCGGCCGGTATGTCGTAAAATGCCGTGATGGACTTTCGATCACCGCTGAAAAGGGCGCCAGCTACCAGCTGCTTGATCGCGACCGCAACGGCAATGTAGATGCCGTGCGCCTTAGCAATAAGGCGGTGCTGGTGGACGTGCCCGAGGCGCGGCCCGGCCGACGGTTCGAAGTCATTGCACCTCAGGCGATAGCCGCCGTGCGCGGCACGCAATGGGCCGTGGACACTTCTCCCCGCAAAACATCGGTCTTTGTTGCGCGCGGTGAAGTTGCTGTTCGTAAGCCTTCAAACAGCTCCGGCGTTTCGCTTGGTGCGGGCGATGGCGTGGATGCCGAAGTCGGCAAGCCACTTGATGTGCGCCAGTGGAAGCGGGCGCGCGTCAACGCGCTCATGTCACGCCTTGGGCGGTAGGTGCCGATGAGCGCCCGCGCGCTCGTTCTTGCCGCCCTTGTCCTTTCCAGCCTGTGGGGCGGACTGCTGGCGATTGGACACCTGAATGGCGGCCTATGGTTCCTCGACCGTGTCGAGGCCACCATGATCGACCTGCGCACGCTGATCCGCGGTGTGAAGAGGGCGCCTGACGTTACCACGATCATCGCCATCGACGACGAGGCCGTGATGAAGGCTGGCGCCTACCCTCTGTCGCGCACCACGCTTGCGGGCTTCATTGAAGAGATTGCACGCCTCAAGCCCAAGGTCATCGTTGTCGACGTCCTGCTTGTCGATCCTGGCTTAGACAGCGAGGACAGGATACTGGCGAACGCCCTCAAGAAAGCGCCGGCGGTCATTGCCGGCGCGGCGATCTACCAGAGCGATATCCAGTACACTTCGGACGATGGACCGCTGGCGCGGATACCGGTCGCCGATCAGTTGCTGCTGCCTTTGCCGTTATTTTCGGAAGCTGCGGCTGTCGGTATCGTCAATGTTGGAACGGATCGGAGTGGTTCGCCGCGTACCATTCCAATGCTGTTCCGCACCGCTGACAGCGTCGAAACCTCGCTGGCCTTGCGGGTTGCGTCCATCGCGATGCAGACCGACCCGGTGATCGAGCCGGGCCGCATCCTGATCGGCGGCCGCACAGTGCGCACCGACGGCGGCCAGGTGCTGCCTCTCTCCTTCTATGGCCCGCGTGGCACGATCCCGACCATCAGCGCGGCGCGTGTCCTGGACGGTCAGCTCGACCGCAAGCAGATCGAAGGCCATATCGTCGTCATCGGCGCATCTTTGGCTGGAGGCGGCGATGTATTTCCCACGCCGTTCGATCCGGTTCTGCCGGGAGTCGAAGTGATATCGACCGCGATCAACAATTTGATTGCCGGCGACGGCATGGTGAGGGATCACGCTGTTCGCCTTCTCGACGCCGGCGTGGCGATTGCGCTGCCGGCGGTGCTGATCGCACTGCTTGCCTGGCGCCGCAACGTCATCGGATTCGTTGCCATTTTCTGTGCTCTCGCCGGCCTGTTGATTGCGAACTTTTTGGCGTTCCAGCGCGGCATCTTGCTGAGCGTGGCACTGCCCATCACGGCGGCTGCTCTGCCAGCGCTGATCTTTGGCACCATACAGCTGTTTCGCGGGCGGCGGCTGGCCCGGCATTTCGAGACGCAAAGTGAACTTTTGCAGCGGGTCCAGGCGTCCGGCTTTTCACATGTGCTCGCCCACGATCCGAAATTCCTGGCCGAGCCGGTCTGGCAGAACGCAGCGGTCGTCTTCGTTGATCTTTCAGGCTTCACCGGCCTCAGCGAAACGCTGGGGCCAGCGGCGACACGTGAGTTGCTGGACGCCTTCTACCAGATCATCGATGAGGAAGCTCATGCCTCGGGCGGCGCCATCACCAGCTTCCTGGGCGATGGCGCGATGATCCTGTTCGGTCTGCCCACGCCGTCTCCCAAGGACGCCTCCGACGCGGCGCGGTGCTGCGTCCAGCTTGTCGACAAAACGCGTAAGTGGTTGACATCGCTGCCTGCGCCGATCGCCACCCGCATCGGCTTCAAGATCGGCGCGAATTACGGCGCCATCGTCGCGTCGCGACTCGGACGCGACGCCAATCAGCAGATCGCTGCGACAGGCGACACCGTCAACGTCGCCAGCCGCCTGATGGAAATCGCCGCCGATCGCGGCGCGTCGGTCGCGCTGAGCGACGCCCTGCTCAACGCGTCGGGCAGGGAGCCGTTTGCAGCGGGAGCCCTGCTCGGCCCGATCGAAACCACCATTCGCGGGAGGGCCGATCCAGTCTCGGCATGGCTGTGGCAGGATATTCCAGGGTAATTTCTGCGCGATACCGTTGATCTTCGCTCAGACATACCTCCGCCAGTTGTGCTCCTCGCGAAAGCCAAGCACTTCGCGCGCCTTTCGATTGGAGAGCGGCGCTTCGTTCTCGCCCATCTTGCGGATGATCGGCGTGTTCGGGCACCAGCGCTTCAGGAACTGCTCGGTCGGCCCGTCGGCCGTGATCGTGTCGTTGACGGCATTGAAGACCTGATAACCAAGGCCATCCTTCTCCAGACAGAGATGAACGATCTGCGCCAGATCGCGCGCCAAACGATACAGCTATGCCTTGGTTTATTACGACAACCTGAAAGTTTACCGATCAATTCACCGGAAGACATAGCCAAACGTTTGTATTTCTCGTGCAAAGATTCTTTCCACGCGCTCGCGATCACCTGGCTCGTAGTAGGTTTCGAGATCCCGCACCTGGTTAGACTTTTCGCGGGTGATTAATGTCTCGTCGAACGGTATCCCAACTCGGTCGCACACGTTTTGCAAGTCTTCAACAAGCGTTTCATGACGCCCCACGAAATCAACCGCCAGGCGATCGTTTTTTGTGTAGAGTGCCCAACTATCCCATCTCGTGCCGGGAGCAGCCCCAGGGTCGCCTTCCTCGATGCGCCGTAACATTTCGGAGAACGTCGGCTGAACGTGTTATTGCTTCCGATAGCTCCAATGGTAGATTGACACCACACGCTCGAATGGATTTCGAATGAAACAAAACTTAAAGTAGTCGCGCCACGCCTTTGGGTCGAACTGTTCAATCTCGGCGGCGCTCGAATGATCCCAAAGTTGGCCTCGAAATCTGCGGCGGAGGCCGCCACCCACCAACTTAGACGGGCGGCCGGCAAGCAACGCTCTTGAAACCTTGCCAGGCGAACGCCTGGTCAATGCATAAAACAGTGTCCTGGCGTTTGGCCTAATCCCTCGAGCGCAGCTGCGCCCCATGACCCGATCATAATATCTAACGGTCCCAAGTGACGCGACAGATATACCGAGATGGCGGTTCCCGCTGTTTTTGGGACGTGCACGAATATGAAGCGGTGTTTGTGACTAATGATCATTCGATTGGCGCCTTTTGGTTGCGAAAGTGCTTATAATAAACTCGGGGCCTGATGATTGGATCCGCCGCCGATGCGGGGGCGGGAGGCGTGAGCCGTAATGACCACGCGCAGTTTACGTTATCCTCGCTACGCGCGAGGGTATTAATCAGCTTTTTTTATACTTCCGCTAGCAGCTGAGCACATTAAAAATGCTGGCTTTGTTGGCCTAGCCATACTCGCCGCTCAAACATACCTCCGCCAGTTGTGCTCCTCGCGAAAGCCAAGCACTTCGCGCGCCTTTCGATTGGAGAGCGGCGCTTCGTTCTCGCCCATCTTGCGAATGATCGGCGTGTTCGGGCACCAGCGCTTCAGGAACTGCTCGGTCGGCCCGTCGGCCGTGATCGTGTCGTTGACGGCATTGAAGACCTGATAACCAAGGCCATCCTTCTCCAGGCAGAGATGAACGATCTGCGCCAGATCGCGCGCGTCTATGTAGCTCCAGGCATTGCGCTTGCGCGACATCGGATCGGCGACAAAGCCCGGAAACCGGTCATATTCGTGCGGCTCGATGACGTTGCCGATCCGCAGCGCGTAGATGTCCGCGCCCGTGCGCATCGCGAAAGCCCGCGCGGTCTTCTCGTTCAACACCTTGGACAGGCCATAGCTGTCCATCGGGTCTACGTCGTAGTCCTCCTCCAGCGGGAACTGATGAAAATCCTTCTCGCCCTCGGCGAAGCAGACGCCATAGGTGGTTTCGCTCGACGCGATGACGATCTTGCGGATGCCGAGCTTCACCGCAGCCTCGATCACATTGTAGGTGCTGATGACATTGTCGCTGAAAGTGGCATTGTCGGGTGTGATCAGCACGCGCGGCACGGCTGCGAAATGCACCACGGCATCGACCTTGTCCGGCCCCCTGCCCGTCTCATAGCCCTCAAAGCCGAAATGCATGGACAGCGCGTTGAACACTTGGCCGCTGTCGGTCACGTCGGTGATCAGCGTGTTGACGCCCGGGCAATCCAGTGGTTTGAGGTCGAGATTGAAGATTTCATACCCCTTGGCCTTGAGCCAAGGCAATGCATGACGCCCCGCCTTGCCGGAACCGCCCGTGAAAACAATGCGCTTGGTCATGCCATCCTCCGGTTTTTGGGATCATCTGAAAACTCGTCCGGCGAGCCGTATCGCGAGAGCTTTTGAGAACCGCAGCGGAGCGTACCCAAAGTCTGTGAGCACCGGAAGCGCAGAAGTTGGTGTCAGATGGCGAGCGGAGTAGAGTTAGCGGAAAGACTTACCCCCTGCCCATGCGATTCCAGGCATCCAATCCCGCGATCTTGTAGGCCTCCGCGAGCGTCGGGTAGTTGAAGGTGTTGTTGACGAAGAAGTCGACCGAGCCGCCCAGATTGATCACGGCCTGGCCGATATGGATCAGCTCGGTCGCACCCTCGCCGACAATATGCGCGCCGAGCAAACGGCGAGTGTCGAGCGAGAAGATCAGCTTCAGGAAACCGGAGTTGACGCCCATGATGTGGCCGCGCGAGGTCTCGCGAAACCGCGCCACGCCACACTCATAGGGTTCGCCGGTCTTGCGCACCTGCTCTTCCGACAGGCCGACCGTCGAGATTTCCGGTACCGCGTAGATCCCATAGGGGAACGTCGCGGGCGGCGGCGGCAGAGGAACACCAAAGGCATGACAAGCCGCCACGCGTCCCTGCTCCATCGAGGTCGAGGCAAGGCTCGGAAAGCCGATGACGTCGCCGGTGGCATAGATGTTGGGAACCGACGTCTGGAACGTCTCGGAATTCACCTCGATGCGCCCGCGCGAGTCAGCCTTGATGCCAATGCCGTCAAGGCCAAGGCTGCCGACATTACCACTACGTCCGGCTGCGTAGAGCAGGATGTCGGTGCGCACCACGCGTCCATCGGCCAGCGTCGTCTCGACACCGTTCGACATTACCTTGACCTCCTTGATCCCCGCGCCGAGGCGCATGGTCAGGCCACGGTCACGCAACTGATGCATGAAGTCATCGACCAGTTCGCGATCGACGAAGTCGAGGATAGTGTCGCGGCTCTCGATCAGCGTCACCGGCACGTCGAGGGCCGAGAAGATTGTCGCGTATTCCACGCCGATGACGCCGCCGCCAACCACCGTCAGCGTGCGCGGCAAGGCGGTCAGCTCGAGAATATTATCGCTGTCGAAGACACGCTCGCCGTCGAACGGCACATTGTTGGGACGGAACGGCCGCGTGCCGACGGAGACCAACGCGTTGGCGAACTCGACCTCGCTGTGCACGCCGGATTCGGTGGTCAGGCTGATATGGTTCGCGTCGATGAACTTTGCGGTGGCCTTCACATTGCGCACCGCGTTGCGCATGAACTGGTGCTGGAGAACCTCGACCTCGTGATCAAGCGTCTTGTGCAGGCGCGCGACCAGATCATTCATCTCGATGTCCTGCTTGACGCGATAACCGCGACCATAAAAGCCGCGCTCGCGCCAACCTGACAGGTTCAGCACAGTTTCGCGCAAGGTCTTAGATGGAATTGTGCCGGTGTGGACCGAAACGCCGCCGAGGCGCCTGCCCTTGTCGACAACCAGAACCGACTTGCCCAGTTTGGCAGCTTGCACAGCCGCGCGACGGCCGGAAGGTCCGCTGCCGATCACGACCATATCGTAGGTGTCCATCACAATTCCCCGCATTGATGAAAGGACAACGCCGGCAGGCATTGCTGCAGTGCGAATAAACGACAATTCCGCGCAACTCAAATCGTTTGAAGTGGATCGGATTCAAATTTCGCGCTTTTCGCCGGAACTTGAATGCGCCGCCGCGATCACCATCTGAATCGTTGGATTGAACGGGCTAAGCGACCCGGAAAGGTGCGAGAAAATGAGCGGCAACGTTCTCTATGGTGAAGTGATCGGCTCCCGGCTCGACGATATCAGAGCCTATGATGGCGTGCTGACGCGGCGCGTGCTCGCCTTCCTCATCGATTACCTGATTATCGGCCTGCTGATAATCCCGTTCGGCATTGCAGTCGCTATCCTCGGCTTGCTGACATTCGGGTTCGCCTGGGGGCTATTCGGCATCCTGTTCCCGCTCGTCGCCATTGCCTATGTCTGGACGACGCTTGGCGGACGCAATCAGGCGACCGTCGGCATGCGCTCGATGGGCATTCGTCTCGACCGCCTCGACGGCCGTCCTGTCGATGGCCTGCTCGCGGTGGTGCACACGGTTCTCTTCTGGGCCGGCAATGTCATCCTGACGCCATTCATCCTGCTTGCAACGCTGTTCACCGACCGAAAGCGAACGCTGCACGACCTGCTCCTAGGAACGGTGGTCACTCGCAGCGAACGCTACTAACGATCCGTCGAATTTGGGCAACCCCTTGGCGCTACACATCGCCGGATCAGCAAATTTGGATTGACGTTTTGAGCAACAAGTCCAAAACTTGTGTAAATCGTAGGCTGACGATCATCGGTTCATGACCCACCATCCGACTCAATCGCCGCAATTCTTTCTGACCGCCCCGTCCCCCTGTCCGTATATTGAGGGCCAGTTCGAACGAAAGGTGTTTACGCACCTAGTGGGCGACAGGGCGCCGGAAATGAACGACCTGCTAACCCAGGGGGGTTTCCGCCGATCGCAAAACATCGCCTATAGGCCGGCCTGCGAATCCTGCCGCTCCTGCGTCTCAGTGCGAATCCTTGCCGGCGAGTTCGAGCCCACCAAGAACATGAAGCGTGTTCTTGCGCGCAATTCCGATCTGATCGGCGCCATGCACGACGCCGTGCCCTCGAGCGAACAATACACGCTGTTCCGCGCCTATCTCGACGCGCGCCACCGCAAGGGCGGCATGTCGGAGATGACGGTGCTCGATTACGCGATGATGGTGGAGGACACCCACGTTCACACCAAGATCATTGAATATCGCCGCCGTGGCCCCGATAGCTTCATTACCGGGCGGGGCGACGGTGAGTTGATCGCCGTTGCCTTGTCCGACCGCATGGCTGATGGGCTGTCCATGGTCTATTCCTATTTCGACCCCGAGCAGGAAGACCGCTCGCTCGGCACATATATGATCCTCGATCACATTGCGCGCGCCCGCGCCGAGGGGCTGCCCCATGTCTATCTCGGCTATTGGGTCAACGGCTCGCGCAAAATGAATTATAAGGTGCGCTTCACGCCGCAGGAGCATCTTGGGCCGCGAGGCTGGGAACGCTTTCCCAAGTAGCATCTACCGACGAATTGCTTGGCAGTCGCCCGCCGGTTCTGACGGAGCGAATTTTGTCCTCTCCTGAAACAAACCACCGTAAGGGCCTGTTATTGAACGGCATTGGTGGGCTGGCGCTGACCGTCGATATCCCGTTGATCCGGTTGGCGGACGGCGAGGCATGGTCGATCCTGATGGTGCGCAGCGGCATTCCTAGCCGCGCTGGCGGCGGTGTGGCGTACATTCAGCCGCAATGCACTCGCCGGCGCAAGGCCGCGAAAGTCGTCTCGCACCGCGTAACTACCAACTCGGCGCCAGTCCGCTTGACGCCTTCAACTTTTCCTTGAGTTCCTTATCGACGAAATATTGCTGCGTACCGTGCTGCAAGACCTCGTCGTAATGGACCAGGTCATGCGGCTCGATCGTCAGGGTGTGGCCGAGACGTTCATACAGTTCGCCAAAATCCTCGGCGCATTCGCGAAGAAGCTGCTCGAAACTGTCGATGACGAAATAGACCTTCTGGAAGTCGTCGATGATGTATTTCGTCCGCATCACCCTTTCCAGATCGAATTCCACGCGATGCGGTGAGGGATCGTCGAGGGCGAAGATGCTCTCGGCCGACGACGACATGATGCCCGCGCCAAAAATCTTCAGCTCGCCCGCTTCGCGCACCAATCCGAACTCGACAGTATACCAGTAAAGCCGCGCCAGATTCGGTAGCTTTCCCAAAACCATGGCGCGGTGGCCGGCCCGGCCATAGGCCTCCATGAAGTCGGCATAGACGGGGTTTGCGAGCAGCGGAACATGGCCGAAAATATCGTGAAAGATGTCCGGCTCTTCCAGGTAATCCATTTCCTGCTCCGAGCGGATGAAAGCGCCCGCTGGAAACTGGCGATGAGCAAGATGATTGAAGAAGACTTCGTCCGGCACAAGCTCCGTGACCGGCACGACGCGCCAGCCGGTGATCTTCTCCAGCCGGTCGCTGAGGCGTTCCATATCGGGCACGCCACGTTCGGAAAGCTCAAGCGTTTTCACCGCTTGCAGATAGTCGCTGCAGGCGCGGTCCTTGAGTATTTCGAGCTGCCGCGCAAACAGCCGGTCCCAGCGGTTGTGCTCTTCCTGTGAGTAAGACTGCCAATCCTGATCGATGGTGAAATCCGGCTTGCGGATGGCATTCTTGTAGCGGTTCTTATTCGCGGGCACGGTGGCTTCTACGGTCGCCATGGCTTCCTCCATCCGTCCGGCTGATGCCATCCAGAAAAGTGGCTAACCGGATCCGTCGCCCTATTGTTCCGTGTAACGTCGAAAAAATCTTGTCAAACTTTCGTGGTTGCGAGCCGTCAGCCGGTCTGGCGCTTTTTCTCGCTGGCGTCGGGATCGAGCACGAGCGGAAACGCCGCCGCGTCCACCTGAACGGTGGTTGCTACTTCGTCGGTCAGTTCCACCTCGCGTACCCATTCGCGCCAAATAGCCACAAGCAGCGCCATGAGCACGGGCCCGATGAACAGGCCGAGAAAGCCCATGGTCTTCACGCCGCCGATCAGGCCGAAGAAAGTCGGCAGGAAGGGCAGCTTGATAGGCCCGCCGACCAGCTTCGGGCGCAATGTCTTGTCGACGATGAACAGTTCGACCGAACCCCAGATAAACAGGCAAAAGCCGGCGACCGGTGAGCCGCTGGAGGCAAGGTAGATGGAGACGAGCGTAAACGAGAGCGGCGCGCCGCCGGGTATCAAAGCCATCACACCCGTGATGACGCCAAGCGTGACGGGCGATGGCACACCTGCAATCCAATAGGCGACGCCGAGCACCACGCCCTCTCCGATGGCAATCAGCGTCATGCCGGTGACCGTCGAGCTGATCGTGGCAGGCACCACGCGCGAAATGCGTTCCCAGCGCATCGGCACAATACGCTCGCCGACCTTGTCGACCTGTGCGGCAAAGGACTCGCCGTCGCGATAGGTGAAGAACAGCGCTATCAACATGAACAACAGTGTCAACAGCAGGCTGAAAGCCCCGCCGCCCGCCGCCAGAACGGCGCGGTAGATGCTGCCGATGTTGGCGCCGCTGACGATCTGGATCAGTTCACCGATCGCGCCCGGATGGCCGATATGCTTGGCCCATTGTTCGTTTAGCCAATCGCCGACCATCGGCAAGGTGGCGATCCAGACCGGCGTCGGAGCGCCGTTGCGGTTTGTGGCAAACGCCCAGCCGATCCAGTCACGCACCTCGTGGACCGCATAACTTCCCGCAATCGCGATCGGCACGACGATGAAGGCGAGGATTGCAAGAATGGCGATCGCAGCGCCGATGGTCCGGTTACCGTCGACCGCGACGAGCAGCCGGCGATAAAGCGGCCAACTCGCAAACGCGATAACCAGTGCTGCGAGCACCGGCACGGCAAAACCATGGAAGAAATAGATGCTGGCGGCGAGGATCAGAAGCAGCAGCCAGCGGGCGGCCGAAAGTGGTGCAACAAGCGCAATACGCGTCGGGCTCGCCGGGCCCATAAGGCGCGGCTCGGTCGACATCTTGCGTGGTTCGTGCCTCGTCAATGCACGGTCTCCAGAACAAACTCAACCGGGGCTGCGCGTATCGCTCGCTCCGCCCCTTGGTTTCTATAGCGCAAATTTCTTGATGCTCGCCAAATTCTTTTACTGATGGATTTGCCATCGACGGCCAACCGCAGACCCAACAGCGAGACCAACCTTACCCCTACAGGCGCGCTGGAAGCCATGCTCACCAGCCTCTCGCGGCCGCTCGAAGCAACAGCCATTGACACTTCCACACCGCAAGTTGCACCGGCTTGGTCAGGACGCTTGTGTCCGCTTTCGAAAGCCTCGCGAGATATGCAGGCACCACCGCCAGCGGCAAAAATGCCGGACGCAATGTGACGGGGAGTTTCCCGGCAACACGCTGAAAGGCCGAAAGATGCTCGTTCGCCAGCGCGATCATTGCGACCAATGCACGGCCGGCAGCGTCGGGTGAGGCGCCCGCAACGAACTCCTCAGGCGTCGTGCCTGCCGCAGCGAGCACGTCGCGCGGCAGGTAGCATTGCCCGCGAGCCCGATGCATCGGCAACAAGCGGAGGAGTCCGCAAATCGCCTGAGCGCATCCCGCGTGACCTGCCGCGTCAGAAAAGGCGGGAGCCGCTTTGGCGTCCAATACTAGCGCGCAAAGCTGGATCAGCGCTCCCGCAGTCTCCCCGCAATAGCCTTCCAGATCGGTTCGCGACGGCATGGGGTCGTCGTAGAGATCGAAAATCCGTGCATCGAGGTAGTTTTCGAACGCCAGCTGCGGCAATCCGTGGGTCTTGATGACGTTGGTCAGCGCATCGGCCACCGGATGTCCGGACACCTCGCCCACGGCGCGGTTCGCAATGACATCGCGCCACCACTGCAATCTGATTTCGCCTGGCATCGGCTCGTGGATGCGGTCGCGCACGCCCGCAATCTCGGCGTTGAAGGCGTAGAGCGCCAGCAGCGCCTCGCGCTTGTCTTGCGGAGCATAGAGTGCGGAGAGGTAGCGGTCGCTGTCACCAGCCCGAACGGCTTCCGCGATCAGCGTTGTTTCGCCCGCCACGTCAGTCGACGGCGATCAGCGCAGCCGCGACCGCCCGGTCCTCGGCAAGCAAGACGTTGTAGGTTCGGACAGCGGCGCCGGTGGACATCGGATCGGCGGAGATACGGACTTCCCGCAATGCGTCGCGAACGGTGGGCGGGAGCCTGCGCAATTCCTTGCCCATGCCGACAAGTAGAACCTCGACGCTAGCGGCCTCTGCAATCAGCCGGTCGAAATCCGCCGGCGTCAGCGTCATCGGATCAATGGGTTCCCAAGCGTAAATACCGGATGGCAGGCACAGCAGCGAGCCGCGATGCGACATATCCGCAAAACGGAAGCCACCATTCCCATAGGCTTCGATCGGCGCTCGTCCCGGAAAATGCGCCTCGCGAATGACGATGCCGGCCGTCATCTAACGGCCGGTCAGGTTGTAGGCTGTGCCGTCGCGGGCGGCAGCTTCGTGCCATCAGCCTTATCGGCTTCGGCTCCTTCAGGCCGGAGCTTGAAGAGGATCAGCAGCGGACCGGCGACGAAAATCGACGAATAGGTGCCTACCAGGATGCCGAAGATCATAGCGAAGGTGAAGGAGCGGATGACCTCGCCGCCGAAGAGATAGAGCGCGATAAGTGCGAGCAACGTGGTTACACCGGTCAGAACCGTACGCGACAGCGTCTGGTTCATCGACAGATCGAGCAGTTCCTCGATCGGCATCTTCTTGTATTTTCGCAGATTCTCGCGAACGCGATCGTAGACGACCACGGTGTCGTTGATCGAGTAGCCGACGACAGTCAGGATGGCCGCGATACTGGTCAAATTGAACTCAATCCCGGAGATGACATAAAGCCCGATCATCATGGTAACGTCGTGCACCGTGGCGATCACGGCGCCAGCGCCGAATTGCCATTCGAAGCGGAACCAGATGTAGATCAGCATTGCAAGGAGCGACGCCAGAACACCCACCGTGCCCGCCCAGGCGAGTTCGGACGAGACCGTGGGGCCAACCAATTCCACCTTGCGGAACTCGTAAGTCTCGTCCAACGCCAGATGCACTTTCTGGACAACGCTTTGCTCGGCGTTGTCGCCAGCCTGCTGGCCCTCGATGCGGATGAGCAGGTCGCGATCCGATCCGAACTCCTGAACCTGGACGTCGCCCATGTTCAATTCGCTCAGCTCGGCCCGAACAGCTCCGGAGTCAGCTTTGTCGCCCTTCGCCTGTACTTCGATGCTGGTGCCGCCGCGGAAGTCGATACCGTAGTTCATCTCTATCGTGAAGAACAACGCGACAGCCGCCAACGATAGCGCCGCCGACAGCGTGAACGCGTAGCGGCGCCAGCTCATGAAAGGCACCTTAGTGTCGTCCGGAACGAAGCGCAGGAGACCATTCGGCAGTTCCTTGGGCTTCGCCTTGCGCAGCCAGAGCGAAATCATCCAGCGTGTCAGCGTGAAGGCGGTGAAGACAGTGGTGATGATGCCGATGGCGAGCGTCACCGCGAAGCCCTTCACCGGGCCAGTTCCCATGTAGAAAAGGATCACGGCGGCGATGAAGGTGGTGAAGTTCGCGTCGACGATCGTCCCCAGAGCCCGCGCAAAACCGGTATCGAGCGACTGTACCAGGGACCGGCCCCATCGCCGCTCTTCACGCACACGCTCATAAATGATGACGTTGGAGTCCACTGCCATGCCGACGGTGAGCACGATACCGGCAATGCCCGGCATGGTGAGCGTGGCCCCAAGCACCGATAGAATCGCGATGATCAGGCTGACGTTGGCTGCGAGCGCGATATTGGCGATCACGCCGAGCGTGCCGTAGGCAACGAGCATGAAGCCGACGACGAGCAGGCCCGCCACGACCGAGGCGAACTGACCCGCCGAGATGGAATCGGCGCCAAGGCTTGGGCCGACTGTCCGTTCTTCAACGATCGTCAGGTCGGCTGGCAGCGCACCGGCGCGCAACAACACTGCCAGATCGTTGGCCGACTCCGGAGTGAAGTTGCCGGAAATCTGGCCAGATCCACCAAGGATCGGTTCGTTGATGCGCGGGGCCGAGATCACCTGGTTGTCGAGAATGATCGCGAACGGTTTGCCGACGTTCTGCTGCGTTGCCTGCCCGAAACGGGCCGCCCCCTTGCCATCAAAACGGAAGGTCACCACCGCTTCGCCGGTGCGCTGATCAAACGATTGCTGCGCGTCGACAAGGTTTTCACCGGAAACGATGACGCGGTCCTCGATGAGATACGGAACCGGCGGATCGTCCTGCGAGTAAAGAACGGAAGAGCCTGCCGGCGGCCTGCCTTGCAGCGCCTCCTGAACCGACATGGTCACATCGACCATCTGGAAGGTGAGTTTCGCGGTTTGGCCGAGGAGATCCTTAAGTCTTTGCGGGTCCTGCAAGCCGGGAACCTGCACGAGAATCCGGTCCGCGCCTTGGCGCTGAATGATCGGTTCGGTCGTACCAAGTTCGTTGACGCGGCGGCCGATGACTTCGATCGACTGCGTCACCGCCGTTGAAACGCGGTAGTCAATGCCCTGATCCGTGAGTGTGTAACGCAGCAGTCCTTGCTCAGGCTCATCCAGCTCCAGTTCGTAAACGGCACCGGAACCGAAAAGGCTATTGCTGACCGGCTGCGTCAATGTTTTCAGCGCGGTCTTGGCATTCTCGACATCGTTCGCTTCTCGGATGCGCACCTGAACCGCGCGACCCGTTCCCGACAAGCCTGTGTAGCCGATCTTGGCGTCGCGCAGCATGGTGCGGATCTCGTCGCGGACCGTCTGCAGCCTTTCATTGATCAAATCGTTTCGATCGACGGCTAGCAGGATGTGCGAGCCGCCCTGAAGATCGAGGCCTAAAGTCATCGGGCGATGCGGCACCCAATTCGGCAGGCTGTCGCGGAACGACTGCGGATAGATATTCGGGAGCGCGAAGAGTACACCAAGGAGCACAACGGCCCAGATCGAGAGCGTCTTCCAGCGGGAAAAGTAAAGCATATTGCCTCTGCCTGACGGCGGCCAAACGGGGACTTTAGCCCCCGAAGTCGTTTATTTCTTGACGTTCTGGTTGGCGATCGGCTCGCCGCGCACACGAACATCGGAGATGGTGGAGCGCAGCGCGGTCACCTTCATGCCGCCCAGATCGACCTCGATTTCATTGTCGTCGATGACCTTGGTCACCTTGCCGATGAATCCACCGCCGGTAACCACGGTATCGCCCTTGCGTATCGCGGCAATCATTGCAGCGTGCTTTTTCAGGCGCTGTTGCTGCGGCCGCAGGATGAAGAAGTACATAACAACGAACATCGGCACGATGAGAAGAAGTGTGCCGAACATGTCCATCCCAGCAGCCGGTGCTGCAGCTTGTGCATATGCCGGTGTCACGAACATTGAGAAAGCTCCAAATCGGGGAAAAGAGGCCCGCATGGAGCCCCGGCAAAAGTTCGCCGGAATATAGTCAGTCAAAGCGCCAATGCAACTGTGCGACAGCAGTCGTTTAGGGGTTTTCGCATGGTTGCGAAGCGGTTTTGTCGTCGATGGGGTGGTTTGACACAAGGTTTAACCAAATTGCCACAGCGGAAGCGGATCGATCCGGTCGCTGACAGTGACTTTCTCGTGGCTGGACCACAGCTTTCGCTTTGGCGTTTCGGCGGATTCGCGTAACGGTTCGGCGACCGAAACGACCCGGACCAACCTATGCCGAAAAATTCCATCGAAACGCTCTCGGAAAAACTCGAACAGCTGATCGCCGCAGTCAGCCGGATCGCCCCTCCTGTGCCGGCCGAAGCAGATCTGGAGGCAGCCGACTGCTTCGTATGGGAGGTGGAAAGTGGCGTTCTGGTACCGGTGCATCGCGTCAACCGGGTCGAGATCGACCTGATTCGAGGCGTCGACCGAGTGCGCGATATCCTAGTAGACAACACGCAGCGCTTTGCCGGTGGCTTGCCCGCGAACAATGTGCTTCTGTGGGGCGCTCGCGGCATGGGTAAATCATCGCTGGTCAAGGCGGCTCATGCGACGATCAATCGTCAGTTCACCCAGGAGCTGCCGCTGAAGCTGGTCGAAATCCACCGGGAGGACATCGACACCCTGCCCCGCCTGATGACGATCCTGAAAAAGTCGCCGCATCGTTTCATCCTTTTCTGCGACGATCTTTCCTTCGACCATGACGACACCTCGTACAAATCGCTTAAGGCAGCGCTGGAGGGCGGAGTGGAAGGCCGACCGGACAATGTGATCTTCTATGCGACGTCCAACCGCCGACACCTTTTGCCGCGCGACATGATCGACAATGAGCGCTCGACCGCCATCAACCCGTCCGAGGCTGTTGAGGAAAAGGTGTCGCTTTCCGATCGCTTCGGGCTGTGGCTCGGTTTCCACAAATGCTCGCAGGACGAATACCTGGAGATGATCGACGGATACGTCCGTTATCACGAACTGGTCATTGATCCTGGGACGCTACGCGCCGAGGCGCTGGAATGGGCAACCACGCGAGGCAGCCGATCAGGCCGCGTTGCGTGGCAATTCGTGCAGGATCTGGCTGGCCGCCTGGGCAAGCGGCTCAAGGAATAGCGGCGCGGCCCAACGCCTATTCGAGGTAGCCCGAGGGATCGACCGGTGCGGAGTTCTTGCGAACCTCGAAGTGTAGCTTCGGAGCATCGGCGCTGCCGCTCATACCTGAAACCGCGATCTCGTCGCCCCTCTTCACCTTCTGGCCGCGCTGAACCTTCAGCTGGCTGGCATGGCCGTAGACAGTGACCAGACCATTGTCGTGGCGCACGAGAACCGTATTGCCGAAGTCCTTCAGGCCGTCGCCCGCATAGATGACGACGCCGTTTTCGGCTGCCTTGACCGGAGTACCCTCGGGTACGGCAATGTCGATGCCGGATTTGCCGGCGCTCTTGCCGTAGGACGAGATCACCTTGCCACGCACGGGCCAACGCATGCGATCGATGCCGGTTGAGTTCGGCGCTTTCTCGGTCGAGGCTTCAGCCTGCTCCATGACCTTGCTATCGGCCTTTTTGACCGCGGTTTCGGACACCACCGCGCCGGACTCGGTGGCTTTTTTGGCCGCCGGCTCGATCGAGCTTGTCGACACCTTGTCGATGCTCGGCGAGATTTTGGCGACCGTTTCACCGGTCGGAACCTTGAGCGTCTGGCCGATCTTGAGCACACCGTCTTTCAGGCCGTTCGCTGCCTTGAGCGAAGATACGCTCACGCCTGTCCTCTTGGCGATCTTGGTAAGCGTGTCGCCCGACTGGACTGTGTAGCCGCCGGATTTCGTCGGCTTGATGCTGTTCGAGGCGCCATCAGTCAGAGCTGCTACGGCGGTCTCCTTGACCTTCGGCTTCTCCGGTAGCGCAGCAACCGTGTCACCATGAGCCTTCGAAGGCGCCTTGTCTGCGGGCACGTCATTGCTCGTGCCGATCGAGGATTTGGCTTCCTTGCTGTCCGGTGCGGGGACCTTCTTGGAGCGGGCGTAGGTCGGAATGACGACCTTCTGACCGGCCTGCAGTGCGCCGCCTTTCGGCAGCCCGTTGACCTGCGCGATCACGTTTGCCGGCACGCCGAAGCGGCGCGACAGATTGGAGACGGTCTCGCCTGACTTGACGGTAATCTCCGTGCCGCCAGCCCGGGACCATCCGGCAGGCTCGCTTGCCTCAATCGCAGCGCGCGATGCCTTGGCGGGCGTCTCAGCATCTGCTTTGCCGAACGGCTCAGCGGAAGCAGTCTTGAATGGAGCTTCCTCCCTTGGCTGTGATGCGGCGACGGGAGCAGCATTGGTTGTCGATTGCGAAGAAACGGGCGCGAGTTCGCTGCGGCTGACAGATGCGGTCGTCGCGCCGTCGATCGGCGCAGCCGCGGTTTCGCCTTGATAGCTCTGATTTTCGTGATTGATGACTTCGCGCTGATTCGAGGTCGAGCCGGTAAAGATGTCATCGACCGAATTGAAGCGTGTCATCTGGGAACTGCATCCGGTGCTCATCCCTGTCATCAACAACAGAGCGGCACCAAGCCACAATTTCCGCTTATCCGACCGCAATACGTTAACCAGCATCGCACTACCCGTTCATACCCGGTACTCACTGGCATGATTAAAGCGCGTTAATGTTACTGGGGAGTTAAGGCCTTCGATAAACTCGACGGTTTTCTAATGCGTCAGGCCAGACCGTCAGAGAACGGCGGCGGCCCCCTTGAGCAGCGGCTGAAAGCGGACTTCTCCAATCTCTTCGCGGTCGAAACGGCTGCCAACCTTGATCAAGCGGACCAAGGTCTGCTTGCCTTCCTCCGGACCGATCGCGGCGACCATCGCACCGCCAGATGATAGCTGATCGACGAAGATGCGCGGATGGCTATCGAACGCTCCCCAAACGACAATACGGTCGAACGGCCCTTCATTGGCCAAGCCGTTGTTGCCGTCCGCCTGCTTGGCCGTAACGTTCTGGATGCCGAACAGTTCGAACCGCTGCTTGGCCAGGTCAATCAGCGTCTTGTAGCGGTCGAGGGTGGTGATGCGCCCGGCCAGCCGCGAAATAACCGCTGCGCTATACCCGGAGCCCGTGCCAATCTCCAGAACCCGATGGCCAGACTCGAATGACAAGGCCGAGATGATCTGAGCCTGCAAATCCGCGCCTTCGATCGCCTCGCCGCACTCGATCGGCAGCATGCGATCCGACCAGGCGAGCTCGTGGTAATGCATGTCGAGGAATGCTCCACGCGGCGTCGCCTCGAAGGCGGAGATGACATGCTTGGGAACACCACCCTTGCCGCGCAGGCGCAGCATGAAAGCGGCAAATCCCTCGCGGTCGAAAGCGTCGCTCATGCCAGCGCCTTGGTAAGTTCGTCGCGCACCTCATGCGCGGTGAGATCAAGTTTCAGCGGGGTGACCGCGATGTGCCGCTGGCTCAGCGCGTGGAGATCCGAACCGAGAGCCGGTTCTGTCGTCTCGCGGCCAAAGCGCAGCCAGTAGTAAGGCAGGCCGCGGCCATCGGCGCGCTCCTCCACCCACATGCCGTAAGCCAACTTGCCCTGAGCAGCCACCGTGGTACCCTCGACTTCGTCGGGCGCGCAATTCGGAAAATTGACGTTCAGAAACACGCCCGCCGGCAGATCGGCATTCAGCAGCTTTTCGAGCAGTGCCGGGGCAAGGGCATCCGCCGTTTCCCAGGGAATATCGCGACCGCCGTCGCCGTGACGGTATCCCTGACTAAGCGCAACCGAGCGGATGCCGAGCAGCGTGCCCTCCATCGCGCCAGCCACCGTTCCCGAGTAAGTCACATCGTCGGCGACATTGTAGCCCGAATTGACCCCCGAGAGGATCAGATCGGGCGGCTCCGGCAGGATGTTCTTGACGCCCATGATAACGCAATCGGTCGGCGTGCCGCGCACCGCATAGTGCTTGTCGCTGATCTTGCGCAGACGCAGAGGTTCCGACAAGGACAGCGAATGCGCGAAGCCGGATTGGTCCGTCTCCGGCGCGACCACCCACACGTCGTCGGTCAGCGTGCGGGCGATGCGCTCGAGGCACTCCAGCCCTTCCGCATGGATTCCGTCGTCATTGGTCAGCAGGATGCGCACGGTCAGACCGCCCCGATCTTTTCAAGCCCACCCATATAGGGGCGCAATGCTTCAGGAATGCTAACGGTGCCGTCCTGGTTCTGATAGTTTTCGATGACCGCAATCAGGGCGCGGCCGACCGCGACGCCCGACCCGTTCAGCGTGTGCACGAAGCGTGTCTGCTTGCCTCCCTGAGCCTGCCAGGGTTTCGGCCGATAGCGAGCATCCATGCGACGCGCCTGGAAATCGCCGCAGACCGAGCAGGACGAGATTTCGCGGTAGGCGTCCTGGCCGGGCAGCCAGACTTCGATGTCATAAGTCTTTCGCGCGCCGAAGCCCATGTCGCCGGTGCACAGCGTCACCGTGCGGAACGGCAATTCGAGGCGCTTCAGCACTTCCTCGGCGCATTGCGTCATGCGCTCATGCTCGGCGAGCGAACTGTCCTGATCGGTGATCGACACCAGCTCGACCTTGTAGAACTGGTGCTGGCGCAGCATGCCGCGTGTGTCGCGCCCGGCCGATCCGGCCTCCGAACGGAAGCACGGCGTCAGCGCGGTAAAGCGCAGCGGCAACTGATCGTGCTTGAGGATTTCCTCGCGCACGAGATTGGTCAGCGGGACTTCCGAGGTGGGGATGAGCCCGAGGCGACCCTCTCCATGTTTGACGAAAAACAGATCCTCTTCGAACTTCGGCAACTGGCCGGTTCCGTAGAGCACATCGTCGCGCACCAGCAGCGGCGGGACAACCTCGGTGTATCCATGCTCGGTTGTGTGCAGGTCGAGCATGAACTGGCCGAGTGCGCGTTCGAGCCGTGCAAGCTGGCCCTTCAGTACGGTGAAGCGTGCGCCCGACAGTTTGGCGGCTCGCTCGAAATCCATCAGGCCGAGAGCCTCGCCGATCTCGAAATGCTCCTTCACCCAGTTCGGGCGCGGCGCAATCCTGCCGACCTTGCGCACTTCGACATTGTCATGCTCATCCTTGCCGGTCGGCACCTCGTCCAGCGGCACGTTCGGAAGAACCTCCAGCATGCCATTGAGCGCGCTGTCATTATCGCGTTCGGCCTGTTCGGCACCGGCGAGGAACGCCTTGATCTGGTTGACTTCTTCCTTCAGTCGATCAGCAAGCGCCATGTCCTTGTTGCGCATGGCGTTGCCGATTTCCTTCGAAGCGGCGTTACGGCGCTCCTGCTTGGTCTGCAACTCGCCGAGATGGGCGCGGCGCGCCTCGTCCTTCGCCAGAATACCATCGACGGTCGAGCGCGCCTCGTCCTCGGACCACTGGCGCTTTACCAGCGCGTCGATGAGGGCCTGCGGGTTCTCGCGAATCCATTTGATGTCGAGCATGAGCGGAATCGAACAATCTGATTGAGGGAATTTCCGCCGCCGCTCATGCCGGACGAGTGCGGCGGTGTCAAATCACGTGGCATGTGACGATGCATCTCGTGGCCCGCTCAGCCGTGAATATCCCAACTCTGAAGCGGATGGCGACAGCGCAGAAAGTAGCGATGATGGTGCTCGCCCTTGCCTCGGACGAGCACCCATTCATGACCGGCGCGTCAGTCCTGATCGATGGGGGAATGACCGCCCAGCTTTGTCGATTTGTGTGATTGAAGGTCTGCAACCTGGGCCGTGGCGAGTGCGTAGCTCTTCTGCATGAAGTCGACCACGAGTGCGATCTGGTCGTCGTCATACTCCGACCAGAGCGACAGCATCTCAGTCCGCAGCGGCGCATACAGCGCTTCGATCGTCGCGCTTTTCGGTTGCAGGCGCAACAGCACCTTGCGGCGGTCCGACGGGTCTGGCTCACGCCTTACATAACCGGCTTTTTCAAGCCGATCGATCACGCTCGTGATGGCGCCGGTGGTGAGGCCCGTTCCGGTGGCGAGATCGCCGGCGGTCGCCACACCCTTCGCCCGAATGACGTCGAGGCATTCCAGATCGGTGCTGTTGAGCCCAACCACTGCCGCGACGCTTGCACTGAGCAAGATGCTCTGCCCCGTCATCCTCCCAATTGCTTGGTCGAGTTCGTGCAGCAGCGAGTTCCGTTTGTCTCTCGAGCTTGACATGCCACCCTCGTTTAGTTAGATGATTAAGATATAAGACACTCAAGATATATGTCAGAAGGTGACGAGCGGTGCAAGCGGATCCAAACATGGCCAGAACTGAAGGCGATGCGGTTGCCGGCGATCAGGCCGCCATCGTCGATCTCACTCGCCGTATGTCCGACGCCTGGACAGCGGGTGACGCCGACGCCTATGGCCGCATTTTTACCGACGATAGCGATTACGTCGCTTTCGACGGAACGCATTTGAGGGGTCGGGACGCGAACGTCCGTCACCATCAACTGCTATTCGACACGGTCCTAAAGGACTCAGAACTCGTCTTCGAAGGCGTCCCGCAAATTCGCCTGCTATCTCGCGATGTCGCCGTAATGCATGCGATGGGTTCGGTCCTCATGCGTTGGCAGAGTCAACTCGCGGCCCGACAGCGTTCCAACCAGACCTATATTGTCCAGCGCGGGCTGGACGGTTGGCTCATCACGGCCTTCCACAACACGCGTCATCGACCGCTTAAATTGCCCAAGGGGGCGATGCTCGCGCTTATACTGTTTTTCATGCGTCTGCGCCGAACCGCACCGAGAAAGCGGCATCAGCCCAGTTAGCGGCCGCAAAGGAAGCGGTGATCGACGCTGTGGGTCGTGCGCAGCCAAAGCTTTCAACCTGGGCTCCGTCCAACACCCTCATCCGCCTTCACTTCGTTCAGGCACCTTCTCCCACAAGGGGAGAAGGAGGGCGCCAAGGTCTACGTCGCCGCCGGCGTCGTCGTGTCGCTTCCTTCCGCCTCGGCAGCGATCTTTTCCTCTTCACGCTTCTTCTCGACGAGGCGTGCCGACCAGATCGAGATTTCGTAAAGCAGGATCGTCGGCAGCGCCAAGCCGATCTGGCTGACTGGATCAGGAGGCGTCAGCACCGCCGCGACGATAAAGGCAATGACGATTGCCCATTTGCGCTTTTCCCTGAGCCCCTGCGAGGACAACAGCCCGACCCGCGCCAGCAGCGTGGTCACCACCGGGAGCTGGAACACAAGGCCGAACGAAAAGATCAGCGTCATGATGAGACTGAGATATTCGGACACCTTGGGCAGCAGCGAAATCTGCACCTCGCCGTCACCGCCGCTCTGCTGCATGGCGAGGAAGAACCACATAACCATCGGGGTGAAGAAGAAATAGACGAGTGCTCCGCCCATCAAGAACAGGATCGGCGAAGCAATGAGGAACGGCAGGAAGGCGGCGCGCTCGTTGCGATAAAGCCCCGGCGCGACGAATTTGTAAATCTGCGCGGCAATCAGCGGAAAGGCGATTACCATGCCGCCAAACATCGCCAGTTTGACCTGCGTGAAAAAGAACTCCTGCGGTGCCGTGTATATCAGTTCGACCTTGTCCTGCGGCAGGCTCGCCAGGTGAACCGCCCATTTGAACGGAATGACCAGCAGGTTGAAGAGTTGTTTGGCAAAGTAGAAGCAGACCAGAAAGGCGACGAAGAAGCCGCCAATCGCCCACATCAAACGTTGGCGTAGTTCGATCAGATGCTCCATCAGCGGCGCTGACGACGCTTCGATTTCTGATTCGTCCCGAGCAGCGCTCACTTTGGTTTTCCTACGGATTTCTTCGCCGAAACGATAGACTTGGCCTTGGCCGGTGTTTTGGCAGCAGTTGCCGCGGAAATCGCCGCCTCCTTGGTCTCGGCGACTCGTGCAACCGATGCGGCGGGCGCGGTTTTCGGAACAGCTTTGGCGGCCGGTTTCGCCTTAGGCGAGGGCTTCGCGGCGCTTCCGTTGCTTGCGCCGTTAAGCTTCGTGGGCCTCGGATCGCCCATCGGCGTCGCGGCAGCCGAAGCCTTTGCGGGCTCGGGAGACGGCATCGGCGTCGCAAGGCCGGGTGGCGGCTCGGGCATGTTTTCCGGACCGGAGATGTCCGGCATCGTGGTTGCGCCGTTCTTCAGCGGCTCCGCTTCGTGCACAGCGGGACTTGCCGGTTCGGAGGACATTGACGGCTTGGGACTCATTGCCGACTGCAAGCCGGCGCGCACATCCGCCGCGGCCTTTTCAAACGGATTAAGCTGTTTCTTGATATCGGCGACCGGATTCATGCTACGAAGGGAGTCGACCGATTTCTTGACATCGTCCAGCTCGGCCTCTTTCAAGGCGTCGTTAAACTGCTTCTGGAAATCGCCAGCCATCGACCGCATCTTGGCGGTCATCTTGCCGATGGTGCGAAGCATCCTCGGCAAATCCTTCGGCCCCACGACCACGATCATGACGACCGCAATCACGAGCATTTCGGTCCAGCCGACCTCAAACATGATTCATCTATCCGGCCCGGCCGCAGGAGCAATCAGCTCTTGCTGGCCTTTTCGCGTGCTGCGGCGACTGTCTCATCGGCCCGATGCTCGACCGTCTTGGCGTCGGACGACTTTGCTTCTTCGGCGTCCTCATCGGACATGCCCTTCTTGAAGCTCTTGATGCCCTTGGCCATGTCACCCATCAGCTCAGGGATCTTGCCTCGGCCGAACAGCAGCAGCACGACCACCAGCACAATGAGCCAGTGCCATATCGAAAAGGAACCCATATCTAAACTCTCTCGAACGATTTCCCGTGACTGATCTATGCGCTTTCGCGGCGGGTTTCAAACAGAAGTACGTCGGCAGGACGCAAAGACAACCAAATGTCGCGGGCTTTTGATGACAGCGCCCCGCTGCGTACGCGTGCGCGCACTGGCGTTTCGGCGCCGGGTATGGCCAGCTCCAAAAGTTCCACCACGCCAAGATAGCGGCGCGAGATGATGCGGGCCTCGATGCTGCCTGCGCTTTCACTGACGTCGAAACCCGTTGTTCTTACTGCGATTTTTGCCTGCACACCGTCCGGCAGGGCGTTGGCGTCGATGGTGCCCAGAACCGTGTCGACCATTCCATCGCAAACATCTCCCTCGAAGACGTTCAGCTCGGAGAAAAAGCCTGCGACGAAAAGATTTGCCGGCCGCAAATAGAGGTCCTCCGCCCTGCCCGCCTGAACCAAACGGCCATCCTTCAGAAGCGCAATGCGGTCGCCCATGCGCATTGCTTCCTCCGCGTCATGAGTGACGACGATCGCGGTAGCGCGGCTTTCACGCAGGATGGCGAGCGTTTCAGCGCGCACCAAATCCTTCAGACGGGAATCCAGTCCGGAAAATGGTTCGTCCATCAACAAGACGGCGGGACGCGGCGCGAGCGCACGGGCCAATGCCACGCGCTGCTGCTCGCCGCCCGACAGGATATGCGGATAGGACGTTGCATAGGATTCCAGCCCGACCCGCGACAGCGCGATCAGCGCCTCCTTGCGGGCTTCCCCACCGGACAGCGCGGTCAGCCCAAAGCGTACATTGTCGAGGATTGTCATATGCGGGAAAAGCGCGAAATCCTGAAAGACGAGACCGATGGACCGGCTTTCCGGCGGCAGGAACACCGATGGACCGGCAATCTCGCGGCCATTGAGCAGCACGCGGCCAGTCGTCTGCGGCTCGATGCCTGCTGCGATCCGCAGCAGCGTCGTCTTGCCGGATCCCGAAGGCCCGAGCAGGCAAAGCACCTCGCCCGGCTCGGCCACCAGCGACACATCGGTCAGCGTCTCCGTTCCGGGTGTGAATGAGTGGCAGATGTCCTCGAAATCCAGCCGCGCGGCGAAGGTCACTCCCGCCGTCGTACGCTCTGTTCTGGTTGCTTCCCCGGTGGTCACGCCGCGCCTTGCATGCACGAGAATAAGCCGCCGGGGTTATGCTCTTTCGCATCCCCCTCTGTCCTGCCGGACATCTCCCCCTCAAGGGGGGAGATCACGCGCTCCGCCGCTTCCACTACCCTTAAAACGATCGAGATTGGGGAGAGCAACACGATTGGCTGATCTCCCCCATTGAGGGGGAGATGTCCTGCAGGACAGAGGGGGGTATGAGAGAATGCGGCCATCTTCCCGCCAATTCCGGATGTCACTCGTCCGCAACCTTGGGCGTCAGCAGCCCGAGCTCTTCAAGATCGATATCCGTCAGCGCATCCTCGTCCTCGGTCAGCTCCTCTGGATCGGCGGGCGGGACAGGCATGGAAAAATTCGCAGGCATGCGGGCGGCGAGCAGGCCGGCGCCCTTCAGTTCCTCAATGCCCGGCAGGTCGCGGATTTCCTCCAGCCCGAAATGATCGAGAAAGCCGTCGGTGGTTCCGTAGGTAACGGGGCGCCCCGGTGTGCGGCGACGGCCGCGCATGCGCACCCATTCGGTTTCGAGCAGCGTGTCCAGCGTGCCCTTCGACGTTTCCACGCCGCGAATGTCCTCGATCTCGGCGCGAGTCACAGGCTGGTGGTAGGCGACGATGGCGAGCACCTCGAGTGCTGCGCGCGACAACTTCTTCTGCTGCACGGTGTCGCGTGTCATCATGAAGGCAAGATCGGGCGCGGTGCGGAACGCCCAGGCGACACCCACCCGCACCAGGTTGACGCCACGACGCGCGTAAATCTCGCGCAGTTCCTCCATCACCATTGGAATCGAGAGACCATCCGGCAGGCGCTGTGCAAGCTGCGCGTCGCTGACCGGCTCCGTGCTGGCGAAAATGATCGCCTCCGCCATGCGCACGGCTTCCACCAGATGCAGGCGTTCGGCCGGGTTGAGCTTGTCGCTGCCCTCGCCGGAGAATGGAATGACCTTGGCGGTTTCACTCATGATGCGATCTCCAAGGCCTGCTTTCCGCGCAGGTACAGCGGTGAGAATGCCCCCTCCTGGCGCATCTCCATCGTTCCCTCACGCACCATTTCCAGCGTCGCGGCGAAGGAACTGGCAATCGCCGTCGCCCTCTCCTCAGGGGTTGTGAGGTAGCCGATCAGGAAACTGTCGAGGGCCGTCCAGTCTTCGAAACTGCCGATCAGCCGCGCGAGGATGTCGCGGGCGTCCTTGAGCGACCACACGCCGCGTTTGGCGATGCGCACATTGTTGACCGCCCGCTTCTGGCGCTGGATGGCATAGGCGGTGAGTAGATCATAGAGGCTCGCCGAATACTGGTTGCGCTTCTCGATGATGACCAGTTCGGGCATGCCTCGCGCAAAGACATCGCGGCCAAGCCGATTGCGGTTAACCAGGCGCGATGCGGCGTCGCGCATGGCCTCCAACCGCTTCAGTCGGAACTGCAACACAGCCGCCAGTTCCTCGCCGCTCTCGCCATCATCCGATGCTTGCTTGGGGATCAGCAGCTTCGACTTCAGGAACGCCAGCCAGGCCGCCATGACCAGATAGTCGGCCGCAAGCTCAAGCCGGACGGCCCGTGCCTGCTCGACGAAGGTGAGATATTGCTCGGCAAGCGCCAGGATCGAAATGCGCGACAGATCGACCTTTTGATTGCGGGCGAGATGCAGCAGAAGATCGAGCGGTCCTTCGAAGCCGGCGACGTCGACCAGCAGCGTTGGGTCGGCGGTGGCGCGCTCCTCCAACTGGTCCGCCCAGAGGCGGTCCATCGGAATGGCCTTGCCGGCTTTCTGCTCTCCTGTTCCGGCCAAAGCCGTCCTTTCCCGTCAGGCCACCGCCTCGAAATATTGCGCGAACTCGGCGCGCAGTTCCGTCTCTGCAGCCTCGTCGCGCGTCTTGATGTAGCCAAGAGCCCTGTCAGCCCGCTCCAGCGACTTGCCCGTGAGCGCCTTGGTGCCCGAAGCGATGCCCGTCATCTCTTCCATAACACCGTTGCAATGAAGAACGATGTCGACGCCGGCGGCAAGGATCGCGCGGGCTTTTGAGGGGAAATCCCCAGAAAGCGCTTTCATCGAGGTGTCGTCGCTCATCAGCAGGCCGTCAAAGCCGATGTCGCCGCGAATGATCTCGCGCACCACCTTCTCCGAGGTGGTCGCCGGTCCCGCCGCGTCGACGGCCGAGTAGACGACATGCGCCGTCATTCCCATCGGCAGCTGATTCAACGCCTTGAACGGCGCAAAGTCATGCCGCCGCAGTTCCTCGATCGGCGTATCAACCGTCGGCAGCTCGAAATGCGTATCCGAAAAGGCCCGTCCATGGCCGGGCATATGCTTCATCACCGGCAGCACGCCACCAGAGATCAGGCCTTCCGCAGCGGCTCCGCCAAGGGCGGCGACCGTCTCAGGGTCCTTGCCATAGGCGCGCGCGCCGATCACGTCGCTGGCGCCTTCAATCGGCACATCGAGCACCGGCAGGCAGTCGGCGGTGATGCCGAGCTTCAGCAGATCAAACGCATGCAGCCGCGCCAGCAGCCAAGCCGAGCGCAGGCCGGCCTCACGATCCTGGCGATACAGCGCACCGATGGAGGCGCCTGCCGGATAGTTCGGCGCGATCGGGGGACGCAGGCGCTGCACCCGTCCGCCTTCCTGATCGATGAAAACCGGAGCGTCGGGCCTTCCAACAGTGTCAAGCATCGACGCTACCAGATCCGAAATCTGCTGCGGCTCGCCAATGTTGCGCCCAAACAGGATAAAGCCCCATGGCCGTTCGTCACGGTAAAAGCGAATCTCGTCCTCGGTGAGCGACTTCCCGGCGCAGCCGAGGATCATGGCTTTCGATTCGGTCATGCTGATTATTTATCCCGTATTGACTGCGGATTGAACGAAAAAACCGGCGCGAGGGGTTTCGCGCCGGTTTGTATATGCCCTCAGCAGCCGCTTGAGCGGCTGGAATGTTACTTTGAGACGAAGCAGCTGCCGCCAGCGGACTTGTAGCTCTCGCAGAGCTTGATCGCATCCTTTCGGCTGCCGACCGGCACCTGGACGCGCCAGAACTTGCCCTTGCCAGCAATGTCAGCCTCGACAATGCGCGCCTGATGACCCTCGAGCACGCTCGCATATTTGCGGGAAAGGCTCTTGTAGCTCGACTGAGCCGAGGCTTCGGTCGGCTGCGAGGCAATCTGCATCGAATACGCACCGGCGGGTACAGCAACCGGCTCGGCAGCAACGGGATCGATCGAAGCGACCTGCTGTTCCTGCTGTTCGGGCTTGACCTTGCCGACGATATCCACCGGCTGATCGGACGGACGAGCCGGCGCGATAGGCGCGCTTTCCGGAGTTCCGTTAGCTTCGCTCGGCTTTGCGACCGCGGCGGTTTCCTCTTCCGCGGGAGCCGCTGCCCGATCCTCCGAGGACGGTACAGTTGCCGTCGTTTCGTTGTCTTCGGCGGGAACCGCATTGGACGCCATCGGATCGACAACGCCTTCCGACGCGGACTCGACAGCAGGCTCTTGCAAAGGTTCCTCGCGGGCAACCAGCGTACCATCCGCCTTCACGATCATGGTGCGCACCTTGCGCGGCGCTACGGCGGCGACCTCAACAGTTGAGTCGACACCGCTGTCGACGTCTTGCTGAGCGACGCGATCCTCGCCCTTCTGGGCGGGAGCAACTGCCGCGTCGGCCTCGTCGGCGACACCCTCGGCGTCGGCCACGTCATCGGCGCCCATCATCGGCATGTCAGACTCATCTTCCGCAACCGGCATCGGAGCCGGTTCCTCGGCGCTGGTCAGCAGTCTTTCCTGGGTCGGGGCGGTATCTGCTTCGCTGCCGCGAACCGTGTCATAGACGGTGCTTTCCTGGTTCGGAACGGCTACACCGCCCGGGTTTTCCGGCTTCACCTTGACCGGCGACGGATCGGCCTTGACCAGCGCAACCTCCTGGCTGCCGGAGCCGCCACCAAATGACACCGCATAGGCCCCGACCGCGCCAATCAGCGCCATCGCACCCACAGCCGCCATAATCGCATAGCCCTTCCGCTTGGATCTCGGCTCGCCGATTGCACCGTAGTCCGTGCTGGCCATTTCTTCTCCGACGTTCGGGTCGTAGGCAAATTCCATGTCGGCCAGGTTGGACGCCTGTCCGTTCCTGCTTACCGTTCCAAGATTGATCGGCTTGGCCTGATCCGAATAGACGGGATAGGCAGGCTCATAGGAGCTTGGCGCGGCATCGGCGGGCGCCGCGGCAACCGTGGATGGCGTTGGCGCCGATGTGCTGGCGTAGCCATTGTAGCGTGTGTCGCGCACGGGCGGACGTGCAACCGTCACAGCGGCCGGAACGGCCATCGTGCTGAGCAGATTCGAAAACTCGCTGTCGATGTCATCGAACTGACTTACGGCGCGAGGCTCGGGCTCGTAGGCAATGTCCGGCAGATCGAGATCGTCGGCTAGGGCAATGGCTGGCTCTGGGACGTCGATCGTTTCGATCTCCGGCATTTCGTGACGCTGATAGGTTGCCGGCTGCGCGGCGGAGGAGTTCATGTGCACAGGTTTTGCAGTGACGTCCGTCGTCCAAGCCTGCGTGGACTTCAGGTCGGCAGAAAGCGCCGAAAGCGCCGCATATGGATCATGTCCGTTCCTGGTCATGGCCCGCCCAAAATCATTATGCCCGGCCGAAGCGACTGCGGGTTCGCTGCGGGCCGCACTCAAACTTGCCTGTTCCACCGCGTTTGAAATCGCAGCGTCAAAATCACCGTTGTCAAAAAGACCATCAAGATCATCGTCGATATCGACAGTAGCAGCGGCAACGGGCGCAGCCGGTTGGGCATCCGCGCCAGTCTCGGCCAGAAAGTCTTCATAGCGCTCGTCGTCAAACTCGATTTCAACTTCCTCAGCAGCCTGCTCAACCGGAAGCGCCACAGTGACGTTGCGAGCTTGCTCGATCGCGGCGCTCTTTGCGGCGGCCTGCGTATTGCCCAGCAGTACGTTCAATTCCTGCTCAAGGCTCACCTCAAGCGGCTCCGAAGCCGCGGCAGCAGCTTGGGCGACTTCCGGCGCCTGTGCCATAACGGCACCCTCACCAGCCTCCCGCACCATCCCCTGGCGGGCTAGATAGCTGCGCGCGGCTGCTACAACCTCATCATACTCATGCTCATGAGTTGGCTGGAGCCCAACCTGCGGTTCGGCATGATCCTCGTCGTCAACGGTCAAGTCCGCCGGATGATCGGATGCAGCCTCGACAGGCGGCATGTCGATTTCAGTCTCTTCATCCAGATCGTCGGCCAGTTCAAAATCCTCGACCGATGCCAGATCAATAGCTTCGACCGCAGGAACCTCTGCCGGATCAATCCTTTCAGACAATGCGACGACTTCGACTGGTTGATCGGCCCAATCGTCGAACATCGGCAATTCGGGTTCAAACCACGGCTCGCGCGTTTCGACAACCGTTTCCATCTCGGTGGGCGCGGCGGTCACGTGGCCAATGTCGGCTTCCGGCACAGCGTCTTCGGTGGCACTCCAAGCCTGGGCCGAAGCCGGCATCTCGATCTCGGTAGCCTCGAATACCTCCGGATCAAGTGGCTCGGCGCCGGCAGACATCTCGGCCTCGGCAAGCGGCACCTCGACGACCGGGCGCGACTCGGCGACAGGCGTCTCGACAGGCTCATGGGCCTCGGCGGAAAATTCCGGCTCGCCCTCGACCTCCAGCAGATCTGTTTCCACATCAACCGGGCGGAACCATTTCGGTGCTGAGGGAGCAGCCTCCTCGGCCACGGCAGCGGCATCATACTCGTCAATGACAGGGGCACGCGCGGTCATCTCGCCCGGCGTCATGTCGGCGGAGGCCATAGCCTGCTTCTCATAGTCCTCGTCATCGAGGAAATTGCCCATCAACTCGCGCTCGAGATCGATCGCAAGATCAGGCACTGCCACCTGGACAGGCTCCGGCTCAATTGCCGTTATCCTCGAAACCGCCAGCGATGATACGGCCGCGGCCGGCTTCACCGGCTCGCGCGGGTCGAAACCCATGATCCGTGTCAGTTCCGCAAACGGATCGTCATCGTGAATTGCAGGATTTCCAGCGCTTCCGAGGTTTGTCTTATCAGCCATTTGCTTTCCGAACTTCGACACAAGTTGACGCGAACACCACCACCCTTCGCCGCGCCTCTATCAATGCAATGTGGGCAAAAGGTGACCCCATTGAGGCCCTTTGCCTACCGCATCTCGGTCGGCGCTTCGGCTCCGATCAGTCCCAGCCCGGACGTGATCACGTCCAAAACCGCCTGAACCAATCCGAGTCTGGCGTTTGTCAATTGTCGATCGGTAACCTTAACAAACCGTAAGTCGTGATTATCGTTACCACGGTTCCATTGTGTGTGGAACGCGCTCGCAAGATCATACAGGTAAAATGCGAGCCTGTGCGGCTCCATCGACTGGGCCGCCGATTCAATCAAACGCGGATACTCCGCAAGCTTCCTGATTAGCCCTATCTCACTGTCGTCACTAAGCTTTTCGGCTTCCGCAGCAAATACTTCGCGATCGATCGCGATATCCGCCAACTGCTCTTTTGCCTGCCGGAAGATCGAGTGGCAGCGCGCCGAAGCGTACTGCACATAAAACACCGGATTGTCTTTCGACTGCTCCGTTACCTTGGCGAAATCGAAGTCGAGCGGTGCGTCATTCTTGCGATAAAGCATCATGAACCGGATCGGATCGCGGCCGACTTCTTCGACCACGTCGCGCAGAGTGATGAACTCTCCCGCGCGTTTCGACATCTTCACCTGCTCGCCGTTGCGGTAGAGCTTAACCAATTGGCAAAGCAGAACTGTGAGTCTCAGGCTGTTGCCGCCGACCGCTCGTGCGAGTGCCTCCATACGCTTCACATAGCCGCCATGGTCGGCGCCGAGCACGAAGATGGTATGCTCGAAGCCCCTCGCCACCTTATCCTTGAGGTAGGCGACGTCCGCGGCGAAATAGGTGTATTGCCCGTCAGACTTCACCAGCGGGCGGTCGATGTCGTCACCGACGGCGGTCGAACGGAACAGCGTCTGCTCGCGGTCTTCCCAATCGTCCGGCTTCTCGCCCTTTGGCGGCGGCAGCTTGCCCTTGTAGATGTGGCCCTTGAGTGTCAGGTCGGCGATGGCTGTCTTGATCGCCTGCGCATTGTTGGCGTGCAGCGACCGCTCCGAGAAAAACACCTCATGATGGACGTTGAGTAGCGCCAGATCCTCGCGGATCATCACCATCATCGCGTCGATCGCCCGATCCTTCAGGATCGCCATCGCCTCGTCGTCCGGCATTTTCAGCAGGCCGTCGCCATATTCGGCGGCAAGTTGCTTGGCCAAGGGGACGAGATAGTCGCCGGGATAGAGGCCCTGGGGAATTTGGCCGATCTCTTCGCCGAGAGCCTCGCGATAGCGTATCTCGACCGACCGGGCGAGCACGTCGATTTGCGCGCCGGCATCGTTGATCAGATATTCCTTGGTGACGTTGTAACCTGCGAAGCCAAGCAGATTAGCCAGCGCGTCGCCCACCACCGCGCCGCGGCAATGGCCGACATGCATCGGCCCAGTCGGGTTCGCCGACACGTATTCGACATTGACCTTCGCGCCTTTGCCCATGTCGGAGCGTCCGAAATCGGCGCCCCGCGCCAGCAAGCGGGCGAGATAGTGCTGCCAGTATGCGTTGTTGAGGCGCAGATTGACAAAACCTGGCCCGGCAACCACGGCTTCGGCGACATCCGCGTCACCCCTCAGCGCGGTCGCGAGTGTTTCCGCAAGCGCCCGCGGATTCTGGCCGGCGGCCTTCGCCAACACCATGGCTGCATTGGTCGCCAGATCGCCATGGCTGGCGTCGCGCGGCGGCTCGACAGCGATGCGCGACAGGTCAAGCGTACCGCCATCCGCGGTTTTCAGATCAAGGCTTTCAACGGCTTTCTTAATCCGCTCGTTGAAGTCGGCGAAGACGTTCATGGTACTTTTCCTGGAATTTGCACCGAGTGGCGGCGTTTGTGGCTGCCCGGAAACGCGCCTGCCCTATCGCAAATCCGGCTCTCGGTCAAACAGCCGGACATATTCCTTGATGGCGTATGTGTCGGTCATTCCGGCGAGGAAGTCCGAGACATGGCGCGCCTTGATGCGCGGCTCCGCGCGGTCGAGCCCTTCGCGCCAACCATCAGGCATGGCGCGGGGATCGGCATAATAGGCATCGAAAAGTTCGCGCACGATGCGGTCGGCCTCGACGCGCACTCGCACCACCTCGGCGTGGCGGTACATGTTCCTAAACAGGAACGCCTTCAGTTCCTTCTCCGCTGCGCCCATTTCCCTCGAGAAGGTCGCGATCGTGCGCCCCGCGCCCCGCACCGCGTCGACGCTTTGTGGTTGGATGTCCTGCAGGTTGCTCGTGGCGGCGCCGATCACATCCTCCACCATCTGGGTGATCTGCCGCCGCATCAATTCGTGTCCCGCACGCACCGGGTCGAGAGCCGGGTAGCGCGCCCGCACCTCGGCCAACAGGCGGCGAGGCAGCGACACGTCTTCGAGCATTTCGAGCGTCAGCAAGCCGGCGCGCAGCCCGTCATCGATGTCATGCGTGTTGTAGGCGATGTCGTCGGCAATCGCGGCGCATTGTGCCTCCAGACTGGCGTAGCGGTCGAGTTCGAGGTCGTGCAGCTCGTTGTAATCGAGGATCGAGCGCGGCACCGGTCCCTTGAGGCCGTGGCCTTTGGTATCTGTCAGCGGACCGTTGTGCTTGACCAGCCCTTCCAGCGTCTCCCAAGTGAGGTTCAACCCATCAAACTCAGCGTAGCGGCGCTCCAGGCGCGTCACAACGCGGAGCGACTGGGCATTGTGGTCGAAGCCGCCCCAATCGGCCATCTTGTCGTTCAGGGCCTCCTCGCCGGTATGGCCGAACGGCGTGTGGCCGAAATCGTGGACCAGCGCCAGCGCTTCCGCCAGATCCTCGTCGCAACGCAGCGCCCGTGCCAGGGCCCGCGCGATCTGCGCCACCTCGATCGTATGCGTCAGCCGTGTTCGGAAATGGTCGCCCTCATGCGCGACGAACACCTGCGTCTTGTGCTTCAGGCGCCGGAAGGCGGTGGAGTGGATGATGCGGTCGCGGTCGCGCTGGAACGGCGTGCGGGTCGGGCTCTCGGTCTCGTCAAACAGCCGCCCCCGGCTTCGCGCGGGATCGCTGGCGTAAGGCGCGCGTGGGCGGTAGCCGAAGCCAATTCCTTCCAAGGACGTGTCCTTGTCCGTCACGCACTCTTTCCCTTGTCTTCATGAATGTCGTTATCCCCAAAACCGCCATACGCTTTTGGGCGACATGCATCGCAAAACCGCCGCAGGTTGACTTGGCCCACCGCGCTTCATACCTATTGTGTGAATTCAATTGCAAGGTGACCCGATGGGCGCTGACGTCAAGACTGGGATGAAGGTCGAAATGACCGATGCGGCAGCCCAGCGCATCGCCGCAATCGTTGCAAAGGAGCCTGGCAAATCCGCTTTGCGCGTTTCCGTCGAGGGCGGCGGCTGCTCAGGCTTTTCCTACAAGATGGATCTGACCGACACCCGCAACCCCGACGATGTCGCCATCGAGAAGAACGGCGCGACGGTGCTGATCGATGACCTGTCCATCGTCTACATGGGCGGCTCTGTCATCGATTTCGTCGACGATCTCATGGGTCAGTCTTTTCAGATAAGGAACCCGAATGCGGTCGCGTCGTGTGGGTGCGGAACGAGTTTTTCGATCTGACCACTTCGTGCCCCAACGACGTGAGTCCCGACATATTTGCTTCGACATCTCGTGAGGGATCCGCGTATGGGCCCGACTGAAGGTCGGGCGTTCATCGCCACTCTATGACGATGCCATGATTGCGGCGACCGCCATCGTCCATGATCTGACGATCGTTACGCGCAACGTTCGCGATTTCGAAAGCTTCGGCATCCCAACACTCGATCCGTTTTTGATACGGGCCTAAGCCATCTCCGGCTTCAGCCCGAGCGCCGTCCGATCAACGATCTCGCGCAACGCAAAGCTCGAGTTGATCTTGGTCACATGTGGCATGGCCGAAAGCCATTCCTTGTGGATGCGTTCATAATCGGCAAGGTCCTTCGCTGCGATACGTAGAATATAGTCGTATTCGCCCGACATCAGGTGGCAGGAAAGCACATTGGGGCAGCGCTTGATCGCAGCTTCGAAATCGGCAAGCGTCTTCTCAAACTGTCCCGACAATGAGATATGCACGATGGCCGTCATCTGATGGCCGAGCGCGGCGTTGGAGAGCCGCGCATGATAGCCACGGATGATGCCGCTTTTTTCAAGATTGTCCAAACGCCGAGAGCAGGCCGACTGCGACAAGCTGACCTTCTCCGCAAGCGCCGCATTCGGAATGCGCCCTTCCTTCTGCAGCGTGTCCAATATCGCGATATCGATCCTGTCGAGCGCCATTGTTCGTATTTCCTTCGACGTTTCCTTTGAAATCGCGCAACGAATATCGACACGGCTGCGCAAACACAACTCATTTCGCAAATACATTCGAGGCCTGTAGGCGTATCGTTCATGCAACAGGGAACGAAGCCGTAAGGGCTTGAGCGAGGAGTGTCGTCATGCGCGTCGGTTGTCCGAAGGAAATCAAGAACCACGAGTATCGGGTTGGCCTGACGCCTGGTTCGGTCCGCGAATATGTGGCGCATGGCCACGAGGTTTTGGTGGAAAGCGGCGCTGGCGCCGGAATCGGCGCCGATGACAATGCCTACCGCATCGCCGGCGCGCGGATTGCCAAGACCGCAGAGGAAGTGTTCGCCAAGTCGGACATGATCGTGAAGGTCAAGGAGCCACAGCCTGGAGAATGGACGCAGCTGCGCGACAACCAGATTCTCTATACATACCTGCACCTCGCGCCGGATCCCGAACAGACCAAGGGCCTCCTCGCCGCCGGTGTTACGGCGATCGCCTATGAAACCGTCACCGACGACCGTGGCGGCCTGCCGCTGCTGGCACCGATGTCGGAGGTCGCGGGGCGGCTGTCGATCCAGGCGGGCGCCACGGCGTTGCAGAAAGCCAATGGTGGCCGTGGCGTACTGCTCGGCGGCGTGCCGGGCGTTCTGCCAGGCAAGGTAACGGTGCTTGGCGGCGGCGTGGTCGGCCTACATGCGGCAAAGATGGCTGCCGGCCTCGGCGCCGACGTCACCATCATCGACCGTTCCATTCCGCGCCTGCGCCAGCTCGACGATATTTTCAATGGCCGCGTCCACACCCGCTACTCAACCGTCGAAGCGCTGGAAGATGAATGCTTCTCGGCCGATATCGTCGTCGGCGCTGTACTGATCCCGGGCGCGGCGGCACCCAAGCTCGTCAACCGTGAAATGCTGTCGGGCATGAAGAAGGGCACTGTTCTCGTGGATGTCGCCATCGACCAGGGCGGCTGCTTCGAGACGTCCCATGCGACAACGCATGCCGAACCGACCTATGAGGTCGACGGCATCATTCACTATTGCGTCGCCAACATGCCGGGAGCGGTGCCTGTCACATCAGCGCATGCGCTGAACAATGCAACCCTGTACTATGGGCTGCAGCTTGCCGACAAAGGCCTCAAGGCGTTGGTGGACGACCAGCATTTGCGCAACGGCTTGAATGTCCACAAAGGCCGCATCACCAATCGCGCGGTTGCGGATGCTCTCGGCTACGAACTGGCCGAGCCCAAGGCCGTTCTCGCGGCCTGACCCAACGCGAACCTCTTCCAATGGCCGTCGGCGTCATCGCCGGCGGCTTTTCATGTTTGGCAGCGAACACTGGAAGTGCCGCAACTTTGTGGTTGCTAAGTATTCACACCCAGTTCGACAAGTCGTTCGACGCAGGATTCTTCCGCTTGGTCGAGCTCGGCAAGTGTCTCTTCAAGATCCCGACGTTTTTGACGAAGATCTTCCTTCTTCTCATTGATTCGCTTCATCAAAAGCTTCAGCTGCCCGACCTCTCCCGGCGGCTCCTTGTAGATCTGGATGATTTCGCGAATCTCATTGATCGAGAAGCCAAGCCTCTTCCCGCGCAGGATCTGGCGCACGAGATGGCGGTCGGTTGGCCGAAACAGCCGCGTGCGGCCTCGGCGAACGGGCTGGATCAGCCCCTCATCCTCATAAAAGCGCAAGGTGCGAGTCGATATGTCGAACTCCTTGGTGAGTTCGGTGATCGAATAATATTCGCGCATTCGCCAGCCCGCCCGTCGCTGAGATAAACGAGCTTGGCACGGCGCTTACGTAAAAGTCAATTTGGGTGAGACCCGACCACTCGGTCAGCCCAGATGCAGCCACCACGTGGCAAGGCTGAGGAATGCCAGAAACCCGATGACGTCTGTGATCATGGTGGTGAAGATCGACGATGAGATCGCCGGATCGGCGCCCAGCCGGTCGAGCAGAAGTGGAATTAGGATGCCGCCAAGCGACGCCGCCAGCATGTTGATGATCATTGCAGCCGCAATGACGAAGCCGAGGTCGATGTTGCTGAACCACAGAGCAGCGATAACGCCGATGATCACCGCGATCACCGAGCCATTGAGCAGACCGACCAGCACTTCGCGGCGGATGACGCGCCCTGCATTGTAGATATCGAGGTCTTTTGTTGCGAGCGCCCGCACTGTCACAGTCATGGTTTGCGTGCCGGCATTGCCACCCAGCGACGCAACTATCGGCATGAGTGCCGCCAGCGCCACCATTTCCTCGATCGTCGCCCCAAACAGGCTGATGACCGAAGCTGAAACGAACGCGGTTGCGAGATTCACCAAAAGCCATGGCACGCGCGAACGCGACGTGGCAAGCACCGTGTCGGATAGCTCCTCGTCGCCGACGCCGCCCATGCGCAGCAGGTCCTCCTCGGCCTCCAGCTGGATGACGTCGACCACGTCATCGATGGTGAGCACGCCGACCAGCCGCTCGTTCTCATCGACGACGGCAGCCGAAAGAAGATCGTACTGCTCGAACTCGCGCGCCGCCTCTTCCTGGTCCATCGTGGCCGGGATGGCATGCCGCGTCTCATGCATGATTTCTTCGATCTTCGTCGACCGTTTGGTGCGCAGAATCTGGTCGAGGTCGATCGCGCCAAGCAGCTTGAACGACGGATCGATCACAAAGATCTGGCTGAAACGGTCGGGAAGATTGTTGTCCTCGCGCATGTAGTCGATCGTCTGGCCGACCGTCCAGAACGGCGGCACGGCGACGAACTCCGTCTGCATGCGGCGGCCGGCCAATTCTTCCGGGTAGTCCAGCGAGCGCCTCAGTCTGATCCGCTCGGTGAACGGCAGTTGCGCCAGGATCTCGTCCTGATCTTCCTGATCGAGGTCTTCCAGAATGTAGACGGCGTCGTCCGAATCGAGCTCTTGAACCGCCTTGGCAATCTGCGCGTTGGGCAGATTGTCGACAATTTCGAGACGGATCGCCTCGTCGACCTCGGTAAGCGATGAGAAGTCGAAATCGGCGCCTAGCAGATCGACCAGCGATTTGCGCTGTTCCGGCAGCAGCGCCTCAAGCAGGTCGCCAAGCTCCGACTGGTGTAGATCGTCCACATCCTTGCGGAGCGTCAGCGTATCGCGGTCGGCGATGGCCGCGCCAATATGCGCGAGGAAGGACGGGCGAATAACACCGTCCTCGCCATAGATGTCGGCGTTTCCGGCCTCAGGGCCAGCGCCGCCCGGCGTCGTCTCCTCCTGGCCTTCCACTGGACCCTGCCCTGCGATGTCGGATTGCTCTTGACGCAAGCTTTAGCGCGCAAGCAGTCGAAACTTCAAACGAAATGCGTTGACCCTGGTGCGGTCCAAACACAACCTTGCGAAGGCATCGGGCGTCTGCCTCGCGCCAACAGGTTCACAAGTCCGGATTGTTTGAAGGTAGTTGGTGCGGTCGAGAAGACTCGAACTTCCACGGGTTGCCCCACAGCGACCTCAACGCTGCGCGTCTACCAATTCCGCCACGACCGCACGTCACGAAAGAGCCGGTCGGAACCGGCAAGCGGCCTTTAGCAAATCGCTTCCGGCGAAACAAGGGTAACCCGACCCGATTTCGGCCCCATCGCCTCACCCATCGTAAGGCAGGGCAATCGCATATAGACCTACCCCCACCCCTAACCGCTCCCCACAAGGGGGGGACTTGCTGCATTCCCGCTTGGCGTCACACGCCGATGCCTTTGCTCGGTGTGGCGGCCGGTCAGATCCCCCTCCCCTTGTGGGGAGGGGTTAGGGGTGGGGGTATTGAAGACATCGCAGAGATGGTGGTTTCCATATGCGATGGCCCTGCTTCGCAAGGCGCCAAATCGAAGGCACGTAACGCGCCAACTGGACGTTTCAGCGATAGACTTCCATATTGAGGCGAAGCGGATGATTTTAATGCAACGCAGCCAGATCGCCACGTCATTCCTGCCCTCTCCCGGGACAGCGCCAGCCGAGTGGCTGGTCCAGCCGGGACTGACGCCTTACGAGCAAGCGCTCGCCTTCATGGAAGCGCGCGCAGGCGCAATCCGCGACGGCACCGCCAATGAACTGATCTGGCTGGTCGAGCATCCGCCACTCTACACTGCCGGCACCAGCGCCCAGGACAAGGACCTGGTCGACGCAAACCGCTTTCCCGGTGTTCAACGCCGGACGCGGTGGCGAATACACCTATCATGGACCCGGGCAGCGCGTAGCCTATGTGATGCTCGACCTGAAACGCCGCCGTGAGGATGTGCGCGCCTTCGTTGCCGCACTCGAGGAATGGATCATCGGATCACTGGCCGCGTTCAATGTGCGCGGCGAACGCCGGGAGGATCGCGTCGGCGTTTGGGTCGTCAGGCCGGATCGCCCGCCGCTTAACAATGGCTCACCGGCGGAAGACAAAATCGCGGCGATCGGCATCCGCCTGCGCCGCTGGGTGAGCTTTCACGGCATCGCGGTCAATGTCGAGCCAGACCTGTCGCATTTCTCCGGCATTGTGCCATGCGGCGTCTCGGATCATGGCGTGACGAGCCTTGTCGACCTCGGCCTGCCGGTAACCATGCCGGACTTCGACCTGGCCCTGAAGGCCGCCTTCCGGCAGGTGTTTGGGCCTGTGGCAGAGATGGCCGATCAACCCGAGCGAATGGTAGGGTGATGGGCATCAGGCAGCACATCGCGCTGCGGCTGTTGCCCGCCGTGGCGCTTGCTGCGATATTCTCATTCGCAGTTCAAGCGCAACAGGCATCCGACCTCGTCGACCCCGAACAGGCGAGCGGCCGTCAGACAGTCGGGGCTGTCACAGCCTCGCGGCAGATGGTCGTCGCCGCCAATCCGGAAGCGGGCAATGCCGGGCTCGAGGTGTTGCGCGCTGGCGGCACTGCGGCGGATGCAATGGTTGTCGTGCAAACGGTTCTCGGACTGGTCGAGCCGCAATCGTCAGGTCTCGGCGGCGGTGCGTTCCTCGTCTGGTATGACGCGAGCACCAAGAAGGTCACGACCTTCGACGCCCGCGAGACCGCCCCTGCAGAAGCCACGCCCGATCTTTTCAGAGGCCCCGACGGCAAGCCGCTCGGCTTCTTCGATGCGGTGGTCGGCGGCCGTTCGGTGGGTGCTCCCGGCGTCCCCATGCTGTTGGAGATGGTGCATCGCCGCCATGGCAAGCGGCCATGGGCGTCGCTATTCGACCCGGCGATAAGGCTTGCCGAGCAAGGCTTCGCGGTGACGCCGCGTCTCGCCTCGTCGATTGCCGAGGACAAGGGCCGGCTGGATGTGGAGCCTTCCACCCGTGCCTATTTCTTCGATGCAGCGGGCGCGCCGGTCGCCGCAGGCTATCGCCTCGCCAATCCGGCCTATGCCGAAACCCTGCGGACGTTGGCCGAAAGCGGTGCCGATGCGTTCTACCACGGCCGCATCGCTGCGCGGATTGTCGAGGCGGTGCGAACGCACCCGACCAACCCCGGCCTGCTCTCGCTGGATGACCTCGCCGCCTATCGCGTCAAGGAGCGCACCGCCGTCTGTGCGCCCTATCGCGGTTATGACGTCTGCGGCATGGGACCGCCCTCCTCCGGCGCAATCGCCATCGGCCAGATTCTGGGTATACTCCAGCCCTTCGATCTCGCCACGCTTGGACCTGACGATCCGGAAAGTTGGAGGCTGATCGGCGACGCCACCCGCCTCGCCTTCGCCGACCGTGAGCGCTATCTCGCCGACAGCGATTTCATCTCGATCCCCAAGGGCCTGCTTGATCCGGCGTATCTGCTATCCCGCTCCGCGCTGCTGCGGCGGCCAACCGCCCTGGACGAAAACGAAGCTCCAAGGCCGGCGAGCCCGCGTGGGACAAGGCCGAACTCAGGATCGACGGCCTTTCGATGGAAATTCCGTCGACCTCGCATTTCGTCATCGTCGATGCAGCCGGCAACGTCGCCTCGATGACAACTTCGGTGGAGAATTCGTTCGGCGCGCGGCTGATGGTCGACGGCTTCCTGCTCAACAACCAGCTCACCGATTTTTCCTTTTCGCCGGTGAAGGATGGCGAGAACGTCGCCAATCGCGTCGAGCCCGGGAAACGCCCGCGCTCCTCCATGTCGCCGACCATCGTGCTAAAAGACGGCAAACCGGCTTTCGTGCTCGGCTCTCCCGGCGGCAGCAACATCATTTCCTACGTTGCCACCACCCTTGTCGGACTGATCGACTGGAAGATGGATATCCAGACAGCGGTTTCCATGCCGCATTTCGTCAACCGCTTCGGCCCTTACGATCTGGAGCAAGGCACCGAGGCCGAGGAGTTTGCCGACGACCTGACCGCGCTTGGCTTCACCATGCGGTCAAGGATCTCAATTCCGGCCTGCATGGCGTCGCATGGGTTGCCGGTGGCCTGGCCGGCGGCGCCGATCCGCGACGCGAAGGCGTCGCGGTCGGCGATTGACGGCTCAGCTAGAGTGCGCCGATCCAGAAAGAGACTGTGATCAGAAAGGTGCTCATCGACACGAGTGACAGAACGTCTTGGAAAAAGTCAGTCATAAATCCCTCCTGTTTTGGATTTGTATCCAGTTTGTTCTAATTTTGTTCTTATGTCAACGCAAGAAAGCGGGGACGCACGGTCGAAGCAGCGCAACGCGGCCCGGCGGTTAACGAAGTGTTATCGCAGTGAGGCGCGTGCTGTGACGAGTCTGCTACGGCGCACGCGACACCGAGGCTTGGCGTGGCGAAGAGAAACAGCCGCCGCCGTGCGCACCGACGCGCGCTGACCGCTGAGACTACAGCTACACGCCGTCCCCAATCTCCGCCGTTGGCCTTCCTTCTCTATCGGTGTACACGGAAGGAAAAAGGAAGACGCAACAATGGAAATACCGTGGTTCCTTAAGGCAACGGACAGCTTTCATACGGAAGCACTACGAGACCGCCGCCGCCCCGTTTCTTGAGATTATCTTCAAGATTGAAGCTGAAGAAGGGAGCAGTTGCGCCTAAAGCGGCACCACATGCCCATCCGCCAACGTCACCCGGCGGTCCATGCGCTGGGCGAGTTCGTGGTTATGGGTCGCAATCAGCGCCGCAAGGCCCGACTGGCGCACAAGCGCGGCGAGCGCGTCGAACACATAGGACGCCGTGGTTGGATCGAGATTGCCGGTCGGCTCGTCGGCCAGCAGTACGAGCGGAGCGTTGGCGACGGCGCGCGCGATGGCAACGCGTTGCTGCTCGCCGCCGGAGAGCTCGGAAGGCCGATGCTCGCCGCGCTTGGCGATCTGCATATAGTCGAGCAATTGCATGGCGCGCGCCCGCGCCTCGGAAGTAGGCATAGCCCCTTTATCAGCTGCGGCATCATGATGTTCTCCACCGCAGAAAATTCCGGCAGCAGGTGGTGGAACTGATAGACGAAGCCGATGTCGTTGCGGCGGATCGCCGTGCGCTCCTGGTCGGACAGGCGTCCGCATGCCCGGCCTGCAAGGATGACATCACCGGCGTCCGGGCGCTCGAGCAGATCCGGCGGTGTGCAGCAGCGTCGACTTGCCGGTGCCGGAAGGGGCGACCAGCGCCACCATCTCGCCGCGGTTCAGCGAAAAATCCACGCCGTTCAGAATTGTCAGCTTGCGCGGGCCCTGCACGTAGTGGCGTTCGACCGCCTTCAGTTCGATGATGATTTCGGACATGGTCACTCGTACCGCAGCGCTTCAACAGGATCGAGGCGCGCCGCGCGCCATGCCGGAAAGAGGGTGGCGAGGAAAGACAGCACCAGCGCCATGCCGATCACGGTCGCTGTTTCGCTGAAATCCATCTTCGCTGGAAGCTGGCTCAGGAAATAGAGCTCCGGATTGAATATCTGTGTGTCGGAAAGCCAGGAAAAGAACTGCCGGATCCGTTCCACGTTCAGGCAGACGACGACGCCAAGGACACACCGGCAGCCGTTCCGGCGACGCCGATGGCCGCTCCGGTCATCAGGAAGATGCGCAGGATGCCGCCGCGCGTCGCGCCCATTGTGCGCAGGATCGCGATATCGTGGCTCTTGTCCTTCACCAGCATGACGAGTCCGGAGATAATGTTAAGCGAGGCGACAAGCACGATCAGTGTCAGGATCATGAACATCACGTTGCGCTCGACCTGCAGCGCCGAAAAGAACGTCTGGTTTCGCTGCCGCCAGTCGGTGAGATAAATGGGCCGCTCCGCGGCCTCCTCGATTGCCGGTTTGATCGCGTCGACCTGATCCGGGTCATCGACGAAAATCTCGATCGATTGCGCCAGCCCTTCCATATTGAAATAGAGCTGCGCTTCGGCGAGCGGCATGAAGACGATCGATGCGTCATACTCCGACATGCCGACCTCGAAGATCGCATTGACCGGATAGGCCTTGACGCGCGGCGTGGTGCCAAATGGCGTGATGTCGCCATCCGGCGAAACCAGCGTGATCTTGTCGCCAAGCACCAGGCCCAGATTCTCGGCCATGCGGCGGCCGATGGCCACCCCCTCGCCCGTGTCGAAGCCGACCAGGGAGCCCTGTCGGACATTTCCGGCGACCAGCGAAACTTTGGCGAGATCGTCGCCGCGAATGCCGCGCACCAGCGCGCCGGTGCCCGGCCCCGCCAAACCGGAAGCCAGCACCTGACCGTCGATCATCGGAAGCGCATATTTCACGCCAGCTACGCCGTTTACGCGCTTGGCGAGGACATCGTAGTCGTCGAGCGGCAGATCGACGGGCTGCATCACCAGATGGCCGTTAACGCCCAGAATCCGTGTCAGCAACTCGGCCCGGAAGCCATTCATTACCGCCATGACGATGATGAGCGTCGCCACGCCAAGCATGATCCCGACAAAAGAAATCAGGGCGATGACCGAGATCACCGTTTCCTTGCGACGCGAGCGCAGATAACGCCAGGCAACCATGCGCTCGAAAATCGAGAACGGCCCGGCCCCTGCCGGCTGCGCGGCGGTCTTTGCGCTCATGCCGCCGTGCCCGCGAGGCGGCTGACCACATCAGCCGCCGGTACGGTGAAACGCTCGCCGGTTCGGCGGTTTTTCACCTCGGCCTCGCCAGCGGCAACGCCGCGCGGCCCGATGATCACCTGCCACGGAAGGCCGATCAGGTCGGCTGTGGCAAACTTGCCGCCGGGACGCTGGTCGGTGTCGTCATAGAGCACATCAAGTCCGCCAGCGGTCAGCCCCTCGTAGATCTCACCGCATACGCGGTCGCAATCGGCGTCGCCAGCCTTCATGTTGATCAGCGCGATGTCGAACGGCGCGATGCTCTCCGGCCAGATGATGCCGTTCTCATCATGGCTGGCTTCGATGATCGCGGCGATCAGGCGCGTCGGGCCAATGCCGTACGAACCCATCGACACGAAATGCTCCTTGCCGTCCGGTCCCGCGACCTTGGCGCCCATCGGCTTCGAATATTTTTCACCGAAATGGAAGATATGGCCAACCTCGATGCCGCGCGCCGAAACGCGATCCCCTTCGGCGATGGCGCCCCAGGCGGCTTCGTCGTGCATCTCGTCGGTCGCCGCGTAAGGCGTCGTCCACTCGCGCACGATAGCGCCGATCTCCTCGTCATCGCCGAAATCCATGCCTTCGCTGGGCACGGGCAAATCGAGAAAGTCCTTGTGGCAGAACACCTGGCTCTCGCCGGTGTCCGCCAAAATGATGAATTCGTGGCTGAGGTCGCCACCGATCGGCCCCGTATCGGCGCGCATCGGAATGGCCTTCAAGCCCATGCGCGTAAAGGTGCGCAGATAGGCGACGAACATGCGGTTGTAGGCTGCCCTCGCTCCCTCGTAGTTGAGATCGAACGAATAGGCATCCTTCATCAGAAACTCACGGCCGCGCATCACACCAAAGCGTGGACGCATCTCGTCACGGAATTTCCACTGGATGTGATAGAGGTTGAGCGGCAGGTCCTTGTATGACTTCACGTAGGACCGGAAAATCTCGGTGACCATTTCCTCGTTGGTCGGCCCGTAGAGCAGCGCGCGCTCCTGCCGGTCCGTGATGCGCAGCATCTCCTTGCCGTAGTCGTTGTAGCGGCCGCTCTCGATCCACAGCTCAGCCGACTGGATCGTCGGCATAAGGATTTCCAGTGCACCGGCGCGATTCTGCTCTTCGCGCACGATCTGGCAGACCTTGTCGAGCACTCGCTTGCCGAGCGGCAACATCGTGAAGCTGCCCTGCCCTTGCTGGCGAATCATGCCGGCACGCAGCATCAGCCGGTGCGATACGATCTCGGCCTCGCGGGGTGTCTCTTTGAGGATCGGCAGAAAGTAGCGCGACAGCCGCATGAAGAAGTCCGTTTGGGATACAAGGAAACAGCGCCAGAATCGGCGGCAAGAGGAAGCGTCCTGCACGCGCTTAATAGCGATTTCATAGCGCGATGGAAACCCGCGCACGCAGCATCCGAAGGCCGCAAACGTGTCTGGCGAATTTTCAAGCAGGGGCTGCCGATCTGTTGTGCAGTGCAGCACATCAAATCCTTTTTCTCTGTAAAATTTTCCGTGACAATTCGTAACCCCTTGGTCTAAGGTGCCGCCTCATAATAGAGAGGGCGAAGAGCAATTCGCCTTCCTACGCGGTCAAAGTCTTGGGAGGATGCGATCTAGGCGCGAGAAATTGCTGCCGCCGGAAACCGGAAAAAGATCGGAACGCGTTAAAATTGCAAGGCCTCGTGCCTTGCATTTTTTTTGTGCAAATCTCTGAGTTGCCCCACGAAAAGCAGGTTTACCGGAAATCCGGGACAATGTGCGGAATGTCGTCGATTCCGAGCTCGAAGTAGCGCGTCAGCAACACGAGAATTCCGAAGATGACGAGCGACAGGATCGTCGTCCGGATGACCGCGCGCAGCATATGCGGTCCGCGCGGCGCGCTGGACACCGTGCCGAGCAGCGTCTCGCCGTCATCGTCCTGGGTTTTGAGGCCGAAGGGCAGGACTGCGAACAGCACGATCCACCAGAGAATGAAGAAGACGGCGAACGCGGAAACGTAGCTCATCGGCGAACCTCGCTGCCTGGAGTGTTCCTACCGCATCGGCCCGAAAATCGGAATCGATTTTCGGAAAGCACGATGAGCAGTCAAATAGATACAGCGTCCTTTGGCGTCCGAAAGGACGCGCGGCGCTGTAGATGGCGGTGCGTCGCTGTGCTTCGTCCGACAAAACACTGACAAGGACGAAGGCATAACGCTCACGCTTGCTCCAGTTCCACCAGCGTACCGCAAAAGTCCTTGGGATGCAGGAAGAGCACGGGCTTGCCATGCGCGCCGATTTTCGGGCTGCCATCGCCGAGCACGCGCGCGCCCTGTGCCTTCAGCCGGTCACGTGCCGCGAGAATGTCGTCGACCTCGTAGCAGACATGATGCATGCCGCCGGACGGGTTCTTCTCCAGAAACGCTGCTATCGGCGACCCTTCGCCAAGCGGCTCGAGCAGTTCAACCTTGGTGTTGCCGGTATCGATGAAGACAACCGTCACCCCATGGTCCGGTAGAACCTGCGGCGCGCTGACCTTGGCGCCAAGCGTGTCGCGATAGATCGCGCTGGCTGCTTCGATATCCGGCACGGCAATGGCAACGTGGTTCAGGCGGCCAAGCATTTGGGCTCCTTGGTGAATGGTGAATGGGAGGCGCCTTCCTCCCTTACGAACTTGATGGTGCCATCCTGATTTGATCTTCGACCATTCACCATTCACTCACTTCGTCACAAACACCGTCACCAGCGGCTTCTTGCCCCAGGTCTCGTTGGCGGCGCCGCGAACGGCACGCCGCACCGCTTCCTGCACGAGATCGAGGTCCTTGCGGCGAGGCCGCGGGATAGACGTCACCGCGCCGACCGCAGCATCGATCATGATTTCCTCGAGTTCCTCGCCACTGGCATCAACTTTCGCAACGCCGATTGCGACGAGGTCCGGATCGCCGGCAAGTTCGTATTTCTCATCGAGCACGACATTGACCGCGACATGACCCGCGAAGGAAAGCTTCCGCCGCTCGCGAATACCCATTGCCTCGTCATCGCCGATCAGCTTGCCGTCCTTGAAATACCGGCCGTACGGAACCTGATCGATGATCTCGGCGGCCCCTGGCGCAAGCCTGATCATGTCGCCGTCGCGCACCTGCGCGACTTCCGGAATGCCGGCCTGCGCCATCAGCGAGCCTTGCGCCACCAGATGTGCCGCCTCGCCATGCACCGGAATACCAATCTTCGGCTTTGTCCATTCATACATGCGCCGAAGCTCGTTGCGCCGCGGATGGCCGGAAACGTGCACCAGCGCGTCTCCGTCCTCGATGATCTTGATGCCCTGATCGATGAGCAGGTTCTTGATCTCCAGGATCGCCTTCTCATTGCCCGGAATGGTGCGCGACGAAAACACGACAACGTCCCCCGGCGATAGCGCGACCGTCTTCATTTCGTCGCGCGCAAGTTTGGCGAGTGCAGCGCGCGACTCGCCCTGGCTGCCGGTGCAGATGATCACCAGGTTCTCGCGTGGAATGAAGCCGTAGTCCTCCTCGTCGATGAAATCCGGCAAGCCGTCCATATAGCCAAGTTCGCCAGCGACGCTGACAACACGCTTCAACGACCGGCCGAGAAGCAGGCACTGACGACCACTATCTCGCGCCGCTTCGGCGATCGACCGGATGCGCCCGACATTCGACGAAAAGGTGGTGACGGCAACACGGCCGGGTGCTGCCTGGATCACGCCGCGCAGCCCCTGCCCCACCGCCTGCTCCGACGGCGAATCGCCGTCGCGCAGCGCATTGGTGGAATCGCAAATTAGCGCCAGAACGCCCGCCTGCCCGATTTCGCGGAAACGCGCCTCGTTGGTCATCGGTCCGATTTCAGGTGCGGGATCAATTTTCCAGTCGGCGGTGTGCACCACCGTGCCGAGCGGCGTCGTGATGGCCAGTGACACCGGCTCCGGAATCGAGTGGGTGACGGCGACCGCTTCGATGCCGAACGGGCCAACCATGAACTTCTCCCCGGCACGGAATATATTGATCGGCAGCTTGAGATTCGCTGCATCCTGTTGGCGTTTGGCTTCGAGAAGGCCGGCGGTAAACGGCGTCATCCAGACCGGCGCCTTGAGCTTCGGCCAGAGATCCAGCAAGGCGCCGTAGTGGTCTTCATGCGCGTGGGTGATCACGATGCCACGCAGCCGATCGGTTTGTGCCTCTATGTAGCGGATGTCGGGAAGCACGAGGTCAACGCCCGGCAATGTGGCATCCGGAAAGGTGACGCCGACATCGACGACCAGCCACTCGCGCGAATCGGCGGGGCCAAAGCCATACAGCGCGAAGTTCATACCGATCTCGCCGACCCCGCCCAGCGGAGCAAAGACGAATTCGGGGCCTGAATATCTCACCATGCTCGTATTGCCTTGCTCTTTCGACTTTTGAGTTCAACCACCCCGCTCTGTCCTGCCGGACATCTTCCCCCGGCAGGACAGAGGGGGGTGTAGGAAGCGTCAACACAGTCACGCCGCGTTCACCGAAGCGACCGCTCCAAAATGCACATCGCCGGCGGCGATTGCGATCTTCGTACCGCCATCTTCGCGGATGACGAAGCGGCAATCCTCGTCGATCGTCTCGAACACACCGCGCACCACCCGTCCATCGACGCGCACGGCAACCTCTCCGCCGAGACCTGCGGCACGCGCCAGCCAAAGCCGGCGGATGCGGGCCAGCCCCCTGCCCTCGTCCCACATCCGCATGGTCTGGCTCCAGGCATCGGACAGCGCCAAAAACAGGGTAGCGGCATCGCAACTTGAGCCGAGCGCCTTCAGCGACGTTGCAGGATACGGCACTTCCTCGGGATACGCCGCGACGTTGACGCCGATGCCGACCGCGATCGCCGAACGCTCCTCGGTAATCATCGTCGACTCAAGCAGGATACCGGCGAGCTTCGCGCCGCTCGCCAACACGTCATTTGGCCATTTCAGTTCGAAGCGCCCGCCATGCATTCCGCTGCCGCCATCCGGCGCCACGGCCACGCTGACACCCGGAACGACGGCGTCGAGGGCATCCGACAAGGCAAGCCCGGCGACGAAGCCGAGTGTCGCGCCAAGTTTCAGATCTTGGTTGGAGACCAGCAGCAGCGTCGCGGCGAGATTGCCTTGCGGCGTCGCCCAGGCGCGGCCGCGACGCCCGCGCCCGCTCTCCTGCCGGTTTGCGACAACCCACAATTTGCCCGGATCGCCAGCGCGAGCGTGGTCGATCGCCAGAGCATTGGTTGAGCCAACCGATTCATGCGCATCAAGCCTGTAGCCTTCGGCAATTACGGTCGGAGCGAGATGGAATCTCATACCCTCAGAATAGCGACTTGGCGGCGGCTTCCGCGCTGCTGCTGATCGAGCCGCCGATCCACGGCAGTACGTAAAACAGCACGAACGCGCCCGACAGCCCGAGCACCACCCGCAACTCGCCCGCCATCGGCAGGAAACCGCTGCTCGCCGGTTCGTCGAACCACATTATCTTGATGATTCGCAGATAATAGTAAGCGCCGATGACAGATGCGAGCACGCCGATGACCGCCAGCGTGTAAAGCTCTGCGTCGATGGCGGCCAGGAAGACGTACCACTTGGCAAAGAAGCCGGCGAGCGGCGGAATGCCGGCCAGCGAGAACATCAGGATCGTCATGATGGTCGCCATTGCCGGGTTGGTCGCCGCCAGTCCGGCAAGATCGCTGATCTGCTCGACATTGCCGTCCTTGCGCCGCATCGCGAGGATGAAGGCAAAGGTACCGAGTGTCATGACAAGGTAGATCAGCATGTAGATCATGACGCCGCGCGCGCCGGCCTCGCTGTTTGCGGCAAGCCCGACCAGAGCAAAACCCATATGGCCGATCGAAGAATACGCCATCAGGCGCTTGATGTTCGACTGGCCGATCGCGGCGACTGAGCCCAGAACCATCGAGGCAATGGCGATGAATACTATGATCTGCCGCCAGTCCGGCGCGATAGGCTCGAAGGCGCCCATCGTAACGCGCACGACCAGCGCCATCGCCGCCATCTTAGGCGCTGCGGCAAAGAACGCTGTGACCGGCGTCGGCGCGCCCTCATAGACGTCCGGTGTCCACATGTGGAACGGCACGGCGGAAATCTTGAAGGCCAGACCTGCGAGAACGAAGACAAGGCCGAATACCAGGCCAAGTTGTCGCTCGCCCTCGCCGAGGGCGGCAGCGATTTCTACGAAGCTCGTGCTGCCCGTGTAGCCGTAGACCAGGCTGATGCCGTAGAGCAGCATGCCCGAGGAAAGCGCGCCGAGCACGAAATACTTCAGGCCGGCTTCGGTCGAGCGCAGGTTCTCGCGATTGAACGCGGCGACTACGTAGAGCGCTAGCGATTGCAGTTCCAGCCCGAGATAGAGCGAGATCATGTCGTTTGCCGAGATCATCACCAGCATGCCTAGGGTCGAAAGCAGGATCAGAACCGGATACTCGAACTTGTCGAGATTGTCGGACTTGGCGAAGCCGATCGACATGAACAGCGTCACGACCGAGCCGATCAGAGTCAGCATCTTCATAAACCGCCCGAAGGCGTCATTGATGAAGGCGTCGCCAAAGGCTGAGCCGTTGCTGCCAAACAGCAATATCCACGCGCCGGCGGCAATCAGCACCGCGATCGCCAGGCCGGTAACCGTCGAGTTCGCCCGCGCCCCCGAATAGGCGCCCACCATGAGCAGCGCGATAGCGCCGATCGCAAGGATCAACTCCGGCGCGGCGAGCGAGAAGCTGAGGCTGAGATTCGGTACCATGCGGGTTTCCTCAATTCGCCGAGGCGGTCTGCGCCGCGTCGAGCGAAGCGGAGACTGAGTTGACGAGCGACTGCACCGAAGCCGCGGTCGCGTCGAAGACGGGCGCCGGATAGACGCCGAAGAAGATGGTGAGAACCACCAGCGGATAGATCACCAGCTTTTCGCGCGGCGACAGGTCGAGCAAGCCCTTCAGGCTGTCCTTGGTAAGCGTGCCGAAGATCACCTTGCGGTAGAGCCAGAGCGCGTATGCAGCCGACAGGACGACGCCGGTCGTCGCGAAGAACGCGACCCAGGTGTTGACCTCGAACACGCCAAGCAGCGTCAGGAACTCACCGATGAAGCCGCTGGTGCCGGGCATGCCGACGTTGGCCAATGTGAAGATCAGGAACACCACCGCATATTTCGGCATGTTGTTGACCAATCCGCCATAGGCGGCGATCTCGCGCGTATGCATACGGTCGTAGATGACGCCGACGCAGAGGAACAGCGCGCCCGATACCAGGCCATGCGACAGCATCTGGAAGATCGAACCCTGGATGCCGACGTGGTTGAACGTAAAGATGCCCATGGTCACGTAGCCCATATGCGCGACGGACGAATAGGCGATGAGCTTCTTCATATCCTCCTGCATCAGCGCGACCAGCGAGGTGTAGATGATGGCCACCACCGACAGCGTGAACACGAACGGCGCGAACATCTCGGACGCCACCGGGAACATCGGCAGCGAGAACCGTAGGAAGCCGTAGCCGCCCATCTTCAACAGGATGGCAGCCAGGATAACCGAGCCAGCAGTCGGCGCCTCGACATGCGCGTCCGGCAACCAGGTATGCACCGGCCACATCGGCAACTTCACCGCGAAGGAGGCAAAGAAGGCGATCCATAGCCAGTTCTGCATGTCGGCGGGGAAGTTGTGCGTCAGCAGCGTCGGAATGTCGGTCGTACCGGCCTGCCAGTACATCGCCATGATGGCCAGCAGCATGAGCACCGAGCCCAGCAGCGTGTAGAGGAAAAACTTGAACGAGGCATAGACGCGCCGCTTGCCACCCCACACACCGATGATGATGAACATCGGAATGAGACCGGCTTCGAAGAACACGTAGAACAGCACGATGTCCAGCGCGCAAAACACGCCGATCATCAGCGTTTCCAAGAGCAGGAAGGCGATCATGTATTCCTTGACGCGCTTCTCCACCAACTCCCACGAAGCCAGGATGCAAAGCGGCATGAGGAACGTCGTCAGGATGACGAACAGCATCGAAATGCCGTCGACGCCCATATGGTAGGAGATGCCGCTGCCTAGCCATTCGGTCTTCTCGACGAACTGGAATCCGGATTCGGCGTTGTCGAACCCACCCCAGATGAAAAGCGAAACGACGAAGGTCGCCACCGTCGCCCAAAGTGCGATGTGACGGATGTTGCGCCGTGCCGCCTCCCCGTCGTCACGAACGAAAAGGATAAACAGCACGCCCGCAAGCGGTAGAAACGTGGTGAGCGAAAGGATCGGCCAGCCCGACATCAGAAGCTGCTCCCGAGCATCATCCAGGTGACGAGGGCGGCAACGCCGATCAGCATCACGAAGGCGTAGTGATAAAGATATCCGGTCTGCAGCTTGACCACGCGGTTCGTCGCATCAATGACCCGCGCCGATACGCCGTCGGGGCCAAAACCATCGATGAACCAGCCGTCGCCGCGCTTCCACAGGAAATAGCCGAGGCGCTTCGCCGGATTGACGAACAGGAAGTCGTAGAGCTCGTCGAAGTACCATTTGTTGAGCAGGAACTGGTAGAGGCGGCGATGGCGCGACGCCAGCACCTTCGGCGCTTCCGGATCGCGGATGTAGAACTGGTAGGCGACAAGGAACCCGGCGACCATCGCGGCAAACGGTGCGAGTTTCACCAAGAAAGGTGCTTCATGGATCGCATGCAGGATGTGGTTGTCCGGCAGCGTGAACAGCGCCGACTTCCAGAACTCGGAATAATGCTCGCCGATGAAGTAGTCATGGAAGACTAAACCGGCGAACAGCGCCCCAACCGCCAGTAGGTAGAGCGGCACCAGCATCACGTTCGGCGATTCATGCACATGGTGCATGACCTCGTGGCTGGCGCGCGGCTTTCCATGGAATGTCATGAAGATCAGACGCCAGGAGTAGAAGCTGGTGAACATCGCCGCCACGACGAGCAGCGTGAAGGCTACGCCGGCAAACGAGCTATGCCCGGCGAACGCACCTTCGATGATGGCGTCCTTGGAGAAGAAGCCCGCCGTGCCGATGACGGTGGCAGGTATGCCAACGCCGGTCAGCGACAGTGTGCCGACAATCATCATCCAGTAGGTCTTGGGGATCAATGTACGCAGGCCGCCCATCATGCGCATGTCCTGCTCGTCGGAGACGGCATGGATGACCGAGCCCGAACCGAGGAACAGCAGCGCCTTGAAGAAGGCGTGCGTGAACAGATGGAAGATCGCAGCCGAATAGAAGCCCATGCCGAGCGCGACGAACATGTAGCCGAGCTGCGAACAGGTCGAATAGGCGATGACACGCTTGATGTCGTTTTGAACAAGACCGACGGTTGCGGCGAAGAACGCCGTGATCGCGCCTATGATCGACACGACCAGCAGAGCCGTGTTCGAATGTTCGAACAGCGGCGAAAGCCGGGCCAGCATGAACACGCCGGCGGTCACCATGGTCGCGGCATGGATCAGCGCCGACACAGGCGTCGGGCCTTCCATCGCATCCGGCAACCAGGTGTGCAGCGGCACCTGCGCCGACTTACCCATCGCGCCCATGAACAGCAGCAGGCAGACGATCGTCAGCGCGGCGGCCTTGTCGAGATCGTAGCCGAGGAAGTTTAGAACCGTCTCGCCGGACGCGGCCGCGGCGGCTTCCGCTTCGCCGCGGACTGCTTCGGCCGATGCGGCTGGAGCGGCTTCGGTAGGAGCGGCCTCAGCGGCAGGAGCTTCCGCAGCGTGGTCTTCTGCAGCGGGCGCTGGCGCGGCTTCATGGCTCTCGGCTTCGCCAGTCGCGGCCTGACCCGTAGCGGCGGCGGCATGGTCCGCAGTTTCCGTGCTGTGAATAGCGGCCGGCACATAATTCGCGGCATTGGCGAAGATCGTGTCTAAATTGACCGAGCCGAACAGCACGAACACGCCGAAGATGCCGAGCGCGAAGCCGAAGTCGCCGACGCGATTGACGACGAAAGCCTTGATGGCCGCCGCATTTGCCGAGGGCTTATGGTACCAGAAGCCTATCAGAAGATACGAAGCCAGGCCCACGCCCTCCCAGCCGAAGAACATCTGGACGAGGTTGTCCGCTGTCACCAGCATCAGCATGGCGAAGGTGAACAGCGACAGATAGGCGAAGAAGCGCGGCCGGTGCGGATCGTGGTGCATGTAGCCGATCGAGTAGATGTGGACGAGCGCCGACACCGTGTTCACAACCACCAGCATCACCGCCGTCAGCGAGTCGATGCGCAGCGCCCAATTGGCGTCGAGCGCACCGGACTGGATCCAGCGCATTACCGGTACAGTTAAAGGCGCACCCTCGGGCGACAAGGCAATTTGGTAGAATGCGATCCAAGACAGGATCGCCGAGATCACCAGCAAGCCCGACGTGACATATTCGGACGCCTTGGCGCCAAGCTGGTTGCCGAACAGCCCGACGATCAGGAAGCCGATAAGCGGAAGGAAAACGATGGCCTGATACATGATGATACCTTCGCTCAACCCTTCATCATGTTGACGTCTTCCACCGCGATCGAACCGCGGTTGCGGAAGAAGACGACGAGAATTGCCAGACCGATCGCTGCCTCAGCCGCCGCCACGGTCAGCACGAACAGCGCGAACACCTGGCCGACCAAGTCGCCGAGCGCGGCCGAGAACGCCACGAAGTTGATGTTGACGGCGAGCAAGATGAGTTCGACCGACATCAGGATGACGATGACGTTCTTGCGGTTCAGGAAGATGCCGAAAACGCCGAGCGTGAACAGGATCGCTGATACCGTCAGAAAATGCGCGATACCGACTTGCATGGTCAGATGCCCTTCCCCGTCTCGACTTTCTTGATCTCGATCGCCGTCGCCGGGGTGCGGCGAACCTGGGCCGAAACATCCTGGCGCTTGATGCCTTCCTTGTGGCGCAGCGTCAGCACGATCGCGCCGATCATGGCGACCAGCAGGATCAGGCCGGCAATCTCGAAGAAGTAGAGATAATCCGTGTAGAGAATGTCGCCCAGCGCCGCCGTATTGTTACGGGTGGCGATGTCCGGCGTCGGCTGTGCGATGTTCGAAGCGAGCTGCGGTGCGAAGGCATAGCCGCCGGTGACGATGATGAGCTCGGCGGCAAGGATGAGGCCGACCAGCGCGCCGATCGGGGCATATTGCAGCGCGCCCTCTTTCAGCTCGGCGAAATCGACATCGAGCATCATGACGACGAACAGGAACAGCACCGCCACGGCGCCGACATAGACGACGAGCAGGATCATCGCCAGGAACTCGGCGCCTGTGAGCAGAAACAGCGCGGCGGCGTTGAAGAAGGTCAGGATCAGATAGAGGACCGAATGCACCGGGTTGCGCGCGGAAATGACCATGAACGCCGCTGCGACCACGACGAAGGCGAACAGGTAGAAAAAGATCGCCTCTAATCCGTTGAGCATGGGTTCCCCCGGTTCCTTTTTCGATTCCGCACCGCCTCCGGTTTGCGAAACCGCGTGTTCCTTAGACGGGCGTTTTGCGTCCGTCCATCTTGTTTTGCCTTCTCCCCGTTCACGGGGAGAAGGTGGGCCGAAGGGCCGGATGACGGGCAGCACAAACCTTTTCGGGATGCTCCCCGCCCCTCATCTGCCTGCCGGCATCTTCTCCCCGTAAACGGGGAGAAGAGAGCTCGTCGCCCTCACCGATACGGCGCATCCAGATCGATGTTGCGCGCAATCTCCCGCTCCCACCGGTCGCCATTGGCGAGCAGCTTGTCCTTGTCGTAGTAGAGTTCCTCGCGCGTCTCCGTCGCGAACTCGAAATTCGGCCCCTCGACGATCGCGTCGACCGGGCAGGCTTCCTGGCAGAAGCCGCAATAGATGCACTTCACCATGTCGATGTCGTAACGCACGGTGCGGCGTGTGCCGTCATTGCGGCGCGGACCGGCCTCGATGGTGATCGCCTGTGCAGGGCAGATCGCTTCGCACAGCTTGCAGGCAATGCAGCGCTCTTCGCCATTCGGGTAGCGGCGCAGCGCGTGCTCGCCACGGAAACGCGGGCTGACCGGGCCCTTTTCGAACGGATAGTTCAGTGTCGGCTTCGGCGCGAAGAACTGGCGCATCGACAGGAAGAACGCACCGACGAACTCTTTCAACAGCAGCGATTTGGCGGCTTGAGCGAGCGCGGACATCAGGCAAGCCCCGTAATCTTGAGGAAGGCGGCGGTGATGACGACCATCGCCAGCGACAGCGGCAGAAAGACCTTCCAGCCCAACCGCATCAACTGGTCATAGCGGTAGCGCGGCACGAACGCCTTCACCATGGCGAACATGAAGAACACCAGGCAGACCTTCAGCACGAACCAGATGACGCCCGGCACCCAGGTGAACGGCGCGAAGTCGAAGGGCGGCAGCCATCCGCCGAGGAACAGGATGGTCGTCAGCGCGCACATCAGCACGATCGCGACATACTCGCCGAGGAAGAACAGCAGGAACGGCGTCGAGGAATACTCGATCATGTGGCCGGCAACGAGCTCCAATTCGGCCTCGACCAGGTCGAAGGGCGGGCGGTTCGTCTCCGCCAGTGCCGAAATGAAGAACACTACGAACATCGGAAACAGCGCCAGCCAATGCCAGTCGAGGAAACTGTTCGGCAGACCGACTATCGTGCCGATGCCGTCCTGCTGCGACAGCACGATGTCGGACAGATTGAGCGACCCGACGCAGAGCAGCACGGTGATGATCACGAAGCCGATGGAGACTTCATACGACACCATCTGAGCGGCGGAGCGCAGCGCGCCGAGGAACGGATACTTCGAGTTGGAAGCCCAACCGCCCATGATCACGCCATAGACTTCCAGCGACGAGATAGCGAAGACGTAGAGAATACCGACATTGATATTGGCGATCGCCCAGCCTTCCGTCACCGGGATCACGGCCCAGGTCGCCAGCGCCAGCGAGGCGGACACCATCGGCGCGAGCAGGAAGATGCCCTTGTTGGCGCCGGATGGAATGATCGGCTCCTTGACGACGAACTTCAGCAGATCGGCGAAGGACTGCAACAGGCCCCACGGGCCGACAACGTTCGGGCCACGTCGAAGCTGGACCGCCGCCCAGATCTTGCGATCAGCATAGAGCAAATACGCAACGAAGATGAGCAGGACGACAAGCAGAGCGACTGACTTGATTAGGATGATCAAGGCCGGAATGACGTAAACGGTGAGAATGCTTTCCATCACGGCCCTTACTCCGCCGCCTGCTTGAAGCCGCTCTTTGCCAGAGCAGAACATTCGGCCATTACGGCGGAAGCGCGCGCGATTGGGTTGGTCAGATAAAAGTCTTTGACCGGCGATGCAAACGCTGCTTTCAGCACCTTGCCGCCGATCTTCGCGGCTTTCGCGATATCGTCGGCGCTACCGGCTGCGATCTCGTCGATTTCCGCCAGGTGCGGATGCGCGGCATGTAGCGAAGCGCGCAGTTGCGCGAGCGAATCGAATGGCAGCTTCTTGCCGAGCACATCGGAAAGCGCCCGGAGAATAGCCCAGTCTTCACGCGCATCGCCCGGAGCGAAGCCGGCGCGGCTGGTCATCTGCACCCGGCCCTCGGTGTTGACGTAGGTGCCCGACTTTTCGGTGTAGGCGGCCGCCGGCAGGATGACGTCGGCGCGATGAGCGCCTGCATCGCCATGCGTGCCGATATAGACCACGAAGGCACTGCCCGCCGCCGAAAGATCAAGCTCGTCGGCGCCGAGCAGAAACAGCACATCCGTGCCGCCGAGCATGCCGGCAACGTCCTTGCCGCCCTCGCCCGGCACGAAGCCGATATCGAGGCCACCGACGCGAGCCGCCGCATTATGCAGCATCGCAAAGCCGTTCCAGCCTTCAACCACCGCGCCGACCGCGTTGGCCAGTTTGGCGGCGAGGCCGAGTACGGCCGCGCCATCCGAGCGGGCCAAGGCCCCCTGCCCGACGATGATCAGCGGATGTTTTGCTGTCTTGAGCTTTTCGAAGAACGCTCCGTTGCCAGCTGCCAGATCCTTCAGCGTCTCCGCGCCGGCGCCCAGCGATTCGTAGGGATAGCGCAGATCTTCGGCTTCGCCGATAACGCCGACCGGAAGTTCGCGCATGCGATAGCGCTTGCGAATGCGGGCGTTGAGCAGCGATGCTTCAAAGCGCGGGTTGGCGCCAATGATCAGGACGGCATCAGCCTGTTCGATGCCCTCGATGGTCGGGTTGAAAATGTAGCTGCCCCGCCCAAGCGACGGATCGAGCGCCGCGCCATCCTGCCGGCAGTCGATATTCTGCGAGCCAAGCGACTGCACCAGCAGCTTCAGCGCATACATCTCCTCGACAGCAGCCAGGTCGCCGGCAATCGCGCCAATCTTGTCGCCGCTGGTCCTGGAGACAGCCGCCTTGATCGCCGCGAAGGCGTCCGGCCAGCTTGCCGTCGCCAGCTTGCCGTTTTTGCGAACATAGGGCCGGTCGAGGCGCTGCGTGCGCAGTCCATCCCAGATAAAGCGGCTCTTGTCGGAGATCCATTCCTCGTTCACCTGCTCGTTGACGCGCGGCATGATGCGCATCACTTCGCGGCCGCGCGTATCGACGCGGATCGACGAGCCGACCGCATCCATCACGTCGATCAATTCGGTCTTGGTCAGTTCCCACGGCCGCGCCGTGAAGGCGAACGGCTTCGATGTCAGTGCGCCGACCGGGCAGAGGTCGATGACATTGCCCTGCAATTCGGAGGTCATCGCCTGTTCGAGATAGGTGGTGATCTCTGCGTCCTCGCCACGGCCGATCAGGCCGAGTTCGGAAATGCCGGCGACTTCGGTGGTGAAGCGAACGCACCGCGTGCAGTGGATGCAGCGGTTCATAATCGTCTTGACCAGCGGGCCGATATATTTGTCTTCGACCGCGCGCTTGTTTTCCTGATAGCGCGAGGAATCGACGCCGAACGCCATAGCCTGGTCCTGCAGGTCGCATTCGCCGCCCTGATCGCAGATCGGACAGTCGAGCGGATGGTTGATCAGCAGGAATTCCATAACGCCTTCGCGCGCCTTCTTGACCATCGGCGTGGTCGTGAGGATTTCCGGCGTTTCGCCGTTGGGACCGGGGCGCAGATCGCGAACGCCCATGGCGCAGGAAGCGACCGGCTTGGGCGGGCCACCCTTCACCTCGATCAGGCACATACGGCAATTGCCGGCAATCGACAGCCGCTCGTGGAAGCAGAAGCGCGGCACTTCGGCGCCCGCCGCCTCCGCCGCCTGCAGCAGCGTGTAGTGGTCGGGTACCTCGATATCTTTCCCGTCGACCTTGAGCTTTGCCATTCCAGTCTTTCCCGATCAGGCGCAACGCGCCTGCTGCCAGAGCTTCACATTCGGCAAGTGTGCCCAACCGAACGCGAAATCGCTATCTCCATGCGCATGCAGATGCTCAAGCCGCCCCTTGGCTTCTTCAAGCGTCGGTTCATGCCCTTCGTCAACCCACCACATGACGAAATGCTGCTTATCCATCAGCGAGAACCACTCGGCGCGACGGCGGTAAATCTGCTTGTGCACAGTGTTCCAGACGAAGTGCTCGAGCGCCGTCGGATCCAGCCAGACGCTCATGTTGACGACGATGGACGGGTCATCGAACACGTGAATATCGGTCGCATTCCCGCTGTCGTCCTGGAGCCTCCAGACGAAGCCGTCGCTGCGATCCGCGACCGCATTCACGCGGTCGAGGTTCTCGACGAATTCCGCGACGCGCGGGTCGTCGATCGGGTACTTCAGCTTGGCGACGTTCAGCTGAGCCAGGTTCATTGCCGACCTCAACCTGCCCCGGCGGCGGCAAGCCGCGCGGCCTGCCCGATCCATTCGTCGCGCCCGATACGGCCCTTGAAGCCGAGCGTGTCGTCGACCCACGCCACCTCGGCGGGCGTCCACGCTGCGATCTGACCAAAGGTCCACACGCCGAGCCCGTTCAAGACCGTCTCCAGCTTCGGCCCGATGCCGGAAATCGCCTTGAGATCGTCTGGCGTCTCAGGCTTTTCCATCGATTTCGGCTGACGGAAGTCTTCCGGCATGAGTTGCGGTGGAATTTCGACCGTCACAGGAGCCGTGGATGGTTCGGAGACCACGCTCGCTTCCGGAGCAGCATCCGCCACCACCGTCGCGACCGTCTGTTCGACGATTTCCGCTGCTGGCTTCGTTGCTTTTTCGGCGACCTTCCTTACGGCGCGCCTGGTATCTTCGATCAGCGCCTTCGCGGTTGCATCGGCCCGCTTGGCCGGAGCGTCCTCCTTCTCGACAAAACTGTCCACGTCGCCGGGGACATCCCCGACGACCGGCGCGAACAGGCGCTGCGTCGCCTCGGTTGCGCCCGCGACGATACCCATCCAGATTCCGAAGGAATGGCTGGCGAGCCCGATCCCGAGCGCCGACGCTGCCGCCACGCCCGCCGCCGGGTGGGCGAACAGGTTGGCTGTGGCCTGCAGATCCTTTTCGAGCTTGCTGCTCATCTCTCTGTTCATCTTCTCCAAGGCCCTCGTACCGGGTATCAGTTCTTCGGGTATGTGAAACATCGACATCGGCCATCTCCTTGCCGCGTTGCTGTTGCTGCCCTGTCCGTTTCCCCGCCTGGTTTCTGCTTCACCTGCGCTGCCACGGCCTACAACACTGCGATGATCGCCATTAGCGCCAGGATGACATTCACCGCCCATCCTGCCACATAGATCATCGTCCGCGGACCCGATGCTGGGTCCCGATCTTCTGGGCGAGCCGGTAAACGAGATACAAAATCATGAGAAGGTTGACCCACCACGCCGCCGCCCCGGCAAGCACGCAGGCGAAGAACGCCGTCGCGATAGCGGGCAAATTCTCGACGGCGTTCTGGTGCGAGCGGTTTAGGCGATAGAGCGAACTATCGTAGTCGGCATCCGGCTCGCTGCCCGGCGTGAGCCCTGCCTTTGCCTTGCGGCCGCCGACGAGCCCCGACTGCACCAGCGTGATTAGAACGAACACGAGCAGCGATGTCAGTCCCCAGGCATAGGGTTGCATGATTTCCATGACCTTCCCTCCTACTCCGCAGCCACCATCAGCGGCTCGACCCGGTGCGCGTTGCGGCTGAACTCGTCTATGCGTCGCTCGATCTCGGGGCGGAAATTGCGGATCAGGCCCTGCACTGGCCAAGCCGCCGCATCGCCGAGTGCGCAAATCGTATGGCCTTCAATCTGCTTGGTGACGTCGAGCAGCATGTCGATCTCGCGCTTCTGCGCTTCACCACGCACCAGTCGCTCCATGACACGCCACATCCAGCCCGTGCCTTCACGGCACGGCGTGCACTGGCCGCAGCTCTCGTGCTTGAAGAAGTAGGCCAGCCGGGCGATCGCCTTCACGATGTCCGTCGACTTGTCCATGATGATCACGGCAGCAGTGCCGAAGGAGGACTTCTTCTCGCGCAGCCCGTCGAAATCCATCGGGCAGTCGATGATGTCCTCGGCCTTCACCACCGGACACGATGCGCCGCCGGGAATAACCGCGAGCAGATTGTCCCAGCCGCCGCGAATGCCGCCGCCATGCGTCTCGACCAGTTCGCGGAAAGTGATGCCCATGGTCTCTTCGACCGTGCACGGCGTGTTCACATGGCCGACCAGCATGAACAGCTTCGTGCCGACATTGTTCGGTCGCCCGAAGGACGAGAACCATGCTGCGCCACGGCGCAGGATGGTCGGCGCCACCGCGATCGACTCGACGTTGTTGACCGTCGTGGGGCATCCATAGAGGCCCATATTGGCCGGAAACGGTGGCTTCAGGCGCGGCTGGCCCTTCTTGCCCTCAAGGCTTTCCAGCAGCGCGGTCTCTTCGCCGCAGATATAGGCGCCGGCGCCGTGATGGACATAAATCTCGAAATCGTAGCCGTTCTTGTTGTTCTTGCCGATCAGCCTGGCATCGTAGGCCTCGTCGATCGCCCGCTGTAGCGCCTCGCGCTCGCGAATGAACTCGCCGCGCACATAGATGTATGCCGCGATTGCCCCCATGGCGAAGCCCGCGAGCAGGCATCCTTCAACCAGAGTGTGAGGATCGTGCCGCAATATGTCGCGATCCTTGCAGGTTCCCGGCTCGGACTCGTCGGCATTGACTACCAGGTAGGACGGGCGGCCATCGCTGGTCTTCGGCATGAATGACCATTTCAAACCGGTCGGGAAGCCGGCGCCGCCACGGCCCCGCAAGCCCGACGCCTTCATCTCGTTGACGATCCACTCACGGCCCTTGGCGATAATCCCCGCCGTGCCGTCCCAGTGCCCACGCGACATAGCGCCCTTCAGCGACTTGTCGAAGCGGCCGTAGATATTGTTGAAGATGCGATCCTTGTCAGCCAGCATGACCCACCTTCTTGCTGCGCGCAGCGATAATGAACCAGGCCAGCAACCCCGCGCATGTCATAGCGTACGACCCAACGCTCTCAGACCACGGAAGCACGGCGAAACGCTTCACGATTTCGAGCAGAGCATGCGCGACCACAATGCAAGCGATGCCGAGAATGACATTGTTGACAGTCAGAGCCATCACCGCGGATCCTTGCCGAACACGCGGACATATTCGGCCACACCGCCCTTTGCGAGCGCCTTGGCCTGCTTGACCCAGTCCTCACGTTCGATCCGGCCATGGAAGCTGAGATAGCCGTCCACCCATTCGCGCTCCGCCTTCTTCCAGGCAGCGACCTGCGCATAAGTATAAATGCCGAGCTCGTGCAACGTCTTTTCGATCCTGGGGCCAACGCCGGAAATCAGCTTCAAATCGTCAACCGCGCCGGGCCTTTCGATGCCGGCCGGGCGATTCTTGTCCGTCACCGATGGCTTGGCTGCAGCCTTTGCAGAGGTCATGCCCTGCTTTGTCTCCGGAGCCTTGAACGCCATGACCGGCTCATTCTTGGGAGCCTTGGACGTTCGCTGCTTCACCGTCTTCTCGACGGCTTCCGAAGCCAGGTTCGCAGCCTTCGCGGAGTGGTTCGGCGCGCTGACGCTCGCTGCTTTCTCAGCCGCCGGCGCCACCTTCTTGGCTGAAGGCGACTTCAGCGCCGGATTGGTTTCTACCGCATCGGTCTTCGGCCTCGCCGCTTCGCTCGGAGGAACGGTTGCAGCCGCGCCCGCCGCCACAGCCCTGGCAGGTTTCACGGCCTTTGCGCCAGTCGCATTCGAAACGGCCTTCGCGTCTTTCAGCGACGTGAAGCCGGTGATCGGCGCGGAGAAATAGCGGTCGGTCTGCGGACCCACCTTGACCGAGCTGCCCTTGCCTGCCTCGAACGCGTCGATGATCTCGCCCAGCCGCTCCGGCGTCAGGTCTTCGTAGGTGTCGTTGAAGATCATTACCATCGGCGCATTCACGCAAGCGCCGAGACATTCCACCTCTTCCCACGACAGGGTGCCGTCGGGATTGGTGTGGAACTGGTCGTGATGAATTTTCGACCGGCACACATCCATCAGCGCTTCCGAGCCGCGCAGCATGCATGGCGTGGTTCCACAAACCTGCACATGTGCCCGCGTGCCAACCGGCTTCAATTGGAATTGGGTATAGAAGGTCACGACTTCCAGCACTCGGATGTAAGGCATATCGAGCATGTCGGCGACGCGCTCTATCGCCGCCTTGGTCACCCAGCCCTCCTGCTCCTGCGCGCGCATGAGCAACGGAATCACGGCCGACTGCTGTCGTCCTTCCGGGTATTTTTGAATGGTCTTCTGGGCCCAATCCGCATTCGCCTTACTGAAGGCAAAGGCGGCTGGCTGGACAGCTGGCTCGGCTAAACGGCGGACGGACATGGTGCTCCGTGCACAAATTTTGACTGCTTTGTTGCGATGCGTTCTAACACACGCGGTGCAAAAGGCCAGTAGCGGATTGCCACAGGCAACGCCAATTTCAATCGCTTGAATTGATCTGGCGCAACCAACTCCAAAAGGCGCTGAACATCAGCGATCCACCTCGCCGAACACGATGTCGATCGAGCCGAGAATCGCCGACACGTCGGCCAGCATATGGCCGCGGCAGAGGAAATCCATCGCCTGCAGATGTGCAAAGCCTGGGGCTCGGAGCTTACAGCGATACGGCTTGTTGGTGCCATCGGACACGACATAGACACCAAACTCTCCCTTCGGCGCCTCGACCGCCGCATAAACCTCGCCGGCCGGCACGTGATAGCCTTCCGTGTAGAGCTTGAAGTGGTGGATCAACGCTTCCATCGACCGCTTCATCGCGGCGCGTTTCGGTGGCACGATCTTGCCGTCCATGTTGGACACCGGTCCAGTGCTTTCCCTGCCGAGCAGCCGGTCGACGCACTGGCGCATGATCTTCGCCGACTGCCGCATCTCTTCCATGCGGATCAGGTAACGGTCGTAGCAATCGCCATTCTTGCCGATCGGAATGTCGAATTCCATGTCGGGATAGCACTCGTAGGGCTGGCTCTTGCGCAGATCCCAGGCAGCGCCGGAACCGCGCACCATCACGCCCGAAAAGCCCCAGGCCCACGCATCGTCCAGCGACACCACGCCGATGTCGACGTTGCGCTGCTTGAAGATGCGGTTGCCGGTCAGCAACTCGTCGAGATTGGACACCGTCTTCAGGAACGGTTCGATCCACTTGCCGATGTCCTCGACCAGCTTCTGCGGCAGATCCTGATGGACGCCGCCGGGACGGAAATAGGCCGCGTGCATGCGCGCGCCGCAGGCCCGTTCATAGAACACCATCAGCTTTTCGCGCTCTTCGAAGCCCCAGAGCGGCGGGGTCAGCGCGCCGACGTCCATCGCCTGCGTGGTGACGTTAAGCAGATGCGACAGGATACGGCCAATTTCGGAATAGAGAACGCGGATCAACTGGCCGCGGATCGGGACCTCGACGCCAAGCAGCCGCTCGACGGCGAGCGCGAAGGCATGCTCCTGATTCATCGGCGCGACATAGTCGAGCCGGTCGAAATACGGCAGGGCCTGAAGATAGGTCTTTGCCTCGATCAGCTTCTCGGTGCCACGATGCAGCAGGCCGATATGCGGATCAACGCGCTCGACCACTTCGCCGTCGAGTTCGAGCACAAGACGCAACACGCCGTGCGCCGCCGGATGCTGCGGGCCAAAGTTGATGTTGAAATTGCGGACGCTGTGCTCGGTCATCAGGACGCTACCTCGTCAAGGGTCGCTCGTCGGTCGTTGGTCGTCGGTCGCGGTGATGCTTTGTTCGCAACCTTCCGAATGAGGCTACCGAGCATTCGGCCTACATCGTCGGCTTTTGCAAGAATTTGGTCGAGCGCGGCCTGCTCCAATAGCCCTACCCGGGAAGCCAAGAGCACATGGGTCTCGAACTCCTTTAGTGAGCCTTGGGCGTTGCGCAGGAAATGCGCCAAGGAACCTGCAGATTCTCGACCGAATCCTTCGGCAATGTTGGCCGGAATCGAGGCGGCAGACCGACGAACTTGCGAGGTTAATCCGAACATTTCTTCTTTAGGCCAAGAGGCAGTGGCACGATATGCGCTCTCCGCCTGCTCCATCGATAACTGCCAAACTCTCAGATCGCGGTAGGATTGGATCACAGGCATGTTCACCATCTTACGATCGACGACCCACAACCCACGACCGACTCCTACTGCTTCGCCTTCTCATCGCCCGGCAGCACGTAATCCGTGCCTTCCCATGGCGACATGAAATCGAAATTGCGGAATTCCTGTTTCAGCTCGACCGGTTCGTAGACAACGCGCTTTGCCTCGTCGTCGTACCGAACCTCAACGAAACCGGTGAGCGGAAAGTCCTTGCGGAGCGGATGGCCTTCGAACCCATAGTCGGTCAGCAGCCGGCGCAGGTCCGGATGACCGGAGAACAGAATTCCGTAGAGATCGTACGCCTCGCGCTCGAACCAGTCGGCGCCCAGAAAAACGTCGGTAGCGGACGGCACCATCGTGTCCTCATCCGCCTGGACCTTGATGCGAATGCGCAGGTTCCGACGCGGCGACAACAGGTGATAGACAACGTCGAAACGCTTTGCGCGCGACGGATAGTCAGCACCGCAAATGTCGATGAACGACACAAACTGGCACTGGGCATCGTTCTTGAGGAACGTCAGCACCTCGACTATGTCGCTGGCATCGGCCGACAACGTCAGTTCGCCATAGGCGAGCACCGCGGCGGTGATTTTCGCGCCAAGCTTTTCCTGGATGTGGCCCGACAGGGCGTTGAGAGCGTCGCTCATATCGGATCACCGCTCGATCGTGCCGGTACGGCGGATTTTCTTCTGCAGAAGCAGGATGCCATAGAGCAGCGCTTCGGCGGTCGGCGGACATCCGGGCACATAGATGTCGACCGGAACGACCCGGTCGCAACCGCGCACAACCGAATAGGAATAGTGGTAATAGCCGCCGCCGTTGGCGCAGGATCCCATGGAGATGACGTAGCGCGGCTCCGGCATCTGATCGTAGACCTTGCGCAGCGCCGGCGCCATCTTGTTGGTCAGCGTGCCGGCAACAATCATCACGTCGGACTGGCGCGGTGAAGCACGCGGCGCGATGCCGAACCGCTCGGCGTCATAGCGCGGCATGGAGATGTGCATCATCTCTACCGCGCAGCAGGCGAGGCCGAAGGTCATCCACATCAGCGATCCGGTGCGGGCCCACGTCACCAGCGCCTCGGACGAGGTGACTAGAAACCCCTTGTCGGAGAGTTCATTGTTGAGTTCGCCGAAGAAAACATCGTCAGATCCGATCGGCTTGCCGGTATTCGGATCAATGATGCCCTTCGGGCGGGGCGCGACGAGCGTGGTGGTAGCGTCGTTCAATCCCATTCCAGGGCACCTTTTTTCCACTCGTAAATGAAGCCGACGGTCAGCACGCCGAGGAAGACCATCATCGACCAAAAGCCGAGCATGCCGATCTTGCCGAACGAAACTGCCCACGGAAACAGAAACGCGACCTCCAGGTCGAAGATGATGAACAGGATCGACACCAGATAGAAGCGGATGTCGAACTTCATGCGCGCATCGTCGAAGGAATTGAAGCCGCATTCATAGGCCGACAGCTTTTCCGGATCTGGATTGCGATAGGCCACCAGATAGGGCGCAACGATGAGCGCCACAGGAATGAGGATCGAAACACCCAGAAAAATGACGACGGGGAGATATGAACTGAGCAGCCCGTCCATGTTCCAACCTTCCGTGACGATCACGATCTCGATCATAGCACGGAATGGAGGGCTGGGACCGCGACAGTCTGACCCGTGTGGCCAGCGCCCGAAACCTTGCTGCGATGCAGCGAGCGTTAGCGCAGGCACGTGAACGACGCAAGACGATCCTTGGCGAAATCATGGCTAATGCCGAAGCGCCGCCTTTCATCCTCGGTAAGACGCTGGGGATACGCAAACAGGTTACCCAACGGCCCTCTCCGCGCCAGCCACAGTCTTCTGACGATATCGAGACCATAGCAAATCACCGCAACGGTAGTCAGGGATTTTTTTCCTATAGAATTTGGGCTGCGCCGTGTTATCACGAAATATCGGGGTCTGCGCTGCTCACATTCCTGTCAGGAGCCTTGCGATGGCGGGTGGACGAATGCTTCGCCGATTGTCCATATGGCGCGGTTCCGCTCAAAACGCCGGATGCGCGCATGAAAGAAAAGATTTCTCTGCCCCTCGCCCGCCGCATTGCGATCGCCGCGCAAGGCCTTGCCGAACCGCGTCCTTCTGGACCGATAACCCGCCGCCACCTGACCAAAGTGCTGGAGCGACTCGGCCTGCTGCAGATCGATTCCGTCAGCGCGGTGGTCCGCGCCCATTATATGCCGCTGTTTTCGCGTCTTGGCCCCTATCCCATGTCCCTGCTCGACGATGCGGCAGCGCCCGGGAAGCGGCGCGCGCTGTTCGAATATTGGGCACATGAGGCGTCGCTGCTGCCGCTGGAATCCTGGCCGCTAGTGCAATGGCGCATGCGGCGCGCCACCGAGCACCGCGAGATTTACAGCGGCCTCGCCAAATGGGCGCAGGCCAATATGGGCTTCATCGACAGCATTTATCGCCGCGTCGTCGATCAGGGTCCGATCGCTGCCTCCGACATTGACGGCGCCAAGGGCAAGGGCGGCTGGTGGGGCTGGAGTGACGAAAAACACGCCTTCGAATGGCTGTTCTGGGCCGGCAAGGTCACGACCGCATCGCGTCGCGGTTTCGAGCGTCTTTACGACTTGCCGGAGCGCGTCATTCCGTCGGAGATCCGCAATGCGCCGGAACCCTCGCCTGAAGATGCGCATCGCGAATTGCTGCGGCTTTCGGCGCGAGCGCTCGGCATCGCCACTTTGGGCGATCTCCGCGACTACTATCGGCTTTCGCCAACCGACGTTAAAGGCCGCGTCGAGGAACTGGTTGAGGCTGGCGACCTTCTGCCCATCGCAGTGGAAGGCTGGAAGAATTTGGCCTATCTCTTCACCGCCGCCCGCCTGCCGCGCAAGGTCGAGGCGCGCGCCCTACTCGCGCCTTTCGATCCTCTGGTGTGGGAGCGCGCCCGCACCGAGCGGCTGTTCGACTTCCACTACCGCATCGAAATCTATACGCCCGCCGAGAAGCGCCAGTATGGCTACTATGTGCTGCCCTTCCTGCTTGGCGACACCATCGTTGCCCGCATCGACCTCAAGGCTGACCGCCCAGCTGGCGTTTTGAAGGTCATGGCCGCCTATGCCGAGCCCGGCGCGCCCACCAGAACCGCCGCCGAACTCGCCCAGGAACTGGAACTGATGCGCCAATGGCTCGGACTCGAGCGCATCGAGGTTCTGCCGGCGGGCGACCTCGGCCCGGCGCTGGCCCGTATCGTGCCATCGGCAGACGCGTTGACAGGCTTGGTCGCGGGGGCGTAAATCGCGATCGACGGTCCCGACCGGCAATATGCCGAGGACAGTTGCTTTTTCCCCCGCGCAAGCATTTGAGCAGCGCGGCTTCGAGCGGAAAAAAGCAAACTGTCCCAAGTGTTTTGCCGGAAGGGCTAAGAGGGAATGCGGTGAGGGTGATACCCAACTCCGCAGCTGTCCCCGCAACTGTAGGCGGCAAGCCCGCGCCGAAAGCCACTGGAGCGATCCGGGAAGGCGGCGAAGGCGGAGAGCCGCGAGCCAGGAGACCTGCCGTCGCGACCGAAATCCCACTGTCCGGCGGGCGATCCGGACGAGGAGTAGCATGACGTGACCGTCGACCCGCTTGCGACCACCCGAGGCTCTGCCGGCGAGGCTGTGACGTTGATTGTCTGCTCGTCATGCCGTGACGAGACTGGTTCAGACGCGCGCCCTCGCGCCGGTGAAATGCTGGGCGATACCGTACGCGAGCTTGCCGCCGGCACCGCGATCACCGTTCGCCAGATCGAATGCCTCGGTAATTGCAAGCGCCGGCTCAGCGCCGCCATGCTGCGTGACCGCTGCTGGAGCTATGTGTTTGGCGACCTCACGCCGGAAAATGGGCCCGATCTAATTGCCGGAGCTACGCTTTTCGCAACATCCACTGACGGCCTGATGCCCTGGCGTGGCCGCCCGGATTGTCTCAAACGCGGGCTCGTCGCCCGCCTTCCACCCGTTTCGCTTCTCGAGGACCCTTCATGACCGCTTCGCTCAATCGCGTTCCCTGCACCGTCGTCACCGGCTTTCTCGGCGCCGGCAAAACGACGATGATCCGCCACATTCTGGAAAACGCCGGGGGACGGCGTCTGGCATTGATCGTCAACGAGTTCGGCGACATCGGCATCGATGGCGAAATCCTCAAAGGCTGTGGCGTGGATGCCTGCCCGGAAGAAAACATCATCGAACTCGCCAATGGTTGCCTGTGCTGCACCGTCGCCGACGACTTCGTCCCGGCGCTCGATCAGATTCTGGCGATGGAGCCGAGGGTCGATCACATCATCATCGAAACATCAGGCCTCGCCCTGCCGAAGCCCTTGGTGCAGGCGTTCCAATGGCCGACGGTCAAGAGCCGCGTGACCGTCGATGGCGTCATCGCGGTCGTGGATGGCCCTGCGCTGGCCGCCGGCAAGGTCGCTTCCGACATGGATGCGCTCGTCGCCCAGCGCGCTGCCGACGTGTCGCTCGACCACGACGACCCGGTCGAAGAGGTTTTCGAGGATCAGGTTGCCTGCGCCGACCTCGTGATCTTGTCGAAGGGCGATCTGATGGATGCGGAATCAAGCCAGCGCGCAACCGAACTCATCGATGCTCATCTGTCGCGCGCGGTGAAGATCGTGCCGACCGCGCAGGGCCGTATCGATCCGTCTGTGATGCTGGGCCTTGGTCTGGCCGTCGAGGACGACATCGAGAACCGCAAGACCCATCACGACGACGAACTCGACCATGAGCACGACGATTTCAATTCCTTCATCATCGAACTGCCAAACGTTTCCGATCCGGAAGCGCTCGCCCGCCGCATTTCATCCGCCGCCGAAAACGAGAACGTGCTGCGAATGAAGGGTTTTGTCGCCGTTGACGGCAAGCCGATGCGGCTGCTCGTGCAGGCGGTCGGCGCGCGCGTTGATCACTACTACGACCGTGCCTGGACCACTGACGACGACCGCCGCTCGCGTCTCGTGGTCATTGGTCTGCGCGGTCTCGACCGCGCGGCGGTTGAGAAGATTTTGATAGGTTAGTCACCCGAAAGCCAATCGGATCAAAGCTTTGCGCCATGCACATCCTGCCCACGACCTCCGCTTCGCTTGATGATCTCATCGAGCCGGTCGATCTGCGCCAGCAGCCGGCGGACATCGTGGCATTGTCCTTCACCGACAGCGATCTTGCCGGCATTGCTGCAGCGTGGAAACGCAACGAAGCCGCTCTGCCGTCGATGCGCCTCGCCGCATTGCGCGATCTTCGCCATCCGATGTCAGTTGACCTCTGGCTGGAAAAAGTCGCAGTCCACGCGGAGGTCATATTGGTCCGCATTCTCGGCGGCTACGAATGGTGGCGCTACGGCTGTGATCAACTTGCGGCGCTGGCGCGCAGCAAGGGCATCCGCCTTGCCCTTTTGCCGGGCGAATGCCGTGAGCGGGACGAGCGGTTGGTCGAATGCTCGACATTGCCCCGCGCGGAACTGGAAGCCCTGCTGGCTTACTTCCGCGAAGGCGGCCCTGGCAACATGGATGCGCTGGTTCGTCGTCTGGCCGCGCTGGCGAGCAATGAAAGCGCGGTGGAAGATCCCGTCGCAGTTCCGAAAGCAGGGTTTTACTTTCCAGTACAAGGAGTTGTCGGCGGGGCGCCTTACCCTCCCCCTGGTGGGGAGTGTAAATCCGCACAGCGGATCGGAGTGGGGGTAGACCAAATTGGTAACGCTGTATCCCTCTTCCCGGACCTGCGGTCCGACCCTCCGCCCAGGGAGGAGGGTAAGACTGCCTCCGTCCCCATCCTCTTCTACCGTTCGATGCTTCTCGCTGCTGACGTGGCGCCGATCGACGCGCTCTGCACGGCGCTTTCCGCAAAAGGCATCCGACCCGTCCCGATTTTCGTCGCCAGCCTCAAGGACCCTGAATCACTCGCCTTCGTCGAAACAGCACTTCATGACCTCGCGCCGGCGGCGATTGTCACCGCCACCGCTTTCGCCACTGGTGCCGAACCCGGCGTCGACACGCTATTCGATCGCTGTGGCGTGCCGGTGTTTCAGGTGATCGTCGCAACGACGCGACGCGACGCATGGGAAAAGAATTCTCGCGGATTGGCTCCGGCGGATCTGGCCATGCATGTGGTGATGCCGGAACTCGATGGCCGCATCCTTGCCGGTGCACTGTCGTTCAAGGCGGCAAGTGCAGCAGATCAAGCGCTTGGCTTCACCGCCCTTGCCAACCAACCCGAGCCGGATCGCGTCGAGCAGGTGGCCGCCCGGATCGCGGCCTTCCTGCGGCTCATGGAAACTCCACGCGAGAACCGGCGGCTTGCGATCCTTGTTCCCGACTACCCGTCCGCCCCCGGCCGCACCGGCTACGCCGTCGGCCTCGACGTGCCGTCGAGCGTGCTGGCGATGCTGCACGACTTGAAGGCGGCGGGATATTGCGTTGATTCAATTCCTGAATCGCCACGCGCTCTGCTGGACGCGTTGTCGAAGGGGAATCACGGGCTGGCCCTGGAGGATTATCGCTCGCTTAGTGCCGCGTTGCCCACCGAAGCGTTTGCCATTGTCAACGCGGCCTGGGGAGAGGTTGAAGGCGATAGCCTGTGCACAGCGGGGGCTGCGAAGGAGCGCGGGGGCGGCGATCCGACGCGACCCCTCAACCGCAAGGCATCATTCCCCTTCCGCGCCGCCACTTTCGGCAACATCACCGTCGCGCTGGCGCCGGACCGCGGGCGCTCCGCCGACCGTCGCGTCGACTATCATGACCCATCTCTGCCGCCGCGCCATGAACTGATCGCATTCGGCCTCTGGCTGCGCGAAAGCCTCGGCTGCCATGCCCTCATCCATGTCGGCGCGCATGGGACGCTCGAATGGCTACCGGGCAAGACCGTAGCGCTGAGCAAGGACTGCTTCCCCGAGATCGTCACCGGCGCACTCCCTGTGATCTACCCGTTTATCGTCAGCAATCCGGGCGAGGCCGCACAGGCGAAGCGCCGAATCGCGGCAGTCACGCTCGGCCACTTGCCACCGCCGATGACTGCCGCCGGTCTGGATGAAAACCACCAGAAGCTCGAGCGTTTGGTCGATGAATACGCGCAGGCCGACGGCCTCGACCGCCGCCGCCGCGACCGGTTGGCAGAATTGATCGTCGAAACCGCCGCCAAGACGGGCCTTGCCACCGAGGCCGGCGTCGCCAAGACCGACGCGCCCGACGAGGCGCTTCGCCGCATCGATGCCTGGCTCTGCGACCTCAAGGATTTTTCCGTCAAGGACGGGCTGCACGTCTATGGGCGAGCGGCCCTGGACGAAGCCGATCCGTTGCGCCGTGCCAGCGCCGTGGCCGAGCGCGCCGCGCTGCTTGCCGCGCTCGATGGGCGACATGTCCGCGCCGGTCCCGCAGGCGCCCCGGCGCGTGGCCGATTCGACGTGTTGCCGACCGGCCGCAACCTGTTCACCGCCGACCCGCGCACCATGCCGACCCCGACCGCATTCGACCTTGGCAAGGCGGCGGCCAAGGACGTGTTGCGCCGTTACCTTCAGGATCATGGCGACTGGCCGCGCTCGCTGGTAATCGACCTGTGGGGGAGCGCCTCGCTGCGCACCGGCGGCGAGGAAATCGCCCAAGGCCTTTTTCTCATGGGATGCCGGTCGCAATGGGACGCCGCTACCGGACGGGTCACCGGCATCGAGGTGCTGCCGCAAGCCACGATTGGCCGCCCGCGTGTCGACGTCACCTGGCGCATCTCAGGCCTGTTCCGGGATATGTTCCCCACTCAGATCGCGCTGATGGACGCAGCCGCCCGCGCCGTCGCCGCCTGCGACGAGGATGCCTGCGACAATCCGCTTGCCGCGGAAGCACGCGCCGCAGCAGGCAAACCCCCTGCCCGCATTTTCGGCTCTACTCCCGGCACCTATGGCGCAGGTGTCGAGGATCTTCTGGCGCGCGGCGAATGGCACGGCCGCGAAGAGGTCGGCCGCGCCTATCTGGATGCGGCTTCGCATGCCTATGGCGGCACGGATGGCGATGGAACCGCGGCGCCCGGCGCTTTCGCTGGGCGCATCGCTGCAGCCGATCTTCTGGTTCATACAGGCGACGATCCGACGCGCGACATCCTCGAAGGCTCCGCCGATGTCGCTTTCATTGGCGGCTTTTCGGCAGCACTTGCCGCCCTCGGCAAGAATGCCGACGTCATCGTACTCGACACCAGCGACCCGGCGCGCCCACGCCCTCGCTCGGTCACCGAAGCCGTGACCCGCGTTGTGCGGGCGCGTGCGACCAATCCACGTTTCATCGAAGGCCAGATGCGCCACGGACCGCGCGGCGCGTCGGAATTCGCCGAGACAGTGGACCGCCTTGTCGGTTTCGCCGAAACGACCAACGCCATTCCCGGCGCGCTGATCGAAGCCGTGCACGATGCTTATGTCGGCGACGTGCGAGTGCGCGAATTTTTGATCCGCGAGAATCCAGCTGCTGCCCGCGCTATCGCCGAGCGCCTGGCGGCCGCACGGAGGCGCGGTCTGTGGCATCCGCTGCGCAATTCGGTCGATGACGATCTTGCCGCGCTGATCGCCGAGGCCAATGCGCTGGAGACGGCAGCATGAACGCGCCGATGCGACGCGGTGCCTGCCCGGCGCTTTCGGCGCCGATGCCGACCGGCGACGGGCTGCTGATCCGGCTTTCGCCTGTCTCCGGAGGATTGTCGCCAAAGCAATTGATTGAACTCTGCGAATTGGCGGCACGACACGGCAGCGGCATCGTCGAGGTGACCGCGCGCGGCAGCTTCCAGTTTCGCGGCTTTTCGCAAGACTCCGCCGGACGGTTCGCCGACGATGTCAACCAGTTGGGCATCACCGTCCGCACCGGCGTGCCGATTGAGACAAGCCCGCTCGCCGGAATGGATCCGCAGGAGATCGCCGATCCGTTGCCGCTGGCGGAAGCGATCCGGCAGGCATTTCAGAGGCTGGCCTGACCGGTCGATCTCGGGCCGAAAGTCTCGGTGGCGAGTCGATGGTGGCGGCCAGGTGTCGCTGGGATTCGATCGCGGCTGATGTCAGACTGATGGCTGAGAGGTGTGAGCGATGTGTCCTCTGGTCGTCGCATTGGCTGGCGATGCCGAAAAGGCGACGGTGCTAGGCAGTTTTGGCGAATTGGACGCCATTGAGATTGCGTTCACGGCTCTCCATGAGATTGCTGCTGCAGGCCGCGATAGCACGAGCTGCTGATTTGATGTCGCGGGGAGATTTTGAGCCCCTGCTCTCCTTCGTGCCCCCCTCTGTCCTGCCGGACATCTCCCCCACAAGGGGGGAGATCATGTGCTCCACCGTTGCTGGCTCTTCTGCGAGGTTGAAGATCGAAGCCGCCCGCAGCGACTGCGTGATCTCCCCCCTTGTGGGGGAGATGTCCGGCAGGACAGAGGGGGGCACGAAGGAGAGCAGGTCGACAACACCCCAACCAGCCTTAGTTGACGCAGATGCCGCCGCGAATACCTTGCCCCTGGCGGCAGGCAATTGCGCCCTCGCTATTTCGCTCCCCTTCGGCCACGCCGACGCCAGAGTTTTGATCGCCCTCCTCAATGTCGCCAAAAGCGAACGCCCCACCGATATCCGCCCCGCGCCACAGCGCACGTTGCTTTTGATCTGCCCTTCAAAAAGTGCGGCGGAAGCCTTATCCGTATCCGCCCAAAGTCTCGGTTTCATCACCGACCCGCACGACCCGCGAAAGACCATCGCCGCATGCCCCGGCGCACCGGCCTGCGCTTCGGGAAAGATCGCGGCGCGCCAGGTGGCGGCGCAATTGGCCGAGGCGCTTGGCGACCAAGCCGGGCTTTCCATTCACATTTCCGGCTGCGAAAAGGGCTGCGCGCGGCAGGCGCCTGCCGACCTCACCATTGTCGGCGGCGAAAACGGCGTGGGACTTGTCGTCGGTGGAACAACCAAGGCACAGCCCCTCGCCTACAGGTCCGCAAGCGGACTGCCCCGCGCGATTGCCGGTGTCGCGGCCTCCATTCGCGCGATCCGCGCCAGGAATGGAGCGGCAACACTCTCGCAAACAGAAATGGCGCGGCTTGCGGCAACGTTCGAGCAAGGATGACAATGACGGCTTACGACTATATCCGCGACGGCGACGCCATCTATGAGCGCTCCTTCGCCATCATCCGCGCCGAGGCCGACCTTTTGCGCTTTTCCGAGGCAGAAGCCGATGTGGCCATCCGCATGATCCACGCCTCCGGTCAGGTAGATGCCGCGCGGCATTTCATTTTTTCGAACACCTTCGTTGAGGCGGCGCGGACGGCTCTGCGCGCCGGCGCGCCGATCTTCTGCGATGCCGAAATGGTGGCGCACGGCGTCACCCGCGCCCGGCTTCCCGCCGGTAATGAGGTGATTTGCACGCTACGCGATCCGGCGACGACCGCAGCCGCAAAGGAGATCGGCAACACCCGCTCCGCCGCTGCGATCAGGCTTTGGGGCGAGCGGATGGCCGGATCGGTTGTTGCCATCGGCAACGCACCGACCGCGCTGTTCTACCTGCTCGAGCTACTGCGCGACGGTGCGCCGAAGCCTGCAGCGATCATCGGCATGCCTGTCGGCTTCGTCGGAGCGGCAGAATCGAAGGACGCGCTCGCGGAAAATTCCTACGGAGTGCCGTTCGCCATCGTACGCGGCAGGCTTGGCGGCAGCGCCATGACCGCCGCCTGTCTCAATGCACTCGCGAGGGCCGGCTTGTGAACGCGCAACCAAAGGGCCGCCTCATCGGCGTCGGCACCGGTCCCGGCGATCCCGAACTACTTACGCTTAAGGCGGTGCGCGCCTTGGGTGAAGCTGACGTGCTGGCGCATTTCGCCAAGCGCGGCAACAACGGCAATGCGCGGGCAACCGTCGCCGCTCTCGTGAAGCCCGATGTCGTAGAGTTGCCGTTGATTTATCCGGTGACGACGGAGATTTCCAAGGAGCACGCCGACTACAAGACGCAGATCGCCGACTTCTACGAGGACTCCGCGCGCGCCGTGGCCGCGCATCTGGATCAGGGCCGCACGGTTGCGGTGCTCAGCGAAGGCGATCCGCTGTTTTACGGCTCCTACATGCACCTGCATGTGAGACTTTCCCCGCACTTTCCGACCGAGGTGATCCCAGGAGTGACGGCCATGTCCGGCTGCTGGTCGCAGACCGGCCTGCCGCTGGTGCAAGGCGACGATGTGCTAACCGTACTGCCCGGTACGATGAGTGCCTTTGAGCTTACGCGGCGTCTCGCCGACACTGATGGCGCCGTCATCATGAAGGTCGGCCGCAACCTGCCGAAGATTCGCCAGGCGCTGCAAATGTCCGGCAAGCTCGAGCGCGCCATTTATGTCGAGCGCGGCACGATGGACAACACGGCGTCGATGCCGCTCGCCGACAAGGCCGACGACAAGGCGCCCTATTTCTCCATCGTTCTGGTTCCTGGATGGGTGGGGCGGCCGTGAATATGTTTGCTGTTCGTCCCATCCCCCTCTGTCCTGCGGGACTGTCCGGCAGGGCAAAGGGGGACGCGAAAGAGCGCGCCTCTCCCAACGCTTCCCTTTCGCACAAAGCGGCATACCAATGACCGGAAAGCTTTTCGTCATAGGGCTCGGTCCAGGCAATCCCGATCAGGTCACGCCCGAGGCCAGTTCTGCGGTATCAGCCGCGGAGTTCTTCTTCGGCTACAAGCCATATCTGGATCGGCTCGACCTGAGGCCGGGCCAGGCTCGCGTCGCATCCGACAATCGTGAAGAGCTTTCGCGCGCTGATGCAGCGCTGGCCAAGGCGGCGGAAGGTGCGACGGTTGCCGTCGTTTCCGGTGGTGATCCGGGCGTCTTTGCCATGGCCGCCGCAGTTTGCGAGGCGATCGAGGCCGGCCCGCACGCGTGGCGCGAGATCGATATCACGGTCGTACCGGGCGTTACGGCGATGCTTGCGGTCGCCGCCCGCATCGGCGCGCCGCTGGGGCACGATTTCTGTGCCATTTCGCTGTCGGACAATCTGAAACCGTGGGATGTGATCGAACACCGGCTGACGGCGGCAGCCGCCGCCGGCTTCGTGATCGCGCTCTACAACCCGATCAGCAAGGCGCGGCCCTGGCAGCTCGGAAAAGCGTTCGAGAGCCTGCGCAACGTCCTGCCGGCTGAAACCATCGTCATCCTTGGCCGCGCCGCCGGTCGGCCGGACGAGCGCGTAGAGACGATGTCGCTGGCGCAAGCCGACGCAAACCGCGCCGACATGGCGACCTGCGTAATCATCGGTTCGGCGGAAACCCGCGCCATCCAGCGTGGCGCGAAAGCACCGCTGATCTACACGCCGCGTTCCCTCGCCCCGGCAAGCCAATGATCGATCGCAACTACGCCTTCATCGACGGATTCGACTGCCCCAACAGACGGCAGATCAGGCCGCTGGATCATAATCACCTCAATACCGAATGCTCGGGCGGCAGCAATCTTGCCGTAAGTGGCGGTACCGCCGCTGTTCTTGGCAACAATCGCATCGATGCGGTTGTCCAACAGAAGCGTTCTCTCACCCTCCTCAAGAAAGGGTCCGCGCGCCAACAGGTAGCGGGCATTCGGAACAACAAGCGGCGGCTCCACGGGATCGACGCTGCGCACCAGATAGGAATGCTGCGGCGCGGCTTCGAATGGCGCAAGTTCCTGCCTGCCGAGGGCGACAAACACGTTTCGCGGGGCCGCACCGAGTGCCGCAACAGCTTCGTCGCCGTCCCGCACTTGGGTCCAGCGGTCGCCTTCAACCTTCCGCCAAGGCGCACGACGCAGTGCCAGCATCTGCACACCGGCGGCGACAGCGGCTTCAGCCGCGTTAGTGGAGATGCGCGCTGCGTAGGGATGGGTCGCGTCGACCAGCAAGCCGATATGCTCCTCGCTCAGATATTTTGTCAGTCCTTCCACTCCACCGAAGCCGCCGCTGCGCGCGGGAACCGAGTGCGCGACGGGGTTCTGTGTTCGTCCGGCAAGCGACAGCGTAACGGAAAGTTCGGCTCGCCCGGCAAGCCGCTCGGCCAGTTGCCTCGCTTCGGTGGTGCCGCCGAGAATGAGAATGCGGTGGGTCATGCTAGTTGGGGCGTTTTCCTGAAATCTTGGCGCTGCCCCTCACCCTTACCCTCTCCTCATAAGAACGGGGAGAGGGGAACGTCAGCGTTGCGGCGATCCGTCATTCGAAGGGCGCCGGCACCGCAGGTCTCGCCCTTCTCCCGGTCTCTATACGGGGAGAAGGTGCCGGCAGGCGGATGAGAGGGCGGCGCCAGCATGTCAACCGAAAAAGCTCCAACCCAATGGCTATCCATAGTCGGCATCGGCGAGGACGGTCTAGACGGTCTGGGCAGCGAGGCCAAGCAGCGCATTGCGAATGCCGAATTCGTTTTCGGCGGCAAACGCCATCTAGCACTGGTGGCGGGGATCGTCACTGGCGAAGCGCGGCCATGGCCGACACCCTTCGATGCTGAAATGCAGACTGTGGTGGCGTTGCGCGGCAGACAGGTCTGCGTGCTGGCGTCGGGCGATCCCTTCTGCCATGGCGTCGGCACGACGTTGGCGCGGCGCATTTCGATCGCCGAAATGACAACGTCTCCCGCGCCTTCGGCATTTTCGCTGGCCGCGAGCCGCCTGGGATGGGCATTGCCCGAGATCGAGACGGTTTCACTTCACGGCAAGGCGATCGGCCAGATCCGGCGGCTGCTGCATCCGGGTGCGCGCATACTGGCGCTGACGTCGGACGCGGATGGGCCGGGCGCAGTGGCGAAACTGCTGGATGCAGCCGGCTTTGGCCTGTCACGTTTGACTGTTCTCGAAGCGCTCGGTGGGTCGCAAGAACGTATCCGCACGACAGTCGCAGCAAGCTTCGCACTCAAAAACATCAATCCGCTCAATCTGTTGGCGATTGAAATTGATTCGGAATCTGAAGCGCGTGTACTGCCGCTTACGCCGGGCATGGCGGACGATCTGTTCGAACATGACGGTCAGATCACCAAGCGTGAAATCCGCGCCATCACGCTGTCGGCGCTCGCCCCTCGACGCGGCGAATTGCTGTGGGATATCGGCGCCGGCTCCGGATCGGTATCGATCGAATGGATGCTGCGGCATCCGTCGATGCGGGCTATTGCTGTCGAAGCGTCGCCGGAGCGCGCAATGCGAATTGCGCGCAACGCCAGCGCTTGCGGTGTTCCCGACCTTCAGGTCACAAACGGCGCTGCGCCAAAGGCGCTGGCGGGCCTGCCCACGCCGAACGCGATTTTTATCGGCGGCGGCGGCAGCGAGCCGGGTGTAATGGACGCGGCTATAGAAGGCCTGAAGCGCCGCGGACGGCTGGTCGCCAATGCTGTCACGCTGGAAATGGAGGCGGTTCTGATCGCCCGACACACAGCGCTTGGCGGCGACCTCACCCGCATTGCCGTATCGCGCGCCGCACCTGTAGGCGCGATGCAGGGCTGGCGTCCGGCCATGCCCGTGACTTAATGGATCTGGCAAAAACCATGATCGTCGCGGGCATTGGCTGCAAGAAGGGTGTCGGCGAAGCGGACGTGCTGGCTGCGATCCGTGCCGCCTGTGCACAACACCGCATCGATTTGGCGGAAATCGGGGCAATGGCAGTAGCCGAGGTAAAATCCGAAGAGCAAGCGATCCATGCAGCGGCACGCACGCTGAACGTTGTGGTGCTGGCGATAGGTCGGGCTTCGCTTGAGCAGGCCAGCGCCGGCACGCTTTCCAATTCCGCGCTATCCATCGAAGTGACGGGTGCGCCGTCGGCCTCGGAAGCAGCTGCGCTTGCGGCGCTTGGTGCCAAGGCGACGCTTCTCGGCCCTCGCATTGCGGTCGGCCCCGTGACGTGCGCGTTGGCGAGCGATGGAGTTTTGGCATGACAGTGCATTTCATCGGCGCGGGGCCGGGCGCGGCCGACCTCATCACCGTGCGCGGACGTGATCTGATCGCCCGCTGTCCAGTCTGCCTCTACGCCGGCTCGATCGTGGCCAAGGAACTGCTCGACTGGTGCCCAGCCGGCGCAAGGTTGGTCGACACAGCGCCGCTGTCGCTCGATGAGATCGAACGCGAATATTTGGCCGCGCATGAAGCCGGGCACGACGTGGCGCGGCTGCACTCCGGCGATCTCTCTGTGTGGAGCGCGGTTGCCGAGCAGGTGCGGCGGCTGGAGAAACACGGCATCCACTACACGCTGACGCCCGGCGTGCCCGCATTCGCGGCGGCCGCCGCCAGCATCGGCCTAGAACTGACGATCCCCGAAGTCGCGCAAAGCCTTGTACTGACGCGTGTGTCCGGCCGCGCCTCGCCGATGCCGCCGAAGGAAACGCTTGCCGCCTTCGGAGCGACGGGCGCGACACTGGCGATCCACCTCGCTATCCACGCCGTCGACCGGATTGTTGACGATTTGTCGCCGCTCTACGGCGCCGACTGCCCGGTCGTCATCGTTTTCCACGCGTCACGGCCGGACGAACGCATCGTGCGCGGAACGCTGGCGACAATTGCCGAAAAGCTCGCCGCAAACCCGATCGAGCGCACGGCGATCATCTTCGTCGGCCCATCGCTAGCCTCGGAGGATTTCCGCGAAAGCTCGCTATACGACGCCTATTACCAGCGGCGGTTCAGGGGGCGGGACGCTCCATGAGTAGCAAGTCATACCTTGGAGGCCGGCGCTCTAAGGTGCCCCCCTCTGTCCTGCCGGACATCTCCTCCCTTGAAGACAGGGCAATCACATATGGATTTCTGGCATCGAAATCCCCCTCTCCGCCTCGCTTCGCTCGGCACCTCTCCCCCACTCCGTGGGAGCGAGGAAGGGCGCGGTTGCACAGCTTGGCGCGCCAGGGGGAGATATCCGGCAGAACAGAGGGGGGTGAACCGGCGCGAAATGCAGCGGCGCTAGCTTCTTTTCATTCCAGCCCCAGCCGGCGCGCTGAACTGCCCGTGCAAGTTCCCTTCGCGGTCGAACACAAGAACCTCGAGTTCGATCTCAGCACTGCCAAGCACCGGCGCGGCGGTCGCCCACGCAGCCTTGGCGATGACGGAACCGATCTCGATGCCCTCCGCGCCCGCAAGCGCGAAAGCCTCCGCGACCGTGTTGGCGCCTCGCATGCGCGCCGCCAGCGCTTCCGGCGCGCCGACGCTGCGCGCTACAGCCGCCAGACCATCAAGGTCGGCGAGTCCGCGCTTGGAGTGCAGGTCGAGCATGCCTTGCGCCAGCTTGGTCATCTTCGCCACACCGCCGGCGATCGTAACCCGGCTGACCGGATGCTTCGCAAGGTACTTCAGCATGCCGCCGGCAAAATCGCCCATGTCGATCAATTGCACCTCGTGCAGGCCGCAGCGCTTCTGCACGGCAATCTCGGACGTATTGCCGGTCGAGCCGGCCACGTGGGTAAAGCCCATGGCGCGCGCTACATCGATGCCGCGATGGATGGAATGGATCCAGGACGAGCAGGAATAGGGAATGACGATTCCGGTCGTGCCCAGGATCGAGATGCCGTGAAGAATGCCCAAGCGGCCATTGAGCGTACGCTCCGCCATCTTCTCGCCTTCGGGGACAGACACCTCGACTTCGATGTCGGCCCCCTCGCCCGCCGCTTCGTGAATGGCTTGCGCGATCATCTTGCGCGGCACCGGGTTGATCGCGGGTTCGCCAGGGCGGATAGGCAGGCCTGGCCGCGTCACCAACCCGACGCCTTCGCCGCGCTTGAACGTAACGCCGGCGCCAACAGCTCCTTGGCGCACCGTCGCCTTGACCAGAGCGCCATGGGTGACATCAGGATCGTCGCCTGCGTCCTTGATAACGCCCGCCGTCGACCAGCCATCGCCCAAATCATTGACCGCGAGCGCAAAGCTGACGCGTTGGCCGCTGGGCAGGCCGATCTCGACCGGATCGGGAAACTCGCCGGACAAAAGCGCCGTGCAAGCTGCCTTGGCCGCTGCGGCAGCGCAAGCGCCGGTGGTCCAGCCGCGCTTCAAGGGGCGGTCTTCTGTCTCCATGATGTCGTCTATAGGCTTGCGAAAGCAACCCGTCATCGTCCAAAGCGACGCGCATGACTATCGCCGACGCCATATCACACCTGAACTACAAGCCTGCAGAGTTCCTGCCTGGCCACGTTTGGCTTGCCGGCGCGGGCCCCGGCGATCCGGGTTGCCTCACGCTCGACGTGCTTTCGGCACTGGCAACCGCGGACTGCATTGTCTATGACGCTCTGGTCTCCGAAGCCGTATTGGCGGCAGCCGACCATGCGGAATTGCATTTTGCCGGAAAGCGCGGCGGAAAACCCTCTACGGACCAGCAAGATATAACCCAACGCCTCATCGGCTTCGCCCGCGCCGGAAAGCGCGTTCTACGGCTTAAGGGTGGCGATCCTTACATTTTTGGGCGCGGCGGCGAGGAGGCCCTGGCGCTGGTTCGCGCAGGTATACCGTTCCGCGTGCTGCCGGGCCTCACCTCGGCCTTTGCCGGATTAGCAAGCGTTAACATCCCAACGACCATGCGTGGCATCAACAAGGCGATCATCCTCGCCACCGGCCATGCCGCCGGTACTGATGAAGACCTCGATTGGGTGGCATTAGCGAAGACCGGGCAACCCATCATTATCTACATGGGCCTGAAAAACCTGCGGCTGATTGCCGGCGAATTGCTGTCCGGCGGTCTTCCTGCCGAAACGCCGGCGGCCGTCATCGAATCCGCCACGACGCCGCGCGAACGCCTGATCGTCGCATCGCTCGGAACGATTGTCGACGAGGCCGCGAAGGCCGGGCTCGCCGCGCCGGCGCTGATCGTCATCGGCGGTAACGTGTCGATGCACGAAAAACTTTCGGCCCGGCCATGACTGCGCGCGGCCTGATCATCGGCGCACCGAAGTCTGGCTCCGGCAAGACCAGCGTCACGATCGGCCTGCTGCGGGCGTTGAAGCGGCGCGGGCTGCGCGTTCGCGGCGCCAAGTCCGGCCCCGACTATATCGACCCGGCATTCCACGAGGCGGCGACCGGCCTGCCCGGCGTCAACCTCGACAGTTGGGCGATGCCGCCCGCCCTTATCGACAGCCTGGTTGCCAACCAGACCAGCGATGCCGACATCGTTGTTACGGAAAGCGCCATGGGCCTGTTCGACGGCATTCCCGCACCCGATGGCCGATCAGGGTCGGCCGCCGAACTGGCTCGCCGCTACGGCCTGCCGGTGCTGCTGGTACTCGACGTGTCCGGCCAGTCGCAAACAGCGGCGGCGGTTGCCAAAGGCTTCGCGACATTCGATCCGGCGGTGCGGATCGCCGGCGTCGTCCTCAACCGCGTAGGCAGCGACAGGCACCGCCGCCTTGCCGGCGATGCGATCGAACGGCTCGGTATTCCCGTCGTCGGGTCGATCCAGCGAGACCCGTCGGTGGTGCTTCCGGAGCGTCACCTGGGCTTGGTGCAAGCCAGCGAGCATGCCGATCTCGACGCCCATATCGACCGGCTGGCGGATGTGATGGAGCGCTCGCTGGATCTCGACCGAATTGTCGATATGGCGGTAGAGTTCGATTTGCCCGCGCGTCTTCACAGCCTACCCAGAAACGAAGTTTACGCTGGTAACGCCATAGCCCTGCCCCCACCAGGTCAGCGCATCGCGCTGGCGCAGGACGCGGCGTTCACCTTTCTTTATCCGCATCTGTCTGCTCAATGGCGCGCGACGGGAGCGGAAATCGTGCCGTTCTCGCCGCTCGCCGATGAGGCGCCACGCAAGGATTGCGACATTTGCTGGCTGCCTGGCGGCTATCCGGAACTGCACACCGGACGGTTGGCCGATGCCGCGAACTTTGCTGCCGGGATGCGGCGGTTCGCGGCGACAAAGCCGGTTCACGGTGAGTGCGGCGGCTTCATGGTGCTCGGCGAGGCCCTGGAAGACGCGGAGGGCGTCACCCGCAGGATGCTCGGCCTGCTCAGCCATTCGACCAGTTTTGCCAAGCGCAAGATGAACCTGGGCTACCGACAGGCCACGCTGTTCGCCGATTGCCCGATTGGCGCGAAGGGCGACGTCGTTCGCGGCCACGAATTCCATTATGCGCGCCTTGTCGATGCCGGGTCCGATCAGCCGCTGGCGGAGCTTGCCGATGGCCAGGGCGCGCCGCTGGGGGCTTTCGGCGGCCGGCGCGGCCATGTCTCGGGCGCATTCTTTCATGCCATAGCGAGGGCGGAATGATGTCTCCCATTCAAATCCTCATCCGCGATGCCGGCATTTGCCTGACCTTCTTCACGCGCTTGCCATTGCCCTATTTCGATCTGGAAGGCCGCGGCCTAGCGCAGGCGATCTGGGCGGCTCCCGTTGCCGGCTGGGCGGTCGCGCTGATCGGCGGGCTGATCTACGGCATCGCCAGTTGGTGCGGACTGGCCGCCGGGCCAGCCGCCGCACTGACGCTGGCAGCAACCATAGTGGCAACCGGCTGCCTGCATGAGGACGGGCTTTCCGACACGGCGGACGGCTTTGGCGGCGGCAGGACGCGGGAACGGGCGCTAGAGATCATGCGCGACAGCCGCATTGGTGCATTCGGCGCCTGCGCACTTGGTCTGTCGATCCTGCTGCGCTGGACCGCGCTTTCCGAGTTAGCCGGCTCGAACGCGGTGCTTGTCGCACTGATCGCCGCACATGGAGCCTCGCGCGCTTTGTTGCCGGCTTTCATGCGGTCAACGCCCCCTGCCCGCTCCGATGGGCTTTCGTCCGGCGCCGGCAGTGTTGAAGCATTCATAGCCAGCACCGCGCTCGCGCTCGGCCTCGTATCGCTACTGGCGCTTGGCTTCAGCGGCACCATCGTCGCAACCTGCCTGCTCGCCGTCGCCTACCTCGCATTCCGTGAAATGTGCCTGCGCACCATCGGCGGCCAGACCGGAGACGCAGTTGGCGCCTTGCAGCAAACTGCTGAAATTCTTGTTCTTCTTACTGCATCAGCTATTTTCTGAAGGGACCTTCAAAATGAACTTCGCCTCCATCGACGCTTTGCGCGCCGCCTGCCAGGATCTGCCGACGGGCGATCCAAGCGCGGCCGATGCCGTCGCCCGCCGCCAGGACATGCTCACCAAGCCGCAAGGCAGCCTCGGACGGTTGGAGACCCTGGTTGCCTGGCTCGCGCGCTGGCAGTGCCGTGAGACGCCAAAGCTCGACCGCGTCAAGGTTATCGTGTTCGCCGGCTCGCATGGCGTCACCGCACAGGGCGTATCAGCCTTCCCGCCGGAGGTCACCGCCCAGATGGTGGCGAATTTTGCGGCGGGAGGTGCTGCCATCAACCAACTCGCCGGCGTTGCCGGTGCCGAGCTCGACGTGATTCCGCTGGAAGTCGAACGCGCTACGGCTGACTTCACGCTAGCCCCCGCAATGGACGATGCGGAGTTCCTCGCGGCGGTCGCGCGCGGCTATGATTCGGTCGTAGCCGGGACCGATCTGCTCTGCTTCGGCGAGATGGGTATCGGCAACACCACGGCAGCGGCAGCGATTTCAGCCGCGCTGTTCGGCGGTATCGATCAGTGGATCGGGCGCGGCACAGGTGTCGACAATGCCGGCCTTGGCCGCAAGACAGCGGCGATTGAGGTGGCGATGAAACTGCATGGAGATATCTTGCACGACCCGCTCAAGGCCGCCGCCGCAGTCGGCGGACGCGAACTGGCAGCAATCCTCGGCGCGACGCTTGCAGCGCGCCACCATAGTGTACCGGTGATACTTGACGGCTTCGTCTGCACGGCAGCGGTCGCGCCATTGATGCGGCTGCACTCACATGGCCTCGACCATACAATCGCATCGCATTGTTCGGCTGAGGCCGGCCATCGCGGTCTGCTGTCGGCGTTGAATCTGAAGCCGCTATTCGACCTCGGCATGCGGCTTGGCGAAGGCTCCGGCGCTTGCCTTGCGATCAACATCCTGCGTTCGGCGCTCGCCTGTCATACTGGAATGGCGAGTTTTGCGGACGCTGGTGTTTCCGAAAAGGACTGACGCGATTTCGGAACCATCGCCGTTCGTTGCGCGTTCGAAGGAAGCCCCTCAAACGCGCAAGGACCGTCCGATGGATTCTGCCTTTTCGAAATTCCGCAGCGACGTGAGCGACGACTTGGAGGCTCAGGTCGCACGCTTGCAGAAAGAAGTGCGGACGCTCCGCAAAGCGCTCGGCAAGCGTGGCGCGGCCGCTTACGATGACACGAGGGACGCTGCGACTGACTTCTACGAGGAAGTCGCCGGTCGCGTTGTCGATGCCCTGCCAAACATCCGAAGGCAGTCGCGCGTGATGCAGCGTGCAGCGACAGACCATCCTGTGACAACAGCCTTGGTCGGGATCGCTGTGATCGGCCTGCTCGTCGGATTGCTTTCGCGGCGCTAATCCGCCGGGCTTACGGGAGGCACGTTAGAAGTAGCACTCGCCGCCCTTACCTTTCGCATACGCACTGCGGTCGCCGCATTGCTTGCCGTTCAGCATGACGTCATATGGACACTGGCAGTCGCCTTCCTGAGGTGCACGCGCCGGCCGCATAGCGCCCCACAAAGACTTGTCGGAAGGCGTGGATACGGGAATCGCAGCCGTGGCGGGTTTCGACGTTATGTTTTCCTTCGGGCGAGGCACTTCACCGACAACCGGCGCGGTGGTGACGACGGCAACTTCCGGAGCGGGCTTGCCCGCAGACTTCAGGTAGTCGCTGTGAACCCAACCGACCATGCCATCGACAGATACCTTGCGCCACTTGCCTTCCGCGGAAATGGACGCGACCGAAAGGCCGCCCTTCAGCGTCGCCACGACATCGCTCGACGTGCTCGCCTCCTTGCGCAGCCGCACTTTTTCGGTGGTGCGCAGGGTTTCTGGTCTTGCCGAGGGCTTCTGCGGCTTGGGAATGGAACTCGTGACGAGTTCAGTTGGGCGCGGAGCGCGAGCGGCAGTAATGACTGGTTTCGGCTCCGCGTGTTTCTTCTCGGTCGCCGCAACTTCCGTTTCGCGTTGCTTGCGCCAGTGCTCGCGCTTCGGCGGCTCCTGGGTCATTGCCCAAGCTCCCGCAGCAACCGCACCAACGATCAACCATCTCAGTTTTGGTAACGTAAAGCCAGCCATGCCGGAAATCTTAGCGGCCAGGACTTAAGGCTTGGTTTACCACGATTGGCTCCCGAAGCGCTGTTACCAGATTTTGAACAAGAGTGCATCGAAGGGCGATAGGCCAGGCAACCGGCCCAATCACTGGACTAGTCGTTGGCCGCCACTAGCCGTTGCGTCCATCGGCATCGCTTGCGAAACCCCTGGTAATGACCATGCAATCCAATCTCAAAGCCGCGTTCTGGATGGGCTGCTCAATCGCCTGCCTCCTGCTCATGACCTGGGCCGGGCGCGAGACGACGCGTGAGTTGAACGTCTTCCAAGTTATGGAGATGCGCTCGTTGCTCGGCCTCGTCATGCTGTACCCGCTGGTACGCTTGGCCGGTGGGTTCAAGGCGATGGCGACAAAGAGGCCGCTTCAACACATAGGCCGCAACATCGCTCACTATTCCGGGCAGTTTATGTGGCTGGCCGCATTGTCGATGATTCCGCTGGCTCAGGTTGTCGCCATAGAGTTCACGGCGCCGATCTGGACGGCTATTTTCGCAGTCGGCTTTCTCGGCGAGCGAATGACCGTGGCGAGGACTTTGGCGGTCGCGCTCGGCCTTATCGGCGTGCTGGTAATCGTCCGCCCCGGCGCCGACCATGCCGATCTCGGTCAGTTGATCGTTCTCGCCGCCGCCTTTACCTTCGGCGTCTCGTTCACCATGACTAAGGCGCTGACGCGCACGGAGTTGGTCGTCGCGATCATTTTCTGGATGCTGGTGATCCAGTCGGTGATCGGCCTGGTGCCCGCAATCATGGTGTGGAAAACGCCGTCCACCGAAATTCTCCCATGGATCGTGGTAATCGCCTTTGGGGGCTCCTATGCTCACTATTGCATGGCCCGCGCGCTGGTTCATGCCGACGCGACCGTGGTAACCCCGATGGATTTCGTGCGGGTGCCGGCCACAGCCGCACTCGGCTGGCTGGCCTATTCGGAAAAGGTCGACGTTATCACGCTGATTGGCACCGCGCTTATACTGGCGGGAAACTTGCTCAATCTGGTCGGCCGCCGGCCAGCGGCGGAACCGGTTCCCGCGCCCTGAATAGGCCGTGGAACTCATAAATATGATCGAAATGGCGCCTGAAACGGCAAAGAGATGCCAGGAGAAGCGCGAAGGGCGGGGTCTACTCCCCGTCCGAGAGGTTCGACGCAGCAGGTCGCAGCCGTTTCGGCGTCCTTCGGATGTGGTCCATCGGCCCGGCTACAGCGCATGTCCCGCGCTGACGTTTGTCAGCGCGAAAGGAACATGCGCCACTCAAAGTGCCGGAGCGTCCTTTGCGCGTTCGACGAACGCGCGGCGCTCCGGTGTCGCAAAGTCTTGAAAATGGTAGACATTTCCTGCGCCTTCGCTCCGCGTATGCGAACAGATAGCCTCACACCATTTCGACCAGATTTATGGGTTCACGACCTTACTCAGCCAGTCGCAAAGCCCGGCGGACGCGTTCAACCCCGGTGATGATCACCGCTTCCATCGCCTGCCGCGCGCCCATCACGTCGTGCCGCTGTATGGCGTCGACGATGCGCTGATGCGAGGTTTGCGCGGTATGCACGGTTTTCATGTCCTCAGTCGGTGACGACAGCTTGAACACGCCGACAAGTGCTGCTTCGATCAAGCTTCCCATCGAGCGCATGAACGGATTACGCGAGGCATCCGCCACAGCCAGATGAAACCGCAGGTCAGCCATGGCATGGCTCTCAGGGGTGTGATTTTCGTCGCCCATATCGACGGCAAGCCGCTCGAGCATCGCGATGTCTTTTGGCGTCGCCCGCTCCGCCGCCAGCCCCGCCGCATACGGCTCGAAAGCGAGCCGGATCTCGCTGAGATGGACGAGGAACGCCTCGTCAATGCCGGTCTCGAAATGCCAGTTGAGAATGTCCGGATCGAAGAGGCTCCAGCTCTCGCGATTGGTGACGCGCGTTCCAATGCGGGCACGCGGCACAATCAACCCCTTCGCCGCTAGCGTCTTTAACGCCTCGCGCAGCACGGTGCGCGAAACATCGAAACGTGCCATCAGGTCCGAATCGCCGGGAAGGGTTGAACCGCTGGGAATGGTTCCGGCGACGATGTCCCGGCCGAGCGAGTCCACGATGTGCGCGTGGTTGGTGCGCAATCGTTGCCCGGAAATCGCTGTCTGAAGCAGTCCCATTCGTTTTCTTCTAGCCCTGCCGAAACGCTCCCAAGGAAACTACCCCCACCCTTACCCCTCCCCACAAGGGAGGGCGGACTTCATCGTTTGCGCTCGGCGCCAAACGTCTAAGGTTTCGAACAACGCTGCTGCCGCTAAAGTCCCCTCCCCTTGCGATAGCGCTAGGGGTGGGGGTACATATTCACCCGACCGCCTGTTCACATCAGTGGTTGTCACGCGGAATGCCCATCGTCTGCGCAATGCGCTGATAGCGCACGGCGGGTTCCAGAACCGCACCGCTTTCCATCTGGCCGACCATGCTGCGCTGGATTTCTTGCCACGGCGTCTGGTGGTCCGGATATTTGTAGCCGCCGGCTGCCGCGAGTTCGACACGGCGGCGCTCAAGCTCTTCTTCCGGCAGCAGGATATCCGCTGTTCCTTTATCGAGGTCGATGCGCACCCGGTCGCCGGTGCGCAGGATCGCCAGCCCGCCGCCCGCAGCGGCTTCCGGCGATGCGTTAAGGATCGAGGGTGACCCCGACGTCCCCGACTGACGGCCATCGCCGATGCAAGGGAGTGCATGGATGCCGCGCTTCAGCAAATAGTCCGGAGCGCGCATGTTGACGACTTCCGCCGCGCCCGGATAGCCGATCGGCCCGGCGCCCCGCATGAACAACACCGACGTTTCGTCGATATGCAGGTCCGGGTCGTCGATGCGGGAGTGGTAGTCTTCCGGCCCGTCGAACACCACCGCAGGCCCCTCGAACGCATTCGGGTCTTTGGGGTTGGAAAGATAGCGGTCTCGAAACTCCTGCGAGATAACGCTGAGCTTCATGATAGCTGAGTTGAACAAATTGCCGCGCAGCACGCGGAACCCGGCATGCTCCTTAAGCGGCTGCTCGATCGGGCGGATCACCTTTTCGTCCTCGATGCGGGCGTTGCGGCAGTTATCGCCTATGGTCTTGCCATTGACGGTCATCGCTTCTTCGTAAATCAGGCCCTTCTTCATCAGCTGGTTGACCACCGCCGGCACGCCGCCGGCATGGTGGTAATCCTCGCCGAGATATTCGCCAGCCGGCTGCAGATTGACCAGCAGCGGGATTTCCTCGCCATAGGTCTGCCAATCGTCAATCGAAAGCTCCACGCCAACATGCCGGGCCAAACCATTGAGATGGATGGGCGCATTGGTCGATCCGCCGATTGCCGAATTGACCCGGATGGCGTTGACGAACGCTTCTCGCGTCAGGATGTCGGAAGGCTTGAGGTCTTCATCGACCATCTCCACCGCGCGCTTGCCGGTAAGATAGGCCATCTCCTGGCGATCGCGATGCGGCGCGGGGATTGCCGCCGATCCGGGAAGCTGCATGCCCAGCGCTTCGGCGAGCGAGTTCATGGTAGTCGCGGTGCCCATCGTGTTGCAGTAGCCGGTCGACGGCGCGGAGGACGCAACCAGCTTGACCAAGCCGGCATAGTCGATTTCGCCTGACGCCAACATTTCGCGCGCAGTCCACATTATCGTTCCCGATCCGGTGCGCTGGCCTCGGAACCAGCCGTTGAGCATCGGTCCGACGGACAGAGCGATGGCCGGGATGTTGACCGTTGCCGCCGCCATGAGGCAGGCCGGCGTGGTCTTGTCGCAGCCGATGGTCAGCACAACGCCGTCAAGCGGATAGCCGTACAGCACCTCCACGAGGCCGAGATAGGCAAGGTTGCGGTCTAGCGCAGCGGTGGGCCGCTTGCCGGTCTCCTGGATCGGGTGAACCGGAAATTCGAAGGCAATACCGCCGGCTTCGCGAATACCCTCGCGCACACGCTTGGCAAGGTCGAGGTGGTGCCGGTTGCACGGCGACAGGTCGGAGCCTGTCTGCGCGATGCCGATGATCGGTCGCCCCGACTGGAACTCTTCCTGCGAGATGCCGAAATTCATGTAGCGCTCGAGATAGAGCGCGGTCATGTCCGGATTGCTGGGGTTGTCAAACCATGCCTGCGACCGGCGTATCCGCTTGGCACCATTAGGGTGGTGGGCTCCGTTTCCTGGCTTGTTCATAGCTTGCTTCCTAGCGTTTCCAAAATTCTTCTTAATCTTCGAAAGGATCGGTGAAGGCATGGCGCCCCGCCATGAAAGCATCAGCGACGTGGCGCAGCGGCCGCAAATCGACATCGCTCGTGCGCGCTGCGATGAGTTCGGCGAACTGGCGATAGATGCCGGCGTATTCGACGTCGCCCTGCTCCACGACCGGCTCACCTTTGATCGAGAGTTTCGATCCGCCCAGTTGCAACACCAACTCGCCGTCGTCGGTGATGACGGTGATGTCCCAGGTCTGCGGGCCGGTTTGCCGCCAATCGAACGTGGCGCTCGCCCGGTCTTCGCCGGCGCCATCGGCGAAGACGAGGTCGGCCGCGATCGGCTGGGCGCGGTTCTGCGGGAAGAGCAGGGTTGCCGACGTCAGGAAGATCGGCATTGGCAGGATTTCCGTGACGATCGACAGGGCGTTGATCCCCGGATCGAATACCCCGAAACCGCCAGGCTCCCAGATCCAGGCCTGTCCCGGATGCCACTTGCGCACATCCTCTTTCCAGTCCACTCGCACCGAACGGATGGCGCGGCTGGCGAGCCACCCCTTTGCGGCGGCGACGCCGGCGGCAAATCGCGAATGCCAGGTGGCGAACAGCGAAACGCCCTGGGCTTTCGCCATCGCGATAAGGTCGTCGAGTTCCGAAACCGTCGCGCCGGGTGGCTTTTCCAGAAGCACATGCTTGCCGCGAGACAAAGCCTTCAGCGCGGCCGCGTGGCGTGGTCCAGGCGGCATACACAGCGCGACCGCATCAACCCTGTCCGCGCTCTCCAGCAGCGATTCGATGTCTGGATAGTTGGCGACACCGTCGACGCGAGCGTTGCGGCTGACCGCCGCCACAAGCTGGAAGTCGCGATTTGCCTTGATCGATGGCAGGTGCTGGTCGCGGGCAATCTTGCCGACTCCGACGATAGCAATACGGATGGGCGCCATGGGTACGCTCCTCTAAAGAGCCTTCACCGAGAACGGCGACGCCTTATCCGTAGCGAGGCGGTTGCGTAGCGGGAGGGAGAACGGCTTCGCTTCGACCTCGAACACGTCGCCGTCCTGCGGCTTGATGCCATCGGAGAAAGACAGCGTCGCCGTGCCGAAGAAATGGACATGCACGTCACCGGGCCGGCGAAACAGATCGTATTTGAAATGGTGGTGCTCGAGATTGGCGATGGTGTGGGACATGTTGTCTTCGCCCGACAGGAAGGGCTTCTCCCATATCACCGTCCCATCGCGGCGAATGCGCGACGAGCCTTCGACATGGCCGGGCAGCGGGCCGACGAGCAGCTCCGGCCCGATCGATGCCTGCCGCAGCTTCGAATGCGCTAGCCAGAGATAGTTGCCGCGTTCGGTCACATGGTCGGAGAACTCGTTGCCAAGCGAAAAGCCGAGGCGGAACGGCGTGCCGTCCGGGCCAATAATGTAGATCGCGGCAATTTCCGGCTCTTCGCCGCCATCCAACGCGAAGGAAGGCGAGGTCAGCGGCCTTTCCGGTGCAATGACGCTTGACCCGTCGCCCTTGTAGAACCACTCGGGTTGCGCTCCGACCTGGCCGGGCTTGGGCTTGCCGCCCTCGACGCCCATCAGGAACATGCGCATGGAATCGGTTGGCTTCTCTGTGGCGGCCGCAGCCTTGTGCATTTTGTCGCGGCCCTCGGCCGAGCCGAGATGGGTCAGGCCGGTGCCGGCGAGGATGAGATGCGCCGAATTCGGGATGGTCGATCGGCGCCAACACCCTGCCCTCTTGCAGAGCCGCAGCAAGATCGACGGCAGCGCCTTTCGGCAGCCCTTCAACGGCCGCGGCAAGGCTCTTGCCATTGGCGATGGCGCGCTGCGCCAGATCATAAGCAGAAGATAAGCCACCGACGAGATGCGCGGCTCCACTATCATCGACTGCCGCAACACGCCGCTCGCCATCATGGGCAAGCTGAACCAATCTCAACGCCATATATCTACGCCGGCGGTACCGCCGGCTCCTTCCGAAAATTTCGTTCTGCGAGCAACTCGCCGCTTAAAGTTATATAGTATGACTTTTGGAGCCTGTATAGAGTTGCGTGAAGGGTGGGCTTAAGCAACAGCGTCGCATCAGGCGCTGATTTCATCCAGAATATGGCGGTAGAGCGCCGCTGCAGCCGGCGAGAGTACACGGTTGCGCACCTTGATCAGGCTGTATGGCTGCACGTCGATATCGAAATCGATCGGGAGCATTTCGATCTCTCCGGCGAGCCCATGGTCGCTGCTGATGAATTTCGCGACTTCGACCGATACTGGGGCGATGGCGTCCGACTGCGCCACCATCACCAGCGTCAAAAGCAGCGAGCCCGTATTAAGAATACGCTCGGGCAGCGACACATTACGGCTGATCAGAATCCGCTCGATCGTACGTCTAAGCAGCGAGCCCTCGGGTTGAAAGACCCAGTCGAAATCCACCAGACGCTCGGTTGGCGTGGTACTCCTCACTGTCAACGGATGCCCTTTGCGCACAATGAGGCAGGCCCGTTCGACGCCGATTTCGCGGCTTTCGAACAATCGTGGGTTCAGGTCGTCCGGTATGCGCGCGATGATGAAATCATGCCGTGAGGCAAGCAGTTCGCGCGCCAGGACCGCGCTGGTATCGACCTGAATGTTCACTTCAAGACGCGGATTGTTTTCCCGCATTTTCCGGATTGCCGGAACAGCAAGCTCGATCGCAGGTGCAGTCACCGAACCCAGAAAGATCGAGCCACCCTTCCCGGTGCGCAGATCGGAGATCTCGCGGTCGATTTCGCGCAATTCCAGCAAAATCGCGCGGGCTCGCCGCGCCAACGCTTGGCCGTAAGGTGTCAAGCCGATCCCCCGCGCCAGCCGCTGGCAAAGCGGCACCTTCAATATGCCCTCCATCTCGGCAATCATGCGCGACGCCGCCGGCTGCGACATGCCGAGAACCTGCGCCGCAGCGCTCACCTGACCATGATCGTCCAGCGCGACGATCATGCGCATATGGGCGAGCTTGAGCCCGCTGCGCAGCAGCGTATCGGCGCCAACAACCGGAGCATCGCCTTGTTCGCCAACGCGCGTATCCCTGTAATCCTGCCGCAACGGAAGGTCTCCTGCTCAAAAAATGCATATCGGATGATATACCATGGCTGGTATATCTTTCACCGCAGTTTTAATTTGACAGTTATATCAAATGGCCACAGGTTCGGCGTGCCTGGGAGCTTCCGTCGGCGGGCGATTTTTTGTGTCCTGTCAACAGGTTGACGCCCTGGGGCTTGGGAGGAAAATCAGCAACATCAACCAATAGCCCGAAGGGGCTGGCAAATCCGCACGGGCAGCTTACGCTCGCCGCCGGATCAAACTTCACTAGGGAGAAACTACATGAATTCTACCAGACGCATTCTTCTTGCGGCGACGGCTGTCAGCCTCGCGGCCTTCTCGGTGCCAGCAATGGCACAGGACAAGGGCCTCGTCGGCGTATTGATGCCCACCAAGACCTCGCAGCGGTGGATCAACGACGGCGATGCCGTCAAATCACAACTCGAGGCACTGGGCTACACAGTCGACCTGCAATACGCACAGGACGACATCCCCAACCAGCTCAGCCAGCTTGAAAACGAAATCACCAAAGGACCAAAGGCGCTGATTATCGCTTCGATCGACGGCACCACCCTGTCGGATGCCCTGCAAAAGGCTGCTGATGCGGGTGTGGTCGTGGTCGCCTACGATCGGCTGATCAAGAAAACCCCGAACGTCGATTACTACACCACCTTCGACAATTTCGGCGTCGGCGTGATCCAGGCCAATTCGCTGGTCAAGGGCCTTGACATTCCTGAAAACAAGGGCCCGTTCAATATCGAGCTGTTCGGCGGGTCGCCGGACGACAACAACGCCTTCTTCTTCTACGATGGCGCTATGTCGGTTCTGCAGCCGCTGATCGACAACGGCACGCTCGTTGTCAAATCCGGCCAGATGGGCATGGACAAGGTTGGTACCCTTCGTTGGCTGGCCGCGACCGCCCAGGCTCGCATGGACAACCTGCTTTCCGCCAACTACTCGGATGGCAGCCGCGTCGATGGCGTTCTCGCACCGTATGACGGGCTCTCCCGCGGCATCATCGCCTCGCTGCGCGGCGTAGGTTACGGCACGGCGGATCAGCCATGGCCGATCGTCACCGGCCAGGACGCCGAGACCGCTTCGGTCAAGGCGATTATTGCCGGCGAGCAATACTCGACCGTATTCAAGGACACTCGCGAACTTGCCAAGGCAACCGTCGAGCTGGTCGACAAGGTGCTTTCCGGTGGCACAGCCGAAGGCCTCGATACCAAGACCTACAATAATGACGTCAAGGTCGTTCCCTCGATCCTGCTGACGCCACACGAGGTCGACAAGTCGAACTACCAGGCGCTGGTGGTCGAACTCGGGCTACATCAAGGCCGACGAACTCAAGTAAAACCGAAACTGCAAAAATCAGGGGTCCTGCACGAGCGGGACTCCTTTCGCCGTCTCGATTGACGCGGCATCTTACTGAACCTCGGAGGAGCGGTTCTAAATGGCCTCTACGATTCTTGAGATGCGCGACATCACCAAGACGTTTCCCGGCGTTAAGGCGCTGTCCAACGTCAACCTCAGCGTTGAGGAAGGCGAGATTCACGCCGTAGTTGGCGAGAACGGCGCCGGCAAATCAACACTGATGAAGGTGCTATCAGGCGTTTATCCTTCCGGCACCTATGACGGTAGTATCATCTATCACGGGCAGGAATGCCATTTCAAAGGCATCCACGACAGCGAGCGTCAGGGCATCGTCATCATCCACCAGGAGCTTGCGCTGGTTCCGATGCTGTCGATCGCAGAGAACATTTTTCTCGGCAACGAGCACGCCAAATTTGGCGTTATCGATTGGAATGCCAACGAGACGCGCACGCGCGCCCTGCTCAAGAAGGTGGGCCTCAAGGAAGATCCGAAGACGCTGATCACCAATATCGGCGTCGGAAAGCAACAACTGGTCGAGATTGCCAAGGCGCTCAGCAAGGAAGTGAAGCTGCTGATCCTGGACGAGCCGACTGCGAGCCTCTCCGAGAAGGACAGCCAGGCGTTGCTAGACCTGCTGCTAGAGTTCAAGCGGCAGGGGATGACGGCGATCCTCATTTCGCACAAATTGAACGAGGTGAAGAAGGTTGCCGACCGCGTTACGGTTATCCGCGACGGCCAGACCATCGAAACGATGGACAAGCAAGACGTCACCGAAGACCGCATCATCACGTCAATGGTCGGACGGACGATGGAAAATCGCTACCCGCCACGCGAACCCGAGATCGGCGAGACAATCTTCGAGGTCAGGAACTGGTCGGTCTATCACCCGCTGCATCCCGAACGTCAGATTATCAAGAATGTCGATCTTTCGGTGAGGAAAGGCGAGGTTGTCGGCATAGCCGGCCTTATGGGGGCTGGCCGCACTGAATTCGCCATGAGCGTGTTCGGCAAGAGTTATGGGCAAAAGATCAGCGGCGAGGTGTTTCTGCACGGTAGGAAAGTCGACACCTCGACGGTCGGCAAGGCCGTCGCTTGTGGCCTTGCCTACGCCACCGAGGACCGCAAGACTTACGGCCTCAACCTGATCGACCACATCAAGCACAACGTCACGCTGGCCCACCTCAAGGGGGTTTCGTCGAACGGAGTGCTCGACGACATACGCGAGCTTCGTGTTGCCAACGACTATCGCGCCAGGACCAACATCCGAGCATCGAGCGTTTATCAGATGACTGGCAATCTTTCCGGCGGCAACCAGCAGAAGGTGGTGCTCTCGAAATGGCTGTTCGCCAATCCTGAAGTGTTGATTTTGGATGAACCTACGCGCGGTATCGACGTCGGCGCGAAATACGAAATCTATACAATCATCGCCCGCCTCGCTTCCGAGGGTAAGGCGATCATCGTGATCTCATCGGAAATGCCTGAGTTGCTCGGCATTACCGATCGTGTCTACGTCATGAATGAAGGGCGCATCGTCGGCGAAATGGCGGCCGAGGACGCCACCCAGGAAAAGATCATGCGTGCTATCGTAAGGGGAGAGGCAAAAGCATCATGAGCACCGAAAGCGCTCCCGCGCCGCAAAGCGGCGTCGCCGAAGATGTACCGCAAAGGCCGCGCGTTGCCGTTTCGGCGCTTGTAACCAATCTGCGCGAATATGGGCTGGTTTTGGCGCTCATCGCCATCATGGTGTTCTTTCAGTTCACCACCTCCGGCACACTGTTCAAGCCGGTAAACCTCGCCAATCTTGTGCAGCAGAACAGCTTCATCATCGTAATGGCGCTCGGCATGCTGCTGGTGATCGTTTCCGGCCATATCGATCTCAGCGTCGGCTCGGTTGCGGGCTTTATCGGCGCGTTGGCGGCCATGATGATGGTGATCTGGCCACTCGGTTTTTTCAGCAATCCCCTGGTGGTATCGATCATCTGCCTAGTCGTCGGCGGCCTTATCGGCGCTGCCCAGGGGTACTGGATTGCGTATCATCGTATTCCCAGTTTCATCGTCACCCTGGCGGGCATGCTGATTTTCCGCGGTATCTGCCAAGCTCTGTTGGGTGGCGGTTCTTCGGTCGGCCCACTGCCGGACGGCTTCAAAGCATTAAGCTCCGGCTTTATTCCCGATGTGATCGGCACACTGACGCTGGTGCCGCCGACAGTAAACGCTGCCGGCAAGACAATCGTCGGTAGCGGCCTGTCACTACACATGACCACGGTCGCGATCGGCATCGTCGGTGTGCTGGCGTATTTTTATTTCGGATTGGTGGCGCGCCGCACACGCGAGCGGCATGGCTATCAGGCAGAGCCCTTCGCCCTATTTGCCGTCAAGACGGCGGTGATCAGTGCACTTGCGCTATTCCTCTTCTACTCCTTCGCCACCTACAAAGGGCTGCCTATCGTGCTGGTGGTGATGGCGGTGCTTATCTCGCTGTTCGTCTTTGTCACCAAGAAGACGACTATTGGACGCCGCGTCTATGCCATGGGCGGCAACGCCAAGGCAGCACAGCTTTCAGGCATCAAGACCGAACGGCTTACCCTGCTCGTTTTTATCAATATGGGTGTTCTCTCAGCACTCGGCGGGCTGATCATCGCGGCTCGCCTGGGGCAGGCTGTTCCCGCTGCGGGCCTGGGCAGCGAACTGGACGTCATAGCCGCCGTCTTTATCGGTGGCGCATCGGCAATGGGTGGCGTCGGTCAGGTCGTCGGGTCGGTTGTTGGCGGTTTCATCATGGGCGTGATGAACAACGGCATGTCTATCATGGGCGTCAACGTCGACTGGCAGCAGGTCGTCAAAGGCTTCGTGCTGCTCGGGGCGGTGATCTTCGACGTATACAACAAGAACAAGGCTTGACCTATTGAGCGCGCCTGGATCAGGCCGCCTCCATCTCTTCGCTCGCGGCATCAGAGGTAGCACCAAGCAGGGCTACCTGTGTGGCTACACTCGCTGCCGGCATCGTCTTGGCGAAGTAGAAGCCTTGCAGGAAGTCGCAGCCTGTCCGCTGAAAGAACTTCGCCTGCTGCTCGGTTTCGATGCCTTCGGCCACGACAGCAAGGTTCAAGGAATGCGCAAGCCCGATGGCTGCGCGAAGCACGTCGCGCCCTTGTGCGTCGCTGCTGTAAAGATCGACGAAGCTGCGGTCGATTTTGACCTTCTCGCCCGGAAAGGCGAGCAGGTGCGAAAGACCGGACAGCCCTGCGCCGAAGTCGTCCAGCGTTATCCCGACTCCATGTTTGCGCAGTTCGTGCACCACCTCCGGCTTGTCGCCGATAAGAAGGCTCTCCTTGACCTCCAATTCCAGCCTCTTGGGGTCGGCGCCGGTTGATTTCAGGGCTTCCAAAACAGTCTCGCGCACGTCAGACGTCATGAAATGCTTGGTCGAGATGTTCACCGCGATGCTGAACTGCTCCGGCAGCAGCTTCAGCATCCGGCAGGCCTCCTGGATCGTCCAGTCGCCAAGGGCCGAAATCAGCGTCGAGCGTTCCGCGACAGGCAAGAACTCGGATGGCTGCAGCAATCCACGCGTCGGATGCTTCCAGCGTACCAGCGCTTCGAAACCGGTGACGGTGCCTTCGGGGGCAGAGACGATCGGCAGGTAGTGAAGGACAAACTCGTTGTTCTCCAGCGCTTCCGCCATTTCTCTTTCCAGTTTCTGACGCTCCTGGACTTCGAGGTCCATTTCAGATTCGAAGAAGCAATGGCGATTGCCGCCCTCACCCTTGGCTCGATAGAGAGCGAGGTCGGCATTGTGCAGGATTTCGTCGGCGTTCGAGCCATTGTCGGGAGCCCGGGCGATGCCGATGCTGAGCCCGATGACGAGCGCATCGTTGTCCAATTCGTAGGGCTTCTCAACCTCCGCAATCAGCCGCGAAGCAACTATCGAGATCCCGGCCTTGTCGGGTTGGTCCGGCAGGATCACGGCAAACTCATCACCCCCAAGCCGGGCAATCGTATCGGTCTCGCGCAGTTGCGAACCGAGTCTGCGTCCAACCTCGATCAACAGCTGGTCACCGGCGCGATGGCCGCGTGTATCGTTGATCGCTTTAAACTTGTCGAGGTCGAGGTAGAATACGGCGAACGGCGTGCCATAGCGCTCCAGCCGCGTGCAGCATTCTTCCAACCGCTCGGAGAAATGCGAACGGTTCGAAAGCCCGGTCAACCCATCGGTGAATGCCAAATGATTGACGTTTTCGCGCGCCCTTACCTCCGCCGTAATGTCAGAGGCCGTGCCGATAAAGCCGGTACACCGTCCATCCCGAAAAGCCGGCCTGCCGGCCAGCCGCCACCATTTGAACTCGCCCCTCATCTCGACCTTTATGTTCAGATCGAAGAAGGGTTTCCGCTGGCGCATCGCAATGATCATCTCGGAGAGATGCACGCTGTCACGCCGCGCCTTGCCGCGCAGCAGATCGATGAGCGACATGCCTTCCAGCGAGCGGTTGGTCTGGCCTACATATGACGCGAATTTTTCGCTGACGCCACGAAGATTTCCATCGGCATCGGCGGACCAAAGCCAGTCGCCCCGATCTCCCGCATAGTCCTTCAGGAGCAAACCGACCAATTCCTCCTGGTCAAGGTTCAGCGCCTGCAATTTCCGATTGAGCTGGCGCACCGCGAGCGCCGGAACCATGCCGAAGATCAGGCCACAAGCCGGCGCCACCATCAACCACAGGAACTGCAATCGCCAGCTATCGCCCGCAAAGATCGCAACGCCGAGAGAAAGTACCGTGATGACCGAAATCAGCGCGATGTCAGACGGCGACGCTTTGGCGCCTAGCCAACCAACACCCTTCCGCACTGTCAGATTCGCACCAGATTGCTGCGTGGCGCCCACAATCGACGTTTGCCGGTAATTCAATGGGAACGCCCCCGCGTTTGCGCCATTTGCATGTGAAATCTAGGCAGAAATTTCTGAAAGTCCCGTTGAGTAATCCCTTAAACTATTAATATATTTTGCTTTTTAGCTCCAACGCATCGGTTGGCGGCTACCTGATACTGACATAAGATCAAGCGCTTATCGGACGGCTGCATCGCCCCCCAGCGCATCGTTGAGCAGATAGGCGAGACGATAGCCCGCCTGCCGCAGACGCTTGCGCACAACCGGCCAATTCTCGTCCAGGTAGCTTTCCGGCAGCTTGACGACTTCCTTGCCTGCCCGCAAACGCCCGTCCTTGAAGATGATGTTGCGGGCGATATCCCTGCCCTCCTCGGCCCACTGGGCCGGCGTTCCGTAGGCAACAGGTTGCGAACCGGAATCGACCTTTTCGTTGAGGGTAAACCACAGCAGGGTTTTGCGCTTGATAATCTCGTTATCCCAGACTTCATGCAGGCGTATCTTGTCGCCACCGATCGTGACCACGCGTGTGCCGGTGTCCTCAGTGTCATGCAGCGGTTGATGCACGTCGCCAACCAGGTGGACCAGATACTTGAGCGCGGTCATCCGCTCCTTCTTCGACTTGGTTCGGTCGCGCAGCACCTTTGTATAGGTCTCGATGGCCAGAACCGCGCAGCGGCGATTGCCGCAGTTCTTTTTCTCGTCGTAGCCGCTATCATCCAACGGCAGCCTCACGACATGTGACGGCTGGTTCGGAACGTTCAGAAACTTGACGAGATCCGCCCACATCGAAATCTGATTGAGCGCTGTGAACCCTTGGGTCGCGAGCAACGCCGCGACTTCTTTTTTTGTGGCGGGCGAAAGATGGCGCGAGGCGACATCGGCGACAATCAAGTGGCCGCTTGCGCCCCAGGCAAATGCCGGAGCTATGCCGCCGATGACGAAAGCGAGAACGATAAGAATGTGTTTCATGGATGCAAGGACCGGTGGCGATACCGTCTTAGTCGCCCATTTACGATTAAGCGAGCGTGAACGCGCCCGTCATCTCACATTCATCACATGACTGCCAGTTCGCGACCTGACGGCCGCGAACCCATCCGGATGGCCAGTCGTGCAGGTCGCGCTTCAGACGCCGATCGGCATATGCTCCGGCGAGCGCGTGACGGCGCGCGGCGCGGTAATCTCCTTCCATTGCGACAGCGCCTTGCTGACCGCCGCGAACGGCTTGCGTTTGAGCAGCTTGCCGCGCCCCGGCCTCGGCTGATCGTTCTTGCCTTCGGACCAGACGACTTCGCCACGCGACAGCGTGTAACGCGGCAGACCGTTTACTTTGAAGCCCTCGAACACATTGTAGTCGATGATCGACTTCTGCGTCGCGGCCGAGATCGTCTTCGACAGTTTCGGATCCCAAACGACGAGATCGGCGTCCGAGCCCGGAAGGATCGCGCCCTTTTTCGGGTAAATGTTGAGAATCTGAGCACTGTTGGTCGATGTCACCGCGACGAATTCGTTCGGCGTGAGCCGTCCTGTCTCGACGCCCCGCGACCACAGCACCGGCATACGGTCCTCAAGACCGCCGGTGCCATTCGGAATCTTGGTGAAATTTCCGACGCCGACCCGCTTCTGCTCGGTGGTGAAAGCGCAGTGATCGGTCGCCACGACCTGCAGCGAACCGGACATCAGGCCGGCCCACAGCGAGTCCTGGTGGATTTTGTTGCGGAAGGGCGGGCTCATCACGCGTTGCGCGGCATGATCCCACTGCTTGTTGAAATACTCGGTCTCGTCCAGCGTCAGATGCTGGATCAGCGGTTCGCCATAGACGCGCATGCCCTTCTGCCGCGCCCTGCGAATTGCCTCATGCGCCTGCTCGCTCGACGTATGCACGATGTAGACCGGCACGCCGGCCGCATCAGCGATCATGATGGCGCGATTGGTCGCCTCGCCCTCCACTTCCGGTGGGCGCGAATACGCGTGGCCTTCCGGCCCGTTCAGGCCCTCGGCCAGGTATTTCTGCTGAAGTGCTGCAACCAGGTCGCCGTTTTCGGCGTGGACAAGCGGCAGCGCGCCAAGCGCGGCGCAACGCTGGAACGACGCAAACATCTCGTCGTCATTCACCATCAGCGCGCCTTTGTAGGCCATGAAGTGCTTGAAGGTGTTGATGCCGCGGTCGATCACCTTCGGCATCTCGTCGAAATGCTGCTTCGACCACCCGGTCACGCACATATGCAGCGAATAGTCGGACGATGCCTGCCGTGCAGCCCGTTCCTCCCACTCGTCGAGCGCGGCGATCATGCCCTTGCCGCTCGGAATGACGAAGTCCACAACCAGCGTGGTGCCACCAGAGAGCGCGGCGAATGTGCCGCTCTCCCATGTCTCGGCAGCGGTCGTGCCCATGAACGGCATTTCGAGATGCGTATGCGGGTCGATGCCTCCCGGCATGATGTAGGCGCCTGCCGCATCGAGGACCTTGTCGCCCTTGAGGTTCCTACCGATCGCGCTGATCGTCTCGCCCTCGATCAGCACGTCGGCCTCATAGGTCCGATCGGCGGCGACGATGGTGCCGCCCTTGATTACCGTGGACATCCTATTCTCCCTTGTCTGCGGCCTCGCGGCCGATCTGAAATCCAGCAGGCATTTGAAACGCCACGCTTGGCGAAATGTTCTTCGCTTCGCGGCCTCGTGTCCAGTGGGGCGGATGACCTTTTGCAGCCAAGCGGCAGCCGCAACCGCAGCCCGCCTGTTTTGCGCGAGCCGAGGGTGGGTAGTTTGTGACATTTGTCGCAAGACAAGGGGGTAGACAGGCAGGGCGCCCGTGGCTATATCCGCGCCTGCCGTTACCGGCACCCGGGTGCGTAGCTCAGTTGGTAGAGCAGCTGACTCTTAATCAGCGGGTCACAGGTTCGATCCCTGTCGCACCCACCAAGGATTTCAAAGACTTAGCGGGATTTCGGAGTTAGAAAAGCTAGGTCCGTCTAACGGTCCGTCTAACACCAGCGGTCGGGCTAACCAGCCACAAAAGCGAAACGCCCGGCGGGTTAGCTGGGCGTTGCATCTTCACCGGCAGGCCGCGCCAGTACATCCGTGGTCGGGCCTGCCTGGTGGAAATTGGTGCCGGTCGGCCTATTCGTCCAGCCGATAGGCGCGCAATTCGAGCGTGCGGATTTTCGCGCCAAGGCGCGTCTGGCGCACCCGCCAAACCTCGCCCTCATAGGTCAACTCGCGATGACGTCCTTCGGGAAGGCGACCGGCAGGCGCTCGGCGTCGGCGCGGGACGTCGGGCGAGCTAGGCGGATTACTTCACGGGTCGTCATGCTGCGCTGCCGCTCATCGATCAAGACGGGGCCTTGTGTAATTGCGGCTTATTGCCTTAACCAGTAAGCTGCGGTCGGTGATGCCGCTATCGTAGACCTCAAAGATGTACCGGCCCAGCGCGTCGCCCTCCCAAGCCTTCAACAAGCTGGGACTGCTGAACGTCATCAAACACACTCTTTAGCAAAATCTTCCGTTCTTCAGACAGGTGAATGTCGTATTCGCCTGCCACTTTGTTGATGGACATTAAGCGATCCCCTTGTTCGGTCACTGGCTCTACCTCTTGAACCGAACGAGACGAGGCCTTTTGTAGTGGCTGATCACCGCCTCAATCAGCAGGTCACGATCCCCGACGCCCGTCCCGTAAATATAGAGAATTTGACGCGCTAGCGCGATGTGTTGCCAAGGCTCGAAAGTTTTCTGCGACCCCTTAACCTCGTCAAACGCGCTCGTCAGGAAAACCAAGTCTTCAGGCAGGTATCCGTCGTATTGGCCGGCGAGATCGACATGAAACGCTCCTATCCCCTTGGGCAGAGCGTGTTCTTCACTCTCAACCGTCGTCTCCCGTGGAATTTATTGGACGTTAAATCACCGTAGCACCGATCTCGGCGGAAGCGTGCATACCAAATATATTTTTGTTCTCGAGAGGGCGCGAACCAAGAAAAAGCCGCACTAACCGGGGTCTCGGTTGGCTGCGCGGCTCTCCTTCATTGAGAACAACATTTGGGGTGTTGCACTCGGCGCCATTTTAAGCGCCACGCAGATCAGATAAGCTTCGCAATCACAATTACAAGCTGCAAAGCGCATTGCGTGGCAGTTTATTCGGGCGGCCCTTGGTGCGCAGCACCCTTCTTGCGACGCGTTGGCGCTATTGGGTCCGTGACTTCAATCGTCGGTTCGTACATCGTGAGCGGATGCGCGTAGCCCGGTATCGTGAATGTCACCCACTCCTTGTCGATGCGGGTGACCTTTACCGGGATCGTGCCCTTGTCGCCGACTTTCAGGTTGTGCGCCACGTCTGCCTCCACCGTCCGATGCGCGGGATAACGTACGTCGTGCTGGTTGGTTCGCGCTAATGCGGGCCGCCTAGTCGGAATGTCATAAACCAGACGCATAATCGGTCTGCATATTAACCCGCCCATTGGCCTCGCTCCCTGCGGGGTCTTTTGTTGCCCGTGCGTGCCCCCGCACACCCGTCGCGCTGGTTCCCCAAAGTGCAGCGCGACGGCGGCAACTTTCTTTCTAAAAACGTTCATCGTTTTAAGAAATTTAAATGCGCGAACTGTTTCGCCACGGTACCGGTATGCATGTGCGGCATCATTCGACCGGGGGAGGCTGCACTTTCCGTCGCGCTCACCCGCTCGCCCCGAGCTCTAAAGCGCGACGGACCGAATTAGAATCGTGCGTCCGTGGAGTTCGCACGAACCCCGCCGCGCTGAACTCAACGTTTCAACCCCGTTTGATGCTAGCGCGGCGGGGACCCTGCATGAATGTTAGCCATATTAATTGCACGAAACATGACGCTGCGTTACATTACGCGAGTGCGGATTGCCTCACTTGGTTGCCGCACTCTTTCCCGTCGCGCTGATCCACGCCCCACCCCACCCCACCCCCAGCGCGGCGGGGGCGACGGAACATTTCATCAAGATCGTTGTTAGGTAGGCGTGCGGCGTCCTCGATTACCCGCACACCCCGCTGCGCTAACCCACGTCCAATCCCTCACTAAGGTTGAACGAAGCGCAGCGGGACGGAACAATCCGAACAATGCCGTGCTCCATCGAATGCCGCGCCTTTCACGAGGTTCGCCTCAGCGGCCCGGCACTTGGTCGGCTATGCGTGCATATTCGGCTCAAAAGCGCGGATCGGCACCGGCGTCTAACTGCCCGGATCGTCAATTCGCTGTAACCGTCGAAATCGCGCCAGAACTGAGACACGGCAATCGACGCCGAGATACCGCAGGCTTGGCTTCGCCTGCGGGTTCTGCTTGATGTCCTTGGCCGCACGCTCGCGCAGGACGACCAAGCCGACGGCATCCTCGGCCTCTTCCTGCAGCGCGCGCCTTCGAGTTCCAGCCCTCGATTTGCCGAACTTCGTCGGCGTCAAGTACGCCGGCGTCGATTGCGATCTTATGCGCGTTCCAGCGGCGGCCGGACGCGCAGGTGGGTTTTCGGGACCTGGGGCAGGCTTCCACGGTGGGGCGACCGTGTATTCAGCGCAAACGACAGCGAGTGGATGGAATGCCAGCAAGTTTCGGCATTGGCGCCGAGGTTGCACTGCTCGGAACGGTGCGGCTGGTCGATGCTGCCGGCGATGTTACTGTTCCTATCGAGCTGCATGGCACGGGCCAGCGGGTGACCGTGATGGCAAACTCAACCTATGTGGAACTGGTGGCGAAGGCTAAGGGCGGCAAGGGCTTCACCAAGGCGCCGAAGGGGCTCACGTAGGCGCTGCCAATTTCAATGCGACAAAATCAGCATTGCGAAGGCAGTCGACGCCAAGATTGCAACGAGGACACACAGCACGCCGAAGAACCTGGGGTTGTTCGGTTCGTAGTAGTGGTGAGGGTCCGAGTTGTGCATGTGGCTCAAACAGCCCTAACGGCCGCAGGTTCCCTGTTCACGCAAAAGAGAATTGAGCAGGACCTGCCGCGGGCAAGCGAGGGAGCCCAAATCCCGCGGCAGGCTTTCGTGCAGGTATGTCATTGCGGAGGGCAACCCGCACGCCGTACCTGACCCGATCGAATGACGGTTGTTCCACTCAACTGCTGGGCGGCTCGGACCAATTGTTCAGGCGGCCAGCTATTTGGTCGCTACACCGACAATGACGTTATCGAAATGTCATAGACCCGACGCATAATCACATCGCTTACCATACCTACCCCGCCTACTGGCCTCGCTTCCTGGCTGGCCTTTTGTTGCCCGTGCGCATCCCTGTCCGCACAACCCGTCGCGCTGGTTCCCCCACGTTGCAGCGCGACGGGGGCAACTAACCGAAGGGATCTAGAGTAAGATCCCGTAGTTAAGGGATGACGCCGAAGCGGATCGTTCGAGCTGTCTTGACGCGCAACGCAGCGATTTTCATATTTCGAGAAGCGCTATCTCTTTGTGGCCGACACAGGCCTATACTCACTCCAGCACTCGTTTCAGTTTGGGAGGCCGCCATGAACGAAAACGAAAAGACGTTTGATAGCCCAGTCTATGTCAAGGATCGAGGATTCATCATCGAGGAAATCCAATCGGTAAACGAGGCAATCGAATACATGGACGATTGGCCAGAAGATCGTCGAAATGTCATGTTCAACACTGCGCGGCGAGCCCTGCATTCTTGCCACGATGGCCGACTTCCTACAGACGCAGCTCGGAAGGCTTTCGACAGTTGGGCGAAATCGGCAGGCGTGCTTGAAGAGGTTTCCATTCCACCTGCGTGGATGACTGCCCGTAAAGTCGGTCCTGACGGCAGGCCAGTTTAGTGGGCGATGCGACAGCATCAAAATAGTCAAACCGCATCCGATAGTGTTGAACTCGTTTTCGATGGCGTTGGCACTTGGTTCGTGCGCAATGTCGAGAACGCTGAACCTTGTCCTTGAGTTCGAAATCGAGGTACACGCACGCGCTTTCGCCACCGGGCAGCGGCTACGCCCTGGCCTTCCGGCTATTAGCGAGGTCTTAGCTCCGGCCAAGTTCCGCGATGCCTTACGCAACGTTATGTTAACTCTGCTACGGCAGCCTCTCCCGCGTCGGGACGGGTTGTGTGTGGGTTCCGATCGGCGTCCGGCTGGCCCAACACCCCCGCTAGCCCCGGAACGGGGCGGCCGGACGCACGGGTGGGAATTTTCAAAGCTTCCGAAGCTGGCTCGCTGCAAACCTGCTGCCTTATTGGCCGGCGTGGATATTTTTTCCGGCAAGGACTAAAATGGCGCCGAAAAGCAGAACTCCGAAGACAATCCAAAACGCCGACCAAAAACGCCCCTCTCGATCCAGCCGATCGATCAACCGGTGGGGCGGCTTCCAATCTCGCGGGTGTAAGGACAATTCTCATCATGCACTCCAAAGCGGTTCGTCTGGCCGATCGCCTCGATCAGCGGTCCAACAGCGCAATGGAGTTATTTGTTCCTGCCACCGACCAATGCGGCGATTGAGGGACGATGGTCCCTGAAGGTAATGACTTTGGTCTGATGCGTGAGGCAGCCGTCTCGGATTACCCGAAAAATCATCATCTGATAGTCCGGCTTTCGCACCGGCATCGGGTTTGCAGCCATCAATTTCGCTGTGTTCAGAAGCGCCACGACGGGATCGATCTTCGCCCTGCCGGCCGCCTGCTTGGTGATCGCGCTGGCCGAGCCCTTCATCTCAAATTTCACATTGCCGACCGACCAGCCGATCAGCGGCTGTGCGCCGTGGCGGAAAGTGCCATCCGCCAACTTGCGCTCGACGCCGACGATCGCATCGCACAGCCATCCGCCTTGAGAAACCCCCAACGACCTGGCCACCGTCGCCGACCTTAAAACCACGCGTCTGGAGTTCGTCCACAAGGTCCCGCCATACCCTCGCGAATAATCTGGAAGATGGCGCTGAGGATCAGGAGCGGCTACGTGCGTCGCTTGTTTTTCAAGTGTCATGGACGAGCACTGACGTCGACCCCAATCTCAGGTGGCGGGGCGTGATGCACCCTACGCACGCCGCTGTTTTCCTTAACGATCCGCAACCCCATCCGGTAAGCCACAAGATGGAGGAAATTACCCGTGGCAGGTCACCGGGTCGGGGGAGTTCGCCACTGATCAAAAGCTGCGGTTCTCTGGCACGCGGATCAGGTCGGCGACATGGGCAAGGCTTGCCGACATTTCGGCGTCGGGCGGACCGGGATCGCCTCAAGGGTCCAGTAAACGGCACCGTAATGACAACACCCTGTAAGCACCAGGATCCTCTCACTCCGATCACCCGTTGGCGGTAATCCCCAGCTCAGATAACACTCGCCTCGAGCCGGCGGTCCGCGCGTCTCGGCAGATGTTCGTTTGCCATCATACTGCCAAATCAAAAGTCCGTCGATCAGTGTCCGTTTGTATGAGGGCCGGTCGGGACGACGGGGGCGCCGGAGACGTCGCCCCATTCTGCGAACCCGCAGTTGGGAGTGAGGAACCTGGCGCCATCCGGTGCTTGCCGCTGTACAATCCTAACTTCCTCGTCCGTGGAGAAAGAAGCGCACCATCGCCGCCGACGCGTTCGGGCCGCGCGGATCGGTGTAGGATCCGCCGGGGTGTCCGCCGGACCAGGCATGCTGGGCGCCCTCGATCATCCAACACTCGATCGCGTGTGTGCCATCGTCCCGCTCCGAGACCAGGCGCGTATACGCCCGGATGTCACCCGACGGTCCGTGCTCGGATCGGGAGCTCTTTCCAAGGCTTTCACCTTGGCTCGCTATGATCCGCTCGGCATTCGAAGGGTGGACGGTGGTGTCGGCGCTGCCGTGAAAGACGATCATGCGCGGGTTTGCTTCCGTACCCGCGCCGCCATGCCTGGAGGGCGGTAGCTCGATCCCCACTTGCCCGCGCATTACCGTGAACGCCGACATGACATCATTGGCTGAGCCATAGGCCAGGCCCGAATGGACGCCGATCGCCCCGTAGAGCTCAGGATACGTCTCACCCATGATCGCTGCCATCGCGCCGCCGGCGGAGAGACCGGCGACGAAGACGCGACCGTTCGGGATGGCGTATTGGACGCGGACGCGCTCGGTCAGGCCGGCGATGATCGCGGGCTCGCCGGTATCGCGCATCTGGTCGCCCGGCCGGAACCAGTTCCAGCAGGACATGGAATTGTCGCCGCGAGTTTGCGCCGGATAGACAATGAGCAACCGGTGCTCTTCGGCGAGGGCGTTCATCCCGGTCCCGGCGGCGAAGTCCTCCGGATTTTGCGTGCAGCCGTGCAGCATCACGATCAGTCCCTGCAGACCTTCGCCGGCGGAGCTCGGAACGTAGAGCCGGTAGCGGCGAGCGCCCGCTGCGCAGGAATAGCGCAAATCCAGGAACATGGCGCCGTCGGGTAAGGGCAGTTCCGGGGTGGGCACGGACTGCCGAGACCCGGCATCATTCCCTCGAGCCCGAGCCCTTTTCCACCCGCTCGCAGTGTGCGGACGACCTCGCTCAGGGGTTTCCGCAGCCGAACGGTCCGTGGCGGAAAGTGTATGGCTCCGGCCTGCACCTAGCGGCAGCGTGTGAGGCTCGTGGATGGCGGGGTTCGGGTCGCCCGAAGTTCCGTCTCCAGCGGAGCTCGTCAGACCCGCAGCTGAGAGCGCGTTCTGAATGATGGCGGTCACGCCCGCCGGATCTCCGGACCGCAAGGAGCCTGTCGCGCGGAGGATCTCCGCGACGAATTCATTGTTCATGGTATTCACCTTTCCTTCCGCTCTCGCGGCCTATTTTATCCTTGCGGCCAAGGCGGCCTTGATTTGTGGGCTCGCCTGTAGAGCTCCAAGCACCGTCAGGGAGCCGATCGTCTGGAGCGCGAGTTCCGGCGTGACGTCGGAGGCGATGCGGACCAGCCCGACGACCTTGACGTGCAGCATTTCGCCGGCGGCGCGTGCAGCCTCGAGATCGACCACCCCGAGTTCGAGCAGGCCGACCTCGAGCGTGTGCCGGTCGATTGAGCGTGATACCTCTTCCGATTGGCTGCTCAATTGGTTGCGGATCGCCGTCCTGATGAAGTCGGTCCGGTTCGAGAAGAACCCCTCCTGAACCAGCAGATCGATACGTCCTAGATCGACGTAGCCGAGGTTGATCGTGATCTTTTCGCTGTCGGGAATTCGCTCCCGAAGCTGCAGCACTTTTCCTGACATCGCTCATTTCTCCATCCACATGGATGGTATATGGAGGGTTTGTGGCTGGATTCAAGACGAGGGGCCGCTTTTTGTGGTAGTACAGCGAGATGAGGAAAGTCGTAGTGTCGGCCAGCTGCCTTCGCAATCGCGTGAAGGATACTTTCGATAAGATCCTTTTCACGGGGCTTGCCCAGCAATGGGAGGTCCGAGGGCCGATCAGCAATCTCCTCCTCGTCAGCATAACCAGTTAATATGACCGCTGGCCAATCCGAGCGGAGATTGCGCGCAAAGCGAATGACCTCTACCCCTGATACGAGCGGCATGGGCGAAGTCGGTGACGATGACGTCGAAATATCATTTGGCGCCCGTTCGATAATCGCTGTTTCCTCGCTAATACCGCTGCTGCAAGTACTGCAGCCGTAGCACTCGCCATGCCAGATATTGCCCGCGCAACCGAGCGTCCTGACGCCAAACTGCTTCGGTTGGGCGAGAAACTCCAGGTGCTGTTGGATGAGTGGCGACCCATTTGGGAGGAAGCCGCTGAACTATCCAACATTTGGTATGAGCGCGCCGACCAAGAAAGGTTCAATCGGCGTGGAGCAAAGCCCAGTACGCAAAGGAGGAGCGCGTCCGCATCCTCGATGTCGTGCAGGGTCGGTCAAGCCGCTGCGACCAAGAACTTGTGCTGGCGCTCAAGGCGAAGGAGCGGTTGCGAGCGTTGCTCGATAGCGGACCGCTACGGATCCTGCGAGGGCAAAGGCTGATAAGGCCGGCAACTGGCGCGCGTCCGGCAAGTCACTCAACGAAGGTCCTTGAAAGCGGCGAATAGTGGAAGTCAACTTCGATGCGATCACATCGGCGCGATATTGGAACGGGAGGCTGGCATCTTGATTAGACGCAAAGCGCCTGGTGTCCATCCCTCAACACCGGTGCGCGGGCCCGTCGCTCCTGGACCGCATTCTGGGGCGGCGGGTTCCGTGGAATTCCGCCATCATCGTTTTGCCGAGCCGTTCGACACCGTACGAACGCACAAGTCGGGCAGGCTGGTGCAGTTATCGCTTACCGTGAACGGATGTTAAAACAGAGATTGCGGACGAATGGGGCGACTCGCCCGCGACGGTGCGGAAATCACTCACGATCCTTCGTACCATCGGTACAAGCCTGACGCAGGCCGTTCCCAGCAGCGATTAATTTAGCAGCCGACTTATGATTGGCAGACGCCCAGTGCCCCGCCTAGGTGAGGCCGGACCAGACGTTCTACAGTGGCGCCACCGGTGGGCCTCGCCTAAACATCCGCGCAATTGCGATGGAAACGCAGGCCCCGATGAACCCTGCGATGAGGTAGCCAAGCCACCCCCCCAATACGATCCCGAAGACGCCGAGAAGCGCGTTAGCGACAATAGCGCCCACAATGCCGAGCACGATATTCATAAGCATGCCCATGTTGCTCTTCATGAATTGCTCGGCGAGCCACCCTGCGATGCCTCCGATTATTATCGCGGCGATCCAGCCTACAGCGGCTTCGTTTTCCATTCAGATATCCCTGCTTTCCACGTAGCTCTCTTGTTGTTTACTGCATGAAGTTGCGAATAATCCTCCGTTTGGATCACGCGCAACTCACTTCATTAGTTTCTGCTCAACCGTTTTACGGCCTGTTGCCTCCAGACTTTGCTGCCGACTTGACTTCTTGCTTGCTCGCCCCAGTCTTGTGGACTTCATATTTCACTTCGTAATCCTGCCCGCTGGCTACCTTCGCGCAATCCTGACTCCCGACCGCGAGTTGTCTTGGTGTCTGCCATTTCTCCTCAGATGATTGTTGTTCCCGTGCGCACCAACGCAGAAGGGGTCTTGAGGTTCAAATGCCTTCCCGAAATTT
>CAWIWT010000032.1:27500-56632 GCA_963839725.1 uncultured Alphaproteobacteria bacterium | reverse complement strand
CTCGTCTGGCCATTATCTCGATGGAACGGTCGAGTTGCTGACCTCGTAGCACCGCTCGGTCTCGTCGTTCCGATGCTGGCGAACGCAACAGTTATCTTGTGCGGCTATTGCGCCGGGGCAGCGTTGGTTTGGGGCGTCGCGGATGCGAGAATGGATCAGCCCCAGGATTTCTCCGGGTTCGGCGAGCCCCCGCAAATGCTGCGAAAATGGCGCGTCGCGCATCTGTCCGATATCCACACCGTCGGGGAGCGCTATGGTTTTCGAATCGAGAGCGGCCGCTCCGGTCCACGAGGCAATGTACGACTAGGCGAGCTTCTGACAAAGCTCGACGCAATCCATGCCGAATTTCCGCTCGACCATATCCTGATCACGGGCGACATTACCAACTCTGGGCGTTCGGCGGAGTGGGCGGAGTTTATTTCGGCGATGTCAGCCTATCCAGCACTGGTTGAACGGACACTGCTCCTTCCCGGCAACCACGACATCAACGTGGTGGATCGCGCAAACCCGGCGAGGCTCGAATTGCCGATCAGTCCGGGTCGGCGCCTGCGCGAGATGCGCACGCTCTCCGGAATCGCAGCCATACAGGCAGCCAGGGTCCGAATTATCGATGTGGAGAACGGGCGTCTGGGCGAGACCCTCGACCAGATGCTCTCCCACCATTGTGAAAGGATCGCAGCCTTTGCCGACACCGGCGGCATTTTGGTGGCGAGAAGCTTTCCAGTGTGTGGACGAAAGCGTTCCCGATGGTCCTCCCACCGAACGAGGCGGATGGCCTCGGTGTCATTCTACTGAATTCAACGGCACAAACTCATTTTTCCTTCACCAACGCTCTGGGCCTCATCCCGTCGGAGCAATGGAAAAGTATCAACCTTGCGGCGCGACAGTTTCCCCATGCGATTTGGATCGTGGCGCTGCATCACCATCTTGTCGAATATCCTGGGCTTGCCAAAGCGTTCTCGGAGCGGATCGGAACCGCGCTGATCAACGGTTCGTGGTTCGTCAGGCAGTTGCAGCAGTTAGGTGCCCGTATCGTCGTGATGCATGGCCATAGGCACATAGACTGGATAGGACATTGCGGTGGGCTGCGGATAATTTCTGCGCCTTCGCCGGTCATGGAAAGCACCGGCGAGCACACAACCTATTTTCACATCCACACCCTCTGCCTTGATGGCAATGGGGAGTTGAGGGTGCTATCGCCTGAGCGCGTCTATATCCCCGGCGTCTCCTTAAACGACTAACGGTTTCTCTACTTCGCCGCTGTTCCGTGCGCGCCCAGCAAGAGTCATCATCTTCGCTTAGCATTGCATGCAAATACCCGACATTGCTACCTGCGATCGCTAAATCTCATCGCATACACCAAAACTGCTTCCCGCAGGGTTGCCCTTTAATTGGATCCAAGCGTGTCGTGGCAGCTCAAAATCTCCAGATCATGGGCACTATGAACACCGCCACAACAAAGAACCAGAGCAGCAGCGGTAGACCGAGCTTCCAATAGTCGCCAAAAGCGTACCCGCCGGGACCCATGACCATCAGGTTCGTAGGGGTTGCGATCGGTGTCAGGAATGCTGCGCCCGCCGCCACGGCAGTGCTCATGAGCACAGGACGGGGCGAAATACCCATGGTTGCCGCGGCCGCCACCCCGATTGGGATGACGATGAGGGCGGTCGCCGTGTTGCTGATAAGCTGCCCCATGATCGCAGTCAGCACGAAAAGGCCGGCGAGCAAGGCAATCGGACCGGCGTCGCCAACGAACGACACCAGATGCTCTGCCATCAGTTTCGCGGCGCCCGTCTCGACCATGGCGGTAGACAGCGGCATCATCGCTCCGACAAGGATCACCGTCGTCCAATCGATAGCGCGATAGGACCGCTCGACGCTCATGATCCCCGATAGAACTATCGCTCCCGCTGCAAGCAAACCAGCCACCGCCGGCGGGGTGATGCCCGTGGCGAGGAGCACGACCATCGCGATCAGGATGGTAACCGCCTGGCGGGCACCCGGCCCCATCGGCACGGCCTGACGACGCACCAGTTCGGGCGAATTGACGACCAGGACATCCGGGTCCTGAAGGCGGTGGTCAAGAGCTTTCCATGTTCCCTGCAAGAGCATCGTATCGCCCGCCTGCAACACGATACCTCCCGCGTCTCGTGTTGCGTTGGTGGCGGCAACCTCCGTATCGGCCCGCTGCACCGCAAGGATGATCAGGTCGCCGCTTTCGGTGACCATGCCCGGGAAAACTTTCTGGCCGATAAGGCCGGAGCGCGGCGGGATCACCACCTCGGCGAGGCCCGAACTGCGATTGAACAGCGTCTCCTCTCCCTGCCCCGGAGCCGCAGACTCGGTGAACGCGAGGTGTTTATGGGCGGCGAACGCGGCGGCCAACTCGGCGTCGCCCCGCAACAGCAGGTGATCGCCCTCGGCGACGACCTGTCTGCGCAGCGGGCTGGCCGTTTCACCGTCCTGGACGGCGACGAGCTGCAGTTCGGGATAAGTGGTCAACTCGATCGCAGACGGGGGCATGCCGATATAGGGCGAACTTGCGCGCACGCGCATCTGGTAGACACCACTGGCAAGGCCGTATTGCTCCACAAGCGTCTTGGCGTGGCGGCTGAAGTCGGCGGGCATGGTCGCGCCATTGCGTTCGGGCAGGAGCCGTTTTCCGAACAATATGATGATCGCCATCGTTCCTGCCAGCAGCGGGAAGCCCACAAGCGTGAATTCGAAGAAGCCGAAGCTGCCCACGCCAGCGTCGCTGCCGGCGTCCGAGACCAAGACGTTCACCGGCGAACCGGTCAGGGCCAGCTTTGAACCGGCATGCGCGGAAAAAACGAGCGGTAGGAGCAATTGCGACGAATTTCGTTTCAGGCGGACGGCGATGACGACCACCACCGGCAGGAGTGCGGCAACGGCGCCATTGACGCTGATCAGCGCCGTGAGCAGCGCGACCATACTCATCGTAAGCACCAGCAGGCGAGTGCGGCTCTCTTCGCCTGCGCCACAGATCAGAAGCTGCCCAGCCCATGCGGTGACGCCTGTCAAGTCGAGCCCAGCGCTGACAATGAAGAGGGAGGCTATGAAGATCACTGCGGGATCACCGAAGCCGCCAAGGGCCTGATCAATCGTTAGGACGCCGGTTGCCCACAACGCCGCCGCAGTCGCCATCGCGACAACGACGACAGGCAGCCTGTTCCATACGAACAGAACTACAGCGACCGCGATGATGGTGGCAGTGTAAGCTATCGGGCTCAATCGTTCAGCTCCTCACGTCGCCCCTGCTGCCTGGGGTGCCAGCGGAATGGTCAAGCCCGGCGGATCCGGAACCTCTAGTCCTCAAGTGTCGCCATAAGTACGCCGAGGCGGCAGCCCTTTTCGTATTCGGCAAGGTTCACGTATTCCTTTATCGTATGGATCTCGGCCTGGCCGGCCCCGATGGTGATGGTGGGAACGCCGTGCTTGTCGAGCCAGTTGGCGTCGAGACCACCATTGGAGAACAGATAGGTAGGCTCGATGCCGAGCATCTTGAGCGCCTTGGCGGCGCGCTTCACGACAGGGCTGTTCTTGCTCAATTCAAAGGGCGGGTAAGCCGCCTTGTGGTTGAACTTCAACTCGGCCTTTCCGCCCTCATGATCCTTCACCTCGTTTCGCGCCTTCGCGAAAGCTTCCTCGTAGCCGATGGCGATCTTGGCCGCGAAAGCCGACTCCGGACTGCGCGCCTCGCCCTTGATGAAGGCATGATCTGTGACGACGTTGGTCGCGTCGCCGGCGGCTTTGCCATCCTTGCCGCCGAAGATGCCGACATTGCTGGTGCCTCGGCCATCGGGCTTGACGACTTTGCCGAACCAGCCAACTCGCCGCGCCTCGGCAGGCCCACGGCTCCGACCATTGTCGCCGATATGCCCTTCTCTGGCGCCACCCCGGCGTGCGACGCGCGACCCTTGATCTCGACTTCCCAATTCTCCTGCCCGACCGCTCCAACGATCAGTTCCGAAGCAAACTGGCCGTCGACATTGATGCACATTGCCGGCGCCGCCGAGATCGGCGGGATCAAGTTCACGCGCTCCGTGCAAGCCGCTCTCTTCGCGAACGGTGAACAGCAATGTAATCGGGGGATGCGGCAGTTTATGCTTGAGTAGCGTTTCAGCGACGACGACGAGCAGCGCGACGCCGGTGCGCGCATCGCCGCCTAGTGCCGTTGTGCCGTCCGAGACGATGCGATCGCCTTCCCTTCGAGGCTTCGCACCGGCGCATAGCGGTACGGTGTCGAGGTGGGTGGAGAAAAGCAGGCGCGGACCAGGTCGCGTTCCCGGAAGATCCACGATTAGGTTTCCGGTCTCCGTCGGCAGCGGAATGCGCCTGTTGACGTCATCGAAACGGATCGCCGATTCCGGTACGCCGATCTCCTTCAGCGCGTCGATGACGGCGGCCGCAATATTGGCCTCGTACCCCGTCACACCTTCGATCGAGAGGAACCGCATCAGGTGCTCTTCGGCACTGACGACGTCGAGAGGAACAAGATCGGTCATCTGGTGCATCCCGTACCTGAGTGGCGCTTCTCGTCTTACCTGCCACCTGCCGCTTACAGTCCCCAGGGCAGACCCATTGCTTTCCAAACGGCAAACAGCGCTGTCCAAAGAACAAACATCCAAGAACCCCATAAATTCGTATTTTGCCCTAAAAATCCGCCTGTCGCTCGCAGCCTAAACGCCCTCTCACGGCGCAAACAGGGGTTCAATTCCCCTTGGGCGCACCAGCATTTTCAATGGCTTAGCGCAGTTTAGGTTCGAACCAGCACTGCCGTTTCGATGAACTCGCGGGCATGAGCGCCCTTCATCCAGTGTGTCGGCGACTCGACCATGATCAGGCGCTCTGCGGCCCAGAGAACGCCGCCAAGTTTCGATGGGTTCGCCGCGCTCCGCAGGCACCCAGCGGGTTTTTGGCGGCGAGCTTTTCCCGGCGCGCTTCACAAGTTGCTGCCGCCGAAGCCGCTGCCGTTCCCGCTTCCGCTCGGCCCGCTCGTTCCGCAGGGCTTCGTTCGGCGACTGAAGCGCAATTGTCATCAAGCGCGGGAACTGGACCGAGATATCGAACCGATGAAGCGCCTCGGAGAAAAGCCGTTCGGCCTTTTCCTCTTTCCGCTTCCGCGCCGCATATGCCGCTGCTTGCGCGCGGCGCTTCGCCCGCGACTCTTCAGACGAAGCCGAAGTGTCCGCCGAGGCATTTCCCAGCGGGGCAGGTCTGGCAGTTGGCAAACGTCTCTCCGCGATACGCTATGTCCATCAGAGCACCACCGGCTTGATCGGCAATTTGTCAATTTCGCCGAACGGCAAATAGCGGGCAAGCGCCCAGTAGCCACTTCGGGACAACGAGGGTGTGGGTTCGAACTTGGACCTGCGTGACTTCAACTTTTACGTCGCTGCCGATTTCTTCGATGGCGTCATAGGCGTTCGACTTGCCCATCACGGTTGCCTTGGCGTCGACCGTTTCAGGCTCGAATTCTTCGCCATCTAAAAGTCGGTCACTTCCAGCGCTTTTCGGTCGAACCGCAAGCCGCGCGGCCAGCGTATAGTACGGCCCCAGACTTTTGATGTGCACCCAAGGCGAAGGGGTTTCAGTCATTGCCGCCACCCCGCCCAGTCAGGCGGCGCTTTGCCATGTCTTCGGCTTACCGTTGGCGTTCATCGATGGCGTGAAGCCGGGGACGAAGCCACGCCCGTCGCCGTAGTTTGTGTCAACGGTGCCGCCAGCCGTTCCGCACGAGACCTTCGCCCGATGGCGGGTTTTCGAGATGACCATGTTTGATACGCCAGCGACAACGTTCGCCAGATCATCGTGCCCCCCGGGTGGATGATCGATAATATCCGCGCCGCGCCCGGTCTTGCGCTCCAGCGCGACTAGCTGCTTGACCAGCGTGTCGTTCGCCAGAAGTTCAATCGACCCGCCCGACAACTTCGGCAGCAGTTCGACGTAAAGCTGTGACCGGTTCAGCAGTGACAATTCGTAAGCGACGCCGGTTTTCTTCCAAGCGTCTCGCGGCCATTCGCCAGCGTATCGGTCGCCCTGAACGGACGTTATGCCGTATGCATCCAGCACCCGCGAAAACTCATGCGTCACCGCTTCCGGCGAAAACGGCGCTTTGCGCTCCAGCAGGCAATCGATGATGACCATTCCGTCCCGGTCGGCGTGGGCGATGCAGACGCAATAACTATCTTGAACGCCACCGGAGGGGTCGACAAAGGCGAAGTACCAGTCAAGCCAGCGGATGGGGGCCGAACCTTCAAGTCGGTGCGGATGCAAGACTTCACCACATCCAGATCGATGAAGGCTTCTAGGTCACTCCGCCATTCCGCGCCGAACTCCGACGCAGCGCTGACCGCATCCTTTTCGTATTCCTTGTCGATGAAGGCTTGCGAGATCGACGGATTCATTTCCCAATGTAGCCGGCGCGCCAAACCAGCGGCGCTTCGTTGATGCCCCAGTTGCGCTGCCATTCGGCGTATAGCGCCGCCGCGCCGAGCATAGGGGCTAGAAGCCACTAAAAGCATCGACCCGTCGATAGTTGCCAGCCCCGGCATTACGGAAGAAAGAATGTCGGAATCGGGATTGGCTGCAAGATCGTCGGTCCTCCAGAATGCAATCTCGTCGCAAACAACAGCGCCGAACGAATAGCCGCGATTGTTTGCGATGGTTGCCGCACCCACTTCGATAGAGACCGCGTTCGAAAGCTGCATCTCGGCGACGTTGTCCTTTACGACCATCGCCTTCAACATCGGCACGGTGTTGATAAGCGCTTTGATGTAGCGAAGGATGAACTCGAGCCTGCGCGCGGTCGGCTGCGATGACCCGGATGGTGGCTACTTCGCCGGGTGCGAGGAACGGGCGATAATCCTTGAAGCAAGCAAGGAACACGGCGATGACCGCCAGCACAAAAGACTTGCCGCCACGGCGACCCACGATCAGGTAGGCTTCGCGGTGGGCTTCGGCGACGGTGGTGTCGCGGCCAGTAAAACGCTTGAAGGTTTCGAGTTCTTCGCCGGTCATTTCCAGAGCGAAGGGGCCTTCATGAACACCAGCCAACTGTCGAGGACTTGCCGTGTTTTGCGAAGAACTGGCCGAACAGGAGCGGGTCTTTGCAGGCGTCAATGATGTTGAGGGGCTTCGGGTCTTCGGCCATCAAACTTTGCTCCTGATATACTCGTGAAGCCTGGGCGTTATGTCCTTCGTAAGATTGGCGACGCGCTTAAGGCCGATGCTTTCAAGCAGAGCCGCCGACTGTTGGCCATAGTCTGATAAGCCAGCAAGTCGGGCATGGGTACAGCGCCCCCGGACTCCTCGCGCAACTTTGCTTCGGTCATTTCTAGCTGGACAGAAATGACAGCCGCCGACTTAGCAATTAGATACTGTGCCTGAGAGACGTGTTCTTCGCCGCCCAGATTGACAACAGTCTGCGCAAGCAAATCATGAACTCTTTTGACCCATTTTGTGCGGCCATCGACGGCCCCGAGGAACTTAGTGCCGTTCGTCACTTTGGACTTGGCGCGGCGGTGGCGGGGGACAGGCATGGTGTTCTGCACAGAGTCCTCTTATGCAACTATCTACTACCCAGCAAGTGTTGTTTGGCGTCATTGTATTGTTTGGTCTGTGTCAGGGCGGTATTGTGTTCTGGAACTCCTCTGCAAGTGCCTTGCAACATGGTCCGCAAGCCATTGTTTTTGCTTTATGATTTTCGGAGCAATAGATTGTGTATCTGTTGCCGAAATCCGGCACGCTTTTCTTGTGGAAATTTTCGTCTGCGAAGGGCCGCAAAATCGGCGGCGCGACGATCTATCTGAAGCATCTTACATGGGGGGTTCTATTTCGTAGTAGAGCATATCTATATACGGAATAGAACCCCCTTCCAGTGACTGGAAGGTTTCAGCCCTGCGCCTTGCTCCAAGCCTTGTGGAACGCTTCAGCCATAGCCTCGCTGACGGCGTAGACCGGCCCCAGCGCCCTCGGCCCTTCGCCTAGTTCAAGCTTCACTGCTCCCGGCAACACCGCCGCCCAGCCGCGCCCCCGCCGAACCTTGGCGAAGGCTTGCTTCACCGCGTACGGGCTGCTGAACAGATGCGGGTACTTTCGAATAAATCCACGCGCGCCGACTCAGCGGCAACACCCCGCCCAGATCATCATAGACGTGCCGCGCCCGCTGTTCCGGTCCCATCGCCCCGCGCCCTTTGCGCTTTTCAATCCGGCTCGGCACCGCCGTCTTGTATTCGATGAACTCGTCAACCGGGAACGGCAGAACCATATGCCCGACCGCGTAGACGCTCGCCTTGTCCTTCCGATGAACCAGCCGCAGCCGGTCGGCGCATTGCAGCGCTTCGCCGACCGAAGCCTGCCACCGGAACTGCTCGGCTATCGGGTCCTCGTGTTCCCATGTGTCGACGGCGCGCGCCCCCACCCCTTCCGCTGTGTGAAACGCCTTGACCACCCGGCGATAGTTCCCCGGCGTTGCGATATCGACCGCCGCCTTATACGTCAGCGCCAGCGCATGCCGTTCCGCTGCCCAGACCGGTGGCAAGGGCGACCCCAGCAGAATGATCGCGTCATAATCCTTGTAGATATCGACGCCGCGCAGATTGAAGTAGTGCTCGACCGCTACGTTCGCCGGAACGTTGAAGTCCAGCTTTGCGTCCTTGAACGTTACCAGCAGCACCTTCGCGTGCTTGGTGGCAATCCACGCCACGATTTCCTCGGTCTCGCGCCGCATGGTTTCATCGTCGCCCGCCATCTTGCCCTTGCTGGCGCTCTTGCCGACGATTTGCGTCAGATGCATATTCCGCGCGGCGTTAATCTCGACCAGCTTCAAATCGGGGAAGTAAGCGCGCAGCACTTCAATCGCCGGGGTGCCGTCCAGAAAGATCAGCGGGACATCCTTCGGGAACGGATTGTCGCGCAGATACTGGAAGCTGAAAACTTCATGGTCATGGTCGGCGTCGGCTGGGGTGTAGCGCAGGCAATGAAGTTCGGCGCGGTCGAGGTTCCATTCGTCGGCGATCTTGCGGATGACCCGCGCGAATATCGGCGGCTTGTAGCGCTTAAGCTCTTCCCGGATATGCTTGCGTGGGCTTAGCGGGCCTATACGTGGCTCTTTGGCTTCGGCATCTAGCGCGCGGTAGCGTATTTCCGCAGATCGCGCTGTGTGAAGCCCTGTGCCTTCAGCGCGGGTATCGGGTTCTTACTGCCCGCCCGGAAATCATCGACAATGATCCTTCCGTGCTCGTGCGCCAGCAGTTCGGCCAGCTTCACTATGCGCTCTTTCGGGAGAAAAACGGCGGCGGGGTTTTCGTCAACGACGATAAGGTCCGGCTCGGGGATGCGCCGGTCGCGCCGGTGGCCCAGCATCATGTATATCAGCGTTGCGGCGTACAGCTTTTTGAACTGGTCCTGATAGCCGCACTTGGAATAGTGCTTGCAATAGGTCACTCCAAGGAAGCGCCGGTCCTTGCCCGTTAGGCCGTTGTCTGTCCACTGCTTGCAAAAGTGACCGGATATGTTTTGAACGCCAGCCTCCTGCGCTTCCTTAACTTCGGCCCAGCGCTGACAAAGCGGCGTCTCGCCTTCCTTGTCCCAGCCATATATGCGGCCCTGAATGATTTGCGCGACTGCCTCGGCTGGCGCTTTCGCCTTCAACTCGCGCGCCAGCTTGATCGTCGGCACGTGGTAGTGCGTAACTATCCGCTCACCTTCAAAGGTTGCCGCGCGGATGGTGTTGGCTTCCGCCGCCGCCTTCAGCATCTCCGTGGACTTGCCGGTCCCCGGCGTGGCTCCCACCGCCATCAGCGGGATCGGGGCTTCCACCATTTCGCAGCCGTCAAAGTCACCCCGCTTGACCGCAGCCAGATACTCGCGCATCTCGGCTTCGGACTCTTCCTCGGTCATGGGGACGGGGGCGGCGGTGCCGAAGTACGCCGTGGCGCTACGGACGGCGTCGACAACGGCGGCGTAAGCTTCGGCGGGCGGCAGCGCGGGCGGCAGCGGCGCGTCCGGTTTGACGCCATAGTGGATTTGCCCGTTGATTGATGAAGCGCCCCTCCACTCTTTGTTGTCCCGCGTATATTCAATCATGCGCTCCGCGACTTCGCGGTTCGCGTTTGCGCCATCATCCGGCACGACCGTCTCGTCAAAAATCTCCATCACCGCATCTGCGATGACCGGGGTCGGGCGCTTCGGGTCGAACAACATCTCTGCCCCGACGAGGCGCATCATCCATTGGTGGCGGTTGACAATAACTTTGCCCTCGGCGTTCACCTGACCGGGGTCGGGGTCAATCTTCGGGGCTTTGCCTTCGCGCGGCTCCTGATGTTCGGGCTGGGGGCGCGGCTGGCGCTTTCGCGCTTCCACCAAAAAGTCGCTGACCGGATACCGGGTCTGGTCGTCGCGCATGTGGATAATGCGCGTCATCCCCGGATTGGCTGGGTCCTTCAAGTGCCAGAAGCCGGGCATGCGCATCACGCGCGGCAGGTCATGAATGCTCGGGTCAGACCCGTAGCGCGCAATTAAATCCTGCATCGATGGTTTGAAGCCTTCAAGCGGCATGCCGTCCTTGAGGAAGAAGTAGCCGTGCTCCTTCCCCGGCGAACTATCGCTGGCGAGGCGGAAGTGTTCCTCGTTCGGATGCGGGCGGCGCACATGCCCTTCCGGCGCTTTGTTATCGTAGTCGTACCAGACGGCGCGGACTCGGATGATGTTCTTCCCGGCGCGGGTGCCGCTGCCATCGGTCTCGTTGATTGTGCCGAAAATGCCATAACCGCGATTGTTCCACCGGGTCAGTTCCGCCTCAAGCTTAGACAACGGGGCGAACGGGAAGGTGTGTACGCGGGGCTTCGGGACGCCGTCCTCGATAGCCATAAACTGCTGGCCCGCCGCATCGGGGTCGAGGCGGCGAAGGAACAGATACGTCTGCTTAAGATCAGGCTCGAGGCGCAAGGGGTGTTGCCTTTCCGGCACACACGCCCTATGTTGCGCGGAGCCTTTAGCGGGGCTGAATTGCTGAAGTATTAAGAGGGCCGCCTTGGTGAAGCGGCCCTCTTTTTTGTCAATGCACGCTTAGCGACTCGACCGGCGCTATTTCTTTGGGCAAGTTGATGCACCTGTAAAAAACCCGCGTGCTCTCGCTTAAGCAAAGCGCCGTGTGATCATCGGTGTCGCGTCGGCCAAGTCTGTAGCGCTCCCACGTCGCGTCGGCCAGCGCCTTGGGCGTCGGGTAGTGCCCGCGCCTGTATAGAACGTACGCGATGGCACCCAGACGTTCGCGCGCGCTAAAGGGGTCGCCGTCGCCCATCAGACCAGCCCCAGCTTTACGCGATCAATGTCCTTGTGGAACTCGCGCTCTTCCTTGGCCTTCCGTTCTTCCCGATTGTCAGCGGCTTTGAACGCGGCCAGCAGCTTGTCCGCCGCTTCGCCGAACGTATCGCCGTGATACATCGCATAGATGGCGAAGCGGTGGTCCATGCCATCGGCGAAGTTTGCACCGGCACCGAGGTCGATTGCCCAGTCGCCGGTGAACTTGTGGATGGTCAAATGCCCACCGCTCATCGCATCGGCAAGCGCAGCCAGCCGCTCGAGTTTCTTCGCATCGCTCTCCTTCCAAGCCATTACTACGCCGCCTCCACTTCGAGGAAGAGGCGGGCAAGTTCGGCGCGGGTGGTGTAAATCCTTCCGCCCTTACGCTTGATCGGCAATTCGCCGTTGTAGATCAGGAAGAAAACGCGGCGTTCGGTACAGCCGATGATCTCCCCGATTGCCTTCGCGCCCCATACAAGGCCGAGGGGATTTTCTGGATTTTCCATAGGTTAGGCTCCGGTTATGCGCCGAGAGTCCGTTTCCGCTTTGGGAGAGACAGGGTCCGGCGCGAAAGGTTGATTTTCGCTTATTCCCGGACATACGCGCACCAAGTCCCGCGTAAGGAGCCGACCCTGTGTCTGGGCGGTTGGTGAAACCGGCCATTGCCGCTGCCATTATACGAACTCGATTAGCGGTGCAACACTTCTTTTACCGTGACGCACAGTTAACCTTAAAGGTCATCCCCGGTCGCAATCCAACAGACTCTGGCGCAACATGGTCTCAGGAAATAAACCGGAGACTTTTACTCAATGTCTATTCGAAAAAGAGTGTGGACCACGACTCGCAAGGGCGAACAGACCGCGTGGTTGGTCGACTATACTGACCAGAACAAGGTTCGGCACGTTCGGCAGTTTTCAACAAAAGGCGCTGCCGTTGCCTTCCAGAACCAAGCGGGCGTCGACGTCAAAACCGGCGAGCATGTGCCGATAAACAAACAGTCGGCGACCGTCGCCGAGTGCGGGCAGCAGTGGCTGGAAAGCGCAACAGCGCGCGGCCTTGAGCAGCTGACCGTCAAAGGCTACGCGCAACACGTGAAATTCCATATCGACCCGTTTATCGGCAGCATGAAAATTAGCCGAGTTGGCGTGTCCGAGGTGCAGGACCTGCTGAACAAGCTGGCCAGCAGCGGGCGCTCGAAAGCGATGATCAGGGCGGTGAAGGTTTCGCTCGGCTCGCTGTTCAGCGAAGCCATCCGCCGCCGACATACCCAGCGCAATCCGGTGAAGGATTTAGGCCGGGGTGACGCCAAGGTAGAGAAGCGCCACAAGCGCGAGATCGAGGTCGGCGTAGACATTCCAAGGCTGGAAGAGATCAACGCTGTGGTGGCCGCGCTGGCGGGCGACCGGTTCAGACCGTTTCTGTTGACCGCCATCTTCACCGGGATGCGCGCCAGCGAACTTCGCGGCCTTCGCTGGGCCGATGTCGATTTTCAAAAACACCAGATCGAGGTGGCGCAGAGGGCCGACGCAAACTTAGAGATCGGATCGCCGAAGTCGAAGTCTGGGCGTCGCAAAATCCCCATGTTCGACATCGTCGCCAACGCGCTTAAAGAATGGCGGCTTGCCTGCCCGAAGGGGGAACTCGACCTCGTTTTCCCGAGGCCGGACGGCGGGGTGGAAACCTGTCAGGTTTTCGTTCGGCAGGGCTGGTGGAAGGCCCAGCTTGCGGCGGGGGTCGTTACCGGCGACCAGCCAAAATATCTCGGCGTCCATTCGCTTCGACATTTCTTCATAAGCTGGTGCCTCAATCCGGTAGCGGACGGCGGGCGCGGGATGGGCTGGCAGGAAGTTGCGAAGCTTGCGGGCCACGCCGATATCGCCATGACACTCGGCGTGTATTCGCACCTGTTTCCGAAGGAAGCCGACAGGGACGCCATGCGCGCCGCCGAAGCCGCGCTGCTTGGACCGAAACTCGTTACGGGTCCGAAACGTTAGTGAAATGCAAGCGAAACGGTTTTGCGGCGTTGGCGGTGGGGGCTAAGTCCTTGATTTATTGGTGATCCCGACAGGAATCGAACCTGTGACCTACAGATTAGGAATCTGCCGCTCTATCCTACTGAGCTACGGGACCAGCCGCGAAAATCCATAACCGCTTCCGGAGGATTCGCCAACTGATTTAGCGAAGCTGGCCCTGTGGTGCGGGAATCCCCGGACTCGAGCGGGAATGATCCAAGCTGCCGCAAGCCTTGTAATTCTCAGCGCACCAAGCCCTGCGCGACCGAGTGCAGCAAGCCGTGTAGGTCTTGGCACACACCGGGCCCGGACGCGAAGTGAACCAAGCCTTGCAGTGCCAAAATGTTTTCGATATGGAGGCCGCGCATCGTCGCCCGTTTCCGCGTGGCGTCCTCACACCATCATTCCAAGGCTTTCCGAGCCCGGGACAGTCCAATGGGGCACCCTCTTTCCATGGCGCGCATCGTGATGAAATTCGGCGGAACGTCCGTCGCCGACATCAATCGCATCCGCAATGTGGCTCGGCACGTCAAACGCGAGGTTGACGCCGGCCACGACGTCGCCGTGGTGGTTTCGGCCATGGCGGGAACGACCAACGAACTCGTCGCCTGGACGCGTGAAGCCTCGCCCATGCATGACGCGCGCGAATATGATGCCGTCGTCGCTTCCGGCGAACAGGTGACGGCTGGGCTGCTGGCGATCACGCTGCAGTCGATGGGCATTCACGCCCGATCCTGGCAGGGCTGGCAGATTCCAATCAAGACCGACGGTGCTCATGGCGCCGCGCGCATCACCGACATCGACGGGTCGTTCCTGATCAAGCGGTTCGCCGAGGGTCAGGTGGCAGTCATCGCCGGCTTCCAGGGCATTGCGCCCGACAATCGCCTTTCGACGCTCGGCCGCGGCGGCTCCGACACCAGCGCGGTGGCGATCGCGGCGGCGGTCAAGGCGGACCGCTGCGACATCTACACCGACGTGGACGGCGTCTACACGACCGATCCGCGTATCGAGCCGAAGGCCAGGCGCCTCGACCGTATTTCCTTCGAAGAAATGCTGGAAATGGCGTCGCTTGGCTCGAAAGTCCTGCAGGTACGCTCTGTCGAGCTTGCCATGGTGCACAGGGTGCGCACCTTTGTACGGTCGTCTTTCGACGATCCCGATGCGCCGGGGATGGGCGACCTGCTCAATCCGCCCGGAACGCTAATTTGCGACGAGGAAGAGATCGTGGAACAAGAGGTCGTCACCGGAATTGCCTACGCCAAGGACGAGGCCCAGATTTCGCTGCGCCGCGTTGCCGACCGGCCAGGTGTGGCCGCCGGCATTTTCGGCCCGCTGGCCGAGGCCAACATCAATGTCGACATGATCGTCCAGAACATTTCCGAGGATGGCAAATTCACCGACATGACCTTCACAGTGCCGTCTGGCGATGTTGGAAAGGCGCTTGCCGTGCTGAAAAAGGGCAAGGAGTTGGTTGGCTTCGACGTACTCCAGCACGATGAAGGCATGTCGAAGGTGTCGGTTATCGGCATCGGTATGCGCAGCCATGCGGGCGTTGCCGCGACCGCCTTCAAGGCGCTGTCGGAAAAGGGCATCAACATCCGCGCGATCACGACCTCCGAGATCAAAATCTCCATCCTCATCGATGGTGCCTATACGGAACTCGCGGTGCGGACTTTGCATTCGGTCTATGGTCTCGATAAGCATTGACTGCTGAGGGAGGATTCGTCGCCCGCTGTGCCTGCGGGTAGCCTCGGCCTGTTGGAACGGAGCCAAAATGCGTGATTTGGTCGTAGGACCACGCGTATTGCTGAGACGGCTACGGGAGCTCATGGCGGAAGCGCTGGAGCCGCAGGAGCGGCTTGACCAGATCGTCCGCGATATCGCGAAGAACATGGTGGCCGAGGTCTGCTCGCTCTATGTGCTGCGAGCCGACTCCGTGCTCGAACTGTATGCGACCGAGGGCCTCAATCCCAGTTCGGTCCATTTGGCGCAACTGCGCCTCGGCCAGGGCCTTGTCGGTACAATCGCCGCGAGCGCGCGTCCGCTCAATCTGTCGAATGCGCAGGAGCATCCGGCCTTCGCATACCTGCCGGAAACGGGCGAGGAGATTTATCACTCGTTCCTTGGTGTTCCGGTCCTGAGGGCAGGGCGTACCCTTGGCGTTCTCGTCGTGCAGAACCGCACCATGCGCACCTATCGCGAAGACGAGGTGGAAGCTCTCGAGACCACTGCGATGGTGATCGCCGAGATGATCGCGACCGGCGATCTGGCACGGCTGTCGCGCCCGGGTATAGAGCTCGATTTGCGGCGGCCGGTGTCGTTCACCGGCTCGGCCTTCAACGATGGCGTCGGCCTCGGCCATGTCGTGCTGCACGAACCGCGCATCGTCGTCACCAATCTTTTCAACGAAGATTCCGATGCGGAAATCCGGCGGCTCGATGCGGCGCTCGGCTCGCTGCGGCTGTCGATCGACGACATGCTGTCGCGGCGAGAGGTGGCGTTCGAGGGCGAGCATCGCGACGTACTCGAAGCCTACCGCATGTTCGCCAATGACCGTGGCTGGGTGCGGCGGCTTGAGGAAGCGGTCCGCAACGGCCTGACCGCGGAAGCGGCGGTCGAGAAGGTGCAGAGCGACATGCGTGCGCGCATGCTGCACATGACAGATCCGTATATGCGCGAGCGCATGAGTGATTTCGACGACCTCGCCAACCGCCTGCTGCGTCAACTGATGGGGCGGTCGCCGGACGATATCGCCGCCGCGCTGCCAAAGGATTCGATCATCGTCGCGCGCTCGATGGGTGCTGCCGAACTGCTCGACTATCCGCGCGAAAAGCTGCGCGGCCTTGTGCTGGAAGAGGGCGCGATCACCAGCCATGTGGTGATCGTCGGCCGCGCCATGGGCATTCCGGTCGTCGGCCAGCTTAAGGGCGCCGTCTCTATGTCGGAGAATGGCGACGCCATCATTGTTGATGGCGAGGATGGCGCGATGCACCTTCGTCCACAGCCGGACGTCGAATCTGCCTATGCGGAAAAGGCGCGCTTTCGCGCTCGCCGCCAGGAGGTTTACCGGGAACTGCGCAAGAAACCGTCGGTCTCCAAGGATGGAGTGGCGGTCGATCTGCTGATGAATGCAGGTCTTGCCGTTGACCTGCCGCAGCTGAACGAAGCCGGCGCGGCCGGCATCGGGCTGTTCCGGACGGAACTGCAATTCATGGTCGCTTCGACCTTCCCGCGCGCGGAGGCGCAGGAGCGGCTTTATCGCGATGTGCTTGACGCCGCGCGCGGCAGGCCGGTCACGTTCCGCACCATCGATATTGGTGGCGACAAGGTGCTACCTTATTTCAAGGGCGCGTCGCAGGAAGAGAACCCAGCCCTCGGCTGGCGCGCGGTGAGGCTCACACTGGACCGGCCTGGTCTATTGCGGACGCAGGTGAGGGCGCTGTTGCGCGCCGCGGCGGGGCGCGAGCTCAAGGTGATGCTGCCGATGATCACCGAGCTTGGCGAGATCACGCAGGCACGCGAAATCATCGACCGCGAGGTGAAGCACCTGTCGCGCTTCGGCCACCATCTGCCGACCAGCCTCAAAATCGGTGCGATGCTGGAAGTTCCGTCGCTTCTGTATCAGCTCGACGAGTTGATGCAGGCGGTGGACTTTGTATCGGTCGGCTCCAACGACCTATTCCAGTTCGTCATGGCGACCGATCGCGGCAACGCGCAGCTTGCCAATCGCTTCGATCCATTGTCGGTGCCTTTCCTTCGTGTGCTGCGTCAGATTGCGCGGGCGGGCATCAGGCACGAGACGCCGGTGACGCTATGCGGCGAACTGGCGGGAAAGCCGATTTCGGCGATGGCCTTGATTGGGGTTGGCTTCCGCTCGATCTCGATGTCACCGGCGTCGATCGGCCCGGTGAAAGCGATGCTGACCGAACTGCCGGCCGGCGAACTCACGGACTTTGTTGAAGAAAATCTCGCTGGGATGAGCGCGCGGCTGCCGATGCGGGCACTGCTGCAGACGTTTGCCGACGATCGCAGCATACCTCTGTAAAGTATCTCCATGACCAGATTGCCCCAAGACCGGATGGATCAGGTCGTCAAGCGTTTCGAGATGCTGGAGGCGCAGATGTCGGCTGGGCCGGAGCCGGATGCTTATGTCCGCATGGCGTCGGAATATTCCGAACTGCAGGATATGGTCGCCAAGATCCGCCAATTGCGAAGCGCCGAGAGGGAGCAGGCTGATCTGACCGCTCTCGTGACTGACAGGTCGACCGACGCGGACATGCGCGAAATGGCCGAGGCCGAACTGCCGGAACTCGCGGAACGCGTGGAGGAGTTGGAGAAAGATATTCAAATCCTGCTTCTGCCCAAGGATGCGGCGGACGAGCGCAACGCCATTCTTGAAATCCGCGCGGGCACCGGTGGTGACGAGGCCGCGCTTTTCGCCGGCGCTCTGTTCCGGATGTATGAGCGCTATGCGGCGTCAAGGGGCTGGAAGGTCGAGGTCGACTCAATCAGCGAAGGCGAGATGGGCGGCTTCAAGGAAATCATCGCCACCGTTTCGGGACGCGGCGTGTTCGCACATCTCAAATTCGAATCGGGTGTCCACCGCGTGCAGCGCGTGCCTGAGACGGAAGGCAGTGGACGCATTCATACATCCGCGGCAACGGTTGCGGTGCTGCCGGAAGCGGAAGAGGTCGATATCGAAATTCGCGCCGAGGATGTCCGTATCGACACGATGCGTGCATCTGGCGCTGGCGGGCAGCACGTCAACACCACCGACTCCGCCGTGCGCATCACCCATCTGCCGACTGGCATCATGGTGGTGCAAGCAGAGAAGTCGCAGCACCAGAATCGCGCCAAGGCCATGCAGATCCTTCGCGCCCGCCTCTATGACATGGAGCGCACCAAGGCGGCCGAGGAGCGCTCCGAATCGCGGCGGCTGCAGGTCGGATCGGGTGACCGGTCGGAGCGCATCCGCACCTACAATTTTCCGCAAGGTCGCATCACCGATCACCGCATCAACTTGACGCTGTACAAGCTCGACCGCGTTATGATGGGTGAACTCGACGAGATCGTTTCCGCGCTGATTTCGGATCATCAATCGAAGCTGCTTGCCGAGATAGGCACGGATGCCTGACGAGGCGACGACGCTGGAGGACCTGCTTGGCGTCGGCAAGGCGATGCTGGCCGAGGCCGGCGTGGACGATCCATCCTTCGACGCGAGCCTTTTGATCGAGCATTTCACGGGTACGACCCGCGCTCACTCGATCATCACACCGCGACGGCCGGTTGAGGCTGAAGTGGCTGGTCGAATTATGGCCGCATTCGAGCGGCGTGGTGCCGGCGAACCCGTGCACCGGATCATTGGCTTCCGGGCTTTCTATGGCCTCGACCTCTTGCTGTCACCCGAAACCCTGGAGCCGCGGCCGGATACCGAGACGCTGGTGGACGCGATGCTTCCTGTCGTTCGCGATCTGGTGCGGCGGCGCGGTGCCTGCCGAATCCTGGACCTTGGCACAGGCACCGGCGCGATCGCGCTGGCGCTGCTGTCGCAAGTCAAGGAGGCGGTGGTGACGGGTGTGGATATTTCGCGCGAAGCCTTGGTCGCGGCCGGCCAAAATGCCGAGAACTCCGGCCTTCGCGACCGGTTCACGCCGATTTTCTCTGACTGGTTCCAGAATCTTTCAGGCACATGGGATGTAATTGTTTCCAACCCCCCCTATATACCTACCGCAAGCATCGCTGGTCTGGCGCGAGAAGTTCGCGACCATGAGCCGATAGCCGCGTTGGACGGCGGCGAAGATGGACTTGATGCCTACCGACTCATAGCTGGCCAAGCCGCGGATTTCCTGGAGCAGGATGGCTGCATCGGTGTGGAGATTGGTTTCGATCAGAAGCAGAGCGTTACGGCAGTGTTTACCGCCAATGACTTCGAACTGGTTGGGTCGGCCAGGGATTTGGGTGGAAACGATCGGGTATTGACCTTCGCGACAACCATTCCGGATGCAGATAAAATGCCAAAACAAGGCCCCTGAAATATCGCTTGGCAACTGGCGCGAATGAAGATAGGTTCCGGCCACCGGATGAGACGAAGCAGGCAGTGCTCTGAGCAGTTCGGTTCCCTGAGATCAAAGCTGCCTATTTCGCAAGACGATGTCGATGCTTCGTAAGGGGATCGTCCGGCTCGTGTCAAAGAGACCGAAACAGTATGGCATGTGACGCCAACGCAGCCTATGCGGGCGACCATCGTCGGAGGATTTCGAGCCGGATGCCATGTGGCCCGGCTTTGAGTAGTGTTTTCCAATTGAAGAGAGTCTGATGAGGCCACAACAGCAGAATAGGCGCATGCGCGGTCGCAACAATGGCGGCGGCGGTAATAACAACAATAACAATAACAAACAACCGCAGAGGGCCAAACCCGCTTACGCGCAACTACGAAAGCAATGGCCCGGATGTGAAGATTCGCGGCTCTGCCCAGCAGATCGCGGAAAAATACGCGACGCTTGCTCGCGATGCGCAAAGCTCCGGCGACCGTGTCATGGCGGAGAACTATCTCCAGCACGCGGAACACTACAATCGCATCATCGCAGCCGCACAGGCACAGTTCGCCTCGCAGCAGATACAGGCGCCGCGCGACGATATGGATGATGATCTCGACGATGCCGGCTATGGCTTCGAAGGCGGTGTGAATGGTGGTGGCGACGCTCACCAGCAACAGCAGCCACAATCGATGCAGCCGCAGCCTGAAGTCGGCTCCGGCCCGCAGCCCGTCATTGAGGGCATGCCCGCCGAGCTCGCGCTGAGCAGTGAATTGGCGGGGCAGCAGCACCAGGGCGGAAACCGACATCGCGACCGCCGTCATCAGCAGCGTCATCACCGCAATGACGTGAATGGCGGAAATAGCGTTCCCAATGCGGGTGGTGAGCAGGCTCCAGAGCAGCCGGTGCAAGCGGTTGTCGAGGCGGTTTCCACATCGGTGGATGCCACACCGATGGCTGCAACTCCGGAAGCTGAAACTCCGGAGCAGGAATTCCAGCCGCGCCGGGGGCGCAAACCCCGCCGCAGCCGCTCCAATGATCAGACTGAGGGTGGCGAAGCTGCTTCGGATACCGGCGGCGAGCCGGAAATCGTGTCAGCCGACAGCTGATACGGACGAAATATATCGGTTGAGGAATGGCGGACGCAGGCGATGCTTCCGCCATTTTTCTTTGCACGTCAGGCTCAAGATGATCTTGAGGGTCTGACCGTCAATCTCCATATCCGCCCCAATGGAACCCGCCTCGGAGCGAGGGGGTTCGTCATCTTGAGCCAATCCGGTGCCGCAAAGCGGGCCGGGACGGAATGGAGACAGATATGAACGTAGAAAAGTATTCCGAACGTGTTCGCGGGTTCATTCAATCGGCGCAGACACTTGCCCTTTCCCGCAACAACCAGCAATTCACGCCCGAGCATATTCTTAAGGTTCTTATCGACGATGAGGAAGGTCTCGCGGCTTCGCTAATCGAGCGGGCCGGCGGGCGTGCGCGTGATGCGCAGATCGGTGTTGAAGCGGCGATCGATGCGCTACCGCGCGTCGAAGGCGGCAATGGCCAGCTCTATCTCGCGCAACCTCTGGCGAAGGTCTTTTCGACCGCCGAGGAACTGGCGAAGAAGGCCGGCGACAGCTTTGTTACCGTAGAGAGGCTTTTGCAGGCGCTTGTCATGGAGAAGTCGGCGAAGACGTCCGATATTCTCGCCAAGGCCGGCGTGACCGCGCAAGCGCTCAACAACGCGATCAACGACATCCGAAAGGGCCGCACCGCCGACTCGGCGTCGGCCGAGCAGGGCTATGACGCGCTGAAAAAATATGCGCGTGACCTCACCGCTGATGCGCGCTCCGGCAGACTCGATCCGGTGATTGGCCGCGACGACGAAATCCGTCGCACTATCCAGGTGCTGTCGCGGCGCACCAAGAACAACCCGGTGCTGATCGGCGAACCGGGCGTCGGCAAGACGGCGATCGCCGAAGGGCTGGCGCTGCGCATCGTCAATGGCGACGTGCCCGAATCGTTGAAGGACAAGCGGCTGATGGCGCTCGATATGGGCGCACTAATTGCCGGTGCGAAGTATCGTGGCGAGTTCGAAGAGCGGCTTAAGGCCGTGTTGTCTGAAGTGACCTCGGCTGACGGCCAGATCATCCTGTTCATCGACGAGATGCATACGCTGGTTGGCGCCGGCAAGGCTGACGGCGCGATGGACGCGTCCAATCTGCTCAAGCCAGCTCTTGCGCGTGGCGAGTTGCACTGCGTCGGTGCGACGACCCTCGACGAATACCGCAAGCATGTCGAGAAGGACGCCGCACTTGCCCGGCGCTTCCAGCCGGTCTTTGTTGAGGAGCCGACGGTCGAGGACACGATCTCGATCCTGCGCGGCCTGAAGGAAAAGTACGAGCAGCACCACAAAGTGCGGATTTCGGACTCTGCGCTGGTGGCTGCGACGACGTTGTCCAACCGCTACATCGCCGACCGTTTCCTGCCCGACAAGGCAATCGACCTGGTCGATGAGGCTTCGGCGCGGCTTCGCATGCAGGTCGATTCGAAGCCGGAAGCGCTTGACGAAATCGATCGGCGCATCATGCAGCTCAAGATCGAGCGAGAGGCGCTGAAGGTCGAGAAGGACGATGCCTCGAAAGACCGCTTGCAGCGTCTCGAGAAGGAATTGGCGGGCCTGGAAGAAGAATCAACTGGACTTACCGCCACCTGGGCCGCTGAGAAAGCCAAGCTTGGCCTTGCCGCCGATCTCAAGCGGCAGCTCGACGAGTCGCGCAATGAACTGGCGATCGCTCAGAGAAAGGGCGAGTTCCAGAAGGCCGGCGAACTGGCCTATGGGCGCATTCCCGAACTCGAGCGGAAGCTGAAAGATGCGGAAGCTCAGGACGGCAAAGCCGGTATGGTCGAGGAGGTCGTTACGCCTGATCACGTCGCGCATATCGTTTCGCGCTGGACCGGCATTCCGGTCGACAAAATGCTGGAAGGCGAACGCGATAAGCTGCTTCGCATGGAAGACGAGATCGGCGTGCGTGTTGTCGGCCAAGGCGAAGCCGTTCAAGCCGTTTCGAAAGCGGTGCGCCGGGCGCGCGCCGGTCTGCAGGACCCCAACCGGCCGATCGGCTCGTTCATGTTCCTTGGCCCGACGGGCGTCGGCAAGACCGAGCTCACCAAGGCGCTGGCGGATTTCCTGTTCGACGACGAGCAGGCCATGGTGCGCATCGATATGTCCGAGTTCATGGAGAAGCACTCCGTTGCCCGGCTGATCGGAGCGCCTCCCGGCTATGTCGGCTATGAGGAAGGCGGCGCGCTGACTGAAGCGGTTCGGCGCAGGCCCTACCAAGTCGTGCTGTTCGACGAGGTCGAGAAGGCGCATCCGGATGTCTTCAACGTGCTGCTTCAGGTTCTGGACGACGGCCGTCTGACCGACGGGCAGGGGCGTACGGTGGATTTCCGCAATACGCTGATCGTCATGACCTCGAATCTGGGTGGCGAGTATCTGGTCAATCTTGCCGAGGATCAGGATGTCGATGTGGTGCGCGACGACGTCATGGCGGTGGTCAAGGCGTCGTTCCGGCCGGAATTCCTCAACCGTATCGACGAGGTGATCCTGTTCCATCGCCTGCGCAGGCAGGATATGGGCAGGATCGTCGAGATCCAGCTCAAGCGGCTGGAGAAACTGCTCGTCGACCGCAAGATCACCCTCGATCTCGATGCCGAGGCGGTCGAATGGCTGGCAGCCAAGGGCTATGACCCCGCCTATGGCGCGCGCCCGCTGAAGCGTGTGATCCAGAAGGAGCTTCAAGACCCGCTGGCGGAAAAAATCCTGCTCGGCGAGGTGCTGGATGGGTCGACGGTGAAGATCACTGCAGGCTCCGACCGGTTGAACTTCCGGTCGAAGCCGAGTGTCGTGAAGGCTGAGAAGGAAGCGGAAGCGGCGTAAGTTCGCGCCCCTCCGGGAGGGTCGCGTGGGCTTTCGGTCTTTGCGCCGCCCTCGCTACTAGCCAGAACTCTCCCTGGTTGCGGGCATATGGACGTTGGCGATTGGCGACGAACGCCCCCTCGCTGTCGTCATCCTCGACCTCGTGAGTGAGCGAAGCGAATGGAGAGTGTCGGGGATCCATGCCTCTCCCTACCCGAGCAACCTGGGCGCAGAATTGAGCAACTGATTGAATCAGCATATCTATCTCTTCTGCATCGGCATTGATGTGGAGAGTCCGAGGCCTGGATCCCTGACACTCTCCATTCGCTTCGCTCACTCACGAGGTCGAGAATGACGACAGGGAAGAGCGCCTCTCGCTAATCTCAATCGCTAAGAGCTTGCCATATGCGATAGCCCTGCCGCTTGCGGGGAGAGAGACGGTCTCATGAGGTCCCTCGTTTCTGTGGGTGTATCATCTCGCCGCGTTTCAGCATCTCGACAAACGCAGCGATCCTTTTCTTCCGGCCCGCGTCCGTCTTCATGTTCTGCGTGCGGAAAGCCAGCGCAAAACGGTTCTGCGCGCTGAGCTTGGCAAACATCGCCTTCGCTTTCGGTTCCGCATCGATCGCCGCCTGAAGGTCGGTGGGTATCTGCGCATCCTTGACGCGATAGGCCCGATCCCAACGACCGTCGGCCTTGGCTGCTTCCACCTCACGCAGGCCGTGCTCGGTCATGCGGCCTTCGGCGATGAGCCGGGCGACATTGGCAACATTGATTTGGCTCCAGGTGCTTTTGCCGCGCCGGCGGGTGTAGCGCTGAAGGTAGCTCTTGTCGTCGAAGCCCTTGCGGATGGCGTCGATCCAACCCCAGCACAGCGCCACGTCAATCGCCTCGACCGGCGCGATGGACGCCAGACCGGAACCCACTTTGTGGAGTTTGATCCACACCTCGTCTTCGCTGGTGTGGTTGCGCGATAGCCAACGATAGAAGCCCTCGGCATCCGCGAATTCATGCACCTTGTTCGGGTCAACCTTGATCGGGGCCATGCGCTCCTCCGTGTCGGTTATCGTTACCGGCTTGGGGTATGAAGGAAAAATCTTCGATGCTTTCGAACCCGCATCACGGCGTTTCCTGCCACGGAAAGGATGCGGATGGAACTCCAGGACGTGATAATGAGAAGAGAAGCAATCGCTTGCCGGGACTCAAAATGACCATCGATGAGTACAACGCCTTCTGCGCCTCGTTGCCCGCCTCGACCCATGTCGTTCAATGGGGCGGCGCTTATGTCTGGAAGGTCGGCGGCAAGGTTTTTGCCATTGCCGGGTGGGGCGAGGGCGATGAACTGGCTGTCACGTTCAAAGTCTCCGAGATGGCGTATGACATCCTGAAGGAGCAGCCAGGTTGCCGCCCCGCCCCGTACCTCGCATCGCGTGGCATGAAATGGATCCAGAGGCAGACCAAGGAGTCCATGGATGATGAAGCATTGAGGGACTATCTGCGCGAGAGCCGCCGGCTGGTCATCCTGGGACTGTCCAAGAAAACCCGGCAGGTGCTGCAACTCGAAACCGGCTAGGACTTTCCGGGGAAAAATCGGAACAGAATGTTGGCCATCTTCACGCCTCGTTCATATTGGAACCAATAAACTCATACTCCATTTCCATTGCGTCGCAGCGAATGCTCCCGCTTGCGGCGCAACCAAAACCGGGGATTTCGAGCGCGCATGCTTCGCAGGCTTATTTTTCTTCCCGTCGTTGCCGTTGGACTTGCTACGTCTGCAGGTGCATCGGAATCGCCTGATTGGTTGCGTCGCGCGGAAGCAAAGACATCCTCGCATCCTGGCGAAATCCAGCTCGCGCAGTATCGCGACGCCGATGTCTATTTCGATGGCGATGGCAATCGAGTCATCGTCGATTCCATGACGGGCGAAGTGATCGCCGTTCAGCCGCGCCGTTATAACCGTGAGCGCGAACGCTATTTCGACCGCCGCCAATATCGGCGGGATCGCGGCCCCGATGATCAAGACGAGGTGTCGCGACTGCTGCGCGACCGGGAGTATCTCCCCGACGAATCACTGGAGCCGGACTATTCGCAGCGTGACTATATCGACGAATTCCCGGAAGCGCCGCGCGGCGGCCAAGAAACGATTGCGCGCGGCGAGCTAACCGAGCCGCCGCTCGGCGATGACATCATTATCATCGAGCCGGAGATTACCGGTACAATCAGTCCGAGGGAGGAGGCGCCCGCCGCGCTGCCTCCGTTGAATATCAAGGGCCGCGAGGAGGTGGCAGGACTGCAAGTGTTGCTCGACCGGGCAGGCGCTTCGCCCGGTGTCATCGACGGCCGGTTCGGTTCGAATGTCGACAAGGCGCTCGAGGCCTATGCCGAAATCACCGGCGAAAACTTGCGCTCCACCGATGCTGCCGGCATCAAGGCTGCGATTGCCGCGTCGGGTGGCGATGCCTTCGCGCTGTATGAGATCACGCCGGAAGATGCGGCCGGCCCCTATGTTGCTTCCATTCCGGCCGATTATAGTGAGAAGGCGAAGCTCGAGCGCATGGCCTACACGTCGGTCACAGAGGCTCTCGCCGAACGGTTCCACATGGATGAGGCCTATCTGAAGGCACTCAACCCGGAAGCCAATTTCGACCGCCCGGGAACGCGGGTGCGCGTTGTCAATTTCGGCAGAACGGTCTCGACCAAGGTGCAGCGCATCATCGCCGACAAGGGCAAGAAGCAGGTTTTCGCCTATGATGCGAGCGGACAGCTGGTCGCTGCCTATCCGGCGACGATCGGCTCTTCGGACACGCCATCGCCGACTGGCATCCACGTTGTTTCGCGCATCGCGATCAATCCGAACTACACCTACAATCCGAAGATCAACTTCAAGCAGGGCGAGAACGACAAGGTTCTCACCATTCCGCCGGGACCGAACGGGCCGGTCGGATCGGTGTGGATCGCGCTCGACAAGCCGACCTATGGCATTCACGGCACGCCGGATCCCTCAAAGATTGGCAAGACCGAAAGCCATGGTTGCATCCGCCTGACGAATTTCGACGCGCAGGAACTAGCGAAGCTGGTTTCCTCCGGCGTCACCGTCGAGTTCATTGAGTAGGATACGACGAGCATCGAGCCGGTCTGCTTATCGGCAAGCCCCGCCAACGCACCTGTCAATCTGCGCCTATCTGCCGCCGACGTGTTATCCTTCAAGCGGCAAGGGGCGATCTCCTGATCGGTTTTTTGGGCTGCAATACCCCCTAACCCCTCCCCTCAAGGGGGAGGGGGATCTTGCTTTCGCACCAGTCGCCTTTAAATGTCCGAGGTTTGGTGAGGGACATCGTTGAAAAGGTTCCCTTCCCCCTTGAGAGGAGGGGTAGGGGTGGGGGTATTGCCGGCCCCATATGCGATCGCCGTGCCGTAACCGGCGAAGCGACGCCTTTTACGAGTTCGTGGCTTCGATGTTTTGGGTCGCTGACGCATAGCGAACGTTTCCGTGGCTCTGGCTCCTGTCAGAGGCAGCGCTTTTCGGGACTGTTCATCCTTTATTTGGTGACGGCGCTGGCGACCTTGAGCGAACCCTTGCTGTCATCGCGCAGAAGGTCGTCAATTCGGGCACGCTCGGTCTGGAAGCGTGCGAGTTCCTCGCCCTGCAGAGCACGCCCATCGGGAAGGCGCACGCGCATCGGGTCGACCTTCCGGCCGTTGACGATGACTTCGAAGTGCAGATGCGGACCCGTCGAAAGGCCGGTCGTGCCGACAAAGCCGATCACCTGACCCTGGCGCACGCGCACGCCCGGCTTGATGCCTTTGGCTATGCCGCTCTGGTGATTGTAGGAAGTTTCGTAGCCATTGGCGTGGCGGATGATGGTCTGCCGGCCATAGCCACCCTCCCATCCCGCGCTTTCGACCAACCCATTGCCGGCGGCAATGATCGGCGTTCCGCTTGGCGCTCCCCAGTCCACGCCCGTATGCATCTTGTTGTAGCCAAGAATGGGATGTTGGCGTCCGCCGAAACCCGAACGGAACATCGCATTCGGCACCGGCTTGCGAATCAGGAACTGTTTCGAGCTGCGGCCTTCCTCGTCGAAATAGTCGACCGAGCCGTCGCCGAAGGTGAAACGATAGAATTTGCGGGTGTTGCCAGCGAAGGTCGCCGACACATACAGCAGTTCCGAATCGTCGGAAATCTGGTCGCCTTCATCCGGTTGCGAGAAGAACACCTCGAGCTGGTCGGTCGGTGTCAGGCGCGACTGGAAGTCCAGATCTGACGCCAATAGGCTGATCAACTGCCGGGTCGACGTCCGCGACATTCCGTAGGAATAGGCCGCCTGATAAATCCCGTCATATATAGAGGGCAGGGGGCCGCGCGCCGCGATTATCGGCGTTTCGTCGAAGGCTGAGGCAATCGCCGGATTTGGATCAGGCTCGTCCGTCGGGACGATCTTGTTCTTGTCATCGAGCGCAACGGTCAGGAGATGGCGTGCGCGATCGTAAACGCCGAGCCGCACGATCCGGGCATCCTCGCCGCGAACTTCCAGCTCGACGCTGAGCACCGTGCCGGCCTTGAGCGTCGTTGCGTTGAGGCGGTCGGCGATGGCTTTCGCCATGCTCTTGGCATCATCGCCGGCGTAGCCGGAATCGGCCAGAGCCTCTTCGATATCGCGGTCGCTGTTGAAGGGTATGATATCCTCGGCATAGGCGAGGTCTTGTTCCGTAGGCTCCGCGCGTGCTGTGATCGATATGTTTTCCGGCACAATGCGGACGCCGTAGGAGCCGGCCAGCGCCTCCTCCGCGAAAGCATCGCCAAATCGCAACGGATCGACATAGTGCAGAGCGGCCACCTGAATCGCGCCGTCCGTCAGCTCTCCGCTGGTTGTGCGAACGACTTCCTCGACTTCGGCCGCAGTCAGATCGCTTCTTTCGTCGAAAGTCGCCGTCGCGATCGGAAAATCGACCGTCTTCAGGCTCATTTCGCTTTCGACTTTTGATCCATAGATCTGAGCCGCCGTCACTGGCGTGGCGGCTTCAGGTGCGGTGCCGTTGGTTACGAAAACCTGCAGGGGATCGAAAGGCGGATAGGAGCGAGTGGTCTTGTAGCCTGCCGCGAGCGGCATCTTTATTTCGACGAACGGCATCGTCTTGATCACGTCGCGGTCGCCGACGCGCGTCATCATCGAAACTTCCATGCGGCGGCGGTTCTTGGCTCGGGCGACCTGGCGCGGCGGCACGAGGCGCACGGTCTTGGCCTTCTCGCCACCGCTTGCGTCCTGATTGAGTGCGATGTCGGCGATCTCTGGCGGGGTGGCGAGTTGTTCGCGCCCGTCCAGCGCGACGACCAGCGCAACACCCATCAGTACAGTGGAGGTGACGCCGGTGAGAAAAGTGCCGGTCAACCAGCGAGCGGAAACCTCACGCCTGTCGGGCGGTCCACTGCGCCCGTCCGCAATCAGCGGCGGGTCGTTGCCGAGCTCGGCTATGGTCAACTCGGTGTCTTGCATCCCGCCGGGGTTTCTTCCCGATGCACAAATCGTTCTGTCGTTGCCACGACAATTGCCTGTCGCGGCGCCTCAAGTCAACGAAGGCGGCGGCGCAAGCCGGAGCCCCTCTCTCAATAACCCCATGTTTTCCGCGTCGAAGCGGCGAGGGGATCGAGCTTATCGATGGCGAGAACTGGTGCGCCAATGCGGCGGTAATAGGGCCCTTCGATCGCTCCCTATATATAGAGGTGGAATCAGAGGCCGATTGGGGCGCCATTTCAGGCAGATGGACCGAACCAGGATTGCCGCCCTCAGGGGCGTTGCACCGCCTTGTTGGACGAAATCATGCCGCACTGCGGGCGGCGGCGGTAAA
>CAWIWT010000032.1:0-22500 GCA_963839725.1 uncultured Alphaproteobacteria bacterium | reverse complement strand
AGCAGAGACGAAAGTCGGTCATAGTGATCCGGTGGTCCCGCGTGGAAGGGCCATCGCTCAACGGATAAAAGGTACGCCGGGGATAACAGGCTGATGACCCCCAAGAGTCCATATCGACGGGGTTGTTTGGCACCTCGATGTCGACTTATCGCATCCTGGGGCTGGAGCAGGTCCCAAGGGTATGGCTGTTCGCCATTTAAAGCGGTACGTGAGTTGGGTTCAGAACGTCGTGAGACAGTTCGGTCCCTATCTGCCGTGGGTGTAGGAATATTGAAAGGATCTGTCCCTAGTACGAGAGGACCGGGATGGACGTATCTCTGGTGGACCTGTTGTGGCGCCAGCCGCATAGCAGGGTAGCTATATACGGACGGGATAACCGCTGAAGGCATCTAAGCGGGAAACCCACCTTAAAACGAGTATTCCCTTAGAGCCGTGGAAGACGACCACGTTGATAGGCCGAGTGTGGAAGCGCAGTAATGTGTGAAGCTTATCGGTACTAATAGCTCGATCGGCTTGATCGTTCTCATTATCCATGCCCATCGCGAAGGCGATGCGCGGCACGAAAGACAACAGCTTCTCGAATTCATGCTTTTCGCCGACCTGGTGGTTATGGCGGAGCGGCTGCACCCGATCCCATTCCGAACTCGGCCGTGAAACGTTCCAGCGCTGATGGTACTTCGTCTTAAGACGCGGGAGAGTAAGTCGCTGCCAGGTCTGCGAAACGCATGAAATCTTCTCCTTGCGACAAGCCCGCCCAGAAGGCGGCGAGGGCCGCGTCAGCGGCCTTTTTATTTGCAGAATACTTCTGTAGGCTTAGGCTTACGTTTGGTGGCGCGGGGTGGAGCAGCCCGGTAGCTCGTCAGGCTCATAACCTGAAGGTCACAGGTTCAAATCCTGTCCCCGCAACCAAAGATACTTGAGATGCAAGTTCTGAAAACCCGGCGTCCCCAAAGGCGCCGGGTTTTTGTTTTTGGCCGGTCGCGACCGCACGGATCCAGGCCAGATCGCCACGAAGGACGATCGATAGGTCTTTGCCACTATCGTCCGGCGTGAGAATGATTGGTCTATCAGAGAGCGCACAATTCCATGGGCCTCGCTCCGGGTATTGCACCAGCCGCAGGATCCAGAGCGAGTTCATTTCGACGATGATCGTGTCGACACCGCTGCCGGGGCCCCATTCGACGATGCCGGACAGGAGCGCGTTCGCCACTGGGCTTAACATCCGGCCGCGCTCGCGGTAACCCGCCTCGACGCAATAGCGTGTCCACTTCCAAATGTTTGGGCCGACTGGCCGCTCGCCCTCGCAGAGATCCGACAGCACTTCCGAAAGAAGGTGTGGCCGTGTCGAAAAAGCATTCGCTGGTAACCGATGAGCCGGCCTTCCGCGATGAACAGCATGTGGACGGCGTGGTTGTCATCGAAGCGGCCGATTTCCTGACCTTCCTCGCGCCGCAAATCGGTCCAGCCTTTCTCCTCGACAAACACTCTGTGGCGAAGGTGGAAGGCCTGGCCCATTTCCGTGCGGTAGCGATCAACATTCTCTGACGTCACGATGTGCAGCATTGGTTGTCCTCCATCTTCGAGGAGCCTGCCCTCGCGATCGCGTTCTCGCGGCGAGCAGTGCCACGGAACCGCAGGAGTAGGCGGCAAGGAGTTGGAGCGAGAGTTGCTCGCACGGATCCAGGTCAACCTTCTCGCCGGCGATCGAGAAGCCAACCCCCTGCCGCTCGAGCGTCGAGAACGCCAGAGTGACAAGGAATGTATCGAGTTCTTCGCCGCATAAGAGTTCTTGTCGGCCAAGTGCAAGGCGAAATAATCGACGCGGCAGACGCAAGCCTCGTCGCCCTACGCCTTTGCGACGCGCACGAGGCACGGCCTGGCCGGTACCCGGTTTTCCCGGCCGTAGCTGGTGATGAAATCGATGATGCGCGGCACGATCTCGGCGCGAAAGCGCGAACCGTTGAAGACGCCGTAATGCCCGACTGCCGGCTGCATGTAGTGAGCGCGCATGTCCTGGGGGATGTTGACGCAAAGGTCGTGCGCCGCCTTGGTCTGGCCGATCCCCGATATGTCGTCGTTTTCGCCCTCGATCGTCAGCAGCGCGACATTGCGGATAGCGGCCGGATCGACGGGCACGCCACGATGTGTCATCTCGCCCTTGGGCAGGGCATGGCGGACGAACACGGTGTCGACGGTCTGCAGGTAGAATTCAGCCGTCAGATCCATAACCGCGAGATACTCGTCGTAGAAGTCGCGGTGCTTCTCGGCGTTGTCACCATCGTTCTTCACGAGGTGCAGGAAAAAGTCCTTGTGGGCGGTGATATGGCGGTCGAGGTTCATGCTCATGAAGCCAGAGAGCTGCAGAAAGCCGGGATAGACCTCGCGGGAGAAGCTAGGAACCGGCCACGGCACCTGCATGATGGCATTTTCGCGGAACCAGTCGACGCCCTTTTCCTCGGCGACCACATTGACGGCGGTCGGGTTGCGGCGCGTGTCGATCGGTCCGCCCATCAGCGTCATCGTCGATGGCGCGAAGCGTTCGCCCCGCGCCTCCAAGATCGCTGCGGCGGCGAGCACCGGCACCGAAGGCTGGCAGACGGCCATGACGTGGGTGTCCGGGCCGAGCTCGTGCAGCATGTCGATGACGTAGTCGATGTAATCGTCGAGATCGAATTGACCTTCCGATACCGGCACCATCCGCGCATCGGTCCAGTCGGTGATATAGACATCGGCATGCGGCATCAAAGCCTCGACCGTGCCGCGGAGCAGCGTCGCATAATGGCCGGACATCGGCGCTGCGATCAAAAGCTTCGGATCGGGGCGGCGACGCGCCGGGACCCCGCGTTCGAAATGGATCAGATTGCAAAAGGGCCGCGACCAGACGATCTTCTCGGTGACCGGAACGGCCTTCCAGTCGACGACGGTCTCGGCAAGCTCGAAACGGGGCTTGCCATAGCGGCGCGTGGTGCGCTCGAAGAGCTCGGCGGTCGCCGCAACTGACCGGCCCCAATGGGTGTGGGAGACGGGGTTGAGCGGGTTGGTGTAAAAGAGCCTGACGGCGTCGGCATAGGCCCTGAAGGGCTGCACGGCGGCGTGATTTATCTCGTACAAATGATAAAACATAAAATGCCTCGTTGCGAATTCTGGCTCGGCGAAAAAGGGGCCTAGTCACCAGGAATTGTTCGGCACTTTCGTTCAAGAGGGGCGCTTCCGTCGGTTAATGGCGACGAGAAGATGGCGACCGCAATGCAGTTCCTCGCGAGAAAAAGGACGGCACAAGGCCGCCCAGTTGGCGAATTGGTGGGGGCAATTCGCTGCGCCGAGTCCGGGAGGGGCTGCTCGCTTTATTCCGTCGCCCAGCCGGGATATTTGTCGACGTTGTCCCGGGTCACGAGGGCGGTATCCATCAGTTCCTGCGAGTTGGCAGGCTTCTGGCCGTTCAATATGCCGACGCCGAGGGCAACCGCACGCCGCGCCATCGTAAACGGGTCTTGGGCAGCGGTCGCCTGGATCATTTCCGATTTCGGATCCTTGAGCGCTGCGACGACATCGGGCGCGCCGTCAACGGACGTGAAGATTATCCCGCTGCGGCCCTGCTGACGTGCGGCAAGATCCCCACCGATGGCTTCCTGATCGTTGATCGCAAACACCGCATCGATCTTCTCGTACCGGGTGAGATATCCCTGCATGACATTCATGCCGCCGTCGCGCGACCCCTTGCCGTCTTGATCGTCAGAGAGAACCTTGATGTCGGGTGACTTGGCGAAGACCGATTTACAGCCTTTGACGCGGTCGACCACCGACGACACCTGCGGCCCGTTTTCTATGATGACCTCGCCCTTGCCGCCGAGCTTGTCCACGATGTACTGGCAGGCGATCTCGCCCGCCTGCACGTTGTTGGTCGTCACGACCGCGTCGGCACCCTCGGCGAAGGTATCGACGGCCACAACCACAATGCCCGCTGCCTGGGCCTTCTTGATCGCCGGTCCCACCGCATTCGCATCCGCCGGATTGAGAAGGATCAGATCGACCCCAGCTGCGATGAAGTTGTCGATCTGAGCAAACTGCTTGCCGATATCGAAGTCGTAGCCGAAGGTCATGACTTCGACACTCGGATTGGTTTTCTTCGCCTCGGTCTCCGCTCCCTTGGCGAGCGCGACGAAAAAGGGGTTTCCCATCGACCCGAGCGAGATGCCGATCTTGTTGAGATCCTTTGAAAAGGCGGGGGTCGCCGGAACGGCCAGGACGAGCGCCGAGGCCATCAGAAATGTACGTTTGAACATGATTTTCCTCCTTGGTCTGCGGTTGGATACCTGCGGACGCATAGACCAACTGTCGTCCGCGGGGATCGGAATGGTGAACGGCTATGGTCAGGTGCGCGCCGAGCCTTTTTGGCGGATGCGGTCGAGGGCAACCGCGCCGATGATGACGAGGCCCTTGATGACGTACTGCCAGATGTCCGAGACGCCGATGAGGATCAGCCCATTCGTCAGCACGGCGATGATCAGGGCGCCGATCAGCGTTCCCCAGATCGAGCCTATACCGCCGACAAATGAGGTGCCGCCGAGAATGACTGCCGTGATGGCGTCGAGTTCATAGGCCTGGCCAAGCTGGAGGCCGTTCGCGGCATAGAGCCGGGTCGACAGCATGATCGCGCCGATGCCGGACAGCAAACCGGAAATACCGTAGACAATCAGGTATATGCGCGGCACCTTGATGCCCGAGAGGCGCGCCGCAGCTTCATTGCCGCCGACCGAATAGATGTGCGTACCGAGCACCGTGCGCTTGAGTACGAACCATGAGACCACGATCACAAGAAGGGCGATGACGGCAAGCCACGGGACCGAGATGACACCCGGAATGATCGGGATCGAGCCGTTGCCGATGAAGGCAAAGGGGATCTCTGGATTGAAGATGGTCGTGTCGGCGCCCATAAGGCGGGCTATTCCGCGCACAGCAGTAAGCGACCCAAGTGTGACAATAAAGGGCGGCAGGCGCAATCGCGAGATCAGCAGGCCGTTGAGGACACCGAAGCCGAGGCCAACCCCAACCGCTGCCAATATCCAGAGATAGGAAAGCCCTGGGATAAGCGACACAAGCAGGCCGGCCATTGCCGACGCTGCCAGGATGGAGCCAACGGAAAGGTCGATGCCGCCGGTGAGGATGACAAAGGTCATGCCGGCCGCGAGAACCGTATTTACCGAAGCCTGCTGGAAGACGATGCTGATGTTCTGTCCAGTGAAGAACCTTCCGTCGGACAGCAGATGAAAACCGATCGCGACCAGGATCAGGACGGGCAACATGCCCAAGGTTCCCATCAGCCCGCGAAGCTTCTGTCGGCGAGCGTCGTTGCCGGCAAGCGCGGCAGTGGCGGTGGTCATGACAAATCCTCCCGTTCGATTTAGGCGACGGCCTTGGCGGTGACGCCGGTCGCGAAGCCCATTATGTTTTCCTGAGTAGGCTCGATCCCGGTGGTCCCGCCGACCTCGCCAGTGATGACACCTTCCCGCATCACGAGGATGCGATCCGCGATACCGATCACCTCCGGAAGTTCGGAGGAGATAACCAGGATCGCCACGCCCTTCTTCGCCAGGGCATCGATGATCTTGTAGATTTCCGACTTGGCGCCGATGTCCACGCCGCGCGTTGGTTCGTCTAGGATCAGAACCTTCGGCTCGATCGCCAGCCAGCGCGATAACAGCACCTTCTGCTGGTTGCCGCCGGAGAGACCGCCGACCGGGAATTCCGGGCCGGGAACGCGAACCGCGAGCTCCTTGATCGAGTTCGAGCGACCTTTGCGTGGCTTTGCCCAGATCGAGAACGACGCCCCACCTGGCGTCGCGCTTGAGCACACCGGTATTGGTGTTGTCCCGGCACGACATATCGAGGAATAGCCCGTCGCCGCGACGGTCCTCGGTCAGGTAGGCCAACCCCTGGTCAATGGAATCTTGCGGGGATTTGGGCGCAAAATCGCCGCCATTCAGGGTCATGGCGCCCGTTGTGCTAGGCCTGAGACCGTAGATCGTCTGGGCAAGTTCGGAACGTCCGGCGCCCACCAGTCCGGCAAGGCCGACCACCTCGCCGGCATGCAGGGTCAGCGAGCAATTCTTGACCCTTGTCCCGTCCGAGACGTTCTTCGCGTCGAGCACCACCTTGGCATGGGCAAAGTCTGGCTTGTGGTCCTTGGTATAGAGGGACGAGAGCTCGCGTCCGACCATCATCCGGACGATCGCGTCCGGGCTCAGCTTCTCGCGGTCGAGGGTGCCGACATAGCCGCCGTCGCGAAGGACCGACACGCGATCGGCAAGCTCGTAGACTTCGTTCATGCGGTGCGAAATGTAGACCATGGCAAGTCCTTCGGAGCGAAGTTGCCGGATCATCGAGAACAGGCCATCGGTCTCACGCGATGAAAGCGCTGTCGTCGGCTCGTCCAGGATCAGAATGCGCGAATCCGCATGCAGCGCCCTAGCGATCTCGACGAGCTGCTGGTTGGCGATGCTGAGCGTCCCGACGATGGTCGACCCGGTAAATTGCGCGCCGAGGCGCTTGAGGACCGGCTCGACGTCCTTCAGCATTTTCGCCTTGTCGACGACCCCGCTGCGGTGGATCTCCCGGCCGAGATACATGTTCTGCGCGACCGTCAGGTTGGGAGACAAAGACAGTTCCTGGTAGATGATGGAGACGCCGGCCGCCTTCGAAGTAATTGGATCGGTAATGTTCACCGGGCGGCCATCGATCAGTATCTCGGCGCCAGCGTCGGGCTTGTAGGCTCCGGAGAGTACTTTCATGAGCGTCGACTTGCCGGCGCCATTTTCGCCCATAAGGGCGTGAACTTCGCCGGGATAGAGCGTAAGCTGGACATTCGTTAGCGCCTTGACGCTGCCGAACGTCTTGGAAACGTTTCGCATTTCGAGAATGGGTTGGATCATAGCTTATGCCCCTCCTAAATCGTGGAACGGGGACATACGGCAGCTTTTCGCGTCACTGGCCAGCACGAAGATAAGGGCATGCACGCAACTGCCACCTCGGCGGCAACAAGCAGCCACGCTTCGCCACACGACGGTGGGCAAACGCCATTCGCGCGCCAGAATCTGCAAGGAAACTCCTCCCGTTCCCGTCTCCTCCGCTCATCGTGAGAAGACAGCCAGATAAAGATCATTGACGCGTGAACGCGTGATTTCGGGATTCTGAGCCCTTCCTGAAGGCGAAGCGAAATAGTTGTAATATTCGAACGAACTTGGTTTTGTTCTGTGGGCAAGAGTTCGTTTTGCTTGTCCGCGGTCGATCCGAACCCGAACAAGACTGACTGAATGGCGGACAGTGGAAAAGGGGACGGGCGCCGCTCTCGTTCAGCGTTCAGTGGCACCGGAGAAGGGCGGGATCATTTTCATCGATATTATAACACCCGGGGATTAGAGCGGTGGTGGTCGTCCTCATGGTCTCGCCTTTTCCCAGCACCCATACCGCGTTCAGGCGCAAATTCCACTGGCCCCCCCAATTTCCCCAGACAGCTCCGATCGCGTTCAGATTGGCAGAAAAGATTTCAGTCAAATCGAGAATTCGTGTAGAAACCACGTCTACCGGCATCGCACCATCGGCGCGCATCAACAACCCTATCCTTCGATAGTATTCAACAAGCGGGAAAGTCTGTTTTCGATATGCCTTGAGACGGGCTGTCAGGATCTCCGGATTGTCGTCCGTGCGGATGTCTTCGCCGCGCGCGACTGCGGCCGCCGCCCGCTGTCCGTGTGGCACGTCTGCGACTGGATGCAGCCGACGGCGAACATGAAGGCCCGGGCCGCATTGACCCAGTCAGCGCCGAGCGCCATGGCGCGCGCGATGTCGAAGGCGGAGATGATCATGCCCGAGGCACCGAGCCCTGATCTTGTGGCGGAGATTGACGCCGACGAGGGTATTTTGCACTAAGGACAAGCCTTCGCGCAGGGGCATGCCAACATGGTCGATAAATTCGGATGGCGCGGCACCCGTACCACCCTCCTTGCCGTCCACCACGATGAAATCCGGCGTAATGCCGGTTTCGAGCATCGCCTTGACGATGGCGAGGAATTCGTGCGGGTGGCCGATACAAGCTTGAAGCCGGCCGGCTTGCAGCCAGAGAGCGTGCGCAGCAGTAAAATGAATTCCATCAGTGCGAGCGGCGTCGAAAAGGCCGAATGGGCCGCAGGCGATATGCAATCCTTGCCCATGGGAATGCCGCGGGTCAGTGAGATTTCCTCAGTGATTTTCGCCGCCGGCAAGACGCCGCCATGGCCGGGCTTGGCGCCCTGGCTGAGCTCTATCTCGATCATCTTGACCTGGTCGAGGGTTGCCGTCCTGACGAAATTCTCGGGCGAGAAGGTGCCGTCCTCGTTGCGGCAGCCGAAATAGCCTGAGCCGATTTCCCAAATGACGTCGCCGCAGTTTTCGCGGGGATAGGATGATACGCCGCCCTCGCCGGTATCATGCGCGAACCCGCCTCAACAATAACGTTCAATTTATCGCGGGATTAAGAAGTCTCTGCTCCTGCGCACCGTTCATGTTGTCCTTCGTGATGAGAGTCGCTCCGGTGTCGATGGACTGGAGCACGCCGCGCCCTCGTGAGGCATCCAATGCCGTCTTGACGCCGTCATATCCCATGCGGAACGGATCCTGGACGATAAGACCGGCAAGTGTTCCATCGGCAAGATAGGAGGCCAGCTTGTCACTCGAGTTGAAGCCGATCAGCTTGATCAAATCGGCTCGGCCAGCCGCAGTCAGCGCCTCGGCCGCGACCTCTGCGGTAATCAAGTTCGTGGCAAAAACGCCGCGAACCTCCGCATGATCCCTCAGGATCGAATCCACGTTCGCCACACTGGTGGCCACCGTGCTGTCGCCGTAAACTTCGTCGATCACGGTCAAGCCTGGATACTTCGCGAACAGTTGATCCTTAAACCCCTTCGAGCGCTCGGTGATCGATCCAGCCCCGGCAAGGTAGTTTACGATGACGAGTTCGCCGGAGGGCGAACCATATTTGGCAGCGACGGCCTTCGCCATTGCATCGGCGGCCAGACGGCCGGCCTGAACATTGTCGGTCGCCAGCATCGATTTCATGTTGAGGCTTGCAACGGATGAGTTGATCACGACGACCGGGATCCGTTTCGCAGCGTCGTCAACGGCTGGGCCAAGGGCGCTGTACTGTGTCGGTGCGATCACGACTGCCGCGGAATTGGCCGCAACGGCGTCCTCCAGAAGTTTGATCTGGCCGGCAACGTCCAGTTCAGTGGTGCCGCCCTGCTCAACGACCTTGACCCCGAGATCATTCCCAGCCGCCCGCGCGCCGGCCAGCACGATTTGCCAGTAGTAGGAAGACTTTTCCTTGACGATGACAGAAATGACCGGCTTGTCCTGCGATTGGGCCGGCGTGGCAACCGAAATGGCGCAGGCTACCAGAGACACAAAGGCGAGCGACGCTGCAAAAGCAAATGTATGTTTCTTCACGCTATCCTCCCAAGGCAATTTCCAAGCCAGGCAGATCACTACCCGACCGGATGTGATCACGATCGAGCGGTCGTCAGCCGACATTCTTGCGTCGCATGACAGCAACACTCCGCACTCGTCCTGTCCTAGCAGGAGGATAAAAACTGGAGATTGTGAATTTTAGATTTTGTGGTGCCCTCGATCAAAGTCGACAAATCCGTCACGCCAATGCAATTTTTGCAGTAATTGCAACGGTGCCTACTGCCGAATGGAGCGCTGACGTTCTGGGCAGTCAACCTGCACGAGGGCGAACTTGTCCCCGCCGGCACGAACGACGCTGTCGGTCACGGGGAAACTCTGCGTCATCCAGTCAACAACCGGCTTGAGGAAATTGTCCCCCGCCTCGTGCCCTAGAGCCAGCCGTTCTTCCTGAAACGCCAGTAGAGCACCGAACAGGTCAAGACGATGACTGCGAGGACCGTCGGGTAACCGTAGGATAGTCTCAGTTCCGGAATCTGTTCGAAATTCATGCCGTAAATGCCCGCGACCGCGGTCGGCACAGCGAGAATTGCGGCCCACGAGGCCAGCTTCTTGGCGATCGCCGTCTCCTGGCTCTGGCCGACAAGCAGGCTGGCTTCGAAGGCGAAGGCCAGCACCTCGCGCAAATTGTCGATTTTTTCTTGCACCGTGCGGATATGGTCGGTGACATCGCGAAAGTGATTGTGCATCGCCGGGCGTATCTGTGGCAGGTCGGTCGCGGTCAGGCGGCGACAGACTTCGACCAGCGGATCGGCGGCGTTGCGCAGACGCAGGAGATCACGGCGCAGCATGTAGAGCCGCTCGATGTCGGCGCCGGTCATCGGCTTGCTCAGTACCCGATCCTCGATGGCGTCGACCTCTTCCTGGATGGTTTCGAGCACCGGCATGTAATTGTCGACGATGAAGTCGAGAATGGCATAGAGGATGAAATCCTCGCCTTTCGCCAAAGCCGTCGGGCACGACTCCCAATGCTGCCGCACCGTGGCATAGGACGTCGACACGCCGTGCCTGACGCTGACGATGTAGCCGGCGCCGACGAACAGGTGCGTTTCACCGAACGAAACGCGGCCGTTCACCAGCTGCGCGGTGCGGGCGACGATGAAAAGCGCGTCGCCATATTGCTCCAGCTTGGGCCGCTGATGAGGATGCTCGGCGTCCTCGATGGCCAGGTCGTGCAGGTTGAACTGGCGCTGGACGCGATACAAAAGCTCGCGGTCCGGTTCCAGCAGGCCGATCCACACCACATGCCCTTCCTTGCGCGACCACTCTCCCGCCTCCTCGATGGGAATGTCGGCGATGCGGTGGCCGTTCGCGTAGACGCTCGAAGCCACCACACCGGCGCCAGGCAGATCGGAGTCGCTGAAGTTCTCGGCGAGCATCGTTGTTTCTCCCGAATGCGCTGGGCCCCGGTCCGCGAGATTAGAGACTTTAAGGTGAGCGCCAGGGCGAGCGACGCTGCAAGAGCAAGTGCAAGGTTCTTCACACTATCCTCCCAAGGTAAGTCCCAAGCAAGGCTGACCGCAAGTGACGACCGAATGAAGATCATGATGGAGCGGTCCGCAGCCGGCATTCTCGCGTCGCATGACAGGACACTCCCCACGCGTCGGCTTGTCCGCGCAGGAGGATAGAAACTGGAGATCGTGAATATTGGATTTTTTTAGCCTCTCCATCAAAGTCGAGGAATATGAAATTCCAGTGTAATTTTTGTAATTATTGTAATAACACAAATAAATTCTAAAAGGTCTTCCGCCTATTGCTTGCCGTCCTTGGATAATTGTAGAATTACGCGCACGTCGCGGCTACACTGCGGCGAAAGCATGCAGCAGGGAGGAGCGCGTGCTATGATCGGGAGATTGTCGACGCGACAGGTCGTTGTCGGCCGGCTCGGCCGACCCATATTGCTGGCCATTGTTTTTACCAGCCTCTTACCGCTGGTTGCTAACGCACGCGACCTCACTATCGGCGTTTTGCTCGGCGATCTTGGAAATCCCTTTTTTGAGCAGATCGGCAGAGGGGTTGAGGACGCCGCTGCTCGCCTTGTTGGTCCCAATGCCAGGGTCACAGTCCGGTCCAGCGGCTTTGATTTTGATCGGCAGCTTGTGCAGATCGACGCATTCATCAAGGATCATGTCGATTTACTCATCCTGAACGCAGTGGATACGCAAAAGGTCGGCCCGGCCGTCCGCCGTGCCCGTGACGCCGGCATAGTGGTCGTGGCGATTGATGTCAGTGCGGAAGGCGCCGACGCGACCGTGACCTCCGACAACCGCGATGCCGGCCGCCTCGCCTGTGACTACCTGACGAAGCGGCTCGGCGGCGAAGGCGACATGCTTCTCATGAACGGTCCGCCCACATCGTCGATCGTCGAACGGGTGGAGGGCTGCCGTTCTGTGCTTTCGGCGTATCCGAAGGTCAGGATTTTGGAGTACGGCGAAGATTGCGGCGGCAGCGTGGAGGGCGGCCTCGCGTACATGACCGAGATGCTGACGAAATATCCGCATATCGATGCTGTATTCGCGGTAAACGATCTAATAGGCATTGGCGCGGACATCGCCGCGGACTGGGACGGCCGAAATGAGTTCTTTATCGTCTCGGTAGACGGATCTCCTCCCGCCGTCGCGGCTCTGAAAGACCCCGACACGCGCGTGGTAGCTAGCGTCGCGCAACGTCCGCGCCAGATGGCTGAAAAAGCGGTCTCGCTCGGACTCCAACTATTTGATGGCGAGGCGATTGCCCAAAATGTAGTCGAGATGCCCGTTGAATTGATTTCGAGAGGCAACGTCGGCGTCTATCCTGGGTGGGAACGGTAGTGAGCCAGTGGCATCGAGCGACCAGTTAGGAGTTCCACCGTACGCTATGGAGAACAATCCGGTCATTGAAATTGCGGTGGTGGAAGATGATCCGGCGGTGGCGGCCACACTGGAGGATATGCTTCTCGGCGAGGGTTATCGCGTGCGCCAATGTCCAAATGTCGCGGCTTTGCGCAGTTTGCTTGACGGCACTGACATGGACCTGATCCTACTCGACTTGACCTTGCCAGATGGCAACGGTCTGGCAGTGGCCGCACAAATCCGCGCCACAACCTCCGTTCCCATTATCATGCTGACCGGAAAAGGCAGCGAGATCGACAGAATTGTTGGTCTGGAGTTGGGAGCGGACGATTATATCGTAAAGCCATTCAGCGTGCGCGAAGTCGCTGCCCGCATCAGGGCCGTCATGCGGCGCGGCCGGACTGTTGCGGCAATACAGGCGCCTGTGGTTCAAAAAGGATACAAGTTTGCCGGATGGGTACTCGATGTCGACTTGCGGCGGCTATACAATCCGAACGGAAAGCATGTATCGCTGACGGTGAACGAATTTGATCTGCTGCTTTCGATCGTTTCGGCGTCGGGGCGAATCCTCACCAGAAACCAGCTTCTTGAAATGACCCGCCGCGACGGCAATGACGACGTTTTCGATCGAACCGTTGACGTCTTGATCCTGCGGTTACGGCGCAAGATTGAAGCCAATCCGCATGTCCCACAATTCATCGCGACGGAACGCGGCATCGGCTACCGTTTCAATCTGCCCGTGGAGCGTTTCGGGTTCGATTGACGAGTTTCGAGAAGCTCGCGCAAGACGGCCGCCAGCGCCTCCTTGCCGTAGGGCTTGCCAATCAGCCGGGTTTCGCTGGTCAAAAGCATGTCGTCCTTCAGGCGGTCGCATGGATAGCCCGACGTATAGAGGACCACAATCCCCGGCTGCGCCTTCCGCGCATGGGCGGCGACGGCATCACCGGTCATTCCTCTTGGAAGTAATACATCGGTGAACAGCAGATCGAAAGTCGAGTGATCGAGTTCCGCCTTTGCCTGCTCGGCGTCGTTTGCCACAACAGTCCGATAGCCAAGACCGGTCAGCATGTCCACGACCGTTCCCCGAACAATGGGGTCGTCTTCCACGACCAGAATGTGTTCGCTGCCGCCCACCACCTTGGGTTCCGGTTTGATGACCGACAGCTTCCGGCCGCCCCTGCCGCCCCTGGCTTTTGGTATCGCGATCGAGACAGTCGTGCCTGCGCCCGGTTCGCTGGCGACGTCAATCTGGCCCCCAGATTGTGCGACGAAGCCATAAACCATGCTGAGGCCCAGACCGCTGCCACGCCCCTTTTCCTTGGTGGTAAAAAAAGGCTCGTAGACACGTGCCAGGATATCGGGTGTCATTCCATGGCCATCGTCCAGCACCGAGATACGAACGAATCCATTGTCCTCATCACGTGGAGCCGGTGCGACGGTGGATGTCGTGATCCTGATCCTGCCTCCTGAGGGCATCGCATCACGGCTGTTGAAAATCAGGTTGAGCACAGCATTTTCCAATTGGCCCGGATCCACCAGTACCTTGTCGATGGCCGGCTGAAGGTCAGTCTCCACGACGACGTTGTTGCCGAGGCTGCAACTTATCAGATCGACCAGATTGAGGATCAGGGCGTTCAAATCGATGATCGCCGGCTGCAACGTCTGTTGACGCGAGAAGGCGAGAAGCCGCTGCGTCAAAGTCGCACCGCGTTCCGCCGCCTCGAGCGCACGGAGGATTCTCAACGCCGAGCCGGGGTGATCGTGCAGTTCGTCGTGCAGCATCTGTAAATTGCCGCTGACTGCCGCAAGGAGATTGTTGAAATCGTGCGCCATGCCGCTGGTCAATTGGCCCACTGCTTCCATACGTTGTGCCTGACGAAGTTGCCGTTCGATGGCGCGCCGCTCCGTCAGGTCGGTGTAGATGGTCGCGAACCCACCAGGCATTGGGTGGCTTCGCAGTTCGACGACCCTGCCACTGCGAAAAGTCTGTTCGTACCGGACTGCGTCGCTCTTTCGCTGGCCAAACAATTCGTCGGGATGGGCGACGCTGCCATCCATGAACGCCGCCTCTACTCCCGACGTTTCAAGCTGCCTGAAGATTTCGCGGAAATGCATGCCTTGCCTGACTGCGGCCGGATTCAATTCGTTGATGTCAAGGAACTGAGGGTTCCAGGCAACGAGATAGCCGGCCGTATCGAACACCGACATGCCGTCGGTCATGTTTGCAAAGGTCGCTTCCAATGTCCGCGATTTGTCAACGAGGTCGTTGGCGAGTGCTTCGCGATCGAAGCTTTGCTCCTTGAAGATGTTGAATGCGCGGGCGAGGCTTCCTAGCTCGTCAACGCGGTCCACAGCGGGAACACTGGTCGTGCGGTCTCCGCTTGCCAGACGCGTCATGGCCGTCGTGACGGCCTGCAGGTTGCCGGCTAGATTACGCAGCACGTATAGCGCGGCGACCACGCCCACAAGAACCGAGATCAAGGTCAATGGAACGATTCTGTCCTTGCCTTTTTCGATGGCGGCGTTCGTCTCCGAGCTGCGCGATTGGGCGATCTCGGTCGTTCGAGCGACCACCTCGGACACACGGTCGCCGAGTTGGGTCGAATGCCCGTGGATCGAAGCAAGCAGGTACTGCGTCTTGTGAAGCGCTGACAGTTCGCGACGACGGAGTTCAAAGACGCTGGCCTGTGCTCTGACGAACTCGTATGTCGCCGCCGAGTTCCACCGGCGCATCGGTTCCATATGGGCGCGCTTGCGGTATGCCTTGCAGTTGTTCGGAAAATTCGGCGAAATCTGCCTCGAGCGCGGTGATTGTCATCGGGCTTTCGCTGCCCATGGCCGCCAAGGTGGTGTCCACCAGTCCTCGGAAGGCAGCCAGCCTATCGGCGGTCGCGCCGGAATCGCTCGTATTTGCAATCGCAGTCTCGCGGACCTTCCTCTCTATATGCTTGCGGCCGTCAAGCGCGTAGCGCAACTCAAGCATGTCTGATCGGATACCGAGACGCTCACGCGTGTTCTGGACCAGCCCCCGGAGATTGGCTTCGAGGCGTACTGCGAGATTCCGAAGCGACCCGGAATTCCGCTTCTTGTCATCACTATCGACAGGCTCGACTGCGTTGACCAGTTTCCTGAATTCGATGAGTTGTTCGTCGAGTTTTTCACTCTCCACATTCAGTTTGTTCATGACCTGGATGGAGCCGACAAATGGCGCAACCGCCGCGATGGCCGAACTTGACTTTGCAAGGTCCATTGCTTTGCCGATGTCGGGCAGGCTCTGCTCGCGCAGCGAATTCAGAGCGTGCTCCGTGTTGGAGAAACCGCGCCAGGCGATCGAGCCGACCGCGACGTTGAGGCTGACGATCAGATAAAAGGCGATGAGCAGCTTCGCCTTGACCGTCCGGACGAACGGAAGTATCGGCCTTACGGACATGCGCTGTGCCTTTCACGACGCTCCCAATCCCATCCGCCATAGAGATCGCATTTCTGCCCCACTGTGAGAAGGCCGGCGGGCCGGAGGCTGCCAGTATCCGGCTGCAGACCTTCTCCAAAATGCCTCAATACCGCGCCGGCACCCAGTGCTGGCTATCCTTTGGGGGACGGATGTAGCCGTCCTCGCGCTGCCGCGGCGCCAACACGATTTCAGCGCGGGGGATTTCCTTGTAAGGCACCTTCGTAAGAAGGTCGCTGATGCAATTCAGCCGCGCCCTCTTCTTGTCGTTTGCGTCGACCACGTTCCATGCCGACAACGCGGTGTCGGTATGTTGCTGCATGACGTCCTTGGCGCGCGAATATTCGACCCAGTGCTCGCGCGATTTCAAATCCATCGGCGACAGCTTCCAGCGCTTGATCGGGTTGTCGATGCGTTCTTTGAAGCGGCGTTCCTGTTCGTCGTCGCTGACCGAAAACCAGTATTTGACGAGGATGATGCCCGATTTGATCAGCATCTCCTCGAACAGCGGGCAGGCACGCAGGAATTCGTCGTACTCCTCATTCGTGCAGAAGCCCATGACGCGCTCGACGCCGGCTCGGTTGTACCATGACCGATCAAATAGAACGATTTCACCCTTGGCAGGCAAATGCGGCACATAGCGTTGGAAGTACCACTGGCCACGCTCGCGCTCAGTCGGCGTGCCCAGCGCCACAACGCGGCAAACGCGCGGATTGAGGCTTTCGGTTATGCGCTTGATGACACCACCCTTGCCGGCTGCATCACGCCCCTCGAAGACCACGACGACCTTAAGCCCTTCCTTCTGTACCCAGTCTTGCAGCTTGATCAACTCAAACTGCAGCCGAACGAGTTCGTCGACATACCGGTAGGGCTTTTTGGTCTTGGCGGCCTTTAGTTTCTTGCCGTTCTGCGCCTTTTTCGCTTTCCTGGACTTTTCCTTGCCGAGATTCCAGGACTCTTCGATCCTGTCGGCTTCCTTCACATCGGCACGGATTTCGCCATACGGCTCCTGTCCGCCCACATCGTTTGCCTTAATCATCATCAACTCCTCCGTCGCCCTCCCTGCGGGCGTCACGACTTTCCGACACGATAATCGTAGGTCAGCAAAGGCTGGATCGCCGCAGCACCGCACAACTCTCATCCCAATGTGAATGGATGATTTCACGCTCGAGCTGTCGAAATGGCAGCGGATCAGTTCCCTGCCACAGCCGGATAATCCAGGTCAATGTCCAGTATCGGCGCACTGTGCGTCAGCCAGCCGATACTGATGAGATCGACACACGTCGCCGCAGTGGCGGCTGCAATTCTGGAGTGACGCGACCGCACGCTTCGGTGATCGTCCGTGCGACCACCCCAACGCTGTCGTTACGGGCCCTCAACAGGAGCTTGCAACCAGGTCGAACATCATGGTCATGCGGCATCGATTTTCTGAAAACGCTCGAAAACAAACAGCTTTCCTTTGCGCACGCCATCTTCAAGGGACCTCGCATTCGCCAGATGCGCGGCGATCGCGCTGGCCAGCATGCAACCTGTGCCGCGCTTCGATCCGGCAAGGCGCGGCGCATCGAAGCGGATGGGTTCTTGACAGGAACGCAGGAGGATATCCGTGGATCGAGTTCCTGTTGCAACGGCGGGGCGGGGAAAGACACGCTCACCGGAGGCGCGGGCAAGGACTCCATTGTCTTCAACACCGATCTCAATGCTTCGACGAACGTAGAGGAGAGGCATTGATGCAGTCTGAATTGTCGCTTGGAAACAAGGTTCGTGAGTTGAAACTGAACGCTGCCCTCGAACGCCTGAAGCATCGCTATTTTGCCTGGCTGCGCGACGCGCGGTCAAATGGAGGTGCCGACCGTCGAGCAAGTCAGGGCCATGATTTCGGCGATGGCGGCAGGGTCAGTCCTAGGCGGCGCAAACCGCCACACGCTAGCGAGGCTTGGGCAGCGCGTGTGCACGACACCAGAAGAGCTCAAGGCGTGGTCACAGAACCCTTGGACATGAGGAGGTGCTGAACGATTGCGAGACCACGGATCTGGTTCTCCAGCATGACCCGCCGCCCTGCCAGCTTCTTGCGCGCGATGATCAGCGAACGGATGGCGTGCGCCGGCAGGGACTTCACATGGGTCGGTTTGAAGAACTCCGTGCGGGCGAGATGGGCCAAACCACGGGGCGTCGTTGCGGTCCGTTTTGTGGGTCGCAAGCGACTTCAGCGCCTGATATGCCTGCCGGCTCTCGATACGCCCATTACCCAATGTTGATAAAGCCGGTGGCTGTCTCGCGCAGCGCATGTCTGCAATCCGGTTTCGGAATGACTTTGCCGATACGTTCCTCATAAACTGAGAATGCCGAGCCCAGGCCATTAGAGCATCATTTTCAGCGTGGCGTGAGCCGAGAGGTGCTCGCGGAAAACGCGAGGTGACTGGTCCACTCACTTTGTCGCCGCGCCGCCACGTTTACAATCGTTCGCTAAGGTTAAAATCCAACAACGCGCTGTACAAACCAGACCGCGGATAGGGAGCCGACTAGATAGGCGGCAATTAGGCGGGAGCGTGCGGAGTGAATTGTGAGAAGCAGTTTGAAGCTGGCTATGGCCATCAGGGCCAACGCAACAAAGATCAGCTGACCGGCTTCGACGCCTAGATTGAAGGCGAGTAGCGCCAGCGGTACGTCCTTCTGAGGCAAGCCCATCTCCCGTAGCGCGCCGCCGAATCCGAAGCCGTGTAAAAGTCCAAACAGGAAGGCAATAAGCCAAGGATATGGACTCGACAGGTCGGCGTGGCCCCGCTGCTTTCTGATAATCTCCGAAGCAACGACTACGATGCTCAGCGCCACCATTGCTTCGACCGGTGCTTGAGGCGCGGTGGCAATGCCAAGCGCTGCAAAAGCGAGCGTCACGGAGTGAGCGACAGTGAAGGCGGTGATCGTCGCTACGAGCGCCCGTGTGTTGTTGATGAGCAGAAGCAGCGCCAGCACAAAGAGAAGATGGTCGAGGCCGAGCATGATGTGCTGCACGCCTAGCACGAAATAGGTCCGGGCGGTGTCGATTTCGGTCGGTGTCGTGGCGACCAGCAGGTCGGGGAAATCGGGTGTCAGGCGCGCCGTTTGAACGGTACCATCGGCGCGGATGATGCGGACGAGCGCATCGGTATAGGTTGCTACCAATCCGGCGATGGAGATTGACTGGCCGGCAAGCCCGGTTGCGCAATGAACGCTCCAGCGACTGGTCGCGGCCGCGTCCACGTTGGTGATTACCGGCGCTGCAGTTTCAGCGCAGGTGGCAGGCAATCGAACATGCAGCGAAAGGCGGTACTCTCCCTGAGCCGGCACCTTCAATAGCAGCGAGTAGTTGGTCGGAGCGGTCTCGACAATCTCAAGAAATGCCGGCCGCAGTTCATGCGCGGCCGCGCCGCCTATCGCTATTAACAACATCAGTGCAGTGGCAAGCACGCGCATCATTTGGCTGCCGCTGCGGCACCGTTTGCTGGCTGGGCGGTCGGCGGTGTGATGGTGACTTTGTAATTCCGGCGCAGCGCTTGATAGCGCTCTTCTGCAATCGCTCGACGCTTCCTCGACAACCATTCCCGCAGGACCAGGTCGCGCGCTTCGTTGAGCCCCGGATCGCGCGCGGGCACGCTTTGCTCGACATAGACCAAGTGCAGGCCAAAGGTGGAAGTTAGTGGCCCTGTCCACTGACCGGGCGCTGCGTCCTGCAGATTTTTGACGAACTGGCTGCCGAAGTCGCGCTCGATTTGGTCGGCGGGCATCAGTGGCATCGCATGCGGTAGCTGCGTTGGATCGCCGGCCTCGGCCAAGCCCGTTGCGCTATCCCCGCGCTCAAGAGCGGCAAGCAGCATCTCGGCGTCCTTTTGAGCCGTTTCTCCTCTACGCACCGGGTCCACGAACACCTGTCGAAACGCGATGCGAGCCCGAATGCGAAACGCGGCGGCGTTCTCAGTGAGGAAGGCGCCAAGCTCGTCATCGGTCACGTCCAGCTCCGCCTCGCTCGGCTCCATCAGAAACTCCATCTTCTGCTGCAGCCTGCGGCGAAACACCGTGTCATCGCGGTCAAGCCCCATCTTCCGGCCTTCGCGGTAGAAAATTTCCTCCTTCACAAAGGAATTGATCAGGCCATTCATTTCTTCCATGGTCGGGGGGCGCTGCCAAGTGCGCGAGAAGGTCTCGTACAACTGAGCAATGCGGCCGGGACCTATGTCGATTGCCTGAGTATCGGCCGACGGCGGCGAGCGGTCAGCCAGCGAGTATACGCCGAAGACTACAACGCCGATGATCAGAAATTGGACAAGGGGCTCACTCACAAAACGACGCAGCACTTTCATGACGGGATGCTCGCGGGCGCGAAGATATGGAGGCTCAGCACCAACAGTGCGCTTGCCGAAATCCAGGATCCGGCCGCGCGAACCGCGATTTTCTGCCATGGCCGGTCGAACCGGGCGGCAAGTCCGCCGCAATAGGTGACTGCCAGAACCGCGCCGGAGCCAGTGCCGGTCAGCGCAATCCAGATCTGCTCTGCTGGAATGCCGTCGGGCGAGGAATTGAGGGCGATAAGGGTGCCCGCTGCGACGGCGAGAATGAGTGTCGGGATTGCCCGCCACGAGATGACGATGGCCAGACCGGTAACCAGGGTGACGGCGAGAAGCGGCCAGGCAGGCGGCACATGTGGCGTCAGCGCCGTTGCCAAAAGGGCAAGCGCCACTGCTGCCGCGAACGCGGGGAGTGCCAGGCGGCTATCGGAGGGGGCGCGCTGGCCGATCAAGAGGCCGATCGCAATCAGGGCGAGCAGGTGCGAAGGCACGATTATCGGATGCAGGAGTTCGTTGTAGAAAGTGCCGATGCCTTTGATTGGACTATGTGCCGAGGCGGGGATGGCCGACCCGGTCAGCAGCACCGCGAGCAGAACGATCCGCGCGGTCATGCGACACCGGTAAGGAAGGCCAATCCGGCGATGGCGATTATCCCGCCAACAGTCCTGACGGCGAACTTCCCGGCCTCCCATTTCGTCGCCAATCCGAACGTGATTCCGACGAGGTGAAGCAGGCCTGTGGCAACCACGAAGCCGACAGCGTATGCAACCGCGTCGGCGGCGACGGGAAGTTCCGTGCCGTGGGCATACCCGTGGAAGATCGCAAAGCCGCCGACAACGACAGCGGCGGCCCAAATCGGCGGTCGCGCGCCGAGCGCGACCATGATACCCAGCACGACGGCCGACGCGGCAATGCCCGTCTCTACCGCCGGAAGCGGCACGCCCGCAATGCCGAGCGCGCCGCCAAATGCCATGACGAGCGGAAAGACGATCGGCAGCAGCCAGATCGACGGCGGCCCCAGGAAGGCTCCCCAAAGGCCAACCGCGACCATCGCCGCGACATGGTCCCAGCCCAGGATTGGGTGCATGAAGCCGGACACAAAGCCGCCAGCTACCCCCTGTCCCTCATGAGCAAAGGCGGGCGCGGCGGTCGCCAGCGCAAGAGTGGCGACCGCCAGGGCGTAGGTTGCAGCACGCATGGGCAATCCCGTCGTCATGATCCGATGCGACGATGTCATTGTTCCCTCTGTGGTATGGCCTTCTCCGGCATGACGTGTTTCGCGTCGGCCGGAGACGTGGCTGAAGGCCGCGCCACGCCCGCCAACATTGTCCGGACGGCCGACTGCTGTCCGGTTTCTCCGTAGAGCCGCAGCAACCCATAGGCTTCAGCTTTCGCGAATTCGAGGCTGCCGTCCAAGAGCGCGCGGACAACTTTCTCGTCGGTGACGATCACCACATCGTCCTGTGCAGGTGCATCCGCATGGAGCTGCACCTCATAGCCTTCGGTATTGCCAACGAAGCGGGTCCACATCACTGCGGGAATGAGCACTACTGAGAAGCTGACCCGCTCCTCGGTCGTGGAAGCGCTGGCATTGATCCGCTTGCCGATCCCGTTCATGCCGGCAGCCGCCCGATAGAAGCCGAGCGGACCACTTGCCTGCGCGCTGCTGCGCGCAGCCAGGATACCGGCATTTTCCGCCTGCCAGACTGCCGTCCGCACATAGAGGGCCTTGGGATAGACCCAATTCAAAATGCCAAGCGCCATGTCGGCCGGGTTTTCGTAGCCACAGGCGACTGCGGCCGGCGCAGCACCGGCTGCCACCCCAACTGCCAGGGCAGCGGCACAGGCTGCGTGGGTCAAGGCGCGTCGCGATTGTCTTGTGGTCACGGCCAACTGTTCCTCCTCACCCGGCCGGCGTGTACGATATGGGCGAGGTATAGGCTCGCTGACCGGTCGTCTCGGCTCCCTGCGGGATATCCATGCCAAACCGGAACGCATCGTAGACGACCCAGCGCGGAGTTGGGATTTCCAGAATGCGTGCGTAATAGAATGCTGGCACTGCCGGATCGAAATCCGGGTCTGTCCACACCGTTGCCAGCTCGGAAGCGCCGATCGTATTCGTCCAGTTCGCCGCCGCGACGTCAACCGTGTTGCCGACAGCCGGCAGCGTGCCGTTCGCATCCGGCTGGCGTCCAGGCGACCAGGCGACATCGTAAACACGCTCGTGCGTGGCGCCGTCTGCGCCCAACCAGCCCTTCACAATCTGGATGCGGTCGAGATTGGCGCCGATCGGGTCGCGGAGCGCATAGACCATGAAGGACGGGGCACTTTCGCCGCTTCGCGGGCGAAGGTCCGCGCCCATCGGCACGTCCTTCCCATAGCCGCGGAACGCTGGTTGGCGGCT
>CAWIWT010000031.1:0-192046 GCA_963839725.1 uncultured Alphaproteobacteria bacterium | reverse complement strand
CAAAGCCTTGTGGACGCGAACAGGTATGCAGCAGCCGAAACCGCGGAACTGATCGAGATCGCTGATATCAATGAAACCAGCATCGTTGCAGCCCTTCCTGCCAACCGACTGGAGCGACGGTCGTCCCGAGGATCGTTCTGCTCTCCCAACCGCCAGGGGCGGCGGATCACCCGCCTTTTGCCTGGTCGCTGGCCGGTCAGCCGGCAGCAGCCAGGCGTCGCAACGGGCGTCGCTGTCTCTGACCGGTCTCGCCAACGCCAGCAGGAAGCCTTCTGCCAGCACCGTTTGGCTGGTCATTCGCAGGACGAGGCGTACACGTTCGTGGGTTCATGCCCTCTCGGCAGCACGCACATCGGCTGGCGACAAGAGGCTACATCGTCGTTCAAATCGTGGAACTGCAGCAATACGTCGAGCAGCTCGAGGTGACGATCGACACGATGGCGCGCCAGTTCGACGAGGACCGCGCAGTTCGCCATCAAGTCCCAAGGTGCCATCCGCTGCCGTCGCCGCCTAGCGTCGCCAGCCAAAAGGCTCGACCTCCTTCGCCAACGTCACCCACAACTACGCGCTGATGTCCGAGGAGGAATTGAGGTTCGAAATCGCCGCAATCCACGCCGAGGCAAAAGCGCTAAAGGTGCGGAGTGCGGCACTGACGGGCGTCCCGTCCCAACGGCGACAGGCCGGTCTCAGTGCCGTCGTGTCAGGGACACGGCCACGCTGTGGCGATTGCCATGTGAGTAAGACTGTTGGCCGAGTAGTGGCGGGATTGTGGGTTGTCTGCCAGATAGCGACAGACAACGTCCTTCATTTGGCCGTTGAGCACACCATCCATGCAGGCCTCTCGGCTGTTTTGCGACGCCTCGGCCACTGCCACGACATAACCCGCCACAAATCCCCAAGCTGTAGCGTTAGTTACAAATTCGCGGCAAAACCGTGAATACAATTCCTATCATACCGTGAGACTCACTGAGAGCAGGCAGGGCATAGCTGACCCCGATCAGCAGGACAGCAACAAACCGTATCATGCGAGTTTGGAGCGGACGGAGGCATATCAGCGTCCCATGCAGGTGCCACGAAGACCGCCAGCCCTTGACGCATTGCGAGCCGGGACCGCAGTCCGTGTTAAAGGAGCACGTGTCACCATACGTCCCGTTGAGGTCGAGTGGGGAGTAAACCGGGCGATTGTCATTTGCGTTTCCCGGCGCCAGCCCGCCCATGCAGACCCCATAGAGGGAACCTGACGCCTTCATGCATTGGGCTGCCGACATTGCAATCGGTGTCGAACTGGCAGGCGTAGGCAGCCCCTGAAAAACCCAGACAGAACACTGCCGCAAGCACTGATTTCATGGCCATCCCTCCAAAACATGATGCGCGCTGGGGATATAGGGCGCCGTGGTGGCAGCGTCTTGCTCTGCGACGCCAAAGAGGTGCGCTGGGACGCCACGATCACTTCACCTTCGCTTCCCGACAGTCCGACAGCGCCGACTAACGCGGCCCGGCCATCCTTCCAGATCGTGACCAGCTAGTCGGGGCTCCTCAGACGGAGAACTCGCCCGGTGGCCAATCCGAAATCTTGGAGCGCGACGTCGTCGATGGCGGTGTCGTATCCAAGCTGTGGGCGGTGAAGGAGCCCACCTACCGTCCCTGTCGGAGGTCAGAGAGCACCTGCGCAAAAGGTCACGAGAGTTATTATCAAGCGGTGGATGGCTTTCCCCCGTGGGGCTTCGGCTTTACTCTCACAGACGTTCGGCTGATACGCGATTCGGCCACTAGGGCGGGGCGCAATGACTGGGATCGAATAGCCGGAAATCAGCGCTCAAGGTATTGTGCATCGGCCAAAACAGACCCATATATACAGTGCCTCCCCAAGAATCTTATAGTTTCGCCCGCGGTCAATCCGCGACCGAGTTCCTGCGCGCGTGACCTTCCCCCAAGGCCGAAGCCTCAGTCGGTGCAGGGACCTCAAAGAGCATCTGCGCGCTATTCATGTAACGGAGCAACGCGGAGGAAATCATCTCGGACTCGACCGCTCGTGGAACGCCAACGTCGCTACTTAATGAGAGAAGGAGAAGCGACATGAAAACTTTTGTATCAGCCGATACCATCGCCGACGCGGTGGCTTGCCTTCGTGAAGCGGGGACGCCCCTGCCCGCCAACGTCGCGGATCTTGACGACGTCGCATTAGGCCGTGCCCTCTGGCGCATGAATGCCGACGCCTTGGCCGTCAACCACGACGAAGAGATCGAGGGCTACGCTGCGCCAGCTGCGTCTGACAGCCCGGCACAGCGAGTGAAGTCGCTGACGCACTTGATGGAGCAGTGCAATGTGGACGGCGTCGCTGGAAAACGAACTCTTCCTGACGCTCTTCGCGGCGATTTGGACGGCCACTTGCAAGATGACCGGCGTCGACGAAAACGAATATGAAGCGGTCGCCGGCGGGGAGGACTGGGACGCCGCCACATGGGGGAGGGCCGAATCGGCTGTGGAAACTGAGCAGGGAGACATTGCCCGCCGACGCCCAAAGATTAAACGCTGCGTTATGCTGGCAATATTTGGCGGACGCATAAAGTCCCAGCGAGACCACATCAATCTTGGAGAGCCATTGGATGACACCACTGAGAAGGGCCTTCACTTGAGAAGGCCATTGAGATCGCGCTGTTCGGGCATGCAGGGAGGATGGATAAGATGCTGGTGCGCCGTACATCTTGCACCCATTGCGCATGATGCTTCGTATGAGCAGCCCGACTGAGATGATGGTGGCAGTGCTTCAAGATGTGGTCGAGGATGGCCCGGATGGACTTTTCGATCGGCTGAAGGAGGAAGGAATTCTGCCTGAAGTTAAGAATCGTATTACCGCTGTGTTTTCATGTAGCCGTCTTTTTTAAAAAAAAAAAAAAAAAAAAAAAAAAAAAAAAAAAAAAAAAAAAAAAAAAAAAAATAAATTCTAAAGCCTGTTGCGATGATAGGCGAACAGATGCGGATGCGCCGGCAAGTTGGTCACGACGAAGGTCGTGATTGCCGTGCCTGATAGGAGAATTGCCCGCAGGCGATGCTGGCCGTCGAGCAGCAGCATCGGCGTCAATTTGTGCTAGCGTGGCCCGCATCAGGGCAAGCCAGCGGGGCATCCGGTTGAACTTCTCGATTTACGACGTTTCGGTCTGGGTGCTACCCCTTGTCTTCGCCATTTCCTTTCTTGAGGCGGCCCACGCCTTTGTCGCCCATCGCCTCGGCGACAATACGGCTTGGAACCTCGGCCGCGTCAGCTTCAATCCCGCAAAGCACATCGATCCCTTCGGCACGGTGATCCTGCCGGCGATGCTGCTGCTGTCCCATTCGCCTTTTCTGTTCGGCTATGCCAAGCCGGTGCCCGTGAACTTCTCGGCGCTGCGCAGCCCGCGGATCGGCATGGTCTGGGTGGCCTTGGCTGGACCTGCCACCAACATTGTGCTGGCCCTGCTGGCGGCACTGGCATTTCATGCCCTGGACCTTGCGCCGGCCGGCACCACACAATGGATCGCCGACAACCTGAAGAATGCACTCCTCATCAATATCGTGCTGGCAATCTTCAACATGCTCCCCATCCCTCCGCTCGATGGCGGACGGGTCGCGGTCGGGTTACTGCCAAACGTACTGGCCTACCCGCTGTCGCGCCCGGAGCCGTACGGAATACTGATTTTGATCGGAATTCTGATTATTTTGCCGTTGGCGGGTTCGCAGTTCGGTCTAAATCTTGGTGTTATTTCGTCGATACTGGGGACATCGACCGGCTTTCTGCTCCGGTTCATTCTTATGGTAACGGGCAACGCATAATCCTCTGAACTCAGGTTCGCCATTCGGCGGCCTTAAGTCGCGTGGCCTACGCGCTGCTCACCGAGGGCCTCGCGCTCGAACCCGACAACGCCCTGCTCCTTTCGCACGCCGCCTGGGCGCTCAACTATCGCCGTGCGATGGGCTGGCGGCCCGTTCGGGCCGGACGACATGCGGAAATCCGCCGAGCTAACGCGTCGGGGTCTCCAGCCCGGTAGCGCTGCGATCACTTCACAACCGACGACGCCGAAACGCCAAATCGTGCCGCAACCGATCGGCTTGGGCGCGCAGTTTCCGCTACCTCAATCTGGTCGGTAACCGCCTCGTCGAGGGCTTTGACATTGCTCTGCGCGCGTCGGCCTGTAGCCAAGCACAAAAGTGTACGGTAACCATCAGGCGGCGTGCCGAAGTCGGCAGAAGCAGGAGGACTTGATCGGCACGTCGGCCCAAGCCGCGGCGACACCGAGCCGGCCCTTAATGATGTTCGCTTCGCCCTGTTTGCCGAGTTGCACCAGGCACTCGCTAAATCCGTGTAGGCTCCAGACATTGTCGGGATGCTGGCAGCAGCGGCTCAGCGTCCCGTCGAGGCCGAGATCGGCGCGATAGACAGCTTCCGCCTCCTCGACCCGGCCCTGTTCAAGCAGCAGCGCGCCAAGCGCGTGACGCGTCGGCTGCATCCACCCCCACGGCTCGTCATAAGGAAGGTTATCGTCAAGCTCGAGTGATTTGCGCAGGTGAGCGAAAGCCGCGTCGAACTCACCCCTGCGGTACGCTATCTCGCCCTTCATCATCTCCGCGGCGATCGCCAGGATGTCCAGGCAGCTGTTGTTGAACACATAGCGGGACGGTTGAACAGCCGAAACGGCGGCGCCAAAGAGTTCGGCCTCCCTCTCGGCCTCGCCGATGCTGCCGAGAACGGCGTGAGCCACCGCCTTGGCGTAGTGGATCATCGCCGTCGTCGTGGAATACAGCGTCGCGTCATCCGGCAGAGGCTGCCGCAAAATGTCCGCCCATTTGCCGAAGCGGATCAGCACGTGCTGCTTCATCGGCACGAAGCCTTCCAGCCAATCGGCCATCGGCGGACTTTCGACCCTCAACAGCTCCTCAGGAAGGTTTGCGATCATCTCCTCCGCCGCTCTGATCGCAGTCTCATATTGGCCGAGGAACATCACGCCGTCAAGCCGGAAATGATAGTTGTGGCAGCGATAGAGCGAATAGAAGTTCTTCGCTCCCCGCCGGTCGAGGTACTTCCTGTCGGCCGCGACCGCCACGCCGTTCCAGTCGCAGACCTTTTTGTAGAGGCCACAAAGAACGTCGATGTGAGTTGGCATGTGCACAAGGTGGCCAGCATCGGGCACGGCCGTTCGCAGCTGGTCCGCGGCGCGAAGAGCACGCTCAGGATGCGGCGACATTTCCATGAGATGGACATACATGTGCAGCAAACCCGGATGCTGCATGCCCTCGGGCTGTGCAAGGCTTCGCTCGAGCACCGAGATCGCCTCTGCGGTGTCGGCTCCTTCGGCCGGCTTGCCGGTCCTGGTATCCCACAGCTGCCATGGTGGTCAATTCATGATCGCCTCGGCGAACAGGGCGGCGACGTCGTGATCGTCCGGGTGGTCGCGATAGACCTGCCGCATGGCGGCGGCGTAGCTGTCGTTCCAGACGGGCGTCACGGCGTCGGGGTCGGCGGAGGGGTAACGCGCGGCGAGAGGCTCGATCAGGGACTGTTCCACCGGGCCCGTCTTCCGCCGCTTCCACCTGCTCGACAGCATCGTCGACGCGCTCATGGACGGCCTGCGCAAGGCCGGCTGGACTGAACCGAGCCGATAGGCCATGCCCCAAAGAGAATGACCGCAGCGGGGCATGCGCATCCGCATGGAACCTCAGCTACCGGACGTATTGGGGTGGACCGAACCGGCAGCGATTGCGACCGTGTGGGGTCGCCGCTCCTCAGCTCCTTCCGAACTATGTACCCGATGGGTGAAGACAACCCGCCATTATCCAATAGTGGGCCGAAAATTGGCGCTCTGCCTATTGTCGTTTGGGGAATCAGCGTCGGCTGGACTAGCCTCTCGGCGGCCGAAATGGCGGTGTGCCTAGAGATCATTAACCATCACTGATGATCGTCGTGTTCGCTCAGAGAGATCCGTATGTCCTGCAGGAAGCGGACCAGGGAGCCCGCCAGCAAACCTAAAGCCACAATAAATAGAGCACCTGCGCCTGGCTCATGCCGGTATCCCAGGAAGGCAGCCAGGAACCCAGCCAGCAACAGGATGGCAATGCAAATTCCGCCGGCCACCGCCAGATGCAGCGCCTGGTTCAGTAGTATCTTGCGGCGTTTCAGGCGGGCGATGTCGTCCTTCAGCCACTTGCGTGCGGTATCGTCATCGGCAATTTGATTGAGGGTCCGGATTCGGTCAGTTATCTCTGTCATCCGCGTGGTCAGGATCGACACCAGAGCCGCGATAGCGCCAAGGAGAAAGGCCGGCGCCACGGCGTGAGAGATCATGGTCGACAGTTGTTCGAGGGTGATGGAGAAATCAGAGGGCATTCCGCACCTGCCTTTGTTATGATGCTGGACCGGCCGACGTTGAACGTGCCTCCGCCTGAGAGTTCCGGCAATACCGAGCTTCCCGCTCAGCCTGGGCCGCACTACGCATCTGCCGGATCGTCTCCGGCAATTACCTCCAAGGGCAACGAGCCGCGGGCTGACCTAACAGCGCCCAGGTCTGACGCATTGCCTTGCGGCATTTTGGAGGCAAGGTTAGGCTGCAGTATCCGACCGCGGGTTGGTCGTGAGATCGACTATATCGATGCCAACGACTGATCGGGGCATCCCTAACAATGAACGAGACGGCCCAAGCAATCCGCGACGAGTCGCGCTGGCCCCCTGTGCTTGCGATTCTTGCCGTGCTCGGACTGCTCGCGGTGCTACCTCACCATGTTACGGTCATGCCGACGTGGGTTTTCCGCCTGGTCGGATTCACCGTCCTTTTGCCAATGATTGTTGTCTCGCTCACGACGGCGAATACGCTTTGGTTACGCGTCGAACGGTCGGTGATCATACTCCTTGCCGTAGCCTATTTCGTCAACACGGCCGCGGAGCTGGCGGATATGATAGGCATCATCACGCTTCACCCGCCGGAAACGCGTCAGATATCGCTTCTCTCCTCGTCGCTGGCGATCTGGGTCACCAACGTCCTGACCTTCTCCCTGCTGTATTGGCAAATTGATCGGGGAGGGCCACTTGCGCGGGCGAGCGGGATGAGCGCGAAGCCGGATTGGCTCTTTCCACAAGCGACCGCTCCCGAACACGCGCTACCCGACTGGCGACCATTGTTCCTCGACTATCTGTCTCTTGGATTCAATACTGCCACAGCGTTCAGCCCCACCGATGCTATGCCACTGACGCGACGGGCCAAGATGCTGATGATGCTCGAGAGCACGATCTCGCTCCTGACGCTCGTGATCGTCGCGGCCCGTGCCGTCAACGTTCTCCCATAGTGACGCCGAACCCAAGGAAGAAGCTACCTAGAATGGACGCAGAGGATGGAAGGTTGAGTGGGGCCCGAGCCCGGCAGCTGTCAACTGCTGCCGTTATCTATGCGGCGAGATGCTGTGATGGGATGGTTGGCTAAGGTACAGCTCTGCCAAGAAAGCTGACTTAGTTGGTGGCGAATCGGAATTCCGTTCGGCCGCGCATTCAGGCATCTTCGTGCCGATTGGGGGGGGCCCGTGAAAGGACTTGCTATGTCTAACCTCGTTGTAATCGTCTACCCAAATGAAGAAAAGGCGGAAGAGGTGCGCAAGCGCCTGTTCGAACTGCAAGTTGAACATCTCATCAAGATTGGCGACGCGGTTATCGCGACAAAGACCGAGTCGGGCAGCGTGAAATTGAATCAGATGATGAATATGACTGCTGCCGGCGCAGCGTCGGGCAGCATGTGGGGCTTGCTGATCGGAGTGCTGTTCCTGAACCCGCTGATCGGCGTTGCCGCGGGCGCCGCGTCGGGCGCGCTCGGCGGTGCGCTCACCGACGTTGGCATCAACGACCCGTTCATGAAAAAGCTCGCCGAAACCATTGAACCCGGCAGTGCGGCCCTGTTCGTGCTTGTGAAGGAAATTACGACCGACAAGGTGGTCGCTGCAATCAAGGGGTATGGTGGGGTAGTCCTCAAGACATCGTTTGATGAAACAAAGGAGCAGGCGCTGCGGGACGCGTTGAAGAGCGCCACCGCGTCTTAGTTTGCGCACATGGCGAGTCATATAACTGGCAGGCGGCGGATCGTCGACACGCTGCCTGCCATAACCGGCCGCTTGGTACCCCAACCTGGATTTGGTTGAAAGCTGTTGGGTAGCTGGAAAACAGCCCTTGTCATGTTTTCTTCCCGATCGTCGACTCTTCGAAACGAGCGGCCGATTGCGAGATGGCACTGGCGACTCACCTGGCGGGTCTGGGCGCGCGATCAGGGGTGCGGACCAGACGCGCCGAGCCGGCCGGCGTCCGCCCTGTCGAGCACCCGATGCGGATCCAGCTCACCTAGCGCCGACCGGCTGAGATGCAAAGCAGGCATCCGGGGGTAGTCGTGCTCCCGCTGGTTTGCTTTTCGGGTCTCTTATCGGGACCATGCATTCTTGATACCGGTTAAGTTATTGAAATAATTGGTACGCCCAAGGGGAATCGAACCCCTGTTTGCGCCGTGAGAGGGCACCCGCTTGCGAATAATCAGTCCCATTCTGCAATAACCGTCACCGCGATGAAGAATCCAGCCGGTTGAAAATTAACTGCCAGAAGGGTACCACAATGCGTCAGCGTTTCCAATTAAATATCTCGATGTACGATTCTGTTACCATTTACGTTACCCCGGCCGGTTAATATAGCGCGTAACGTCACAATAACTATTTGAAATTATTGGTCGGAGTGGCGGGATTCGAACCCACGACCCCTTGACCCCCAGTCAAGTGCGCTACCGGGCTGCGCTACACTCCGGACCGAAATTGCCTTAGCTTTTTCAATGGCTAAAACGCAAGCCAAAAATCCGAAAGCTGCAATATTTGGTCAGAAAGCTGCAACGCGACCATAGTTGTGGGGGTTTCGGCACAGGAAGTCGCGGAAGAAATCCCGAAAGATCCGGGCTGGCGCGCGGCCTGCGTTAGCTGATCGATCAGTGATGAACTGCCCAACGCACGTATTGGAGACGACCGATCTCGATATGCGCGACGATGATGGCATGAGGCAATCGACGACCTGGCCGGTGGCGGGCGCTTGCATGCGGTCATCGGCGGAGCAAATGCATTGGGCGAGGTGCATCTGGATGGCGATCAGGCTATGGTCCTTGCCGACGACATCGTGCGCCATGGTGTGGCAACCGCCAGCGACCTCGGTGTGGAAACGCTCGTTGAACGCATCGTCCAGGAGCCAACCAGAGCGTCATAGTCGGCAGGGCTGAGATCGGCGCCTGGTCGCGCGTAAGAGGCTAGACTATGCATGTCGCCCAAAAGTGCGCAGCGGTTTTGGGACAACGACATGCATCAAATAAAACACTTAAAGCATTCGACTGAATCCGCTTCGATGCGACGTGCTTTACACATCGGTTGAAAGTATGGCCTGCATGTCAAATTGTGACTGCTGCATCACGCTGTCGGCGGGAGACCGAAGGCCGCAAACAGGCTCGCGCCCAGTGGCGGGACGTAGAGGACGACCTCGCTGACCTGTCCGCTCCCTGCGAGGACATGCAGGGAATGCGGAAGATAGGACGCGTCGCCGCGCCGCGTGTAGACGGCAGCCGCTGGCTGCCCGTTGGCAACGATAGCCACGGCGCGGAAACTGTCATAGCGCGGCCAGACGCTGGTCATGAACCGCTCCACCTCGTCGCGGCTGGTAAATGTACGGCGCCATGGCGGCATGGTCAGCACGATATCCCTGTGCAACAGGCCGATCAGCGCACCGACGTCGCCCGCGTTCCAAGCGTCGACATAGGCGTCGACCAGGAAGTGGTCGGTCTTGGCGACATCCTGCGGCGGCAGAGCGGACCGCGCCCTCTGCAGGGCACTGCGCGCGGCCGCGACGCTGATGCCAAGCGAGGCCGCCGCCTCAGCCGCAGTCATACCGACGACATCGTGCAGCAGCAGTACGGCGCGGGCGCGCGGCGACAGCCCGTGCAGCATCGATACGAAGGCCAGCCGGATATCCTGCCCGCGTTCAGGGCCGGACGGCGGAACCCCGCCCGGCCACGGTTCGACCCACGGTGCGGTCGTCGGCTCAACCTCATGGAGGCTAAGGCCGAACAGAATTTGCCGCCGTCGGCGTGTGCGCAGCGCGTCGAGGCAGACGCGGGTGGCGATGCTGTAAAGCCATGGCCGTACCGCCGTCCCGTCGCGCAAGCTGGTGAATTCGCGCCAGCCGCGCAGCAGGGTCTCCTGTACGCAGTCCTCCGCGTCCTGCACGCCGCCCATCATGCGATAGCAATGGCGCTTCAGTTCGCTACGCATGCCGCTGGCCAGTGCGGAAAAGGCACCTGAAGCGTCGGGTATGCCTGAAACATCGGGAACGGCGATCGAGGTCTCCATTCGCATTAGGGTAGCGCCGCCACGCCATCGGGGGAAACGATAAAATTGCCTCCCGGCGGCGCCTCATCGATCAGATCGAGCAGCGTGTCGGCCACTTGTTGCGGCGTCTGCCCCGGCCCCATAGCCTCGAGGAAGGCGGCTTCGCTGGTGTCGTTGTAGGCGGCGTAGCCCCTGACTCCCGCCGCGCCGATGTCCGTCTGCGGCATGAGGCGCGCGGGAGCCAGTGACAGGAACCGCAGGTCGAGGCCGGCGCGGCCGGCCTCCTTCTGTGCATAGCCGGTCAGAAAAGCCTGCATCTTTTTTGCGCCGGCATAGCCGCCGGAAATCGGCGAGCCCTGAAGCATGGCGCCACTGGTGATCGTGACGACGGTAGTCCCCGGCGGCAGGGGCCACTTAAGCGCCGCCTGCAGGAATACGAAACTCATGCGCACATCATTGTTCCAGTTGTCGCTGAACTCCTCCCAGTCAAGCTCGTGGAAGGGCCGGCAGAGCGGCACGGCGCCCCCACACAGGATCAGGATGCGCGGCGCCTGGACGGCGAACACGCGGTCCGGCGCATCGTCCGCTGAAGCGTCGCATGCCAGCACCGCCACGCCGGGCAGGTCGCGCGCCACCGCGTCGAGGCCTGCCTGCCCCCGCGCGACGACCAGCACCTTCGCGCCGAGACGATGAAAGGTTTCGGCCAGGACGCGGCCGAGACCGCGGCTGGCGCCGATAAGCGTGACGGGGGTACGCGACAATTGGGCCATTGCGGGGATCCTCCACGATGATGACGTGGAGTAGGACGTCGCGCCGCGAGGTAATGCATCGCGCCGCCAAAAATATTTTCAGCGCTTGCGCGTCTGTCGCGCTGCTTTGCCGAGGACGGCCAATTTCTCGAGTCCCTGCCGAACCCCCGTGTGGGCCACTTCGTTGCGCTGAACCATGAACTCCTTGGCCGTCTCGGATGCCTTGTCCGGGTGGCCGGCGTCGAAGTCGGGTGATGGGTCGTACTCGATCCCAAGCTGGATCGCTTGTGGGACTCCGGTCCGGCAAGTTCGGCGACGATGCGGAATGCAAAATCGATTCCCGAAGTGACGCCGCCTGCGGTGAAGACATTACCGTCTCGCACGACTCGCCCCTTTTCGTGATTGGCGCCGACCAGTCGCAACAGATCGACGTAGGCCCAGTGCGTCGCAGCCCGACGGCCCTTGAGCAAGCCGGCCGCAGCAACGCGCCGGTGCACTTGGCGTGCCCGCCCTGGCGCCGAACGAATCAGTTCGCCGATATTCCCCAGCTTCGGATAGCCTGCGACGATCGGCGGAGAGCGCTTATCGTCACGGTCATCGAAGATGCCACAGATGCGGATGTCATTGTATGGCTGCAGTTCGAGAGACCGGATGAGCCCTTCCGCTGTCGAGCCGCCGCCCTGAGTAGTCCCGCTTTGGGTACCCACTCAACTTGCCTTGGGCAATGGCACCCCGCCGCCGAGCGCGGCGGGGCAGTTCGCCATTAATCCGTCTTAGCTATTGCGTCTTTCGAGGGTCGTCGGCCGGATTGACATACTTGATGCCCCACGGGCCATTGGTGGTGAGTTGGAGCACCGTCTCCTCGTCGAAGTAAGCGAAATGCGCCGTGCCCGCCGGCAGCGCGAAGAAGCTGCCCGCAGGAATTGCTTTGGCGGCGCTCCCGTCAGCCTTCTCGCCCATTCCAAGATTAATGGTCCCTGATATTACTGTGACAACCTCAATCCTTGGATGCGTGTGCGGCGGAATCGCATACCCAACCGGCAATTTGAGCCGAAGGGCAAACGGACCTTCCTTGGCCGGATCGCCGAACAAGACTGCCGCCTCTGCTCCGGCAGGGAGCGCTTTAGAAGCCGGACCCCATTTAATGTCGGTAGGAGTGATCATTGTGTGCGCTTCCTCTGCCATGGCAAAGGAGGCGATTCCGCATAATCCGATGCAGCCGATTGCGAATAGCGATGCAATTTTCATGTTGTTAACCTCCCCGTGAAGCGGGGCTTCCACCCCGGCCGCGTGCCGGGGCAGGCTCGCTAAACAACAGCATAGGTCCGCGAGCCAGGTCTAGGCAAGCGCTTGTAGCGGTTTCCCGCTGCGGGGAGGCGCGCCGGAGAGCGTTCCAGTTCCGGATGGGCAAAGGGACCGGCAACCGGAGATTGCGCCCCTAGCGCCGCCTACGTGGCGATCCGCTAGACCGCTCCAAAATCCGCAGGAGACCGCCGTCGCCGTCGCGTCGAGCGCGTTCGCGAGCCGGGCTGGGGGGAAAGGACCGGGCAACCGGCGATTGCGCTCGTAGAGCCGCCTACGCGGGGTTCTAATCCTGCTTTAATCTCTCGCGGCGAACGCCAAGATTTGAGATATTGTGTATTCGGCAGATCACCCGATCTGCCCGATTATTGAGGGAGAGTGTCATATGCCACTGTTCATAATCACAGGGTGCTATTCAGCCACGTCAGCGAAGGGAATGATTGACAATCCATCGAACCGAGAAAAGGCGGCTCGTGGCATAATGGAAGCAGCAGGCGGGAAAATGCATTCTTTCTACGTCACGACCGGCGAAACCGACTGGATGGTAATCGCGGAATTCGCCGACGGTGCTGACCTGATCCCCGCACTTCTCGTCGTCGGCGCATCGGGAGCAGTGTCGAATGTCAAAACCGTGCGGGCATACACGGGCGCGGAATTCAAGGCGGCCCAAGAGAAGGCGGGCAAAATCGCATCTTCCTACAAATCCCCGGCAAAATAAGCAGGCCACTGGTTGAAACATCTCTGGCAGCGGAGGTTCGCTCCGCTGCCAATCCGTTGTGATCTAGAGGAGGTTCCATGAAAAAGGAGATCGTCGAGGTTCCGGTCCTTTCTGCAGCCGTCAGGGCGCTTGGAGTGCCGCTGTCGCTGGTGACCAAGGCCAAAGGCATGGTGTTCGTCTCGGGGATGCCACCGTTCGACATTCAAACCGGCAAGCTGGTGCGCGGCGACATCGAAATACAGACCGAAATATCGCTGAAGGCGCTGCGCCACTGCCTCGAAGCGGCCGGTACGACAATGGAGAACGTCGTCGCGGTGAGGATCTATGCAGCCAATGCCGGTTTCTACAATGCGATCAACCGCGTTTACGCCAAGCACTTTCCGGAAAATCCGCCCTCCCGCACATTCGTGTCGGTGGCGGGATGGCCGATGGAGTTCGATATCGAGATCGAAGCAGTCGCGGTTGAGTGACGATCACCGGAACGTCGTAGCCGTGCAGCCGAACCGTGGCGGTCCCGTCATCGTTCACCCTCGTCACCTCGCCGGTCATCGTAATCGTGTCGCCTTCGGAAAATTTCGCCATCTCCTTCGCCCTCCCACCGGTCAGATGAAAGCATTGGGCGCGACGAAATGGCAATTCGGCAAAGCGGGGAGGCGAAAAAAGCTGACCAATCTCAATCGCTTGCGAACGTTTCAGGCTGGCCGATTTCCGCTCCGCCAATCCGGGGATCGAGCCGGGGGTCGGAACCCAAAAATCGCCGCAAACCCTTTCAACGTAAGGCTTTCTGGCGGAGAGGATGAGACCTTGTCTTCATTGCTGCGGGCTGCCTTTGCTGGCGCCAGGGATATTGGCGCATGCCTGTCCGACGTTATCGAATGGTTAGGGTCAACAGTGCGTAAAGGTTGGGCCGCCCGAGCGCCGCGAAGTAGTGCCTGATCGGTCGAGGCGAGGCCAGGATTTCGCAGAAAATGAAAAGATTTGGGGGGCTGGGCAGCCCAAAATCGATGTCTTCTTAACACATGAGTTACCATAGTTATTTACGGTCCAGCCGACGCAGTGTTGGAGTCGGATGTATGCCATCGGTCAGGCCGACCTCTGGTGATGTCGATGTGGATCTGGGAAGGCTGTTTTCGAGCCTTCTGCGGAACTGGCTGCCCATTGTCGTGGTGGCTTTAGTGGTGGCCGGATCGGCCTTTTTGCTCGCATCGCTCGCCACGCCTTACTACCAGGCTGAGACCCGTGTGACGATCGAGCGGACGGAGTGGCCGACCACGCGCCAGCCGGACGCCGGCTCCGACAGCCGGCTGTTCGACGTAGAAGGCATCAATACGCAGATTGAGATTTTCACCTCGACGGATCTGCTGAAGGAAGTCGCCAGGAAACTCAATCTCGCGGACAATCCGGAGTTCGACGACACCAAGTCGCCATCGCTGCTGAAACGCCTGCTGATCATGGCGGGACTGAAAGGCAATCCAGCGGATATTCCTGCTGAAGAGCGCGTGCTCACCAAGTTTCGCGAAAATCTCAAGGTTTACCGCAGTGAGAAGACGCGCACGATAGTGATCGAGTTTTCGTCCGAAAGCCCACAACTGGCGGCTGAAGTTCCGCAGGTCATTGCGAAGACCTATATGGATTTCAGTCTCGCGGCGAAGCAGGAATCCAACAACGCGGCGGAGCGCGAGCAGCTGGAATCGTACCTCTCGCGCTATCGCGAGGCGCAGTCGCACGGCTCGCATAACTATCTCCCGGTCGACGCGCTGACAGTCTCCGACCCCGTCGTGCCGCCGGAGCCGTATTTTCCGAAGAGTTGGCCGATCACCGGCGCCGCCTTGGCCGCCACGATGCTGCTGATGTCCATCGGCATCCTGCTTAGCGAACTCTTCTCCGGACGTGCGATGCGGCCGGCACACGGCGCTTATTTGGAACCGGTTGAACAGGTTCAAATGCCGCTGTTCGTACCGACCGTCGAGCGTAAGCCGGCTCCGAGGGCCTCCGTTCAGCCGAAGGAACTGGTCGAAGAAGAGGCCTACGGCGAAGTATCGGCTCATGCGGCCGCCGAAATGCTGATTGCAGGCGGCGCGACCCGGGCTCTGTTCGTGTCGCCGGAAGGCGACGAGGCCGCCGCCAGCGCCGTGATGGTCGCGCGCGACGTTGCGGATTCTGGATTGCGTGTCCTGCTGGTTGATCTGACCGCCATGGGCGCTGCCTCGCCGCCAAGGCTGGAGGGCGCGAGCCTTCCAGGCATCACCGACCTGCTTGCCGGGACGGCAAAATTTACCGACGTAATTCACGCCGATCATTGTTCCGACTGCCACGTCATCCCTGTCGGCAATGCGGATCAGCGCACGGCCATGCGCGCCGTCGAGCGTCTGCCGATCATCATGAACACGCTGAACGCGGCCTATGATGTGGTGATTGTCGAGTGTGGTCCCGCCGGCGCCGGCAGCATCCGTCGCCTCGTCTCCGAAGGTACCGAGGTACTGGTAAGCGCGCTTAGGCCGGATGATGCCGTCCTGGCGGCGCGCGATGATCTGGCATCCAGCGGCTATGAGGGTCTGACGCTGGTGACGCCGGCCGACTACGCGCCCTATCCGGATCGCACGGCGGCGTAAGCCGACCCTCCGCAAGCGGATGCGCGGACAAATTTCTTGTGGATCAGTCTTCGTCTCGCGATCGGCGCGTTTCTGGCAAGAGGCACGACGATCGCACCCAATCTCATCCTGCTCTGGATGCCAGCCCCGGCGAGTATCTGTTCTTCGAGAACATCCAGGGTGCGTGCGAGCAAGGTCATGCCATTTACGACTTCAGTGTCGGCGACGAAAGCCTACAACCGGCTCTGGTGCGACATCGAATGCAGCTTGCCGATGTTGTCGTTCCCCTGACATTTGAAGGGCCGGCTGCCGGCGGCATGACGCTGATTACCGACGTCAAAAGCCGGATCATGAGCAATCCGGCGATCTGGCGGCTTGCCAAGACGTTGCGCCAACACTGCCGGCGATGGTTTGGGCCAAGGGCGAGGGTTTGCCGCGGCAGTACCCATTGGTACGGCCAAGGCCGAGGGGTTTGGTCCAAACCGGCCGGCGTATCTTCTCGGCTCGCTCGGCAGTAGACCAGCTACGGCCCTCGCGAGCGTCCGCGTGGATCGCCTCGCCGTCCATGAAACAGAACTGACCGAACCTACCTCATATTGCTCTAAGACCGGCCTTTCGGCGGCAACATCATCCACTTGATGATGCCCATTGCGGGCAGGACCCACAGCAGGCCGCTGAAGAAGAAAAACGCCAGATGCACGACCGGGCCGGACTCGGCGAGTTGCGCCACCGCCACCATCGTCGCGACAAGCGCGTAGACGATGACGAGAGCGACCAGCAGGATCGTTCCGATAAGTTTCTTCAGACGGATCGGCATTTCGACTCCATGGCCGCTCGATAGTCCCGTCCGCCGCCGGACGCAACCATTCCTGCACTGCGGCGCCTGAACGCGACGGCGTGTCGCGCGGCATCGGGTTGCAAGCCAGGTCGCGCGGGTCCATCAATCGCGCCGCCAATGCATATCGCCCATACGATGCGCAGCGGTTTTGGGAGAACGACATTCATGAACAAGAAAGCAAAAGCGTGCAGCGCGTATCGAATTCGAGTGGCACGCTTTGTTGACGACGGATTGTTCAGCTAAATGACCGCAACAACCGATATCCATTCCCCAATCGCCGAGCGCGACCGGCTGCTGCGCAACCGCGCGCTGGTGCGCGGTTGGCTCTATGTGGTGCTGCTGACGATTTTTGCCGTGGTCGTCGTCGGCGGCGCCACCCGCCTCACCGAATCCGGTCTGTCGATCACAGAATGGAAGCCGATCCATGGCGTCATCCCGCCGCTCAACGACGCGGAGTGGCAGGAGGAGTTTGCGAAGTACAAGCAGATCCCGCAATTCTCCGCGCTCAATCCCGACATGGACCTCGCCGGCTTCAAGCGTATTTTCTGGTGGGAATGGGCGCATCGCCTGCTGGCGCGTTGGGCCGGCGTGATCTTCTACGCGTTGCCCTTTGCATTCTTCTGGCTGACCGGACGTCTGGAGCGTGGCTTGCCGTCGAAACTTGGCGGCATTTTCCTGCTGGGTGGCCTGCAGGGCGCGATCGGCTGGATGATGGTGGCTTCCGGCCTGGTGGGACGAACAAGCGTGAGCCCATACTGGCTGGCGCTGCATCTGACCGTCGCCGCGATCATCTTCACCTCGACAATGGTCGTCGCGCGCGGCCTCGCGCCACATTCGGGTGCGCCTGCCGGCCGTTACACACAACGTTTCGCCGGAATTCTGGTGCTGCTGGTGCTGTTTCAGATCTATCTCGGCGGTCTCGTCGCGGGGCTGGATGCCGGCCTCAGCTACAACACCTGGCCGCTGATGGATGGCAGCCTCATTCCGGGCGATCTGTTCGTCATCGATCCTGCCTGGCGCAACCTTTTCGAGAACCCAAAGACCGTGCAGTTCGTACACCGTTGCGGCGCTTATATCCTGTTCGTCGCTGCGCTTTGGCATATGATCGCGACGCGGCGGGCAGATGCAGGAACGACCCATGCGCGGCGTGCGCTGGTGCTGTTTCATCTGGTCCTGCTGCAGGCGGTGATTGGCATCGTTACGCTGCTCACGCAGGTGCACCTGCACGCGGCGCTGACCCATCAGGGCATGGCGCTGATCGTACTTGGCTTCGCCGCCGCGCATTGGCGCGGCACCAAGGGCAGTTATCCCTTGCCGACGGATATTGCCGTCAGAAGCTAGACCAAGATGAGGCTGGGGACGGCGAGGCGATCCACGCGGAGGGTCGCGACGGCCGTAGCTGGTCTACGGCCGAGCGGGCCGACAAAGTGGGCGCCCGCTGCCCGGAAACCCGAAGGCCGGGCCGGTTTCGGCCAAATCCTTCGGCCTTGGCCCAAACCGTCGTCGGGCGAACGATCGCACCTAACCTCATCTTGCTCTAGCCGGCGCTGCCAAGCATCAGGTTGAGGTTCTGCACCGCCGCGCCCGATGCGCCCTTGCCGAGATTGTCGTAAACCGCAAGCAGAATGGCCTGCGCCTTCGCGTCATTGGCAAAGACATAGAGTTTCATCGTGTTGGTGCCGTTGTAGCGCTCGGGGTCGATCTCCGGCAGGCGCTCCGCCTCGGAATAGGGCGCGACCTCGACATCGCCTCCGTCCAGGCTGGCGTAGTGATCGGCGATTGCCGCATGCAGTTCGGCGCCCTTCGGTATGCGGTCGAGCGTGGCAAGCTGCAGCGGCACGGTGGTGATCATGCCCTGCGCGAAATTGCCGACAACCGGCTGCATCAATGGATCGCGCGACAGGCCGGCATACTTTTTCAATTCAGGCACATGCTTGTGCTTGAAGCTCAGGCCATAAGGCAAGAACTCCGGCGCGTCCTCGCCCTTCGCTTCATAATCCTCGATCATGGTGCGGCCACCACCCGAATAGCCGGAAATGCCGTTCATGCTGACCGGCAGGTCGGCAGGCAACAGGCCGGCTTTCACCAGCGGGCGTAGCGTGGCGATCGGTCCTTGCGGCCAGCAGCCCGGATTGGCAACGCGCTTCGAGTTGGCGATGGCCCGCGCCTGGTCCTTGTCCATCTCGGCAAAGCCATACGTCCAGCCATCCGCCACGCGAAAGGCGGTCGATGCGTCGATAATGCGTGTGCTGTCGTTGGTAATCAGCGACACGCTCTCTTTCGCCGCGTCATCCGGCAGGCACAGGATGGCGACGTCCGCGGCGTTAAGGAATTCGGCGCGCGCGGCAGGGTCCTTGCGGCGCTCCGCCGGAACCGAAATGACTTCGACGTCGTCGCGTCCTGCAAGCCGCGCGCGGATTTGCAGGCCGGTGGTGCCGTGTTCGCCATCAATGAAGATCTTCGGTTTCATGCTTGCTAAGTCCGTCCTGGATCACGTGATCCGTCAATGAGTTAGACGAAGTTGCGGAATCAAACCCGCAAGTCCGGATGTGCTTCGGCCTAAGCGCTCTCGCGCGCCTTTCGTTCGGCAAGTAGCCCAAGATAATGTTGCGCTACGTTCGACCCAGCAATGGCCGTTATATCGGCATGATCGTAGGGTGGCGCAACCTCGACGATATCCGCACCGACCATGTCGATCTGAGTCAATTGCCGGAGCACCGAGAAGATCTTGGCCGATGACGGGCCGCCGGAAACCGGCGTTCCCGTGCCCGGGGCGAATGCCGGATCAAGGCAATCGATGTCGAAAGTAACATAGGTCTTGTGGCCGCCAGTGCGTTCAACAATCGCATAGGCGATGTCGGAGGCGCGCATTTCCTCGACCTCGTAGCCATGCAGGATCTTGATCCCATAGTCGGCTGGCGCGTGGGTGCGGATGCCGATCTGGATCGACCGGTCCGGATCGATGATGCCTTCTTTCACCGCGCGGGTAACGAAGGAGCCGTGATCGATGCGCTTGCCGTCGTCGTCCCATGTGTCCTGATGGGCGTCGAACTGGACCAGCGCCAGCGGGCCGTGGTTTGCGGCATGTGCCTTCAGCAGCGGCCAGGTGACGAAATGATCGCCGCCGAGCGTTAGCAGGAAGGCGCCCGAGGACAGCAGTTTCTTGGCTTCCCGCTCGATCGTGGCCGGCGTCTTCTGGTGGTTGCCGCTGTCCAGCAGGCAATCTCCATAGTCGACAACGGCAAGGTTTTCGAAGATGTCGATGTGAAATGGATACTGCGGATCGCTGTCGAAGATAGCCGAGGCGCGCCTGATCGCCTGCGGGCCGAAGCGCGCACCGGGCCTGTTGGTCACAGCGGCGTCGAAGGGGATGCCCCAGACGACGACATCCGCGCCTTTCACATTCTTCGTATAGCGCCGCCGCATGAAGGACAGCGCCCCGGCATAGGTGGGATCGCCTGAGCGGCCGGTATTCGAGCGGGCAGCGAAGGCGTGATCGATCGAGGTTGCCGGCATCGATGGCTCCTTGTTTTGTGGAGCCGACACATAGCGAAGCGGCACGGCGGCGGCTACCTGTTCGTGGACTTCTTCTTCGTTCTCTCGGGTTTCGTGATCGCCATAACTATGGCAGCCGCCTGCTGACACCCGACGAGGTCGACCTGCTTCGCCCTGCTGCGTTTCGGGCGGATCTACCCGCTGCATCTAGGGTCAGGACCTATTAATATGATCGAAATGGCGCCTGAAACGGCAAAGAGATGTAAGGAGAAGCGCGAAGGGCGGGGTTCGTTCCCCGGCCGAGCGGTTCGACCCGGCAGGTCGCGGCCGTTTCGGCGTCCGTCGGATGTGGTCCATCTGTCCGGCTACTTTGTCGCGAAGACTTGAAAGCCCAAAGGCTTCCTGCGCCTTCGCTTCGCGTATCCGAACAGATGGCCTCACACCATTTCGACCAGATTAATAGGTCCTGACCCTAGTTATGCTGCTGGCATTCGCCGCCTTCGAAATGGTGCGGCTGCTGGTGCCGCAACTGCGCGGCCGCGGCCCTGAACCATTTACCGGCGGCTTCGACATAAGCAGTTTCTTCGCGAAGTGACGCTGATTGTCTCGTGGTTCACCTGGCGATTTATCGAGATGCGGTCGCAGGCGCTCGTCCGTCGGCCTTCAAAGCTGCATCTGATCTAGCCCAAAAGCGGCCGAAGAGCCGCTTCATCCGCCTGTCATCTACCACGGCTATTCCCCCGTCACCTGAAGCTATCGGGGGATTCGCATGCGTGCTCTCGCGATCTGCGCCAGTCTATTGGCGTCGTTTCTGCCTGGAATTGCCCTGGCCGAACCCGGGCATATCAGTGAAATTCGCGACCGACTCCAACACGCCAATCACTGGCGGGACCATGTGATGGTCATCGCCCATCGCGGCGGCGGCATGGAATCCGGGCGGACGAAGTTTCCGGAAAACTCGATCGCCGCCGTTCGCCACGCCATCGAGATCGGCGCCGAAATGATCGAAATCGACATTCAGAAGTCACGCGATGGCGTCTTCATCGTCTTTCACGATTCCTGGCTGAACCGCAGCTCGACCTGCGCGGGGCCGCTTGCCGATCGTATTGTTGCTGAGCTGAAGTCCTGCCGGCTGGTTATCGAGGGAACCGGCGCCGTCAGCGACGAAAGCATCCCGACGCTGGAAGAGATGCTGACGGTGACCAAGGATCGAATCCTGGTCAATATCGACAACAAGCTGGAGGCTGATGCTCTGCCGGGCATCGTCGCGGTGGCTCGGCGTCTCGGCATTGCTGATCAACTGGTCATCAAGGCCAATTTGTGGAGCCCGGCGCGCGTATCGGAGATGCAGTCGGTCATCGCGGCGGCTGGGCAGGGCGTCATCTTCATGCCGATCATCGCTGACGACGCCGTGCGCGACCCGGCCGTTCTCGAAAAGTTTAGCGGCGCCTTTTCAGCGGACGCCGTCGAACTGATCAACTGGCGCGCAGCAAGCGACGGCATGACGCGCGACGGCGGGCCGCTGTTCGGAGCGCGTGCGCGCGCCGTCGCAATCCGTGGCGACTGGCACCTGTGGGTGAACACCTACGCCATTGTCAACAAGCAGGGCGGGATGCTGGCCGGCGGCCGTGGCGACGAACTCGCGACTCTCGCCGATGTTCCGGAGGAAGCCTACGGCTTCTGGGTCGATCGCGGCGTGACCATGATCCAGACCGACGAACCTACCGCTGCTATCGAGTGGCTGAGCGCCAATGGCTATCGCATCCCGTACGGTTTGACGAACTAAGCCAAAACAAAAAAAGCGAGCCGCAAGGCTCGCTTTTCGCACTCTGTAACGTAAGAGATGTTAGCGCTTCGAGAACTGGAAGCTACGGCGGGCCTTGGCCTTGCCGTACTTCTTGCGCTCGACGGTACGGCTGTCGCGGGTCAGGAAGCCGCCCTTCTTGAGCACGCCACGCAGGCCCGGCTCGTAGTAGGTCAGCGCCTTGGAGATGCCGTGACGAACGGCGCCTGCCTGGCCCGAGAGACCGCCGCCGGTAACGGTGGCGATCACGTCGAACTGGCCGCCGCGATTGGTCGCGACGATCGGCTGCTGTAGAATCATCTGCAGAACCGGACGGGCGAAATAGGCGACGAATTCCTTGCCGTTCACGGTGATCTTGCCGCTGCCTGGCTTGACCCAGACGCGAGCGATCGCGTCCTTGCGCTTGCCGGTGGCATAGGCGCGGCCCTGCTTGTCGAGCTTCTGCACGTACACGGGGGCGGCGGCCTGCGGCGCGACGGCCGTGGTGCCGAGGTCTGCGAGCGAATTCAGCTCAACCATGATCAGGAAACCTTCTTGTTCTTGCTATTCAGCGCGCCGACGTCGAGCGACACGGGCTGCTGTGCTGCATGCGGGTGCTCCGAGCCGGCATAGACGCGGAGATTCTTCATCTGCTGACGGCCGAGCGGGCCGCGCGGGATCATGCGCTCGATGGCCTTTTCGACGACGCGCTCAGGGAAGCGGCCTTCCAGAAGCTGACGCGCGGTCCGCTCCTTGACGCCGCCAGGGTGGCCGGTGTGCCAGTAGTAAACCTTGTCGGTGAACTTCTTGCCGGTCAGCACGACCTTGTCGGCGTTGACGATAATGACGTTGTCGCCGTCATCGACGTGCGGGGTAAAAGTGGGCTTGTGCTTGCCGCGCAGGCGGTTGGCGACGATCGAGGCGAGGCGGCCGACGACGAGACCTTCGGCGTCGATCAGCACCCACTTCTTCACCACTTCCGCGGGCTTCTGCGAAAAGGTTTTCATTGAGGCTCTGCTTTCGTTGGACCTTCACGAGGAAGGCGTTTCTTGTTGCTTGGTTTTGGCGGCACGCGGTGGCCCGACGCCAAAAATGAAACGGCGGCCGTTGAGGGCCGCTGGTTCGAAGTGGCTTATAAGGGAAGCCGAGAGACGGGTCAAGCGCGATATTTCACAGCGAGCTTCGGAAAAGCGAACAAAATCAGGCAATTAGGGAAGAGGTATGATATTACCATGATATTACCATATGCTTGGTCAGGTTTGCGCGAAGCGGATTGCGCGGCCTTCCAATAGTCTTACGCGGCGTAAGTTGCTAGTCTGTGGCCATGTATCCAAGGTCGGCAAACCACCTTCTTTCACCGGATGGGCTGAAGCGTTTTGACGAGGCCTACACTGACAAGAAACGCCCGATCGGCTGGTGGGAGCGCAACGCCGAGGCCGCCGGCCTCGTCCAGTGCTACCTCCATCTTCTTGGCTACAACATGAAGAAGAGTGTCAAGACGACGACTTCGCCCGATACGCTGACGCCTGACGGGATCTTCGGCCAGGAAAGTGTTAACGCGGTATGGAAATTCCAGAAGGACAATCACCTGAAGGCGGATGGCATGGTCGGAGAGGAAACCTTCGACATGATGGCGAAGCTGCTGGACAAGCCGCGTATCTCTCATCGCTTCGTGCACGAAGTGATAATCGACAAGCGGCCACGCAAATGCCGGCCAAACGAGTTGATCTGCCCCGATCCCGACCTGAAATGATCAGCTTTCAGACGGCTTGGCCGGCTCGGCCTCCGGCTTCGGCGCATCGCCGGCAGCGCCATCCATTGCTGGTTCTTCCACAATAACGATTGGCTTGGGATCACTCGAAACCAGCCACTCGCGAAAGCTCATTGCAGACCACCCGCCAATAATGTTCGGCGCGGTCAGCGGATTGAGCGGCGGCACCGGCCGGGGCGGTCGCACCGGGCTGACGGCCCGCACCACATTGATTGGGCGCAGCGGCCTGCCTAATGTGCGCAGTGGCTGCGAGGGGTTCCACGCCACGGGCCGGCCATCGACGTCGAAGACATGGGGACCGATGACCGGCCCGATCCAGCGTCCCGACCGGGCCGACCACAGGTGCCCGTTGGCGATGAACGCAACATAGGACATTTCGGCATCGAACAGGAATTTTCCGGACTGCAGCCAGCCGACCAGTTCGCAATCCGGAGAATAAAGAGCTGTTAGCATGGACTGAACCAAAGATTATCTGACAGGCACCATCGCAGAACCGCATTACCGCTTCTGTGGAATCGAATAGGTGGCGTGAGCGACTGTCTCGCCATTAGCCACAATGTCGATGTCGAACACCATCAGGTTTTTGCCGAGCTTGAGGATCCGGCAATGGCCCTGCATGCGACAGCACGCACACATAGCCGCCAATATCGGCCGACGCGAACAGCGAAGGCCCCGAAACCGTGCCGCCTGGCCGCAAATGCCGCTCGCCGGCATTTTTCCTCCCGTTGCTGCTGGCCCACTACTTCCTGCCGCGACGTGCCTGACAAAACACGGCTCGCCTCTGTCATTCAATCGGGCGGATTGCTATCTCTTGCTTCAGCGCCGTGAACCGGCGGGATTTCTGGAGGCTGATAGTATGGCCGAGATCGTCGCAATAAAGCGCAGCGCGCCCGAAAGCCCTGTAAGCGCGCGCCTGGAGGACGGTATCCTGCGCGTCACGCTTGCCAATCCTCCAGCCAACGCATTGTCGATCGCGGTGATGGCAGCAATGCAGGCCGAGCTTGATCGCGCTCTTGACGATGCGGAAATCCGTGTCGTCGTGATCGCGGCTTCCGGCAAAGTGTTTTCGGCCGGCCACGATCTCAAGGAAATGACGTCGCATCGCGCCGATCCGGATCGGGGCAGGTCGTTCTTTGAAACCGCCATGGCGGCTTGTGCCACGTTGATGCAATCGATCGTGCGCTGTCCTAAGCCGGTGATCGCCGAAGTTGACGGCCTGGCAACCGCTGCCGGGTTGCAGCTCGTCGCAAGCTGTGATCTCGCGATCGCCTCGCAGGAGGCGACCTTCTGCACGCCCGGCGTCAATATCGGCCTGTTCTGCTCGACGCCCATGGTTGCCCTGTCGCGCAACGTCGCACGCAAGCGGGCGATGGAAATGCTGCTGACCGGCGAAACCATCGATGCGGTGACAGCCCGTGATTTCGGTCTGGTCAATCGCGTGGTGCCGCGCGAATACTTAAATCAGGTTGTGATGAAATACGCGCAAACCATTGCGTCCAAATCGCCTTTGACGCTGAAGATCGGCAAGGAGGCGTTTTATGCACAGGCCGAAATGGACCTCTCGCAGGCTTATGACCACGCGGCGCGGGTGATGGTCGACAACATGCTTGCCCGCGACGCCGAGGAGGGCATCGGCGCCTTCATCGGCAAGCGGGATCCGAAATGGACGGGGGAGTGATGGAACCCCGCATTTCGATCATAACGCTTGCCGTTCAGGACCTTGAGCGCTCCACGGCGTTCTACGAGGCAATGGGCCTGAAGCGGCATCGTATCAACGATGGCGTTGCCTTCTTCCAGATGGGCGGCGCGATCCTCGGCCTATTCCCGCGTCCCGCCGCGGAAGAGGATGCCGGAATCAAATTCGGAGAGGGCGTTTCGCGCGTCTATCTCGCCTACAACACGCGATCCGACGAAGAGGTCGATGCGGTCCTTGAACAGGCAAAAATAGCCGGCGGAACCATTGTCAAAGCCGCCGGACGCGCCTTCTGGGGCGGCTGGTACGGCTACTTCGCCGATACCGAGGGCAATCTCTGGGAGGTTGCTCACAATCCAGACTTTCCACTCGATGCCGAAGGCAGGATATCCCTCCCGAAATGACTCACGACAGCTATTCCAACGAATACATCGCCAGCATCTTGAACACGGTGAAAACGGTCGCCATTGTCGGCGCCTCTGCCAATGACGTCCGCCCTAGCTTTTTCGTTACCAAGTATCTGATCGCTAAGGGGTTCACGGTCTTTCCGATCAACCCCGGACATGCTGGCAAGGAAATCTTGCGCCGCATGACCTATGCGAAACTCGGCGACGTGCCCGAGGCGATCGACATGGTCGATATTTTCCGAGGGTCGAACGCCGTTCCGCGGATTCTTGACGAAGCCCTTGCGTTGAGGCCGCTGCCGAAGGTGATCTGGATGCAGTTGACCGTGCGCCATGACGAGGCGGCGGCGAAGGCGGAGGCTGCTGGCATCCAGATCGTCATGAATCGTTGCCCCAAGATCGAATATGGCAGGTTGTCCGGCGAAATTGGCTGGAGCGGCGTCAACAGTCGGGTGCTGTCATCGAAAAAGCCGATCATGCGCCAAGGGTTTCAGAGTCTCGGTGTGCGTGTAAAGTGAATGGTGAATGGTGAATCGTGAATGGCAAACTCCGAACAGCTCCACACAGTTTGCAAGCGTCAAAAACCCTCACGGGTCACCTCGTAAGAAATTATCACCATTCACCATTCACCATTCACAATTCACCGTTTTCCAACGATCAGAGGGAGGTTCCTCAATGTCTCAGCGCGCACCGGGGTTCAACACGCTGGCCATCCATGCCGGCGCAAAGCCCGATCCGGCCACCGGCGCCCGCGCTACGCCGATCTACCAGACGACATCCTACGTTTTCGACGACGCCGACCATGCCGCGTCGCTATTCGGCCTCAAGGCTTTCGGCAATATTTACACGCGCATCATGAATCCCACCCAGGCCGTTCTCGAGGAGCGGGTCGCCGCACTTGAAGGCGGCACGGCGGCGCTCGCGGTGGCGTCCGGCCACGCCGCGCAAATGCTAGTTTTCCACACGATCATGCGGCCGGGAGACAATTTCGTTTCGTCGCGGCGGCTCTATGGCGGCTCGATCAACCAGTTCGGCCACGCCTTCAAGAGTTTCGGCTGGGAAGTGCGATGGGCCGACACGCGCGACGTTGCGAGCTTCGAGAAGGAGATCGACGGCAAGACGCAGGCGATCTTTGTCGAAAGCCTCGCCAACCCCAATGGCGAATTCGTCGATCTCGAAGCGATCGGCGAGATTGCCCACAAGCACGGCATCCCTCTGATCGTCGACAATACGCTGGCGACGCCGTATCTCTTGCGGCCGATCGAACATGGTGCCGACATCATTGTGCATTCGCTGACGAAGTTCATCGGCGGCCACGGCAATTCGATCGGCGGCGTGCTGGTCGATGGCGGCACATTCGATTGGTCCAGGTCCGGACGGTATCCGATGCTGTCTGAGCCGCGCCCCGAATATGGTGGCATCGTTCTGCATGAAACCTTCGGCAACTTTGCCTTCGCCATTGCCGCGCGCGTGCTCGGCCTGCGCGACTTTGGCCCCTCGATCGCGCCTTTCAACGCCTTCCTGATCATGACCGGATTGGAAACGCTCCCGCTGCGCATGCAGCGCCACTGCGACAACGCTCAATCTGTCGCCGAATACCTCTCGAAGCATCCCAAGGTCAGTTGGGTGTCCTATCCCGGCCTGTCGGGCGACAAGAACGGCCCGCTGCAGAAGAAGTATTCGCCAAAGGGCGCAGGCGCGGTTTTCACCTTCGGCCTGAAGGGTGGCTACGATTCCGGCGTGAAGTTCGTGGAAGCGCTGGAGTTGTTCTCGCATCTGGCCAATGTCGGCGACACCAAATCGCTGGTTATCCACCCGGCATCGACCACCCACCGCCAGCTTTCGGACGAGCAGAAGACGCTCGCCGGCGCCGGCCCGGACGTCGTGCGGCTCTCCGTGGGCATCGAGGACGTTGACGACATCATCGCCGATCTGGAGCAGGCGCTGGCCAGGGCTTGAAAGTCTATCGACCTTTCAAGGTTGCACGGCCCCTTCCTTGTAAGAACAGCGTGGCGCAGTGCCGCTGTTCCGGCGCGTCAACGAGCCTCAATCGCGTGCAGCCATCCTACCTGAAATCGGCGACTGTCAGGAGGTAGGCTGTACGGCGCGCACCTGAATAGGCTTTTCGAGCCACGGTGTAGATGGAGTTGCGCATTGCATCGAAGGCGCGCAGGCATTCGGCTTCGGAAGGGTTGCTGGATTTCGCAAGCGCGCCGGCTTCCACAAAAAACGGCACCTGGAACATGCCGTCATGGCCAATGAAGCGGACGGCGTTCCTCACTTCGTCGAAGCTGCGGCTCGGGTTCGGGAAAGCCAGGGTCATGCTTGGCACACCGTGAATTTAGAGACTTTCGAGGCCTCTGCTGACAGATTGATGCGCTCGTTGCGGCGTCCGGTATCGTGAAGATTGAGAGACGCCATGCCGTGGGTTGCGTCCTCATGGCTGAGGCCAACCATCGGCTGGCCTGCAACATGTGCCGGGACGCCGGTAAACACGTGATAGACCGTCCAGGAGCGGTCCGCTTCGATGCGACGGCCGAACGTACGGCCCACGGAATCGCGGCCAAGCGCGCCGCCCTCATTTTCCCAGACAGCGATCGCAAATGCATTCGGTCGTCGTTCGGCTCGATTGTCGTCTGCATTCATGCTGATGGCTTCCTTCATTTGACGGCTCGCCCCATCGAGCGCGCCGGAATAGAGTATTCCGCCGCTTGCGTTGGTGATCGTCATTGCGTCCGGCTGCTGCGGCATATTGAGCGTTTGCGACAATGATCGTGCGCGCTCGATGGCGTCGCCAAGATCTGCCGCTTCTCCTGTTTCACGGCCAACGATCGCATGCGCATCGTCCTCTTGCCGTGTACGGTAGAACTCGATCACGATCTTCATCTGCATCCGTTCCGGCGACGCGGGATCATCGAGATTGTCAGCTCTTGCCTTTGCCGCGCGGCGCGTTGGTAGCGAGCTTGATCTGGCTGCCAAACGTATTTTCGACTTTCGGCGGCGCCTTCGCCTGCTTTGGCTTGCGGATTTCGCGGCTGCTGCGTTTCTGTCCCTTAGCCATTGCCGAACGTCCTTTCGATGAGAGTGGCGCTATCACTCGGCTGCGGGATTGCGACAGCCTCGAGATCATCCTGCGTCGTCACGCGCTCGTAGCGTTCCTCATCGTTGCGGATGCGGTACTGCGGCGAATTTCCCCTCGGCGGGAGAGTGGCGGTAATGTGATAAATGTCCGCGGACTTCAGCGGCCAGCCAAATCCGCCTTTCAGCCGAACAGCCTGCCCCATCGCAAAAATATGGGTTTCGGCTTCCTGCCGGACAAGACGGGCTCTGCGCAGATTGCTGGGTGCGGTCATGATTGTTTGCGGTCCTTTTCGAGTGCGGCTTCGAGGTCCACTGGACTGATCGGCAGCATCTGTCGGGTCGAAGTGGGTGTGGCGATTGCTGGCAGGTGAATGAAGCTGCCGACGCCTCGCCACGCAAGCCAGGAGGCGCCGTCGATGGACTCCTCGTCATGGTCGATGCGATAATCTCCGGCCGGCTGCGGCCCGTCGAAACCGGGCAGCTGAAACGCGGCTGAAAAGTGGACGAGGGTCTGCGTGGTGCGGGTCGACACAGTCGCTGGTCTCCGCCGCAGCACGCTGAGGCGCCTACGGCATTAATTCCGTCCGAACCGGAACGATCCGGGCTGCCAGTACATCCGTGGTCAGCGCCGGGTTCATCCCAGGTTCGAACAGAGCGATATGCGCGCCAAGTCGGCGCTATCATTCGCTGTCGAGAATTCGGTGGTGAATGGCGGGTCGAAGGTCTCTGACACCGCGAAAAGCCAAGTCGGCCAAATCAACGAGTTTTACCATTACGCTTTGATTGAGTAAGAATCAAGGCACGATCGACCCTCTAGGAAAATAAAAATGTGGACTTCGCGGAGAGAAGATAAAATATTTCGAAGCTAGTATTTTGACATGCATGATATTGAGCAAGTTATTGGTATCGATGGCCGAAACGCATTTCCGAAGATTTTCGAATGCCGGGTGAATATTAATTTAGAATTTCTATCATCTGAATGCGGGAGGTGCTAAAAGCGGCTGCTTTCGCCGCACGAGCGGCGTAAAAAGTCAAAGCCGTGGAAGGTTTCCGCGCTCGCCGCCACCACTGTGGCGTTCGCTCTCCAGCGTTTGTGAACCGCGTTTTCAATCCGCCTCAGCAGGAGCAAGACCAATGATCTCTTACGTCGAGAAACCCGACCCGCAGCCCTTATCCAAGGATGTCGAGGAAAACCGTTTTGAGCAAATTCGCAAGACCGCAGCAGCAAGGCACCGGGAGGCTGACACGGACGGCACGCGCCGCCGGGCTCGTCAAACAGCTGAGGACAACCGCCTCATCTGACGAATACCTGCCTTCGACCTCGCGCTACGCCTAAATCCACAGTGCGGCGGTGCCGCAACGTTGCTGCCGCGAGGTTCTCCAGCTTGCGGTGGCGCTCTGAACATTGATAGTTGTTGCGTGTGAACCAGCGCGAGCAACTCCGGTGCCATCTTTCTTCCAGCCGATCACGACAAGCGTAGCCCAACCGGAAGCCGCCGCTCCGGCGCCTGACCGGATCATCTCCGGCGATCCGAAATTCCGTAGCTGGAACGCCGACGAGCAGCCGAATGGCCTCTATGCCGGCATCTGGGAGGCAACACCCGGCAAGTGGCGTATCCAATACGACGAGTGGGAATTCTGCCACATCCTTTCGGGCCTTTCGGTCATTGCAGAAGACGATGGCGAGGCCCGGACCGTGAAGGCAGGCGATGCTTTCGTGCTGCGCCCCGGCTTCAAGGGCACCTGGGAGGTGCTGGAGACGACGCGCAAGGAATATGTGATCCGGATCTAGAGCAAGATGAGGTTAGGTTCGGTCAGTTCTGTTTCACGGACGGCGAGGCGATCCACGCGGAGGGTCGCGAAGGCCGTAGCTGGGCGACGGCCGAGCGGCCCGACAAAGTGGGCGTCCGCCGCCCGGAACCCGACGGGCCGGACTGGTTTGGCCAAATCCTCGCCCTTGGCCCAAACCATCGCCGGCAGGGATCTCTTTCTTACTCGGTTGAGGCTATCCCCTCACATCTAGCCTGCTCAACCCATGGAAATGATAGGTGTCGGCGAACTGCGGCGGCTCGGCGGCAGCCAGCGAAGGTAGCCGGTCGAACAGCGTTTTCAGCGAAACGTGCAATTCCAGACGCGCCAGCGGCGCGCCGATGCAGAAGTGGATCCCGGCGCCGAACGACGCATTCTTCTGATTGTGCCGGCCGGGGAGGAATGCGTCAGGCGCTTCGAAGGCACGTGGGTCATGATTGGCCATGCCGAGCAGCACTGCGATTTGCTCGGTCGGCTTCACCACGACGCCGTCAGCGAACGCTATTTCCTCGTAAGCATAGCGCGTGAACATATGCAGTGGCGTGTCGAAGCGCAGGCATTCCTCCACCGCCTCGGCGGTCGCGTCGAGCGAAGTGAAGAACCGGCGTGGATCGCCGCCTTGCTGCAGGATCGCGCGCACCGCGTTTCCGGTCTGGTGCACGGTCGCCTCATGGCCGGCATTGAGCAGCAGGATTGTCGAGGAGATCAGCTCGGCTTCAGTCAGCTTCTGGTCGCCTTCCTGCGCCGAGATCAGCAGAGACAGGAGGTCGTCACCCGGACGCTTCCTTCGTTCGGCGACATAGCCGCTCAGGAAGTCGTAGAATTCATGCGCCGCCGCATCCGCTCTCAGTTCCGTTTCACGAGTCCGCCCGTGCGAGTAAAGCGCTACCATATGGTGCGACCAGTCGAGCAGTTGCGGCCCGAACTCCACCGGAACGCCGAGCATCTCGGCGATGATCGTCATCGGTATTGGCGTGGCGTATGTCGGCAGCAGGTCGAACGCTTCTCCCGCCGGAAACCGGTCAATGAGTTCGTTCGCCAGCGCCTCGATGCGTGGCCGCAGCCGCTCGACCTGGCGTGAGACGAAAGCGCGATTGACCAGCGTCCGCAGCCTCGTGTGAACCGGCGGCTCGAGTTCCAGCATCGAACTGGCGTCAACCCGGTCGAAATTCACCAGATGGCTGCGATCGCCGCGAACCCCCTGATTGTCCGCGGCCCCCTCCGGCTTTTGCCGGCCAAAACGGCGGTCACGCAGCAGGCGGTTGACGTCGTCGAAGCCGCCAAAGCACCAGAAGCCGAAATTCTCCCAGAAGAAAGTGGGGCTGACGCCGTGCAGCCACGCATAGGCTTCATAGAGGTTCTGGTAGAACCGCGGCTCATGCGGGTCGAGCCGAAGCCGCCGCGTCGCGGGGTCGAATGCGAGGTAGGGTGGTTTCACGAGGGATTGCATCGTGGACCAATAGAACGCCTTGCCCGGTTCCCGCCAGCCCGTATGGTCAGCACACGGCGCGCCGTTTGATGGCGCAGAAAGTGCAGGGCAGACCGCAATGAACGTCATCGTTGTCGGCGCGGGCATAGCGGGGCTGTCCACCGCGTGGTCGCTGGCCAAGGCCGGTCACAGCGTCACTCTTCTCGAACAAGGCCCCATACCCAATCCGCTGGCCGCTTCCGGCGATCATCACCGCATTATCCGCCGCGCCTACGGGAAAGCCTCCGGTTACGGCCGGCTGATCAGCGAAGCCTACGACGCCTGGGACGAGATGTGGGCCGATCTTGGCGAGACGTATCTCGATCCGCGCGGCTTCATGTGCATCTCGCGCGAGCCGGGCGACGAAGCGGAAATATACCGCGAGGGGCTGGAGGAGGGCGGCTATCCTTTCGAGCTCTACCAACCGGCGGAGGCTGTCGCCAAATGGCCCTTCCTTGAGGCCGGGACGTTCCGCTACGCCTACTTCTCGAAGGAAGGCGGGGCGCTGTTCTGCCGGCGCATCGCCGCCGGATTGCTGGGCTGGCTCCGCGCCCATGCCGTGAGCGGTTGCGGTCGGCGTGGAAATGCCTCCGTCAACGTGTACGAAAACAGCAAGGTCGCCACCATCGACGCTGATCGCGGGCGCGTAGCCCTCGCGGATGGCAGCGTCGTTACCGGCGACAGGATCGTCGTCACGGCTGGCGCCTGGGTGTTGAAATTGTTCCCGGAGTTGGCTGGAACGCTGAAAACCTACCGCACCGCGCTCGCCTATGTGGAACCGCCGGCGGACCTCAAAGCCGCATGGGAAGCTGCGCCGGCCATCCTCGACGTTGGTGGAACAACAGACGGTTACATGATCCCGCCGTCCGGCGGCGCCGGCATGAAGTTCGGCTCCGGGCTGCACAAGGTACCGACCTCGGATGCCGACTGGAACCGCGAGCCGGTGCCGGGCGAGGGCGAGGCGATCCGCAACCTGTTCTCGCCGCCGATCGCACGGGTCGAAGAGTATCTCGTGACCAATGTCGTCACCTGTGCGTACACCTTCACATCGGACCAGCGCTTCTTCGCTGCTCAGAAAGGCAAATGCCTAATCATTTCAGCATGTTCAGGCCATGGTTACAAGTTCGGCGCTGCAGTCGGCCGCCGTGCCGCCGCAGCGATCGATACCGGTGACGTCGACGGTTTGAAACGCTGGCTGCGTGCTGAGGCCGTGTAGCGGCGTTCTCCCTCTTGTGAGAGGGTCGATCCACAAAGCGGATCGGGCTGCTGCAGACAAGCGGGTCACCATGGATCGTGGCGCAGGAGGCCGAGCATCGGACCCACAATGCCGACTGCGGCGTGGCACGACCTCAATTCGGCCTCCGGGATCCCAGGACCGCTTGCTCAACGGTTACAGCCAGCGGCGGACACGAGCTTTGTAGTCGCGGTAGGCATCGCCGAAGCGCCGCTCGAGATACGCCTCTTCGCGCGCAACCACGCCGTAGCGCAGGATGATGAAGAGCGGAAGCACGAGGATGAGGACCCAAGGGCTGCGCGTGGCAATGCCGATGCCGGTATAGAGGAGAAACATGCCGACGTAGATCGGATTGCGGCTCCAACCGTGTATGCCGGTTGTGACCAGCGCGCGGACGGGCTGGTTGGTGGGCACCGGCGTGGCGGCGCGAGAGAAGTTGCGAATTCCCGCGGCCATGAAAGCGAGGCCGATTGCGATAAGTCCGCCGCCCGCCGTCCAACGAATCAGGGCGGTCTCCGCCAAGGTGACCGGCAAGGGCAACACCCGATCCAAGGCAAGCCCCAGGAGCAGGCAGGCCAGGTATAGCAGCGGTGGCCGCATTATGACGCCCGCGGTTGCGGCGTCGCTGGGCTGTTGGTGGGCAGAGCCCATGCCGGCTCCTCCTACTTGCCATGCAATGCGTCGAAGGTCAGTATCGGCGCTAGATCGACAACTCAGGTGTCATTCTAGTCGTTGACAACATAGGTGTCAATCTGCGGTAGCGTAGCGGAAGGGGATGGCGACGGTGCAACCGAGAAAACCGGTAGGTCCGAGCGTCAGCAGCAAGGGCGAGGCGATCGCGGACCTGATGCTGGAAGTGGCGCAGTTCTTTTTTCGCTTGCGGGCCATTGGTCAAAAGACCGGACTGATCACGAGCTGGGGCGGCGGCGCGTTCGGTTTCATGCGCAGCCTGGCGCTGCTTGGTCCTCTCACCGTGCCGCGGATCGCCCAGATGCGCCCGACCAGCCGCCAGCGCATGCAGCGGTTGGCGGACGAGTTGGCGGGCGAGGGGCTTGTGGAGTTCATCGACAATCCAAGGCATCGTCGATCGAAGCTGGTGCGCCTCACGCCCAAGGGTGAAGGGCGCTATCGCGAGTTGAGCACCCGGTTCCTTGCAATCGCCTCGACGATGGGCGCTGATATGAGCGAGGCGGACATCCGCAAGACCACCGATATCGTGCGGCGGCTCAGCGATGAGGCAAAGGAGCGCTCGGGCTGCTGAGAGAGGCAAATGTCTAATAATTTCAGCATGTTCCGGCCCATGGCTACAGGTTCGGCGCAGCAGTCGGACGCCGCGTGGCGGCTGCCGTCGGCAACGGTGACGTCGAATTGGCTAAAATGCTGGCTGCGTGCTTAGGCTGCCGGAGCGCCGCTTTGCGTGGAAGCAGGCCGTGGCCCGAGGATGCAGGTCACGTAACTGCAACGTACTTGATTTATTGATAGACAAGCGTCAGCCTGCACTTTTTAAGAGCATCCACCTGAAACCGATCAGGCGTCCTGCACGGTTCATATTTAGACGACCAGTAGTCAGTGCAGAGAAGTGCGGGCGCAAACCAAGAGCAGTCCAACCACCGACAGGGAGGCGGAAGAGGCACGTCATGAAACTCCACACGCTGCTGCTATCCTCATTGCTAATCTCAACCGGATTCTACATCACCCCGTTACACGCGCAGACGATCACCGGCACGCCAGGCTCGCCCGATGCGACGACGACAGTGGACGGGCGCTATCTTCCCAATCCGCCGCCGGCGTTCGGTGGCGAAATTGGTCTCAGCGCCAAGGACTCGAAACCCTACTGGCCGCCGCAGGTTGTCCCCCCGAAGGGTGCCCCCAACATCCTGTTGATCATGACCGACGACGCGGGGTATGGCGTTTCAGGCACGTTCGGCGGCGTCATCCCCACGCCGGCGCTCGATCGTATAGCCCAGACGGGTCTGCGCTATACGCAGTTCCATTCGACAGCGCTCTGTTCACCCTCACGAGCGGCGCTGATCACCGGACGCAATCACCACTCCGTAGGTTTCGGCGTGATTTCCGAGCAGGCCACCGGTTATCCGGGATATGATTCCATCCTCGGCCTCGAAAACGCCAGCATTGGCGAAATCCTGAAAGACAACGGCTATGCGACGTCCTGGTTCGGCAAGAACCACAACACGCCCACCTATCTGTACAGCGTGGCGGGCCCATACGACCAATGGCCCTCGGGGATGGGTTTCGAGTATTTTTATGGCTTCATGGGCGGCGAGACCGACCAGTGGACTCCTTATCTGTTTCGTGACCACACCCAGATTTTTCCATGGATCGGAAAACCCGGTTACAACCTCATCACCGACATGGCGGATGAGGCGATCGGTTACGTGCGGCAACTCAACGTAGTCGCGCCCGACAAGCCGTTCCTCCTTTACTACGTGCCTGGCGGCACCCACGCACCCCATCATCCAACCCCGGAATGGATCGACAAGTTCAAGGGCAAGTTCGACATGGGCTGGAATGCCATGCGCGACGAGATATTCGCCAACCAGAAGAAGCTCGGCGTGATTCCGGCCAACACGAAATTGACGCCGTGGCCGGACGATTTGCCCAAATGGGATACGCTCGATGCCGACAGCAAGAAGCTCTTCGCGCGCCAAGCCGAGGTCTATGCCGCCTATGTGGCCTATACCGACAATGAGATCGGACGGGTAATCCAAGCGGTGGACGATTTGGGCAAGCTCGACAACACGCTCATCATCTACATCGAAGGCGACAATGGCACCAGCGCCGAAGGTTCCACCGTTGGTACGCCGTTCGACTTGGCCGCGATCGAAGGCATCAACGTTCCTGTCGAGGAGCAGCTAAAGTATTACGATGTCTGGGGTTCGGACAAAACACAGCCACATATGTCGGTGGCGTGGTCTTGGGCCTTCGACACGCCGTTCAAATGGACCAAGCAGGTGGCGTCGCACTTCGGCGGCACCCGGCAAGGCATGGCCATGGCGTGGCCCGCGCGCATCAAGGACGCCGGCGGCATCCGCACGCAGTTCCACCATATGATCGACATCGTGCCAACGATCCTCGAAGAGACCGGCATTCCGGCTCCCGTGATGGTCAACGGCGTTGCGCAGAAGCCGATCGAAGGCGTGAGCATGGCCTATACATGGGACAAGGCGAACGCCGAGGCGCCCTCCACTCGCACGACCCAGTATTTCGAGATGTTGGCCAACCGAGCCATCTACCACGACGGCTGGATCGCATCCACGACTCCACCTCTCGCGCCTTGGTTGCTGGGACTGGGCAAGATGCCCGACGTGGTCAATGGCTACAATTGGGAACTCTACAATCTCAACGAGGATTATTCGCAGAACGACGACCTCGCGGCCAAGATGCCTGAAAAGCTTCAGGAAATGAAGGAACTGTTCCTCGTCGAGGCGGCAAAGTATAACGTATTTCCGCTCGACAACGACTTTCTCGAACGCGTTCTCTCACCACGGCCGAGTGCCACCGCCGGGAAAACCTCGTTTGCTTACTCGGGTGAAATATCCGGGATTCCATCCGGAAACGCGCCCGACATCGTCAACAAATCCTACTCCGTCACGGCCGAGGTGGACGTCCCGCAGGACGGCAGCGATGGGATGCTGGTCACTCAGGGCGGCCGCTTCGGCGGTTACGGGCTTTACCTGCTGGAGGGCAAGCCTGTCTTCCTCTACAACCTCCTAGCGCTGGAAAAATTCCGTTGGGAAGGTCAGGACGCACTCACTCCGGGCAAGCACACCATCTCGTTCGACTTCAAATACGACGGCGGCGGCGCCGGCAAGGGCGGCACCGGAGTTCTGAACGTCGATGGCAAGGAAGTCGCCAGTCAAAAGGTTGCGCACACCGTGCCCTTCCTCATGACGATTGACGAAACCTTCGACGTCGGCGTCGATACCCGCACTGGCGTCGAAGACAAGGACTATCAAGTGCCATTCAGGTTCACCGGCACGATCGACAAGCTGACTGTTCAGCTGAACTGAGCGGCGGTCAGATCGGTCAGATCGGGTAACCTGAAACCCCAACTAGCGACGCCCCCGCTATCGGCGGGGGCAGCAGCGTTGCGAGCTGACGACAACAGGGCGCATGACGTTGCGGAAAAGAGGGGATTTACCGCCGTCGTTAACAAGCAAGGTTACCGGCGGCAGCGTAACGCGCGGCCTTGCGCAAGGCGGAGTGGGCATCCTATCTACAGGATAACCATACACGCTTCGATTCCGCCGGCGCAGGCCGGATTCCGCACAAACGAGGACTGCCATGAAGAGCCCCATCGAAACCTATATGAACCTCGTGCCGATGGTGGTCGAGCAGACCAATCGCGGCGAGCGCGCCTACGACATCTTCTCGCGGCTGCTGAAGGAGCGCATCATCTTCATCACGGGCCCGATCGAAGACGGCATGGCGTCGCTGGTATGCGCCCAGCTGCTTTTCCTGGAAGCGGAGAACCCGAAGAAGGAAATCAACATGTACATCAACTCGCCTGGTGGCGTGGTCACCAGCGGTCTGGCGATGTACGACACGATGCAGTTCATCAAGCCGCCCGTCTCGACGCTCTGCGTCGGTCAGGCGATGTCGGCCGCTTCGCTGTTGCTGACAGCCGGCGCGAAGGACATGCGCTTCTGCACTCCGAACGCGCAGATCATGGTGCATCAGCCGTCGGGCGGTTATCAGGGGCAGGCGACGGATATCATGATCCACGCCCAGTTCACCGAACGGCTGAAGCGCCGTCTGAACGAAATCTATGTCAGGCATACCGGCCAGGACTACGAGACAGTCCACAACGCCATGGAACGCGACAACTTCCTGACCACCGACCAGGCGCTAGAGCTCGGGCTGATTGACAAGGTACTTACCTCGCGCGAAGAAATCGAAGGCGCCAAAGCTTAGGGTCCTAACCCAAAGTCAGGAGCTGCCTGGCGGCAGAATGACAGGTTTTTTACCGGGACTGCGGCAATTCAGCCGCAGTTTGCTGTTTCCTCGACGCAGCCGCCAGCCTACGTTAAGCCTATGTTGATTTCGGCGGCTTAGCTTTCTGGCAGGGGTTTGGTAGTGCCGCAATGATTGTGAATTGTGTCGGCGTGAAGCGTTTGTTCGTGCCAAACCGCTGGCATTAGGGCATTGGCGCGGCTAATACTTGATGCCGACGATTGGCCGCTTCGTTGCGGGAGCGGTACTGAAAGGACTAAGTGACGATGAGCAAAGTCAGCACTGGCGGCGGCGATTCTAAGAATACGCTCTACTGCTCGTTCTGCGGCAAAAGCCAGCATGAGGTTCGCAAGCTGATCGCCGGCCCGACGGTCTTCATCTGCGACGAATGTGTCGAACTTTGCATGGACATCATTCGCGAGGAGAACAAGACCTCGATGGTGAAGTCGCGCGAGGGCGTGCCGACACCGCAGGAAATCCTCAAGGTCCTCGACGACTATGTTATCGGACAGCCTTACGCCAAGCGCGTGCTGTCGGTTGCGGTCCACAATCACTACAAGCGTCTCGCGCATGCGACGAAGAGCAATGACGTTGAACTGGCGAAGTCGAACATCCTGCTGATCGGCCCTACGGGCTGCGGCAAGACGCTGCTTGCCCAGACGCTCGCCCGTATCATCGACGTGCCGTTCACCATGGCCGATGCGACGACGCTGACCGAAGCCGGCTACGTCGGTGAGGATGTCGAAAACATCATTCTCAAGCTGCTGCAGTCGGCCGACTACAATGTCGAGCGCGCCCAGCGCGGCATCGTCTACATCGACGAGATCGACAAGATTTCGCGTAAGTCGGACAATCCGTCGATCACCCGCGACGTGTCGGGCGAAGGCGTGCAGCAGGCGCTGCTGAAGATCATGGAAGGCACTGTTGCTTCGGTTCCGCCGCAGGGTGGCCGCAAGCATCCGCAGCAGGAGTTCCTGCAGGTCGACACCGCCAACATCCTGTTCATCTGCGGCGGCGCATTCGCAGGCCTCGACCGCATCATTTCGGATCGCGGCCGCAAGACCTCGATCGGTTTCAGCGCGAGGGTCGCTTCGCCTGAAGATCGCCGCACCGGCGATCTCTTCCGCATGGTCGAGCCTGAGGATCTGCTGAAGTTCGGTCTCATTCCGGAGTTTGTCGGCCGCTTGCCGGTTCTGGCGACGCTGGAAGATCTCGACGAAGCGGCGTTGATCCAGATTCTCACCGAGCCGAAGAACGCTCTCGTGAAACAGTATCAGCGCTTGTTCGAGATGGAGAACGTGGAACTGACGTTCCATGAGAATGCGCTCTCGGCCATCGCCAAGCGCGCCATCGAGCGCAAGACTGGCGCGCGCGGGCTGCGCTCCATCATGGAAGCCATATTGCTGGACACCATGTTCGAACTTCCGGCGCTGGAAGGCGTCCAAGAAGTTGTGATCTCGGAAGAGGTCGTGACCGGCAGTGCCCGGCCCCTCTACATCTACTCCGAGCAGAAGGAAAAGAAAGGCGCCAGCGCCTGATTATCTAGAGCTTAGGTTCTGTTGTAGCGGCGCCTTCGGGCGCCGTTTTCATTTCACTCCAGTGGCTCTGTCAAATACCCTTTTATCGGGCATCAAGTGGATTCGGGCCGCTATTGCTTTATCGCAGCTGATGTGACGATTGGCGGTGGCGAGCATCCGACTGATGGTTATCGACTCACCCATTTCAATATGGGAGACTCCCTTGCCTCGCGTCGCTGGCACAACGGCCGGATCATGAATACCTGGCGTCGCCCACGCAGCCGGAAGGAGTGGCAATCGGTCATGACGTGGGGATCGGCACAAGGGCTGTCATCGAGCGAGGCGTTACCATTGGAACCGGCAAAGTCGTCGGTTCTGGCGCTGTCGTGACCAAGGATGTGCCATCGTACGCGATCGTGGGTGGTGTCCCGGCCAAGGTCATCCGCAATCGCTTTTCACCGGATATCGTCGAGCGCATGCAGCGGGTTACCTGGTGGAGCTACACAGCCGATAGCCTGTTGGGAGTACGCCTTGACGATCCCAAACGCGCCTTGGATGACATTGAGGAAAAAGTCGCAAAAGGAGCAATACAGGTTTTGTCGGGAAAGACCGTGCGCATCAACGGCAAGGGCGAGTACAAGGTATTCGAGCCGAAGCCCTGAGAAGCAGGGCTTCTGTTCGCTGAAAGCTTGGTAAGTTGCCTGCTTTAACCTAAACGGGCTTGACAGCCGCAATCGTCGCTGCCACCGCATTCGCATCGGTGACCGTATTGCGGTATTCGCGATCCAGATCAGCGCCGCCCATGCCGACACTCGGGTTGCGGTAGATCATCCCGCTCGGCACGTCCCTGAGCGCGGCGAAATGTATTTCCGTCAAGCCGGTACTCGCCAGAATTCGCGCGATGTTGCCGGCATCGAGCCCGCCGCAGCCCATCACGATGATCCGCTCACCGGCTTGCCTTACCAGGCTTGCAAGCAGGTCCGCGCCTTCCTCGGCAGTGTCGCGCTGGCCGCTCGTGAGCACACGCCCGACGCCGCAACGGATCAGCGCCTCAAGCGCCTCTGAAGGATCGCGGGTCATGTCGAAGGCGCGGTGGCAGGTGACATTCAGCGGACCAGCGGCCTCGACCAGTTCGGTCATGCGCGATTCATCGATCGTGCCGTCGGCATTCAGGCAGCCAATGACCACACCGGCTGCACCCATTTCACGCAACGTCTTCACATCCGCGACCATCGAGCTGTGCTCGAGCTCGCTGTAGAGGAAGTCGCCGCCGCGCGGGCGGACGATTACATGAAATCGGTATCGCCGAAACGCCCAATGCCTCGCGCACGGTACCGAAACTCGGTGTTATCCCGCCCTCCAGCAGGGACGCGCAAAGTTCGACGCGATCCGCGCCGCCCTCTTGGGCGGCGATCAGCCCGTCAATGCCTTCGACACAGATTTCGATCAAAGGGGCGGTATGCATGGTAGCTCCTGAATTGGTCTTGAAATGCAGATCGCCGGCGCGAAGGTCGGCGACCGCAATCTCACGAGAGTGGCTTCTCATCCAAATTTCGGGTCGAGGCTGCCAGCCTTGTAGCGTTTGGCCATTTCCGAAACCGGCAGCCTGGCGCGATACTACGCGGCGGGGCGGGGATTTCTACCGCGATTCGCAGATCCACCGCCGATCGCCCGCGCGGATTCCCGGATTCGTTTCGCATGCCGAGATCTCGTCCTTCGGTGGGCTTCGGGCCTGTTGGTGCACAGACGCACGGGCGCGGTCCCCGGCTTTTCGAAGCCCGGGTTTGGGTGTGGGAGACGGCGCATGGCATTGCGCCTTGTAAGGTATAGTTTAGTGACGCTTCGCCATGCGCCGCCGGCATGCTTCCCCAAAACCAAACCCGGCCGAGTTAACGGCTCGCGAGCTTGATCCGGGGCCGGGTCTAGGCTGCGGGGGATCACCCCAAACCACGCTAACCGTTGCGTGGCCGGCCCGGTGCCACACTTGCCTGGATGCCGGTTGTACACCCGTTCCCACCAGCAAGCTGCTATGGCGGAGAATACGCGAGAAAGTGCTGGTGGGAATAAAATCTCCTGCCAAAGATGCTGACAAGGGTGTCGTTTCAATTGGTTAGAGGAAAGAGTTGCCAAATTCTATTCCCGGTGGCGGGTGCGGCTATTGCTTCAACCCCTCTCCGTCTCGCCCCTTCGACAAGCTCAGGGCTCGGCACCTCTCCCCGGAGGGGCGAGGAACCCAGGTTCTGAGATGCTTCGCCCTTGCAAGCAGTGCGTTCGAGAGGTGCCGCTGTTCCAGCTTGGGTTCCTCGCCCCTCTGGGGAGAGGTGGCGAGCCCTGAGCTTGTCGAAGGGCGAGACGGAGAGGGGTATCTGGTAGAAGCAGCAGCGACTTGAGCGCAAAACCGCTGTATTCGCATCGGTGCCGTCGCTCCCCTATATCCATTCCTGTGACTTGAAAGCCATTCCGGCTGGCGTCATCACCCCGTCTGCGCGACAATGACCCAACAAATTGAGTCCTCCGACAACCGAGCCGCCATGCCTGACGACCGAGCCCCGCGCGACCCCATTCTCCGCGCGGCAATGACACCGCAAGCCAAGGCGCCGGCCGGCATGCGGCCCTTCGTGCACCTGCGTGTCCACTCGGCCTATTCGCTGCTGGAGGGTGCACTGCCGATCGGAAAGATAGTGAGTCTGGCGCAAAGGGACAGTGCGCCGGCGATCGCCATCACCGACACCAACAATCTGTTCGGCGCGCTCGAATTCGCCAACAAGACCACGAAGGAAGGCATCCAGCCGCTGATCGGCTGCCAACTCGACCTAGCCTTCGGCGGCGAGACGACTTACGGCAACCGCGGCAGCAGCCAGCGTCGCGGCGTCGAACACAATCCGATCGTGCTGTTGGCCGCGACGGCGGAAGGCTATGCCAATCTGGTCCGGCTGGTCAGCCGCGCCTACCTCGATAATCCCGCAGGCGAGACGATCCGCGTTTCGACCGAATGGTTGGAGGAACTGTCGCAGGGGCTGATCTGCCTCACTGGCGGCCCGCATGGCCCGGTTGGCATGGCACTGAAGTTCGACCACGCCGATCTTGCGGAAGGCCGCCTGCTGAAGCTCAAGGCGATCTTTGGCGACCGCCTCTATGTCGAGTTGGAGCGCGTCGGCAACTGGGATAAGCGCATTGAGGTCGCGACCGTTGATCTCGCTTATCGCCACGAGCTGCCGTTGGTTGCCACCAACGAGGCATTCTTCCCGGTTCGCGACGATTTCGACGCACACGACGCTTTGATCGCCATCGCCGAGGGCTCGGTGGTTGCCTCGGACGACCGCAGGCGGTTGACCCCCGACAACTATCTGAAGAGCCAGGCCGAAATGTCCGTGCTGTTCGCCGATCTGCCGGAAGCGATCGACAACACCGTCGAGATCGCCATGCGCTGCTCCTATTATCCCAAGAAGCGCTCGCCGATCCTGCCGCGCTTCACCGGCGCGGGAGACGATGCCGAAAAGGCCGAGGTTGAGGAATTGCGCCGACAGGCTCGCGAAGGCCTGGCCATGCGCTTTGAAACGGTCGGAATGACGGAAGGCTACACCGAGGAGCAGTATCGCGACCGGCTTGAATTCGAGCTCGGTGTTATCGAGCGCATGAAGTTCCCCGGCTACTTCCTGATCGTGGCGGACTTCATCAAATGGGCTAAGGCGCATGGCATTCCGGTCGGGCCGGGCCGTGGTTCGGGCGCCGGCTCGCTTGTCGCCTACGCGCTGACCATCACCGACATCGACCCACTGCGTTTCTCGCTGCTGTTCGAGCGCTTCCTCAACCCCGACCGCGTATCGATGCCCGACTTCGACATCGACTTCTGCCAGGATCGCCGCGACGAGGTAATCCGTTACGTGCAGGGCAAATACGGACGCGATCAAGTGGCGCAGATCATTACCTTCGGGTCGCTGCAGGCGCGCGCCGTGCTGCGCGACGTCGGCCGCGTGCTGCAGATGCCGTATGGCCAGGTCGACCGGCTCTGCAAGATGGTGCCGCAGAACCCCGCCAATCCAGTGACGCTCGCCAAGGCGATCGAGGGCGAGCCGCGCTTTGCCGAGGAGATGGAAAAGGAGCCGATCGTCGGTACGCTGCTCGATATGGCGCAGAAGCTGGAGGGGCTTTACCGCCATGCCTCGACCCACGCGGCGGGCATTGTCATCGGCGACCGCCCCCTGTCCGAACTGGTGCCGATGTATCGCGATCCGCGCTCCGACATGCCGGTCACCCAGTTCAACATGAAGCTGGTGGAAGAGGCGGGGCTGGTGAAGTTCGACTTCCTCGGCTTGAAGACGCTCACGGTGCTGGAAACGGCGGTCAAGCTGATCCGGCGGCGCGGTGTCGACATCGATCTGGCGCGGTTGCCGCTAAATGATGACAAAACCTACCAGATGCTGTCGCGGGGCGAAGTGGTCGGCGTGTTCCAGGTGGAATCGGCGGGCATGCGCAAGGCGCTGATCGGCATGAAGCCGGACCGCATCGAGGACATCATTGCGCTGGTGGCGCTCTATCGCCCAGGTCCGATGGAAAACATTCCGACCTACAATGCGCGCAAGCACAAGGAAGAGGAAATCGCGTCGATCCATCCGATGATCGACCACCTGGTAGCCGAAACTCAAGGCGTCATCGTCTATCAGGAACAGGTGATGCAGATCGCGCAGGAACTTTCCGGCTACTCACTCGGCGAAGCCGACCTGCTGCGCCGCGCGATGGGCAAGAAGATCCGCGCGGAGATGGACGCGCAGCGCGCCCGTTTTGTCGACGGCGCGGTCAGGAACGGGCTAACCAAACCACAGTCGAACTTCATCTTCGACCTCTTGGCGAAGTTCGCCGACTACGGCTTCAACAAGTCGCATGCCGCTGCCTACGCCGTCGTGTCGTATCAGACGGCCTATCTCAAGGCGCATTATCCGGTCGAATTCCTGGCCGCGTCGATGACGCTGGATATGTCGAATACCGACAAGCTGGCCGACTTCCGCCAGGATGCGTTGCGGCTCGGCATCGACGTTGTGCCGCCTTCCGTGAAGACGTCCTACCGCAACTTCGAAGTCGAGGAGAACCGCATCTTTTATGCGCTCGCCGCCATCAAGGGCGTCGGCGATGCCGCCGTGGAGCACATTGTCGAGAAGCGCAAGGAAAAGCTCTTCGCCGATCTCGAGGATTTCTGCGAGCGGGTCGATCCCAAGATCGTCGGCAAGCGTGTGTTCGAAAGCCTGATCCTCGCCGGCGCGCTGGATTGCTTCGGTCACGACCGGGCGGCACTTATGGCCGGAGTCGAGCGCATGATGGGCCTATCCTCCCGCGCCTACGAGGATGCAGCACTTGGCATCACCGACATGTTCGGCGCGAGTTCCGCCAGCCGCCAGCAGAAACTGCATCTGCCTGCCGCCGAGCCGTGGTTGGCGGCGGAGCGGCTGCACAAGGAGTTTCTGGCGGTCGGTTTTTATCTCTCCGCCCATCCGCTGGATGACTACAAGGCGGCGCTGCAGAAGATGCGCGTGCAGAACTGGGCCGAGTTTTCCGCTGCGGTGAAGCGTGGCGCCACCGCCGGCCGGCTTGCCGGCACGGTGACCTCCAAGCAGGAGCGCAAGACCCGCACCGGCAACAAGATGGGCGTGGTGATGTTTTCGGACCAGACCGGGCAGTACGAGGCGGTGATGTTCTCCGAGACGCTCGCGCAATATCGCGATCTCATGGAGCCCGGCCGTTCCGTGGTGTTGACCGTCGCCGCCGAGGATCGTCCGGAGGGCATCAATTTGCGCATCCAAACGGTGAGCTCGCTGGAGCAGGAGGCAAGCCGCGTGCAGAAGGCACTGCGCATCTATGTGCGCGACGCCGGTCCGCTGCAAACGCTCGCCGGTCAGCTTGGCATGAAGGGCGACGGACAGGTGAGCTTCGTCGTGCTCAAGCCCGACGCGCGCGGCGAAGTCGAGGTCGCGCTGCCCGGTGGCTACCGCATCTCGCCGCAGGTAGCTTCGGCTATGCGCGCCGTGCCGGGCGTTGTCGAGGTGGAGTTGGTTTAGGGCATGGCGGTTCTCCCTTCTCCCCTTGTTTGTGGGAGAAGGTGGCCTGCGGCGAACTCCTCAACATTCCGGATTACGGGGATTGAGGCTTTAGAGCATGTCGTGCTCTAATCATCCAGCTGCTCGGGCGGATGCGCACTGTTCCCCTTGCCGAAGGTGTATCCGGTCTCCACCGCCTTGCGCCCGAACTTGTCGCGAAGCTGATCGATCGCACCTTCCGCCATCGCCCGCTTGCGCGCCTTCTCGTCGATCAGGTCGGGCGGGTCCGCCTTGCCGTCATCAGAAAGGTCGCTGACGCCGATGCCGAGCAGGCGGTAGCGCGTACCGTCGGCTTCCTTGTCAAGCAACTGCAGCCCGGTCTGGAAAATGCGGTCGGCAAGCCGGGTCGGATCGGCAAGCTGCCGATTGCGCGTGCGGATCTTGAAATCCTGGGTTTTTAGCTTCAGCACCACCGTGCGCCCGGCAATGCCGGCCTTCTTCAACCGCGCCGACACCTTCTCCGACAGCGCCCGCAGCACCGGCACGAGATCCGCCATCGAGGCGAGGTCGGCATCGAAGGTAGTTTCGGCCGAAACGCTTTTCGCCTCGTGATCGGGGTGCACCCGCCGGTCGTCCTGGCCGCGCGACAGCCTGAACAGCCGATTTCCCATGGTGCCGTAGCGGCGCATCAGGTCGCCCTGATCCATCGTCTGCAATTGGCCGATCGTGCGGATGCCGTCGCGCTCCAGCGAAGCGGCGAACGCCTTGCCAACGCCCCAGATCAGCGTCACGGATTGGACTGCGAGGAAGGATACGGCCTCGTCCTCGCCGATGACGGCAAAGCCGCGTGGCTTTCTCATGTCGGAGGCGATCTTCGCCAGGAACTTGCAGTAGGAAAGCCCCGCCGAAACGGTGATGCCGATCTCAGCTTCGACGCGCCGCGCGAAGTCGGCGAGCACAAGGGCAGGCGGCTTGCCGTGCAACTTCTCCGTGCCACTGAGGTCGAGGAACGCCTCGTCGATCGACAATGGCTCGACCAGCGGCGTCAGCGCCTGCATCATTGAGCGCACCTCGCGTCCTACGCGAACGTATTTCTCCATGTCCGGCTTGACGACGACCGCGTCGGGGCAGGCTTCCAGCGCCTTGAACATCGGCATCGCCGAGCGCACGCCCGCTGATGCGCGCGATGTAGCAGCAGGTCGAGACAACGCCGCGCTTGCCGCCCCCAACAATCACCGGCTTGTCGCGCAGTTCCGGATTGTCACGCTTTTCAACCGCCGCATAGAAGGCATCGCAGTCGATATGCGCCAGATGCAGCCGATAGAGCTCCCTGTGGCGGGTTACACGGGGGCTGCCGCATTGTACGCAACGCAGTGCGGCACCCGGCTGAAGCGCCAGGCAATCGCGGCAGAAACCGTGATCCGGATTGTTGACAGGCGGCGCCATCGATGCGAACATAAACAGAACAGCGCGATGATAGGACAGTGCAGCGACGCCCGCAAGGCGCGGCGCGCGGAGGAGTGTTATGCTGGTGACAGTGAAGCCGCTGGGACCGGACCTCTGGCCAGCGTTCGAGGATCTGTTCGGCAAGCAAGGCGCCTGCTACGGATGCTGGTGTACGCATTTCCGCTTGCCGCCGGCGGTTCGCCGCGAGAACAACCGCCAGCGCAACAAGGACTTCATCCGCGCCCGTATCGAGACCGGCCCGCCACCCGGTCTGCTGGCCTTCGACGGTGGAAAGGCTGTCGGCTGGATGCAGATAGGTCCGCGTGCCGACGTGCCGGAGTGGAACAATGCCGGCCGTGTGTCGGCGCCGCTGGAACCTGAGCATCAAGCCGATCCGGGCATTTGGGCGATCTCCTGCTTTTTCGTACGCAGCTCTGCCAGGGGAGCGGGTCTTTCGCACCGTCTTGTCGCGGCGGGTGTCGATTATGCGCGCGACAGTGGCGCGCGTCTGCTTGAGGCATGCCCGATAAATCAGTCGAAGGATTCGCGCTCCGTCGGCTTGTTTGTCGGCTCGACACGGGTGTTCGAAAGGGCTGGATTTGAGCGCATTGCGGAGCGCAAGGCGGGCAGGCCGTTGATGCGGCTGCGGTTGTAGAGGATCATCCTCGGTGTTTATTCTGCCTCGCGACAGCACTTGTGTGAGGGGACCGCGTTCAAAGCGGAAAACGCGCGCTCATGTCGAGGCGAGATATTGGTCGTCTCCGGTCGGCAGCATCCTCAGCGCGGTCCCCACGGCACCGGGCGAAATGCCCTCCTGGTCGGAGAAGGCGAGCAGGGTGGGTTCGTGCGCAAGGATGAACTGAAGAACGCCCGCGAGAAAGCCAGGTTCGCGCGCCGCCTCCCGAATGGCGGACGACTCTATGCCGGTGATGGCGAGAAAGCGAGGCAGCAGGATCGGGTCGTTGGCAACGAAGATAAGTCCCGAAACCGCTATCGCTTCGGCGTCTTGGAGTGTGGGTTTATGCAACGCCATTCATTTGACCATTCGTAGCGGGATACTAGTATTGTCTCAGTAGTCGCGCTGTGTGAATGCGGCAAGCGTGCCGATTTACGACAGTCTGATGTCGCCGATTTGCGTTTCGTCAATGTTCGTTTGCTATTGTCAAAACTCGAATGGCGAGTGCTGCGGCTCGCAGTGCCGTCCCGGAAAGCAGGTTAATGGCTAAGAAAGTGATGATCGTCGAGGACAATGAGCTGAATATGAAGCTCTTTCGCGACCTAATCGAGGCCAGCGGCTACGAGACCGTGCGGACGCGCAATGGTCTTGAGGCGCTTGACTTGGCGCGCTCTCATCGCCCCAACCTCATCCTGATGGATATCCAGCTGCCAGAGGTTTCCGGGCTCGAGGTAACCAAATGGTTGAAGCAGGATGACGATCTGCACATGATCCCGGTGATCGCCGTTACGGCCTTCGCCATGAAGGGGGACGAGGAACGCATCAGGCAGGGCGGCTGCGAAGCCTACATCTCCAAGCCGATTTCGGTTCCGCGCTTTATCGAAACGATAAAGTGGTATTTGGGAGACGCATGATGAGTGTCTCCCCGTCTCTCCGGAGTTCGAGTAACCGATTATGACTGCTCGCATTCTGGTCGTCGACGATATTCCCGCAAATGTGAAGTTACTCGAAGTCAGGCTCCTCGCGGAGTACTTCGACGTGATCGCTGCGTCTAATGGTCCGGCGGCCCTTGAGGTATGCGAGAGTGGCAAGGTCGACGTCGTTTTGCTCGACGTCATGATGCCTGGAATGGACGGCTTTGAGGTTTGCCGGCGGCTTAAGGCGGACTCGGCGACGGCCCATATTCCAGTGGTGATGGTCACCGCGCTGGACCAGGTAACGGATCGCGTGCGCGGCCTCGAGGTCGGCGCCGATGACTTCCTGACCAAGCCGGTCAACGATCTGCAGCTCATAACGCGGGTGAAAAGCCTCGTCCGCTTGAAGACGCTGGTCGACGAATTGCGGCTTCGAGCCACAACGGTGCGTAACATTGGCATCGAGGCACTGTTCTCGCGCCAACAGCCGGATCGGGAGGCGCTGCCGAAGGTGCTTCTCATCGATGAACGGCAGTCGTCGTACGAGCGGATCCGACAGTTCCTGGCGGGGCAGGCAGTCCTCGACATCGTCATCGATCCGCAGGCTGGCCTGTTCCAGGCTGCGGAGGCGCCGTATGACTGCGTTCTGATCTCGACTGCCTTTGCAGCCTACGATCCGCTGCGCCTTTGCGCGCAGTTGCGTTCTCTCGACCGCACGCGCTTCCTGCCGATCATGCTTCTGGCGGACATGGGTGAGGACAGTCGTCTTGTGCGTGGCCTGGAGCTGGGCATCAATGACTATCTGGTCAGGCCGATCGACAGGCACGAGCTGACTGCGCGTCTTCGAACCCAGATCAAGCGCAAGCGCTACAACGAATATCTGCGCGACAGCGTCACCGAAACCATCGAAATGGCCGTGACGGACGTGCTGACGGGTCTGCAAAATCGCCGCTACATGGACAGCCATATGAAGACGCTTTTCGAGCGGTCGGTGGCGCGGCGGCGTCCGCTCTCGGTCCTTATCCTGGACCTGGACCGCTTCAAGTCCGTCAACGATGCCCACGGGCACAGCGGCGGCGACGACGTTTTGCGCGAATTCGCGCGTCGCCTGCGCAAGAATGTTCGCGGCATCGATCTCGCGTGCCGCTACGGCGGTGAAGAATTCGTCGTTGTCATGCCGGATACCGAAGCCGCAGTCGCGGAGCGGATCGCCGAGCGCATTCGCTCGGAAATCGAGATCGAACCGTTCATGGTCGGCAGGGAAGGGCAGACGGTCGGAGTTACCGTAAGCGCCGGGGTGTCGTCACTTCTGAATGGCGATGACTCGGTCGAGGCGCTGATGAAGAGAGCCGACATGGCTCTCTACGAAGCCAAAACCGCCGGTCGCAACAGGGTCGTGGCCAAGGCAGCCTGATTTCAACGCTCCAAAGTCTGTCGCTCGAATTGGGATGCGCCCGCTCTGGTTTTAAAGCAGGTCGCGTTTTATCGTATCCAGGCCAACGGCATCATCAACTCTGCACGGTGACGATTGGTCCCGGGCATTCCGATGGCGTCATCCCGGCCAACCGAGCGCAGCGAGGGCAGAGAGGGCAGAGCCGGGATGACACGGCGGAGATGTTGTTCACCAGGTCCTCAACGCCTTGGCTGAACCGGTCAATTGCAACAGGCTTTAGCTCTGGTTTTCACGCATGTCGTTGCCCCAAAACCACTACACATTTTTTGCGAATGGATTGGGCCTGCATGTATCTGGTCTGCGAGGCGCATCGCGGATACCTTCGTAGTAGTTTCGACACTTTGTGTCCGGCTTTCCCCGACAACGATGGTTTCGGGTTTACCTTAACTTCGGTAATCGGCCTAATTTGGTTAAGAAATGGTTGATTTTGCAGTATTATTACGCAACGATCTTTTGACGGAGCCGAAAGCGCACTGATCTACATGCGGTTGGTTTGGCTTTGACAGATACCCCATGATGCTCAGGTCCGCCGCATCTCCTGGGTCCGTGGGGTCGGCCGGCCGGCGCTGGCACATAGTGGCCTCCTCGTACCGCTGCCAGATGCCGGCCGGCCCCTATTTCCCGTTTGAAAAGAGCAGGTTGCGCCTACCGTATGGGCCTGAAAATCGGAATCGATTTTCGGAAAGCGCGATGCGTAGTTTCTAAGAGATACAGCGTCCTTTGCGCGTCCGAAAGGACGCGCGGCTCTGTAAGGTTCGCAGTGCCAAAAACAAAAGCCGCCTTGCGGCGGCTTCGGTCGAGGCCTTCGAGGAGTGAAGATTATTACTTGATCTTGGTTTCTTTGAACTCGACGTGCTTCTTCGCAACCGGATCGTACTTGCGGAACGAGAGCTTCTCGGTCTTGGTGCGGCTGTTCTTGCTCGTCACGTAGAAGAAGCCTGTATCGGCGGTCGAGAGCAACTTGATCTTGATATTCGCGGCTTTTGCCATGGTGCATTCCGTTCGACTGTCTGGGTTAAACCGCCTCTGAGGGGACGGTACCCCGGCGCGGAAATCTGGCGCGACACATAAAGATCAGCGCGCGAAAGTCAAGAGCGGCCGCGGAATGTGGCAATGCGGCTGATCGCCAGCACGATGTAGAGCAGGAAGAGCAGGGCCAGCGCGCCGGCGAACCCCTCCTTGCCAAACAGGTCCATGCCGATGCCGATCATTTGCGGGCCAAGCACCATGCCCAGCCCGTAGCACAACACGAAGGCCGCGTTGGCATTGGCGAGTTCGTGTCCGGAAAGCCGTGCGCCAAGATGCGCCAGGCCGATCGTGTAGAGCGCCGCGACCACGCCGCCCCACAGGAACAGAACAGCGGCCATGGCGTGCCAATTGGTTACGACATAGGGCAACACGAGCATGCCGACGAAGCCGACCGTCGCGCAGGCGAGCAGCAGGTAGCGGCGATCGGGCACGCGGTCGCTCAGCATGCCGATCGGTATCTGCATCAGTACATTGCCCAGGCCGATCATTGTCAGCAGCAGGGCAGCGTCAGCCTCGGAATAGCCGCTGCGCGCGCCATAGACGGGGAACAGCGCGAAGCCGCCGGTCTCCACGGCACCAAACACCAGCACAGCCGCTGTCGCGGTCGGCACCAGCCACACATAACGCAGGAAATGGTGGCCGCCCTCGTCGTTGACCTGAATGATCGGGCTTTCGCGCCAGGCGGCGATCACCGGCACCAACGCGAACATCACGAGCACGAAAACCGTGCCGAACGGTGCGAATCCGCTGCTGCCGATGCGGGCGAAAAGGTAAGGCCCCAGCGCGAAGCCGAGCGAAAGCACGGTGGCATAGATGCCAAGTACAAAGCCGCGCTTGTGCGGCGGCGCAGATGACGAGATCCAGAACTCCGACAGGATGAAGAGGACGGTCAGCGCCATGTGGAGCAGAACGCGAAGCGGAAACCACATCCAGAAGGCCGTGGCGAAATAGAAGCCGACAAAGGCGAACGCCCCAAGGATGATCATCGCCATCATCGTCCAGACAGTGCCGAACCGCACTGCCAGAGGTGTCGCCATCGGCGCGCCGGCAATCGAGGCAAGGCCGGCCACTGCTGTGTTCAGGCCGATCAGGCTGGCGGAATAGCCCTGTCGCTCAAGGATCACGCTGAGTAGCGGCATGCCAAGCCCAATGGCGATGCCCACGACGCTGATCGAAGCAATCGCGGCGGTGATGGCCAGCCAGTGCACCGGCGCGTGATCGTCTTGGGTTGGGACGTTTCCGGTCATGTCGGAACTGCTGTTGGGGAACTAGGGTCAGGAGCTGCTAATCTGGTCGAAATGGTGTGAGGCCATCTGTGCGGATACGCGGAGCGAAGGCGCAGGAAGCCTTTCGGCTTTCAAGTCTTCGCGACACCGGAGCGCCGCGCGTTCGCCGAACGCGCAAGGGACACTCCGGCATTTCGGGTGGCGCATGTTCCTTTCGCGCTGACATGCATCAGCGCGGGACATGCGCTGTAGCCGGGCAGATGGACCACATCCGAAGGACGCCGAAACGGCTGCGACCTGCGGCGTCGAACCGCTCGGCCGGGGGATAAACCCCGCCCCTCGCGCTTCTCCTGGCATCTGTTTGCCGTTTCAGGCGCCATTTCGATCATATTAACAGCTCCTGACCCTAAAGGAGATCGCGGATGAAGCGGTTGCGGACCATTCGATAGAAGGGCACCGCGCCGCCAGGACGGAGTAGCGGGTCGAAGGCGAGCCGCTGTTCCAGTTCTTCGAGGATCGTGCGGGTGATGCCCGGAATGTCCGCCTTCTTGGCCTCTGCCAGCGGCAGCCAGACCAGTTCTTCCAGTTCCTTGTGCGGTCCTCCAGCCGGCAACTCGACAGCCACGCTGCTTCGCCACGCCGCAAAGAAGCGTGTGTCGAAGCGCCGGGTGCGGCCGGGCGGAGTTATCGCGCGGGCGACATAGCGCAAGCCTTCGAGGGAAGGGGAGACGCCATGCCTCGCGAAGCCACTCCAACTCGGCCTTGCGGTCTCGAAAGTGGCTGGGCGGCCGATCAGCAGCCCCGCTTCCTCATAAGTCTCGCGGATCGCTGAAAGCGCTATTGCACGGGCGCGGGCCGCACTGAGACGCCCTGATGCGGCGATTTTTGCCTCCTCGTCCGGATGCAAGTCGCTGGCAACTGCAATGCGGCTGTCGTCAGGGTCCGTCCTGCCGCCCGGAAAGACAAACTTGCCAGGCATGAAAACGTGCTTGGCGTGGCGCTTGCCCATCAGCACAAGGGTTTCATCCCCGCGTCGGTCGAGCAGCATCAAGGTCGCGGCGTCGCGCGGACGCAACGGACCTTTGCCGAGCGCCATGTCACGCGATTCAACCTTGTCGATTTCAGTCCGGGTCATGCCGTCCATGCTTTCCCTTAGCGAAGAGCCGACAGCGATGGAAGGCTTTACCCTCCCCCTTGTGGGGAGGGTCGTGCCGCAGGCACGGGGTGGGGGTTGCTCGTTCGACAATTTCTATCATACCCCCACCCCGACGCTTCGCGTCGACCCTCTCAACAAGGGGAGGGTAAAGTGGCGGTGCGCGTCACGCCTCGGGATGGCTTTCGACAGGATCGTCTTCGCCGCCGAAGCCATGCATATAGAGCGCCCATTGCAATCCCACGACAGCGCCCTTGGTCGGCCTTAGCAGGGCAAGAGCCGAAATGATCGTGAGTGGAACCCAGATCGCCAGATGCTGCCAGGTGGAGAGCGTGCTGGTCGCCTCGACGCCCATGAAAGCGCCGACGATGATGTGTCCGACGATGACAACCACCAGATAGGCCGGCAGGTCGTCGGCGCGATGATGGTGCATTTCCTCACCGCAGCGCTCGCAACTGTCGGCGGTCTTCAGGAACGACTTGAACAGGCGGCCTTCGCCGCAGTTAGGGCAGCGGCACATGAAACCACGCTTGATCGCCGTCCATAGCGGTCGCGCGACGCGTCCGGTATGGTTCTCCCCGCCGAAAACCTGCTCTTGTCCAAAAATCTGCTCTTGCATCGTCATCTCCTGCCACGCGGGCCGGGTCGAGGCTTCGAGGCGCGGGCGCGAATCATGCGCGACTTCGCCTTATGGAACGAACGCTTGACGCCCGGCAGTGGTTTTGGCTCGCTGAGCATTTCGAAGCGCAGCGCACCCGCAAGCGGTGCAACGTCGACTAGCTTGACCAGCACGGCATCGGCCAGCTGAAAGCCCTTGCCGGTACGTTCACCGACCAAAGCCCGCGCCGTCTCGTCGAATACATAGTAATCGCCGTCGAGAGTTGCGACGGGCACAAAGCCATCTGTGCCGAACTGCGGCAATTGGACAAATAGTCCCGCTTTGGTCACGCCCGAGACACGGCCATCGAATTCGCCATTGATGCGCTCGGCGAGGTGGGCGGCAATCAGCCGGTCGACGGTTTCGCGCTCCGCCGCCATCGCACGGCGTTCGGTGGACGAAATCAGCCCGGAGATGTCATCGAGTCGAGCTTCCTCGCCCGGCGTCAGTCCGTCCTTGCCAAGGGAAAGCGCCGAAATCAGCGCGCGATGCACGATCAGGTCGGCGTAGCGGCGGATCGGCGAGGTGAAGTGCGCGTAGCGGCGCAGATTGAGCCCAAAATGGCCCAGATTATCGGGCGAATAGACCGCCTGGCTCTGGGTGCGCAGCACGACCTCATTGACCAGCGCTTCATGTTCGCCGTCGCGGACGCGATCGAGAATGCTGTTGAAGTTCGACGTGCGCAGTTCCGCGCCGCGCGCCAGCGAAATGCCGATGGAGTGCAGGAACTCGCGCAGCAACTCCTGCTTGGCAAGCGACGGTAAGTCATGGACGCGATAGACCAGCGATTGCCGCTTGGCCTCCAGCGTCTCCGCCGCCGCGACATTCGCCTGAATCATGAATTCCTCGATCAACCGATGCGCTTCCAGGCGTTCGGGCACGATGACGCGATCGACCGTGCCGTCCGGCTTCAACAGGATCTTGCGCTCGGGCAGATCGAGGTCGAGCGGCTGACGCTTGTCGCGGCCGCGTTTCAGCACTGCATAGCCATCCCACAACGGCTTCAGGACCGTGTCGAGGATCGGCGCTGTGCGCTCGTCCGGCCTGCCGTCAATCGCCGCCTGCGCCTGCGGATAGGCGAGGCGGGCGACCGAGCGCATCATCACGCGGTGAAACGTGTGGCGCAGCTTGCGGCCGTCGGCGGAGAAGGTCATGCGGACGGCGAGCGCCGGGCGGTCCACGCCTTCCTTCAGCGAGCAGAGATCGTTGGAGATGCGCTCCGGCAGCATCGGGACGACGCGGTCGGGGAAATAAACCGAGTTGCCGCGGTTAAGTGCCTCGCGGTCCAATGCCGAGCCGGAGCGCACATAGGCTGCGACATCGGCGATGGCGACCGTTGCGATCACACCGCCGGGGTTCGCCGGATCGGTGTCCGGTGTCGCATGCACGGCATCGTCATGGTCCTTCGCATCCGCCGGATCAATCGTAACCAGCGGCAGGCTGCGCCAGTCCTCACGGCCCTCCATACCGGCTGGCTTCGCGTCTTCCGCCTCGGCAAGGACTTCCCTCGGAAAGACATGCGGGATGCCATGGGCGTGAATGGCGATCATCGAGACCGCCTTTTCGCTGGCCAGCGACCCCACCACGGTGACGATTTTTGCCTGCGGCAGGCCGTAGCGTGTGGAACGGCCGGTCTCGACCTCGACAAGATCGCCTTCGCGGGCGCCGTTGCGGAATTCGTCGGGCACCTCGAATTCCGGTTTGCCACGCTCGACCGGGATGACACGGAACGCGCCGCCAACAATCGCGCGGAACACGCCGAGCGCGGTGTTCGCACGCTTTTCGAACACCTTCATCACGCGGCCGGTGTAGGCGGGGCCGGATCGATCCTCGTTGCGGAAGGTCTTGGCGAGCACGCGGTCGCCGACGCCAGGCGCAGGGCCACGCCCAGCTTTTGCGGTCTTGATGGCGACGACCACCGGCGTGTCGAACGCATCGCCCTCCGCTGGCCGCGCCAGCAGCGTGCCGTCGGCGTCGCGCGAGAAAATGTCGAGCACTGCCACATGGGGCAGGGTGCCCGGACGCTTCAGCCGCTTGCGGTCCTTTTCGACCAGTCCCTCATCATGGAGATCGGTCAGCGTGTCCTTCAGCCAGACGCGGTCGGCGCCTTTCAGCGAAAACGCCCGCGCCAGATCGCGCTTGCCGCTCCGGTCGGGATTTTCCTCGATATAGGCGAGCAGTTCCTCGCGGCTCGGACGGAAGTCGCCCGCCGTCCTTGGATGCGCGCCCGGCCCGAAGGCGGGGCTGCCCCGTTCATCCCTTGGCGGAGACGGTTTTTTCGCCAATCGGGCTCAATCCTTCCTTTTCTTCGCGGCCGGCTTTTTCGTCTTGCTTGCCGCCGGCTTCCTCGCGGTCTTTTTGCCGCCGCCTGTCCTGGCTTCGCGCTCGGCAATCAGCACCAGCGCTTCGTCGAGCGTCACCGACATCGGGTCCTTGCCCTTTGGCAGCGTCGCGTTGACCTTGCCGAAATTCACATACGGCCCGTATTTCCCATCGCGAACCGTGACGGAGCCGCCGCCATCCGGATGGTCGCCAAGCGCCTTCATCGCCGCCGGCGTTCCACCGCGCCCGGCTTTGCCCTTGGACTGCTTTTCGGCAATCACCGTAACGGCACGATTGAGGCCGATCGAGAACACATCCTCGATGCTTTCGAGATTGGCATAGCTGCCATCATGCAGCACGAACGGGCCATAGCGGCCAAGGCCGGCGGAAATCATCTTGCCGCTCTCGGGATGCTTGCCGACGTCACGCGGCAGCGAGAGAAGCGCCAGCGCCTTCTCGTGATCCATAGAATCAACGGTCCAACCCTTGGGTAGGCTGGAGCGCTTGGCGTCCTTGCTATCACCGCGCTGGACATAAGGCCCGAAACGGCCTTTGCGCAGCGTGATTTCCTCGCTGGTGTACGGGTCCTTGCCCAGCACCTTGTTGCCGTCGTCGGCCGTGCCGTTCTCACCCTCGCCATTGGCTGCGTCGCCGAGCTGGCGCGTGTAATTGCAGTCGGGATAGTTCGAGCAGCCGATGAAGGCGCCGTATTTGCCAAGACGCAGCGACAGCGTTCCGACGCCGCATTTCTGGCAGATACGCGGATTGGAGCCGTCCTCGCGCGGCGGGAAGATCAGCGGCGCCAATTCCTCGTTGAGCGCTTCCAACACGTCGCCGACGCGCAGATCCTTGGTTTCACCAATCGCTGCCGAAAAATCCTTCCAGAAGTCCTTCAGCACATCCTTCCAGGCGAGCTTTCCGTCTGAAATCTCGTCGAGCTTTTCCTCGAGGTCGGCGGTGAAGTCGTATTCGACATACTTCTTGAAGAAGTTTTCGAGGAAGGCCGATAGCAGCCTGCCACGCGAATGCGGAATGAGCCTGCGCTTGTCGATCGTCACGTATTCGCGGTCTTCCAACGTCTTCAGGATCGCCGTGTAAGTCGAAGGGCGGCCAATGCCGAGCTCTTCCATTTTCTTGATCAGCGTGGCTTCCGAATAGCGCGGTGGAGGTTCCGTCGAGTGCTGCGTTGCCTGTACCGACCGGCGCTCCAGCGCCTCGTTGGCACGGATTTCCGGCAGGCGGCCACCTTCCTCATCATCCAGGGCGTCGTCTTCCTTCTGATCGGTGTAGGCGGCGATGAAACCGTCGAAACGGATCACCGAGCCAACGGCGCGCAAGCCCGCGGTGCGGCTGCCGTTTATCGCTTCGATCTCGACCGTGGTGCGCTCGATCTCCGCCGGCTGCATCTGGCTGGCGATGGCGCGCTTCCAGATCATTTCATAGAGCCGCGCCTGGTCGGCATCGAGATACTTCCGCACCGAAGCTGGGGTGCGCGAAAAATCGGTCGGGCGGATCGCTTCGTGCGCCTCCTGCGCATTCTTGGCCTTGGCCGAATAATAGCGCGGCTTCTCCGGCAGGTAGCGTTCGCCGAATTCCTTGACGATCGACGCGCGTGCGCCGCTCAGCGCTTCCGGAGCCATCTGGACGCCGTCGGTTCGCATATAGGTGATGAGACCCGCAGCCTCGCCGCCAATGTCCATGCCTTCATAAAGCCTCTGGGCGATCTGCATGGTGCGCACGGCGGAGAAGCCGAGGCGCGATGACGCTGCCTGCTGCAGCGTCGACGTCGTGAAGGGCGGTCCCGGATTACGCTTGGTCGGCTTGGCATCGACCGAAAGCGCACGGAACTGCGCGCCTTCGAGCATCGTCTTGATGGCGTTGGCCTGTGCTGCGTTGGAAACGTCCAGCTTTTGCAGCCTCCTGCCATCGAAGGCGGTCAAACGCGCTTCGAACGTATCGGCGCGAGGCGTCGCCAGTGTGGCGGCGATCTGCCAGTATTCCTGGCGGACGAAGCGCTCGATCTCTGCTTCGCGGTCGCAGACGAGCCGCAGGGCCACCGACTGAACGCGTCCGGCCGAGCGGGCGCCCGGCAGTTTGCGCCATAGGACAGGCGACAGCGTGAAGCCGACGAGATAGTCGAGGGCGCGGCGCGCCAGATAGGCGTCGACGAGCGGCGCATCGATCTGGCGCGGCTTCGCCATCGCGTCCAGCACGGACTGCTTGGTGATCGCGTTAAAAACGACCCGGCTCACCGGCTTATCCTTGAGGGCGCGTTTTTGCCGCAACACTTCCAGCACATGCCAGGAGATGGCCTCACCCTCGCGATCCGGGTCGGTGGCGAGAATCAAACCGTCGGCATCCTTCACCGCCTTGGCGATTTCTGCGAGCCGCTTGGAGGAGGGCCCATCCACCTCCCAGGACATTGCGAAATCCTCGTCCGGACGCACCGAGCCGTCCTTGGCCGGCAGGTCGCGCACGTGTCCATAGGAGGCCAGGACCTTATAATTGCGGCCGAGGTACTTGTTGATTGTCTTTGCCTTGGCAGGCGATTCGACGACGACGACGTCCATTGATGTCCGTGTTTCCGCTTAGCGACTGAAGTTGTAGGCAAGGCAATCCGCAGCCTCGCAATCTGGTCGGGCTCGTCAAATGGCTGCGTAATGCCGTCCGGTCAAGGGCGATACGGAAATTGATACGATGCGTCATCCGATGCAACTTATGGGAGAAGCACAAATTACTTGCAATCGGAGGTATATCTGATAGCTTTTAGCCTACTTTTGATTGCAGGTCGAATGATGCTTGTGATGACATTTGAAGGTGCCGAGCTGCGCGTTGGATCATAATTGTTGAAGAGGTCGGATATTATGGATTCGTCTCCTGCCAGCGACCGTGTCGACACGCTCGACTACATCAAATCGATGCTCGGTGAGCTTAGGACAATGGCGTTGTCCGAAAGTTGTGACATGCTCGCCTTTCTGATCGAGGTTGCGTACCTTGAGGCGAGCGATCAGCAGGCCGAAAGGCTGAAAGCTAGCGGTCGGGCAGAAATGAAACCGCGCCGCCAGGATGCCGCTCCAGCAAGCCTGCGAGATCGAGCTCGAGCAAGATCATAAAGACTTGCGCGGGGTGCAAGCCGGTGTGGCGGATCAATTCGTCAACGCCGGTAGGCACCGGCCCCAACGCCTCGATCAGTTTTGCGCGGTCACCCTGGGCCGGCGGCGGCGCGTCGGCGAAGTCCGGTGGCTCATCTGCATCGAGATTGGTTGGTCGCTCGATGACAGTGAGCGGGGCGAGGGCATCCAAAATGTCTTCGGCGCCGGTCACGAGGATCGCCCCCTCCTTGAGCAACCGGTTCGTGCCCTCTGCTCGTGGGTCAAGTGGCGAGCCAGGGACTGCGAATACAATTCGGCCCATTTCTCCTGCGAGCCGCGCGCTGATTAGCGAGCCGGAGCGTTGTGCCGCTTCAACAACGACGAGCCCCAGCGCGGAGCCGGCAACCAGCCGGTTGCGGCGCGGGAAATCCTGCGCGCGTGGCTCCCAGCCGAACGGCATTTCCGAAATGACGGCGCCCGTCTCCAAGACTTGCTCGGATAGGGCAATGTTCTCCGGCGGATAGGGACGGTCCAAACCGCCAGCCAGGACGCCGACGGTTCCTGTTGCCAGGCTGCCCTCATGGGCTGCGGTGTCGATGCCGCGGGCGAGCCCTGAGACGATGGCGTAGCCTTCCTTGCCAACTGCCGATGCCAGTCTGCGTGCCATCTTCATTCCCGCAAGAGAAGCATTGCGAGCGCCGACGATCGCCAGTGCCGGTAGTGTAAAGACGGACGCATTTCCCTTCATGGCCAGCAAAGGCGGCGGGTAGTCTATTTCGCGCAGCAAAGGGGGGTATTCCGGTTCGCCGATGCAGACGAAGCGCGCATTGTTCCTGCGCGCGACCTCCATTTCCGCCTCAATGGCAGCGACCGGCGGGATGCGCGGCGGCGCCGAGCCGGCATTGCGCATCAACTCGGGGAGGTGCTCAAGAGCGGCATCGGCGGATCCGAAGCGGTTTATCAGGTCGCGAAAGGTTGCAGGGCCGACGTTCGGCGTGCGGATCAGCCGCAGCCACGCCAGCCGCTGCCGGTCGCTCAGCCTCGGTACATTGCTGCTCATCCGTTCGAACCGATTCGCGATTCCGTACCGGCGAACAGTCGGGCAATGTTGGCGTGGTGCTTTATCCAGACGATCAGCGACATGACTGCGAAAAGCGCGGCCAGCAGCGGACTATCCAGGAAATAGAGCGCGATGGGGACGACAAGCGTAGCGAGCAGCGCCGCCAGCGAAGAATAGCGCAGCAAGAAGGCAGCCGCGATCCACACGACGGCAAACAACAGCGCAACCTTCCAGGCGAGGCCGAGAAGCACGCCAAGATAGGTTGCAACGCCCTTCCCACCTTTGAATCCGAGCCAGACGGGATAGAGATGCCCGACAAAGGCCGCCGCGCCGGCCGCAAAGGCGTATTCGGGACCATAAAAGCCGGCAATCAGCACCACTGCCGTACCCTTAAGCATGTCGAGGGCAAGCGTCAGCGCCGCCAATCCCTTGTTGCCGGTTCTTAACACATTGGTTGCGCCGATGTTGCCTGAACCGATCTTGCGCACATCGCCCATGCCGGCGGCTCGCGTGAGCAGCAGCCCGAAGGGGATGGAGCCCAGCAGATAGCCGAACACCAGCGCAAGTAGCAAACCAGGTGACATGAGCCTCCCCAAGCGTCGTCAGCGAAACTATGCCTCGAAAACCGTCTTTCCGGCAACCAAGGTTCTGAGAACGCGGCCTTGCAAACGCGCGCCTTCGAAACAGGTGTTCTTGGATCGCGACAGAATTCCCTGTTCGCGCACGATCCACGGTTCCTCGACGTCGACAATCGCCAGATCGGCTGCGGCCCCCGCCTTCAATGTTCCGCCCTTGAGGCCGAACAACTTTGCCGGCGCCGTCGAGAGCACCTCAATGAGACGAAGCAGCGGAACATCGCCATTGTGGTGGAGCCGGAGCGCGGCTCCGAGCAATGTCTCCAGCCCGATTGCGCCGTCGGCCGCGTCGGCGAACGGCAGGCGCTTGGTGTCGACATCCTGTGGGTCATGGGAGGAAACGACAATGTCGATCGTACCGTCGCGCAACGCTTCGATCATCGCCAGCCGGTCGTCCTCCGCGCGCAGCGGCGGCGACAGGCGGAAGAAGGTCCGGTATTCGCCGACGTCGTTCTCATTCAGCGACAGGTGATTGACCGAAACGCCAGCCGTGACGTTCGCCCCGTCCGCCTTGGCGCGGGCAATGGCTGCTGCGGACAGCGCCGTCGAGATTTTCGCAGCGTGATAGCGGCCTTTCGTCAGTCTCGCGAGCGAGAGGTCGCGCTCCAGCGGGATCAATTCAGCCTCGCGCGGAATGCCCGGTAGACCGAGCCAGCTCGCAAACAGGCCCTCATTCATCACGCCGCCCGCCGCGAGATTGTGATCCTGCGTCTCATGCGCGATCACGGAATCGAAGTCCCGTGCATAGGTCAGCGCGCGGCGCATGACGAGCGAATTGGCGATGGTGTGCCGCCCATCGGTGAAGCCGACGGCGCCCGCCTCGCGCAGCAGGCCGAATTCGGTCATCTCCCGGCCTTCGAGGTTTTTGGTGATTGCCGCCGCCGGAAAGACATTGACCTCGGCGGTATCTTTCGCGGTGCGAAGGACAAACTCCACCAGCGCCACATAGTCGATGACAGGATCGGTGTCGGGCATCATGACGATGGAGGTCACGCCGCCCGCCGCCGCTGCGCGGCTGGCCGATGCTATCGTCTCGCGATGCTCGGCGCCCGGTTCTCCGATGAACACGCGGCCATCGACAAGGCCGGGGATGATGGTCTTGCCGGAGCAGTCGACGACCTCGGAACCTTCCGGAACGCCCTGGTTCAAGGCCGATGCGCCGGCGGCCACGATCTTGCGGCCATCGATGATGACGGAGCCGGTCTCATCGACTCCTCGTGAAGGATCGACGATGCGCGCTCGCTGAAAAACCGTGACGCTCATGCGCCGCGTCCTTGCGGGTTGCGGCGCTGGTCGAGCAGCGCTTCCATCACGGCCATGCGCACGGCGACGCCCATTTCCACCTGTTCCTGGATCACGCTCTGTGGCCCGTCGGCGACCTCGGAGGAAATCTCGACACCACGGTTCATCGGCCCGGGATGCATGACAAGCGCATCCTCCTTCGCCGCCTTAAGCTTTTCGGCGTCCAGCCCGAAATAGCGGAAATACTCGCGCGTCGAAGGCACGAAGGCGCCGGACATGCGCTCGCGCTGCAAACGCAGCATCATCACCACATCGGCGCCGCGAAGGGCCTCCGTCATGGTCGCGCAGACCTCGACTGACATTTGCACTATGCCGGACGGTAGCAGTGTCGACGGCGCGGCGACTTTCACGAACGCTCCCATGGCATTGAGCAGCAGGATGTTTGAGCGGGCGACCCGCGAATGCAGGATGTCGCCGCAGATCGCCACTGTGAGACCCCGTATTTGTCCCTTTGCCCGGCGGATCGTCAGCGCGTCGAGCAGCGCCTGCGTGGGATGCTCGTGTGCACCATCGCCGGCATTGACCACGGAGCAGCCGACTTTCTGCGCAAGCAGCGCTGCGGCGCCGGCCGAGGCGTGGCGGATTATCAGAATATCCGGCCGCATGGCGTTCAGTGTCATAGCGGTGTCGATCAGGGTCTCGCCCTTCTTCACCGAAGAACTTGCGACGCTCATGTTCATCACATCGGCGCCGAGACGTTTGCCCGCCAGTTCGAACGAGGACTGGGTGCGGGTGGAAGCTTCGTAGAAGAGGTTGATCTGCGTGCGCCCGCGCAACGTCGACGTTTTCTTCTCGTGCTGCCGGGAGATAGCAACCGCCGCATCGGCGCGGTCGAGAAGAAGGTCGATGTCACTCGGCAAAAGATCGCGGATGCCGAGCAGATGGCGGTGGGGGAAGAGCGGCGGGGACGAGGTGTCTGTCATCTCAAGCGGCTGCTATAGTGACTGCCTTTCGCAGCGGCAAGCAGGCTGCGCGGAATGCTGTGATTCTCCACGGGATTTTCGTCGCGCGCCATTTCGCATACGCTATATAGCGAGCGACGGCACCGGCCATCCGCGCCTGGCAACCCGAAGGATACTGCTTGACGCACGATGTAACAAACCAGGCGCCGCCATTGACGGGCACCAATGCGTGGCGCGGCGATCCGTTGCTGGTGCAACTCGCCGAAGATTTTTCCGAGACGGTGCGCAGGGAACTGGACGCGCATGGGCGCTTTGTCATGAGTTACGAGGCTCAAGAACTGGCGCGGCTGGCGAACAGCGAAACGCCGAAGCTCCGCACGCACGACCGGCAGGGCAGACGGCTTGATATCATCGAGTACCATCCGGCCTACCACGCGCTGTTGCGGCGGGGCATCGCCAACGGCCTGCATTCCTCGGTCTGGGAGAACGGCGGCGACGAAGCCGGCCAGCGGCATCAGGTCCGTGCCGCACGATTCTACCTTACGGCTGAGCTCGAAGCGGGGCATCTGTGCCCACTGACGATGACCAACGCCTCGCTGGCGGCGCTGATGGCGAATCCAAAGCTGTTTCGCGAATGGGCGCCGCGAATCACCAGCCGCAAATACGACCAGGCGCAAAAGCCTCCGGTTCAGAAAGCTGGGCTGACGCTCGGCATGGGGATGACCGAGAAGCAGGGCGGTACCGACGTTCGCGCCAACACGACCAAGGCGGAAAGGATGAGCGGGGGTTTCTTCCGCATCACCGGCCACAAATGGTTCATGTCGGCGCCGATGTCCGATGCGTTCCTCGTGCTGGCGCAGGCAAGCGAGGGCCTGTCCTGCTTTCTGGTGCCACGCATCCTCAGCGACGGCGCCGGCAACGGCTTTCGCTTCCAGCGTCTGAAGGACAAGCTCGGCAATCGATCGAACGCCTCGTCGGAAGTGGAGTTCGACGGTGCGATCGGCGAGCCGGTCGGAGATCCTGGCGCTGGCGTCAAGACGATCATGGACATGGTGACACTGACGCGCCTCGACTGCGCGGTGGCCTCAGCCGGCATTATGCGTGCTGGCTTGGCGGAGGCGGTGCACCACACCCGCCATCGTTCGGTTTTCGGCTCCAACCTGATCGAGAAGCCACTGATGCAGCGGGTTCTGGCGGACATGGCGCTGGATGTGGCAGGCGCCACGGCTCTGTCGTTCCGGCTGGCGCGCTCGTTTGACGAAGCGGCGAAGAATCGCGGCGATGCAGCGTTCGCCCGTGTCATGACGCCGGTGGTGAAATACTGGGTATGCAAAGTGGCGCCTACGCTGCTGGCCGAGGCGATGGAGTGTCTTGGCGGCAATGGCTATGTGGAGGAGGGGCCGCTGGCGCGCTACTACCGCGAAGCGCCGGTCAATGCCATTTGGGAAGGCTCCGGCAACGTGATGGCGCTCGATGTGTTGCGCGTGCTCGCCAAGGCGCCGTCCTTGTTCGATGACGTTCTGGCCGACATTTCCCGCGATCTCGGCACCGGCGGGTCCGGCACTGTCGGCGTTCTGAGGGCAGCGATGCAGGTTGCGTCGTCGGACGAGGGGTCGGCGCGCGTTTTGACCGAGCAACTGGCCTTGTCGGCCGCCGCCGCGGAATTGAGACGCATCGGAGCGGGCCGCATCGCCGACGCCTTTGTCGAGACACGGCTGGCGGGGCAATGGCGCAGCACCTACGGCATGATCGCGCCGCGCCACGATCCCCTACTTATACTGGATACGCTGTATCCCTCTGTATGATCCGTCGCCCGGAGACGGAGGAAGGCTTTCCCACTGGCCGTTAACCTTAACAATTGGTTTACGTTGCACCGGCCCCGGATCGGCTCCAGTGTGGATTCGAAACCGAGGATGCCATGTCGCGTATACTGACCCTCTTTCTTGTCTTGCACTGGGCGGTAGCTTTCTCGCTTCTGGCTGCGCTGGTGCTTATGTCGGGTGAGGGCGCGTTGCTCGCCGGCTTCGGACTGCTCGCCGATCTCAGCGGTTCAAATGCGGAAATCCTGTCGAGCATAGCGGTGCGTGCTGCTGTCGGCTTTGGCTTGGCGGTCTGCGCTCTGCTCTTTTGGTGGGCGTCGGTATCGATGTTCTCGCCCGGCCCGAAGGCCTCGGCGAACGATGAAACATTGAAGGTCGCTTTTGCGGCGGCAAGCGGAATGATGACGGCCATTCTGATCCTGGGCACGATTGCGGGAGCCTACCGGCTGTTTCCGGCGATCGCGGCTCATTTCGCGGCGTTGATTGCCTCCTATCTTGTTGCGCGTAGCGAACACCAGCCGGGTACACAGCTTTTCGCGAGCAACGACCAGCGTGTGTCCGTTCGGATGAGGGCGATGCATGCGTCACAGACCGATCGGGTTGCCCGGTTTGTCACCAAAAGGGACAGCAAGAGGAGCTTCGATCGCTGATGCGTTACGTACTCCTCGCCTGGGGACTGCCACTGGCTATTTTCTGGGGCTGGTTCGGCTTGTCCTACTTCGACATGAATTTCGGGTTCTTGATGCTGTCGCGGAAAGTCCACGACATCTATTTCCAGATTTTCGGCCAGATCTCCGGCCTCGACCCCGCGACCATTCCGTGGCTGGCATTCAAGGCGTGCGTTACCGACACTTTCATCCTGTTGGGCATCTGGGCATTTCGCCGCCGGCGCGAGATCAGGGCGTGGGTGATGAGAATGCGGGAGCGCTATTCGGGTGCGGCGCCGGCATCGGAACCGGAGTCCGCACCAAGCGCGTGAAGCCGATCGAGTACGCCTTGCAGGATGAATGCCGCCGCAGCCGAGTCGATCCTCGTTTGACGTTTTGTGCGCGAGACATCCATTTCAAGTAGCGCGCGCTCCGCCGCAACCGTTGACAGCCGCTCGTCCCAGAAGGCGAAGGGCAGGTCCGTAAGCCGCTGCATGTTGCGGACAAAGGCTCGCGTCGCCTGCACGCGCGGCCCCTCGCTGCCATCCATGTTGACCGGCAGGCCTATCGCGATCGCGCCGACGCCTTCCTGGTTCAGAAGCCTGAGCAGCGCCTGGGCATCCAGCGTAAACTTCTTGCGCAGGATGACTGGTCGTGGGTGGGCGAAAGACAAACGCCGGTCGGAAACTGCAACGCCAATGGTCTTGTCACCGAGATCGAGCCCGGCAAGCGTCTTGCCGCCCGTCAGTCGATCAGGCAGCGCTTCGATCGCAATGATGCTCACCAACGTTCCTTTTCTTCGTCAGGCGTTCTATCTATCCACACCGGGAAAAGCGAGGAGAGCCGCATGAAAATCACCTGGTACGGACATTCGACGTTCCGCATCGAGACAGGCAACGCCAGGATTCTGATCGACCCGTTCCTGACCGGCAATCCGTCGTGGTCGGGCGGTTGGGAAGGCCCGGCGGAGGGCATCACACATGTCCTTCTCACGCACGGACACAATGACCACACCGGCGATGCGGCGGCTGTTCTGAAGAAATCTGGCGCGATGCTCGTCGCAAGTTTCGAGATTTGCATGTACCTCGTCGGGCAGGGCGTGAACGGAGACAAGATCAATCCGGGCAACACCGGCGGCACGGTCGACTGCGGCGGCTTCACGACGACCTTCGTGCAGGCGCTTCACTCGTCGTCGTTCAACATCGGTGACGGCTCGAACGTTTATCTGGGCAACCCGCTGGGACTGGTGCTGCATTTCGACGACGGCCGCTCGCTTTATCACATGGGCGACACGGACATCTTCTCCGACATGGCGCTGATTAACGAACTGCACCAGCCGGAGATCGGCATCGTGCCGATCGGGGACCGCTTCACCATGGGCGGCGCGGTAGCGGCGCTCGCCTGCCGCCGCTTCTTCAACTTCAAGAAGGTCGTGCCCTGCCACTACGGCAGCTTCAGCATCATCGATCAAACCGCCGACAAGTTTGTCACGGGTATGGAGGGAAGCGGTGTGGAGGTGGTGGTGCCGAAGGTGGGTGATGAGTTTCAAGTCTGACCGATCCCATGGCGCAGGCTTTCGATAGGAACCAGCTGCTGTCGGCCTTCGACGAAATAGGAAGCGCCGCGCAGCAGAATGGTGCACGCCTTCACATCGCGGTTTATGGCGGCTCGGCGCTTATGTTGGCGAGTAATTTCCGATTTAGCTCGGAAGATGTAAACATTGCCGAACTGCCAAAGCCTTGGCCGGAATGGCTTTTGGCTGCTGTGGCAGGAATCGCATCGAAACGGGGTTGGTCCGAAGACTGGTTGAATGAGGCGGTCGATTTCCACTTGAGCAAGCTTGCGACGATCGATGACGATCATTTTGAGTTCGGCACATTTCCGCGTACGGATGCCGAACCCGGATTGATTGTCTATGTTCCAACCGCACAATACATGCTCGCACTAAAGGTCAAGGCGGTGCGCGTTCTTGATCCCGTCAAGGGGAACCTGGAAGCTGCGGATATTCGAAACCTGATGGTCGCGGCTGGCGCTAATACAGCCCAGGAGGCTGTTGAAATCATGGGGCGCTACTTTCCGCGTTCAGCGGCCGACGCCGGCAAGCACCTGTTCTTGTTGCGACACCTTTTGAGTGGCGGGGAGGTTCAGAATGCGCCCAAATACCCTCTCTGAGGCCTATGAACGCATCATTGCCGGGCAGCCGCGTGAGCGGGCATTTGCTGAGTTTCTGGATACTTTCTACGCCTTGCGAGACGTTGACCAGCAGTCGAAAGCGCTGGCCGGCGAACCGCCGCTAACAGGTGACGCGCGGCTAGACGCCCTTGCCGGCGCGACAGCGGCCTATTTAGCCAAGAAATACCGCGCGACCGTCCCCGCCTGGGTTCGAAATCCGTCGCGATTTTTGAACGATCCTTGGTTCACAACCGAATTTGCTGGGCCTGGAATCAATGAATTTCTGTGGCATACCAGTCCGGCAGAGTTCCGCTCCCGCAATATTTTTACAGAAGCGCGGCCTCTTAGGCGCGCGTCTCAAAGGCAGGATAATTCCACGCATACCTGACGGCGTTAAGCGGCCACCACAGTTGCGCGCAAAACATCCCGCCGCTATAGCCCGTTGCCACCAATCCAAAGACCCTGCCCGAGGCACGCATGTCCGTCGATCTCAAAACCGTGAAGCGCGTTGCGCGTCTTGCCCGCATCGCCGTTTCCGATGCGGATGCAGAGCGCATGACCGATGAACTCAACGCCATTCTGGGTTTCGTCGAGCAGCTCAACGAGGTTGATGTTTCCGGCGTCGAGCCGATGACGTCAGTGACGCCGATGGCGATGAAAAAGCGTCGGGACAAGGTGACGGATGGCGGCAAGGCCGCCGATATCGTCGCGAATGCGCCGGCCTCCGCCGAAAACTTCTTCCTCGTCCCGAAGGTCGTGGAGTAGCTCCATGACCGTCGAGATTGCTGTCGAAACCCCGTTGCAGGATGATGTTCGCGCACTCGTCGCGGATTTGAACGCCTGTCTCATCCCGCTCACGCCGCGCGAGTTTCAGTTCCAGCTGACCGCCGAGCAGATGGCTGAGCCCTCGGTCACGGTGTTAGTGGCGCGCGCCGGAGGGCGCTCAGTCGGCATGGGCGCTCTGAAGGATCACGGCAATGGCGTCGGCGAGGTGAAGCGCATGTTCACGCTACCGGAAGTACGCGGCCAACGCGTCGGCGCAGCACTGCTGCAACAGATCGAGGGCCTTGCGCGCGAAAAAGGCATTTCCCGGCTGGTTCTGGAAACGGGCGAGGCGCCGGGTTTCGAGCCTGCCCACCGCGTCTACGAGCGCGCTGGCTTCACCACCTGCGGCGCCGTCCTCGACTATCCCGATTCCGGCTTTTCCCGTTTTTACGAAAAGAAGCTCGCCTTATGACCGACCTGACAAGACTGACGATCGCGGATGCCCGCAAGAAGCTGAAGGCCAAGGAGATTACCTCCGCCGAGCTGACCGACGCATACCTTTCGGCGATCGACGCCGCCAACCCAAGCTTCAACGCCTATGTCGCCGTCACTGATGACAAGGCTCGCGACATGGCCAGGACGTCGGACGCGAAGCTGGCGCGGGGCGAGGGTGGGGCGCTCGAAGGCATTCCGCTCGGCGTCAAGGATCTGTTCGCGACCGAAGGCGTGCACACGCAGGCCTGCAGCCACATCCTCGATGGTTTCAAGCCCCGTTACGAATCGACTGTGACGTCCAATCTGTGGGCCGACGGTGCGGTGATGCTCGGCAAGCTGAATATGGACGAATTCGCCATGGGCTCGTCCAACGAGACATCGTACTACGGCCCCGTGGTGAACCCATGGCGCCGCCATCGCACCGAAACCCGGGTGACGCCGACGACGCATATGGGCGACGGCGGCTTTGTCGCCAGTGGCGGCGGTGTCCGCGAGGCGCGGGCGCTCGACAATATGCGGCTGGTGCCGGGCGGCTCGTCGGGCGGATCGGCGGCGGCGGTTTCGGCCTTCCTTTGCGCCGGCGCAACCGCGACCGATACCGGCGGCTCTATCCGTCAACCGGCGGCGTTCACTGGCACGGTAGGCATCAAGCCGACCTACGGCCGCGTCTCGCGCTGGGGCGTCGTTGCCTTCGCGTCGTCGCTGGACCAGGCGGGACCGATCGCGCGCGACGTGCGCGACGCCGCGATCATGTTGAAATCCATGGCCTCCGTGGATGCCAAGGATACGACGTCGGTGGATTTGCCCGTGCCCGACTACGAGGCGGCGATCGGCCGTCCAGTGAAGGGAATGAAGGTCGGCATCCCGAAGGAATACCGCGTTGACGGCATGCCTGAAGATATAGAGGCGCTTTGGCAGAAAGGCATTGCCTGGCTGAAGGACGCCGGCGCGGAGATCGTCGACATCTCGTTGCCGCATACAAAGTATGCCCTGCCTGCCTATTATATCGTGGCGCCGGCCGAAGCCTCGTCCAATCTCGCGCGCTATGACGGTGTCCGCTATGGGCTGCGCGTGCCGGGCAAGGACATTGTCGACATGTATGAGCAGACCCGCGCAGCCGGTTTTGGCCGCGAGGTCAAGCGCCGCATCATGATCGGCACCTATGTGCTGTCGGCGGGCTACTATGACGCCTACTATCTTCAGGCGCAGAAGGTGCGCAACCTGATCAAGCGCGACTTCGAGAAGGTGTTCGACGCTGGAGTCGACGTGATCCTTACGCCGGCGACGCCATCCTCCGCCTTCGGCATCGCCGACGAAGACATGGCGTCCGATCCGGTGAAGATGTACCTCAACGACATTTTCACGGTCACAGTGAACATGGCCGGTCTGCCGGGCATCGCGGTGCCCGCCGGCCTCGACGCGCATGGCCTTCCGCTTGGCTTGCAGCTTATCGGCCGTCCGTTCGACGAGGAGACGTTGTTCCAGACCGCTCACGTCATCGAGCAGGCGGCTGGGCGCTTCGAACCGGAGAAATGGTGGTAGGCGCTGTGGCTGTGGCCTGAACAGATGTTCTTCCACCTCGCCAAGATCTCCTGGCTGCTGATCCAGCCGCTCAATCTTGCGATCCTGCTCCTTGCGACAGGCATCGTCGCGGGGCTGTTGCGCTGGCGCAAGCTGATGACGGTCGGAATCTTCGGCGGGTTTGTCATCCTCGTTGTGTCGGCCTGGACGTCTCTCGGCCACATGATGATCACGCCGCTGGAGCAGCACTATGCGCGGCCGGATCCGACGCCCGGCCATGTCGACGGGATCGTCGTGCTCGGCGGTGGGCTGGAGGGCGCGATCAACCTGGCGCGCGGCGGCTACGAGGTGAATTCCGGCGGCGACCGTTTCATCGAGGCGGCTGCACTCGCGCGCCGCTACCCTGAAGCTCGCGTCGTCATCACTGGCGGCGTCGGCGAGCTTGTCATTGAAGGCGAGGGTGACGGCAAGACCGCGCCGCGCTTGCTTGAAGCACTGGGCGTTTCGCCGGATCGCCTGATCCTCGAAACCGAGTCGCGCGATACCTTCGAGAATGCGATATTCACCAAGCGCATCGTCACGCCGGCGCCCGGCGAGACTTGGCTGCTGGTTACCTCCGCCTATCACATGCCGCGTTCGATAGCGATCTTCCGCAAGGCCGGCTTCCCGGTCGTGGCTTGGCCGGTGGACTATCGTACCAGCGGACGCGAAGGAGTTGGGCTATTTGTAGATAACCCGCTCGATTCCCTGCAGACCACGACTACCGCGGTGAGGGAATGGATCGGTCTGTTCGCCTATTGGCTGTCGGGGCGAATCGACTCGCCTTTCGCCGAAACGGAATAGGACACGCCGGAAACGGCGACGTTTCGGGCCTCCGAAAAGAACTGGCGGCGAAGCAAGACGGCAAACAGCAGGCAGGTCGTGAGCGTGAAGACAAGCGGGTTCACGAACCAGCCGAGATAGCTGATCGAAAAGAAGATGCCGCGCAGGCCGGCGTTGAAATGCGTCCCGGCTAGCATGTTCATGCGAGCCGAGCGCTGGATCGCGGCTTCCATCTCCGCCGGATCGTGCGCGCCATCCTTATGCATCGGCACCGCGCCAATCAGGATCGAGCAATAATTGAACAGCCGGTACGACCAGCCGAACTTGAAAAAGGCGTAAGCGAGGATCGCGATCAGGCCGATGATCTTGAGCTCGAATGCCTGGCGCGAAAGCTCCGCCGCGAGCGGAAGTTCGGTGACGATCATCAGCACCTGATCCGACGAATTGAGCAGCGCGAAACAACCGCCGATGGCAAACAATGCGCTGGAGGCAAAGAAAGCGGTGCCCTGCTGCAGGCCCACCATGATGCTGGTGTCGATCATGCGCAGTTCGCGCCGGCCCATCGTATGCATCCATGCGACGCGCTGGGCGTTCATGGCCGTCGTCAGCGAAATGCGCCTGAAAACGTATCCGCCCGCGGCAAGAGCATGAAACACCCACACCGCCATGAAGAATGCGAGAGCGATAAAATCGGCAGGTGAGAGAATGAGAGTGTTGGCCATGCGCGGACTTTACGGCGACAGGTCGAACCGGCCAAGTCGCTTGTTTCGTATGATAGATCCACGCCAGTGATCGGGCAGCGACTTTCGGCGGTTTTCAAGTCTATGTCGCCGCCAGGAAACCAGAGTTCGGCGTTGGCCTAGCGGTAAGGCTGAGAAAGGCCGATATGTAAGCGTAGCGGCAGGCGTTGCCGCTAATTGTATCGGATACCCACCAGCCTTGCGGGAGTGTCGCGATTGTTTCTGTCGGTATTCGACCTGTTCAAGATCGGCATCGGGCCGTCGAGTTCGCACACGATGGGCCCGATGACGGCGGCGCGGCGCTTTCTCGACGAGATCGCCGGTAACGAATGGCCGCGCCCGGCGGGCACCAAGGTTGGTCGCATCGCTGCCAGCATGCACGGATCGCTCGCTTACACCGGCATCGGTCATGGCTCGGATCGGGCGGTCATCCTCGGGCTTGCTGGCGAGACACCGATCACCGTCGATCCCGACAAATCCGATGCCCAGATAGAACAGATCAAGGCCGAGAAGCGCATTTCGCCCCCAGGCCATCCGTCATACCGGTTCGACCCGGCCACTGATCTGGTGCTGGACAAGAAAACCCCGCTGCCTGGCCACGCCAACGGGATGACTTTCTTCGCCTACGATACCGACGATCACCTGGTCCTCCGCCGTGTCTACTATTCGATCGGCGGCGGCTTCGTCGTTTCCGAGGAAGAGTTGCAGCGGATGAAAGGCGGTACAGCCAGGGCGGCCGGCCCGCGCGTGCCGTATCCGTTTGCGAATGCCGCCGAAATGCTGTCGATGGCGAGAAAAGCGGCCTCACCATCGCTGAGATGAAGCGCGCCAATGAGGAAGTGGTGATGCCGCGCGAACAGCTCGACGCTGGCCTCGACGCCATTTGGGGCGCTATGCGCGGTTGCATCGAGCGCGGACTGTCGCAGGAAGGCATCATGCCCGGCGGGCTGAAAGTGCGCCGTCGCGCCCGCTCGCTCCACCAGAAACTGGAAGAAGAGTGGCGGCAAAACCGCCCGAACCCACTGCTTGCCAATGACTGGCTGTCGATCTACGCCATGGCGGTGAATGAGGAGAACGCCGCCGGCGGTCGCGTCGTGACCGCACCGACCAATGGCGCGGCAGGCGTCGTGCCTGCGGTGTTGCGCTACTGGCTGCATTTCCATGTCGATGCCAACCAGGAAGGCATTCGCGACTTCCTGCTTACCGCTGCTGCCGTAGGCGGCATCATCAAGACCAACGCCTCGATCTCTGGCGCCGAAGTCGGCTGCCAGGGCGAGGTGGGTTCCGCCTCGGCGATGGCGGCAGCGGGCCTCGCCGCCGTACTCGGCGGTACGCCTGAGCAAGTGGAGAATGCCGCCGAAATCGCGCTCGAACACCATCTGGGAATGACCTGCGACCCCGTCGGCGGACTCGTGCAGGTGCCGTGCATCGAGCGCAACGCGCTTGGGGCGGTCAAGGCGGTTACAGCGGCGTCGCTGGCGATCAAGGGCGACGGCAAGCATTTCGTGCCGCTCGATGCGGCAATCGAGACGATGCGACAGACCGGCCTGGACATGAGCGAGAAGTACAAGGAAACCAGTCTCGGCGGCCTCGCGGTCAATGTGGTGGAGTGCTGAGCCGCCCGCGCTTTCAGTTAGTTGCGCTTGTTGTTCGCCCGCGCTTGAACCGCTTCAGCGACTAACCAATGCCGCGGGCGCTTCACCAGAATCGAAGCGGGACAATCTCGCAAGTGTCTGCTGTTGGACTTGGAGGCCACGGGAAACTCCGTGTGCGTGGCAGCGCCACGTTCGAGTTGAGGATTGAGGTTGTCACATCAGAACGGGAACGGCTGGTCCTGAGCGTTTGTCTCGAGGTGAATCGTCGCCGTCTTCTGCGGCCGTGTGAACTTTCCAGTTCGACCTTCACTTCCTTGAGGTCGCCCTCATCGAAATGCACGAAATTCTTGTCGCTCCAGAGCGGTGCCGGAACCAGACAGGCCGGCGGGCGTCTATCGCGACAGAAAAAGCCGCCCAGAGACGCTTCGGTCGCGATACCGGCGAAATCAGCAGTGTTCCGGGCGCCCTTACGTTTGCATGCTGTGTAAGCGCGCGGTGCCATCCAATGAGGTGGATTGAATCCGATCGGATTGCTGCCGATTTGGCGCCGAAGTGTGGTCCAGGCTGTGGAGAACCGGCTCCGCCGTTGACCTCCACGCCCGGCGCGCTAATGCTCTCAGACATGGCTCTCAACCTCATAAAGCTCTGCGTCGGGTGCGACAGCGTCGAGGATCTCGAAGAGTGGATCGCCTTCCGTCTGGACGAGCGCAGACGTGCTGGCGAGCCGGCCGAGCAGTTTCACACGACCCGCATGGTTCCGACGCGCAGTGCCGAGCTTGTCGATGGCGGATCGCTCTACTGGGTGATCAAGGCGCAGGTGCAGTGCCGCCAGCGCTTGCTTGAGGTACGGCCGTTCGTGGATGGCGAAGGCATCGGCCGTTGTCATCTGATTCTCGACCCAGCGGTTGTGCGTACCGAATGGCAGCCGCGCCGGGCGTTCCAGGGTTGGCGGTACCTGAAGCAAACGGATGCACCCGCCGATCTCGGCAAGGGCGGGGCGGGACTGATCGAAATGCCGCCCAAGTTGAGGCAGGAACTGGCCGAACTCGGTCTCCTCTAAAATCGTCCCGGTTTCGTTACTGCGGGGTGCATTTGGACGGCGGAGTGCAGTACGCACTTGCAAGCGGGGAAGCCGCGATACATTTCTAGGGAATGGCGAAAGAAATCAGCCCGGCAGGTCCCGGTGGATCGCTCGACCCCTCAGGGTCTCGCGAGATCGATGAGTTTGTTCGACTTGCAAAGACGGCGATTGCCACCAGAGGCAAAGCCTCCGGGCGCCTGATCCTGGCGCTGGATGCCACCATGAGCCGCCAGCCGACGTGGGATATGGCCTGCCGGCTGCAGGGCGAAATGTTCGATGCCGCAGGCAAGAGCGGCGGCTTGGAAGTGCAGCTTACTTACTTCCGCGGGCTTGCGGAGTGTCGCTCCTCCAAGTTCGTGCGCGATACCGCCTCTCTCAAAGACCTGATGACGCAGATCGACTGCCGCGCCGGCAACACCCAGATCGGCAAGGTGCTGGCGCACACGTTGAAGGAAACAATACGGCAAAAGGTCGATGCGCTGGTCTATATCGGCGATGCGATGGAAGAAGAGATCGACGCATTGGCCGAACAGGCAGGGCGGCTGGGCCTGCGCGGCGTTCCTGTTTTTGTGTTCCAGGAGGGCAGCAATTCGACCGCCGAGGCGGCATTCCGGGAGATCGCCCGGCTGTCGAAAGGAGCATGGTTCCGCTTCGATCGCAACGCGGCGGCGAGGCTTGCGAAACTCTTGTCATCGGTGGCAGTCTTTGCAGCCGGCGGTTTGAAAGCGCTGGAGGCGCGCAACCTGCCTGAGGACCGGATGTTGATCGAACACATGCGTGCGTCGAGATGACTTATCTGATTGGCGGGCTGGCGGCGCTTCTGGTCCTGCTGTTTCTGCTGAAGGCCTTTCTGAAATCGGACGCGGCTCAACTGGCGCGAACGGTGCGCTCGGCGGGTCCATTCGTGCTGGCGCTGTTCGGCTTGGTGCTGCTGCTGGTCGGCAGGGCAGGGGTAGGGGGGCTACTTCTTTCCACCGCGCTCGCCTGGTATGGCGCGTCGAGGATGAGTGCGCCAGCAAAGCCGAAGACGCCCGGCAAGCGGTCGAGTGTGCGGACGGCGGCACTCGAAATGGAACTGGAACACGACACGGGCGGCTTGGAGGGTGTCGTGCTGGCCGGCCGTCATGAGCAGCGGGTGCTTAGCACCATGTCGTTGAGGGAACTCAGGGAGCTCTACGCTGACCTGAAGGACGACGCGGAGAGCCGCCGGCTACTTGAGACGTATCTTGACGGCCGTTTTCCCGTCTGGCGCGACGACGCGAAGGCGGATGTTGGTGGCGGGAAAGGAGTTACGCCAGGTTCGGGCCCCATGACTAAGCAGGAGGCCTACGAGATCCTTGGTCTTGAAGCGGGGGCCTCCCCTGCGGATATCCGCAAGGCGCATCGCCGCCTGATGCAACGCCTGCACCCCGACCTCGGAGGGACCTCGTTCCTGGCGGCGCGCATCAACGAGGCCAAGGACGTCCTTCTCGCTAATCACCACTAACTCTCCCGATACACAATACAAGTTCGGAATGACTGCTCACTCACCGAAGGCTCGAACAGAGCCTCCGCTCACTCAGTTCTGGACCGCGTAACAAGCGATCCGCTTCTTCTTCAGCTGGTTGCAGGTCTTCATTGCAACCGTTTTGGAATCGAAACCGCCGAAGCGGGCGCGATGGTAGGTCACGCCGCCCTTGTTGAAGGGTACCGTATAGCTGGATACAGAGGCCAGCACCGCGGAGGCCTTGTTCTTGGCGGCGTCGAGGGCGGCACTCGCCTCGGCCTTGCTGGGCGAAGAAGCGATCTGGATCACCCAGCCGGATGGCTCCGACGCAGCGGATTTATCGACAGAGGCCGTCGCGACGGCATCGAGGTCGGCCGATGGGCGCGGCGCTGGCTCGGCGTAAGCCTGCTCGACCACCGTCGTCTCGGTTTCGATGATCTGTTTTTGCTTCTGCTTCCGCTGAGCCTTCGTGGGCTCCATTGGCTCCGCGGCGACTTCCGCGATGTCCTCTTCGCCTGCACCAGCCTCGTCGGATGCGGCCACTTCTTTTTCCTCGGCCAAGCTTACGACGGGCTCCGGCTTTTTCTTCGGCAGGACAGCTTCCGCAAGTGACGCAAACGAGGCGCTGTCACCTTTGGCGATCAGTGGGCCGCTCTTCCGCGAAGAGGCCTTCGGCATGTATTTGGCAATCAGGTCCGCCATGTGGCGGTCGCGGGCCGAGCCGCTCTTGCCACCCATGACGACCGCAACGATGCGGCGGTCTCCATCGGTTACCGACGAGACGAGGTTGAAGCCGGAAGCGCGCGTGTAGCCGGTCTTGATCCCATCGACGCCCTTGACCTTGCCAAGCAGGCGGTTGTGGTTGGCGATGCGCTGGCGGCCATGTTTGAACGAGCGAACGGAGAAATAGGAATAGTACTGCGGAAAATGTTCGCGCAGCGCGATGCCGAGCGTAGCCATGTCCCGCGCCGTCGTGAACTGCGCCGTGTTCGGCAGGCCGTGCGGGTTGCGGAAGACCGTACCGGTCATGCCGAGGCTACGCGCCTTCGTCGTCATCATGCGGGCAAAGCCGGCCTCCGACCCGCCGAGCATTTCGGCGAGGGCCACCGATGAATCGTTGGCGGAACGGGTGACAAGCGAGAAGATCGCAGTCTCCACCGAGATCGATCCGCCGGCGCGGACACCAAGCTTGGTCGGTGCCTGCGAAGCCGCCTTCGCAGAAAACCGAACCGGTGTGTTCTTTTTGATTTCGCCGCGCTTTAGGGCCTCGAAGGTGAGGTAGAGCGTCATCATCTTTGTGAGCGAGGCCGGGTAGCGGCGGGCGCCGGCATTGGCGGAAAACAGCGTCTTGCCGGTGTTGGCGTCGATCACGATCGCGGCGTAGCGGGAGTTTGCGGCCGAGGCGGCGCTGATACCCAGACTTAACGTCACGGCAAGAACACCCGTGAAGATCGACCTGAGAAACTTCAACGCAAACTGGAATCGGGACGCTGCTGACTGGCGCACTATCTACACCCATTGAAAATTCGTCGCACAGAGGCGGCAAAGGCCCCAGCCTCAGTCAGGCACAGTAGGTGCGCTGCGTTACCAATCCGTTTACGTTAAACGCTTAAAATTTGTTAACAATTCTAAGATGTTGCCGCAGACGCGAAGATGGAAGAATTTGCGATTACTTGTATTTAGCTTGTATTCTTCATCATTGAAAAAGCTGTGGAAGAGACATTATCGGTCTCGGTCGTATTCACTTTCGACTGCCGTATCAGGGAATGCGCCCCCCGCCCTCTGATGAACGCGCCTGTAACCTTCCTTGGCCTACCGTGCGCGATTTCCCGCAGGCACGTGATCGACGTACTGGGCTATAAGGATTACCTGCCGCCGCCGAATTGGCCTATGTAACGAAGCGAGGAATTTATCCATGCCCAAGATATACATCGTCGCGAATATCAACGTCATCGATCCGGACGGTTATGAGAGATATAAGGGCGCATTTTACACCGGTGTGCTGACCTGCGTACAGCTCAGGGACCGGCAGCTTCGCTTCATTGCCGCAAGCGCCGCAACTCACTTGAAGGTTTTGGCGCTCACACATGGCACGCGCCTGCGTCATAACACCCAATGCGGTGGCCGCCGGGAAGATCGCCGCCTCAGCCCAGTCCTGCCCTAAGCCGAGACGCAATGAATTGTTTCATCCTGTCTTTCTGCTCCTTGGTGAAACTCTTGTCGCCGAGCAGCCATGAAAAATTCCTGGTGCGATACTCCTTGGGCTGCAATGTGTGGGTTGGAAGCGCAACTTTTTCGCCAGGGTGGATCACATCGATCCCCTTGCCCTTTGCGGGGTCGCGGATAAAGCCAGGCGCCTTGTTTGGCTCGAAGTCCCGCACCAGTTCCAGCTTCAGTGTTGATGGCCCCCTGGCGCACTTGTCCAGACTGCCATTCTTAAATCTTTCAATGATGGTGGGCAAAGAGTCGCCGCGCTGCACCGTGTAGGTAAAAGAGGGAAAGACTTTCATTGAGCTGGGCTTGGGAGAATGCATCATGTTATCAGGATCCGACGCGTGCCCGCCGTCATCGAATCCGCCCTTGTTCAAACCCAGCATATGCGCGATTTCATGAATGGCCGTATTGGCGATAAGCGAGCCCAGGGATTCTTCTTTTTCCGGAAATGCCTTCTCGCAAGTTCCCTCGCTCACTTCGAGACGATAGGCCATCATCGTGCCAACGTAGATCGTCGCATCACCCGCATCTTCCTCGCCATCAACATCCCATGCGCGAACTTTCGCCGAATATTGGCATAAGTGGAATGCCATCGGAAAATGTTGCCACAAGGTCGCGGGGTGCTTTCTTGCCATCGAAATCAAAAACCAGATCAAACTCTTTGAATTTCGCTTCAATCGCTCCTCTCACAAATTTCTGCAGAGCCTTTGGTACGTGCTTTTGAAATTTCCTCACGACAATCAGGTATTTGCCCATGGTCATTCTCCATTTGAGTGGCGCGCTGACAAAGCAAATGACATTTCACTGGCGCCCGAAGGTTAAGACGGCCAGGCAGTCTTGAGGTTGCGGACGGTCTTGTCGTTGATCTCGAAAGGGGGCATTTCCTTGGTGCCCTTGCCCTGGGTCCTTGCGACATCTCCTGCCGCATTGCTTCCCTCCACCACGGTCAGATGCGAACAGAAGACATCTTCGAGCGTGTGTTCGGGATCGCTCGGGCTACCGTCGCCCACACCCGCCGCGTGAATGAATTCATGCACCAGAATAACCGGCTTTGCGATATCCTTACATAGCGGTTCTCCGGTCTCCGAAAAATCGCCCCAAACAGGAATGGATACCTACGCTGGTTTGAACGCCGTGGGAAGACGGTGCGGCGTCTCACAAAAGGAGCGGCGCGTCCAAGCGGCGCGTCCATTAGTCTACGGGGGATTAGCGTGGGAAACGAACGCGCCGAGAATCCGGCAGCGCCCAAGCCTCCCGGTGCATTCCGAAACAATGTACATCGCCAATCAGTACCCCACGGGGTGTGAATGAATCCATTTCTGATGCCGCCAAGTCTCAAGCTCATTGACCTCGGCCTTTATCCGCCTGAGCAAATCTCTTTCCTCATTGGTGGATGAAAGCCTGTCGGACATTATTGCGATTGCAAATTCTCGCTGCGCCACGTCTGATTTGAGACTGTAGAAGAAAGCAGACGCGTCCTCGCGGTGCCCTCGCGAATGACTAGTTAAGTGGGATGACAAGGGTCATGACGCTGACCGCTAACTCATTGAAGTACCAACTAGATTGGTGCGTGTGATCCAGTTTGCGATGAAACAAGTCGTCCCGTCGCGCTGCGGGGGATAGAGGTGTCAACGCGACGAGACGGCGGATTAAGTCCCCTCCGCGCATTTAGTTTAACCAACCAAATTTGCTGCGCCATATAAAAACATCTGGTTTCCACCAAATTAGTAAACCAGTGGATAAGTGCAACGGGGTTGTGCGGACGCCGTAGAACGCCGCACGGGCCATCTAACGATGATCCGGATGAAATTGTTCCCTCGGAGTTGGCCCGCCGCGCTGTCGTCAACTTGAGTAAATTGACATGTGTTTGCGTGCACCCAGCGCGACGGGTTGGTGCGGGATGAGAACCACACCGCGCACCAAACTACAAAGTCGGAAAAATGTTCCGCTTGCCGGAAAGGCCGACCGTCGCGCTGTGGGCGGGGGCTTGGGATGCAGCGCGACGGGGCGAGTGCGGGCAACCAGATGCCGCACGGGTATATTTCATAACGACACAATGTGTCACCCAAATGACCGTCAGGCGTTGGCAAAATAAAGGCCCCGCAAAGCGAGGCCTCAAGTTGGAAGTATGCGTTGTTGATTATGCGTCCTGCAGTTCAACATCGTTGTCGATATATCGACCTAAATGATCGAAGATATGACCGGTATGGATTTCACAAACGAGCATGGGCTCAGCCCCAGGCGATATTCACACCTGACGGCGACATATCGACCTTCGTTATTGTGACCCCTTCCAGCATGGCGCGAACGCCAATCAGTTTTGCACGCTTCATGAATGACCCTTTCGATTGCACAATTGCAACCGAGGATCATATCACGCACACGCACCGGTTGCACCACTGTCGGACGAGATACGTTAGACCGTGATCAATACCGCCGCCCGAATTAGCAGCCACGCACCCACGAGGAGGCTGAGTAGCCCCATTCCACAAATGTAAACGAAGGCCGTCAGAAGATAATTTGATTTTGAATGTAGCCAGCCCTTTTTCGGCGTTGACGGGTGTTCCGCGATTTCAGCGCAGATCAATGAAATCAATGCAAAGAGACCTACTGATGGCCAGCGGTCGGATTGAGTGACTGACCGATAGGGCAAAGACCTTATTGCCTGCCGATATCCCGCTGCCGACTAGATTGAACGCTGTCAACAGCAAGCCGCCTGACACAGCGAGCAAGCCGATTGACCAATCCGTTTATGGTAACCAGAACGTTCAGATTTTTGCTCGAGCTTTAGGCTAGCTTTACACAAGCGCCACGCGAAAGCCCTTGCAACTCAAGGTGTGATTGACTTTTTGTGCGACGCACAATATCTCTTGTGCAGCGCAAATGACGCCGCGGAACCCGCTTTTGAGGACTGCTTGAATGACCACGATTTTTGAAGACGCCGGCGTGTTCGGCAAGGAATTCGTCGACAATGGCATGAGGAGCTTCACTTCGCTCTCCAAGTCCGCGCAGGCGATTATCACCGAGACGAGCGATTACACCAAGAAATCCTATGAATCCGGTGCTGCGGCCTTCGAGAAGCTGTTCTCGGCGAAGTCGCTCGAGACCGCTATCGAAATTCAGACCAACTACGCGAAGAAGGCCTATGAGGACTTCGTGTCGGAGTTGAGCAAGCTGGGCAACCTTTACGCCGACATGGCGAAGGAAGCCTACAAGCCCTTCGAATCGCTTGTTGCCAAGGCAAAGTGACGAGCAGGCTCGGACACATCAGCGAATTTTCCGGTTCTCCAAAAAACCCGGCCGCCGAAAGCGGCCGGGTTTTTGTTTTATTCACCCTCCGTCGATCAATCCCGAGTTACCTGGCAAGCTTGCGCTATCGCCATATTGTCTCCCCAACAGAAGGGCTTAAAATTGCGCTTCGACGACCTACATGTGACGAGCGGGCAAAATGCCCCGCGAAAGGAAAGGAACTGTGAGACAAGGCGGGGAAGCCACGGCGCGGCAAGTGCCAATAATGCAGAGCGGTGACTCGAATGGGCAAGGCCCCGGGCGAGGAACCGCAGTAATCACACGCACCAAACCGAAGACAAAGAAACCCAGCCTTTATCGTGTCCTAATCCTCAACGACGACTACACGCCGATGGAGTTCGTAATCCATATTCTGGAACGTTTCTTCCAGAAGGATCGCGAGTCCGCCACGCGCATCATGCTTCATGTTCACCATCACGGTGTCGGGGAATGTGGGGTCTATACATTTGAGGTTGCTGAGACCAAAGTGTCTCAGGTCATGGATTTCGCCCGTCAGAATCAGCATCCGCTGCAATGCGTGATGGAAAAGAAGTGAGGTCAGATGCCGGCTTTCTCACCAGGGCTTGAAAAGGCTCTTCACCAGGCGCTCACTTTTGCCAATGAGCGTCACCATGAATATGCAACGCTGGAGCATCTGCTTCTGGCCTTGATCGACGACGCCGAAGCCGGCGCTGTAATGCGCGCCTGCAATGTCGATCTCGACGAACTGCGTCGCACGGTGCTCAATTACATCGATACCGAACTCGACAATCTGGTTACCGGCTACGACGAGGATTCCAAGCCTACAGCCGGCTTTCAGCGCGTCATCCAGCGCGCGGTGATTTATGTCCAGTCGTCGGGTCGAGATGAAGTGTCCGGCGCCAACGTGCTGGTCGCTATCTTCGCCGAGCGGGAAAGCCATGCGGCATACTTCCTGCAGGAACAGCAAATGACCCGCTACGATGCGGTCAACTATATTTCGCACGGCATCGCCAAGCGTCCCGGCGCTGGCGAGTCGCGCACCCCGCGCGGCGCTGATGAGGATCAGAACGGCACACCCGGCGGTGGGAGCGGTGGTGACCAGGAGGAGGGCGGCAGCTCCAAGAAGAAGCAGCAGGACGCGTTGACGGCCTATTGCGTCGATCTCAACAAGAAGGCGCGTTCGGGCAAGATCGATCCGCTGATCGGCCGCGATCTCGAAATCAACCGCACCATCCAGATCCTGTGCCGGCGGTCGAAGAACAACCCGCTCTATGTGGGTGATCCGGGCGTCGGCAAGACGGCGATCGCCGAGGGTCTGGCCAAGCGCATTGTCGAGGGCGACGTACCGAAGGTGCTCTCCAGCGCCACCATCTTCGCGCTCGACATGGGCACGCTTCTCGCCGGAACGCGCTATCGCGGCGACTTCGAGGAGCGGTTGAAGCAGGTCGTCAAGGAACTCGAGGAGTTTCCGGGCGCCATCCTGTTCATCGATGAGATCCATACGGTGATCGGCGCTGGTGCCACTTCCGGCGGCGCGATGGACGCGTCCAACCTGCTCAAGCCGGCGCTCTCGTCCGGTGCCATCCGTTGCATCGGCTCGACCACCTACAAGGAATTCCGCCAGTTCTTCGAGAAGGACCGGGCCCTCGTCCGGCGCTTCCAGAAGATCGATGTGAAGGAGCCGACCATCGAGGACACGATCGAAATCATGAAGGGCCTCAAGCCCTACTATGAAGACTTCCACCAGGTGAAGTTCACCAACGACGCCATCAAGGCGGCGGTGGAGCTTTCGGCGCGTTACATCAACGACCGCAAGCTACCGGACAAGGCGATCGACGTAATCGACGAAACCGGCGCGTCGCAAATGCTGCTGCCGGAAGCCAAGCGCAAGAAGATGATTTCCGTCAAGGAGATTGAGGAAACGGTTGCCACCATGGCGCGGATCCCGCCGAAGACCGTGTCGGCAGACGACGAGCAGGTGCTCGCCAATCTCGACGCCGAATTGCGGCGCGTCGTCTATGGCCAGGATACCGCCATTTCGGCGCTGGCCTCGGCGATCAAGCTGGCGCGTGCCGGCCTGCGCGAACCTGAGAAGCCGATCGGTTCCTACCTGTTCTCAGGGCCTACCGGCGTCGGCAAGACGGAAGTGGCAAAACAGCTCGCGGCTTCGCTCGGGGTCGAGCTGCTCCGCTTCGACATGTCGGAATACATGGAGCGCCACACGGTTTCCCGGCTGATCGGCGCGCCTCCCGGCTATGTCGGCTTCGACCAGGGCGGACTGCTGACCGACGGCGTCGACCAGCATCCGCACTGCGTGCTGCTGCTGGACGAGGTCGAGAAGGCGCATCCCGACCTATTCAACATCCTGTTGCAGGTCATGGACCACGGCAAGCTGACAGACCACAACGGCAAGCAGATCGATTTCCGGAACGTCATCCTGATCATGACCACGAATGCGGGCGCGTCGGACGCGCAGCGCGCGGCGATCGGCTTCGGCTCTACTAAGCGCGAAGGCGACGACGTCGAGGCGATCAACCGGCTGTTCACGCCGGAGTTCCGCAACCGTCTCGATGCGATCATCCCGTTCGGCTCGTTGCCGGTGCCGGTGATCCATCAGGTCGTGCAGAAGTTCGTCATGCAGCTCGAGGCTCAGCTTTCCGAGCGTGGCGTTACCTTCGACCTGTCGCAGGACGCGATCGCCTGGCTCGCGGACAAAGGCTATGACGAGCGTATGGGCGCCCGTCCGCTTGCCCGTGTCATTCAGGAGCACATCAAGAAGCCGCTGGCCGAGGAAGTGCTCTTCGGCAAGCTCCGGAAGGGTGGCACTGTGCGCGTCACCGTCGAGGAGAAGGAAGGTGGCGAGAAGGGTCTGAAGCTGGATTCGATCACCGATGAGGTGCCGGTCAAGCCGAAGAAGGAAGAGCCAGAAAAGTCGGTTGTCCGCAAGGCGAAGGCAAAGAAGCCCGCAACTAAGAAATTGACGGGCGCGAAGCCGAAACTCCTGCCGCCGGCCAAGGACGGTGGCAAGCGCAGCCTGGTGCCGCAACTGCCGCGCAAGGGCTGACGTCCGCCTCTGACCTGCAGAAAAACGGCCCGCCAAGAGCGGGCCGTTTTTCGTTGGAGGCCGTTACCGCTATTGAGCGGCCGCGCGGTTGTATTCCGATTCTTGCGCCAATTGAGCGCTCGGAAAACGAGCACAAAACCAGCCTGTCGCTTTCCAGATCAAGATCGACAAGAGCGCGCCGCCATAGCCGTCGACCGCGTAGTGCCAACCGAGAGCAACCGAGCCGACAAGAATGGTGCCCGCGAACATCCACATCACAATACCAACGGCAGGCGAGCGACTGTAGCCGTATAGCGCCATGAGGACAGCGATGGCGACGTGCATCGAGGGGAAAGCGGAAATGCCCATGCTGCCATCCGTTACGCCGATATAACCGTCCCACAGTTTGTCCTGTGTCGATAAGGCCCAGATCGGATAGATGTCGTTTGCATTTGCTAGCTTGTCCATCAGAGGCTGGTAAATTTCGCCAAGCCCCAGCCGTGCATAGTAGCAGGGACCTGCGGACGAAAATCCGGTTGCGAGAAGAAATCCCGCGAAGAACCAGACCGCAAACGAGCTGATGAAGTAGCGATGCCGCAAAACACTGTCTTTCTCAGTACATGCCGCGATTAGCATGCTGCCAAGCAGCGCAATGAACCAAAGATTATAGGCGATGTTGACGGCGAAAATCGCGGTCGGTGAACTCGTCGGCCATCCCAGCCATTCATGCGGAAGTCGGCCGAAGTGCAGGGATCGATCGATGTTCGACAGAACAACGTCCCAGGAGAACGGATGAAGAATTGCGATGGCACCCTTCAGCACCGAGAAAGCCGTGGCAACGATCGTGAAGGCGCAGAGGCCGTGCAAAGTGTTTGCCAGCCTCTGCGGTTGAAGGAGGAAGCCGGAAAGGAGCCACTTGAGCGAATTGAGGAAGGCTCGCGTCGGCGAAGGGTTGCGTTCAACCACTGCGAGCCACGCGAGCTTATAACTCGAGAAGAGCAAGCAACCGCCTACTATAGCCAAAAGAATGTAGCGTCCGAAGTTACTTAGAGCTCCAAAATCCGTGTGATTTCCGGTTTTCTCTCCAACCACAATTGCGACAGCGAAAGATAAGACAGGTATTGCGTATACGAATATATGCCGCTTGAAGGAGATCGTCACTTCGACCGCCAGGGAAGAAATGAAATCATATATTTTGTTTGGAAAAGCAGCTTCGAAAGTGACGTTCTTCATAGGCGACCTCGCTCGGCCATCCGTAGCGTAGAAAGGTTGCGATAGTGCTAAGCGAGCGTTTTGCAATTGCTCTGCGCACTATGCTCTGCGTGGAAAATCCCTGGGATCGGAGACCTTTTTGCAGCGGCAGGGCCTCGTGCTACGCGTGTAGCCATGTCGTTTGAGGAATCAGCCGAGGGTCCGGCGATCAACTCCACGCGCCGTTGGTACTTCCGTGGCGTGCGTGCCGCCTATTCAGTGCCGGGCATGATCCTGGCGAGTGCCTTCATCGGCTTCGCCAGCCTTGCTAAGGAGTTGGGTTTCACGCTGGTCGAAGCGGTTTTCATGACGGGTGTCGTTTGGGCGTTGCCTGCAAAGGTGGTGCTGATTGGCGCGATCCTGTCTGGTGCGTCCTTGCCTGCGGCGGCTTTCGCCGTGGCGATTTCTTCCATGCGTCTGATGCCGATGGTGGTCGCGCTCATGCCGGAATTGAGTGCCGAGAAGACCCGCAAATGGGTGCTTTACGCCCTCTCGCATTTCGTTGCGGTGACTTCCTGGGTTCTTGCCATGGACAGGTTCGCGGCATCCCGCGTCCGATGCGCACCGCCTACTATGCTGGACTGGGCTCGACGCTAACGCTTAGTAACATGGCACTGGTCGCGATTGTCTACATCATGATCGACAATCTCCCAGATTGGATGACGGCCGCATTGCTCCTGCTGACGCCGATCTATTTCCTGACGTCGGTATGGAACTCGGCGCGAGAACGGGCAGCGCATGTAGCGATGCTGCTCGGGCTTGTCCTCGGCCCGGTGTTTCATATGCTGTTTCCAGGCTTCGACCTGCTGTTGGCCGGTCTTGTTGGCGGCTTGATCGCCTACCTGATTCACAAACGCTTTGGCGGCCGGTCAGTGGTGCGAGCATGACCTTTCATGCCTATGACGCCTGGTGGTGGCATTTTCTCTTCATCCTGATCGCCGGCTGGCTGGCGACGGACATATGGCGCTTCCTCGGCGTGTACTTCGGCGGGCGCATTTCCGAAACATCCGATGCGATCGTTCTCGTGCGCGCTATCGCAACGGCGCTGGTTGCAGCAGTGATCGGCAATCTGATCGTGTTTCCAACCGGAACATTGGCGCAGACCGCGCTGCTGTTGAGGATCGGTGCTGTGGCGGGAGGATTTGGTGCATATCTCTTCGGAAGGAAAAGAATTATTCTTGGGATCCTCACAAGCGAATTTATTCTAATTTTAGGGATGTTTGTACCAAGCTGACTCATTTCACATTCTTGAAGCAGCAAAAGCCAAGTCATTCATAGAGGGTAGCGTGGCCTATACGGATTCACGCATTTCCTGCCACCTATTATTCGGGACATCTATTAGGCCGACTCCTGCGTAACTTTTCGATGCCCCTTATCCGACTTTTAACGCCTGTTTCCTATGCTTCCGCACAAAATGAGGATGCAGATGGCGCAGGTAGATTTTTCACCAGTTTCCGACAAAGCGGCCTTCGCTGTCACGCAGTTGCTGCGAACAAACAGCAAGCTGTTGCTCATTTTCGCCATTGGAGTATTGGACGCTATCTGGATTTATGCGGGCAGTTTTACATTCGATACAGCGAGCGTATTGACTGCTGTGCTCGTTTGCGCGCTTATGCTGGGCATATCTTATGTATACACAGTAAAGAGGCCGAATCCACATCTCGCAACAGGGTGCTACCAGACCGCGGCGCTGCTTTCGTTTACAGCGGTCGCCTCGGTTCTCAGCTATCTTGTTACCTCCCTGAATCTCCCTCTCATAGATCAAAGCCTAATATATGCAGATTCGGTTCTAGGCTTTGACTGGACAAACTACGTCGCTTTCGTCAACGAGAGGCCGCTGCTCGGTACGCTGTCCAGTCTCGTATACATGACGACACTATCGCAGGTGGCGCTGACCGTCATAATGCTGAGTTTTGCGAAGGATCCCACCGGGGCAGCCAGATTTGTTTCTGCCGTCATGATTGGCGCGTTGGTTTGTATCGCCATCTCAGGCTTGTTCCCGGCGGCCGGCGCCCTCGCCACCATCAGACCACCCGAGAGCTTTCTGCATGCAAACTCACCCTTTGTGGATTTGGCCTACAAGCAGACGTTCTTTGATCTGCGAAGTGGTGTGCTGAGCTTGATTTCACTTCAGGGTGCAAAGGGCCTCATTGCATTCCCGTCCTACCACTGCACATTGTCGATGCTTGTCGTCCTCGCATTCTGGAAAATGCGTTGGTTGTTTGTGCCGGTGGCGGTTTTGAATTTATGCGTGCTGCTTTCAACGCCGGTGGATGGCGGGCATCACATGATTGATGGACTTGCTGGAGCGCTCGTAGCGGGTTTCTCCTGGTGGTGGGCAGGGCGGATCACCTCCCGAGCAAACTCGCCCTCAAATGCATAGCCTCTATCCGGCAAGCTCCGATCCAATCGCTTCCAGGTTTGCAGGGCTGCAGCGTTGGCTATCCCTCAATATGCGCATGCAGGGGTATTTTCTTGCAGTGGTTGGGATTGTCGTCCTGGCACGTCTCTATCTCATTGAAAATTCTGCTGCATTGCTGCGCAGCACGATACTATTCAGTATTGGGACGATCGCCTCGGGGATATTTTTATGGATGAGCCTCTCCGTTCTAGCCAAAAGCGCTGAACTAGGCTCAGTGTCCGCCGGTGTTAAGTTCCTTCGTGAGACCGCGCTAAATCGAAACAACGCAAAGCTCTCGGTCTCAGCCGCACTTGGTGCGGCGCTGCTGATGAACAGCTTCGCGCACTTCAAGTCCAGCATTGGCGGCTTTCGTGACTACAAGCTGGATCCGTTTTTCGCCCATTTGGACAGGTCAGTTCATTTTGGCATCGACCCCTGGCGAATTACGGAAATGGCTTTTGGCTACGGACCCGCCACCTGGGTCATAGATAACCTTTACTACCTATGGTTTTTTGCGGTGTTCTTGCCGCTTGGCGCCGCGATCGTTTCGCCGCCGTCACCGCTTCGGCATCGGTTCCTGATCTCCTACGCGCTGGTCTGGGCGGGGCTGGGGATCGTGATCGCGACTTTGTGCGCATCCGGTGGTCCGATTTTCTACGACCGCCTTGTTGGAGGGATTTCTTCCTTCACGCCTCTGGTTGATGCGCTTATTGGTGTGGATGCCGAGTTCGGACTCAAAACCATGGCGGTTCGCGAAGTGCTCTGGGACACTTTCGCGAAGGGTGCAAGCACCACGATCTCCGGCATTTCCGCCATGCCGTCCGTCCACAACGCGATGTGTGTCCTCTTGGTGCTTGCAGCGCGGCACATCAGCCGGCGCCTGACTATCCTTGCCGCGATTTTCGCGATGATCATCTTCGTGGGGTCGGTGCATTTGGGTTGGCACTATGCGATTGACGCCTATGCCTCGATGCTGGCCGTGCCGGTGATCTGGAAGGTCGCCGGATGGCTTGCCGCGGAACGCGCCGTTTCGGTGCAAGTCTGCTGATAAGGCGGGTTTAAACCCGCACCCTCACATAAGTCCCTGGCGCATCGCCCAGCACCTTGCCATGCTCGCCCGGCTTGCGCGCGGGGACAGTCTTGGCGTCCCGCTGCTCGATCCACTTCTGCCAATGCGGCCACCAAGAGCCAGGCGTCTCGATGGCTTTCGCGAACCAGCCATCGAAATCTCCAATGGCCGGTCCACCGGTCCAGTACTGGTATTTGTTTTGCGCGGGCGGGTTGACGACACCGGCAATGTGGCCTGAGCCGGCCATCACGAATTCGACAGGCCCGCCGAAGTATTTGCAGCCGAGGAACACCGAGCGCGCCGGCGCGATATGGTCTTCCTTCGCGGAGAGGTTGTAGACAGGGATGGTTATATCGCCAAGCGACAAATGGTGCCCGGCTATCTCCATTTGGCCCTTCGCCAGGTTGTTCTCGAGATAGCAATTGCGCAGGTAGAAGGAATGGTTCGCCGCCGCCATGCGCGTCGAATCCGCGTTCCAGTAAAGCAGGTCGAAGGGTAGGGGATCCTTGCCCCGCATATAGTTGTTCACGACATAAGGCCAGATGAGGTCACCGGACCGCAGCATATTGAAGGCGGTCGCCATCTTGGTGCCGTCGAGATAGCCCTTCTCGCCCATCGCCTTTTCGACCGCGGTGATCTGGTCCTCGTCGACGAAGACCTTGAGGTCGCCGGCATGGGTGAAGTCAACCTGGGTTGTGAAGAAGGTGACCGACGCGATGCGGTCGTCACCCTCCTGCTCCAACAGCGCGAGAGCCGCCGCCAGGAGCGTCCCGCCGACGCAATAGCCGATGGCGTTGACCTGCTTCTCGCCGGTCGTCGCCTGAACCGTGTCGAGCGCATATTGCAGCCCTTCGCGGATATAGGCCTCCCATCCCTTCATGCCGTGGCGCTCGTCAGGATTGATCCAGGAAATGACGAAGACCGTGTGGCCCTGCTCGATCGCCCAGCGGATGAAGGATTTCTGCGGGTTGAGGTCGAGAATATAGAATTTGTTGATCCAGGGCGGGCAGATCAGCAATGGCCGCTTCAGGACCGTGTCCGTCGTTGGCTCGTATTGCAGGATCTCGGCGACGTCGCTGCGTCCGACCACCTTGCCGGGTGTTACCGCAACATTCTTGCCGATCTCGAACGGCCTGTAATCAGCCTGCCGCAGCCTGAGGTCGCCGCCACCCGCGGCGATATCCTCCGCCAGCATCTTCATACCCTTGACGAGGTTTTCGCCGCTGCTCGCAACGGTCTCGCGGAAAAGTTCGGGGTTGGTCAGGATGAAGTTCGACGGCGAAATCGCGTTGGCCACCTGCTTCACGTAAAAGCTCGCCTTGTGGCGCGTGTGGTCGTCCAGCCCTTCGGCTTGCTCGGCAAGTTCGCCCGCCCAGCGCGAAGTCACCAGATAGGCCTGCTTGAGGAAATCGAAGAAGGCATTGCGGCCCCATTCCGGGTCCTGAAAGCGCTTGTCGCCCTTCTCGGGTTGCACGGCGTCTTCCGTCTGCTCGCCACTGGCGCGCTGCACCGCGTTTGCCCAGACATTCATGTAACCGGCGAACAGCTTCGTCTGCGCTTCCAGGGCGCGCTGGGGATCGGATAGCCAGTATTCGGTGAGTTTCGAGAAGGTCTTGACCATGTCGGTGACGGGCTCGGCGACGCTGTCGCGCACTTCGCCCTTCTCGCGCGGCTCCGCCCACGCGGCCGCAGCTTTGCCGGCCTGTTCGATCATACGCGCAAGATTGAGCGCAAAACGCTCCGGATCCTTCACGAGGTACTGTTCAACAGAGCTCGAATCGGCGTTTTTCTTGTCCGAATCGGCGGATTTGGTCATTCTGTCTCAATCCTCCCGAGGCTTTTTGTTGACATAGTATCATGACACGTTCGAAAGGGTCCAATACGAGTCAGCGCCGGTGTAGCGGAGCCTTCAGGGCATGAACATGACAATCGATCGCAAATTTTTCGCGTTGGTCGTTTCGCCGCGCTATTGCCTGCTTGCCGCCGCCGTCGCCGGCGTGATGGCTATCAGCGGCTGCATGTCGAGCCAGCCAGACCCGATGTCCGCCGCTGGAGCGGCCGGCGCGATCAACACGGGCACCTATCCGAACCTGAACGTGCCGCCGCAAGTGGCGGCGGCGCCGATGACAGAAGAAGAGGCGGCCAACCTGAAGAACCGGGTGCAATCCGCTCGCTCGCGGCAGGCAGCAGCCGGGAAGGGCGCCGGCACGACGGGCGATCCCGTTCTCTTGAAAAACCTTGCCGAAACTCACGGCCCCGACACGTTGAAGCAAATCGAAGGCCAGCAATAAGCTCGACCTCATCCGGCTTTGCGTATATAGGCGCGCAACGCCCCAAATCCTGCCTGTTGGAACGATCATGGAAGAATTTCACAAGGTTCGCCGACTTCCGCCCTATGTCTTCGAGCAGGTCAACCGGCTGAAGGCCAGCGCCCGGTCGAAAGGTGCCGATATCGTCGATCTCGGCATGGGCAATCCCGATCTTCCGACCCCGAAGGCGATTGTCGACAAGCTGTGCGAGGTCGTGCGCGACCCGCGCACCCATCGCTATTCGTCGTCGCGTGGCATTCCCGGCCTACGCCGTGCCCAGGCCAACTACTACGCCCGCCGCTTCGGCGTGAAGCTCGACCCCGAAACCCAGGTCGTCGCCACGCTCGGCTCAAAGGAAGGCTTCGCAAACATGGCGCAGGCCATCACCGCGCCTGGCGATGTGGTTCTGTGCCCGAACCCGACCTATCCTATCCATGCCTTCGGCTTCATCATGTCGGGCGGTGTCATCCGCTCGCTGCAGGTCGAACCGGATGACGGCTTCATTCCTGCGCTGGAGCGGGGTATCCGCCATTCGATTCCGAAGCCGCTGGCGCTGATCCTGAACTACCCATCGAATCCGACGGCACTGGTCGCGAGCCTTGATTTCTACAAGGACGTCGTCTCCTTCGCGAAGAAGAACGACATCATCATCCTTTCAGATCTCGCTTATTCGGAGATCTATTTCGACGGCAATCCACCGCCCTCGGTTCTTCAGGTACCGGGCGCGATCGACGTCACGGTCGAGTTCACTTCGATGTCGAAAACCTTTTCCATGCCAGGCTGGCGCATGGGCTTTGCGGTCGGCAATGAGCGTCTGATTGCGGCGTTGACCCGCGTGAAGTCTTATCTGGACTATGGCGCATTCACGCCGATCCAGGTGGCGGCGACTACGGCCCTCAATGGCGACGGTGCGGATATAGCCGAGGTTCGGGACGTTTATCGCAAGCGCCGCGATGTGATGGTGGACACTTTCGCACGCGCAGGCTGGGCCATACCTGCTCCAGCGGCTTCTATGTTCGCCTGGGCGCCGATCCCCGAGCCGTTCCGTCATCTGGGCTCGCTGGAATACTCCAAACTGCTGATCGAACACGCCGATGTAGCGGTCGCGCCGGGCATCGGCTTTGGCGAGCACGGAGACGACCATGTGCGTATCGCACTGGTCGAGAACGAGCACCGCATTAGACAGGCGGCGCGCAACATCAAGCGCTTCCTGTCAACGGCATCCAAGCAGCCCAACAATGTTGTGCCGCTCGCCGCTCATCGGTAAGCCTGCAGCCAAATTGATAGAATCGAGAGGCTCGCCGGACATGGCTGAAGCATTGCGCGTTGGAATTGCCGGTCTCGGCACGGTTGGTGCGTCGGTGGCGCGCGTGGTCACCGGAAAGTCCGCCGAGCTTACTCGGCAGTGTGGCCGTGATGTCGTTGTGTCGGCGGTGTCGGCGCGCGACCGCGGCAAGGATCGTGGTGTCGACCTTGACGATGTGCTCTGGCTCGACAATCCGGTCGACCTCGCCAAGTCGAACAATATCGACGTCTTCGTTGAATTGATCGGCGGGGCTGACGGCATGGCGCTGGCTTGCGTCAGGGCCGCGCTTGAGTCCGGGCGGCACGTTGTGACCGCCAACAAGGCGCTGCTCGCCAAGCATGGCGTGGCCTTGGCGGAAATTGCTGAAAAGAAGGGTGTGTTGCTCAACTACGAGGCGGCGGTCGCTGGCGGCATTCCGGTTATCAAGACGATGCGCGAGGCGCTTGCCGGCAACACCGTCTCGCGCGTCTTCGGCATTCTCAACGGCACCTGCAACTACATCCTCACCCGCATGGAGGCTGAGGGCATCTCGTTCGATGCTTGTCTCAAGGATGCGCAGCGGCTTGGCTATGCCGAGGCCGACCCGACCTTCGACATCGAGGGCAACGATACAGCACACAAGCTTTCGATCCTGACCAGCCTGGCGTTCGGCACGAAGATTGCGGCGGACAACATTTATCTCGAGGGCATATCGAACATCACCCAGGCCGATATCCGGGCCGCCGCCGAGCTCGGCTACCGCATCAAGCTGCTGGGCGTCGCCCAACGCACGGAGAGCGGCATCGAGCAGCGCGTGCATCCGACCATGGTGCCGACCGCTTCGGTGATCGCGCAGGTGCACGGCGTCACCAATGCAGTGGCGATCGAGACCGATATCCTGGGCGAGTTGCTGCTCTCCGGTCCCGGCGCCGGCGGCAATGCGACCGCCTCGGCGGTGGTCGGCGACATCGCCGATATCGCCAAGAGCCGCCCAGGCTTCCAGCATGGCCCGGTGTTCGGACGCCCAGTGCGGGAGCTCAAGCCCTACAAACGCGCCAAGATGCGTTCGCATGAGGGCGGCTACTTCATCCGCCTGACGGTGCATGATCGCGTTGGTGTGTTCGCCGCCGTCGCCAAGCGCATGGCCGACAACAAGATTTCGCTTGAGTCGATTGTGCAGCGCGCCGCCGAGAACAATGGCGACGAGCGCAAGACGGTCATTCTCGTCACGCATGAAACGACGGAAGCGGCGGTGCGCAAGGCCGTGGACGGCATCACCAAGGACGGCCACCTGACCGACAAGCCACAGGTGATCCGGATTGAGCGGGCGGACTAGCTTGTGCCGATATTCACGCCAGGCCGGCCTGCAAATGGTGGCTTTCTGCGCTTCCGGTGCTCATGTACCAAAAGTGCACTCCGCTCGGGTTCGCGAAGGCCACCATTTTCGGCTCGGCCTGACCGGAATCTCGACACAACCGGGGGGCATCTGGGGACAAGTAGAACTTAGCCCGGAGCCTTGCCCACTGCATCCCTTGCCCCGCACCTTCAGCTTTGCCACAACGGTTTTTGATCGCGCCGATTGCTGCGCGGTCGCGGGAGCATGAAATCCAATGGCCAAGGGCCTATCCGCCAGCCTTGATCGCATCCTGACCATGGAAGTGGTGCGCGTATCCGAGCGCACGGCGATTGCGGCGGCGCGGCTGCGCGGACGGGGCGACGAGAGGGCCGCCGATGAGGCCGCCGCCTTGGCCATGCGCGCCGAACTCGACAAGCTGCCGATCAGGGGAACCGTGGTCATCGGTTTCGGCGAACAGGGTTCCGCGCCGACACTCTACGCCGGCGAGACGCTCGGCAATGGCAGCGGGCCGGAAGCCGACATCGCGCTCGATCCGCTGGAATGCGCCACTGATTGCGCCAAGAACCTGCCGAACGCGCTATCGGTCATCGCTGTCGCCGACAAGGGCAGCCTGCTGGTGGCACCACGCACCTACATGCAGAAGATCGCCATCGGTCCTGGCTATCCCGAGGGCCTTGTCGATATCGATGCCTCGCCGCGCGACAACATAGAGAACCTCGCGAAGGCCAAGGGCGTGCCGGTGGCGGAGATCACCGCCTGCATTCTCGACCGTCCACGTCATGCCAAGCTGATCGATGCGGTGCGCAAGACCGGTGCGGCGATCCGGCTGATCGGCGATGGCGATGTTGCTGGCATCATTCATACGACCGATCCGGACGAGACCGGCGTGGACATCTATCTCGGCTCGGGTGGCGCCGCGGAAGGTGTGCTGGCGGCGGCGGCATTGCGCTGCATTGGCGGCCAGATGCAGGGGCGGTTGATCCTCGACACGGCGGAAAAAAGAGCGCAAGCCGAGAAGATGGGGATCACCGACTTCAGCAAGGTTTATAGCGTTTTCGAGTTGGTGAAGGGCGAGGTGCTTTTCGCCGCGACCGGCATTACCGACGGCAACCTGCTCTCCGGCGTCCGGTTCGGCCGCCATGATATCGCCACGGACACGATCGTGCTGCGTTCCTCGTCGCGAACCGTTCGCAAGATCAAGGCGCGCCACCAGGATTTGGACCGGGTTTGAGCGCCCGGTATTCTTCCAATGATCCCCGAGAAACGCTTCTTCCTCGATGTGCGGCGCTCCGTCAGCGGCGTTGCATGGGCGCATCGGCTGACGCAACGCCAGGAAATGGCCGCGCTCGCCATCGCGCAGGGTCACGGCGTGCCGGAAATCGTCGCGCGCGTGCTCGCTGGACGCAACGTCGCGGCGGAAACGGTCGAGCGTTTCCTCGATCCGACCATCCGTGATCTTCTTCCTGATCCCTCGACGCTGACCGATATGGAGGCCGCCGCCGAACGGCTGGCCAAGGCGATCAAGGCGCGCCAGAAAGTGGCGATCTTTGGCGACTACGACGTCGATGGCGCGGCCTCTTCGGCGCTGATGAAGCGGTTTCTGGGGCATTTCGGCATCGAGTTCGGAAATCTACATTCCCGACCGCATTTTCGAGGGCTACGGCCCCAATCCCGATGCCATGTGCGATCTTGTGTCGCGTGGCGCAAACCTGATCGTCACGGTGGATTGCGGAACCAACAGCGCGGCTTCAATCGAAGCGGCGCGGGAAGCCGGCGCCGATGTGATCGTGCTCGATCACCATCAGGTCGGCGGCACGCTGCCGCCCGGCGTTCCGATCGTCAATCCGAACCGCGAGGACGACCTTTCCGGGCAAGGGCATCTCTGCGCGGCGGGCGTCGTCTTTCTGACGCTGGTGCAGACCGCGCGAGTGCTGCGCGCTTCGCAGCCGAAGCTGCCGCAGCCCGATCTGCTGGCTCTGCTCGATCTGGTGGCGTTGGCGACGGTCTGCGATGTCGTACCACTGACGGGCGTCAACCGCGCCTTCGTGGTGAAGGGCCTCCTGGCGATCCGCCATCAGCGCAACGCTGGCATCGCCGCGCTCGCCCGCGGCGCGCGCATCGGCGAACCAGTCAACACCTTCCATCTGGGCTTCCTCATCGGTCCGCGCATCAACGCCGGCGGCCGCATCGGCGATGCGGCGCTTGGCAGCCGGCTGCTGGCGACCGACGATCCTGTGGAGGCAACGCGCATTGCCGAAACGCTTGAGCGACTGAACCAGGAACGCCAGTCGATGGAACAGGTGATGCTTGACGAGGCGCGCGCCGAGGCCGATGCGGAACTGGTGGGCGGCACTGGACCGGCGGTGCTGGTCACCGGCAATGATAAATGGCACCCCGGCATTGTCGGGTTGCTCGCTTCGCGGCTGAAGGATCACGCGCGGCGTCCGGCGTTCGCCATTGCCTTCAATCCCAACGGGGTTGGGACCGGATCGGGCCGCTCCGTGACTGGATTCGACCTCGGGCGGCTGGTACGCGGCGCGTTCGACCTGGGCTTGATCGACAAAGGCGGCGGCCATGCGATGGCGGCGGGCATCACGGTACGGCGTGACCGGCTAGGCGAGTTGCGCGCTTATTTCGAGGAGAACGCCGCGACCGAAGTCACCCGCTTGCGCGATGAGGAAACGCTGCTGATCGACGGAGCCCTGTCGGCCGAAGGCGCGACGCAGGGTCTGCTGGATTCGTTGGAACAAACGGGGCCCTTCGGCGCCGGCTATCCCGCGCCGATCTTTGCCCTGCCGCGCCATCAGGTGCGCGATGTGCGCCCTGTCGGAAGCGCGCATCTGCGCGTGGAACTGCGCTCGGATGCAGGCGGTTCGATCCAGGCGATGGCGTTTCGCGCAGCCGGAACCGACCTTGGCGAGTTCCTGGGCCGAAGCCGCGGCGCCCGAGTTCATGTCGCCGGTCAGGTGCAGGTAAATTATTGGAATGGCGCGCGCAGCGTGCAGTTCCGCATCACTGACGCCGCGCCAAGCGCAAACTGAGCCAGCGATTTGGCGGGCCTCTAGGTGAGAACGGTCTGTAGTCGTTTCAGTTCGGCGATGCGTTCCTTGGTGGTTTCGTAGCCGATCTCGATCGCTTCGCCGGCGCGAAAGAACTCCGACAGGCCAATGTGTCCAAGCTTCGGCTGCAATGCCAGATCCGGCGGATCGCCGGCAAGCCTCGCCCGTGCGATACGGTCCTGGATGATGTTGAAGGCTTCCACCATCACGCCGCTGATGCCGAGGCGCGTTTCGCGCTCGCTGCCGGAACGGTGGCTTTCGGATTCTACAACCAGATCACCGGAGCTGTGCTTGACGACCGCAGCACGGCCAAACAGGTCGTAGTGCAAATTGACCGCGACGACGAGCGGCTGCTCGTAGGCCCGGCAGACCGAAACGGGAACTGGATTGACCAGCGCGCCGTCAACCAGAACGCGCTTGTTGGCGGTCACAGGCTCGAACACGCCGGGCAGCGCATAGGATGCGCGCATGGCGGTGATCAGCACTCCGCTGGACAGCCAGATTTCATGGCCAGTGCGGATTTCGGCGGCAACGCAGACGAAGGGTTTCGGAAGGTCGGCAAACGTGGTGCCGTTGAGATGCTGCTGCATGCGTGCGTCGAGCTTCATGCCGCCAAAAAGGCCGTTTCCGCCAAAATTGAAGTCGAGCAGGCCAAAGATGCGTCGCTTGGTGAGGCTTCGGGCAAATTCCTCGATCTGGTCGAGCTTGCCGGCCAGGTAACAGCCGCCAACCAGAGCGCCTATCGACGTGCCGGCAATCATGCTGATCTCAATGCCCGCTTCGTCAAGCGCGCGCAGTACGCCGATATGCGCCCACCCGCGCGCCGCGCCGCCGCCTAGCGCCAGCGCGATGCCGGATTTCTTTTCGGCTTTGGGTTCGGCAGAAGTGTCCGGGGAACAGCCGTTCGGCTCACCCAGACTGGCTTTGCCTCTGATCGACACCCAATCGAGCATCCGTTACTCCCACTCTCCCGATCACTTCTATACGACGGAGACGGTATCGAAAGCATGAAGCTTGGTTTGGAAACCGGCAGGGCGCTAGCCGGGCTTAACTGAAGCGCGCTGCCGCTAAGGGTTAGAAACCCTAGCTGTCCGCCTCGCTAAGCCTTGCTGTTCCTTCCGTAAACTCCACAACCCTGTAGAAACAGGAACGCGCGCCGGTGTGGCAGGTTGCACCCTCGCCAGCGACTTTAACGCGCAGCCAAATCGCATCCTGGTCGCAATCGGTTCGCATTTCCTTGACGATGAGGAAATTGCCGGAGGTGTCGCCCTTCTTCCACAGCGAGGCGCGCGAACGCGACCAGAAATGTCCGATGCCGGTGTTGATGGTCAGCGCCAGCGCTTCGGCATTCATGTGGGCGACCATCAGCAAAGCGCCGTCGTCCGCATCGGTAACGATGGCGGTAATCAGGCCCTGCGCATCGAAGCGCGGGGAAAACACGCTGCCATGTTCAAGCTCCGCCATGTTCGAAGACGGCGCGGGAAAAGTGCCCGGCATTACCGGCTCCCTGGAAATGAGATGTTGGGTGGACGTGACTAAGGCTCCGCTCGGCCGCACTGGCCTCCGCGAACCATGGTCACGAAGCGGATCTGCTCTTCCGGACTGTCCTTGAAAACCCCGGTGAAGGTAGAGGTCAGCGTGGTCGAACCCTGCTTGCGGATACCACGCATCGCCATGCACATATGCTCGGCCTCGATCATCACGGCGACGCCGCGCGGATTCAGCACTTCCTGGATGACGCCGGCGATCTGCGCGGTCATCGACTCTTGCGTCTGCAGGCGGTGGGCGAAGATGTCGACAACGCGCGCGATCTTCGACAGCCCGACAACCTTGCCATCGGGCAGATAACCAACATGCGCCTTGCCGATGATCGGCACCATGTGGTGCTCGCAATGCGAGTGGAACTGGATATCGCGCACGATGACCAGATCGTCATAGCCAGCGACTTCCTCGAACGTGCGGCCGAGCTCGTCAGCCGGGCACATGTCGTAACCATTGAACATTTCGAGATAGGCCTTGGCGACGCGGTTCGGCGTATCCTTCAGGCCCTCGCGGTCCGGATTGTCACCGGTCCACCGCAGCAGCGTCAGTACGGCTGCCTCGACTTCGGCCTGGCTTGGGCGGTGTGTCGCCGGCCTGTCCATATATTCGGACCGCGGCATGATTTTCTTGACGACGGCGTCCATGAAAGGAAACTCCCGTAGCCGTCACTTCGGACGGCGAGTTGAACGGACCGCTGCCTTTCGCGGGCACCTGACCCTGCGGTGTCCGAAAAGCGGTATGAATGCCATTGGCGGCTGTAGGCACAGCGCCTTGCCGCAATGGACTTTGCATCATTATATATGGGCAGACGGGACGAATGAAAGGTGCCGCGACGGCATGACTTTTTCGCAAAACGCGCGGGCGGCGCAAAATCATGATTGACGACGTCTACAATGCGAAAATTCTCGGCTTCGCCGGCAATATCGGCCGCATCGGCCGGCTCTCCAATCCCGACGCTACGGCCAAGGCGCATTCGAAGCTCTGTGGCTCGACTGTCGTCGTCGATCTCACCATGTGCGACGGCGTCGTCACGGATTTTGCCCACGACGTAAAGGCTTGCGCGCTTGGGCAGGCTTCCTCGTCGATCATGGCAGAGCACGTTGTCGGCGCCTCAGCCGAGGAACTGCGCGGGGTGCGCGAGGCGATGCTGAAGATGCTGAAGGAAAACGGTCCGCCGCCGCAGGGCCGTTTCGCCGACCTGAAATATCTGGAGCCGGTGCGCGACTACAAGGCGCGTCATGCCTCCACCATGCTGACCTTCGATGCCGTAGTCGATGCGATCGGCCAGATCGAGAAGAAACGGGCCGAACAGGCGGCCTGACTTCGCGTTGACGATCAGGCGACTTCAGTGAGATCGGCCATCATGGCGCGACTCTTCCCGAACTCCGATCTCACCCAATCGGCAAATCGTTCGGCCGGTGCATTGAGAGCTTTGAGATTTCGGGCCACCAACCAGCAGGCACCAGCCGGAATCCGCGTTTGGAATGGCCGCACAAGCGTACCGTTTGCGATGTCTTCCTGGGCGAGCAAAAGGCAACCAAGCGCCACGCCATGGCCGCGCCGAGCTGCCTGCAATACCAACGACATGTCCATCATCAAGGGTCCGCGGGCGAGGCCTTTGCTTTCGTGCCCCCCGGCCGCCCTGAACCATTCGTCCCAATAGTAGCGCGTCTCCTCATGCACAAGGGGATACCGCCTCAAATCGTCAGGCGAAGTCAGTGGCGGGCCGGACTTGAGCAGGTCCGGCGATAGCAGAGGCGTGTCGAAAACCGGCGCCAGCATTTCGGCATCCGCGCCAGGCCAAGACGTCTTGCTGGCACTATAACGGATCGCCAGGTCGGCCTTGTCCGCATGGAAGTCGATGACGCGCGGATCGGCATCGACCAGTATGTCGATATCGGGATGCAGCTTCCGGAATGCATCAAGGCGCGGCACTAGCCACTCCGATGCGATGGACGGCTCGACGCTGACTGTCACCGTGCTGGCGCTCGTGTTCGCGGTGGTTTCGGACAAGGCAGCGTCGATCGCGTCGAAGCTGGTGGTCAGCTGGCGCAGCAAATGGTGGCCTGCATCGGTCAGCACGACCCTGCGATGCAGTCGGTCGAACAGCGGCGTCCTCAGCGTGGCTTCCAGCTCGCGGATCTGCCGGCTAATCGCCGCCTGCGACACGAAAAGCTCCTCGGCGGCGCGGCTGAAACTCAGATGCCGGCCGGCGGATTTGAAGCTGCGCAGGGCAGTCAAGGGCAGGCGGCCGCGTTTCATTTCGCATAACCTCAAGTCATCCGAACTGGAAATTATACTCGTTTGAGCTTGAGTGCCAGCGGCGTTCTAATCCTCCTGACGAAGGAGATACGGATATGAAATCGTTTATGGGAATCCTCGCCGATGTGATCTTCATCGCGACGTTCCAGCAGCGTTCGCCGCCGATTGATCGCGACCTGCGTGATCGGTCACGCCCGAGCGGTTAAATCGCGACAGACCTTGCGATCTGGGTTGCGGATGGACATCTTCTGCCGATGACAGCCGCAACCGCTCCAGGCGCCGATGCCCCACTTGCATGATTACCCCGCGCTCAGCCGCAGCCGCAACTGGCCCGGCCCGTGGCGCAAGACGCCGGGGCGGCTATTCGGAACCGCGCTCGTGCGGCTCTACCAGCTGACGCTATCGGGCTTTGTCGGCAATTCATGCCGGCATATGCCGACCTGCTCGGAATATGCATTTGAAGCCATCGCCCGCCACGGCATCTGGGCCGGTGGCTGGATGGGGCTGTTCCGCGTGATGCGCTGCGGTCCGGGCGGCACCCACGGCGTCGACAATGTGCCGGTTGAACTGGCGGCGCACTGCCGCTGGTTCGCGCCGTGGCGGTATTGGCGGGTGGGCAAATCACGCATGGCTGATCGGCCGTAGCGATCCGCACCCTTTACCGCGGCGAAACTTCTTACTAATACACCGCTCGCCGCCGGACGCATCCGGCACTTCACCACCCGCGCTCGTTTGCGGGACTGGATAGCAGGAGCAAATCGATGTCGAATTCCGTTTCCCTTACATTTCCCGATGGTTCCGTCCGCGATTACGACGCGGCTATGACCGGTGCCGCTTTGGCCGAGTTGATCTCGAAGTCGCTCGCCAAGAAGGCAGTTGCCTATGCGGTCGACGGCACCTTGCGCGATCTGAGTGATCCGCTGCAAAAATCCGGCAGGATCGAGATCGTGACTCGCGACCATCAGCTGGCGCTCGAACTTATTCGCCACGACACAGCGCACGTTCTGGCGGAAGCCGTGCAGGAGCTGTGGCCGGGAACGCAGGTGACCATCGGTCCGGTGATCGAGAACGGCTTCTACTACGACTTCGCCCGCAACGAGCCGTTCACGCCCGTCGACTTTCCGGTCATCGAGAAGAAGATGCGCGAGATCATCGCGCGCAACAAACCCTTCACCAAAGAGGTTTGGGATCGCCAGCGCGCGCGAAAAGTATTTCGCGACAAGGGCGAGGCTTACAAGGTCGAACTGATCGACGCGATTTCCGAGGATCAGGATCTGAAGATCTATTATCAGGGAGACTGGTTCGACCTCTGTCGTGGTCCGCACATGGCCTCGACGGGGCAGATCGGCAACGCCTTCAAACTGATGAAAGTGGCAGGCGCTTATTGGCGCGGCGATTCCAACAATCCGATGCTGACGCGCATCTATGGCACGGCCTGGGCCGACCAGGCGCAACTTGACGCCTACATCACCATGCTGGAGGAGGCCGAGAAGCGCGACCACCGCAAGCTCGGCCGCGAGATGGACCTCTTTCATTTCCAGGAAGAAGGACCGGGGGTGGTGTTCTGGCACTCGAAGGGCTGGAAGATGTTCCAGAACCTCATCAGCTATATGCGCCGCCGCCTCGGCGACGACTATCAGGAAGTGAACGCCCCCCAGGTTCTGGACAAGTCTCTTTGGGAAACCTCCGGGCACTGGGGCTGGTATCAGGAGAACATGTTCGCGGTGAAATCGGCGCATGCCTTCACCCACCCCGAAGACCCTGATGCCGATCAACGCATCTTCGCGCTGAAGCCGATGAACTGCCCGGGGCATGTGCAGATCTTCAAGCATGGCTTGAAGTCCTACCGCGATCTGCCGATCCGGCTTGCAGAATTCGGCAACGTCCACCGCTACGAGGCTTCCGGCGCCCTGCATGGTTTGATGCGTGTGCGCGCGTTCACGCAGGATGACGCGCACATCTTCTGTACGGAGGATCAGCTCGAGGCGGAGATTTTCAAGATCAACGACCTGATGATGTCGGTCTACAAGGATTTCGGCTTCGACGAGGTGGTTGTGAAGCTGGCCACGCGACCCGAAAAGCGCGTAGGCACCGATGCCATGTGGGACCACGCCGAGGACATATTGAAGCGGGCGCTGGCGCGGATGGCGCGCGAGGACAACCGTATCAAGACCGGCATCAATGAAGGCGAGGGCACATTCTACGGGCCCAAGTTCGAGTATACGCTGAAGGACGCCATCGGCCGCGAATGGCAGTGCGGCACGACGCAGGTGGACTTCAATCTGCCGGAACGGTTCGGCGCCTTCTACATCGGCTCCGATTCGGAAAAGAAGCAGCCGGTGATGGTACACCGTGCCATCTGCGGATCGCTGGAGCGCTTCCTCGGCATCCTGATCGAAAGCCATGCCGGACAGATGCCGCTATGGTTCGCGCCGCAGCAGGTTGTCGTGGCGACAATTACGTCTGACGCCGATAGCTACGTCGATCAGGTCGTCGAGCGTCTAAAGCAGGCGGGCCTTTCGGCAACCGCAGACAAACGCAACGAGAAGATCAACTACAAGGTCCGCGAGCACAGTCTGGCCAAGGTTCCAGTCATCCTCGTCTGCGGCAAGCGCGAGGCGGAAGAAGGCACGGTCAATATCCGCCGGCTCGGCTCGCGCGACCAGCATTCGCTGACGCTGGACGATGCGGTTGCGCAATTGGTGGATGAGGCGATCACGCCAGACCGCCGCCAGCTGCCGGCAGCCAAGGCTGCTTAGCCGGCAGCTTTCATATGGTTGTCATGGCGTTGGCGTAGCCCAGCGCCATGAAATTCAGTCTCGCCAAGAATCGCGAGAGTTTTTCGGAGCTCTCCTACGCCAATGACAGCCAGCCAAGACTTAAGCGCTGGATCATCCGTCTTGTCGAAGGGTTGTCGGGCCGCCGCCGCTATGCGGCCCTGTATGGAATATGGCGTGCCGAGGTGATGAATGGCAGCAAGCGCGCCTTTACCCGCGTGCTCGAACTGATCGACGTTCGGGTGCGCCACGCCGGTCAGTGGCCTCCGGAGCGCCTGCCGGGCACGCCGCTCGTCATGATCGCCAACCATCCATTCGGAATTGGCGACGGCCTCGCCATCCTGTCGCTGGCTGAAAAACTCGATCGTCCCTTTCGCGTGATGATCGCCGCCGACCTTTTGAAGGTGCCGGAAATCCGGCCGTATGCGTTGCCGGTGGACTTTTCCGATACCAAGGAAGCGCTTAAGAACAACCTGGGGATCAGGCATGAGGCGGTGCGGCTGCTGAAGGAAGGCGTGACCGTGGTCATCTTTCCGGCGGGCGGCGTTGCCACCGCGCCGAAGGTGCTCGGACCGGCTAAGGATCTGCCGTGGAAGATTTTCGTGGCGCGCCTCGTTCAGGATGCGAAAGCTTCGGTCATTCCCATCCATTTCGAAGGGCAGAACGGCCGTCTGTTTCACCTTGTCAGCAAATACATGAATCTCGCCGAAAGCGACCACAAACTCGCGCAGTTTGTCGGCAACCTGTCGCTGACATTGCGGCTCTCGCTTCTCGTTCGCGAGTTTGCAAGACTGACGGGCAAGTCGATCGAAGCGCGGATCGGCCAAGTGCTGGAGTGGCCGGTCCTTGAGCCGCTGCGCGACCGCAAGCTGTTGCTGGAGCGCCTGCAAAACGCCGTTCTGGAACTCAAGCCGGACAAGCAGCCTCGGCCCAAGCGGCGGCTGACATCCATCGTGCACCGACAGGTCATCCGCTCGGCGGCGTAGCGCGGCTGCAAAAAGCGGTCAGTCCGCGCCTTCGGCTGCGGTCGGGGCGTTTTCGTCGGCGATGACTTCGACGTCCTGATTGTGTCCGGCCTCGACGGAAAAATCGCGCTGATAGATATGGTCCCGGTTCTTGGCGACGATTGTGTAGTCGCCTTCCGCGAGCACCATTGAGGCATAGGCGCCGACGCTTTCGCGCACCGGATCGCCGGAGTTGGTCAGCACCGACCACGACGTATCGGCAATCGCCTCGCCGCCCGGTTCGCGAACCAGCTTCATGGTCATTTCCGCTGCCTTGTGCTCGACAGTCGCTTCCGTGAGCTTCCCGGCCTCGACCTTGATGTCGGAGCGGATTACCGCGTTCACGTTCCCATAGGTCGAAACGACATGATAGGTGCCGGCATTCAGCCTCACCACCGCTTTCGGGCTGACATCCGGCAGAATGAGCGCGCGGTCGCCATTGGGCTTTTCCTGAGCTTCATAGATGGAGAAGCGCAGCTTGTCAGACGGGATGCTCTGACCGCCGGTATTTTCTGCATTGAGCTTCAATCCACCTGCATCAAGCACAAAGGCCTCGCGTTTAGCATCCTTGCCGACCGAAATGCGCTTGGTGGCGCCGGCCCGGCCATAGGAGGCATGCACGAGATAGGTCCCGGGCGTCAGGTCGAAGGACTGCGCCCCGCCCTGGGCGGACGCGACCATCCGCAGTTTGCCGTCAGGTCCGGGTTCGGTATCAAAGACCCGCCAGACCATGCCGCGCGTCACTTCGCCGCCATCCTTCACCAATTGGGCGACCAGCGTGATTCGCCCAAGACCGGCGGTCGCCAGCGGCGAACTCGGTGCGGCGGGCGCATAGGTGGAAAGGCCAGGCATTTCGAGCTTTTGCAGGCGGTCTCCCAACTCCTGGGCAGCCGCAACGGCAGGCGCCAGCGCAAATGCGGCAAAACCGACTGCGGCGGTGAGGGACCGGAAATTTCGCGCGATCATGGCTTGCGTTGAAGCCCAAGGCGGTGGCAATTTCAAGGCCCGCCACAGCGCAGTCTCGACGCTTTCGAAGCCGCCGGCCTGATCGCTTCAGCCAAAACCAGATCGAGGAAAAAATGGCGTCGCCGATCATCGACTTCCTGCTTGCGCGTGGCTCAGCGCCTATACACGAACTCAAAGGCCCTGGACCGGGTGACGACGAGATCGCGCTGATGCTGAAGATCGCGTCGCGCGTGCCAGACCACGGGCGGCTGGAGCCTTGGCGCTTTATTCTCTATCGCGGCACAGCGCGCGAGGAGATTGGTGACGCGTTGGCGGAGCTTGTCGACAAGGTGGAAGGGCCGCAGCCGGAGGGTCGCAAGCAGAAGGAGCGCGAGCGTTTCTGTCGCGCGCCGCTGGTGATTGGTGTGATCTCCAGCCCAAAGCCGAACATGAAGATCCCCGAATGGGAAATGTTCCTCTCCGGCGGCGCCGCCGCAATGAACCTGCTGATCGCGGCGAATGGCCTTGGCTATGGTGCGAACTGGATCACCAACTGGTACTCGGAGGTGCCGGAGGGGCGCAAGCTGCTCGGCCTCGCGCCGCATGAGCGCGTCATCGGCTTTGTCCATATCGGCAACTATGAAGGCCCTGCTCCGGAACGCCCGCGCCCGGACGTCTCCGCACTTTATTCTGATTATGCGGGGCCTTGGGAAGGCTGATCAGTCGTTTGAGTTGGTCCGGCCCGTGCAATCAGGCGCTGCGCGCGCTTGAGGTGCGGCCGGTCATACATCTTGCCGCCAATACCGACCACGCCCGCGTCGCCTGCCGCCTCGAACGCCTCGACGATCGATTGTGCTTCTTCAATCGCCTTAAGCGACGGTGTGAATGCCTCGTTGATGATCGCCACCTGATCCGGATGGATCGCCATCTTGCCCGTGAAACCATCGCGCTCCGCCTCAAGACACTCCGCGTGCAGGCCCTTTGAATCACGGAAATTGACGAAGACGGTATCGATTGCCGAAGCCTCCGCGGATGAAGCAGCAAGCAGGGTCAAGGATCGCGCCAACCGAAACACGTCGGTGTAGCGGCCGGCCTCATCGCGCGTGGCGCGCGCGCCGATTGCCGCCGAAAGATCTTCCGCACCCCATGTGACGCCGGAGAGCCGTTCGCTGCCATGTGTAAAGCAGCCTGCCGCAAAGACGCCGGCCGCTGTCTCGGTTATGATCGGCAGGATGCGGGTGACCCCATCCGCCAGGCCGTTCATCGCCTCCTGTACCCTGAGCTTGACGGAAAGGCGCTCGACATCGGCAAGACCCTCCGCCTTGGGAAGCATGACGCCATCCGGCCCTACCGGCATGACCGCCTGGAGATCGTCATCCAAAAGACCCGAGGCCAGATCATTGACGCGAACGTAGATCCCGGCGCGCGCCGCCCCGCCATGGCTGCGGATGAACTCGGCAGCGACCGACCGCGCCGCCGACTTGTTCACAGGCGCAACGGAATCTTCCAGATCGACAATGATGACATCGGCGGTCGAGGCAAACGCCTTTTCAAGCTTGCGTTCGGAATCTCCGGGCACGAACAGCAGCGAGCGCATTAGGCCGTGAACTCATAAATCTGGTCGAAATGGTGTGAGGCCATCTGTTCGGCTACGCGGAGCGAGGGCGCAGGAAGCCTTTCGGCTTTCAAGTCCTTCGCGACACCGGAGCGCCGCGCGTTCTTCGAACGCGCAAAGGACGCTCCGGCATTTTGAGTGGCGCATGTTCCTTTCGCGCTGACAAACGTCAGCGCGGGACATGCGCTGTAGCCGGCCAGATGGACCACATCCGAAGGACGCCGAAACGGCTGCGACCTGCTGCGTCGAATCGCTCGGCCGGGGGGCAGACCCCGCCCTTCGCGTTTCTCCTTGCATCTCTTTGCCGTTTCAGGCGCCATTTCGATCATATTTATGAGTCCACGGCCTGAGCCGGCTTCTTCAGCATCATCGTCTGGCGCACGCAGCGCGCCACCAGGATGCCGTTCTGGTTATAAGCCCGATGCTCCATCTCGACGATGCCCCGATCGGGCTTTGACTTCGACTCGCGCGCCGACAGGATCTCTGTTTCGACGCGGATGGTGTCACCATGAAAAACCGGTTGAGGAAACACGGTGTCGGACATACCGAGATTGCCGACCAGCGTGCCCAGCGTGGTGTCATGCACCGAAATGCCGATCATCAGTCCGAGCGTGAACAGCGAGTTGACCAAGGGCTTGCCCCATTCGCTCTTGGCCGCGAAATCGAAATCGATATGCAGCGGCTGCGGGTTCAGCGTCATGGTGGAGAACATCATGTTGTCGCTCTCGGTCACCGTCTTGGTGAGTGTGTGCCGGATGACTTTTCCGGGTTGAAACTCCTCTAGATACAATCCCGCCATGCTTCGCCTCCCGTCCCGTCAGACCGCAAACAGGTTAATCAACATGGTGAACGCTTCGTAAACCATTTTTTCCTAAGGTCTCTAGCGAGGGCCGGACGTCACGTTCCGCGGGCAACAGGTAGTCTCTATGGTTGTGTCTCACTTCCTGAAATGGATCAATACGGCGCGGGTGTCAGACAGGGCGGAAGCCGCTGGTATCCTTGCCCGATCTTTCGCGGCCAACCAGCTGGCTTTCGAGGATCGATGCGCGACCGAAGCCGCGCTTACGCTTCTTCTCGACGATCCATCCTGGAAGGTGCGGCTGGCGCTCGCCGAAGCTCTCTCGATGAGCCGGCATGCACCATTGCAAATCATCAATGCGCTGGCCGCCGACCAGCCGGAAGTGGCCAGCCTCGTCATCGGCCGTTCGCCGCTGATGACCGATGTCGACCTGATCGACCATGTGGCAAGCGGCACGAAGGCGACACAAATTCTGATCGCCAAGCGCGCGGAGGTTTCCATGCAGGTTTCGGCCGCACTTGCCGAGGTTGGCGAGGACGATGCCTGCCACGCGCTGCTGACCAATCCCGGCGCAAGCATCGCCGCCCTGAGCTTTCGGCGCCTGTGCGAACGGTTTGGAGACGTCGCATCCGTTCGCGAGGCGATGATCCGCGATCGGCGCCTGCCGTCCGACTGCCGCCACACGCTGCTCATCCACGTTGGCGACGCGCTGAGCCGCTCGCCGCTTGTTTGCGCCGTGATCGGCGCGGCACGCGCCGGGCGGGTCGCCCGCGACGCCTGTGTCAAGGCCTCGCTAAGGCTCATCGAAAGCACCAATCCCGGCGAACATCGCGCCCTGATCGAGCACCTGCGGCTGCGCGGCGATCTGACTGCCTCCTTCCTGATCCGCGACGGTTGCGCATGGCAAGGTCGATTTCTTCGGCTCGGCGGTGGTAGCCTTGACCGGCCAGGCTGAGAACCGCGTGAGATCGCTGTTGGCCGAAGGCGGCGACGGCGCGATTTTCGCGCTGCTTCGAAACGCCGGATTAGGCGCGGCTACCCACGCGGTCATCCTGCGGGCGCTAAAAGTCTGGCGCGAGGTGGCGAAAGGCAAGCGTGTCGCCGGACCTCAGGAAGTGTCCTGGCTGATGCTCAAGGAATTGGGCGGTCCCAACGCCCAAGGCGAACTCGCAAGCTTGCTGAAATCGATCCACCTCGAAGTTCTCCGCGAAAACGCCCGCTATCACGCGCTGGAAATCGCTGCCGCTTGACATCGCTCCCTTCGCGGTCGGAGCGTCAATTCGCGCCCACGACCGAATTGGTGAAATCGATGATCTCGGCGAGTATCGAATCCGTCCAGATATTGTTGTGCCCGCGCCCTTTCTCGACGATGAACGACTTCGGCTCTGGCGCCACCTCATAAAGCGCCTGCCCATGAGCAAGCGGAATAACGCCATCCCGGTCGCCATGCAGGAAGAGCTTTGGCGCCGTTACTCTTCCGATGCGATCATCAGAATGAAAGCTGTCCTTGATCAACCATTTGACCGGCAGGAACGGGAACTTGTCACCGGCGACAGCTGAGATCGAATCAAACGGCGATACCAGCACCAGAGCCACAGCATTTCGCTCGGCTGCAGTATTGACGGCGACGCCCGTCCCCAGCGATCGACCCAGAAGGACGATCGGTCCTGGACTTTTCATGGCGAGCCAATCGAACGCCGCAAGTCCGTCCATGAGAAGACCTGCTTCCGAGGGCGTTCCAGTCGAACCTGGATAGCCACGGGACGAAACCGCCAGAAAGCCGAAACCAGCGTCGCCAAGCGCGTCGGCCATGTCGTTGTAGTGAACGATGTTGTCGCCGTTTCCGTGGAAGAAAAGGAATGTGGGTTTTCCGCGTTCCGCCCGGACATAGAGAGCTGCCAGCGTTTCGCCATCAGGTGTCGCGATGTCTGTCCATTCGCCAAACGGAGCGACACTGCGGCTCGAATCTTTCGTTGCGCCCGGATAGAGGAGAACGCGTTGCGCGAAATACATCGTCGCAACCATTATTCCGTACGCCGCAAGACAAAGAAACGGCAATGATTTCAGGATGGTCCAGATCGACATTGTGTTGATACATCAGATGCGAATGGTAATCTTGATACGCGATAAGTCTGTAAGATCCTATGAGAAGTAGTAGTTCTTCGCAGGCAACATCTCCGGTGCCGGCTCATCCAGCGCTTCGAACACGGAAATCTCGCAGACCCTGCAAAGCCCGTCGAGCGCGAGATCGTTGGCTTCAGTGCCGAACGGATCTTCCAACTCCTCCGACAACGCATCCAGACCGAAGAATGTGTAGGCAATCAGGGCCGTGAATAGCGGGGTAGCCCCGCGAACGCAGGATGGAGGAAGTCGACCGCCCAACTTTGACGGTTGAGCCGTCAGCCTAGCCCGCGCCAGCCGGACTGAACGTCGCGACTGCGCCGCGCCGTTTCGTTTCCAGAAATCTAGATATCCAACACATCCGTCTCGGCGAACTCAGCCCGCTCCTGGATGAAACGGAAGCGTGCGTCTGCCTTGGTGCCCATCAACAAATCCACGGCGGCCTTGGTAGCGTCCGCGTCGTCGATCACATCGACCCTGAGCAGCATGCGCTTCTTCGGGTCCATGGTGGTTTCCTTGAGCTGCGCCGCCATCATTTCGCCGAGGCCCTTGAAGCGGCCGATCTCCACCTTGCCGCGCCCGGTGAACTCGCTCTTCAGTAGTTCATCCTTGTGGCGGTCGTCACGCGCATACAAGACCTTGCCGCCCTGGCTGATGCGGTAGAGCGGCGGCACCGCGAGGAAAAGGTGCCGGTCGCGGATGAGCTGCGGCATTTCCTGGTAGAAGAAAGTAATCAACAGCGAGGCGATATGCGCGCCATCGACGTCGGCGTCGGTCATGATGATCACGCGATCATAGCGCAAATCGTCGTCGCGGTATTTCGAGCGCGTGCCGCAGCCTAGCGCCTGGATCAGGTCGGCGATCTGCTGGTTGGCGGCGAGCTTGTCATTGCCCGCGCTGGCGACATTGAGGATTTTGCCGCGCAGTGGCAGCACCGCCTGGGATTGCCGGTCGCGCGCCTGCTTGGCGGAGCCGCCGGCCGAGTCACCTTCGACGATGAAGATCTCAGCGCCTTGCGCAGCACCTTGCGTGCAATCGGCCAGCTTGCCGGGTAGGCGGAGCTTGCGCACCGCGCTCTTGCGGCTGACTTCTTTTTCCTGCCTGCGGCGCAGACGCTCGTCGGCGCGCGCGATCACCCATTCCAGAAGCTTCGAGGCTTCCTGAGGGTTGTCGGCAAGCCAATGATCGAAGGCGTCGCGCACCGCCGTTTCGACGATGCGGATGGCTTCGACGGTCGCCAGCCGATCCTTGGTCTGGCCGACAAATTCCGGCTCGCGAATGAATATCGAAAGCATGCCGGCGGCCGAGATCATCACATCCTCGGGCGTCACGACGGCGGCGCGCTTGTTTCCCGTCAGCTCCGCATAGGCTTTCAACCCACGCGTCAGCACGGAGCGGAATCCGGCCTCATGGGTGCCGCCTTCGGGCGTCGGGATGGTGTTGCAATAGGAGTTGAGGAAACCGTCGCCGCCATACCAGGTGACGGCCCATTCGATTGAACCGTGGCCGCCCTGCTTTTCGCTCTTGCCGGCAAACACCTCGCGGGTGACCTGGAACTCGTCGCCCAGCGTGGCGACCAGATAGTCCTTCAGGCCGCCGGGGAAATGGAAGACGGCTCTGTCCGGCGTCTTGTCTTTGTCGCCGATGAGTTCGGGCGTGCAAGACCAGCGGATTTCGACGCCGCCAAACAGATAGGCTTTCGAGCGCGCCATGCGGTAGAGCCGCGCCGGCTCGAACTTCGCCCCCTTGCCGAAGATCATCTCGTCGGGGTGAAAGCGTACCTTGGTGCCGCGGCGGTTCTGCACGTCGCCCAGCGATTCGAGACCGCCTTGCGGAGCGCCCCGCGAAAAGCGCTGACGGTAAAGCTTTCGCCCGCGCGCCACCTCGACCTCGAGCTGGTCGGACAGGGCATTCACCACCGAAACACCGACGCCATGCAGGCCGCCCGATGTCTCGTAGACTTTCGAGTCGAATTTACCGCCGGCATGAAGCGTGGTCATGATGACTTCGAGCGCCGACTTATCCTTGAATTTCGGATGCGGGTCGACCGGAATGCCGCGTCCATTGTCGGTGACGGTGAGGAAGCCATCGGCGCCAAGCTCGACTTCGATAAAGGTGGCATGGCCGGCGACTGCCTCGTCCATCGAATTGTCGATGACCTCGGCGAAGAGGTGGTGCAGCGCCTTTTCGTCGGTGCCGCCAATATACATGCCGGGGCGGCGGCGCACCGGCTCCAGGCCTTCCAATACCTCGATGTCGGCGGCGCTGTAGCCTTCGCTGCCATCCTTGATCGCAGGGGCCTTGCGCGGCGCGGCCTGCACGATCGGATCGGCCGGCCGCGCGGGTCGCGGGGCGGGCTGGCTTCCGAGATTTGCGAATAGGTCGTTGCTGTCGTCCATCAAGCCATCGGTCACGTGATTCGATACCAAAGCGGATACTTGCACAGAAAAGGGGTTGCGCGACAAGGTTCGCGATTCGTTCCAATCGCTTATCAACGACAATTGTGCGCTGACTATGGTTACCCGGCGGTTGACGCCTCGGCGACTAGTATGGCGGAATTGCGGTCGATCATCATCGACAACAGCGCAACGGCCAGCCCGACGATAGCCAGATAGCTTCGGCAAAATCCTTCAGTCATTGGCGCGGCGAGCTAATTTAAATAGCCGTGCCGCCCCGATGTGCGTGGCTGGCTGGTCGTACCAGCCATGCCAAGAAGTGGGGCGCTGTTACTCCGCCGCGTCCGTGTATTCCGACACGGGCGGGCATGAGCAGACCAAGTTTCGATCGCCCGCGACGTTGTCGATGCGCGAAACCGGCGGCCAATATTTGGCGGCGAAGTCCGGATCCGACGCAGGGTAGGCAGCCTCGAGCCGAGAATAGGGATGCGACCAATCGCCGGCGAGCGTCTCGGTTGCCGTGTGCGGCGCGTTGACCAGCGGATTGTCATCCTTCGGCCATTCGCCCTTGGCGACCTTCTCGGCTTCCTTGGCGATAGCGATCATCGCCTCGCAGAAGCGGTCCAGTTCGCGCTTCGGCTCGGATTCCGTCGGCTCGACCATCAGCGTGCCGGCAACCGGCCAGGACATGGTCGGCGCGTGGAAACCGTAGTCGATCAGGCGCTTCGCGACATCCTCTACGCTGATACCGGCGCGATCCTTCAGCACCCGTGTGTCAAGGATGCACTCATGCGCCACACGGTCGCCACGGCCCTTGTAGAGAACCGGATAGTGGTCCTTGAGCCGAACAGCGACATAGTTCGCATTGAGGATCGCCATTTCCGTTGCCTGCTTGAGGCCCACCGCACCCATCATGCGGATATACATCCAGGTAATCGGCAGGATCGACGCGCTGCCATAAGGAGCAGCCGACACCGGATGTTCGGTGCCATGGTCGATATGACCGGGCAGGAACGGCGCAAGATGCTTGGCAACGCCAATCGGGCCGACACCCGGGCCGCCCCCGCCATGTGGGATGCAGAAGGTCTTGTGCAGGTTCATATGGCAGACGTCGCCGCCGATGTCGCCCGGACGCGCCAAGCCGACCAGCGCGTTGAGGTTCGCGCCGTCGAGATAGACCTGGCCGCCATTGTCATGGATCAGCTGGGTGAGATCCTTGACGCCCTCCTCGAACACGCCATGCGTTGACGGGTAAGTGATCATGAGCGCTGCCAGATTGGCGGCATGCTGGGTTACCTTCGCCCGCATGTCGTCCATGTCGATGTCGCCGCTCTCGGTGCAATTGACGACAACAACATCCATGCCTGCCATTGCGGCACTCGCCGGATTGGTGCCGTGCGCGGAGGAGGGGATCAGACAGATCGTGCGCTGCGCCTCCCCGCGTGACTGGTGGTAGCGGCGGATCGCCAGCAGACCTGCATATTCCCCCTGGCTGCCGGCGTTCGGCTGCAGGGAGACAGCATGGAAGCCGGTGATTTCTGCCAGCCAACGCTCCAGGTCGTCCGTCATCGACTTGTAGCCCTTGGACTGAGCCTTGGGCGCAAACGGGTGCAGGTTGGAGACGCTGGGCCAGGTGACCGGAATCATTTCCGCAGCCGCGTTCAGCTTCATCGTACAGGAACCGAGCGGGATCATCGTGCGGTCCAGCGCCAGGTCCTTGTCGGCCAGCTTGCGCAGATAGCGCATCATGTCCGTCTCGGAACGGTTCTCATGAAATGCCGGCTGCGACAGGAAGCCCATCAGCTCGCGCGGCTTGCCCGGCAGACGGCGCTTGCCTTCAGCCGGAACTGCCGCGCCGAACAGGGCGGCGATCGCTTGCAGGTCGGCCTCGGTTGAGGTTTCGTCGAAGCAGATGCCAACCAGGTCGGCATTCACCATGCGCAGCAGGCGGCCATCCTTCTGTGCCTCCTTGGCTTTCGCCTTCGCGGCGCCTTTCAACTCGACCGTGACAGTATCGAAGCGCTCCTTGCCCAGCACGGTGAAGCCCTTCTCGTGCAAGGCAGCCGCCAGGCGCGACGCCAGTTGGTGCACATGATTGGCGATCGCCTGCAGGCCTTCCGGGCCGTGCCAGATCGCATAGGCCGTCGCCATATTGGCGAGTAGAGCCTGCGCGGTGCAGATGTTGGAGGTCGCCTTGTCGCGGCGGATATGCTGCTCACGCGTCTGCAGCGCGAGCCGGTAGCCGGGGCGGCCCTTGGTATCGACCGACTGGCCGACGAGGCGGCCGGGCATCAGGCGGGTCAGCTTGTCTGAAACCGCGCAGTAGGCTGCATGCGGTCCGCCGAAGCCGATCGGCACGCCAAAGCGTTGCATGGAACCGACGGCAATCTCGGCGCCCAGGCTGGCTGGTGTCTGCATGATGGTCAAAGCAAGCGGATCGGCGACGAAGATCACGACCGCGCCGACGGCCTTGGCCTCGGCGATCTTGGCGCTGTGATCGCCATAGACGCCGTAGGTGTCTGGCCAGGCAACGACCAACGCGGCTGTGTTTTCGTCGACAATGTCGCCGTCCACATCGATGCCGAGCGGCTCGGCGCGGGTCTCCACAACGTCCCGCGTCTGCGGATGCAGCTGGTTGGCGAAGGCTATGCGGGTGCGCCTTTCCTTGTGATGGCGGAAGGCAATGCCGACCGCCTCGGCGAGCGCAGTCGCCTCATCCAGCAAGGAGGCAGACGCGACGGGAAGACCAGTAAGTTCAGTTACGAAGGTCTGGAAATTGAACAACATTTCCAAACGGCCCTGGCTGATCTCGGCCTGATAGGGCGTGTAAGCCGTATACCAAGCCGGGTTCTCGAACATATTGCGCAGGATGACTGGCGGCACATGCGTGCCGTGATAGCCGAGGCCAACGAAGCTCTTCAGAACCTTGTTTGCCGACATCTTCTCGGCGAGTTCGGCCAGCGCCTCGGCTTCGGTCGCGGGAGCCGGCAGGTCGAGCGGGCGGCCGAGACGGATCCTGTTCGGCACGGTCTGCGAGATCAGCGTTTCGAGCGAGGGTACACCGAGCGAGGCCAGCATGGCACGGGTTTCGGCGGCGCGAGGGCCTACATGACGGCCCGCAAATTCGGATTTTTCTGTCATGGCAAACCTCAGCCGATCATCTTCGTATAGGCGGCCTCGTCCATCAGCCCGTCGAGCTGGCTCTTGTCGGCGAGCTTCATTTTCCAGAGCCAGCCGTCACCGGCAGCCGAAGAGTTGACGAGCGCCGGGTCGGACGACAGCGTGGAATTCGAATCCACGATCTCGCCATCCACTGGCGCGTAGACATCCGAAGCAGCCTTCACCGACTCCACCACAACCGCCACATCGCCCTTCTTCATCTTGCGGCCGGCTTCCGGCAGCTCGACGAAGACGAGATCGCCGAGCTGCTCCTGCGCATAGTTAGTGATGCCAACCGTCGCGGTATCGCCCTCGACGCGGAGCCATTCGTGATCTTCGGTGTAATAGACTTGCGCCATAGGGCTTATCCTTTGCGATAGCGATGTGGGGTGAAGGGGAGGGAGTGGACATCGACGGGGATCTTGGTGCCACGGACATCGGCGAAGACGCGGGTGCCGGGCGTGGCGAGCGACGCCGCTACATAGCCCATTGCGACCGGATGCCCGACAGACGGTCCGAAGCCGCCGCTGGTCACGCGCCCGACGTCGTTGCCGGCCTCGTCGGTCAGCGAGGCGCCGGCGCGCACCGGCAGCTTGCCGTCCGGCTTCAGGCCGACACGCTTCTCCGCGGCGCCAAGCGCGAGCGCCCTGTTGAAGGCATCCGCGCCGACAAAATCGCCACTTACCCGCACTGATTTCGGGATCGCCCAAAGCAAACCGGCGGCAACCGGGGTCGTTTCCTCGGAAATGTCCTGACCATGAAGACAGAGCCCGGCCTCAAGCCGCAGGCTGTCGCGGGCGGCGAGCCCGATCCACATGACACGATCATCGGCAAGCAGCTTTGCCACGAGGTCCCGCGCTTCGATTACAGGCAGGCCAATCTCGAACCCATCCTCTCCGGTATAGCCGGAGCGGCTCATGAACCAGTCAGGCTTTGGCTCGAAGCCCGTCATAAAGGTCAGAGAGCCGGTCTCGATTCCGGCGCGTGCCAGAGCCGCCCAGGCGTCCGGTCCCTGAATGGCCAGGAACACGCGGTCTAGCGGCGTGACCGTGCAGTCGAACCCGGTGGCGAGGGTCCTCAGATGCGCTTCATCCTTTGCCGCATTCCCGGCGTTCGCCACGACCATGAAGCGGGCAGGGCCGAGCCGCGTGATGATCAGGTCATCAATGATGCTGGCAGCTTGGGTGAGGAAGAAGGTGTATTTGGACTGCCGCTCGTCAAGCGCGTCCGCATCTAGCGGACAGGCCCTCGACAACAGGGCGGCCGCTCCAGATCCTTCGACCTTGAACAGTTTCATATGAGAGATGTCGAACAGCCCGGCGCGCTCGCGTGTATGAAGGTGCTCCTTCATCACGCCGGCCGGATAGGTCAACGGCATCGACCATCCGGCGAACGCGCCAAAGCGCGCGCCTGCAGCCTGATGCAAATCTTCGAGTGGAAGCTTGTTGGGGCCGATGTCAGTCATTGCTTCTCCAGAGCGCACGCATCCGGCCGCTCAAGACGGCCCTATGGTGCCCCTCTGTCTGAAGCCTGAGAGACTCGCGCAGCCGGAACTCTGTCAGCGGCGCTTACACCTTCGGCGCGGGGTTTTCGGCCCCGACTTTCCAGAGTGTCCGTTCCGGTTACGGTTCTTTTGCCTGAGAGATTTCGGGCGATTTCCCCTTCGGCGGCAGCAGCGCTGCTCTCTCCCGCAAACGGTAAGACCCTTTCGAGCCTTGGACGCCGCGACCATAGTCGATGTGATCGCCAATGTCACCTCCGCGAAACCCCGGTTTGTCCGGAGCAGCGGCAGTCCACCGGCGTAGGCATTTTGCTAACCAAATGCATTTGCGGAATGTCAAAGATGATTTGTTACAAATTCCGCAATTCGACCGGCGTTTGCGCGGCTGAAACTGGGGAAAATGAGGGACAATCATGGCGATGAACTTGCTCGCGAATATGGCGTCCACCAAAAAAATCAACGCGGAAGATGTGCTGCGCCTGCGCCGCGAAGTCTTCCAGGATGGCCTCGTTTCTCGCGCCGAGGCCGAATCACTTTTCGCGCTGGACGCTTCGCATGGCACGAAATGCCAGGAATGGACGTTGTTCTTTCTGGAAGCCCTCACGGATTACGTCCTCTACCAGGAGCAGCCTGAAGGCTATGTTTCGCAGGAGACCAGCGAGTGGCTGATCAACGCGATCTCACATAATGGCAAGGTGGATACGAGCACCGAACTGGAGTTGCTGGTGAGACTACTGGAGAAGGCGCGTTCGGCGCCGTCGTCGCTGTCGTCCTACGCGCTCAAGCAGGTTGCCGATGCGGTGCTCAATGGGTCAGGCCCGCTGGCCGATGGTCGCGAGCTTGAGCCGGGCCGCGTCAGCAAGGCAGAGGTCGGTCTGATGCGCCGCATCCTTTTTGCGGCTGGCGGCGAGGCCAATATCGGGGTTACGCGCGCCGAGGCCGAGATTCTGTTCATGCTGAACGATCGTACGGCAACTGCAGCCAACGATCCTTCCTGGACAGATCTTTTCGTCAAGGCGATTGCCAATTCGATGCTGTGTGCTTCGGGCTACACGGCTCCAAGCCGCGAGGAAGCGCTAAAGCAGAGCGCCTTCCTCGACAGCCCCGGCGGCGGCTTGGGCGGCTTCTTCAGCCGCATGATTTCAGGCGGTCTCAGTGGATTCCGCGATGCCTACCAGCGCGGCGATGGTCTGGACGCCGCCTTCGCGGAACGCAATGCGCTGAACGCGGCCAAGTCCGCATCCGCCGAGCAGATCGATGCTGCGGAGGCAAAATGGCTGGCCGATCAGATCGGCAAGGACGGTGAGTTGCACGACAACGAGCGCGAACTGCTCAAGTTTGTCAAAGAGATGTCGCCGGACATTCATGAGGATTTGAGACCGCTGCTCGACAAGGTCGCATGATAGCTGCTTAGCGTTCAAATCCCGCCGAACCAGTCATAGCCGCGGTCTTCCCAATAGCCGCCCTTGCCTAGGCCGATTGCGGCGAAGCTGTCGACCAGCTCGATCCGATGAATGTATTTCGGCATCTTGTAGCCGAGTTGGCGCTCGACGCGCACCCGCAACGGTGCGCCGTTTTCCACTGGCAGCGGCTTGCCGTTCAGGCCGTAGGCCAGAATGGTTTGCGGGTGGCGCGCGTCGATCAGGTCGATCGCACCGTAATATTTCACCTCGCCCGACAGGCCGCTCTCGATGGTATCGAGGCACTGGAACACGCAGTACCGCGCTTCGGGCTTGACCCTGGCTGTATCGAGCACGAGCGCCAACGGCACGCCGGTCCATTTGGCGATGCAACTCCAGCCTTCCACACAATCGTGTCGGGTGATCTGCGTGCGCGAGGGCATCGCCAGCAGCTGGTCGCGCGACAGCGACAGCGGGTTCTCGACAAGGCCGCCGACCTCCAGCCGCCAGTCTGCGAAATTGCGCGACAGGAGTGCCTTGTAGACCGAATCGTCCGGCGCGGTGACGCCGTTAGGCTTTTGCGGCTGCCGGATGTCGGCTTCCGAGAACTCTTGCGCCAGCGAGTCGCGCCCGGCAAGCAGCCGCTGCACGCGGTAGGTGAGGCTGTTGGCGCTTTCCAGAACGTCGCGCACACCGCCGTCGCGCTCAAGTCCGTCGAACACGTCGCAGCCCGAGAGCAGGAGCCCGGATGCGGCAATCCCGGAGCCAGTCAGGAAGCGGCGGCGATTGATGTGAAGGCTACGCATCGTCACGACCTCCGCTCGATTGACGCTTCACCGGGTGTCGGAGGATCGGTGCGATACCAGCCGGTGACAATGGAGCGCAGCTCGTTGAACGGCCCGGCGGCAAGGATCATCGCGATGTGAATGACGAAAAAGCCGACAAGCAGGACCATCGCCGCGAAATGGATCGTTCGTGCCGTCTGCCGCCCACCGAGAAGTTCAGGAAGCCAGGGCAGGGCGGCGTTCATGGTCGGCGACATGGCAAGCCCTGTCGCGATCATCAGCGGGAAGAGCACGAACAATACGCCTGCATAGGCCAGCCGCTGCAGCGTGTTGTACTCACGCACATGGTGAAACCGCAGTTTGAGATGATCCGCGATATCGCGCCGAAGATTGGTCATGTCCGCCAATCTCGGCACGAGATCGCGCACAAGATGGCCGTTCAGGAGGCTGCCAACAAGCCAAAGGATCAGCGTTGCGGAAAGCATCCAGGCAAAAAAGAAATGCACGATGCGGCCCGTTGCAAGGTCCTGGTACGAGGGTATTGTCGCCCAGGCCGGAAAGCCGCGTTGAACCGCCTGCGCACCCTGCCACGACATGCCTAGCACGCCGGACGTCTCAAATGTTCTGCCAAAAATCCGCGTGTAGCCTTTTGGACCCGTCTCGGTGTTGGCGGAACCCATCGCCAGCACTTCGTTGTCGAAGCCGAATCCGGATTGGTCGCCGATATAGAGCGTCGGATGGGCGTTGAAGATTTGCAAGCCCGAGAGGAGCAGGAAGAACAGGCTGATCGCCCACAGCCAATGGGTTATCCGCGTCCAAAGGGACTGCCGATAAACCAGCGCGCCTTTTGACGGATGCGGCGCGGCGTTGGCCGTTGGTTCGGGGTTTGGCCGTATTGATGCCATTTGTGTGTCCTTCCGCTCGCGTCAAGCGGGTTCTTGGGATCTTATGCAAGGTACGGGGTCAGACGCAGCTATGTTTCAGGCAATGACGAAGATGTGAGCGCTGGGATCCAGCCTCAGCCGGCCAGCGACACCGCGACGTTGACGGCGGCCGCCACCAGTACCGTGTTGAACAGGAACGACACGATACCATGCAAAACAACGAGTTTGCGCATGCTGGCGTTGGTTACCACGACATCCGATGTCTGAGCAGTCATGCCGACGACGCAGGCGAAGTACAGAAAATCGTAGCCTGCCGGCTCCGGTGTTCTCGGGAATTCCAGCCCGCCGGCCGCCGAGGCGTCCCCTTTCGCGTCGCGCAACGCATCCCAATAGACGTGCGCATAGTGGAAGGCGGCCATCGTATGAATGGTAGCCCAGCCCAGCGCGACGGAGGCCAGCGACAGCGTTAGTTCAATGCCGTGATACGCTGAGCTTGCATTGATCAGCAGGAACAGCGACGCCACGGCGATGATGACTGCTCCCAAAGTTGCGGCGAAAATGACCCAAGCCGGCATGTCCGCGCCGGCGGCATGCTTGCGCAGATACGTCGGCGTCAGCAGCTTTATCTTTGTGGCGCCAAGCACGAGATAGGTAAGGAAGAACGCATTAGCGCCGGCGGTCGCAGCGAATTTGGGCTGCAGCCAAAATGCCGCAACTGTGACAACCGCCCCGACGGCGAGAGCGGCAAAGAACGAGGCATTGCGGCTGTGTCGCTTCATTTCGGCAGGGCTCTGTCGCGTTCGGTCGGAGACGCAAGTAGAACAGCAAAAAGGCCCGGACAAGGCCGGGCCTTTTGATCGATTTTGAACCGGGTCAGCCGCGCTTGGCGTCGATCGACAGAGCGCCGGCGCCGAAGGAAGCAAGCGTCAGCAGGCCGCCGGTGATCGAGATATTCTTGAGGAACATCAAAAGCTGGATCTGGTCGGCGAAATTGGTGTGGGCGATCAGCGATGCACCGACCGTGAAGGCCGCGAGCGCAAGGGCGGCGATGCGGGTCTTGAAGCCGGTGAGAATGGCAAGACCGCCGCCGAGCTCGAGGAGGCCGACCAGAACGGCGACGACGACAGGCAGCGGCATGCCGATGCTGCCGAACCAGGCGGCGGTTCCCGCGATATCGGTCAGCTTGCCGAAGCCGGCGAAGATGAAGAGGATCGAAAGCAGCAGGCGGCCGACGAGGACGACAGCCGCGCTGCCGGCAGGAGCACTGGTGACGGCAGTAGAAGAGTTGATGGACATGGTCGAATCTCCGGGGGTGGGTTGATATCGACGCGGAACATAAAGGAGCCGCGTCGTTCACCAAAGATGCGAATTGGGCGACAGATCGTTCACAATTAGAATATTCTACCCCGGATGGGTCATGTCCTCCGGCCGCACCAGCCGGTCGTAGTCCTCACCGCTGACCAGCCCCGTCGCCAACGCTTCCTCGCGCAGCGTTGTGCCGTTCTTGTGCGCGGTCTTGGCGATCTTTGCCGCATTGTCATAGCCGATCGTCGGCGCGAGCGCCGTCACCAGCATCAGCGAGCGCTCAAGCGCTGCCTTGATGTTGTCCTCGCGCGCTTCGATGCCGGCGACGCAATTGTCGGTGAAGGAGATCGCCGCGTCGGACATCAGCTGCACCGATTGCAGGAAATTGTATGCCATTAGCGGATTGTAGACGTTGAGTTCGAAATGGCCCTGACTGCCGGCAAAGGTAATCGTGGAATGATTGCCCATTACCTGGATGCAGACCTGCGTCAGCGCCTCGCATTGCGTCGGATTGACCTTGCCCGGCATGATCGATGAGCCGGGTTCATTCTCCGGCAACGACAATTCGCCAAGCCCGGAACGCGGCCCCGAGCCGAGCAGCCGGATGTCATTGGCGATCTTGAAAAGCGCTGCGGCTGCCGAATTGATGGCGCCGTGCGAGAAAACCATCGAATCGTGCGCGGCCAACGCCTCGAACTTGTTCGGCGCGGTGACGAAATCGATGCCGGTGATCGCCGCGATCCGCTCCGCCACTTTTTCGGCGAAACCGATCGGTGCGTTGAGGCCGGTGCCGACCGCCGTGCCGCCCTGCGCCAGTTCCTGAAGGCCCGGCAGCGTCAGTTCGATGCGGGTGATCGATGACGCAACTTGCGCCGCGTAGCCCGAAAATTCCTGGCCGAGCGTCAGCGGCGTGGCGTCCTGCGTGTGGGTGCGGCCGATCTTGACGATGTGGGCGAACTGCTTCGCCTTGGCGTCGATTGCCGCGTGCAGATGTTTTAGCGCCGGCAGCAGGTCGTGGACGATACGCTCAGCGCAAGCGATGTGCATCGCCGTCGGATAGGTGTCATTCGACGACTGGCTCATATTGACGTGATCGTTCGGATGCACCGGCTTCTTGGAGCCCATGACGCCGCCGAGCAGTTCGATCGCCCGATTCGAGATCACCTCGTTGGCGTTCATATTCGACTGCGTGCCGGAGCCTGTCTGCCACACGACCAGCGGAAAATGGTCATCGAGTTTGCCGTCGATCACTTCCTGGGCAGCGGTAATGATCGCGCCGCCGATCTTCGGATCGAGCCTGCCGAGCGCCATGTTCGCCTCGGCTGCAGCGCGCTTGACGATACCCAATGCGCGCACCACGGACGTTGGCTGCTTTTCCCAGCCGATCTTGAAATTGCCGAGCGAGCGCTGCGCCTGCGCACCCCAGTAGCGGTCGCCGGTGACCTCGATCGGCCCGAATGTGTCTGTCTCTGTCCGCGTGGATTTCTGCCGCTCGCTCAACGCCGCCTCCGCAATTCGCTCAATGCGGCATCGGCGTATCGCGTTGCACAAAAGGCTTCAAGCAAAGAATGCCGGCAGCGACATTCCAAATCGATTCAATAGGGTAGGGCTGCTGGAGCTGGTGATCACAGACGCCAGGCGCATCCCGGGCGTCCCGTGCCGCAAGATGTTAGCGGACGCGTTTGCCGAAGCCGGCTGCCACTGGCCTGCCGAATGCCGGTTTCACGTTGCGACCTGCCTGTGGGGCTTGCAATGAGCCCCGAGTGCGCGAACGGCGGATCGCTCCGACTTCGGCACTCTCTGGCTCTTCGCCGTTGTCCAGATAGTCGCCGAACACACTGTTGCCGTGTCGACCGTAGCTGTTGCCGCCGGTCGTACCGCTCAGGAAGCCGCACTCGACAAGCTGCCAAAGCCCGCCGATGACCGGCACAAGTACGATGAGGAACCAGAAGCCGGACTTGTCGCGATCGTGATAGCGCTTGACGGTCGTGGCAACATTTATCCACAGACACAGAGCATAGAGCAGCAGGAAAGCCACGATGCCGCTGCCAAGGTTTTCCTGGACAAGCTGTTCCATTTTCAGCTTCGACAGGCCAGACAATTTCCCGACGAGCACCAGGATAGGGACGGTTATGATCCCGAATAGGATCAACTGTGCGCCCCACCATTGAAGTCGCCCGATGCGGCCCTGGATTCCAAACAAGAAATTCATGACAGACCCCGTTATTTGTCGGGGATCGTATGCGATGAAAGAAAAAAGTTTCTTACGCAGCGGAATGCGGTGCGCTGCAGCGCCTAGGAGAAGACATTTGTGGTGATCACAGCGTTAATCAATCGGCGGTTGCCGGACGCCGTTGACCAGGAAAAAAGTCGCCTCGCCGGTGAGGGCTCCGGCGAGGCGATCTGTAGCTCGGCAATCCCTGGAAAATTTCTTCGGAACTGCCTTGCACGGCATGAGAATGCGGAAGCGCCGCAACGGTTCCCGGAAATTAGATCCAAAGTGATATTTCTGTGTCGCTTCCCTGATATCAGCGCACAAGCTCTCGTGCTGCAAAGGGGGCCAGTCGCCTCCACACGGTTGGCGGTGATCAATGTCTCGATCCTTCGGGTGCAGCATGACCGATTTCAAGCTCTATATAGGCAACAAGTGCTTCTCCTCATGGTCGCTGCGCCCATGGGTGGCGCTCAAGCACTGCGAAATCCCGTTTGAGGAAGTGTTTGTTCGCCTTCGCACACCTGAAACCGCTGCAAATCTGGCAAGGATATCGCCAACCGGGCAGGTCCCGGTCCTCGACCACCGAGGCAGGATTGTCTGGGAGACGCTGGCGATCCTCGAATATCTCAACGACCTTTTTCCGGAAAAGCGGTTGTGGCCGGCTGATCGCGAAGCCCGTGCCCTTGCCCGTTCAGTCGCCACCGAAATGCATTCCGGCTTTCGCGAGGTTCGCTATGGTTGGCCGATGAACCTTAGGCGCCCGAGGGGCCATCGGGCACTCGATACGGAGGGCGAAAGCCAGCGAACTCGGATCGAGGCGATTTGGCACCAATGCCGCCAAAACCATGGGCAGGGCGGTCCGTTCCTGTTCGGCCACTTCACCGTGGCCGACGCAATGTACGCGCCGGTCGTCACGCGATTCGACACCTACGGCGGCGAACTCGCGGCAGACACCCGGGTTTATGTCGATGCGGTGCTTTCGACGCCGGCGATGCGCGACTGGTACGCTGCCGCGGCTGCCGAGGAATGGCCGGAGCCCGCCCCGGACGAATGAGACGAAACACATTCCGGCCGAAACAATCCGCAAATTAGAAACGCCTCCCGCACCTGTGACAGTGCTGGAGGCGTTTTTTTGTCGAATGCGGTTCGTCGAATTGCTTCATTTGAATCGCCTTCAACACCCGCATAATGCGCGGTCGGCGAGATGGTTCCGCCTTCCTGCGATTTTTTTGAACCTTTTTTCGGTGCCGTTTCAGGCGGCGACGGGTACCTCTGAGAGGTCAAAATACACCGGCAGGCCAAGTTCACGCGCCAGCCGCACATCTTCGTCCGCGCCTTTGGACGCGCCGGGCAGCCGCAGCACCGCATCGCAATGCTGGAGCAAGCGCTCGGCCACCGGGTAAGCGAATTCATCATAGATAGGGTCGGTGACACCGGTCGAACCCGCCTGCTTGCCGAGCGGCAACGCGACCCACTCGCCAATCATTGGAATATGGCCTGCGCGAAACAGCGGCACGCTAACGCTTTCCAACCGATCCAGATTGGCGGCCATCTTTGCGGGATCGTCACCTGTGCCTGAGCGATACGGTCCCGCGATCAGGATGAGCATTGGTTTTGCATGGTTTTCCATGATATATCCTGACAATGCATGATTGATAGGTTCGTTTATCATTTCGTGCATATTCGTGCAATATCATAAATTATCGTGCGGAATGGAGTTCATGCTTACCAGCCAACGAAAACGCCTGATCCTCGACGTGCTCGCCCGCGAAGGGCAGGTGGTGGCGAAACGTCTCAGCAAGGAACTCGACCTTTCCGAGGACACGATTCGCCGCGATTTGCGGGAGTTGGCGGCGGAAGGGCTGCTTCTGCGGGTTCATGGCGGCGCCATGCCGGCATCGCCGACAGTCGTTGCGCTGCCAGGCCGCCGCGAGATCGCCACGGATGCGAAGGCCGCGCTTGGGCGTGTTGCCGCGAAGCTGATCGAGCCGGGCTGCACCGTTATCTTTGACGGCGGAACATCAAATCTTGAAGTTGTCCGCCATCTGCCCTCCGAAATGCACTTCACCGCGATCACCCATAGCCCGACTATTGCCGCCGAACTCGAAGCGCATCCGCAGGTCGAAGTGATCCTGATCGGCGGAAAGCTATTCCGTCACTCGATGGTCGCGGTTGGTGCCATTGCCATTGAAGCGATCTCGCGCATTCGTGCCGATCTTTTCTTCCTTGGCGTGACGGGCGCTCACGCGGAAGAGGGGCTCACGACCGGGGACATGGAGGAGGCAGCGGTCAAGCGCGCGCTGATTGGCCGTTCAGCGGAAACGGTTGTACTTGCCACCAAGGAGAAGCTTGGAGCGGTATCGCCATTCCTGATCGCGCCCATCGAACAAATTTCTACCCTCGTTGTCTCGGCTGACACGCCGGAAAGCGCGGTTGAGCCGATTCTTGGTAAAGGGATTTCCATAGTTAAAGCTTGATGGTCAGGATCTCGTGCAACGCGTTGCCGACAGGTCACGTGACAGCGAACGTCTCGGAGGTGTATCAAAGGGCGGTAACAGCAAGCTCCCGTCAGCAACGGAGACGGCTCATGGGCGACGCCAGTGCTCTTTTCGACGTGTTGCGCAATTCGGTCGATCCGAAAGTTGCCGATGCAATCGAACAGCTTGTAACCGACGGTTCGGAACGCGATCTCTGCCGCGTGAATGCCCTGGCGTTCGCTGGGCAGCACGGGTTGGACGAGGAGCGGACAATCGCCGGGTTTTTGCATGCCGCGTCGCTTGGCATTTTTGACATTTCCTGGAATGTGCTGTGCCCCGGTTGCGGTGGTGTGCTCGAAAGCAACGCAACTTTGAAAACCGTCGTCAAGGACGAGTATGTCTGTTCGTTGTGCGCGGCGGGCTACCAAGCAACGCTCGACGAACTGGTGGAAGTGACATTCACGGTCAGCCCGCGCATCAGGCGGATCGCGGCGCACAGTCCGAACGAGCTTCCGCTGGTCGAATATCTGCGGCAGATGTACTGGGGATCAGGTCTCGATCTCAGTGGCGACGACTATCTAGAGGTCATTGAAGGCATGACGCTCGAAGCCGTCGAGGTGGCGCCCGGCGAGAAGGTGGTGCTCTCGCTTCAACTGCCACCGGAGTTTGTGATTGTCTTCGACGCTGTGACGCATGCGGTGCAGTTCATCGACGTGAAGGGCGAGCCGACGCGCGAACGGCAAAGCATCTCGTTGGTTTATGACCGGGAGCATGAGCATAGCCAAACACTGGAAATGCATCCCGGGCCTGTACGCATTGCAATCGAAAACCGTACCGACGTCCGCGTGCTGCCGGCGGTAATCATCGCCGGAGACGCCCTGCACGACATGATGTCCAAACGCAGGCCGTTCCTCACGGCCAAGCGGCTTCTCACCAATCAGACGTTCCGTGACCTTTACCGCACCGATACCGTGGACGTCGATCAGCGGCTGAAGATCACCAGCCTGACTTTCCTGTTCACCGATCTGCGCGGGTCCACCGAACTCTACGAACGGGTCGGCGATCTGAACGCCTTCGACATGGTACGGGCGCATTTCCAGGTGCTGCAGGAGATCGTGGCGTCGGAAGCCGGCGCCGTGGTCAAAACGATCGGCGATGCGGTGATGGCGACATTCCCGACGCCGGGCAGGGCGGTTGCCGCCGCGATCAGGATGCGGCAAGCCATGCAGGCGCTCAATGAAAAGAGCGGACGCGAAGACCTGCTGCTCAAGATCGGTGTGCATGAAGGGCCATGCATTGCGGTGACCATGAACGACCGGCAAGACTATTTCGGCCAGACGGTGAACATCGCGTCGCGAGTCCAGGGCCTTGCCACCGCGCAGTCGATTTATGTCACCAGCGCGGTTATGGACGACGAAAACTCCATGAGCATCCTTGCCGCCAACAAGCTGCAACCCGTCTCACAGGATTTGAGCCTGCGGGGGATTGACCGGGAAATGCGCATTTTTTCGATTCCGTGAGGCCGGACGCCTCAAATCCAGCGGCGGACCCGTACGGAGTAGTCGTGGTATTTTTTGCCGAAGCGCGCCTTGAGATACGTCTCCTCGTGCACGATCGTGATCACCTGCGTGGCGAATGCCGCGAGTAGCCCGAGCACCAGAAACCACAGGCTCCCGGCAATCAGACCGATGCCTATCGTCAGCGTGGTGTTGCCGAGATAGATCGGATTGCGGGTGAAGGAGAATGGACCGGAGGTGACCAGATGTTCGGCCGTCCCGTTCGGCCTGATGGTCGTCTTGGCGCGCATCAACGCGCGTATCGCGGTGATGTCGAGAGCAAGGCCGGCGGCGACCAACAGCCACCCGGCGGCAAACAGAATGTCGTGCAGCGGGCCTTCGATCCAAGGCAGCGGAACGATGACCGTCAACGCGATGCCTATCGCGATGGCGCCAATATAGATCAGAGGCGGCCAAGGTCCCCGGTTGGGTGCGGATAAAGCCGAAGTCATGGCGCCGGGTCCTCCAAACTGTCATTCTCGGTTCGCGCGCTGCACAAGCCGGCAAAGCCAGACACGCGATCGCGCAGTTGCTGGTTGTCGTGACTGGCCATGACCTTTGACAGATCGCCGGAGGCCTCCAATTCGTCGAGCATGCAAGCACAATAGCGCGCGCAGAACGCTTCGTCGCGGCTCTGTTTGCAGGTCAATTCGCAGGCGTAGCGGAAGCCGACCTCGGGTGTTTGCGGTTCCGGCGGGAAGACCTGCGACGCAAGCCAGAGGCAGCCGATCAGCACCGGCTGGTGGATCAGGTAGAAGGCGAGGCTATGACGGCCAAAAAATTGCAATGGCTTCGACCAGTTGTCTGGATGCAGGCTGGACAATCGTTCTAGAAGGCCGGTGCTCATCGCAAAGCGCGCTGCCGCGATTCCGGCCAACACGGCGCCGAACCAAGGAAACAGCGGCACATAGTCGTTCGAATGCAGCTTCATCGTCTGCAGTCCAACCCACCAAAGCGCGGGGTGGTCGAAGACCGGTGCTCGAAAGAATTGGGGAAGGGCGATTACAGCCGCAGCCGCTACGAGCGTCAGCAGCGGCGGCAAGCGCAAGAAGGCCAGCCCGATCACGCTCGCCAGCGCGATTTCGTGCAGGATGCCGAAAAAGATGAAGCTGTCCGGTGCGAAAAGATAGGTCGCGACCGAGATCGCGGCTGCCGCACCCGCGACCGTCGCCAGCCGTTTCCAGAAGCCTGGCCAGCGAATGCCGTCGAAATGGGCGATGATCAGGCTGACGCCGACCAGAAACAGGAAGCTGGAGGCGATGCAGCGCGCATAAAGCTTCCAGCCGCCAACCGCGGTAATTCCGCGTGGCGCATAGCCGAAGAACTCGAGGTCCCAGGTGAAGTGGTAGCTCGCCATGGCAATGAGTGCGACCCCGCGCGCCAGATCGAGCAGTTCGATCCGCCTGCGCGGGATGGCTGGTTCTTCGCCGGATTTCGGGTCAGGATGCATGCGACGCGGATTCCATGGCCGGTTGCACAGGGCTAGCATGGACCGTCCGCACGTTGAAAGCAGCGGGTGACCTCATGCACATGGTCAATGCCAACGGCGCCAACATTCCCGCACTTGGCCTGGGAACATGGACGCTGAAGGGCCGTGAGTGCACCGAGCTTGTGACGGACGCGCTCGGTCTTGGCTACCGGCATGTCGACACCGCCGCGCTTTACGAAAACGAGGTCGAGGTGGGGCAGGGCATCGCAGCCTCCGGTGTTTCGCGCGGCGACATTTTTCTCACGACCAAGGTCTGGTACACCGATATCGCGCCAGGCGACCTGGAGCGCTCGGCACACGCAAGCTTGCGACGTCTTGGCGTCGACTATGTCGATCTTCTGCTCATCCATTGGCCGAATCCGGCGATTCCGCTCGAAGGCTCGATCCGTGCGCTCAACGCCGTGCGCAACTCCGGGCTGACGCGCCATATCGGCGTCTCCAACTTCACGACGGCGCTGCTCAATCAGGCAATTGCCGCCTCCGAAGCGCCGCTTGCCTGCAACCAGGTGGAATACCATCCCCATCTCGACCAGACGAAGGTTCTCACCGTCTGCCGCAAGGCCGGCTTGGCCGTGACCTCGTATTGTCCGTTGTTTCGCGGGGGCGACCTGTTTTCGACGCCGGCGATCCTCGACGCGGTGGCCCGGCATGGCAAGACGCCCGGACAGGTGGTGTTGCGCTGGCATGTCCAGCAGGATGGCGTGGCCGCCATTCCGCGCACCACCAGGAAGGAACGGCTGGCCGAAAATTTTTCGATCTTCGATTTCGCGCTCGATGCGACAGAGATGGCCGCAATCTCCGCGTTGTCGAGGGCCAACAAGCGCCTGTGCAGCTATGCCTTTTCGCCGCGATGGGATGCGGTGTGAAGAGGTGGCGGCGCTGGGAACAGTTTAATTTCTTTCCGCCAGCACAAACCTTCAATGCGGTAGCTTTCCGCGGAAAAGAGTAAACTGTCCCCGTGCGCTTAACACGAAAGCTGAGCGGCAAGCTGGCCATCGTTCGGTCCTTTCGTGTAGACGCGCGAATACGGTCCCCGGCTTTTCGAAGCCCGGGTTTGGGTGTGGGAGACGGCGCATGGCATTGCGCCTTGTAAGGTATAGTTTAGTGACGCTTCGCCATGCGCCGCCGGCATGCTTCCCCAACACCAAACCCGGCCGAGTTAACGGCTCGCGAGCATGATGAGGGGCCGGGTCTAGGCTGCGGGGGATCACCCCAAACCACGCTAACCGTTGCGTGGCCGGCCCGGTGCCACACTTGCCTGGATGCCGGTTGTACACCCGTTCCCACAAGCAAGCTGCTATGGCGGAGAATACGCGAGAAAGTGCTGGTGGGAATAAAATCTCCTGCCAAGGATGCTGACAAGGGTGTCGTTTCAATTGGTTAAAGGAGAGAGTTGCCAGATTCTATTCCCGGTGGCGGGTGCCTTGCTTCGACCCCTCTCCGCCTCGCCCGTTCGACAAGCTCAGGGCTCGCCACCTCTCCCAAAGGGAAGAGGAACCCAGGTTCTGAAGCGCAGAGGTGCCATTGTTCCAACTTGGGTTCCTCGCCCCATTGGGGAGAGGTGGCCAGCCCGAAGGGCGAGACGGAGAGGGGTAGCTTCCTTCCGACTATGGACAGCCTTCACCGCATTTGGACCACAACACGCAAGTCGAATGGCCAGCCCGTCCTAGCGACATCGACGCGTCGGTTTCCTGCTAACGGAGCAATCGCATCGTCTGCACCCTCGCAGGCGGATTCCCGGGGCGCGCATGGTTACTCAGGTCAGGCATCCGATCTGGCTTCCCGCCGTTCGTTCGGCGGGCGCCAAGACGTTTGCGACGCTTTACGCGTTCGAATCCTTCGCCCGCGCCACCGTTTCCAGCGTCATTCCGATCCAGGCCTACGAAATTCTGCAGAACAAGCAGGGCGTTTCGATACTCTACACGATAGTCGCGCTGCTCGGCCTGTCGGCGACACTGTTCATGCCGATGATCATCGAAAAGCTGTCGCGGCGTTGGGTCTACACGATCGGCGTGTGCTTCCTGGCGTTCGGCTCGGTGTTCTTCGTCACCCACACGTTGACCGGCCAAATCTTCGGCATGCTGTTCCGGGTCATGGGCGCCAGCGCACTGGCGATCACGCTCAACCTCTACATCATGGATCATATCCGCAAGGCCGACGTGATGCAGTCGGAATTGCTGCGGATGGCGTGGTCGATGGCGGCCTGGACGGGTGGGCCGACGCTCGGCGTGCTACTCTACACGCGTTTCGGCATCCTGGCGCCGCACCTGCTGGTCGTTGCCTTCGCCGCGACGCTGCTTGTCTTGTTCTGGTACTTCAGGCTTTCCGACAACGCCCAGATTCGACCTGGCAAGACCAAGGCCGCCAATCCGTTGAAGAACATCGGCCGCTTCGTCGCGCAGCCGCGATTGCGGCTTGCCTGGATGATCGCCTTCGGCCGGTCCTGCTTCTGGACGACCTTCTTCGTGTACGGGCCGATCCTGATGGTCGTAACCGGGCAGGGCGAACTCGCCGGCGGTCTGCTGGTGTCGGCAGGCAATGCACTGCTGTTCACGGCGATCCTCTGGGGCCGGGCAGGCAGGCACTTTGGCGTCCGCAACACCATGGCGCTAAGTTTCTTCGCTCTCTCCGGCGCGCTGCTGCTGGCCGGCCTGTGCGGCGAGAAGCTGCCGATCTGGGGCGGAGCATTCCTGCTGGTTGGCGCACTGTTCGCCGTCGCGCTTGATGCGCTTGGCTCGACGCCGTTCCTGCGGGCGGTGCGCGCCCATGAACGCCCGCAGATGACCGCTGTCTATCGCACCTATCTCGACCTGTCGGAATTGCTGCCGCCGCTGGTCTATTCGATCGTGCTGGCCTTTGCCGGGCTGGGCGCCGTCTTCGCAACGCTCGGCATCTTCACCGCGATTTGTGGTGTGGTGGTCTGGCGGTATCTGCCGAAATCCATGTGAGGCGCCAGTGCGCCATCTCCGCGTTGTCATCCCGGGCAACCGAGCGGAGCGAGGGCTGACCCGGGACCCAGCGACCGGTCTTCCGCATTTTCGCGCGTATGCGCAGACTAAAGCGCCTTCGGCGACTATTACGCTGGGTCCCGGCTCGGCGGTCGCTCCGCTCCCTTGGCCGGGATGACGTCCTAACCGCGCCGGTGCGCGGCCCGCACCCAATCTTGGAAACGATGAAGGTCATATTCCTCGGGCATCAAGATGCCGGCCTTGTGAGGACGGGCGCGCAAGCCGCGCTGGTTGATCTCGCAGATCGCGGCATCTTCCTCCAGCACGGTGGTGCCGAAGTTCACGATGTTGTCCAGACCGTCGCTTTGTTCCGACAAGGCTTCCGGCAGGAACAGCCATTCGGCGGTCAGCTCGGTCGTCTCCGGGCCAAGCGGCACGAGCCGAACCGTGCGGACATAGTCGACATGGCCGACGATGAACATGGAGGGCAGGTTCATCGCATAGTTCTGGCCGGCAGCGCGCTCGCTGTCGCTTAGGCCAGTGAACTGGTGCGCCAGCGCCTTGCCGTCGGCTGACCAGGTTTCTGCGCCTTTGCGCAGGCCGCCTGAAAACTGCGGCTCGTCATTGTCGGCATGCAGTCCCCATTCCGGGTCGTCATGCCGCGCCATCAATCCCCGGCCATAGATCGGAACCAGTGCCGACAGATGTCTGTGGACGCCCGGGCAGTGCAGGCACTCGTTGAAGTTCTCCCAGAAGATCTTCCAGTTGCAGTTCATGATCTTCGTCAGAACGCGCCCGGTGACGAGGCCTTCCAGCGGCCAGTTCGACAGGTCCGCCGATTCGCGGTCGAATGTGGAGGCTACGGTGCTTTCGGGCTCCGGCGAAAGGTTGATGAAGACAAAGCCCCGCCACGACGAGATGGCGACGGGGTAAAGCGGATAATCCGCCTTGTCGAAGCCTGGTGGCAACGATTTGGACGGTACGCGCACCAAGTCGCCGCGTAGCGAATAGGACCAGGCGTGATACGGACAGGTGAGCAACCGGGCCTTCAGCCGACCCTCCGATTCGCGGCAAAGCTGCGAGCCGCGATGGCGGCAGGTGTTATGGAATGCGCGCAATTCGCCCAAATCGTCGCGCAGTACTAGAATTTGCTGTTCGCCGATGGTGAAGACCCGATAGGCGAGGGGCTGGGCCAGATCTGCCTCGCGGCAGACCATGATCCAATTGGCATACCAGATCGCCTCCAGGTCGCGCTCATATTCGGCGGCGTCCCAGTACGCGGCAGCGGGCAAGGTCGGCTCGGCCGAGGTGAGGCCTTTGTAAGGATTGCTCTTTCCCGATTCAGATGTTTTGGCGGTTTCCATGGCCGGAGCGGACACCTGACGGGCATTTTTGTCAACCGCTCTTGCGAAGCAAGCACTGGACACTGTGCCTTTCATCAAGGATGACGCAAACAGCACCAAATGCGCCGGAATTGGTTTGCCGAGAACTGCGATTATGCTTATTGTGCGCTTGTCGTCGGTTCCGCAAGGAAGCGAAAGGGAATGCGGTGCGGGTATCTCACCCTAAGCCGCGGCTGCCCCCGCAACTGTAAGCGGCGAGCCTGCCCCGAATGCCACTGAGGTTCGCCTCGGGAAGGCGGGGATGGGCGAGAACCCGCAAGCCAGGAGACCTGCCGGCGACGATGGTGGATCATAGGCCCTCGGGTGGAGGGCGAAAGGATATTGGGAATGAGCACAAAAACAGCAACTATCGGCACTCAGGCGACCGCGTCATCGCGTGCTATGCAACTGGTGCTTTCGGCATGTCTGGGCGTCTTCTTCGTTGGCGTCGTCGGCTTCTCGCAGCTGGAAGCCGCGCACAACGCCGCCCATGACTATCGCCATTCGATGGCCTTTCCCTGCCACTGACGAGATCCTGATATGACCATTTTTCGCAACGTCGTGCTCACTGCGGCGGTCGCGGGGCTATTTGCAAGCCTCGTCATGGCCGCCTTGCAAACAATTTCCACCGATCCGTTGATCCTCCAGGCCGAAGTCTTCGAGAACGCGGCCAACGAGGCGGCCCCTCACGATCACGGAGCCGCGGCCACCGATACGGCGGCACCTGCTGCCAAGGAAGCTGCGCGCGCCGCAAGCGAGCCAACTGCGGCCGCTGCGCATGAGCATGAAGAAGAGGAAGGCTGGGCGCCTGCCGACGGTTTCGAGCGCTTCGCCTTCAACGTGGTCGCCAACATTGTCAGCGGCTTCGGCTTCGCGCTGATCCTGGTCGCCCTGTCGGAATTCGCAGGCGGCATTTCCAGCTGGCGCTCGGGCGTGCTCTGGGGCTTTGCCGGTTTTGCCGCGTTCACGCTGGCGCCCGGTCTCGGCCTGCCGCCGGAACTGCCGGCCATGCCCGCTGCCGACCTGTTTGCGCGTCAGGTCTGGTGGATTTCGACCGTTGTCGCGACCGGCGCGGGGCTTTGGCTCATCGCCTTCCGCGGCGCGGGGATATTTTCGATAGTGGGCGTGGCGCTGATCGTTGCTCCGCATATCATCGGCGCTCCTCAACCGGACAGCTACGAAACGCCGATCCCGGAAGGTCTTCACCACCAGTTCGTGGTCGCCTCGACCATCACCAGCCTCGTCTTCTGGACGCTGCTTGGCGGACTGGTTGGCGCGCTACGGTCGCGGTTTCTGGGCGCGTCGGAAAAGCTGCGCGACCAGCTTGCCTGATCCGGAGCAGCGTGCGCCCATTCTGACGCATTCTGCCGGCGATGGTTTGGGCCTCGCCAAACGACAAACAGAATGGGACAGAATAGGTGCACGTTGCTCTTGGCTCGCTGACCTTTGTGTTGGGCGGTGCGCGCTCGGGCAAGAGTGCGCACGCCGAAATGCTTGCAAAGGCAAATCCTGCGCCGTGGACGTACATCGCCACGGCGCAAATCTTCGATGACGAGATGGCCGAACGGATTGCCTTGCATCAGGCCCGCCGTGAATCCAATTGGAATACGCTGGATGCGCCGCTCGATCTGGCCGGCGCGCTTGCCGGCGTTGCCGACGGCAGGCCGGTAGTGGTCGATTGCCTGACGCTCTGGCTCACTAATCAGATGCTGGCCGACCATGATGTGGGGACCGAAAGCCGGCGCTTGGCGGAGGTTCTGTCGCGGCCGCGCGGACCTTGGTTCGTGGTGGCGAATGAGGTCGGGCTGGGGATCGTGCCGGACAACGCGCTCGCCAGGCGTTTTCGCGATGCCGCCGGTCGGCTGAACCAGTCGGTGGCAGCGGTCGCGGACGGCGTGATTTTCATGGTCGCCGGACTGCCAATGCAGGTCAAATGAGATGAAGACGATCGACGAGGAAGCGGCCGCTCGCCACAAGGCAAAGATGGCGAAGCGCAAGGCCGTGCAGGATGCCGAGGTTGCCGGCAAGACCATCGAGAAGGGCTTGCTGATCGTCAATACGGGGCCAGGCAAAGGCAAGACGACCGCGGCGTTCGGGCTCGCCTTACGCATGCTCGGCTATGGCAAGCGGGTCGGCGTCGTGCAGTTCGTCAAGGGCGCGTGGCACACTGGCGAGAGGGCCGCGTTTGCCGCCTTTGGCGACAGGATAGCCTGGCATTCGATGGGCGAGGGCTTTACCTGGGAGACGCAGGATCTGAAGCGCGACGTCGCGGCGGCGGAAGCCGCGTGGGCGAAGGCACTGGAACTGATGGCTGATCCGAGCATCAGCCTGATCGTGCTCGACGAGCTCAACATCGCGCTGCGCTACGACTACCTCGATCTCGATTCGGTGGTCGCTGCGCTAAAGGCGCGCCGCGAAGGGCTGCATGTCGTTGTCACCGGCCGCAACGCCAAGCCTGCCCTGGTCGAGGCCGCCGATCTGGTCACCGAGATGGGCGCCTCGAAGCATCATTTTGCGGCCGGCGTGAAAGCGCAGCAAGGAATTGAGTTTTGAGTTGGGGCGCTGGCCAACCCAACGCATGGTCAACCCCCGTTGCGATACAGAAAATAGCGGCCCTCGCGGGCTGGTGTGGGGAGAGGCAATTGCACCGCACGAGCGAGACTTAGCGGCAGGTCGGACAGGACAATCGCGTTCGGAGCAAGCGCCGCCGGTAGGCGGCTGCTGAGTTTTGCCGCCATCGCCGTGTTGTGCGCCTCCGAATAAGACCCCATGTCGGCATGAGCCAGAATGACCTGGCCGGGAAAGCGACGCGCTGCTGCAATCAGCGTTTCGCCGATATCGCCCAGGAACAGCCGGTCGTCGGGCGGCGTGCAATCCGGAATGCAATCGACCTCGCGGTCGAAGACGTAGATGTCGCGCTCCGGCAGGTTCCTCCGCAGATGATCATAGGTGCGGCCATGCCCGAGCCCCATTTCAAACACCACGCCCGGAAGGCCGGCGATCTGCTCGAACGCCCAGCGCAGGCAGATATGCTGCGCCTCCAGGCGATAGAACAATTTGTCGAGCCGGGAGAGGTCTTGCATAGGCGTCCTTTGCATATCCCTGTTGTGACGTTGGCGCTGCCCCTCACCCCTATCCTCTCCCCGTAAGGACGGGGAGAGGGGGCGTGCCCGTAGCGCTACAAGAGGAAAAAGACGGCGATCGCCCCGATTACCCCGATCATCAGAAGGTCGGCCGTCCAATAGAGTTTCAACGCCATCCGGATGTCAGCGGCGTTGGCTTCGCGGCGGCCGCCTTCGCCCATGAACGCATCCGGAACCATCACACCGCCATAGACGCGCGGGCCGGCAAGCGCCAGGCCGAGCGCGCCGGCCATCGCCGCTTCCGGCCAGCCGGCGTTTGGCGAACGGTGTTTGTTCGCGTCGCGCCAAACCGCATCCCAGGCCGCACGGGCATCGGCGCCGGGCACGAGCAAGGCAGCGGTCACCAGCAGCAGTGCGGTCAGGCGCGATGCAGGCAGGTTGATGAGATCGTCGAAGCGCGCCGCAGCCCAGCCGAACGCCTCGTGCTTCGGCGTGCGATGGCCGATCATCGAATTGGCGGTGTTGACCGCCTTGTAGGCGACGCCGAATGATAGCCCGCCGAAGCCCAAGCCAAAAGGCGGGGGCGACGATGCCGTCGGAAAAGTTTTCGGCGAGACTTTCAATCGCCGCGCGGCTGACGCCCGCCTTGTCAAGGCGCTGCGGATCGCGGCCAACGATCTTCGAAACGGCCTTGCGACCGCTCGCCAGCCCTTTGTGGTCGAGCGCATCGGCAACAGCCTTGACATGGCTTGCAAGGTCGCGCTGAGCCAACAAGGCGCTGCCCAACATGGCGAATAACAGAAACGCCAACGGGACGCTGCCAAGCAGGCGCTCCGCAATAAAGACTGGTCCCGCACTGACAGTGACCAGGATGGCCAGCGCCACAACACCGGAAATGCGGCGGGAACTGTCGGAAGCCGCAGGCGCGGTTCAGCGATCGATCGAGCAAAGAAATGAAGTGGCCGATCCAGATAACCGGATGGCCGATTGCGCGCACAAGCCGGTCGGGATAACCGAAGGCGAGTTCCATCAGGAGCGAAAGTAGGGCGAGCGGAGCTGACATGGAGTTGGTGGAAGGGATCGGACGGGTGGAAGATCACGGCGGCAGCCTTGGACGGGCGCGCCGGCTGTTTCCGCATGCGCCGGAGCCCTTTGTCGACCTTTCGACCGGGATCAATCCGCTCTCGTATCCGCTTTTCGACCTGCCCGCTACCGCCTTCACGCGCCTGCCGGAGCCTGGACGGGCTGCCGAACTGAACGCGGTTGCGGCCCGCGCTTATGGTGCGCCATCCGGCGCGTATGTCGTAGCCGCGCCGGGCACGCAAATTCTCCTGCCGCACGTCATGGCGCTCATGCCGCCCGGTCGAGCGAAGGTGCTGGGACCGACCTATGCAGAGCACGCACGCGCGGCGGCATTGGCCGGGCATCAGGTGCAGGAGGTGCGGGATTTTGCACAACTGGACGACGCCGACATTGCGATCGTCGTCAATCCGAACAACCCCGACGGACGCATCGTCGAGCGAGGCGCCCTTCTGGCACTGGCCGAGGGACTGTCGCGCAAAGGCGGCATGCTGGTGGTCGACGAGGCTTTCATGGATGTTGGGCCTGCTGCGGCGAGTGTTTCGCCCGATGCGGGCGCACTGGGGCTCGTCGTGTTGCGGTCGTTCGGAAAGTTCTTCGGGCTTGCCGGTGTTCGGCTCGGATTTATGCTGGCAAATCAAGATATTACCGCGCGAATTTCAAGCGAGCTTGGCCCGTGGGCCGTCAGCGGTCCTGCATTGGAGATCGGCATCCGCGCGCTTGCTGACACGGGTTGGCAGCAGGCGATGCGGCAGCGGCTTGCGGCTGAGACGGCACGGCTCGATGATCTTCTTGAGAGAAGTGGCGTGCCCGTTGCCGGTGGGACGAACCTGTACCGGTTTGTCGAGTTGGCAGATGCGCGCCGACTTTTCAATGCGCTCGGCGAGGCCGGCGTGCTGGTGCGTAACTTCAGCTGGAGCGGCACCGCGCTACGCATTGGCCTGCCGGCGGATGAAGCCGCGTGGCGAAGGCTGGAGCAGGGGCTCGCAGTGTGGAAGAATAGCCGCAATGAACAAGAAGCAGCGGGAGGAATAGCCTCGTGATTTATGTTTGTCCCTTGTCGCGGATCGACGAAACCGCCGAGCGGACCGGCGCAGAATTCATGCTGTCGCTGCTGGCGGAGGGAACCGAGGTGAAGCGGCCGGCATCGATCAGCGCGGACCGCCATCTCTACATTTCCATGCACGATATCGCCGAGCCGCAGCAGGGCATGACGCTGCCCGGCGAACAGCATGTGCGCGCGGTTCTCGATTTCGCCAAGGCTTGGGACCGGCGCAAGCCGCTGTCTAATCCATTGCTATGCCGGCATCAGCCGTTCGACTGCGTCGGCCTACATCATCGCTGCAGCGCTCTCGCCAAGCCGCAGCGAGGGCGAACTCGCCTCAACGCTGCGCCGGCTTTCGCCGTCGCGCGACGCCGAACCCGCGCATGATTGCGCTGGCCGACCAGATGCTGCACCGGAACAACCGGATGGTCAACGCGATCCATTCAATCGGGCGCGGCGTCGACGCTTACGAAGGCGAGCCCTTCGCCTTCAAGATCGATAAATAGGTGGGGGGTCGATTAGCCCTCGTCCTGCCACGGGTTGATGACCCGCAATCCCGCAGCCTGAAACGGGGCTGCATCGCGCGTGGCAATGGAAAAGCCGCATGATGCCGCAATGGCGGCGATGTACCCGTCGGCCTTGCCGATTGCTTTGCCCTGCATCCGCGCCTGCGCCATGAGATTTGCAAAGGCCTTGGAGGCGTCGAGGTCAAACGGCAGCACGCGCCCTGCAAACACAGGCAATATCTCTTGCTCGACCCGGTCACTCAGCCGATCTTTGCGCCTTCCTTCGGGCAATACCGCGATACCGTAGCGCAACTCGGCGACTGTGATTGCCGACAGGTAAAGTGTCTCGACGACCTGCGCGTCGAGCCACGTTATGACTCGGCCATTCGGAGCCTGCTGAAATGGTTCCGAAATAACATTCGTATCGACAAGGATCATCCGTCAAACCTGATCGGCTCGTCCGGTGTCTTGTCACGCTCAAAAGCTGCTCAACTCCTCACCGGCAAGTTTTGCCTCGCGGCCTATTTCGGCCAAGAGAGAGCCAAGTTTGATCCGATCTTCCGGTTTAATGGCGGTTTCCAGGATGTCGCGAATTTCGGCTTCGGTGCTACGACCGTGCTTGGCAGCGCGGACCTTCAACGCGCGATGCGTCTCAGCTGACAAATTTCTTACCGTGATCGCTGACACGTCGATATCACTCTGGATAATTTGCAATCAATGATATCGCTGTAGCTGATATGATGTCAACAGCAAGCCGATTGAGATATCACCCGCGCCGGCGGCGGCGGCCTTCGCCACCCTCAACCGCCCCGCTCTTGTCGGCGGTCTTGTTGCGAAGCGGACCGATGCGCTCGATGATCACGTCCACCGTCGGACGGCTCGCCTTCTGGTGCACATCAAGCGCCTTGCGCATGGCCGCGAGGTGCTCGAACGACGTGCCGCAGCAGCCGCCGACAATCTTCGCGCCGGCATCCACCGCCAGCCGGACGTAATCCGACATCAGTTCCGGCGTGCCGGAATAATGGATCTCGGTGCCCCGGAATTCCGGAATGCCGCAATTGCCCTTGACGATGATGGTCGCGTCCGGCTTGGCCGCGCTCATGTCAAGCAGCGACGCCAGGATGTCCGATGCGCCTACGCCGCAATTGGCGCCGACCGCGACGGCAGGCTGCGAAAGTCCATCATTGACGCTGTGAATGTCCTTCGGCGCCAGGCCCATCATCGAGCGGCCGGCGGTGTCGAAGGAAACCGTGTAGGTGTAGGGCATACCGGCGGCAATCGCAGCTTCGGCGGCGGCACGGGCCTCCGCTGGAGCGGACATGGTTTCGATCCAGGCAATCTCGGCGCCACCTGCCTTCAGGCCTTTGATCTGCTCGGCAAACGCTTCGACCGCGTCCTCATAGGTCAACGCACCGAGCGGCTGGAGTAATTCGCCCGTCGGGCCTATCGAACCAGCGACGATGACCTTGCGGCCAGCCTTGTCAGCGACTGAACGGGCAATCTCTGCGGCTCGTCTGTTGAGCTCGAACACGCGATCCTGCGCGTCATGCAGCTTCAGCCGGTGACGCGTGCCGCCAAAGGAATTGGTGAGAATAATGTCGGCGCCAGCATCGACGAACTTCTGATGCAGCGTCGACGATCTTTTCCGGCGCCGTCTCGTTCCACAACTCCGGCGCCTCGCCAGACTCGAGGCCCATACCGAACAGGTTCGTGCCGGTGGCGCCATCGGCCAGCAGTACGCCCTTTTCAGCGAGCAGCGCGTCGATGGGATTGTTCATCGGAATTGCCTCGTCATGCCTGAAATTTTGGATAAAGACATAAACAAGTCTTTATATGACGTCAATGAAATTGTGGCCCGAGCGAGGTTCGGAAAGCGGTCAGTACCGCATGTCGGCAAGGCTTGCGGCAAAGGCCGGGGCTTCGTGCGGATTGATCTCGGCGCTGCGGATCAGATTGTCGAAATGCCGGGTCAGGGTGCGCACCGCCGAGGTCGAGTTCATCACCAGATACATGTCGCCGGCATATACGGCGACGCGGTACGGCCCGAAGATCGTGTAGGGAACGGAATAGCGGATGCGCCCGTCGTAAAGAAACAGGCGAAAGGTCGGATAAAGCTCGTCGAGCAGCGTCGTCATGTGGAGGAGTTGCTCGCGTCGCGCCGCTGCGGGAAATCCGCTCCACACACCGAGCCCATGCGCGAAGATCTCCAGCGTGTGGCGCGGCATGCAGACCTCCATGTCGGTCTCCGGCCGGCGATTGTAGTCGATACGGTACTGGGTTTCGCCGGCCTGCGCGTCGCGGCTGCGATTGGTGATCTCGGCCTCATAGTTAACCAGCGCCTCGGTGCGCAGCAGGTCGGGGATGCCGGCAGGCACGTAGCGGATCTTGGTGCCCGCGGCTTCGGCATGCCAACGTGCCAGCAGCGTCTCGTTGAAATCGTCTGGCGCCTTCCTCGATCTCGAAGCTCTCGCGGATTTCGCCGGTGAGGCCCTCGTCATGGCTGAGCCCCATCAGCCAGTCGAGCGATACCTTGTGTTCGGCGGCAATGGCCAGCAGCGTTTCGGCGCGAGGCAATCGCGTCGAGGCGTCGGATAGCATCTGCGACAGGGCGGAGCGGTCTATGCCAATCGAGGCGGCAAAAGCCGACTGATTTCCGGCCGAACGTTGCAACAGAATGCGCAGCCGCTCGCGAAACAGGCTTGAAAGATCGCGCTTGTCCACGTCGGTCCTCCCGGTGGAAAAGTTTACCCAAAATCCTGACGTTTACGCGGCGGCAGGAGGTATCTGAATCCCGCCATTGATGACTTTCCATAACATTTGAGACTGAATATGCGCAATCACAACATTTTCTGCACATTCTCGCATTGAAGTCCCCGGTATCTCCTGACAGGATGCTGTCAGGAATCATTTGGGTTCCGACGACTGGGGGCAGTGGTCGAATAGATGGGTGCAGGCAGCCGCAGGAAAAAAAGTGATCGGCAGCGCGTCGAATGGCCGACAGTTATCCTGATTTTCGCGACATATGCAGTTTGGGCCTTGTTGGCGGGATTTGTCTGGCCGGCCTATCCGATCCTCGCGATCTCTGCTTCTCGGCTTTGTGCTGGCCTTTCAATCCTCGCTGATGCACGAAGCCGCGCACGGTCATCCGACCCGGCAAGCTTGGGTAAACGAGCTTCTGGTGGGATTGCCGGTCGGCTTGGTCTATCCATTCCGGCGCTTCAAGGCGCTGCATCTGCGCCATCACTGCGACGAAAGCCTCACGGATCCGTTTGACGATCCGGAATCCTACTACCGCGCCGTCTGGCAGCATCGCGAGTTACCAGCGGTGATTCAAGCGCTGCTGCGTGTGAACAACACCATGATCGGGCGTTTCGTGATCGGGCCGCTTCTGGGCACCGCAGGATTTCTCCTTGCCGAGGCGAAGTCTGATCGCAGCCGGCGATCGTGCCGTGCGCAAGGCCTGGATGCTGCATGCAGTTGGCCTGGCGATCGTGGTGCCGATCCTGCTGTTTGGCTTCCACATTCCGCTTTGGGATTATCTGCTCGCCGTCTGGCTCGGGCAGTCGCTGATCTCGGTGCGTACCTTTGCCGAACATCAGTGGTCGGAGCGGCCGGATGGACGCACGATCATCGTCGAGCGCTCGCCGTTCGCCTTCCTGTTCCTCAACAACAATCTGCACCTCGTGCACCACAAGAACCCGAACGTGGCCTGGTATAGACTGCCGGAAATATTCCGCTCGCGCCGCGCCGAGTGGCTGGCGCTGAACCATGGCTATGTGTTCCCGAACTATCTTGCGCTGCTGAAGAGCTACGCCTTCAAACCGAAGGAGCCGGTGGCCCATCCGGCGCTGCGCCGTGCACCCGAGCTTGGCCGCGCGTTTAAGCCGCGCGTGCGGACGGCTCGCACGCTCAATGGCCTTGGCTCCGTGCCAGTGCCCGCCGAACCGTCGAAGGAATAGCGGCCTCGCGCTTGCGCCTGGCCGCTGTCTCATCTGAATTCCCGACATGAGTGACTTCTTCGCCGCCCTGCCGATGTACGACTGGCCGGAAAACCGCGCCGAGGTCGATGCCGAATGGGCCGCGCTGCGTGCCGGGCTGGTGGCGGCCGGCATCGATGCGCCTGAACGGCTGGTGCGGCGCAATGGAGATTTGCCGGCGGTACCTGGCGGAATCCGGGACGAAGCCGGCAATGTGATCGCGCCGGATCCAGCAACGCTGCCGCCGGACGACCTGGATTTTCCAACGTTGTGGAGGCATCCGAAGCTGCTTTTCGGGCAAGCCTGCTGGGGCCCGATGGAGTTGGGGCTGGCGAAACAGGTCCGCGTTGTCGGCCAGCCGGACTATTCGATGTTCGAAGGCGGTGAAGGGGCGTTGTACTCGAGTGCGATCGTGATGCGGTGGGATGAGGAACCCCCCTCTGTCCTGCCGCGCATCCCCCTCAACCTCATCCGCAACAAGCGCCTTGCCTTCAACAGCGATGACTCCATGTCGGGGATCATCGCTTTGACGCGCGAGCTCGCCGCGCTTGGCGAAAGCACTCGACATCTTCTCCGAACGCATCGAAAGCGGCGGACATCGCGACTCCATCGTCGAGGTCGCGGAGGGCAGGGCGGACGTGGCGGCGATCGACTGCCGCAGTTGGGCGCTTGCGCAGCGTTTCGAGCCGGCAGCACGGCACGTCGCGGTTGTCGGCTGGACCCCGCGGCGCATGGGCCTGCCATATATTGCGGCCCTGAGCTCGCCGGTGACGCGGCTGCCCGACTGACAGCACTTTCGGTAGCCTTGATCCGCGTGGCATGCAGATGAGGGGCTGCGCGGACTGTCCAGCAACAATCAATGCGTTCGCGAGGGTCGATCCAAGGTAACGAGAACTCGGCGCGGGGAACTATCTGGTCGGCAGGGCGTTTCCCGTTGAACAACAGGAGCGCGCCATGTTGGATTCAGCCGTATGGGTGCTTTTGACGATAGCTGGCCCGACCATACTTGCCGCGGCCATCGGTTATGTGATGATCACGCAGAAGCTTTCGCCACAGGATCGACGCGAGCTTCATGACGTCGGTGATTTCGAGGATTAGAGATCCGAGACCAGGCTAGCTCGGAAGAAGTGCGACAGGATACGAAGAGAGTTGCTCATTGCCGGTCTCGGTAATGAGTACCTGTTCCTCGATCTTCACGCCGTCGCGGCCGCCAAGCCGGCCAATATAGCTTTCCACGCAGAGAACCATTCCCGGCTCCAGTGCGCCGTCCGGCGTGTCCGCCGTCCAATCGGCGGCATGGGGCAAGGTCGGGTATTCGTCGGCCAGCCCGACGCCGTGATAAAGCACGCCGTAGCGGGTGGGGAAGCAGTCCGGCGGCGGCACCGAAGAACGATCGACCAGTTCGCGAAACGAGGTTGCGGGACGCATCATTTCGGTGTTGTGCGCGATCTGCTCGGCCGCGATGGCGAACAGGTCACGTTGTTCGTTGCTCGGTTCTCCATCGCCGCAAAACCACGTCCGCGAAAGATCGGCGCAATAGCCGTACGGACCGATGAGGTCTGTGTCGAAGGCAACGAGATCGCCAGCCGCGATGACACGCGAAGAGCATTCCTGGAACCACGGATTTGTGCGCGGACCCGAAGACAACAGCCGTGTCTCGATCCATTCGCCGCCGCGCGCGATGTTGCCGCGATGCAGTTCCGCCCACAACTCGTTCTCGGAGATACCGGGCCGTAGGGCGGCCTGCATTTCGCCCATCGCGGCTTCGCAGGCGACGATCGAGCGGCGTATTGCCAGGAGTTCGTCCGGCGACTTGATCAGCCGCGCGCGCTCCATCACCGCCTCGCCATTGTGAATCGAGATGCCGAGACGATCCAGTTCTTCGGCACCTTCGGGATTCAGGTGATCGACGGCGAGACGCATATTGCCGCCGCCATGCTGCTTGACAAGGTCGGCGATGGGTCCTGCCCAGCGCCGCGCCTTCATCTCGGTCAATTCGCCGCTGTACATATACATCCACGAGACCGCTGGCCGAACCTCGTCGACCACGCCGGAATGATCCGACAGATGCTCGCAGGAGAAATAGTCGAAGAGAATGACCGGGCCTTCAGTCGCGACAAAGCAATGCCGCGTTGGGTTGTGCGCGACCCAAGGCTGCATGTTGGTGGAGTTGGTCGCATAGCGGATGTTGACCGGATCGTAGAGCAGGGCGCCTGCATAATCGCGGCGCTTCAGCTCGGCACGGATGCGCTCCAGCCGGTATTTGCGCATGGCGTGCAAGTCAGGGGCAGGGATGCCGGCCGCCGCCCACTCCGCTTCGGCAAGGGCGCCATAACCGAGCACGTGCTGATTGAGTGCCGCCGCCTTTTCGCGCGATTGCGCCCGCAGCGCCGCTTCCTCGCCCGGCGTGAAGGGAATGATCTTGCGATGGCGGCCAAAGTTGGTCGTCAAGTTGGCTTTCCCGCCTTCTTGCCCTTCGGAGCTGCAACTCTGACTCGGATGCGCATTGTCTTTCCCGCGGGATGGTCGAGCTCGAAGGAATTGGTTTTGCGGACCAGATCGCTCAGTTTTCGAAAGCCGAAGGTGCGAGGGTCGAAATCCGAGACAAGATTGGCGAGTTGGTTGCCGACGGCGCCAAGCGGTACCCATCCGTCTTCGGTTTCCATCTGTTCGATCACTTTACTGATGATCGGCGTTGCAGCGCTGAGCGGCTGCAGTGGAGTACTGACAGGTGATGGACCCTTGGAGTTTGCCGGTAAGGTTGGCAGAAGATTTTCCGTATAGATGAAACGCCTGCAGGCCTGGCGAAAACTCTCCGGCGTCTTCTGCTCGCCAAATCCGAAGACATCAACGCCTTGTTCGCGAATGCGGGCGGCCAGCCGCGTGAAATCGCTGTCGGATGAAACCAGGCAGAATCCGTCGAACCGTCCACTATGCAACAGGTCCATCGCATCGATCACGAGCGTGATGTCCGATGCATTCTTGCCGGTCGTGTAAGCGAATTGCTGCTGCGGAATGATCGCGTGCTTGGACAGTATGTCCGCCCAAGCTTTTGACCGCGTGCTCGAAAAGTCACCATAGATGCGCCGGACACTCGCCTCACCGATCTTGGCGATCTCCTCGAAAAGGCCATCGGCAATCTTGGCCGAGGCATTGTCGGCGTCGATCAGAACTGCGAGGCGCGATGAACGGCTCTCTTTTGGCATGACAGCCGTTTTACCCCCTCATCTTCCCGCCATCCGGATCGAACAGCGGCTCGACGTTGATGCGGGCCTTGCGACGGTGGCCGAGGATTTCGATCTCGAACAGGCCGTCGCTCTGGTTCTCGGCCAATTCGGCCGGCACATAGCCTTGTGCCAGTGACTTCTTGACGTAGTGCGCATAGCCGCCCGACGTTACCCACCCAACGACCGACCATTCGCCGTCGTGGAGGCCACGCACGGCGGAAGCGCCGCTGGCGGCGGTGGAGGTGCGGACTTCCTTGCCCCTGGCGTCGAAGCGCGGCGCGCCATAACCATGCGGCCTCTCGATGATGCCGAAATCCTTGCCGTTGACCTTCGCCCAGATCGGCTCGTCGCCCATCACATCGGCGTCGGTGGCATCCACCACCAGCGAGACGCGGCGAAGCTTCGGCCGGTCGGCCAGTTCCCTGGCGGCGGCGGCGCGGCCGATAAAGTCGTTCTTCTCCATCTTGATAAACCGGTCCATGCCGCCCTCGAACGGGCCGTAGATCGGCCGCAATTCGCGGAACCAGGTCGGGAAGTTCTTCTCGAGGCGCATGGACAGCAGCGCGCGCATGCCGAAATCGACAACGCCGAATTCTTCGCCGGCATCCTTGATCGCTTTGTAGACCAGCCGCTGATAGGCCGGCGCCATCCAGATCTCGTAACCAAGATCGCCGGTGTAGGTGATGCGGTTGACCATGCACGGGGCGCCACCCACCGCCATCTCGCGGAAATCCATGAAGCGGAAGGCTTTCGATGCGACGTCAACATCGACCAGCTTCTGCAGCAGCGCCTGGCTCTTCGGCCCGGCGATGGAGAGGCCGACCAGCGTCTGGTCATAGCGGTGGAGCTTAACCGAGCCATCCTTCGGCAGGTGCTTCTCAAACCACCGCATGTGGTATTTCTGCGCCGCGGACGAGCCCCAGATCATGAACCTGTCGTCACCGGTCTTGGCGATCGTGAAGTCGCCGATCAGCTTGCCGAATTCGTTGAGCATCGGCGTCAGCACGATACGGCCCTTCTTCGGCATGCGGTTGGTCATCAGCCGGTTCAGGAAGTCCTCGGCTCCCGAGCCCGCGACTTCATACTTTGCGAAATTTGCGATTTCAGTAACGCCGACGCGTTCGCGCGTCGCGCGTACCTCGTTACCGATATGCTCGAAATCATTGGAGCGGTGGAAGGAGACGGTGTCCTTCGGCTCGGTGCCTTTCGGCGCAAACCACAGCGGCGTTTCCAGGCCCCATGAGTCGCCCATGACGGCGTTGTTGGCCACCATGGTGTCATAAAGCGGCGTGGTCTGCGCCGGCCGCGCGCCGGGGAGTTCCTCGTTGGGAAAGCGGATCGAGAAGCGGCGCGAGTAGTTTTCGCGAACCTTTGCGTTGGTGTAGCGCAGGCTCGCCCATTCGCCCCAGCGCGCCACGTCCATGCCCCAGACGTCGAAGCCAGGATCGCCATTGACCATCCAGTTGGACAGCGCCAGGCCGACGCCGCCGCCCTGGCTGAAGCCGGCCATGACCGCGCAGGCTACCCAAAAATTGGTCAGGCCTTGCACCGGGCCGACCAGCGGGTTGCCGTCCGGCGCGAAGGTGAAGGGGCCGTTGATGATCTGCTTGATGCCGGCCTTTTCGATACCTGGGAAGTGCTTGAAGCCGATCTCCAGCGACGGCGCGATGCGATCGATATCAGGCTGCAGCAGTTCATGGCCGAAATCCCACGGCGTGTTGACTGGCGACCATGGCTTGCAGGCTTTTTCGTAGGTGCCGAGCAGAACGCCGTTGCGCTCCTGGCGCGTATAGATCTCGCCCTTGAAATCGAGGACGCCGACCATCTCACGGCCGGTTTCCTTGTTGAAGGCCTCGACCTCCGGCATCGGTTCGGTGAGCAGATACATATGCTCCATCGCGAGCAGCGGCAGTTCGACGCCGACCATCCGGCCAACCTCGCGCGCCCACAGGCCACCGCAGTTGACGACATGCTCGGCTTTCAACGTGCCTTGCTCTGTGACGACGTTCCAGGTGCCGTCCACCTCCTGCGTGAGTTCGACCACGCGGTTGCGCAACACGATCTCCGCGCCAAGCTTCTTGGCCGCCTTCGAATAGGCGATGGTTGTGCCGGACGGGTCGAGATGGCCTTCGACCGGATCCCACATGGCGCCGACGAAGTTGGTCTCGTCCATCAGTGGGAACATCGCCTTGGCTTCGGATGGTGTGATCAGCTCGGTGTCCATGCCGAGATAGCGCCCCTTGGCGTGGGCAAGGCGCAGGAAGTCCATGCGTTCGGGCGTGTCGGCCAGCATCACGCCACCGGTGAGGTGCAACGAGCAGGACTGGCCGGAAAGCTCCTCCAGCTCCTTGTAGAGTTGAACCGTGTAGGCCTGCAGCTTGGCGACGTTGGGATCGCCGTTGAGCGTGTGGAAGCCACCCGCCGCATGCCAGGACGAGCCGGAGGTCAGCTCCGAACGCTCGATCAGCATTATGTCGGTCCAACCGGCCTTGGCCAGATGATAGAGCACGGAGCAGCCAACAACGCCGCCGCCGATCACAACCGCTTTAACGTGGGATTTCATATAGATGGGTCCGTTTGTGGGTAAACTTAATCAGGTTTGCAGTGTGGTCAGGCCGCGGCGATCGCCTCGATCTCCAGCAGCCATTTCTCGTCGAAAATTCCGGTAATGATGGTGGTAAGGCTGACCTTACGGCCGCCAAGCGCTTCATCACGCGTGCGTCGGTAGTCGGTGGTGTACTTGCGATCCGACAGGAAGATCGTGACCTTCAACAGGTTGTCGAGGGTCATGTCGGCGGCGCGCAATTGCGCGATCACATTCTGCCAGGCAAGTCGCGATTGATCTTCGAAACGCTCAGGCACAGCGCCGTCAACCGTCGCGGGAATCTGGCCGCTTATGAACAGAATGCGCGATGCGTTCGAAACCTCCATCGCCTGATGGTAGGTCGGCGCAGGCGGGGCGTCCGGAGCGTTGATGGGGCGGAGGTTCATTGTTGGTGCTCCAGCGCGTGGTGCGGAGGCGAAAAGACGAAACGCAGGTCGAACGCGGCGACATCTTCGGTCAAGCGCCCCTCGAGGGCGGCGAGGATGGTTTCGCAGACGGACGTGCGGTGCCGTATTACGTCGTCGTTCCAGAAGCGAAGCGTAGACCAGCCGGCTGTTTTGAGAAACGCGTCGCGACGCAGGTCGTACTTGCTGTCGGCGTGCTGGCTACCGTCGAGTTCGACAATAAGCTTCACCTTTCGGCAAGCGAAATCTGCGATGTAAGGATCGATAGGGAACTGCCTGACGAAATGATAGCCATTCAGTCGTTTTGCTTTCAGTTCGATCCACAACAGCGCTTCCGGCTTTGTTCCGGAGCGTCGCATATTGCGTGCTCGTTCCGTCGCGCCTTGCTTGCGGCGCGACCCGCCATTGTTTCCCCCCTCTCCGTCGCCGCTACGCGGCGCCACCTCTCCCCCCGTTCCGGGTGGAGAGGACGGGCGTCCAGCTTGGCACCCGTCCTCTCCCTCACGAAGTGGGGGAGAGGTGGCGAGCCCTGAGCTTGTCGAAGGGCGAGACGGAGAGGGGGGAGGTGCCATTCTGCTCTGCCAAGCATTATTCGGATATTTCCAGGGAAATCACAGCCCTCAAAAATCAGTCGGGGCGCCGCCCTCGGCCTTGCGCTTTCCGACGAAGGCGTCGAGCTCTTCGCGGATCGCCGGATCCATATGCGGCTGCTCATAGCTGCCGAGGCGTTCCTTCCACACGCGGTTGGCGCGTTCGACAGCGGTTGGCGAACCAGCTTCCGCCCAGGTCTCGAAATTACGCCAATCAGAGAGGATCGGCGCGTAGAAGGCCGTCTTGTAGCGCGACTGGGTATGCGGCGTGCCGAAGAAGTGGCCGCCTGGGCCTACGTCGCGGATCGCGTCGACGGCAAGCGCTTCCTCGGAAAGGTCGAGGGGGGTGAGGAACTCAGCCACCATCTGCAGCAGGTCGATGTCGAGAATGATCTTTTCATACGAGCAGCGCAGCCCGCCTTCGAGCCAGCCGGCGGCATGCATGATGAAATTGCCGCCAGCCTGGATGGCGCCCCACAGCGAGAACACGCTCTCGTAAGCTGCCTGCGCGTCGACAGCATTGGCGGCGCAGGTGTTGGAGGTTCGGTAAGGGATGTTGTAGCGCCGCGCCAACTGGCCGCCGACGATCTGCGCCTTCATATATTCCGGCGTCCCGAAGGCCGGCGCGCCGGATTTCATGTCGACATTGGAGGTGAAGCCACCGTACGCCACCGGCGCGCCCTTGCGAACCATCTGGGCGAAGGAAATGCCAGCCAGTGCCTCGGCGTTCTGCTGCACCAGCGCACCCGCGACCGTTACCGGCGCCATGGCCCCGGAAAGCGTGAACGGCGTGACGACCACCACCTGGCCGGCGGACGACATCTGGATGATGCCCTCCATCATCGGGATATCGAGTTTCAGCGGCGAGTTGGTGTTGATGATGGTGAAGACCGATGGTTCTTCGAGCAGCCGCTCTCGGGAAATGCCGCGCGCGATGCGCGCGATCTCGATGCCGTCGACATTGCGTTCCTTGCCCAGCGAATAGATGTGGAACACCTTGTCGGTGAGGGTGCTGAGGTCGCGGATGCACTCGAGGTGGCGGATCGACGCATGAATGTCGGTCGGCTCGACCGGATAGCCGCCGTTGACGTGTATCACATTATGCATTTGCGCCAGCCGCAGGAAGTTGCGGTAGTCGGCTTGGTTGCCGGGGCGGCGGCCATTGTCCATATCGGAGCAATTGGGCGCCGAGGCGACCATGGCGTTGACGACATTGTTACCGCCGAAGCGAACGTTGTGCTCGGGGTTGCGCGCGTGGATCGTGAATTCGGCCGGGCAATGCGCGATCAGTTCGGCAATCATGTCGGCATCGAAGTGCACGCGCTCGGAGCCTTCGCGCACGTCGGCGCCATGCGCCTTCATCACGCGGCGGGCCTCGTCGTGCAGCACGTCGACGCCGATTTCCTTCAGCACACGCAGCGATGCGAGATGGATCGATTCCAGCTCGTCTTCGGAAACAAGCTTGGTTGGGGTCAGCGGGTTCCTGAGCTGACGGAACGGCGGCTGCTCGAACGCAGCGCCACCACCGGCGCGTTTGCCCGCCCGTCCGCCGCGACGGATCCGTTCGATGGCAAGGGCCGGTTCGGCTGGCTGCACAGCGGCGTTCATGCTGATCCTCGTGATGATAGTATGTGGCCCGCATAATGGACCGCCCGCCAACCGGTCATTGCGGAGGCGACGACCCCTAGCGCGAAGGAAGCGACATGGCGCAACGACCACGAGAGACCGCTTTCGATGTCGCCGTGATCGGCCTTGGCGCCATGGGAAGCGCCGCGTTGTTGTCATCTCGCTCGGGTGCGCCGCGCTGTCGAGAACTGGCGCGAACTGGAAAAGATCACCGGCGAGACGATCCTGACCTCGACCGGCATTCTGGAAGCAGGCAAGTCCGGCAGCCGCGTTGTGCGAGGCTCGCTCGAAGCCTGCGAACTGCATGATCTCACCCACGAAAGACTGGATGCCGATGAGATCCGCCGGCGGTTCCCGGCGGTGGAATCGGCGCATCGTCGTGGCGTCGCCCTGTTCGGGACATGGCTACAAATTCGCCAGCGTGATCGGCGAGGTCCTGGCCGATCTGGCAATGGCGGGCGAGACACCACACGATATTTCACGCTTCAGCATGAGCCGGTTTTCGTGAAGCAGAGCACTGGCGAGGCGAAACACGTGCGCTGCCGCAATGCGTTTGCTGCCGTGTCGTGTCATTGGTTGGTCAGGCGGAGGAGGTTGACCGCGGTTCATGACGGCAGAAAATACCCAAACCGTCGAGACGTCGGCGTTTCCGCTTGCGGCCATCGCCGGTATCATTGCGACCGTATCGGTATTCGCGATCTCGCAGGGACTGAGCTACCCGCTTCTGTCGTTCATCCTGCAGCGCGACGGCATGTCGCCAGCCATGATCGGCCTTTCGGCGGCGATGACACCGCTCGGCTTCATCGTGTCGTCGCCTTTCATTCCTTGGATGTCGCGGCGTTTCGGCGCGGGTCCGCTGACGATCTGGTGTTCGGCGTTTGCGGCATTGCTGCTTGCCCTGGTCGGCTGGACGCAGGATGTCTGGCTGTGGTTTCCGCTGCGCTTCCTGCTCGGCTTCTTCGCCAACCCGCTCTATGTCGTCAGCGAAACCTGGTTGATCGCAATCGCGCCCGCCGCCAAGCGCGGCAGGCTGATGGGTATCTATACCTCGATCGTTTCGGCGGGGTTCGCGCTAGGCCCGGTTACGCTGGCGATTGTCGGAACGGAAGGCTGGCCGCCATTCCTGGTCGGCATTGGCGCCTTCTGTCTTTGTGGTCTGATCCTTGTCCTCGTGCTGCCTCGGCTGCCGGATATGCGGGATGACAAGCATCACACTTCGGTCGGCGGCTTCGTGCTGCTCGCGCCATTGCTGCTGTTCGCGGTGTTCACGGCGGCCGCGTTCGAGCAAGGGCTGCTGTCGCTGTTCGCGGTCTACGGCCAGACTTACGGCAGTTCCGAGGGCCGCATCGCCACGCTGCTCGCCGTCTTCATCGCTGGCAACATCGTTCTGCAGGTGCCGCTCGGCGGGGTCGCGGGCCGGATCGGTTCGATCTCGACAATGGGTCTTTGCGCTGCGGTAGCCGTGATCGGATGCGCGTTGCTGCCGCTGCTGTTCTCCTCGCCTTTCATCTGGCCGATGGCCTTTGTGTGGGGGGCGGTGGCGTTCGGCATTTACACGATGGCACTGATAGAGCTTGGCGAGCGGTTCTCGGGTGCGATCCTGATCACCGGCAATGCAGCGTTTGCGCTTGCCTGGGGCGCAGGCGGCATAGTCGGGCCACCATTGACCGGCGCTTTCATGGACATATTCGGCGCGCAGGGACTGCCGCTGGCACTAGGCCTCCTGTCAGGTGCGTTGCTGGCCATGCTTGTGCTTGGAAGGCGGCCGGCGTCGTGAGCTCGGACGCAGTCAGGTCTCGTTCACGGTGGGGCGCGACATTGCGCGCGTTGCGTGCGCGATGGACTTGAAGCAGCAGCGGTCGCCGTCTACTGTCCCCGCCATGGTCAGGACCGCTGCCACTATGGATGTGACCGCGATTACTCCGTCTCCGCGCACGCTGCACACGGAGCTTCTTCGGCTATGTGCGCGGATCGGCTATTCCCCGCACAAATCCTCTCACTGATTTCGTCCCGGCACTCGCCGGATTGTGTCAAGACGAGAGGCCAATCTATGACCTATCAGAACTATTCTCTGAACCAGCTGCAGCAGATCGATGCCGCGCATCATCTGCATCCCTTTACCGACCACAAGGACCTGCGCCAATCCGGCAGCCGCATGATCGTGCGCGCCGATGGTCCGTTCATCTACAACTCCGAGGGCAACGAGATCCTCGACGCCATGGCCGGCCTGTGGTGCGTCAACATCGGCTATGGCCGCAACGAACTGGCCGAGGCCGCTTATCAGCAGATGAAGGAGCTGCCCTACTACAACTCCTTCTTCCGCTGCACAACGCCGCTAGCGACCCTGCTTGCCAGGAAGATCGCGGAGCTCGCGCCGAAAACCGTCAACCAGGTGTTTTTCGGCTCGTCCGGCTCCGAAGCCAATGACACCGCGCTGCGCATGGTCCGCCATTTCTGGGCGCTTGAGGGCAAGCCCGAGAAGAACCGCATCATCTCGCGCAAGAATGCCTATCACGGCTCCACGGTTGCCGGCGCGTCGTTGAGCGGCATGGAGGGCATGCACAAGCAGCTCGGCGGTGCCGTGCCCAACATCGTACACGTGATGATGCCGTATGCCTTCGAACTCGCACTGCCCGGCGAAAGCGACCATGATTTCGGTCTGCGGGCGGCCAAGGCAGTCGAGGATGCCATCCTCGAAGCAGGCGCCGACAAGATCGCGGCCTTCATTGGCGAGCCGATCATGGGGGCAGGGGGCGTGAAGATCCCGCCCGCCAGCTACTGGCCGGAAGTCCAGCGCATCTGCCGGAAGTACGACGTGCTGCTGATGCTCGATGAAGTGATCACCGCCTATGGGCGAACCGGCAACTGGTTTGCCGCCGAGACGTTTGGCATTGAGCCGGACACAATCACTACCGCAAAGGCGCTGACTTCCGGCTATCAGCCGCTTTCGGCGCTGCTTGTGGGCGACCGGATCGCCAGGACATTAGAAGAGAAGGGCGGCGAGTTCTACCACGGCTACACCTATTCCGCGCATCCGGTGGCTTGCGCGGTGGCGCTGAAGAACCTTGAAATCATCGAGAAGGAAGGCCTGGTCGAGCGTGTGCGCGACGATACGGGACCCTATTTCGCGCAGATGCTGCGGGAGCGCATCGCCGGCCACGGGCTGGTTGGTGAAGTGCGCAGTGTGGGCCTGATGGGGGCGATCGAGATCGTCAAGGACAAGGCGACAAGCGAGCGTTTCCAGCCGGATGGGAGTGCCGCCGTGGTGGTGCGCGACCACGCCATCGCGCAAGGCATGATGATGCGGGCAACAGGCGACACCATGATCCTGTCGCCGCCGCTCATGTGGACGCGGGCGACAGTTGACCTCGCCGGCGAACGCATCGCCAAGGCGCTCGACCTCGCGGAAACCGATCTTCGCAAGGCACATTGACGGAACATGAAGACGGGACCAACGTTCCGCCCTTTATGCCTCGGAGGACTGGACATGCCGGGTAAGGCGCTAGTTCCGCTGATCGAATACGAGATGGCCGGCGACGAGGTGCGCGCCGTCTATGACGAGATCATGGAGACGCGCAAATCCGATTGGGTGAACAATTTCTGGAAGGTTCTGGCGCATGATCCGGCGCTGCTGAGACGGACCTGGGATTCGGTCAAGCAGGTAATGGCGCCGGGCGCGCTCGACCCGCTGACCAAGGAACTGATCTACATCGCGGTGTCGGCAACCAATGGCTGCGAGTATTGCACCTATTCGCACACGGCTTCGGCTCGCGCCAAGGGCATGAGCGAAGCGCAGTTCATGGAGTTGCTGGCCGTCGTCGGAATGGCCAACGAAACCAATCGCTTGGTGAACGGGCTTCGGCCGCCGGTGGACGTGCAGTTCCAGCCGCATGAATAGCGACTACACCACTGGCTGTCAGGCCCTGCAACCTATATGCTCATGCATCGCAACCGGGTGGGCACAATGGCACGCAAAACACGAGCATTGCGGCGAACCGCATTGCTGGCATCGGAACTGATGCTGGCGCCCATGGTGGTGTGGATGCGAATGCCGCTGCTGGCGGCCGAGGCGCGGGCGCAGACGGGCTTGCCCGGCTCCGAAACGGCAAAGGCGGTAACCGAAAAAGGTATGGCGGTGGCGCAAGGCGTCGCTGCTGCGCAAATGTCGATGTTCGGATCTGCAATGCGCTTCTGGCCCGAACTGCTGGCTGGAAAGACGCCCGCCATGCTGAATGGGACTGCCGCCGGACAGGCCCTTCACGCCGCGCTGAAGCCGGCGAGCAAGAAGGTCAGGGCCAACTATCGACGGCTCAGCACCAAGCCGTAGAGCGGGTGCGGCCAGCCGGCCGGTTTTGTTGGATTGTTTCAATTGGAAAAGCCGCGTTCTCTCTGAGCGAAAGAACGCGGCTTTGCCAAAATAACGCATGGCCTTCGCAACACAATACACAGCGAAGATAACAGCTCCGGTACGCGAGACCTGATCCGGAGCGTGAGAGCGGCTGCGACGACCGTTCTGGGCTCTTTGTAGCCGGACAAAGTTACCGCGAGGTTAGCGAAAGCTTAAGCAAATCTAAATCGCAGCATTTTTTTGTACTCGTGACGTTAATTTTTGATCGTGAAAGATTACATTAAGTCACCCGCGAAGAAAGCGAATGATACCTGAGAAGTCATCGTTATCATGTCCCGCACCATTGAACAGTGCATAGAGTTGCGCTGCTTGGGCGCCCATAGGAGTAACGGCTCCGGACGACTGCGCGGCTTCCTGGGCAAGCTTGAGATCTTTTAGCATCAAGGCCGCGGCGAAGCCTGGATGATAGTCCCGGTTCGCGGGCGACGAAGGTACAGGCCCGGGGACCGGGCAGTAACTGGTCAGCGACCAGCATTGGCCGGACGAGGTTGAGGCGACATCGAACAGCGCCTGGTGCGAAAGTCCGATCTTCTCGGCAAGCACGAACGCCTCGGCGACACCGATCATCGAAATGCCGAGGATCATGTTGTTGCAGATTTTCGCCGCCTGGCCCGCGCCGTCTTCCCCGCAATGGACGATGCGTCCGGCCATCGGCTTCAATACCGGCTCAGCCCTGGCGAAGGCCTCCTTGCTGCCGCCTGCCATGAAGGTCAGGGTGCCAGCCGCCGCGCCAGCCGTGCCGCCTGACACTGGCGCGTCAACCGAAAGCAGCCCACGGCGGGCCGCGATGCCATGAGCTTTGCGGGCGGAGTCGATGTCGATGGTCGAGCTGTCGATGACAAGCGTGCGCTCTGGCAGGGCGGGGGCAATGTCCTCGTATACCGAGACGACGTGCTTTCCCGCCGGCAGCATGGTGATCACCACTTCGGCGTCCTTCACCGCCGCTGCGGCATTGGCCATGACGGTGATGCCATTGTCACGCGCCTTGGCAAGATTTTCGGGCACAAGGTCGAAGCCCTGCACGGCATGGCCTGCCTTGACGAGGTTCGCGGCCATCGGGTTGCCCATATTGCCGAGGCCGATGAAAGCGATGGTGGTCATTGATCAAGCTCCTTGGGAGTTGGGCAGTTGGCAGCAGGCAGTAGGCAGTAGGCGACGTAGGTTTAGAAACAGCCCATCTGATCATGAAGGTTCAGATTGCGACGGTTGAAATCGACCGGATATCCTCCTACTGCCTAATTCCTGCCAACCAGGGCCCGCGCGACGATGATCCGCATGATCTCATTGGTGCCTTCCAGAATCTGGTGGACACGCAGGTCACGCACCAGCTTCTCGACGCCATAGTCGTGAAGGTAGCCGTAGCCGCCATGGATTTGCAGTGCCTGATTGGCCACCTCGAAACCGACATCGGTGACGAAGCGCTTTGCCATGGCCGACCACTTGCCGGCCTCGGGGTTTTTGGCGTCGAGCCTCGAGGCAGCCGCATAAAGGAAAATACGCGCTGCCTGCAACTCGGTCTCCATATCGGCGAGCTTGAATTGCAGCGCCTGGAATTCGCTCAGCGCCTTGCCGAAAGCCTTTCGTTCGCCAGCATAGGCCACGGCCTTGTCGAGAGCCGATTGCCCTCCACCCAGCGAACAGGCGGCGATGTTCAGACGGCCGCCGTCGAGCCCGCTCATGGCGATCGAGAAGCCGGCGCCTTCCTCCGACAACCGGTTCGCCACCGGCACGCGGCAATCCGAGAAGATAACCTGGCGGGTGGACTGCATATGCCAGCCCATCTTGTTCTCGACTGCACCGAAGGAGAGGCCGGGCGCACCCTTCTCGACCACCAGCGTCGAGATGCCCTTCGGCCCGTCCACCCCGGTGCGAACCATCACGACATAGACATCACTGTCACCCGCACCGGAAATGAACTGCTTCGTGCCGTTCAGCACATAATCATCGCCGTCTTGCACCGCGCGGGTCTTCAGCGCCGCCGCATCCGAGCCGGAACCGGGCTCGGTGAGGCAATAGCTCGCCAGCCACTGCATCGACGTCAGCTTCGGCACGAAACGCTGGCGCTGTTCCTCGCTGCCGTACCGGTCGATCATCCACGCGCCCATATTGTGGATGGAGATGAACGATGCGAAGGCCGGGCAGGCACGCGACAGCGCCTCGAAGACGAGCACAGCGTCGAGCCGTGTCAGTCCCGAGCCGCCGACATCGTCGCGCACATAGATGCCGCCGAGGCCGAGCGGGCCGGTTTCGCGAATCACATCAGCGGGAAAATGCCGGCTCCTGTCCCACTCGAGCGCGTTTGGCGCCACCCGATCGGCGGCAAACGCATCGGCCATCTCCTGAATGGCGCGCTGCTCCTCGGTGAGGCTGAATTGCGCGGAGGTTGGATCGACAGTCGCGTCCATTGGTCTCCTCCTGTTTTGGACAGTGTTTTGGTCAGTCTAGTCCAATGGCGGGGGCGTGCAATATCGGGTGCCGGCTGGCATAAGCGATGGATCATGCACAGCATCGCCGCCAATCTGCTCAGCGCCTTCCAGGCTTATCTCGCTGCCAAGGCGGGAGAAATCCCGACACGCTTTCTGGCGCGCGCCAATGACGTATCGGACGAACGCCACTTACCGCCAAAGCCATTGCCCTGCCTTCGTCACCTTGTCCGGATAGTCGAACTCACGGGCGGAGCGGAAGGAGTGTTGGCGAGCGAGCTTGCCGCGAATGCCCGCAACCTCCATTGGGGCCAGACTTACGCGACCGCCGATTTCGGCGAGGCATTCGTCGACAACTATGGCTGGCTGGAGGTTTTCGGCACACGCGGGCATTTTGCGAATGACAGTGTCGCTGCCGGATTTCTGATCCTTGGCCCGAATCTGATTTATCCCGACCATTACCACATCGCGGAGGAAGTCTACGTTCCGTTGACCGGCGGGACGCGATGGCGCAAAGGCGAAGGCGGGTTTGTGGAGCGGGAAGCAGGCGAGGTGATCGATCATCCATCCAATATCAACCACGCCATGCGCACCGGCGACGAACCGCTGCTTGCGATTTACCTGTGGCATGGCGGGCCGCTGGCACAGCGTTCGGTGATTGGCGGGAGAGGTTGACCATGACCCGCGCCATCATGCTGCAGGGAACCGGCTCGGATGTCGGCAAGACGGTGCTGGTTGCCGGGCTCTGCCGCGCCGCGCGCAATCGCGGGCTGGAAGTCAGGCCGTTCAAGCCGCAGAACATGTCCAACAATGCGGCGGTCGCCGACATCCCCGGCGAGGCCGGCGGGGGCGAGATCGGCCGCGCGCAATGGCTGCAGGCGCTTGCCTGCGGTGTCGCGCCGTCCGTCCACATGAACCCGGTGCTGCTCAAGCCGCAGAGCGACGTCGGCTCGCAGATCGTCGTTCAGGGCAAGGTCTTCGGGCAAGCCAAGGCGCGCGACTATCAGGTTCTGAAGTCAACGCTGATGGACGCCGTGCTGGACTCTTGGGCAGAGGTTGGCGCGGGCGCTGATATCGTCATCGTCGAAGGCGCCGGTTCGCCGGCCGAGATCAACCTCAGGCCGCGCGACATCGCCAATATGGGCTTTGCGACCCGCGCCAATGTACCCGTTATTCTCGTCGGCGATATCGACCGCGGCGGGGTAATTGCTTCGATCGCCGGCACGCATCTCATCCTGCCGGACGAGGATCGCGCGATGGTCGCCGGCTATCTCATCAACAAGTTTCGGGGTGACATTACGCTGTTCGATGACGGTATCGCTGCGATCGAAAAATTCACAGGCTGGCGCTGTTTTGGCGTGGTGCCGTGGCTGCGCGCCGCTGCGCTTCTTCCGTCCGAGGATTCCGTAATACTTGAGCGCCTGACCTCCGGCGAAAGCCGCGCGCTTAAGGTCGCGGTGCCGATGCTGGCGCGAATCGCCAATTTCGATGATCTCGATCCGCTGGGCGCCGAACCGCAGGTGGAAGTCGTATTCGTCCCGCCGGGCGGACGTCTCCCCGCGGATGCCGGACTGGTGGTCATCCCCGGTTCGAAATCGACCATCGGCGATCTCATCGAGTTTCGCCGAAATGGCTGGGACCGAGACCTTGCCGAGCATCGGCGGCGCGGTGGGCACGTCGTTGGCATTTGCGGCGGCTATCAGATGCTGGGCAAGATGGTTCATGACCCTCATGGCGTCGAGGGCAGCGTGCGCCAGACGGAAGGGCTCGGTCTGCTCGACATCGAGACCGTCATGGAACCGAAAAAGACCGTACGGAATGTCGCGGCGCGCTCGCTTGCCTTCGACACGCCGCTGGAAGGCTATGAAATCCACCTCGGACGGACATCGGGCGCCGACTGCCTGCGGCCGGTCACGGTCATAAACAATGCCGATGACGGCGCAACATCGGCGGATGGAAAAGTGTTCGGCACCTATCTGCACGGGCTGTTCACCGCCGATCTCTTCCGGTCGCGCTTCCTCGAAAGCCTTGGTGTGCGTGGCGCGGGCATCGATTACCGCGCCGAAATGGATCGCGCGCTGGACGAGATTGCCGTCCAACTCGAAAAACATCTCGATTGCGACGCGATTTTCGGGCTGGCCCGGTAGGCGCAATTCCGTCCCTCGCCCCATCATCTGCTTGCGTAAACGGAGGCAGGAGCAGTGCCGCGTTGCGGCGCTCGCGCCTTTCCCCTAAATACACGCCCAGCCGATCAATCCGCTGAGCCCTGATGACCCTCGTCGACACCATCAAGAACGCGTTCGTGCCTGTCCATCGCGAGGGCTGGCCCTTCATTGCCGGCTTTGGCGTCGTCGCGCTGATCCTGGGCCTATTCTCGACCAATCTGTTTTGGATTGGTCTGATCATCACCGGCTGGTGCGCCTACTTCTTCCGCGACCCACAGCGCGTGACGCCCGCCGACGACCGGCTGGTGATAAGCCCCGCCGATGGTGTGGTTTCTGCTGTCGGGCCCGCCGTGCCGCCGCGCGAACTTGGCCTTGGCAACTCCGAGATGACGCGCATCTCCGTTTTCATGAATGTCTTTTCCTGCCACGTGAACCGCGCTCCAGTGCGTGGAAAGATCACCAAGATCGAGTATCGCCCGGGAAAATTCCTGAATGCCGAACTCGACAAGGCGAGCCATGAGAATGAGCGCAACGGCGTCGTCATCGCCAGCCCCAACGGCACTGTTGCTGTTGTGCAGATCGCCGGGCTGGTGGCGCGGCGTATCGTCTGCTGGGCCGAGCAGGGCGGCAATATAGGCGTTGGCGAGCGCTTTGGCCTGATCCGCTTCGGGTCGCGCGTCGACGTGTTTCTGCCGCTCGAAGCCACGCCGCGCGTCGCCGTCGGCCAGACGTCAGTGGCGGGCGAGACGGTAATCGCCGAGTTTGGCGGCAACACCGCCACGCCGCTTGTGAGAGTTTCTTAGAGCAATGTCCGACCAGATTGAACCATTCTGCCGGCGATGGTTTGGGACAAGGTCGAGGGCTTTGTCGAATGGACGGGCTGGTGGCCCGGTCGAGACGAAGGCCGAAGGAGTTGGCCCAAACCGCCCCGGCCCACGGTCGAACCCCGTTTCTGCGAAACGCGACAAGTTCGACCGAGAAAATTGTCTGATTGTCGATTTGCCAAAAGCAAATCGACGGCAGGGTTTGCGTTTGGCGGACGCCCACCGCGTCGGCCGGACTTGGCCGATGCACCACATCGGCATGCGCCGCCCTCCTGGTGGATCGCCCCGCCAAACAGCAAACAGAATGGCTCAATCTGATCGGACATTGCTCTAATGGCGGGGCCGTTCCAGCGCTTCGAACCGCACGGACGAGGCGGTCCGCGCATCCGCGAAATCCCGCTGCGCCTTGTGCTGCCCAACCTGATTACCGTGCTGGCAATCTGTGCCGGCCTGTCGGGTATTCGGCTCGCCTTCGAAAACCGCTTTGAAACTGCGGTGGTTATGGTGCTGATTGCCGCCTTTCTCGATGGCATCGATGGCCGTGTCGCCCGCATGCTCAAGGCGACGTCGAAATTCGGCGCGCAGATGGATTCATTGGCCGACATCGTCAATTTCGGCGTCGCGCCGGCGCTCGTGCTCTACGCCTATATTCTCGATCTTGGCGGCTCGCCCGGCTGGATCGCCGCGCTGCTGTTCGCCATTGCCTGCGGGCTCAGGCTGGCGCGCTTCAACGTGCTCGACGAGGACCTCACCCGGCCGGCATGGCAGGGCGAGTATTTCGTCGGCGTGCCGGCGCCGGCGGGCGCGGTGGTGGTGCTTCTGCCGGTCTACCTGATGTTCATCGGCGCGATCGAGCCCAACCGCACGGTCGCGCTGGCAAGCGCCGTTTATGCGGTTGCAATCGCCTTCCTGCTGGTCAGCCGCCTGCCGGTCTGGTCAGGAAAGCGCCTGCGGGTGCCCGGCGACAAGGTGATGCCGTTGATTCTCGGCGTTGTCTTCCTGGCGCTGCTGCTGTTCAGCTATCCGTGGCAGACCCTGTCGGTGGCCGTCGTCGCATACCTCGCCTTCCTGCCGCTCAGCGCCCGCGCCTATTCGCGCCGCGCCGCTATCGAGCAGGCAAAGGAGCCGCCAATCTCCGGGGTGGACGCAGACTGATCGCAGGGTCAAGCGGCGGCAGGCTGGCCGAGACGATCGATGGCCATTTGGCGCGTCGCGACGTAATCTGTCTTGCCGGTGCCGAGGATCGGAATTTCCTCGACCTTGATGATGTCCTGCGGTAGCGCAAGTTCGGTCACGCCGGCCTGCTTGCCGGCCTGCCGCAGCATCGCCGCGTCGGCATCCGCAGCGGTCGTGATCAGCACGATCCGCTCGCCGCGCCGTTTGTCGGGAATAGCCACGATCGCATGGCGATCGGCCGGCCACAGCGACTGCACCAGCATCTCGACCGCGCCGAGCGAAACCATTTCACCGGCAATCTTGGCAAAACGCTTAGCCCGCCCTCGAATGGTGAGGAAGCCTTCGCGGTCGAAGGACACGATGTCACCGGTATCATGCCAGCCAGCCGGCAGTGGCTGCAGGATGCCGGGCTTGTCGGCGGACATGTAGCCCATCATCACATTGGGGCCGGTGATCCACATGCGTCCGCCCTCCGGAATGCCTTCGACGGGATCGAGCCGCACCCGCACGCCCGGCAGCAAACGGCCAACCGAGCCGTCGCGGTTATGCGTTGCCGTATTGACCGCGACCACCGGCGCGGCCTCTGTCAGGCCAAAGCCTTCCAGCAGCCGCGTGCCGAACCGTTCCTGCCAGACGCGGCGCGTCTCGGCACGCAGCGGCTCGGCTCCGCCGACGGCGAAGCGCAGGCTGGAGAAATCGCCGTCGCCCGCTGCCTTGGCGTAGGCGGCGAGGAAGGTGTCGGTGCTGAACAGGATTGTCGGCTTCTTCTTCGCAGCGATCTGCGGGATTTGCTTGTAGTGCAGCGGCGAGGGATAGAGCAGCGTCTTCACGCCGCTGAGCAGCGGCAGGATCAACCCGCCAAGCAGACCAAAGGAATGGAACACAGGCAGGACGTTCATCAGGAAATCGCGTGGGCCGACGGCCAGGCGCGCCTCGACCTGCATCGCATTGGAAACGAGGTTGTCGTGTGACAGGACAACAGCTTTTGGAGCGCCCTCCGAACCCGACGTGAACATGACGACGGCGGGACCCTGCGAGAATTGGCGCCCGATTGGGCTGCGCCAGCAGAGCGCCGCCACGAATTTGTCGAAACCGGTAATGCCGTCACGCAGGTCCTCGATCCAAACGACACGCGCGCCGCCAGCCTTCGTCGCCTCGACGATGTCTTCTATGCCGGCCTTTTCGACGAAAGCCCGCGACGAAACAACGGTACGGATCACCGCAGTGCGTATCGCTGAGGTCACGTTAGCGGGCCCGGCAGTGTAATTGATCATCGCGGCCACCCGGCTGGCCGACATCAACCCGAGCAGCGTGATCGCAATGCCGTTGGCATTTGGGAGGAGAACGCCGACTGCCTCGCCGGGCGCGGTCATGCGGGCAAAACGGCCAGCGAAAATTCGGGCCGCCATCAGCAGCCGCTTGTAGGTCAACTCGCCGGTGACCACGTCCTCGACGATCGGCCGATCCGGACCGAATCGGCGCGCGGCGTCACGCACTGCCTGGAACAGCGTTCGGTTCGCATAGGTGGTCGATGCGCGCGTCTCCGCGACCCGGTCGAACAAGGCATTTGCGGCCGTCGTTGCCGCCGGGCCGGCGCGGGCCGTCATGTCGTCCACGGTGAGCGGCGCAAGGGTGCCAATCCGCAGCCGCGACAGCATCCGGCGTGGCGCGTCGTCTTCATCCAAATGCGAGGACGGCAGGTAGCGCGATCCGTCGATACAGATCGGCACAATGCGGGCGTTGCCCTGCAGAGCAATGCGCGACACCGCGCGGTAAAGGCGCAACCCGCGCGTGTCTGGCTCGACATTGTCGGGCAGATAGACGGCAATTCGCCCCTTGCGCTGCAGGACGCGCACCAGCCGCCGGCCGACGAACACGTGCTCGGCGTTGAAAGCCATGGTTCTCGCAAGCTCGCGCCACGGTTCTAGCCACATCGCCTTGGCGGACTGCTCGTCGAGAATATGCAGCGTGTCGTCGGGAAGCAGTGACAGCATCAGTGCCGGATCGAGCCGCGACTGGTGCGTAATGACGTACACCACCGGTCGCTCGGCGTTGCGCGCCGTACGCATTCTGCGGTCGTCGATGCAGTAGAAGACCTTGAACGGCACATAGAGAAGGGCCTGACGCAGCGAGAGGCCCAGCCGGAACATTTGAAGGAATGCGACGGCCATATAGGCCGCGATGACAATGCCAATCGCAATGCCAGTCAGGATCATGCCGCGGGCCTCCCAACCTGCATACAGCCCGATTCCGAAAGGCTGCAGACCTCTCGAACAAGATCAGACTGCAAAAACATGTGTTTAAAGCACAATTTGTAAACTAGCGTCCGACGCTGCCTCACCCGTGCAGGCGATACGCCTCTTTTCGAACCGCCATTTGGAAAGGGTAGTCGATCCGTGACGCGCGTCAATTGCAGCGAGACCTTTCCCAAAAAGAAAAAGCCAGCCCGAAGGCTGGCTAAGAGGAGACGGGCGTAGGGGGTGGGGGCTTAGGGCATTGCCCGTCTGGCCGATAACGGCTCATGACAGCGATTGTTCCACCGTGATTGAATCTTTTTGAAGATCAAATTCGTTCCGCGATTCGGTGTTCACGGCTTTCGCGGAAGTCTCGACCCGCATTCCAGAGCACCGCGGCAAGCACGATAGCTCCCCCAACACGGCTGGCCTGGGGCGGGATTTCGGCGAGGAACAGCCAGGCGAAGACCACCGCAAAGGGCACTTCGCCCAATCCCAGCAGCGCCGCTTCCGCAGCAGGCACCAGCCGCGCGCCCTCGGTCCAGAGCACTACTGCGATGGCAAATGAGGTTCCGAACGTGACGAGCAAGACCATATCCCGGCCAGACACGGCCAGAGGGTCAGTAACGAACCAGCCCAGCAGAAAGAGCAGGAAAGCGGAAACCGCGCTCGCCCAAACGACCGGAGCGTCCCGATACATGCGAACCATGACGATATAAAGGGCACTGAGTAGGGTCATGACAATGGCCAGCACATCGCCAAAGTAGCCGCCGGTGTGGACACCCGAGAAAACCATGACCGAAACACCGAGCAGCGACAGTGCTGCCGCTATCACGGTGCGGGGGCGCAGGCGCTCCTTGAGCAGAACCCAGCCGAGCAATGCAGCGGCAAAGGGCACGGTCGCATAGATGACCGTCACATTGGCGATATAGGAAAACTTGAACGACGATATGAAAGCCGCGCTGGCCGCAGCGCCGACGATCGCCAGCGCCCATCCCTGGCGTCCAAGCCGGAGGCTTTCGCGCCGTCCGCCGTGGTTGCTGCGCCAGATCACATAGAGGCCGACGAGAATCGCGCCGACCAGACCGCGCCAGCAGGCCACCGTCATCGGGTCGGGGTTGATCGACTTCGTCAGTACGCCGGCGAGGCCGAAAATCGCTGCCGAGGCGCTGATCAGCACAACGCCGAGAGCTCGCTCCGAAAGCCTCTTGGCCGCAATCATGTCCGCATTCCGATCAACCATGCACGCATGCATAGTCGCGTACTGCTAACAGCCTGATGGCAGGAGTATGCGCTCACCCGCGCCGCCGGAAATGTTCGCTACCGATGATGATCAATCCCGCCGCCATGATCATCGCTGCGCCGATGAACACTTCCGGCCGCGCAATGTCCTGCCAGATGAGATAGCCGAAGATGAAGGACCAGACGAGCGAGGTGTATTCGAAGGGAGCAATGATCGAGGCTGCGGCGCGTTTCATGCCTTCGAACAGGGTGAACTGGGCGACACCGCCGAGAAAACCGACAAGCACGAGCAGTGCAAGTTCGCCCATGTCCGGCGTTTTCCAGAACAGGACGAGAGGCACAGCGGCAATCACCAGAAAGAACGCATTGTTGAGAACGAGCTGGATCAAGGTCCGCTCCAGCAAGGCGATCTTGCGCAGAAGCACGATCGACAGCGCCCACAGAAAGGCGGCTGCGAGAACCAGGGCGATCGGTACGGATAGGCCTAGCCGCGCTGGATCGCAGGCGATGAAAACGCCGACGAAGCCGATCGCCACGGCAGCCCACCGCAACATCGGCACCTCTTCCTGCAGGATCACGACGGAAAGGATGGTTACGATCACCGGCGCGGCGAAGTAGATGGTCGTCATTTCGGCGAGTTGCAGGTGTTTTGCGGCGGTGTAGTAGCAGAGCCAGGCGGCGAGGATGAGAAAACTGCGCAGCAGCATCGGTTTGACGATGGACGATCGCACAGTTTGCCGGAAAAGCTCTGAACCACCGGCCGCCGCGCAGCCGGCGAGGATAACGGCGCTTCGAAAGAACAGCACCTGCCAGACGGAAATGCTGGCGACCAACAATTTGATGGCCGCATCCTGCGCCGAAAACAGCGCGTAGGCGATGCTGGTCAGAAGAATGCCGGCAAAGACCTTATCCCGCGTGTCGGTTGTGCTGGCGTCAGCCATGCTGGAATTTCCGGTCGCTTTGCGCCACCGGCGCGGGAGAATATGCTCGCCCGTTTATCGCATGCCTGACTTGCCGCCACTACTCCCAACGCCAAGGAAGCGTTGGGGCAGGCAGGTGTCCGGTGCAGGGGCTCGAGTTTGGCTTAGTTCGCCGCGAAGCAGTAGAAAAGCCCGTCGCCGCCTGTGCCCCTGAGCGCCTCCTGACTGCAGCCGCCGCGTGTCGGATGCGAGGAGTTCCACGATTTCGCCGGCGGCGTGTCGTTGAGGCCCATGCGGTCATGGTGGCCGACCATGGCCGCGCCTTCGGCGCCGTCCATCGTCCAGTTGCCGCAAGTCTGCTCTGCCTTGGTGCCGTCCGGCATCGTGCCGGTCAGTATGTCATGACGGTTAGGTTCGTCGCCACGTCCGTTGATTGTGTTGCCTTTTTCGTCAAGCGCGGTTTCCTTCGAGACGGCATTCGTATCGCCGTGCAGCGAGGCTACGTCGTCCGCAATCTTCGTACCCTTGGCGTTGAACCATGGGCCATTGCCGACGCGAGTCTTGGCGTCCGTATCGATGGTCGAAAGATAGGCGCGCCACGTCTTGCCGGTGATGCCGGCGGCTTCCGCCAGGCTGGCGCAATGCGCATCGGCGCCTTCCAGTCCGCCGAGATTGGCGCCCTTGCCCGTGCCCACGCTGGTCACGAAAAAGCTCATGGTCGTGTCCTGGGCGGCGGCGGCGATAGTCCCCGCCGCAAGCAAGGCGGCCGACAAATACACGGTGGGTCTCATGCTTTTCTCCTCCATCTTCAGCCGGTAGCAGGTTTACGTCGACGCGAACGCGCATCATCGGACACAGGCGCACCGACGCGGCTGCGCCTCCCACTGACAACGATGTATGAGGCTGTATTATTCCGGCTGCTGGTGCGCCACGAAGCGGTCGCGGCTTGCCTGATAGATCAGCCCGGTCTCGGTCAGCCCCGGGCTTGCCAGCAGCATGATCTTGGCGGCGATTTCGGAGGGATGCGGCAACGTATTCGGATCTTCGCCGGGCACTGCTTGTGCCCTCATGGCCGTACGGGTCCGGCCCGGATCGAAGGCATTGACGCGCAGCGCCATGTTGCGCGTCTCGTCGGCCCAGGAGCGAGCCAGCGTTTCAACCGCCGCTTTCGACGCAGCGTATGGCGCCCAGAAGGCGCGGGCGGAATGTGCCGCGCTGGAGGAGAGGATGATGGCGCGGCCGGCATCCGACTTGCGCAGCAGCGGATCGACCGAGCGGATCAGCCGCCATGTCGAAACGACGTTGATGGTCATCACCTTTTCGAAGGTCCTTGCCTCGACATGGCCGATCGGCGAGATGACGCCGAGTATCGCCGCATTGGCGACCAGGATGTCCAATTTTCCCCAGCGATCGTTTATCGCGCCACCCAGGCGGTCGATGCCGGGCATATCGGTGACATCGAGCGGTACCAGGGTCGCCTGACCGCCGGCTGCTTTGATCTCGTCGTCGAGTTCCTCGAGCCCGCCAACCGAACGGGCGACCGCAATCACGTGCGCGCCCGCCGCCGCCAGATGCTTGGCGGTAAAATAGCCGATGCCGCGCGAGGCGCCGGTGACAAGGGCAACACGGCCGGTCAGATCAACTTCCATGTTTCGTCGTGCCTGCTCAGAGAAATGGGACCATCGGCCAAACATTGTTTGGCGCCCTTTGGCAAGAGCCTTTGCGGTGCGCGCGCCTCTCTGGGGCTGTCAAAGGGCTAGCGCCGAGCGGGCGGGTATGTGGTAGAGCCAGCTCTGGCGGCAGGAAGAAGGTGTGTTAGGCTGACCAAGTTGCTGGAGTTGCAAACGGCGCCATAAGCGGGGACAGGCTTGATGAGCAGTGCTGCTACGGACACCGAAGGTTTCGCCGAGACGGCCTTTCTCCTTCGCGCTTTCCAGGTCAGCAAAATGCTGGAGGTGGCCGCTTCGCTTGGGTTGGCCGATCGCATCAGCGACGAAAAGCGGCCATTCGACCAACTAGCGGACGAATGCCGTGCCCAACCGGCAATGCTGCTTCGGCTCTGCCGAGCGCTCGCGGCGTTTGGGGTGTTCAGCGTCGATATTGAGGGCAATGTCGGCCACACCGAGAAGTCTCGTTGGCTCAGGAGCAATGCTACGCCCACGCTCCATTACGCCGCTCGCTATTGGGGAATGCCGAGCACCTGGGCGGCCTGGGGCAATCTGGAATACGCGATCCGGACGGGCAAGGCCTCGTTCGAAGATACATTTGGCATGCCCAATTTCGACTATCTAAGCGCCCATCCGCAGGAAGCCAGCGTGTTCGACGCGTTCATGCAGCACAGCCCCGACGACCGGCATGCCGCCGTGGCGGAAGCATATGACTTCTCGGGGGCAAGTGTCGTGGTGGATGTAGGCGGCGGCAACGGTGCGCTTCTGCGTGCCATTCTTGCGGCGCATCCGCATGTTCGCGGCATCCTGTTCGATCAGGAATCGGTGGTATCGGGCGCAGTCCTTGGTGACTATGCGCGACGTTGTGCGATCGATCCCGGAAGCTTTTTCGAGCGCGTCTCATTGGGCGGCGATATTTATACGCTGTCGCAGATCCTGCATGACTGGAGCGATGAGCGCTGTCTGCAAATCCTCGGCAATTGCCGCGCTGCCATGAATGACGGCGGCCGCCTGTTGGTCATCGAGCGGATTCTCGATACCGCGCCCGGCCGCACCAACGCGATCAACTTCCTCGCCGACATGCATATGATGGTGCTGTTTCCCGGCGCGAGGGAACGCACGCCTGAGGAGTTTACGCAGCTCTTCACGCAGGCCGGATTTACCCCGCCGCGCATCATCCCGACGCGGTCGGCCTATTGCATGCTGGAAACGCGCAAGGCAGGCTGAGATGGGAAGCACGGAGGCATCTCTGCGGATGTGCCGCGATGAAACCTCGGTGGGTCGCGTGTGGCAGAAAGATTGCGATGACTCTCTTGTTCTCACCTCCCCCGTTCTCGAAGGCGTCGAGAGACAGCACCGCCATCTCGGTAACCTTCTGATACCTTCGCTGAAGCCCCGTCTTCTCGTTTCGATCTCGGACTTTAGCGCATCGAGCGTCGTCAGCAGCTCGTTAAAACGCGCAATGTCGGTCTGCTGGTCGCGGGCGGGATTTCGTGTCCTGAACTGGAAAAGGTTCATGGCATGGTTCCCATCAAAGGTTGTCACACAACATGTGTGACCGACTTCTGGCGCGACAGAATGAAGTCCTCGAAGCCGCCGGGTCACATTGCCGACCGTCCGAATCAACAGACCCCTGGCAGTCAGTTCGACATATTCGCGCACGCCAAGCGCTCCGTTCAACCGTCTTGCGATAAGTGCTTTCGCCAAACCGCGCGCTTTGCTGTTTGCCGACGCGGAAACCAGGTCGGTTTCCAGGAAGGTCTTACGCTGCGTCTCGTCAGCGGTCTTCCAGGCTACCCGCTGAAGCAATTGGATCGCGCGCTTGAGATCGAGCTCCCGGCGCAAATAGCCGACGCTACCACCGAGCTCGCGGGTGGTCTGCGCACCGTTTTCAGCCCAAACTGCGAGCGGCTCCATGGCTACATAGAGATCTTCCGCGATCGAGAAGGTTCTCATGTACTCCTGCATCGTTGCGGTGCATTCGAAGCCGATCTCCAGCTCGCTTTGCGTATGTCTCGACCAGAACATGCCGCCGTTGGATACCCCAATGCCAGCCAGCAGGGAGAGCCGAAACAAATCCGGTTGGTAGATACCCTCGCGGTACATGCCATCGAGGATTCCGGCCGAACTCAGATGGGCGCTGTCGCTCCCGCTCGCATGTTCGACCAATTGATTGCGGAGCACGATGTTCACGCCGGTGTCAGCGCATATGCGAATGTTGTCTTCCATGAACATTGGAAGAAGGAAATTGTCGTCCTCGACGATACAAAAATAGTCTGCCCCTCGTTTGTTGTCTTTTGAAAAACATTTATCGATATTCTTCGAGGCGAAGTTTTGCACCAATTCCTGGAGTAGAAAATGCGGGAGTCCGCCAGTTCGGTGCAAACTGTCTCCCCAGAACCCGCCGGATCATCGTCAAAAACGTCGCATACCCAGTTCTGCCACGATTGCGCCTGCAGCGATTTCAGGCAGCGACGCAGCGCGTCCGGCCTTTTGTAGGTCGGCGTGCGAACTTGAACGAGGGCCGCCTGTTCATCTGCCATGACGGAATCCGCCTTCTACAGAGCGCGGTGTCGCAGCGGTGGCGTCCGCCACAGGCATCTCTTCGAAAGGCGTCGCGGCCTCGACGAGATGAAATCCGGCGCAGAAATCCCGCGTCCGCACGCCGGAAGGAAGCGCAGCTAGCACCCTGTCGCCAACGACCATTGGCGCCAGTGCTCTGGCCGCCCAGCTGAGCGCATACGTCGCTTCCGACGGCTCGTCGATAACAACGCCGACCATCGTCTTGCTCGGCAGGAACGTCGCCGCATAGAGGCCGGCCAGGCCGTGACAGACAACCTTCTTGTTGGGCCGCGATCCCGCTCGTGCCAGGTCGACCCAAAGGTCGCGTGTTGCCGTATCGGTGATGCTCGCGTCCTCAATCGGTCGGTAGGCGGGCACAGTAATCACCCTCGTGTCGGGCCCTGCACCCAGGGCTTCGTACAAGGCGACGTTGCCGCTGCTTGCCGCACCCAGGTTGGCAAGCGCGATTGGATGCAGATCATCGTCGCGGGATGGTTTGGGCGCAGAGTGCCAGCGCCGGCGGATGTGCGAGGTTGCGGACCTCAGCAGCGGTAACATCAGCGACGGGTGCTTGCCGAGCTGCACCAGAACGCCAGCAAGCTTGCGCTCCTTGGCTGCCGTTACCAGCCGCTCGAAGGCGAGTCCGCTCAGGAGTAATTCGTGTCGCCGCTGCAGCAGGTCCGCGATTGCCGGCCGAAACGGCCCGTGAGCGCTCATGAACGCTTCGTGATTCGCGATCATTGCCTGAACATCCGCCTCGGAAAGCCTATGCGAAACCGAGGCGGCGTGACGCCTGTAGAGATAAAGCGGATCCGGCACCAGATAGAAGCGTCCGCCGCCCAGCAGAAACCGCAACAGGAAATCGTAGTCCTCCCCGATTTCGCACGGTTTCGTCATAGGCGATTGCCTTGATTGCCGCCCTGCGAAACAGCGGCTTGAGGTAACCGAGAGATGGCAAATCGGATGTTGCGCTCAAAATGAAATGGTCGGGCGTAACAAGAAGGGGCTCATGCCCCGCATGCCTGCCCAGCAACGTCTTCGCGTCGGACGGATCACCAGAAAAGAACAGCAGGTCGTCGGCGACGGCGTCGGCGTCCAGGCGAAGGGCAACGGCGAGTAGGCGCTCGAACCGCTCCGGATGGATGAGATCGTCGGAATCGACGATGGCGATCCATTCGCCCCGCGCCGCGCGCAAAGCCGCATTGCGTGCAGCTGCAGGCCCGCGATTCGCTGCCGCCTCGATCAGAGAAACGCGCCGATCCGTCGCCATGACCTGGCGCACGATTTCCACGCTCTGATCGGGGGAGGCATCATCCGAGACGATGACCTCCAGGTCGGTTACGCTCTGTGACAACACTGCCGCGAGCGCAGCCGGCAAATGCTCGGCACCGCGATAGTTCGCCATGATTACCGAAATCAGCGGGCGTGGCTCCGAAGCGACAAGACTGATGACCTGGCCGGCCGTCATGCGCACCCCGAAGGCTTGCCAAGTACAGAGGTAAAACGCCACCGATCAAGAAGCGCCGCCGCGTGGATCATCGCGAAATGTCCGGCCCTTTCCACCTTGATCACTGCACCGCCAGGCCGGCCCGTTTGACCTTGATCACGTCCCCGGGCATCACCAAGGTGGCCTCACCCGCGGAGATTTCCGATGTCTTGCCTGCCTGGTTGCGCACCAGCACGTAGGAGATGGTTTCCTCGTCGCCTTGCGCCAGCGCGGGTCCAAGCGCCATAGCCTCGGATATCAGGCCGTTCTGCATCCTGAGTTTCAGCGTTGCTTCCTGCAGCGAGGCCTCGACGGTCTGTCGTTCGGTTGCGAGGTCCGAATTGGCGGTGTTTTCCAGATCGACCTCGTCCTGCGTGGCTTGGCTGATGGCCTGCTTGGCCCTCAATATCGCGGTTTCGAGGTCGAGGATCTCGCCCTCCATGTCGGCAATGGTTCGCTCGGCGCTAAGCACGCGGGTGCTAACAACCAGGCCCTTGCCAGCTAGCTCGCCGATGCCCTCGAGTTCCTGTTTTGCCAGGTCGACCTGCCGTTTCTGGGTGGCGCCCTTCTTTTCGAGCGAATCTTATCTCTCGTTCCAGCAGGTTCTTGAGATCCCGCAGCGCCTCCAGCCGCAGGCTGAGCCTCTTCTGTTGCGCGGTCATGATCGCCATCTCGTCAGCGACGACGGCAGGCAAATTCGGCGCCGATGCGACCTCCGGCGGAACCTCGAATGACGTCTTGTTGACCAGTTGTGCGTCGATACGCGCCTTCTTGACCAGCAGGCGCATGCGTTCATCGGCCAGGACATCAAGCGAACCCTTGGCGTTGATGACGTCGCGTTCCAACCGCTGGAATTCGAGGCCCCGCCGCACGCCGCCCGCGATGCTCACGGCTTTCAACACCGTCAGTCCGGGCGCAAAGGGATACTGGCCGGGAGACTGGACTTCGCCCGAGATGAAGAACGGCCGAAACTCCGCCAGTTCGACAGATGCCTCAGGCTTGTCGGACAAGCCAAATTTCTGCTGCAGCGAAGTGCCGATGGTCGCTGCGATCTCCGCCGTTGTCTTGCCCGATGCCTGGGTTTCTCCGATGAAGGGGAGCGACAGCATGCCGTTTGGCCCGACAGTATAATCGCCGGTGACGGACGACCAATCTCGAAATGTTCCCTCGATGGTCTGCCACTCCGAGACGCGAATTTTCAGCTTGTCCTGAGCGTCGAGGAGATACTCATCGGCGGCAGCCATGGGCGCGAAAAGGGAAAGGGGGATGCAGCACAACACAATCCGCAAGACCGCCCCGACAGCGCTCCGACGCAATTCGCTTGTTTTTTCGCTCATCATACTGGCCACTCCTGGATCTAGAGGGCAGCGGCAGCTTATCAATAGCTGCCGCGGGACAGACATACGGCAGGGACCGTCTTGAGGATGATTTGTATATCCTCGAGGAGTGACCAATTTTCGACGTAGTGGCGATCAAACGCCACCCGTGTGTCGTAGGAAACGTCGTTGCGGCCGCTGACTTGCCACAAACCGGTCAGGCCCGGCCGCGATTTGAGATAGAAAACCGCCGCCGGACCGTAGATATCCAGTTCGTCGCGCACAATGGGGCGGGGGCCGACAATGCTCATGTCGCCGAGCAGGATGTTGAATATCTGAGGCAGTTCATCGAGGCTGAGTTTGCGCAACACAACGCCGACCCGCGTCACGCGCGGATCGTCCCTGAGCTTACGCGTCGCATTCCACTCGTCCTTGGCCTCGGGATTGCGACTGAAATGCTCTGCGAGCACCGCGTCGCCATTCTCGACCATTGTCCGAAACTTGAGGCAGTGGAAAATCCGTCCGCCTCGACCGATTCGCTTGTGGCCGTAAAAGACCGATCCGCGCGGTCGAAAATTTCACGAGCAGGACGAGGAGCAGGAGCAGTGGCGCCAGAGCGATGATCCCCAGCATCGCGCCGACGATATCGAACCCGCGCTTCGCGAATCCGCCGATCGGACGCAGATGTTCGATATCGCTCCGAGAGAAATTCAGGCTCGACGTCTTAGTCAAAGACCTCATAGGCAGGCTCCATGCAGTGAGCAATCTCCGGCACGAGGTTACCAAAAAAATTGTGCATTGCAACACGAAACCTGTCATAGCCGGAATCGGGGATACAATCTCCGTAATTCGCGTCTAAATCAAGGCCGCCATACCTTGGCAATAACCGGGAGTTAATTAATTATAGAGAATGATAATAAAAAATATTGCCTCTTAATATTGTGTTACAAATCTGAATTGATCTTTAATGATATTGGAAGGACCTATTTTATATTGATTTCTGCCTTATTGTATGATGTTAAACTTTGTTCGAACTCATTAATTGCTGGGGCATCAATATTCTCTATTTTGGCATCGAACAGTGAGTGTATCGCGATGCAGCAATGCTTGGACGTAATATCGATGCCTGTCGCCTCTCGATGAAACGGCCAATTGTGAGCGTTTGCCTATAGTGTCGCGATGCCTTAATCTGAGACGAATGGACTTGGGCACCTAATTCAAGAAGCAGACGATGACTTCAATGGCTGGTTACCTGACGGGCGCTGGTCATCGGGAATCTGCACGTAACGCCGCGCAGCGGTCAGGTAGGGCGAAGAAAGCACCGGAAATGACATTGCCAAAATTTATCATCGGCATGACCTTCGTCATCTTGTGCGTCTCCTTATGGTCATATCTGGATAGCGCGTCCGCCGGCACGCTGCTGCTGCGGGCAGTCGTGTGCGCAATCTTGCTGCAGGTCGGTTATTTCGCCATCGTCTTGGGAATGGTCTTTCTCGGCAAGCCGAAGGCGGTGACCCCCAAGCAGGTTGGTCAAAGCGACCTGAACTCGGCTCCCGCTCCGAATGCGACCGACGCCTAAGGCAAGGCATCCTCAGCCCAAGGCTTGCCGACGGTGCACCTCGTCCTGGACTTAAGCTTCGCGGGTGCCCCCCGCATTGCGGCAATGTAGGGCGACCTTAAACTGTATCATGCCCCTCAATGTGCGGTCTGACCCCACGTCGGATTCTTTCGGCCGGGTTTGCCGAAACAGGTGGTTGCGTCATCGGCCAAGGAATGACACTGTGTATTGCGCTGCACAAATTTGCTGCGGCGCGAGTTGGTGGCGTGCCACGCCTCTGCGTATTCTCGCGGATCGAGTGGCCTCGTCGGGTGGGAATCTTAGGCTTACCCCTGCGGTCTTGTCCTTTGGTCGAGGCTGTGCGGGACGTAGAATCCGAGGACCGCCGCAACGATGCAATTGCTGTCGCACCTTCCAAAGTCCACAAAATCCACAACGCCAACCCATGTCGCGGCAAGTGTGTGCGGACTGGCACCGCTTGCGGCTGTCACGCTGCTCCAGATGACGGCGTCGCTCTACGCGTCGGAAGTCTCCACCCAATCGTTTGTCGACAATTTCGACAACTTCGACCGGCGCAGGTGGTATGTGTCCGATGGCTGGGCGAATGGAGACTATCAGAATTGCACCTGGTCAAAGCGGCAGCTGAGCCTAGCGGAAGGCACGACTGACACTCAGCTTCGAAAAACGGCCGACAAAGGATCGCTCCTATGTCTGTGCGGAGGTCCGCACCAAGGAGCGCTATGGCTACGGCGTCTATGAGGCGCGGCTGAAAACGGACTCGGGCTCAGGGCTCAACGCTGCCTTCTTCACGTTTGTCGGGCCCAGCAGAAGCTGCCGCATGACGAGATCGATTTCGAGGTGCTGACCAAGAATACGTCCAAGGTCAACGTGAACACCTTCGTTGCCGGGAAACCCAATCATGGCAAAAGGCTCGATCTGAAAACGCAGACCAATGCGGGCTTCAACGACTACGCTTTCGTTTGGGAGAAAGGGCGGCTTCGCTGGTACGTCAACGGTGAATTGCTGCACGAGGCCATCGGCGATGAGTTGGATTTGCCTAGCCACCCGCAGGCGATCTTCTTCAGCCTGTGGGGTACCGAAACGCTAAACGACTGGATGGGGCCATTCGTCGATCCAGGAAGGAAGGTAACCTTCCAAGTCGATAGAGTTAGCTACACGGCGCCCGGACAGCCCTGCCAATTCGAAGGCTCTGTCGCCTGCAATCTTGAGTGAGCCGGTTTGCGGCGGTGCCTCGAACGCACAGAAGCGGACGGCAAACTGTCGTCGTGCTGATTACGAGACGTTTGGAGGAAAGACCGGGCTTTGGATACTGGCGTGCACCCTGAGGGCGAAGACGAGGGGCAATACGCTCATTTGCGTAGCGGGCGAGGGCGGGCGGCCGTCCTTGGCACGCTCTGGGCAGCAATCAACAGTTTCGTGCCGGCTTTCGTCGGCGCTGGCGTTTTCGCTGTTGCGTCCCGCTACGTTACGCCGGCGGACTTTGGCTTGGTTGCCTTTTCCGCCAGCGTTGCGGCCATCGCCGGCGCCTTTGTTCCGCTCGGTTTCGGCGAGGCCCTGATCCAGCGCCAGAGCATCGATCGACGACATCTGGACACGGTCTTCTGGCTGTGCGCCGCGACTTCCCTCGGTATCTATGCCATTCTCGTTGCAGCTGCCTGGCCGATCTCCCGGGCCATGGGCGAGGCTGGCCTGGTCGCGCTGGTGCCCGTTGTCGGAGCAAAGATCATCTTCGACTTGTTGGCGGCCGTTCCCAACGCGCTGCTCGCGCGCGCCATGTCCTTCAATCTCATCGCCCTGCGCACGACGATATCCGCGCTGGTAGCCGCGGCAGTATGTCTGTTCCTGCTGGCGCTCGGTTATGGCATCTGGGCGCTGGCGCTGTCGCAGCTTGCCTCGTCCATCGCGGCCTGTGTTGGTTCGATGTTGTCGGTATCCTGGCGGCCCAGACTGGGTTTTGATCGTAGCGCCCTGGCTGACCTTCGCCGTTATGGTCTTTTCGCTTCGGGCAATCGGGTAGTCCAGCTTCTCAACGTCGATCAGATTCTTATCGGCAGTTTGCTCGGCATGGCGTCGCTCGGGCTGTATGCCTTTGCGCGGCGCATTTTCCAGATCGTCAATGATCTCATCGGCGGTGCGCTAACATCCGTATCCTATTCGCTGCTGGCCTCGCTTCAGAACGATCTGCCAAAGCTTCGGGAGGCATTTCTGGTTGCCACCTTTGCCTCGTCCGCGCTGTCTTTCCCCGTCTTCATCGGGCTCGCCGCGGTTGCCCCGGATGCGGTGCCGGCTGTTTTCGGCGCACACTGGGTCGAGGCGGTTCCCGCATTGCAGGGTTTCTGCCTTATCGGACTGATGACATGCGTAGGCATTCTCCAGTCGTCACTCATCAACAGCCAGGGGCGTGCGGACTGGTGGATGTACTACCAAGCGGTTCAGCTGGTGCTCAGCGGCCTCGTCATACTGGCGTTCTATCGCTACGGCATAGTGTGGGTGGTATTCGCAATTGCGATCAAGACATGGCTGACCTGGCCGGTAACGGTGGTGATAACAATGCGGCTGCTCGACATGCGTCCGCGCTCCTATCTCGGGCCTTTTATTGCACCGATCGCCGCCAGTTTGGCGATGCTTATTGCGGTTCTGTTGATTCAGGAGAGCCTGGCCGAGTTCTACGCCGTCGCCCGCCTTGCTGCGGAGATCGGCGGCGGCGCCCTGGTCTACGCCGCGGCGCTGCTGGGACTTGCGCGGCGTCGATTGTTGGAAATCCAGACGATGGTGTTCAACCGGGGATCTCGCCCAGTATGAAGTTGACCTACTATCAGGGAGCCGTCCCCAATTTTGGCTATGAGCTCAATCCCTATCTCTGGGGCAAATTGCTGCCTTCGGGATTTCTGGACGAAGACGACAGCGAACTGTTTTTCGGAATCGGCTCGATCCGGTGGGACAATCTGCCCAAGGCGCCGCGCAAACTTGTCGTCGGCGCCGGCTATGCCGGTTACACGGCTAACCCAGACGTTCACGACGGATCCTGGGAAATCATCTTCGTCCGCGGCCCGCGCACCGCGGCTTTGCTCGGCCTGCCGCCCGAAAAGGCGATATGCGACAGCGCGGTGCTGCTGCGCGCATTGCAGCTTCCGGGGCCAACTGGCGATATCGGAGTCGCCTTCATGCCTCACGTCCAAAGCCTAGACCGTGGGCTATGGGCAGAAGCTTGCCGCATCGCCGGGATCCGCATGATCGATCCGACGGACGATGTGGAGAAGGTCATTTCGGAAGTGAAAGGCGCCAAGGTTCTGATCACCGAAGCCATTCACGGCGCCATTGTTGCCGATGCGATGAGAACACCGTGGATCGCGTTGAGGCCGATTGAATCGACGCATCACCAGAAATGGTACGACTGGTCCGAGGCGCTTGATATACCGTTGAGGCAGCATACATTGTGGCCGTCCAGCGCTCTGGAGGCATATGTGCGGGCGACCGGGGGAAGGGGCGACCCGAGCGGCCGCGCTGGCCAACTGAATCGGAGCGCAATCCTTCGGCCCGTCAACGCCATGCTGACCTATAGCGCGGCCCAACGGCTGATCAATCTTGCGCGGCACGAACCGCAACTAAGCCGCGACGACAGGATCAGCGACGTCACGGAGCGCGCCCGGACAGCGGTGGAACAGTTGGTTATGCGCAGGTCGAGGGGCGAGGCGGCTTAGGATGGGACGGGAAGCACATATGCCAATTGATATCGTCTTCGTCGTTCCGGTCCGGCACCATCTGGCGGTCGCGAATTGGCATCCTGTAAAGCAATATCTCGCGGAGACGCTTCGATCCATTGCCGGGCAGACTTCGGACAATTGGGAATGCAGGGTAATCGCGAGCGAAGGCGCCGACCTTCCACCGCTTCCGCAGCGCTGTTCCGCGCGCTTCGTCGATTTGCCCCCGCCAAGCCTGCCGGACAAGAAGCGCGACCTGGAGGCCTTTTATGACGTTTTGCGGCGGGACAAGGGCTTGCGCGTCTATCAGGGCATGCACGATGTTGATCCGATGACCTATGTGATGGTCGTCGATTTCGACGACTACATCAGCCGGAGGGTCGCGGCGTTCACCGGTCAGCGCGCCAGCGCGTCGGGATGGTTCCTCGATCGTGGCTATGTCTACGGCATGTCGAGGCACTACTTCATCCGAGACCGCTTCAATCATCTATGCGGAACATCGCTCATCGTTCGCCGCGACAAGTACCGCGAGCTCGAAACGCCGACCGGCAAGCCTGACGAAGAGAAGGTGAAGCGGTGGCTGGGCAGCCATCGCTTCATTGCCGACGACCTCGATGCTCAAGGCATTCCCTTGCAGCCGCTGCCGTTTCCCGGCGCCATCTACAGGATCGCCAATCCGCAATCCGCGAGCGGCGCGACCACGCTTTTCCAGGAGATGAACCCGCTATGGCTGCTGCGCGGGGCACCTGCCGAGTATCTTCACAACCTGCTCAAATACCGCCGGATGAACAGCGCCATAGCTGAAGAGTTCTCGCTCGCCGAGCCGAGTGGCCTCTCCTAGGGGCTGTCGGCTGCTGGGGGCCCGGCGATGGAGCTGTTTTTGCGCGGCGTGTGACGATGCCTACGAAGGGGACCATGCTGCCGCAGAACGCGACTCTGACGAGCAGGTAATAAGGAAGGTTCGTCTTTGGGAAATTGCCTCGGGGCGGGAACCTACTGATTGGGTTGCGGCTGGCCTCGGGGAAGACCGCGAGACTGACGAACTCCTGGAATGGGAGCCTGCCGGCCTACCAAATTAAAGGCGCGGAACATTTTGACACATTAAGTAGTTGATGCGCGTCCCATTCCCGCACCATCCCGCCGCGCTGACCCCACACGCCCCTCACGATGCCCCAGCGCGGCGGGGCCGGCCTTTGATCGTAGGGAAGACGCGTAAGGAGCACTAGGCCGGCATTTGTATGAGGGTCTTTGCTAGGTTGCGTACATTTGTATGAGGTTCTTCGCGAACTTGCGTACTAAGGCCTGTTGAGATTTCACCGTGAGTTTATGGCGGCTGCGACGAGATAGATCATTGCCTTGAAACTCTGATCGGTTTTGCAGGCGCGCATGGCGATGCGCTTGAACTCTTTGAGTTTGCAGAAGAAATTCTCGATGAGATGTCGCCACATGTAGAGTTCCTTGTCCAGTGGCACGGGCGAAGTCCGCCTCCTTGGAAAATACATCCCGTCGCGTAATGTGACCTGGCGGTGATGCAACTACCCCCGGATGGTTCGGAGGTCCGCGCGAACAGCCAACGACCAAAGACCCTATCTGCCCAGTCCAGCCCTTCTCATCGAATAGCTCAGTAGCGCGCTGCCAGCCTGCTTCAGGCGCTCCATCGCTTCTGTGCCGGAACGGATATGCATCGTGTTCTCGATCATCTCCGGATCGATGCGGTCGATTTCATAGGGTTCGCTCACGGGAGACATGCCTGCCGGCAACTTGTCAGGCCGGCAGTAGACCAGCGTGTTTTGCCTGTACCACCATTCGACGTTCCTTGCTCCGAAGACCTTCGGCCTGATGCAGTCCAGCGCCAGGTAATTATGCGAAGCGAACAGCCTTGCCCAAAATGACTGCGGCTGCTCGTTGATGTGGCTGAGTTCGCCCTGATTCGGCACAGCTGCCGAGAACATGACCACGGGCGCCAGATTGACGAGCGAAGCTATCAGCCCTTCAGCGGAAAGCCTTGGCAAATGCTCGGCTACTTCCAGCGAGCATGCCAAGTCGAACGTCCGGTCTATCTTGAACGGCTTTGTCAGGTCCATTGGCACGAAGCGTTTCGGTGAAATCTTCAGCTGGCTTCGAATCACGTAGTCGCCGTCAATGCCTAGATGGTCGGTCACCCCGTGCTTGCCGAAGGTTTTGAGCCATCCACCAACGCCGCAACCTACATCGATCACCGATCGTACGGGAAAGAGCGACGTAATAATCGGAACGATCACCTCAGCAGAGGCCATGGAACCCTGCTGCTGGCTTTCGAAAAACTGCTCTGTGTAGGACATTGTCCAATCCTTCTAGGCGAATACAGCGGTGTTCTATTGCGAGTGGAGTGACGACAGCCGCCAATTGTCTGATATTTTGGATAATCTCATCCGAATACTGCGGCGTGCGGCCGGGAAACGGTATTCGCTTTTATTAGCTTTCCGCAATAGCGTTTATGAAGGGCACGCTGATATTCGCCTAGGAAGCGCAATTCGGCCTGCCAAAAATCCGGTCCCGCTCCTCAGGCCGCTCGACTTCCGTGGCAATCGCCTTCGCCACCCGATCCATCTTCTTGGCCTTCTTGATGACATCGCGCAAAGCCTTGCCGCCCTGATCGAGACGCAACGCAAGGCCATGGAGACCGAGGAGTTGGCCGAACGTATCGAGGCGTTGGAACAGGCACAGCCGATGAGACGGAGAACATGATGGCAAACGGACGGACAGACTTTCAGCGCACCTTCGACGTCAGTCGACTAAGCGCTCACTATGGGTCCCTTTCGCAGAAAGGCCACGCCGGCCAGGGGGCCTCGCCTGATACCCTCTGATGCCTTTCTCGAAGACAGAAAATCATGGACTGCCTTGGTACACCCATCCCAAATCTCGTAATCGTCGATAAGAACGACGCCACCGGGCAGCACGGCGTCCCAAAACTTAGTCAGACACTGCATTGTTGACGAATACCAATCCCCATCCAGTCGAAGGACGGCAATCGGTTGCGGAGTGAATGAAGGAAGCGTCTTCTCGAAGAAACCCTTGACGATTTGGATATCGCTAGGGGTGCGCCGCGTCTTGGATAATGTCGCCTTGAACTGCTCAATGCTCGCGGTGCAGTTGTCGTGATACGACGGCGACTGCGTGTCTTTTTGATATGCGTTGGCCGATTTGCCGTCGATCTCTTCGGCGGGAGGCGATCCCTCGAAGGAATCGAAGAACCGATATGGCCGATCGGGGCCACCCAGCTCCATCAACGCAGCGGACATGCCGCCGCGCCATGTGCCGCATTCGATCACGGCACCATCGAGATGTCTGAGTACACTGTCGGCAATGGCCAAATTTTCGACGAAAGGTTTTGGCCGGATCATCGTGTCGTTTCGGTATTTGAAATAAAGTGACAGGTATCGATGGAAACTCAAGACGCTTTTCACTCTTCGCATTTAACCTCCCATCATTGGGGCGAGGTTGGAGGCTCAAGCTCTACCTCGCGAGCATAGGTGTCGGCGGGCGGCGGGCATGCGTCAAGTTTGCTCCCAGCGACCGCGATTTCACAATGGCCTCGCCGGGCTTGCGAGCCAGGCAAGCCAGTCGAATTGGACGCGAAGGCACCTGAGGCGAGCGTACCACACAGTCAGCGCTGTGAAGATGGCGTTCTCCAGTCGCATCATGTCGTCGGTAACATTGAAATCACTGCGAACCCGGCCCGAGTACTCCTGATCTAACTAGATTTCCAATCTCTTCAACGGAGAAAGGGCCTACAGCCTCGCCGTTATCAGCGTAATACCAGTCCAATTTAGTCTCCCAACAACATCAACTAAGCACAGAAACGAGCGACGCGTTGCTTTGGCTGGAGGACTTGGGGGACGAGACTAAGGAAGAGGGTTAGAAGAAAGGAAGCCGTCCTCTTTACGGTCAGTCCAAACAGGACGCATCACCACGGAGCGCCACGGTAATGTCTAGTAATTTGGTAGACATTACCCCCTCACAGCATCCGCTTCATAGAAAGGCGTTTCGAGATCGTTGGCGAGGTCTGAAGCTACAGAGATTTTGCCGGATGAACCTAGAGTGTGGCACCGCGATGCGAGGCCTCTGCTGGGAAGCTTGATCGACTTACCGAGCCCTTTTTTGCGGGCCGTTCTGCCGGCTTTGGCGCTGCGCATAGACGAGCGACGTCACGACCATGATCGTCGCCACATTGAATTGATAGAACACCTCTGCCTCGACGAAGCTGCGGAGCACGGTCAGGACAAGCAACGACGCGAGAAAGGCGTTGGCCGGTTGCGGTGACCGCGCCGCCCAAATCAGGACTGAGAGCAGGGCGGAATAGAGGATGAAAACCTCGAGTGCGAGGCCAATAAAACCGATCTCAACAGCGTTTGAAATGTAGGTGTTGTGGAAATTGAAACCACTTCTCGAGGTGATGCTGAACTCGTCCCACAGCATCTCTGCCGGGTCGTACCCTTGTACCCAAAAGGCCTGGTAGCCCAGCCCGAACAGGGGGTTGTCGGCGATAACCTGCCAACCGAACTCCCACAATTCGGTGCGCCCGGTCAGCGTCACGTCCTTGCCTGAATATGCCAGCAAGGCATCGAAGATCTCTGCGCCGAAAACCAGCGCGACAACGGCGACAACTGCCACGCCGGTGCCTAGCAACGCTCCCGCGACGACCTTCTGGAACCTGCTGAGATACCGGCTGAAGATCACCAACATGGCGACGAGTATGGCCGGAAACAAACCCAGGACCGCCCCCACAGACTGGCCTTTGACCAGCAGTGGCCCGGCAGCCAGCACCCCACAGAGGGCGGATAGCCGCAGCAGGCGTGATGCCGACCTGTCGAAAAGCACGGCAATCGCCGCGAGCGTAAACACCGTGATGTGGGAAGCAAAGGCGTTCTTGCTGCCGAAAATTCCAAGCCATGCGCCAATATCATCACGGACGCGACCGAAAAGGACGCTGCCAAGGACGCCGATGCCATAGGCGCCGAACATACACCGCAACAGGCTTGCGGGCGTCACGGATGCACCAATTGCGATGGCGATAAGCAAGGTCACAGTGAGTTGTATCGAATACCGCATGGTCAAGGACGGAAATTGCGACCAAAGCACCGAGGTCAGGCAGAAAAGCGGGATCAGCAGAATGTACCAGTAGCGCAGAAAGGCCTGGAGGTTCTTTTCAAGGCTGACGGCTATCAACAGGAGGCCGAACACCAGGAAAATTAATGCGGCTAGTGATCCGAAGAACGGACTGAGGATCAATGCCGAGAGCGCGGTGAAGGTGAGTACGCCGGGAAGGTTGACCCTGAGGGGGCGCTCGTGCGCCAACGCGGTTCCGTACAGCGTAACCGTCATTGCCGATCTGCCCTCGAGGCCAGGAGCGTGCGTTCTGAAGGCAATGTGCTGTCCACTCCGATCACCTTTGTTCCTGTTACTCCTCGGCCAGATTGTTGCAATGCAACAAAACTACCACCGTTTCCTTGGAAGCGCCAAATGATCCGTGCGTAAGGCGCATTGGTGGATAGGAAGAAGCCGCTCGTTATAAAGAAAAATGGTTCGGCGAACCACGTTGCAGCGACAATGAGCTGATTATTACGCTGTCGCGCGGCCCATGTGGCACCGCGTGAATTATTACGATGGCGATGAAGCAGATCATTCGCATCGCATCGATTTTGTCCAGCCGCGATGGGCGGGCACGAGCGGCGGGAACGCGATCAAACGCAAATGATGCCAAGTTGGATACCTTGCTGTTTCGAACTGCGAAGAACGCGGCATGTTCGATTTGCTTCGGTACCGAGATTATTCTGCGACGCAGCGATGAGCGCAACATTTTGCTCCGCCGCCGTTAGCGCCCGGATGCCGCGGCTGGGTCTTTGCATGAGAAATTGTCCGCGCTCTATCGACCACGGCCGCCACCCGGCTGCGCATTGCGGCCGTTCGATGCTCGGTAAGATACGCATAGGCGAAGAGGACGGGTGGCAAGGTCAGACCAGCACAATCAGCCGGGAGCGGGGCTACCGGAAGCCTGGTTTCGGGAACAAGAAAAGCCGCCACAAGCAGAATGAACGGAAAATTTGTCATGTAAAGCGAGAACGAACCATTCGAACCGAATTGCGCGAAGAAGAAGGTGATCCTCCGTTGCGCGAAGCCCGTCTGGACGATAGAGAACACGCTCAGCGCGAAGCTTTGCCCCTCGTCGTTCGTGCTGCATGGCAGCAAATATGTTGCAGCGCAGCAACAGCTGCACTACCATCCTTTTGGCCAACTGGTCGCATGAATGCTTCAAGTGCTATACCTAGTGCATGACGTTTCCGATCCTGCAGTCCGCCGGCGAATTAGCATGTTGCGGGCGGGCGGGGCCGAGGTAACGCTGGCCGGCTTTCGCCGCAGCGGACAGGCTGTCCCCGACATCGACGGGGTCAGGCCCATCGATCTCGGCAGGACGCAAGACGGCCGCTTTGCCCAGCGCCTCGCGGCGATAGCGAGGGCCGCGCTTTCTGCCGTGCGCAAGCTAAGCACAGTGCCGCGCCCGGACGTCATCATCGCGCGCAACCTGGAAATGCTCGCTTTGGCGCGGCGCGCCAGAGCCGCCTTCTCAGGCCGAGTGCCGATTGTATATGAATGCCTGGACATTCACCGTCTCGTGCTGCGGGACGATCTTATTGGTGGGGGGCTGCGGCTCGCCGAGCGCCTGCTTGGGCGCGACATCAAGCTGTTGCTGACGAGTTCGCCGGCGTTCATTCGACAATATTTTCAGCGCTTCGGACAAATCGCAGCGCCGATCGATCTGATCGAGAACAAATATTACGAAGCCGTCACGCCAGCCGACACCGCCCCATCGACGGAGGATTGCAAATCCCCACCATGGCGTATCGGCTGGTTTGGCGCATTGAGGTGTCGCCAGTCGCTGGAAATGCTTGCCGATTTCTCGCGCGCCATGGGTGGCCAATTCGAAATTGTCCTGCGCGGACGGCCAGCTCTCTCCGAATTTACAGACTTTCACCGTTTTGTCGAAATCGAGCCGTACATGTCCTTCTTGGGTCCGTACCGAAATCCAGAGGACATGGAGCGAATATATCGCGAGGTGCATTTCGCCTGGGCAATCGATTTCTTCGACAGGGTCAGAATTCGAAATGGCTGTTGCCCAACAGGCTCTACGAGGGGTGCCGCTTCGGCGCTGTCCCGATCGCTATGGCCGACACCGAAACCGGGCAATTCCTGAGAGAGCAGGGCATCGGGGTCCTTTTACAGAATGCCTCGGCGCAAGCGCTGGCGCAGGAACTTGGCACGATGAACGAAGATCGCTTTTCGCACCTGCAGCACAAGGTGGCCAACTCCAACCGGAAAACCTGGGCCTACGACACATCGGACTGTCGCAGGCTCGTGGCAAGGCTTGGAGAGATGTCGATTGCGACGCCACCTTCGGCGCAAGCGGCACATGGTTAGAAGGGAGGGAGGAGCGAACAATGACAAACCCCGCCGTCGCTTCCAGCCTCGTCGTTATTCCATGCCTCAATGAGGCCGATCATATTGGCGCCCTGCTGAACCAGCTCAGGCCCGCCGCCGAACGATTGAAAGCGCGCGTCGTCGTCGTTGACGGGGGCAGCTCGGATGGAACCCAGGCGATTGTACGAAAGATTTCGCTGAATAACCCGCGCATCGTCCTTCTGGACAATCCGAAGCGCATCCAAAGCGCGGCGGTCAATCTGGCCGTCAGCCTGTACGCTGGCGGTGCCGAGTTTCTGATCCGCATCGATGCGCACGGGAGATACCCGGACGACTATTGCGACCGGCTTGTGGAAGAGGCGCGTGCCATCGGCGCCGATTCTGTCGTGGTCTCCATGCGCACGACCGGAACCGGTGCGATCCAGCTTGCAGCGGCTGCTGCCCAGGATTTCCGGCTCGGGACCGGAGGTTCCAGTCATCGCCACGCCTCCACTGGCGCTTGGGTGGATCACGGCCATCACGCGCTCATGCAAATCTCCGCGTTCAAGGTGGTCGGCGGATATGACGAAACCTTCAGCCACAACGAAGACGCTGAACTCGACCATCGGCTCCGACAGGCCGGCTTTCGCATCTGGTTGAGTGGCCGCACGCATATGGTCTACTATCCGCGCTCATCGCTTTATGGCCTCTATCTGCAGTATCTGAATTATGGCCGGGACGCGCGAAGAACGTGCTGAAGCACCGCGCGATTCCCAAGTTGCGGCAACTGATTCCGCTCATGGTCTGTCCGATCGTCTTGCTGGCTTCCCTTGCCTTCGTAAGCAGCATAACCGCTGTACCTCTGGCCATCTGGGTAGCCGTGTGCCTAGGCTACGGGCTGTGGCTTGCCGCAACTCAGCGAAATCCGCATCTCGCTCTGGCAGGCATCTCGGCGATGATCATGCATCTTGGCTGGTCGGCCGGCTTTTGGCTTCAACTTCTCCGATCGCGCATGCACAAGGAGGCGGGATGATGGCCGCTCTGCGTGACGTAAGCAGCATCGACATCTGTGTCTGCACCTTTCGCAGACCCGAACTCGTGGCGACGCTGCGCTCGCTCGATGCGCTGAAGATACCGTCGGGTTTTCGTGTTTCCATCATCGTCGCCGACAATGACAATTTTCCAACTGCCGAGCCTTTGGCCGCGAAAGCCAGAGCGCAGTCGCGGCGTCTGCCGATCAGATACGTGCATTGCCCGGCGCGAACATATCGATTGCACGGAATGCATGTCTTGACGCCAGTTCAGCCACTTCGTTCGTTCATAGACGATGACGAAACCGCCTCGAACGTATGGCTGGAGCAGTTGGTACGGGTCGCGCAGACATCGGGAGCCGATGCGGTGCTCGGCCCGGTAAGGGCCGTCTACCGACCTGACGCGCCGAACTGGATGCGGCGGGGCGATTTTCATTCAACCAGACCTGTATGGGTCGCTGGGGAAATCAGGACGGGCTACACGTGCAACGTGTTGTTGCGAATGAGCGCAAACAGTGTTCGAGGCCGCCGCTTCAGCCTGGCGCGAGGCAAAAGTGGGGGTGAGGACACGGAGTTCTTTCACCAGGTTTGCAACTTGGGTGGCCGCATCACGTTTGCCGACGACGCTTGGGTCGAGGAACCGGTGACGCCACCCGTGCGACGTTCGGTGGCTGGCCCGCCGTCGTTTTCGGATGGGCCGAACTTATGGCAAACTCATCGCGGATGAGGTCGGCGTCATCCGGCGTGCCTGGGAACTGGCGCTCGCTTCGACCAAATTCGCCTATTCGTTCGGCGCGGCGGCTCTCGCTGCCGTCAGCCCCGTCAGCAGAAATCGCAGTGCGCTGCGCGGCATCATGCATGCAGGCGTCGTCAGCGGTCTGCTCGGCGGTCGACTTCAGCAATACGCGGCGCTGCCACAGGAGGGGACCAGGGCGGCGATTGCATCGGCTGCAGACAAACCTGGACTGGAGTGACGATGAACTACCTCACCTCCCCGATCACCAATATGCCCGCACCACAAGGTGTCGAGGAGAGGGAGGGTGATGGCTTCATCAACCTCGAACACCTGTTGTCGATGGCCAAAAGGCAACTCGGAGTCGTGCTGATCGGCGCTGGCGTAGGTCTTCTTTTTGGCTTGCTCTATCTCCAGACCACGCCGCCAACATATACGGCCACGGCCAAGGTTCTGATTGATGAAGGCCTGGACAAGATCGTCGACGAGGTCTCAACGAGGCCAACCAATTCCAGACCGAATCGGAGATCATGAGCCAACTCGAGATCCTGGGTTCTGCGAGATTGGCAGCAGTCGTGGTCAACAAGCTGAACCTCGACAAGAACGACAGCTTCCTTGATCCACCATCTTCATTGGTGCAGAAATCTGTCGGATTCCTGAGAGGCATGACCCACTATCTGCGCCCCGGGCCAGCGCCCCGGGCCAAGCCGAGGCCGAGATGGACGATGCCGCCCGCGAAGCCAAGACAACGGCTGAGCAAAAGGAACAAGCCGCCGCGATGCTGCAGGCGAATGTAATCGCGGAGCGTAGCGGGCGCAGCTATGTCATCTCGATCGGCTACCGAGCACACGATCCGTTACTGGCCACGTCGATCGCGAAGGCTTATGCGGACGCATACCTTGCCGATCAGCTGGAGGCGAATTTCGATGCAACTGAGCGCGCCGCCTTGTGGCTGGAGGGACGGCTCAGGGAACTGCAGGAAAGCTCGCAGACGGCTGCCCTTGAAGCCGAGAAGTTCAGGGCTGAGAACGGTCTGACCGCCGCTCGCGGCGAACTCATCGCGGAACAGGAACTGTCCGACCTCAGCGGGCAACTGGTTCTTGCGAGGGCGGACAGCGCCCGCGCGCTGGCGCGCTACGAACAGTACAAGGCAATAATGAGCAACGGCCCGGAAGGCGCTGTCGAAAACGCCACCATATCCGGCGACCAGGCGAGTGGCAGCATTTTGTCGTCCCTAAAGGTACGGTACCTTGCAGCCTCCAAACGCGAGCAGGAATTATCGCCAACAAATTCGGCGCCGATCACCAACAAGCGGTGGCGCTGCGTAAGGAACAGGCCGGACATTCGCAATCAAGTATTCGAGGAGTTGCGGCAACTTACCGCGAGTTCCCGCAACGACTACGAAGTAGCCCGCTCCCGCGAGACGACGCTGCAGGCGAGTGTTTCGCAAGCCACCGGCGAGAATAAAGAGGCGAACCAGTCGCAAGTCCGGCTGCGGGAACTCGAGCAGAAGGCGGATGCGCTGAGCACGCTCTACCAGAACTTTCTCGCGCGCTTCGGAGAAGCGTCACAACAGCGATCGTTCCCGATCTCCAAAGTCCGCACTATTTCGGAACCCACCGTGCCTGTGGGCGCATCCAGCCCGCGCAAGGCCATGGTGCTCGGATTGTCTTGTATCCTGGGATTGATGATGGGGGGGGCGTTCGGAGCGCTGAACGAGTTCAACGAGCGTTTCTTCCGGACCGCCGAAGACGTCAGGCAAAGGCTCGGCCTAAAATTCCTCGGCTATCTTCCCTTGTTCGAAAATCGGCGGACAAGGACGCTCCCGTCAAATACAAGAAGCAATCGGGTGAAACTAAAGACAACGCGCAAGCGTCGGCGCAGAAGGCGGACGCGGCAGCGCGAATGCGGCTTTCCGTAGATGCACCGGCGTCGATGTTTGCGGAAACGCTGCGAAGCGCCAAGATAGCGAGCGATGTGGTCCTGCTAGCCTCGCCCTGCAAGGTGATCGGTATCATCTCGGTGCTGCCCGGCGAAGGCAAGTCCACGGTGGCATCGAATTTGGCGCAGCTTTTTGGCGGCAAGCGGATCGAGAAAACACTGCTCATCGACGGCGACCTGCGCAACCCGGGTTTGACCCGGAGTATCGGCATGCGGGCGAGAGCCGGCCTGATGGACGCCGTGGTCAACAAGCAGCCATGGCAAACCGTCGCCAAGATCGACCGGCAGACCAAGCTCGCAATCGTGCCGGCGCGCGTCCGCGGCCAGTTCGGTCATACCAGCGAGTTGCTGTCGTCCAGCGGCATGAGGCAATTCATCGACGAAGGGCGCGATTACTTCGAACATATCATCGTCGAC
>CAWIWT010000030.1:0-32629 GCA_963839725.1 uncultured Alphaproteobacteria bacterium | reverse complement strand
ATTGCGAATTGGGATGTGGTCACTGCACTTCTTCGTACGGGGAAGCTGAAGAACGAGGCTTTCCGAGGGGGACGGAAGAAATGGCAAGAAAAGGTTGACGTTGCGAGTTCGCAGTTTTGACGCCTCCGATACATCCGCCACTGCCGCCATTTCTCTCGAACGGTCGCTACAGCGTCTTACTCACACCTTCAGGTGGGGATGGGCGACCTGGCAGGATTTTGACGTTACCCGGTGGCGGAAGATGGCACACGCGAATGCTGGGGGCAGTTTGCTACGTTCGGGATCTTGCGAGCATAGGTCTATCGGAAAACAGCCAGTTCCTATCTCATTAGGACCCAGCGGCTCTCCGGTTCGCTGCAAACGCTCCGAGAAGGCGGAGCGCTAGCTTTCGGCGTCCTCCAGAAACAGCACGCTGGAGGCGACGAGCGCGGCTCCCGCGAGATCGCCGGGACGGCGGCGGGTCGCCAGTAGATGGCGGCGGCTTGGAGCAGCAGCACCAGCAACAGGGAGAGTCACTGCATGCGATTGTCGAAGAACCGCCTATTGAAGGCGGCCCCCTTCGTGCGATGAAGACGTTGAATACCTGAAACAACACGAAAGTGAACGCGAGCGTCAGGGCATATTCCTTCGACCCGCCATTTAGGCCATGCCATAGCATGCCAACCGTTCCTAGGGCCATGGTCGCTTAGCGAGCCGCGGGGCAGAAAGGATCTGCGCCTCGGGCTCGCGGGGTGGCTCGCGCATGATCCCCGGACGCGACGAGTTCCAGCGCCAGAGCCACCGCCGGCGGCCCGTCCATCATCATGGCGACCCACAGGATCTGCACCGGCGTCAGCGGATCGGGGAAGCCGAGCAGCGGGGCGGAGAACACGGTCATGATGGCGCCCGTCGCGCCCGGGCTTTTCCAAGATGCTGGAACGGCTCTTGTCAAATGATGTGCGTACCATCCTGGTGGCCAGTCGGTTCGCCCGCGGTTTGATTGTCCAGGAAACCGGCTACGAGATGCTTAAGGCGCGCGGCATCGAAGCGGTTACAGGACCGACAGCGGCTCGCCGCTCTCAGCGGCTGTCATACGTCGGCTGCTGGAACCCTGACGGACCGGCCACGGGCTCGAGCCCGGCCCGGCGAGGTTCCATCTGTCATCCGACAGTCGCAGGTTGGTTGGGAGTGGATAAATCGGTTGATCGCTCCACTCCCACCCGTCGAGCGATGGGGTAGCCCCGGGGGCTGGGCTGTATCGCTGACACTTTTCCGGTGCCAATCCTTGCTCCGGTCGCTCCAATTCGTGTTGTCAGGCTTTCTTCCGCGGAAGGACAGGTAAACCTGAAGTCGATGGCAGTTTGCGCAGTATGCATGGAAGCTAACCGCGTTCAGTTGAAGTCGATAGGCTTGTTGCTGGGTTCTCACATCTGGGTGGTGGCGCGGATTAGAACCTTCTCCCGTGCAGTTCGTCTCGCTATAGGGACATTCGCGTGATCTTGACGCTCACTTGATGTCAACTCGCACGTAACGACCGTGGTCGGGCTGGTAGTATAGCGTTCCGCACTTCCAGACGACGATACCGCCGCTAAACATTGTCTTCACGGCGCCTTTTGGCAGTGCTGAAACATAGATTGTGCTTTTCTGGACAACGACCCTCTTCGCTTCACCAACGCCAGTGGCACTTCGTGCCAGCACAAGGCCGGCCTTTCCGCAAAGATCGATCGCCCAGTCACGCAAGTACGAGATTTCCATTGGTTTGCCCCCAATGAGTACTGCCTAAACTATGAGCACGTGCCGCACATACTGACAAGCAGCGAGATCGATAGCTTGATTTTGTAGTAAATGCCCGAGCCCGCTTCATCACTGCACGCCGGTTTAGTAGCTTCTTTATTAACTACGAATGAGATTAATCGGAACCTTTCGTCCGTCTGCGAACTGACGCGGGCGCAGATGCGCTATGGGGTCGCTTGTTTGTTATGAAGGTCGGATCGTTCAGCGTTGCAGCGCGTCGCTATGCAAGCGCGCTTTTGTTTCCCATTCAGGCGTCTGATGGATTGATCAATCGAGGTTGAGGCGGGCATCTTGAAGGCGGCGAACATACCGCAAATCGCGAGCCCGCGATAATTGCCGGATCGCCAAGCCCGTTCGCTTACCAGAATGCGTGCAGACATAACCTGCGTGAAGCGTCTGTTGATCGCGCACAGCGCTTACGTCTCGCTCGCTTAGCGCCACTAAACTGGATGCGGCTGCCGTCGCCCTTTAACAACAGGCGGCCAAGGCGCTAACGCGGCTCCATAAGCGGGTGTGGCGCAGGTCGCGGCCGTCGAGTTGCAGATGGGCGAAAGCCACAACGCCAGCCGGCTCGGCTCGCGGCCAATCTCGCCTTGAGCTCGGCGAATGACGAGCGGTGCTGCTGGTCCATCACGATCATCTCGGCCTTATATGTGCCGCTGCTGAAGCGCTAGTTCGGGCTGCGGAGTTGGCCGATGCGTTCAACCTCTGCGTCCAGGAAGGCTGGTTCGACCATACCGGAAAAGTCCACCTTCACCCGCAGGTTCCGGTCCGGACGGCTGAGCTCCCGCCCCCCGTGCCAGAAGCGCCAGAGGTCGTGGATCAGATTGTCGATGGCGTCGCGGTTGAAGCGGTAGGCATGCATGGGCACGTAGTTCTCGCCGGGGGCCATCATGTGCTCGATATGGCCATCGAATTCGCCCGGGTGAAGCTTCATCGCGCCGAGGTCCTCAAACCCGGCGGCCAGGAGCGCATGAATCGGGCCGAGGTTGCCGTCGACAACGTGGGCGACGTAGTCCTCCTCCGTGTCGCTGGTGCGCAGGACGGCATAGCGGTGGATCAGCATAAGTTTAATCATAAGGCCAACGACCCCGATGCCGCGGGCGGCGGGATGCACCATGAGAGCGCCTAGTTCCTCTTCCCGGCGATGCCCGTTGGCTTCCTTAAGAGTATCCTGCAGCATCCCAGCACCGATGACCCGCTGATCTTCGCCGACCACAACGTCGTAGAGGCGTTGCGTGCGTGCCGCCTCTTCGAACGTTCGTGCCGAGCGGTCGAACAAGGTCCCCTCGTTCAGGGACTCAACGAAGGTGTAAGGTATGCGGTATTCCGACGCTGGCGTTTGCCGAAACGTCAGAATGTCGGTGTCGCTGAACAGAGGGGGTCTGTAAATCGCCATGGTCCGAGACCTCCGAATGATGAGACCCTGCAACGACAAGATCCAGCATCGACAGGCGATTGGTCAAGGCAGAGCCTAACACCCTCGGAGCTCGCGAACGTCGCGCATGGGATGTGAAGTTGCCATTTGCCACGCTGAAGCGCCAATTCTGAGAGAACGGGCCTTGGTCACATCGCGAAGGAGAAGAACATGAATGTCGGCTTCATCGGGCTGGGGGAACATGGGCCGCAGTATGGCGGCTAACCTCGTCAAGGGCGGGCACGGCGTGACCGTGTACAATCGGACGCCTGGCAAGGACGAGGAACTGATCTACGTGGGCGCCAAGTCTGCCTCCAAGGTTGCAGAAGTTTGTCGCGGCGAGGCCGTCTTCATCATGCTGGCGGATGACCACGCCGTCGAAAGTGTGGTGTATGGCGACCAGGGCATGCTCGCAAACCTTGGCCAGGGCGCAGTCCATGTCTCGTCCAGCACGATTAGCGTCTCGCTGTCTGAAAGGCTCACGGCCGCTCACGCCGCAGCCGGGCAGAGATTCGTCGCCGCTCCGGTGTTCGGCCGCCCCGAAGCGGCGGCCGACGGAAAGCTCTTCGTCGTTGCCGCTGGTGAGCCAAAGGCGGTCAGTGCAGCATCCCCGCTCTTCGACGCCATCGGTCAGAAGGCTTTCGTCGTCTCCGAGGCGTCCAAGGCCGCCAATCTCGTGAAGCTCAGCGGCAACTTCCTGATCGCGACGGTCATCGCATCCCTCGGCGAGGCAATGGCGCTTGTCGGCAAGGGCGGCGTCGACCAGCACCAGTATCTCGATATACTGACCTCGACACTATTCGGTGCCCCCGTCTACAAGACTTATGGCCGCTTGATTGCCGATCGAAAATTCGAACCGGCCGGCTTCGCGGCGCCGCTTGGTCAGAAGGATATCCGGCTGGCTCTCGCGGCGGCTGAAGAGTTGCGTGTGCCTTTGCCGATCGCCAGCCTTCTGCGCGACCGCTTCCTGACATTGCTCGCCCATGGCGGCGACAGGCTCGACTGGTCGGCCATCGCTTCGCTTCCGGCAAGAGATGCCGGCGAAGCAACAGGCGGAGGGCCGCAGCCCTAATCTCGCGCCTGCGGCCGTTGTGCAGGTTTGACTCAAATCGACCCGATGTTAGGATGCAAAGGTCTGAATTGGGTTGGCAGCGGACCTGCTTCCCGGTTGCAGCTCATCCGCTCCCCCCCGGATTTCATCGACCGACGATGCGCGTCGCGACGGCGTCGAAGAACTGGCGGCATCGACCCTCCGGCAACGGCAACCTTCAAATACACCTCGTGCCCGTCGACGGGCTTCCGCGTCCCTCGCCAATGGGGGTTTCCGTTGCAGCCAAACTTCCTCGATTAATCACCGGCAACTCCGAACAACAGAACCGTGATAAGGTCTAGACGCGATGGCAAAGCTCGATGCAGGAAAAGCTGGCACGTTCGACGTCGGCGGCACGACCAGGATCAATCGCCTCGGCTTTGGCGCCATGCGCGTTACCGGACCCGGAATTTGGGGCGAGCCGATCGATCGGGCGGACGCAATACGCACCTTGAGGCGGCTGCCTGAAGTCGGCATTAACTTCATCGACACTGCCAATTCCTACGGGCCGGACGTCTCCGAAATGCTGATCCGGGAGGCGCTGCATCCCTATCCCGGAATGCTCGTCGCCACCAAGGCCGGTCTCACCCGAAGCGGGCCCAACCAGTGGAGCCCGAAGGGCGACCCGGACTATCTGATTGGGGAGGCAAAAAGGAGCTGTGAGAAGCTCGGCGTCCAGCAGATCGGATTGTGGCAGTTGCACCGGATCAATTCGCGGATCGACCGCGGCGAGCAGTTCGCCGCCATCAGGTCGCTCCTTGACGACGGCATCATCCTCCATGCGGGCCTGAGTGAGGTTTCGGTCGAAGACATCGAGGCTGCCTCCAAGGTCTTCGACGTTGCCACCGTGCAGAATCGCTACAATCTCGTCGATCGTCAAAGCGAGAATGTGCTGGACTATTGTGAGAAGCGCAGCATCGGCTTCATTCCGTGGTACCCGCTCGCGGCCGGAACCCTTGCCAGATCGGGGTCGCTTCTTGACACGATCGCGCGCAGGCACGGCGCCGCGCCGAGCCAGATTGCGCTGGCCTGGGTGCTGAAACGCAGTCCGGTAATGCTGCCGATCCCTGGAACCTCTAAGGTGGCGCATCTGGAGGAGAACGTCGCTGCTGCCGACGTCATCCTTTCGGACGAAGACTTCGCAGCCCTGGATCACGAAGGCAGGCGCGCATGAACTGCGCCGACCTTCTCTTTGATCCAGCCGGTCGTTTTGTTTGGTCATTCTGCTGGAGCCTGCCTCACCGATCCAATGGCATTGCATCGTTTGGGTGCTTTAACCGCTCGCGCGGTCGGCGGGCGCCAGCTCGTCTCGGCCGAGTGCACGCAGACGTGAATGCGCCGCGCCGACTGGAAGAACTCCCTACAGTCGCGGGAAGCGCGTGCTTCGCCTGTGAATCCTCAGACTGCCGGGCCGCGATGCGAAGGCGAAGATTTGACCCGTTCCAGAAGTTCGGTTGCGAGCGCACCATGGCGCAAGGAGGCGCCTTTGCCGACCTTCGCGCACCCAATATTCCTTGCGAAAGATGATCCTACCTTGAGGGCAACCAGCGCTAATGACACAAAGGCTTCAACGGTTCTTTGCGGCCAATTGCCGGGGCGCATGCGGTAGGCAGTAACTCCGGCAAGCCAGCAAATCTCTAGTGCTGATCCGCCTGTTCGGAGATCTGGAGCTGCGGTCCGCAGCGGGCGAAGCAGTCCATTCGACAACCCGCAAGAAAGCACTGTTGCTTGCAGCTTTGGCCCTGCTTGGAGAGACAGCCAATCAGGCCATCAGCCTCCACATCTGCACCCGACCTGCACCACGCAGTTCCATTTCCGGAATAAGGTCGCAGGCAAACTCCTGCCCAAACAACTTGTGCGTTGCATCCGAAATCCGGATTTCATCGGGCTCGGCGGACGTCTGGATACGCGCGGCGAGATTGACCGTGTCTCCCCAAAGATCATAGGCAAAACGCCTCTTCCCTATGACACCCGCGACGATTGGACCTGAATGAATTCCAATTCTTAGTCTTAGCGGTTCTCCTGCGAAGCTTTCGCGTGCACCCGCTTTGCGCAGTTCAAGTGCAAAATGGGCAAGGGCGTCTGCGTGATCGGGTCGAGAGACCGGCAGGCCAGCAACCACCATAACACAATCGCCGATTGTCTTGATTTTCTCGCACCCGTAGACCTCGGAGAGTAGATCCGCTGCCTTGAAGAAGCTATTCAGGATGGCGAGGGTCGTTTCTGCCCCGACGCTTCGCGCCTTTTCTGTAAAGCGCACGATGTCGGCAAAAAGCACACTCACCTCTGCGTGATTGTCTGCAATTTGTTCCTGTGTCTTCAACCGCTCTGCGATTGACGCCGGAAGGATGTTGAGAAGCAGGCTTTCGGAGCGTTGGTATTCACGCGACAATCCCTCTTGGCTCTTCCTCAAGGCCTCGTTCGTCAACTCCAATTGCTCGTTGAGTTGACGCTCTCTCTCCTGCAGAAGCGTCGTTTCATAGGCCTTCTGTTGAATCCGTTGCTTGTTATTATGTTCGGCAGTGGCGTCAAGAAAGAGCAACCAAATGCAGGCATTGTCGGAAAAAAGATGAAGGTCTGTTACGCACCCGCTGGGCAGTTCTACCATCGGTATGTGAAAAGGCAGATCTATGTTAGTTAGCAAACCTTCAATGAACGCAAGCTGTCCGGCAACTGGCTCGCCAATGCGAAGTGATGAGAGTCCATAATGGTCGACGCAGCCTCCCTTCGCAGCGACGAGAAGTCGATCATCAATCTTCACATACGCGACAGAGCGATCATTGTAGAGGAAACTGTATAGCCATTTTCTGACTTCATTCGGAGTTTCTTCCATAGTCTATTTGGTAACCAATGAAGCAAGTTGAACAAACGCATCATCTACCGACTCACCCGAAAGTGCGCTTGTTGAATAGATATGACATCCAGATTGTCTCATTTCGTTTATTTCATTGTCTGAAATTGTCCACTGATCGACCAGATCAAATTTGTTGAGCAGCAACACGAAGGGCATCGCGCCGAATTCGGCCTCGGCCCGCTCGCGCAGCGTGAGCGCCACCGCAAGAGTGGCCGCGCGGGTGCCGTCTGCGACAAGCACCAGACCGGTCGCACCCCGTACATAGCTGAGGCGGAAAGAACCGATGTCGTCTTCGCCAGCCAAATCCCACAGGATCAGATCCACCGTCTTGTCCGAGAGTACGACACTCTTCTTGTCAATTTTTACGCCAACAGTGGTCAAGTAGGTTTCTGAAAAGATGCTTTGCACAAATCTGCGAACGAGACTCGTCTTTCCGACTGCGAATCCGCCCAGCATGCAGATCTTCTTTTGCAACATCTCAGGGTCCGTCCGGTATTAGTCAAAGTTTACACTAACCGAAACTCTGCGATTGACGGAGCTCCCGGTCTGGGCTTTTTCAGTCTCCGCTGGCTCAAAGGTTCCCGCGCCACGAACCAAAAGCAGCTCCGGATCGACGCCGCGCTTCTTGAGAAGTGCGCGAACTGTTTCCGCGCGGGCGGCGCTGATTGACAGGTTGGCGGTTTCACGGCCCGTCGTGTCCGAATGGCCTGTCAACATAAAGCGCGCTGTAACGCCGGCCTTGCGGGCGTCCTTGGCCAATTCCTTCAACTGATTCGCCAATTTGTCGAGAACCGGCAGTTGCTGTGGTCCCGGTACAGCCTTGCCAGAATCGAAGAAAATGTCGACCGCTTGGATAGCCTCCCTCAAATGAATGAGTTCCTGAGGTGTCAACTCACGCAGCTCGGAAATTTCTAGAGAGAGTCCGTCCGCGGACAGCTGTTGAGCGGCGACCCGCGCCCGGTTTATCCAGGCGGCAGGAGCCTCACCCACGACAACGATGCGATCCTCGACAATCAAAAGCCGAACCGATTTCGGCGGGGTCAGCGACGCCTTCAGCCGCTTCAGCACGAACTTCGGATCAAGGCTCTGATAGAATTGCCACTGCGAATGAACGCGGGCAGGATCAACCTCCGTTCCGGACAGCAGAGCCTGCGGGTCGGCGGCCTGCGGGTCTCTCAGGCCGGAAATATAGAAATGTCCGCCCCTCGCCGTTTGTTGGGCGACAATGATTCCCGGTTGGGCCTCAAGTCGCGACACATAATACTGCCAGTGCTCCGCCGCGCGTGCATCGGGGCTCACATCACGAACCTTGGAGATGTCGAATGCCGGTCCGCCTGCCGAAAGCTGTCGGGCCGCTGCGCGCGCCCGATCTATCCAGGTGTCGGGAGCCTCACCCTCGGCAACGATGCGATCCTCGACGATCGAAAGCCGAACCGATTTCGGCGGGGTCAGCGACGCCATCAGCCGCTTCAGCACGAACTTCGGATCAAGGCTCTGATAGAATTGCCACTGCGAATGAACGCGGGCAGGATCAACCTCCGTTCCGGACAGCAGAGCCTGCGGGTCGGCGGCAAGCGGGTCTCTCAGGCCGGAAATATAGAAATCTCCGCCCCTCGCCGTTTGTTGGGCGACGATGATTCCCGGTTGGGCCTCAAGTCGCGACACATAAGTCTGCCAGTGCTCCGCCGCGCGTGCATCGGGGCTCACATCACGAACCTTGGAGATGTCGAATGCCGGTCCGCCTGCCGAAAGCTGTCGGGCCGCTGCGCGCGCCCGATCTATCCAGGTGTCGGGAGCCTCACCCTCGGCAACGATGCGATCCTCGACGATCGAAAGCCGAACCGATTTCGGCGGGGTCAGCGACGCCATCAGCCGCTTCAGCACGAACTTCGGATCAAGGCTCTGATAGAATTGCCACTGCGAATGAACGCGGGCAGGATCAACCTCCGTTCCGGACAGCAGAGCCTGCGGGTCGGCGGCAAGCGGGTCTCTCAGGCCGGAAATATAGAAATCTCCGCCCCTCGCCGTTTGTTGGGCGACGATGATTCCCGGTTGGGCCTCAAGTCGCGACACATAAGTCTGCCAGTGCTCCGCCGCGCGTGCATCGGGGCTCACATCACGAACCTTGGAGATGTCGAATGCCGGTCCGCCTGCCGAAAGCTGTCGGGCCGCTGCGCGCGCCCGATCTATCCAGGTGTCGGGAGCCTCACCCTCGGCAACGATGCGATCCTCGACGATCGAAAGCCGAACCGATTTCGGCGGGGTCAGCGACGCCATCAGCCGCTTCAGCACGAACTTCGGATCAAGGCTCTGATAGAATTGCCACTGCGAATGAACGCGGGCAGGATCAACCTCCGTTCCGGACAGCAGAGCCTGCGGGTCGGCGGCAAGCGGGTCTCTCAGGCCGGAAATATAGAAATCTCCGCCCCTCGCCGTTTGTTGGGCGACGATGATTCCCGGTTGGGCCTCAAGTCGCGACACATAAGTCTGCCAGTGCTCCGCCGCGCGTGCATCGGGGCTCACATCACGAACCTTGGAGATGTCGAATGCCGGTCCGCCTGCCGAAAGCTGTCGGGCCGCTGCGCGCGCCCGATCTATCCAGGTGTCGGGAGCCTCACCCTCGGCAACGATGCGATCCTCGACGATCGAAAGCCGAACCGATTTCGGCGGGGTCAGCGACGCCATCAGCCGCTTCAGCACGAACTTCGGATCAAGGCTCTGATAGAATTGCCACTGCGAATGAACGCGGGCAGGATCAACCTCCGTTCCGGACAGCAGAGCCTGCGGGTCGGCGGCAAGCGGGTCTCTCAGGCCGGAAATATAGAAATCTCCGCCCCTCGCCGTTTGTTGGGCGACGATGATTCCCGGTTGGGCCTCAAGTCGCGACACATAAGTCTGCCAGTGCTGGCCGGATTGCCAAGAAACGAAGAGCCAACTGCCGGTCGAAATCAATACCAGCGTGACAGCAGCCACAGCCAGCCACGGAAACGTCTCACTTGAATCTTCCTGCTTCAGTTCAACGCAGGTCTGCAACTTCTCCTTTACGCCGGCTAGTTGCGTACTGTCGCCGTCGAACTTCTCTAACTCCTCGGAGGATTCGCCGTGGATGCGGAACAAAGCATCGCGAATTATTTCGTGTAGTTCTTCTGGTGGGTTTCCCCGGATCACTGCGACCAAGGTCGCAAACGGTCCAACTTCCGACCAGAGACGAAGTTCCCCAAAACGGATAGTGTCCAGGCCGCTCTGTTCTTTCTCATTGAACGAGTTTTTTACGAAATCCTGAATTGCACTGAGCATCGAGGAAATGAGCTGAGGGTCTTCGCTCGTTGCATTCTCGGCAGCTACATGCGCAATCAATAGCCCGGAATTGCGATTAATGAGAAAGACATGCTCCACACGATAGATGAGAGAATGCTTGAGAACGACTTCTGCGAAGCTTGTTCCCGTTTTCCACGCTTCGAACCTCCACCTAAGTCCGCGCCATGTAAATATGTATCTCAAAAACTCATTCAGAGACTGAAAGGTCTGGTCGATTTTCTCGCCGATCGACTTCCGAATGGCTGGCAGGAACAGCGGGTACAATATGTCCGTGAGAGTGCCCGGGTCCTTCTGGATGGATCGTTGGACAGCCCTCTCTACAACCGGCGAAAAAGCCTCGCTCAGTTGCGCTTGAGGCGCATGCGCGACTGCGCTGGGCAGTACATCCCCCACTGCGGCCGCATGCTGTTCTGGTACGCCCAACAGCTGCGTGACCCGCGAAAGCTCCGAAATTTCGCGGCCAACCAGCAACTGGCGCAGCGTTTCCATGCGAGGATCGGCGGTTGGAACTCCGACGAAACTGGCGCGATAGTCCGGATCAACATTCCGAGCAATTTCGACCAAAAGACCAGCCAGAGCCTCTCGATCAATCTCGCTATTGTTCGAAGCTGCTCTTTGTAAAAGGCTGATTGGGTCAGCGGTCGAAGTCAAATTCCTATCAACTCGATTTCCAAGCACGCTCCAAGTTGTTCTTGCTGCCGACAGGCTCCTGATTCAGGCATTTTGCAATTTCGACGAACAAACCTGCCAATAGATTTCGGTCAGTTTTGACGTTGCTTAGATCAGAGAACATCTTCTCTATCATGAGTTGAACACTTTCAACCTTCTGCTTGATTTCCTCACGCAGCAGGTGATCGCTTCGACTTATCCGGTCCGCGACGTCTCGGTCCATTTCGCTCAACTGGTCGGATAGTGCGCGCACCTGCTTCTCAAGTGCTTGATTCTGTTCGCGAAGATTTCTGTCAATCCCCTTTTCAAACTCGGCTCTCGCCTCCTTTTCGCTCCGGAACTGTGCAGCGAGTGAGTCGACTTGCTTTTTCGAGTTGAACTCGTACATTTCAAGATTGCGTTTGGCCTCAGATTCGACATCCTTGAACCGCTGCAAGAAACGTTCCTCAAGCTTGGAAAAGCGACGGTCGTAGTCCTGCATCTGATTGCCAAAAAGCAGATCACGGATCTTGTCGACACCTACCGCGTCGCCGGAGCCCCCGTTCTCGCGAACCTGCGAGGCGATTAAGCTCAACCCGCTGCCCTCGGCGAGACTTGTCGCCTCCGCCTTATTCGGTGAAGAAGAGGTATTCGCAGCATCCTTGGCCATCGGGGTGTCCTTTCATTGAACAATTGCCACCAGGTGCAAAACCTAATACCGGGCAAGAATGTCAGTAAAATATCTAGCCCGCAAACGGATTCATTAACCAATTGGTGTGACCCGTTTTGCGTCAACTAGACCCCGGCGCTGCACGCGACCCTAACCCAATGATAAATAGCCGCGCAGCGGCTATCCGGGCAGCCTGCCCGATGACAACCGCCGCGCCTGGTCACCGGGACCACACTGGCCACAATAGACGCCCCGCGGGGAAGAAAAGCCTGCTCGAACTGGACGTCGTGCTCGACACCTCACTGCGGCGGAGACTCTGCCCGCGAAACTTGGCTGGAAGGAATTGGACCGCGAGATCGAGCGCGCGCGAAGAACTGCGGGCTGATGTTTGGATTTGCCGGAGTTTAAGGACGAGGGGCCACAAACGCCCGATAACAGCAAACTCGGCGACCGGATGTCTGCTTCCGGAGCGCAGAGCCGACCTTCCAATGTGCCGACCGCAGAGTCCGTTCATGGCGCAACCGCGACCTCCAGCGTGGCGCCTGTAAATTTCCGCTTTAAGACAGTGGCAAAGCTGACCTGAACGTCCGATATGCGGCGCGAAGCAGACGTCGCCCCGGGGAGGTGTTCGGACTCGAGGCTCAACGGGGCTCAGCCCAGACCGTCGGTCAGAATTGCTGGAACAGAGCGCCGTTTTGGCGCGATGTCCTTTTACGCTATATTGCGGTCGGCATTCGAGGGCTACGCCATGGAACTGTCCCGCAACCGGCATCTTGCTGCGATTCTGGCAGCTGATGTCGTCGGCTACAGCCGCCTGATGGCAGAGGACGAAGAAGGAACCCTACGGACGCTCGGGATATATCGTGCAGCGATATCCGATCTAGTGCGCGAGCATGGTGGACGCATCTTTGGCGCAGCCGGGGACAGCGTTGTTGTCGAATTCGCAAGTGCAGTACAAGCTGTCCGCGCGGCTGTCGCAATCCAACGTGCACTCGAGCGTCACAACGCCGATCTATCGGTAGGCAAGAGGCTTGAATACCGGATCGGCATCAACATAGGCGATGTCGTTGCTCAGGGAGAAGATCTGCTCGGCGATGGTATCAATGTCGCCGCTCGTTTGCAGGAAATCGCCGACCCGACCGGCATCTGTATTAGCGACGCTGTGCGCGAGCAGACCGAAGGCAAGCTTGACTTTCAATTGTCGCCAGTAGGCGAGCGCTCGCTCAAAAACATTCCTCGGAAAGTGGTAGTTCACCGCGTCGAATGGGAAGCCGAGGGAGTCGCCGCAACTGACATGCTGAGCAGTCGCGCCCTTGCCTTGCCGGACAAGCCCTCGATTGCAGTCTTGCCGCTCGTCAACATGAGCGGCGACAGAGAGCAAGAGTACTTTGCCGACGGTGTCACCGAGGACATCATCACCGCACTCTCACACTATCGCTGGTTCTTCGTAATAGCTCGAAACTCGACCTTCGCCTACAAGGGGCGGGCGCTAGACGTGAAGCAGATCGCTCGAGAGCTTGGTGTGCGCTATGTGCTTGAGGGAAGTGTGCGAAAGGTGGCGAACCGCATCCGGGCCACCGCCCAGCTCATCGACGCGGATACCGGAATTCACCTTTGGGCCGAGCGCTTCGATCGCGATCTTTCCGATGTGTTTGCGCTTCAGGATGAGATTACGCAAAGCGTGGTCGCGGCGATCGAGCCTGAAATGCTGCTCGTCGAAGGAAGGCGGGCCACTCGCAAGACCGGCAACCTAGATGCATTTGATCATTGCATGCGCGGCATCTGGCACTTTCAGCAGTTTGCCCGCGATGAAAACCGCGAAGCGGAGACATTGCTGCGACGAGCGGTAGAGCTGGATGCCAAGTTGGCGCTGGCCCATACGTATCTCGCGCGCACGCTAAACACCCGAATATGGTGGGGTTGGAGCAAAGACATTGACAAAGACACTGACGACGAACTGACAGCGGCGACCCGGGCTGTTGAACTCGACGAGCGAGACCCATACGCGCACTACGCATTGTGTCTGGCGACCATGCTCGCTCTTCGCCACGAGCAGTCGCTCGCAGCGGCGCAGCGCGCGATCGACCTCACTCCAAACTTTGCTCTCGGATATTTCGCGCTCGGATGGATCCGCATCTACATTGGCCGGTCCGCGGAGGCTCTTGATCCGATGCTTCGAAGCCTTCGACTGAACCCAAACGACCGGCAGTCAGAAACGTTTCTCGGCCAGGCGGCGATCGCGCAGTATCATATTGCCAATTTCGAGGAAGCCGCCGACTATTGCAGCCGCGCCCTACGTGTTCGTCGGCATCGCTTCATTCTGCGCACCCTGCTTGCTGCCCTCGGCCAACTTGGCCGGCACGACGAAGCCGCCGCGGTTATCTCGGAGCTAGAAGAAATCAAGCCACACCAGGCGACACGTCATTGGGAGGTCACAATGCCGTACTCGGACCGCGCTAGCCGCCTGTTCTTCGAGGAGGGGCTGCGTAAGGCTGGTCTGCAAATTTGATGACGACCTCGAGGAAGGACGCCCGAGTGACTGCTTCCGGCGCACAGCGACCTCCAGCGCCGAAGGGAACGACCGCTTTCAGACGCCTGCAAAGCCGCAGCTAGCGACCGATATGCGGCGCAAAGAGGCCATTCGCGACACCTGAGTCCAAATACCATTTTGGGCGTGACCTGACGACGTACCCCAGAGCGTCCGGCTGGGCGAGACAATGGCTGAGATAGAGGATGCGGTTGGATGCCCGCCCCAACGGCCGACATAGGCGGATTGTGTTGAAAAAGTCCGAGGCAATGCGAAGCAAGATACGAATGGAGAATCCCATTTCTTATCAACGTCCTTTCCGGAATCAGGATTCGAGATCGGATCCTTAGCGAAACGAAATTCTATGCAAGCGTCCCGAAAGGCCTGGTCGCGGACTTTTTCAACATGGGGTAATGGGGCGGCAGCTCTTCTCGGAGACCGATAGGATCGGCTCTGTCATTGGAAGAGGAGACCGACCATGGAGTATTTTGCAGGTTTGGACATTTCGATGGAAGAGACGCATGTGTGCGTTGTCGACCGTGAGGGAGCAGTCATTCACGAAGCCAAGACGGTGTCGACGGCTGAGGCGATCATTGCATCGCTGGTGAAGGCGCCGGCTTGCCGACGGGTCGTGTTCGAGACCGGTCGCATGGCCCCGATGCTCTACCACGGCCTGCGTGACCGTGGCGTGCCCGTCGTCTGCATCGAGAGCCGGCAGGCCTATCAGGCGCTGAAGTCGCTTGCCACCCACAAGACCGACCGCAACGATGCCCGCGGCCTGGCGCATCTCGCCCGCAGCGAATTCTTCAAGCCGACCCATGTGAAGTCCTTGCCGGCGCATGCCATCCGATCGCTGGTCATCGCGCGCAAGAAGCTGGTCGGTCAGCGCGTCATGCTGGAGAACCAGATCCGCGGCCTCGCCGTGGTGTTCGGCGTCCGACTACCGCGGGCACTCAGCCCCGCCTTCATCAAACAGGCGCTGCAAGCAAGCGAAGGAAATCGACGGCCTATCCGCCGCCATGCGAGGCCTGATCGCGGCACGGGCTGCCGTGCTTTCGGCTGTCTCGGAAATCGATGCCGACATGAAGAAGATGGCCAAGGCTTCCGGCGTATGCCGCCGGCTGATGACGATCCCCGGCGTCGGCAAGCTTACCGCGCTGGCCTTCGCGGCCGCTGTCGATGATCCCGAACGCTTCCGGCGCTCCCGCGACATCGGCGCCTATCTCGGCCTGGTGCCGCGTCGCTATCAGTCGGGCGAAGTGGACTACACAGGCAGCATCTCAAAATGCGGCGATCGACGCGTGCGAACCCTGCTCTATGAGGCCGCGAACGTCTTGCTGACGCGCTACAAAGGTCCGCTGAAGCTGAAGGATTGGGCATTGGCCATCGCAGCGAGGTCCACGATGCGAAAGGCGCGGATCGCGCTGGCAAGGCGGCTTGCCATCATCATGCATGCGATGCTGCGGCACGGCACCGAGTTCAGACCGGCGTAGCCGATCGCGACAGACAGGAGACCGAAACCAGCTCCCGAGCGGGAGCGACGCCCGAGGGAGGGCATGGAAGACGGCGCCGATACTGTAGCATGCGGACGATCTGATCGGCCGACTGCGATTTCAACCAAGCCGCTCCATACCCAGCTGACCCCATCAAGTGCCTATGAGCACGCAGAGAACACAGGCACCCGAAAGCGTCGATAACGCTCACAACACCGAGCCGTCGCCCTTGACCCATTAGAGAACAATATCGGCGCGAAGCGGACGTGGGCAAGTCGCCACCCGAGGACGGAAATTCTACCCATATGTTGATCGATTAAAGCCGGCCGCGCGTCATCCGATACCAGCGGATATAACCAAGCCGTGCCTGTTCGCGGAACAGGTCAGCAGACCTGCCGCAGCAATCACCACGAGCCCAAGGATCGACAGCGCGTCCGGATACTCGTTGAAGAACATAGCGCCGATCAGCACGGCCCAGATCATCTGCGAATAATGCATCGGTGCAATGTGGCTGGCGGGACTGTAGCGCGTAGACACGAGTTGCAGACGGTTGCCGGCGGCGGTGCAAGCTCCGGTCAGGAGCAGAACGCCCATTGTCGCCCAGGACGGCATGGAAAACGTTGTGGCTGCCGCGGCGGTGCCGTTGAACACCAATCCATAGGCGACCAGCGTCCCAAGCACGGCCGTCTGGCGTTCGCTCGTCATCGAACGCATCAGGATAATCGATAGCGCACCGCAGAGCGCCGCGCCGATCGCCGACAAATGCCCAAACTCAAGCACGCGCACGCCTGGCCGTACCACCATCAATACCCCGGCAAAACCGGCAAAGACTGCTAGCCAGCGCCATCTGCCGACCTTCTCTTTGAGGAAGATGATCGACAGGAGCGTTACAAACAGCGGGGCGAGGAAGAGCAACGCATAGACCTCTGCTAGAGGGATCGAGGTGAAGGCGTTGACGCTGAATATGCCGGCACCCATGCCGAGCACGGCGCGCGCATGCACTCTGAGCGGACGACGCATCTGCCAGAAGTTCCGCCAGTCCTCGCCAGCCGGCTTCACAAGTAAAAGAAAAAGCCCGGAGAACAGAATGTTGAAGAACCCGATCTCGAAGATGGTCAGCGTGCCGCCAAGGCCTTTGATGAGGCCGTCGCCCCATGCGTAGACCGCATAGGCCACAAGGGCCAGAAAGATGCCGTTTTTCACTTTGGGAGGTCTCAAGAATCGAGAGGGCCATCAAGCGGTAGACCGAACGGCAGCGCCGTTCAAGCGCTTGTTCTAGCAAAGAGACTGTCCGGACGTCCGCTCACGTCTGCTTTGCACCAGAACCGGGGCAGACGGCTTCCGTGGCGAACGTCCGGGTTCGCGAATGCAGTGGACCGATCGGCTCGCGCGGATAGCTGCGGAGGCCGGCAAAATCATCCGATGAGGGCAACCTAATGAAGAACGTTGCGCCTTTCTTAAGCTGCGGCGGCCACAATCCGATCACGTTTTCCGGCGCAAAGAACTCCGCGGGTGACGTCGTCCCGGCGTTCATCCGCACAAAGCCGTCCAGGGCCTCGCGGTTGCCGTGGGTCGCAGCGAGAAGCTTCTGCGTAGCCAGCTGGCAGGTGAATTCATACATCGGCCATGAACCGGATTAAACCGGACCGGCGGGAAAGTTCCAGACCACATCGGATTGGCCATAGCGGGTTTCGCTCGCCAGGAAGCAGAACCTTACGCACTGATCAGCACAGTGCTTTTAGGCGACCAGCGCAACACGACGTCCGTCCCTTCCGCGAGTTCTTCCGCGCCGCTGTTGTGAACCAGCACCTTGATGGTTCCGCCGTCGCGATCAACAAAGTAGGTGCTCGAATTGCCGGCAAATATGCGCTTCAACACACGCCCCGTGAGAATGTTCTCGCCACCGGTCGAAGCGGGCGAGTTCGCGGCGATGTGGATGCGCTCCGGACGCACGGCACAGCTTGCCTTGCTCCCCGCAGCCGGCTTACCGCCCGAACCGGCGGTAATAGCGGTGCCATCCGGCAGTCGAATGCCGTTGCCGGTCGCTTCACCCCGCAGGATGTTGGCATCGCCAAGGAAGGTGGCGGCAAACTCACTTCTCGGGCTGTCGTAGATTTCCTCTGGAGGGCCTTCCTGCACCAGCCGCCCATCCCGCAGGATTCCGATGCGGTCGCTCATGGTCAGCGCCTCTTCCTGGTCGTGGGTGACGAAGATGGTGGTGATGCCGATCTCGCGCTGGATGCGCTTCAGTTCGATCTGCATGTCGACGCGCAGCGCCTTGTCGAGCGCGCCGAGCGGCTCGTCGAGCAAGAGCACGCGCGGCTTGATGACGATGGCGCGGGCCAGCGCCACGCGCTGCCGCTGGCCGCCGGACAGTTGGTGCGACCGGCGCTCGCCGAGCTTGCCGAGTTGCACGAGATCGAGCGCGCGCTGCACGGCGCCGGCGATCTTGGACTTCGGTTCGCCCCGCACCGACAGCCCGAACGCGACGTTGTCGGCGACGCTCATGTTCGGGAACAGCGCGTAGCTCTGGAACACCATGCCGATGCGGCGTTTCTCGACCGGCACGCGTTCCACACTCTCGCCGCCGATGCGGATGCTGCCGGAATCGGGAAAGTCGAAACCGGCGATCATGCGCAGAAGCGTGGTCTTGCCGCTGCCGGAGGGTCCGAGCAGCGCATAGAAGCCGCCGTCGGGAAAATCGATTGATACGTCATCGAGCGCCATGTGTTCGCCGAACGAGCGCGAGACCTTTTCGACCTGAACCTCGGCCATTACTTTTCTCCCCCGAACTTGAAGAAGCGGGCCGCGACGAGCATCAGGCCCATCGAGACGGCGATGATGATGGTGGACACCGCATTGATCTCGGGCGTGAAGCCCTTGCGGATGGCGGCATAGATCTCGACCGGCAGCGTCGCCTCACCCGGCGTCGACAGGAAGTACGACACGACGAACTGGTCGAAGGAAACGGCGAAGGCGAACAGTGCGCCGGCGATGACGCCCGGAATGATCCATGGCAGCGTCACGCGCATCGTCACCTGCCATTGGCTGGCGCCGAGCGAGCGGGCCGCCTCTTCCAGTTCCGGCGCGAAGGTCTGCAATCGCGCCGAGACGACAACGATGACATAGGGCAGCGCCAGCGCGACATGGCCGAGCAGGATGGCATGCAGGCCGCGGCCGATGCCGACGCCGAAGAAGAAGATCAGCATCGCCGTTCCGGTGATCAGCCACGGAATGGCGATCGGCGGGAAGAGCAGCGCCTGGAGCAGCTTCTTGCCGCGGAACTCGTAGCGGAACAGCGCCAGCGATGCGGCGGTGCCGAGCAGCGTCGCGACGATGGTGGCGATGACGGCGATCTCGATTGAGTTCCAGGTCGCGGCGAGAAGCTGCGCGTTGCGCGACAGGTCGGCATACCATTTCGTCGTCCATTCGAACGGCAGTTGATAGAAGGGCGAAGCGTTGAACGACATCAGCGCCATGATGACGATCGGCAGATAGAGGAAGGCGAGCAGCAGGCCGATATAGAAGCGGCCGAAACCTTCGAGCAGTCGGGTCGTCGACATCAGGCAGCCCTCCGCATGACCGGCGCCGAGACCGCCAGTATGACCAGCACCACGGCCAGCAGGATGAAGGAAAGTGCGGCCCCCAGCGGCCAGTTGAAGACGGCTACGAACTGATCCTCGATGACGGTGCCGTAGAAGATGCCGGTGCGGCCGCCGAGGATGCGCGGTTCCATGAAGGAGCCGACCACCGGCACGAAAATCAGCACCGCGCCGGCCACCAGTCCCGGCATCGCCAGCGGCACGATCACGCGGCGCAACGTCTGCAACCGCGAGGCGCCAAGCGAGCGCGCGGCCTCGATCAGCGAGTCGTCGATGGCCTGCAGGGTCAGATAGCAGGTCAGCACCATGTAGGGCACGTAGGAGTGCACCAGGCCGATGATGACGGCGGGATAGGAATACATTAGGTCGATGCTGATCCGGAACGGCAGGACGGCGTTGAGCGCGGTGTCGAGAATGCCGCCCTCGCGCAGCACCATCGCCCAGGAGAAGATGCGCACCAGCCCGTTCGACCAGAACGGCAGGATGACGAGCAGGAAAATCGCCTCGCGCGCCCTGCCCTTCAGCACCTTGGCGAGCACATAGGCCGCCGGAAAGCCGATCAACGCGCACCAGAGCGTCACTTCGAGCCCGAGGCGGAGAGACGACAGCAGCAGCGTTAGGTAGAGCCCGCTGGAGAAGAAGGCCGTGTAGTTCTGCAGTGTCAGCGACCATCCCTTGCCGGACATCGGCAGGTCGGTCATGAACGAAAAGAAAGCCATGGCCGACAGCGGCAGAAAGATCGCCACCGTCAGCCAGAGATAGGCAGGCGCGAGCAAAGGCAAGGCCGGGCCGATCCCCCGCCTCCCTGTGGTTATTGTTGCCATGACCTCTCCTCCCGGCGGTCGCGATATCGTGTCATCCCGGAAACCGGAGCGCAGCGGAGGTCGTCCGCAGAACCCACTCGACGTCGGATGCAAGTGATGCCTGCCCACGCAGAACTGCCCGGGATGACGCCTGCCTTGCGCCCTACTTCACGTTGACCTTCAGCTCCTGCCACAGCGCCAGATAGGCCTCGCGTTGCGCGTCGGTGATCGGTGCCTGGAATTGAATGCGCTCGGCCACCTTAGGATCGCCCATGACCTTACGGTTGAAGGAGTCCTCCGGCAGCCCCGAGACCGCCTTGGTGTTGGCCGAGACAGGCGCGCCGACCTTGGTGACCCATTCGACGTAGAAGGTCGGGTCGATCATGTAGTTGATGAATGCCTCGGCACCTTCGGCGTTCTTCGATCCGGCGGGAATGGAGAAGGCGTCGAGCCATGCGACGGCGCCCTCTTCAGGGACCACCAGCGACACCGGCAGCTTGAACTGCGTCTTGGCGCGGTCGGCCGACCCCGACCAGTAGGTGCCTACGTCGATCTGGTTCGAGGCCACCATCTGGTTCCAGTCGTTTTCCGAACTCCAGAATGTGCGGATCTGCGGCATCAGCGAGGTCAGCTTTGCCTTCACGGCCTCCATGTCCTTGATGTCGTTGATGTTCTGGCCAGACGCGATGGCGCCGAACTGGATGGCTTCCACCGCATCGTCGCGGATGACGACGCGACCCTTGTGCGACTCGTCCCACATGACCGAGATGCTGGTCGGCTGAGCTTCGAACGACTTGTCGTTGACGGCAATTGCCGTCAAACCCCAGACCCATGGCACGCCGAACACCTTGCCATCCTGGTTCAACATCGGCGACGATGCTTTTTCCGGACTGATGTCGGCATAGTTGGCGATTTTCGACGTATCGATCGGCTGGATCAGCTTCTCCGCCAGTGCCTGGCCGGTGAAGGCGGCATTGATCATGACCACATCGTAGAGCCCAGGATTGGTCCTGAGCTTGGTCAGCATCTCCTGCTCGGAGTTGAAGAAGTCGTTAACCACCTTATGGCCGGTCGCCTTTTCGAAAGCCTCGACCGCCCAGGGTTCGTCGGCGCCGTAGCCCTTCCAGTTCAGCACGTGCACCTCCGCGGCCTGGGCCGAGAGGGCGAAGGCGGAAACAAGCACGGTGGTGGCCGCCAGCATTGCAGTTAGTCTGGTCATCGTCGGTTCCTCTCTGTCGGTTATGTCAGGCCGTGATTTTCTCGCGGTCCTGATCGGTTTGTTCCGACGGCTGCAGCGCCGCCAGAAAGTCGTTGATCTCGGCGTCGGTCGGCGCGGACGATCCGCCATGCCGAGTGACGGAGATGGCGGCCGCGGCATTGGCGTAGCGCGCGGCCTTGAAGGGTTTTTGGCCGCGCGCCAGCGCGCTGACGAAGGCGCCGATGTGGGTGTCGCCGGCGCCGTTGGTATCGACCGCCGCGACCTTGAAGCCGGGAATGTTCTGCGACCTGCCGTCACGCAGCTGCACAAAGGCGCCGGCCTCGCCGGAGCGGACCACCAGCCCGGCGGCATGTGGACAATAGCGGCTCATTAGCAGATCGGCATTGGTGGCGACGTCGGTGGTACCAGCGATCGCCGCGGCTTCAGCCGCGTTGCAACTCAGCCAGGTGGTGCGGGCCAGCACGCGGCCCAGAATGTCTTTCGGGATTTCCGACACGACGGGCGTCGGATCGAACACGAAGGGGATTTCGGCCGGCAGCGCCTCGATCCAGTGTGCGAGAGCATCTCGGCTGCCGGGGTAGCTCAGCGTGTAGCCCGAAGTAAACACCCAGTCGCCTGCCTTGAAGGAGACCGGCGCGAAGTCGGCGACAGAAAGCGTTCCTTCTGCGCCGGGCCAGGAAACGAAGCTGCGCTCGGCGTCGGCACTGACCAGCACGACGCAGTTGCCGCTGTCCTTTTCTGGTGCCGGCGGAGTGAGCGCCTCGATCCCTTCCGACGCGAACGCGGCGCGCAGGAAATCGCCGTCCGGACCGGTGCCGTGCCGGCCGGCAAAGACCACCTTCATCCCGGCCGCGGGAAGCCGCGACCATCATGTTGAAGCCGCCTCCTGCGACGCGGCCGTAACTCGCGGCCGTCTTTTCGGTGCCGGACATCGGCAAGGCGTCGATGCGGTAGACATAGTCGACCACCGCGCTGCCGGCATGGACAAGGCGGCTCATGCTGCCTCCTCTCCGCCGGACCGGCCGAACCGAGCCGCGACCAGGTCGGCGGAAAGCGTGCGAACTTCGGCCAGGTCAATGCCGCGCAATCCTGCAATGCGCTCCTGCGGCAGGCTGGCCGTTCCGGCGCAGGCGCCAGCCATGCCGGCGGCTATGGCGCCGATCGTGTCGGTGTCGCCACCGAGATTGGCGCTGATCACCGCCGCCTGCCAGGGATCGCCATCGGCCACTTGCAGCACGGCGAACGCCGCGGGCACCGACTGCTGGCTGGCGACCCCGGTGCCGACGAGATCGGCGATGAGGCCGATCGCCTCTCTGGCCGGCTTGCCGCGCACCAGGTCGCAGGCCCAGCTGATGCGGGCCGCGACATCGGGGCCGACAATCCAGTGCCCATGTTTCGCGCCGAACGTGGCGGCATCGACCGCGCGCCGGGAAGCCTCGCGCCAGTCGCAACCGGCGATGCCATGGCTCACCGCGGCCGCCACGGCGGCGGCGGCGGCGATGGCGATGGAGGTGTTGTGCGTCGCGCGGCAGGTCTCGGCGACCTTGGCCACCAGCGCGTCGAGCGGCTCCGGCGGCAGCATGATGCCGACCGGCGCGATGCGCATCGCCGCGCCGTTGGTATCACCCTCGCGCCCGGCCTCTTCCGGCGGCACGCCGTCGTTGATGGCATCGATGGCGCGCTTGGTCGACGGACCGAGCAGGTCGTAGCTCCCGCGCGCCTTGACGTCGCGCTCCCAGCTAACTAGCGCGCCGACCCAGCGCTTGTGGTCGAAGCTCTTGCCGGATTCGAGCAGGATACGGCCAAGCAGCAGCGTCTGCTCGGTATCGTCGGTGATCGCGCCTGCTGACAGCCCTTTCGAGACCGGGTGATCTGCGGACGGCGCGACGAAGCCGTCGACGAAGCCATAGGAAGATCTGATCTGCGCCGGCGACAGGAGCTGCGTCGGCATGCCGAGCGCATCGCCGAGTGCCCCGCCGATCAGCGTGGCCAGTGCCCTGTCCTCCGCCATGCTACTCCCGGACATGGCTCAGAACTCCAGATGCAGCGCGAAATGCGCCGGGTTGAGCAGGCTGGTGACGTATTCGATCGGACGTCCGTCGGCCGACCGCGTCAGCCGCCTTGTGCGCAGGAAGGGCGTTCCCGTCGCGCAGCCGAGAATGGATGCGTCCTCGGCGGACAGCATCTCAATGTCGGCCCACTCTTCGCCATGGTCGGGAACAAGGCCGGCACCACGCAACGTCTGGTACAAGGAGCCTTCGCGCAGGCCCTTAAGCGGAACTTCCTCCAGTTCCGCCGACAGGGGCAGACGGCTGCGTTCGATCGAAATGGCGTGGCCGTCGCCGGCATTGCTGCGCGCCCGGTCGACTGCGATGAAGGCCGGATTGCCGAGGCCGAGCCGGGCCGCTAGGCCGGCGTCCTCGATCACTTCGAGCCGCAGCGTGCGGGTTTCGGCATTCGCTCCGGCATCGGCAAGTGCCCTCGACCAGCCGATGGCGTCGTCGACCATCTTGCCGTCGAAGGTCACGAAGGAGCCGATGCCGACCCTGGTGGTGATGAGGCCGCGGCTCGACAGTTCCTCCAGCCCCCTGCGCACGGTGTTGCGGCTGACCGAGAAGCGCTGAACGAGTTCGTTCTCGCTCTGCAGCCTGTCGCCGAAACCCAGCGCACCGGAGCGGATTTCCTTTTCCAGCACCGTTGCGATCTGTTCGGGCTTGCCCGCTCCGGGAGACAACATTGCCGCGCGCCGTGCCATATTAGAACCTGTTCAATGAACCTGTATAGTCCTGTTCAATACCCTGATCAGCTTGTTCTGTCAATGCGCCTGCATCACCATGTCAACGCGTCGGCACTTGCTCACTTCCTAGCTGTAGCGCGTGAATGCCAGGCTGCCGCCTGAGGGACGTGCCAGTCGAAGTCTGGCAGCGGGCCGCTCCGGGTCCTTCCGGGCGTCATGCGCCTCCGGGGGGTGCGCAGAGCCCCGGTCTTCCAAAATTTTTGGGGCCTCCGGGAGGGGATCATTTGGCAAATTTACAAGGGGTTGGGGAGACCATAGCGGCTGGTATGGTCCCCCGATCAACCTCCCAGAAAATGACTTTATTTCCAATGAATTGCTAGGTCAGGGGACCATAGGGACCATAGAATCGTCAAAGAGACCTCAGCCGTGATTGCAGACACACTGCCGAAGGCGCTGAATGCGCTCTGACCATTATATAGGGGAGATTTCTCGCCAGATGATCAAAATGTCGGTAAGTTATTGTTTTACAAATGCAAAATGGGTGACCATGGCGTTGTTCCCGATAGTCCCCAACCCGCGCTGAGCTGTAATCGGCTTCATATCAAGCGCCGCCAATCGTCATCGTCTTCCGGCCGCCGCCACACCATCCTCCCGTTACTCTTCACCTTGTGCCATCCGGCCGCGCGAATGGCCCCTGCTGCTCGCCGCTGCAGGGCTACCGTCTGAAATCGTACCTCAATACCGAGGACCTCGAGCAATACTTCCGCAATCGTTGCCACCATACGACGGTTGGTCATCGTTCCAAAGTCATCGGTTACGAGTTTGTCCAGCCAATCCCGGACGACGGCCTCCCAGGGGTCACGTTCACGAGCCGCCTCTTGGATGGGTGCCGCATGTGCCGCTTCGAACTCGCGCGGCAGCCACCAGATTTCGCCGCGGCGCCATGCCATGACCGCTTCCGCGAAAAGCTGATCGCGCTCGGCAATAAGCCAGTCGGTGTCGAGCGTCCCCTTGCATTCAATAGGCCAAAATCGCCGGTTGCCTGTCTCGTCGCGGAGAAACGAGTTGTTGTTCGTCGTTCCGACGAAAACACACTGGCGCGGGTGCGTCTCTTCAATCCGGGCGTACGGCGCGCGGTAGGTGTCGGCCGTCGCGGTCAGGAACGCTTTCAGGTCCTCGGCCTCGCTTCTGCGGCTGGGTGCCAGTTCCGAAAGCTCAATAAGCCACTTGCCGCGAAGATGCAGCATCGTGTCCCGTCCGCCGTTGATCGGGGGCATCGTGTCCGAAAAATAGTCGGGGCCGGCGAGGGCGCGGCAGAGAGTCGATTTTCCGATCCCCTGCGGTCCATGCAAGACCAGAACGCTGTCGGCCTTCGCGCCGGGGGTCATGACGCGGGCCACCATCTGGATGAAGAATGCACGCCCGACGCGCCGAAGGTAGTCAGTATCGGGAGCCGCGGCGCAGCGGATGAGCCAAGTGTCGAGGCGCAGTGACCCATCATGCTTCAATCTGTTTAACCAATCCCGGATGGGGTGGTACTGTCGGTGTCGGGCAACAGCGGTAACAGCATCGGCGACGAGCTCCTTGCGAATAGTTTCGAGACCAAGCTTTTCGAGCGCAACCCGAGTGATCACGAGAGCCGCTTCGGTCATGGTCCCACTCTGCCATTCAACCAATCCGGTCATCTCATTAAGCCGAAGGCCTGGAAGCACCGAATCCAATGCGAGGCTAAGATACACAATCGCATTGTGCTGATTGATGAGCGGCCGTCCTCTCCTCATCATGGGCGCGCCGAACAATTCACTTTCGTCCGGTGGTAGGTCCTCACAAAGGGCGAGCAGACGGTCACGCTCGCGAGGATCGGTCCAGCCGTCGCGGCGGGCGAGGAACAATATCGTTCCAGCACCCGCGTCCGAGTCCCCCCGATCGCGCAACGATCGCCATGCGCGGTCGAATTTTGCTGGATCGTGCTCGCCTCCGGTCCAACTCGCAGACCACTCCTCGGCCGCCTCGCGGCCTTCTTCGCCTAGGGCATGACGGATAGCGGCGATCACCCTCACCCATTGAGGGCGATCAAAACGCTCGTCATTCACAATACTTGCGAGAGCCCCGAGCACGATTTCCGGAGGAATCGGCTCACGAGCTGCGCGCTCAGCGGGCAGCTGGGTCGCATCGTCGCTGTTCTCGCTGATCCCGAGCACGATTTCCGGCGGAATCGGCTTACGAGCAGCGCGCTCATCGGGCAGCTGGGCCGCATCGTCGCTGTTCTCGCTGACAGACCAAACGTCAACCGTGTTGCCGTCGATCCAGATCGACTCATGCGGTGCACCGGGCGCGTGGCGAGGCAGGAAGAAGAGTCGAGCCGGATCGATCGCGCTGTGATCCACCGTGAAGCCGAGACGGTCGGCTAGTGCGAGGAGCCCTTTTTTGTAGGCGCGCTCGGCAGCGGGAGGACTCGAATAATCGGCGACGCGCCAAGGATTGCGAGGAAAAAACACAACCCTCATACTCGGAGTGTCGATAGTATGCGAATGGCTTGTGGCGATAATCGCAGCCAAGTTGGCGGCTTTGATGGTCTCAACCACTTCTTCAAATGTCTGACCCTCGTCAAGGTCGAGTGCCGCAACGGCGATCACCTGGGCGTTGGCGTTGCTCCGCCGATTCTTGCGGAAGATCGCGGGGAGCCAAGATTTGCCCGCCTTCAACCCCTGTTTGTGCTGCATCAGGAGTTGCTTAAATCGCGACAAGGGCCACGTCATGCGAGTTACACTAGCGTCCTTAGTGGAATCGCAGCGGGAGAAGCTTATTTCGGCCGGGAGGCCGTTCGTAGGCGGATCGAATCCGAGAAGGTCGGCGATCCGTTCATCATCCGTCAGTTGCATTCGGTATCCAATCGCGGTATCGAATACCGCTCACATTTGATGCAGTTTTTGAACCGAAGCCCTCGACGTTCCAGCGTCGGGGCTTTCCGCTTGTGACCCGTATCCCTCTCAAACAGGAAGCGACGAACGCTTTCCCCGCGGTCAGCTGGAATCAAGGAAGAGAGACCGGTCCCAAAAGACCAGTCCCAAAATTTAAGGCCTACCAAAAAATTTTTCGGCGATCATTAGGTCGAGCCAGGGCTTTGGAATTGCGGCAGCGCGAGGTCCGATCTTGATCAAAGGCGGCAATTGACCCGACTTAACCTGGCCATAGAAAGACGCCAGTGAAAGGCCGAGATAGTTCGCGGCTTCCGCCGGACGCAGCAGCGGCCCCGACGGATGGCCGAGCAAAGCGTGCCAATTTGTATCTTCACTGGGCATGTAGTTTCTCCTTGGACGTTAATGGTCCAGAGAGATGCCAAGCGAAGTTGTCGCGATAGGGGGGAAAAGTGTATCCAGCTACCGCTTTAAAACTTTTTCGAAGAATATTCGCCTTGTATCGACCGCGTGTGGTGCATCGCTGCGCCCTCTCAGGAGTTCCTCGAGATATCCCTTAAGCGTTTCGTCGGAAACACTGAAAAAGCGATCTATTGCCAGCATCCGGCCTTTCGATGAAACGGACGGCTCGATGCGGTGGGGGAACGAGCGGTCGTATAGGCGCAGGGCAATCCGCCCTTGTTCGAGAAACGAGCAAATGAAACGCGCGGTCGGTCCTTTCAAACTAACCGCAGCCATCTGCTTCTCACGCCCGTAGATAGCCTCGTACGCGGCGCAGAGGTCGACCAGCGTACGCCGCAGCCATTGGTTTGTGGGACGTCCCCAAGCGCGCTGTCTAAGATTAGTCTTTTCCATTAAAATCCACTTGAAGAAGCGGCTGCTATCGAACTCAGGGGGCGTGGGTGGAGGAGGACAAGGATCCCGCTCCCGGCGTAATTTGCTTACAGTAGAGCGGAGTACCAGAAGGTTTCGACGCCGCTCGACATCCTCTTTTGCGCGCCACACACGGACGAACTGCTGTCGCAGTAGTCGCAGGTCCTTAGTGTGAATTGGTTGATCAAATGCTTCCATCATCCGTAACATGAAGATAAACTTAAGTAATTCAACAGCCATTGAGTGCTCACACCAAAGAATTTTATTTGGTGCATTAAGTATCTTAATCACACTAGCGGTACTGAGTCTGACGAAGCTCGCGTTAGCTCAATTCAACGTCCACTCTTTTGCCATAGAATCTTGTCGTTGCATGGGCTAAGGCCCCTCGCACAAGTCCATCAAACGGGATTGTCGGATGCCGACTTGCAATATGCGCTCCAGTCTCGCATCAATTCCCGTCGCTTCTCATAGAGGTCACCCCGCCTATATGAGGCTTCGACCGAATTCTTTATCGTGTGCGCCAATGCAGCTTCAGCGACCTCATTCGAATATGAAGTTTTTTCTGCTATCCAATCCCTGAAAGACGAACGGAATCCGTGTACGGTTACCTTCAGGTCCATTCGTTTGAGAAGTTCCGCCATAGCCATGTTCGAGAGCGCTTTCGACGCTTTGCTTTTAAAAACAAAACCAGTCGATCCGCTTGAACTTAGTGCCAACAATATTTCACAGGCTTCCTTCGACAATGGAACACGGTGCTCTTTCCCCGCCTTCATACGTTCAGCAGGAATCGTCCAGTGACCAGCATCGAGGTCGAGTTCTGTCCACCTAGCGTTTAGTACTTCGCTAGTCCGTCCGCCGGTGAGGATTAGAAATCTGAGGGCCGAACTAGCTGCTCCCAACTGCAGCCGCAGCTTCGCCATGAAGTCTGGTATATCTCTGAAGTCGAGAGCAGCATGGTGGCCACGGCTCAGCTTTCTGCGCTTTGGCAATTCATTTTCCAGGTGGTTGCGCCACTGCGCCGGGTTTTCCCCGCTACGGAATCCGCGAGTTGTGGCCGAGGCGAACACACGCTCCATTCGCCCACGCACGCGGGAGGCTGTCTCAGCTTTCGTACTCCAAATGGGCTTAAGTATCTTGAGAACGTCGACGGTTTCAATTTGATTGATCGCCACATTCCAGATCGGTTCGGCGTAGGATTTCAGAGTTGCAGACCATTGGGCTATATGCTTGTCGTTGCGCCATTCGGACTTGTTCGTCTCTATGAAGCTCTCGGCGCACTCTCCAAACGTTGGTACGTGTGCCCGCCTCTTGCGCTTTTCAGCCAATGGATTGATGCCCATTGCGACTTGGGAACGAGCTGCAGCCGCGAGTTCCCTAGCTTGCTTAAGGCTTATGCTGTTGACACCCCCCAAACCCATCTCTGTAGGTTTACCCTGCCATCGATAGAGAAAGACCCAGCGACGCCCGCCATTGTTGGAAACGGATAGATAGAGATTGCCACCGTCGGCGTGACGGCCAGGCTCTGTCAGTCGCCCGATCGAAAGTGATGTAAGCCGATTTAGCTCCCGCACCAGTCCTGTCCTACTTCCTGCCCTATCAGGTGAGCTGGACCTTAATCGACGCTTTGGATGTTGCCAGCCGCAATCGCCGATTTAAGTTAATGCAAAGGCTGATCTTTTTGATCGCTAGTGGTTTTCCTTGGATGTTATTGGTTCGAGCCAGGGCGGACCCCCTCTCCGCCATGATGCAAGCAAAAACAGCAACTTAACTTCTAGTCTCTATCTTTGTCGAACGGTTGCCATAACCGGGATTACGCCGAGAGATCGCGCGGCCACGGCGGTTCACGAGTGGCAAGGGCGGCGTGCCATAGGAAGCCATAGAACTCATGCCGTAAGCGCATGGCAGGGAGTCTCATCACCCCCTACAAGGTGCTATCCACCCGTACTTTTCGATCGTTGCCCGCCATACCCTCGCGAATAATCTGGAAGATGGCGCTTTGGGTCAGGAGCAGCTACGTGCGTCGCTTGTTTTTCAAGTGTCATGGACGAGCACTGACGTCGACCCCAATCTCAGGCGGGCCGCGCGTGATGCACCCTACGCACGCCGCTGTTTTCCTTAACGATCCGCAGCCTGACTATCAATTTCATCTTAATCTCCTGCTCAAGACACCTGCCGCGGGCCAAGCGAGAGACGACCTGAAATCCTTCGGCAGGGTTTCGCGCAGGTATTAATGCGGAAGGCTACCTGCGCGCCGCTCCAACTCTACTGGATGCTGATTGTTCCCTGCGATCGCGGTTCCCGTGCTCAGTTGCTCGGGACTCGCTCCAGTTGAGGCTATTAGCGGTATAGAACCGCAATGATGGCTACAAGCGCCCCAGCGATTAGAACAGCCGTTACGACATAGAACGCCGTCCAACGACGCCACTCCCGGTTGTCCTTTCTTAACCACTGAAGCAGCCGTTCCTTCTCGTCACCCATTTTTCCCAATCAATGAGAACGATAGCCTTGCCCCGACCTTGCCGCAGGTGGGTGGGGTTACGTCCCTGCGGTAAGCCTCCACTGTAGAAGTGGGGGGACAACTGTGGAGCGCGCGGGACTACGGCGAGCAAAACCTAAAACCTGACACGCGGTAACCTAAACCTATTCGCTGGGTGGTTTGTTCCATTTTACCATAAAGTGTCTGCGCTTGTGGGGAGGAATGGGCGATAGGCTCAGGTTCATTGAACCGATGATGCCGACATTGGTGGACAAGCCACCTTCCGGCAACGGTGATTGGCTGACCGAAGTGAAGTTCGACGGTTGGCGCTGCCAGATCGTGATTGACGCCAGCGGCGTTCGCGTTTTCACCAGGCGAGGCTTTGATTGGACCGATAAGCTGAAGATCATTGCCGAGGCGGCCGCTGCGGAGATCCGGGTGACATCCGCCATCATCGACGGCGAGCTCGTCTACCCGCAAGAGTCCGGCTTCTCGGACTTCCACGCCCTACAGGCGGTGGTTCGATCACAGTCGGACACACTGCTCTTCATGGCGTTTGACCTGCTCCATCACGATAGCGACTATTTACGTGCAGAGACGGTAGAGGACCGCCGGGAGCGTCTTTATGCTCTTATCCGTCCCGGAGGCCGCATTCAGTATTCGGACAGCCTACAGGGCACCCCTGGGGACCTGTTTGCTTCGGTCGAGCGAATGGGGCTCGAGGGCATCGTCTGCAAGCGCGGCGGATCTGTATACGCCAGTGGCCCATCGACCAACTGGCTGAAGGTGAAGACCTTCATGGAAAGCGAACTGGAGATCCTCGGGGTCCAGCGCACTCCCGGGAAGCCGACGATGGCGCTGATGGGTGAGATCGGCACCCGCCAATATGTCGGCTCCGCCTTCGTCACCTTCGGGCGCCCCGCCAGCGATCTGTTCAAGGGGATGGTCGAGGCACACCTCGGGCCACCACCGCGCGACTTCAAGCGCAACTCGAAGGAAGCGGTGCAGTGGCTGCGGCCGGGCATCACAGGCCGCGTCAAGCATCTCCGGGGCAAGGATAAGCTGCGGCATGCGCGGCTGCTAGAGTTCAGGCCGACGACATAGGTCGGCCCTTCTCAGTCGCCCTCAGCGATCGGCCTCGGAGGAGCGCCTGGTGCGCGCAATGAAGCTCGAATTGTTTGGCTGGCGGCAGGCGCTTGAATTGTTTGACGCTCATGCCCACGCCGAAACATATAGGGGCCATCTGGCGGTTTGCCTTGTCCGGATATGCCGGATCCGCACCAACTCCCAGGCATTAGGCAGGCGGTAGACGCCAATGTCCCCTGGTCGCGCAAGCATCGAGCCTCGCTGCGTGAATGCGCGGGATATTTGCACCAAAGCGGCGAAGTGCGCAAGATAGCCGTCTGTTTGTCTTAAGCCGACAAGATGAGCATTGCGAAGGCAGTCGACGCCAGGATGGCGAGCAAGACGCAAAGCACGGCGACGAACCTTGGATTGTTCGGCTCAAAGTATTGGTGATGTCTCGAGTTGTTCATTTGTATCAAACAGCACCAATTGTCGGTGGTTCCTTGTTCACGCAAAAGAGAATTGAGCGGGACGACCTGCCGAAGTCTCTGCAACGATATCTTAACGACGCGTCGGCAAGCGTGTATGCGTCGGGACGGGTACAGGTGGGTTCCGATCGGCGTCCGGCTGGCCCAACACCCCCGCTAGCCCTGGGCCGCCGGACGCGCGGGTTTGGGGACCTGCGGCAGGCTTCCACGGTGGGGTTAAGGGAGGTTGACATGTTTTTCACAACATATGTCGCATTATTGCCGCGCCGAGCGATTCCCACGAAATGATAGCGCGTCTGGCTGGCATCAAGAACAGTCTCCCGGATTGGGGCGCCGGCGAGATACCCAACTACCGCGCCGTCGAACTGCACGGCCGAGAGTATGAAGTACTCGATAGGCATGAAGGGACTTACCGTCGACAAATCCTAATAGCCCGGCTACCGGAATCTCGTAGCCCGGCGTCAATGCGAGCAAACAGAGCATGAGCAGCCATAGGGCGGCCTCGGTGCACTACCGCTCTCCATTCTGCCGGGTTCAATCTACATGTATCGACCGGACCTGTTCGAAGGAGCGCCACTCGTTCGGACCATCTTCGTCTTCCCGATAACGCTGCTGTGGCATCCCGACTTCAGCGCGCGCTGGGGCATCGCCCTCTAGA
>CAWIWT010000029.1:0-46285 GCA_963839725.1 uncultured Alphaproteobacteria bacterium | reverse complement strand
CCATGTACCATCTGGACGGCGCGCCGATGCTGTCCGACCCACGCCATGCGCTCGCACTCCAGGTGCAGCGGCTGGCGGACAAAGGCCTGCATCCGGCCGGCGCCTTCGAGCTGGAGTTCTTCCTGCTGGCCAATGCGCGCGACGCCAATGGCCGCGTGCAGCCGGCTAAGGCCGTGCTCGACGGCCGTGCCAGCAACAAGACCGAGGTCTATTCGGTGGACCATCTGCACGGCATGGAGCCGCTGTTCGCCGACATCTACGCCGCCTGCAAGGCACAGGACATTCCCGCCGAGACGATTATTTCGGAGTATGCGCCCGGCCAGTACGAGCTGACGCTGCGCTACCGCAAGGATGTGCTGCGCGCCGTTACGATCTGGTGCTGCTCAAGCGGATCGTGCGAGCGCAGGCGCGCCGCCATGGTGTCACCGCCTGCTTCATGGCCAAGCCGATCGAGAAATATGCCGGCTCGGGCATGCACTTCCATGTGTCGCTGCTGGACGATGCCGGCGGCAATGTCTTCGCGGAGGCGGGCGGCCCGGGGTGGTCGCTGTCGCTCTTGCGGGCGCTCGGCGGCCTGATCGACACGATGGCCAATTCCATGCTGGTGTTCGCGCCCCACGCCAATTCCTGGCGGCGTTTCGTATCGCAGTCCTACGCGCCGATCGCGCCGACATGGGGTGTCAACAACCGCTCGGTAGCGCTGCGCGTGCCGGCAGGCGACGTGAAAAACCGCCGCATCGAGCATCGCCCGTCAGGCGTCGACGCCAACCCCTACCTGGTCGCCGCAACCGTGCTGGCTGGCATATCCAAGGGGTTAAACGAAAAGCTCGACCCTGGCCCGGAGACTACCGGCAACGGCTATGCCAACACCGCACCGGACGGCAAGATGCCGGCGGACTGGCGCAGCGCCATCGAGACGGTTCAAGACCTCGGAGTTTCTTCAGGATGCGCTCGGCATGGATTTGCACCGCACTTTCACGGCGATCAAATACGCCGAATATCTGCGCGTCGCCCGCACAGTCAGCGAACTGGACTACCACCTGTATCTGCACGAGGTGTGACGCCGACGCCAAATTTTGATCGTTTGTGCCGCCCCTCATCCGCCCGCCGGCACCTTCCCCCGCAAGAGCGGGGAGAAGAGGGACGCTTGCCGTATCGACCAGGCTAATCGCCAGTATCAATGAATAGAGAACGACGCGGATGCCCCTCTCCCAGTCTCTATACGGGACAGGGCGATCGCATTTAGCCTTACCCCCACCCCTAACCCCTCCTCCTCGAGGGGGAGGGGGAAGCTCCTGCATCGCAAGCTTAGCGTCAAACGTCGACGGTTTTGCGCGGCATAGCGGTAGGCGCGGTCCCCTCCCCCTGAGGGGGGGGGTTAGGGGTGGGGGGTATCGAGCACGCAGCGCGGCCCGGGATTTCCATATGCGATAGCCCTGCTATACAGGGAGAGGGCAAGGGTGAGGGGCAGCGAAGGCGGTCAAACCGTAGCGGTCTTGGTGTGAGGGGGCCGCTACAGTCTCAAAACCCAAGCCTCGACCTTTCCCTTGCCCTTCACCTCGATGGCGCCGCGCGCTTCGAAGGCGAACAGGTCCTTGAGCAACTCGTAGACCGGTCGCGTCACCTGGACGGAGTCGGGATTCCACCTGATTCATGCGGCTCGCGAGGTTCACCGTGTCGCCCCACAGGTCGTAGATGTATTTGCTCTTGCCGATAACGCCGGCCACGACCGGGCCGGTGTTCACGCCGACCCTGAGCTTCATCGAAGTGTTATGTTCCATGGCGTGCTCGCGGGTGATGTGGACCATGCGGATGGCCATGCGCACCATGCGCTCGGCGTGGTTCGCGACGGGCTCGGGCAGTCCGCAAACCGCCATATAGGCATCCCCGACCGTCTTGATCTTCTCGATACCGAGATCCTGAGCGGCGGCGTCGAAGCGTGTGAACAGCCCGTTGAGCAACGTCACCACATCGTGCGGCGGCATATCCGATGTCAGCGCGGTGAAGCCGACCAGATCAGCGAAGGCGACAGTGACCTCGGCGAAACCGTCAGCGATCCCCTGTTCGCCACCACGCAGCCGATTGGCGATCGGTGCGGGTAGAACATTCAGCAGCAGCTGCTCATTTTCTTGATTCTTGCTTTGGATCACCCAATTCTTTTGGTTCAACTCCTCGACCATACCATTGAAGGCTAAGCAGAGCTGGCCGATCTCATCGCCGGAACGAACAGGTACGCTGGCGCCATAGTCGCCGGCGGTGAAACGTTTCACGCCGGCCGTGAGCTCTCGCAGCGGCCCAAGCATCGCCCGCGCCAGCCATCCCGCCGTGGCAGCGACGACGAGCAGCGCCAGTCCGCCGACAAGCAGCAGGTCGCGGCGCAGCGCGTCGATCGGCGCGAAGGCTTCAGCGCTGTCAATCTTGGCGACGAGACCCCATTTGACGCCGGATATCGCCAGCGGCCCCCATGAAGCAAGGGTCGGAACGCCACGATAGCCGATGATCTCGCCTGTCCCCTCGACGCCGGCGAGTGCTGCCCGGGTGGCATCGGTGTCGATCCGCTGATGCAAGACCGGCGTCCCGTTGCGCCGGATCGACGCGATCTCGTCTTCCGAAGTGCCAACGGATTTGAGGTCGGCAAAGTAGCTCTCCCGATTCTCGTAAAATGCCCGTGGCGCCGAACGCACCAGATAGTCCGGCCCGACCAGGTAGGCTTCACCGGTGTCGCCAAATCCCTCGTGCCGCCATTGACGGCTGCCTGTGACGACGCTGTCGATCTCCTCATTCGACAATTGCGCGATCAGCACACCGGTGACGACACCCTGATCGATCACCGGCGCCCCCATGAAAGCCGTCGGTGCGTCGCCCGAGGGGGCATAAGGGGCGAAATCCTCCAGACAGATGGCCGACGGGTCCGCCGACAGCGAGCACCGGGCGACCGCGGCCGCGACGTTGGAGCGGCGGTAGGGACCGAATTGAAGGGAGGTGGTGAAGTCCGTTTCCTTCTCGACGGTATAGATCAGGCGGCCTGACTTAGGGTCGGCCAACATGAAATCGAAGAAGCCGACCGTGGTGGCAGCGGCGCGCAGCAGCGGATGATAGGTGGCGTGCAGTCTGCTGTACTCGCTGCCGTCGCCGGCGTCGTCGAGGAGGCTGCGCCGCTCCGCTGGATTGGGATTGGCGACGATGTAATGGTACTGCAGATAATAAGGTGCCCCTCCGACCGGCAGATAGTCGCTCAGCGCCGGCTCCCGGCCCAGGACCTGCGTCATCTGCGGAATGAAGTTTTCCGCATACCAGTCACTGACTTTCTTACTTAGCTCGGGCGAGACACCTGCCCGGTCGAGCTGGTCCACGGCAACCCGGAATTCGCGCGTCGAATCGACGACCATCTTGGAGGTGGCAAGCAGTCGCAACTCGGCCTGGATGGTGCGAAAGTAAGTCTCCACCTGGCGCGCCTTGGTTTCGCGGGTGGCGGTCAGTTGATCGAGCACCGCTTTTTCCAGCGCATCGCGGGCGCGCATATAGCCGAGCACCCCGGTGAGCAGCACTGCGATCGCACCGAGCAGCAGGAGCGTCGTGAACAGCTTCGCGGCCAAACCCCAGCGCACGGCATGCGTTGAGCCGGTCGCGTCTGCTGAGGACATCCAATACCTCCAACCGCAAATCGGGGTGAAACGTCTAGGAACTTGTACCGCAGGACTAACAGATCGCCCACAACGCTGGCGGGCATCGGATCATACTGAAACCCTACACGTGATTGCAGTGATTATTTTTCACTCTCGCGCCAATGGCTTGGGACGGCAAGATGCCTGCGGACTGGCGCTGTTACCGTACTGCACAATGATAGGTTGTACTCCTTCGCACCCCCTCTGTCCTGCCGGACATCTCCCCCTCAAGGGGGGAGATCCGCAGCTTCACGATCGGCACCTCTCATGCACCGTTGGAGATTGGCAAAAGGCAAGAGGACAGCCTAATCTCCCTCTTTGAGGGCAGCGCTATCGCATATGGAAATACTGGAGTTTGACGGCTTTAGTACCCCACCCCTAACCCCTCCCCTCTGAGGGGAGGGGATCTTGCCGACCGCCATGCTGAGTAAAGTCATCGGCGTTTGACGCCAAGCAAGGATGCAGAAAGTTCCCCTCCCCCTTGAGGGGAGGGGTTAGGAGTGGGGGTAAGTCTAGATGCGATAGCCCTGCCCTTGAGGGGAAATGTCCGGGATCTGGCTGCAGCGGAATTTTGCGGCTGCGCCACTCCAAACCTCCGATCTGACGCTATAGTGAAACCAACCCGGCGGGTATTGCCGTCACATGAAGCTTCAAAAAAATCGCCCGGAGAACGCTTAGAGGGAAAAATGTCTAAAAACGCATCGCTACAGTCACGCCGCGTCGCGGCGATCCCGCGCGGAGTCAGCACCGCCTATCCGGTGTTCGCAGGTCGCGCGGAAAACTCCGAACTGTGGGATGCCGAAGGCCGCCGCTTCATCGACTTCGCTGGCGGCATTGCCGTGCTCAACACCGGCCACCGCCACCCCAGGGTGATCGCGGCGGTCAAGGCGCAGCTTGAAGCCTACACCCATACCGCCTTCCAGATCGTCCCCTACGAGCCCTATATCGAATTGTGCGAGCGGCTGAACAAGCTTGCGCCGTTCAAGGGCGACGCGAAGACCATCCTTTTTTCGACCGGCGCGGAAGCCGTCGAGAACGCCGTCAAGATCGCCCGCGCCGCCACCGGCCGCACCAATGTCATCGCCTTTTCCGGCGCTTTCCACGGCCGTACGTTGATGACCAGCGCACTGACCGGCAAGGTCGCGCCCTACAAGAAGAAGTTCGGGCCGATGCCCGCCGGCATCTGGCACGTGCCGTTCCCAGTGCCGCAGCATGATGTGTCGGTGGCGGATTCGCTAAAGGCGCTCGAATATCTGTTCCGCGCCGATGTCGATCCGGTCAATGTCGCCGCCATCATCATCGAGCCGGTCCAGGGCGAAGGCGGCTTCCACCCCGCCCCGACCGAATTGCTGCAGGCGCTGCGCAAGATCTGCGACGACAACGGCATCCTGCTGATCGCCGACGAGGTGCAGACTGGCTTTGCCCGCACCGGAAAAATGTTCGGGATCGAGAATTCCGGCGTGGAACCGGACCTGCTGACTATCGCCAAATCGCTGGCCGGTGGGTTCCCGCTGTCGGGCGTTATCGGCAGGGCGGCGATCATGGACGCTCCGGAACCGGGCGGCCTCGGTGGCACCTACGCCGGCAGCCCGATCGCCTGCGCGGCCGCTCTCGCCGTGCTCGACGTCATCGCCGAGGAAAAGCTCATCGCCCGCGCCAACCTGCTCGGCGACCGCATCAAGGGCGAGCTGACGCGCATCGCCCAGCGCAACGACACCGTGGCGATGGACGCCATCCGCGGTCCTGGCGCCATGGTGGCCTTCGATGTGGTCAAGGACCGCGGCGGCTCCGAGCCCGACGCCGACGCCACCAAGCGCGTCACCCAGGCAGCGCTTGCCGAGGGTCTGGTGCTGCTGTCCTGCGGCGTGCATGCCAACACCATCCGCATCCTGATGCCGCTCACCGTCTCCGACGCCATTCTGGCAGAGGGCCTCGGCAAGCTTGAAAAGGCGCTGGTGGCGGCGAACGCCTAATCGCGGGCGCGCGGCGGCAGAGACGTTGAACCGACCAACCGCCGCGCATGAGGCCGCTACGCCCGGCGTGCACCGCGAACACCAGTTGCGGGTCAGGAGCCGCGCGGCTCCCAACGCCGAATTGGCCGATCTCGCCGACAAATTGTGAATTATGCTTTGAAACCGCAGACAAATGGTGGCATAAGCGTCTTTAAACAGTTTAAAAGGATCCGAGAAACGAGGCCCGCAAAGAGCGTTTGAGAGTTTCTCATCCGTCTCTTCTCAGCTTGTCGGGGGAGGACACGCTGGCCCAGAAAATCAAGCTTTCGACCATCGCCGATGCGCTCGGTGTTTCCACCGCGACTGTATCGCTGGCGTTGCGCGACAGTCCGCTGGTCGCCGATTCGACTCGCGATCGTATCAAGGACCACGCCCGCGCTATCGGCTACATCTACAACCGCCGCGCTGCCAGCCTGCGTACGTCGCGGTCGGGCATTGTCGGGGTCGTGGTGCATGACATCATGAACCCGTTCTTCGCGGAGATCTTGCGCTCCATAGAAAGCGAACTCGACCGCAGCCGCCAGACCTTCATCCTTTCCAATCACTATGACCAGCTCGAAAAGCAACGCACCTTCATCGATACGCTGCTGCAGCTTGGCGCGGACGGCGTGATCATGTCGCCAGCGATCGGAACACCGCCCGAGGACATCGTCATGGCGGAGGAAAACGGCCTGCCGGCGGTGCTGATTGCGCGTACCGTCGAGGGCGCCTCGGTGCCGGTATTTCGCGGCGACGATGCCTATGGAATCGGGCTTGCCACCAACCATCTGATTTCTCTCGGCCACACGCGCATTTCGATGATCGGCGGCACCGACCAGACGTCGACCGGCCGCGACCGCTATCAGGGCTATGTAACGGCGATGGAACGCGCCGGGCTGAATGCGCTGCCCTATTGGCGCATCCCGGGGCCGCGCACCAAGCAGGGCGGCTTCGAAGCCGCCGGACAATTCCTGGCGCTGAAAGATCACCCGACAGCGGCGGTATGCTGGAACGACCTCGTCGCGATCGGCTTGATGAACGGCATCGCGCGTGCCGGCCTTGTTCCCGGCGTCGATATTTCCGTCACCGGCTATGACGATCTTGAAGAGGCGGCAATCGCCACGCCGGCGCTCACCACGGTTTGGAACGGCCAACGCGAGGTCGGCCGCCGCGCTGCCCGCGCACTGCTCGACAAGCTTGGTGGCTCAGCTGTGAAGGCCTCGCAGGAGCTGATAAAGCCTGAACTTCACGTGCGTCAGTCCACCGGCCGCCCTGTGGAGCGGCGCAGCTAGGATCGGGCGATGCGTTATGCGGCAGACGGACAACAGGCGCGGACGCCCGGGAGGCAACATCCGCAAACTACCGAATTTTGCCGAACCTGCTTGAACAGCTGCGATTCCGAATGTTCAGCAAAGCTTGCTGACCGCTGTTCACAGATTTACAACGAGGTTAGTGGATAAGATCGAAATGTATGGCTTAGCGCCGTCAAACTGTTTCGCCTTTTTGGCTGATGCAGGCCACGGCATCTGGAATTGGAGACGGTGTTGGCCGGCAAGATGAGTACCTGGACAATCCTCTCGCGGCATGCCGTGAGCCTCGGGGTCTTCTCGACAGTCGTCAACGTGCTTCTGCTGGTCATGCCGATCTACCTGATCCAGGTCTATGACCGTGTACTGCCGGCAGCGAGCGGTAACACGCTGGTCTATCTGTCGCTGATGGCAGTGGCGGCGTTGGGTTTTCTCGGGTTGATCGAGACCATCCGCGCGGTCTATTTCCTGCGCATTGCCGCCTCGATCGACCGGCAACTGGCGTCGAGTGCGTTCGAAGCGACGCTTTCCGGGCCGCGGGCCGATAGTGGTGACGTGCAGCCGCTTCGCGACCTCTCCACGGTACGCGGCTTCATCGCCTCGCGTGGTCTCGCAACATTATTCGACCTTCCCTTTGCGCCGCTCTTTGTCGTCCTGCTGGCGTTGATTCATCCTGCCCTGCTGTGGCTCACCATCGGCGGTGCCGTGGTAATGATCATTCTTGTTGTGCTCAACGGCCTTGCGGTTCGTGCGGTAGCCGCGGAAGCCGGCGAGATGTTCAGCAAGACCGATCTCACCGCCCAGGCCTTCGCCCGCAATGGCGACACCTTGCGCGCCATGGGCATGGAGCGTGACGCCGGCGCGGTCTGGGGCAGGGCTTTCGTCAGGGCGCTGAATGCGTTCGATCGTTCAACGAAAGTCAATTCGATATTCGCGGGCGTTTCGCGCGCCGTTCGCATGCTCCTGCAGATTGCGATACTCGGGCTTGGCGCCTGGCTGGTACTGCAAGGGCAGATGACTGCCGGCATGATCTTCGCATCAAGCATTCTTTCCGGACGCGCTCTGCAACCGCTCGACCAGCTGGTATCCGGCTGGAAACAGACGACCGATGCGTGGCGCGCGTGGCAGCGCCTGCAGCGGGTTTTGCCCGCAAGCGACCAGCAGGCGGCGAAAGTGCAACTGCCGGAACCCGCCGGAAAAATAACGGTGCAGCAGGTAGTGTTTATTCCCCCCAACGCACCGCCGGGCACCGAGCCGATACTCAAGCGCGTCAGCTTTCAGTTGGAGGCTGGTGAATCACTGGCGATCATCGGACCGAGCCGCGCCGGGAAATCGACACTGGTGCGGCTTATTGTCGGAGCCTCGCGTCCCAACGCCGGAGCTATCCGCATCGATGGCGCCGATCTCGAGAGCTGGGATAAGTCGCAGCTCGGCAAGTATGTCGGCTATCTCGCGCAGGACATTCAGCTGTTCCCCGGCTCAATTGCCGAGAATGTTTCGCGCTTCGACCAGAATGCCAGCGACGACGCTGTCGTCGAGGCAGCTCAGCACGCGCAGGCGCATAAGCTCATCCTCAGCCAGCGCAACGGCTACCAGACGTTGATTGGATCGGTCAGCTCGGCACTGTCCGGCGGCGAACGGCAACGCATCGGCCTTGCCCGCGCCTTCTATGGCAATCCCAAAATCCTTGTGCTCGACGAACCCAACTCCAACCTCGACCAGGAGGGGGAGGAAGCGCTGGCGCGTGCGGTCGCCGGGGCGCGCCAACGCAGGGCCACGGTGATCATCGTGACGCATCGGCCGTCGATTGCAGCGACCTGTGACAAGGTGCTACTCATGCGCGACGGGATGGCCGAGGCTTTCGGACCCAGCGCCGACATTTTGAACAAGGTTGTCGGTTTGAAGCCGAATGCCGGACAACCTTCCGCGCCCGTTCCGCAGCCGCAGGGCCAATTGCGATCGGTCGTCCCGGTCGGCAATTTGGCGAAATGACGGACACGATCTTGAGCAAGACAAGGCGCTACGACTGGGAAGACGATATCCATTCCGACAGCCGCAAGGTGCAGCTTGCCGGTTATGGCGCGATCGCGCTGTTGGTGGCTTGCTTTGGGTACTGGGCTGTGACGGCGCCTTTATCGGGCGCGGCGGTGGCGCCGGGCACGATTGCTGCGGCCGGGCGCAACATCCTGATCCAGCATCTCGAGGGCGGCATCGTCAAGACGATCAGTATACGCGAAGGGGACCACGTTACCGCCGGCGAAGAACTCATACTGCTCGACGACACCGCCGCCAAGACGCAGGCTAATCGTCTGAGGAAGCAGTTGATAACGCTTTCGGCGACCGCCGAGCGGCTCGCCGCCGAACGCGACGGCGTCCCCGAACTGTCGTTCTCAGGCGACCTTGTCCAGAAGGCCACCGATGCGAAATTGCCTGGTGTGCTTGACGAGCAGATGAAGGAGTTCGGCGCGCGCTTCGACCGCTTCAAATCCGAGCAGTATATTCTGAACCAGCGCGTGGAAACGCTTAACGAGTTGATTGCCGGTCTGAATGCACAAAAGCAGGCCGTCGAGAAGCAGCTGAAGATTGTCGAGGAAGATCTTGACCGGAAGAAAGCGCTTCTGGACCAGGGATTGACCAACCACTTCGAATTCACGCAGATGCAGCGCAACCAAGCCGAATTGATCGGCCAGACGAGCACAATCGAGTCCAATCTTGCATCCACACGCAGCCAGATCGTCGAGGCACGCGAGCAGGTTGAACGGTTGCGGACGCAGCGTGTCGAGCAGGCGGTGAGTCAATTGACCGAAGCCCGAACCTCACTCGCCGACCTCGAGGAGCAACTGCAGGCGGCTGAGGCCGTCTTGAGCCGCGTATCGATCCGGGCGCCCACGGACGGCATCGTCATATCGGCGCTTTACAACCACGAGGGCAGCGTGGTGTCGCCCGGCGAGAAGCTGATGGAAATCCTGCCGCTCGGTACCGCGTCGATCGTCGAGGCGAGAGTTCGCTCCGACCGATATCGATGCGGTCCGGGTCGGACAGGATGCGCGGTTGCGCCTTGTGGCGCTCAACGCCCGCCTGACGCCCGAGGTGGCGGCGACTGTGACCAGCGTTTCCGCTGACCGGTTGATCGACCAGGCGACGCAGCAGCCTTATTTCCGGGCGAGATTGCGAATTGCCGACGACCTTCCCGATGGCGTCAACGCCAGCCAGTTCTATCCCGGTATGCCGGTCGAAGCTTTCATCAGCACCGGCAACCGGACCTTCGCCGAATATCTGGCGCGGCCCATGATCGACTCGTTCCAGCGCGCCTTCACCGAGGAGTAGGCGCCAGGCGGTCGGCGCCCTTCCACAGCGACCATCCCAGCGTCATGCCTGCAGCCGCAATCAAAATCGTGGCCGCGCCAACCATCTGCAGCGCTTGCAAGCGGTGGCCGAAGGCGACGAGGTCAACCAGGATCGCGACGACCGGGTAGATGAAAGATAGCGCCCCGGTGAGGCTGGTGGGCAGTTTCTGGATCGCGCCGTAGAGCAGGATATACATCAGCCCGGTGTGAACAACGCCGATGCCGACGAGCATCGCCCAGGTTTGCGTACCGATGGGCAGGCTCGACGTTGCAGCCATGGGAGCGAGCATAATGCATCCGGTCAGAACCTGGACCAGCGCGATCAGATGCGGAGGCACACCCTTCAGCGCCTTGGCGACAATTGCCGCCACCGCGTAGAAAAAAGCCGCGCCAAGTGCCAGCAGGATACCCAGAAGATAAACCGATCCGCCACCTTGCTTTGCCTGGACGATCAGCAGCATGCCGGCAAAGGAAATCCCCAACCAGGTCAGCTTGGTCGCCGTCAGCCGCTCCGCGAAGAAGAGAGCGCCTAGCCCCACCAGCATGAAAGGTTGAGTATTGTAGACCGCCGTGGCGATCGAAATCGACGCATGCGAATAGGCGGCGAACAGTAGCAGCCAGTTGATGACGATTGCCGCGCCACCGAACGCCGCGAGGGTAATCTGGCGCGTCGACATCACGCCGTAGCGGAAGTGGCCCAGCGCCGCGCAGACGGCGAGAAGGGTCGCCGCGCCGAACAGGCAGCGCCAGAAAACGACGCCGGTGACCGGCTGTCCCGACATCACAACAAACCAGCCGATCGTGCCTGAAATCACCATCGCGGCCGTCATCTCGGTCGCACCGCGCGCTGTCTCGTTCATACCCGGTCCCTTTCGTTGATCGGGTGGATTTTATTGGGGAGACACCACGGTTTGAATGGACTCCAAAAGGCCATTTCAGAAATCACGCTAAAAATAATTTGGAGATTAGGCCAAATGCCTTACAATAGTGCGCGATAACCTCAAACCCGGTCACGGTAAAAAGGTCCGCCATGCTCGACAAGCTTGATCAGCAGATCATCGAAATCCTGGCGACCGACGGACGGATTTCGGTGAAGGATCTCGCCCAGCGCGTGAACCTGTCGTCACCCAGTGCGTCGGAACGGATCCGTCGGCTGGAGGAGCGCGGGGTCATTCGGGCTTTCACCATCGAGATCGATCCGCAGGCAATCGGCTACGCACTGCAAGCGATCGTGCGCGTCAAGCCGCTTCCCGGCAAGCTGCATCTCGTGCAGAAGCTGATCGAGCAGATCCCTGAATTTTCCGAATGCGACAAGGTAACCGGCGACGACTGTTTCATCTGTCGACTGCACCTGCGCTCGATCGCCGAACTCGACAAGATTCTCGACCGGGTCTCGGAGTCCGCGGAGACGAGCACATCAATTGTCAAGGCACAGCCCGTTAAGCGCCGCCTGCCGCCATTGCTCGGTTAGCCCAAAGCATCAAAGCGCTGTTCTTGGGTGCCGGTTCCCGTCATCGTCGACGCTGCGCGCTTCCGACGGCAGCAGAACCGGAATGCCATCGCGCACCGGATAGGCAAGTTTCGCCACCCGCGAGATCAGTTCGCAGCGCTCGGCGTCGAACGCCAGTGGTCCCTTGGTCAGCGGGCAGACCAGAAGCTCCAGGAACTTGATGTCGATCGTCTTGCGGGCACCGTCCTTGTGCATGTCGGTCACTGCAGGATCGATCCGAAATCGTCGCTGTCGCGCGCCAACGTCATTTCGGTAATGGCGATCAACGTATCGGCGCGCGTCTTCAGGTCGGCGGCCTCCAGCAGCGCCTGCTTCTCGGCCGCTCCATACGGCGCCATCATCGACAGCGCGTTGACCAGCATCGCATTGTCGGCGCGGCTTACACTATCCCAGTCGGCGTCGAGATCATTTGCCTGCAGATAGGCCCTGAACGTCTTGAGCAAAGCCGGACGATTCACCTCGCTAGCGCCCGTATCCTCAACCAGATCGCCGAGGAACGGAGCGATCTTGCACTGCCGAAAGGCTTCCTTGGCCGGCATCTCTTGCAGGATACGGAAACGGCAAATGCCCTGCAGCGAAATCAGGTAGCGCCCATCTCCGGTCTCGGCCAGCGATATGATCCGCCCGAGACACCCGACCTCACACAGGTTCGGTTCGTCATCGCCGCGCTTGGATCCGTCCAGTGCCGGCTGCACCATGCCGATGATGCGATCACCGCCAATGGCCTCATCGATCATCTGCAAATAGCGCGGTTCGAAGATACTGAGCGGCATGCGCCCGCCTGGCAGCAGCAGGGCCTCGGCTAATGGAAACACCGGCACGGCGGCTGGGATATCCGCAGCAAACCTGTAGCGGGCATTTCCCACCTGCATCAAACTCTCCGTTTCGGCACCCTCATAAATCTGGTGCGGCAAACACGATTCTCAAGGCCGGACGGACGGTCGTCGCAACCCGAGGCCGCCGCCGAAAGATTCGCCGTTCTTTGTACGCCTCGCACGCGCTTGCGCAAACCACCGGACGCTCACATGAGCGAGATTGCCGGTCTACGAGAACAGCAGCGACGACAGTTTGCGCCGGGTCGCCAGCGTCACCTCGTCCGTCATGCCCCAGGCTTCGAAGAACTGCAGCAGTTGCGCGCGGGCGCCGTCGTCGCGCCACGTACGGTCGGCCTTGACGATGGCAAGCAGGTTGTCGGCTGCCTCCGTACGCTTGCCAAGCGCATTCTGGATCATGGCGAGATCGAAACGCGCGTCATGATCCTTCGGATTGGCAGCCAACCGGCGCTCCAGCTCCGCCGGGTCGCCAAGCTCGGCGGCCTGATCGGCGAGGGCGATCTTGGCGCGCACGCCGGCAACCGCCGGCGCATCCTTCTTGTCATCCGGCACGCCGGCGAGCAGTTCCTCGGCCGCGGCGCGGTCGCCGGTCTCGAACAGCAGATCGGCAAGCCCGCCGAGCGCTTCGATATTGTCCGGCTGTTCGGCAAGCACTGCGTCAAACAGATTGGCAGCGGACTGCGAATCGCCGGACTCGCGGGCCTGCACGGCAGCAGCAAGCGCCTCGGCAACCTGGGGCCCTGCGCCCGTGCCGGCCACGCGGGTGACAAACTCCTGGATTTGGCTTTCAGGCACGGCGCCCATGAAGCCATCGACCGGCTGACCGTTCTTGAAGGCGATGACGGCCGGTATCGACTGGATGCCAAGCTGGCCGGCGATTGTCGGATGCTCGTCAATGTTCATCTTGACCAGCTTGACCTTGCCGCCCGAGGCGCGAACCACCTTCTCCAGCACCGGTGCCAATTGCTTGCATGGCCCGCACCACGGAGCCCAGAAATCCACCAGAACCGGCTGCTTGCGCGATTCCTGGATGACTTCCGTGGTGAAGTTCGCTGTCGTCACATCCTTGACGGCCGCAGTTGCCTCTGGCGCGAGGGCCGCGCCGCCGTCCGGCTTGGAGCCGTACCGGACACTGGCTGAATACTGCCCACCAGCACTGGCGTAGGGATTGTTCTCGTTGCTCATTCTCTTGCTCCACTCAATGGCTGGTTCGCCCAGCATGTGGCTATCCTTGCGATACTTTCAAGATTTGCGGTTCGTGACCGGTCGCGCGAACGAAGGCAAGCAGATCGCTTGCCGCGATCGACGTCGTCGCCTCATTGGTCAGCGGATGGCCGTTGACGATGTCGTTCTTCATCAATGTCTCATCAAGAACCAGTTGCACGCAGCCTTCGGGATCATTGATGAGGCCGAATACGGTAACGGCGCCCGGCGTCACGCCAAGCAGGTCCATCAGCGCTTCCGGCTTGCCGAAGGAGACACGGCTGGCGGCGCCGATCAGGTTGTGGATCTGCTTCAAATCCACCGTCGCTTCCTCATCGACGGTGACGAGGAAATATCTGTCCTTCTTATCCTTGAGGAACAGGTTCTTGGTGTGGCCGCCATGAATCTCGCCGCGCAAGGCCTGGCTGTCCGCCACCGTGAAGAGTGGAGGATGCCGCGTCGTCTTCACGGTAATCCCAAGCGAATCGAGAAAGGCGAAGAGATCTTCAGGCGTTTTCGGCATGGCGCGCTCTGTTGCTGATGTGGCGCCTTATGGCGAATGCCGGAGCGCGAAACAAGTATCTTGGCAAGCATTGCCGAAAGCCCGCAATGGCGCTCATTGCTCGCAGGATTGGATTGTCTGCATCCTTTTCGGCGTTTTTTGAAAGCTGCGTTTTCCCTGTTGCAATCGCGCGGCGCTTCGGCCATATAGGCGCGGCTTACGGCGCTTGCGCCGCGCGAGCGGGTGTAGCTCAGGGGTAGAGCACAACCTTGCCAAGGTTGGGGTCGAGCGTTCGAATCGCTTCACCCGCTCCAAATTTCCTTAACGGAAACAAGCATTTAAAGCGGCCGCCGAAAGGTGGCCGTTTTGCTTTTCTGCTGTCGGCCAGCACCAGGCCAGCACAGGCGGCGATTTCGGCTGGTCCAGCTGCACCGGCCTGGCAACCGCATGCCGATCGACCCCCGGCCCGCCCCCGCGCTCGCTGCGCACGAGCGTTTTCACCGCTGACCCTAGAGGTTCCGAAATATTATCTCGACGGTCATAGGAACATTTCCCTGTATGCCCCAAGGAAGCGCGCTTGCAACTCCGGAGGCCCGGAATGCCTCCCGGACCCCGCATCGTGCTGTACGGGGCCGCCGGCGGCTTTCTGCGCGATCTTTTTGGGCTGGCTCGACAGCGGGCCGATTTTCGCGCCGGTCGCCGCGGGGTCCCAGTGAACTATGTTATCAGTCAAACTTCTGCAGGTCGGAGCAGATGGTCTGGATGGATAAATAGACGGTTCTCAGGCGCAACGTGGAGTGCTGCTCGCTACCTTATCCTGATCAGATTTCGATCGACCGCGCTTGCGCCCCAGTTGCCATGGTTTACCGCCTGCGAGGATCTTCTAAAATCCACCGAGAACGACGAAGCCGCAATGCTTGAGTTCATTAAGTCGGATTGAGTTCGGTCCCAAATCTTTGCTATGCAACCTGACCCCATGTCGGCTCTGCGCGCAGGTGTGGCCTTTGGGAATAAATATTTGGCGTCGCAAAGCAAGGATTCGGACTTCATTGTAGTTGGGTCCAACCCCACATGGTGGCCAACAGCCGGGTACGGAGCCCCGACGCGGTTTCGCTGCGTTGGCAGTCGTCGGACAAGGGCGCTATGGCTGTATCGATGGCCATAACTAGGAAGGTGAAAGACATCATGTCTGACAATGCCAGACTTCCCACGCGCGACGTCCCTCTCATCAGGCTGGGTAGTTGTCAGTGCCGCTTCCCCGTCCGCGAAGACCCTTCCGTGACCGGCGGCTACCGCTTCTGTGCTGTGTCGACTGCGTCGGGCCGCGTCTACTGCGACCACCACCACGACATCGTGACTGCCATCGCGCCTCGTCGAGCCCGCTCGGGGTTCCGCCTCGTTCAACGACGGGCCGCATAAGATCTGGGTTATTAAACCGCAGCCTGTTGGCGTCATGCACGCTATGAGGGCCTTCAGCTCGCCGGTGCTCTAACCGTAAGTGTCGCCCTCTCACGGCGCAACCACGGGTTCGATTCCCTCTTGGGTGTACCAGACTTTTTAATGGGTTAGCGAGAATGAGGGTTCAGTGGTACCGATAAGCGACCCGAAAAAGCAGGTGAGCGCTGTGCCGAGGGTGCCAAGATCATTCCGGCGGTCTAGCTAAAGCCGTTCGTGAAAGGGGCAGAGGACGATTACAATGATGACGAGACGTTGCGTGGTTGGACTTCGGCCGGCTTAATCGCAGTGGCCGAAGCGACAAATTGCCAGCGCTCACTCTGTATGTGATGCCTGGGATGGCACGACGGGATAAAAGTCGCGATCCGGGAGCCATTCGACCATGTCGCCGGCAACATGTAGCTGCGCCGTGTCAATTGTTGACTTCTCGTGCCAAACTGCCGCTGCCGATTGGGGACCCGTATTCGAGGCATAGCAATGCTGCACCCGGAAAAAATTGCCTCGACGCATAGACGGCACGGTCGAGATTCCAGTTGCGCCAAGAGCGACATCTCAATCAGCTGAAACGCCCGGGCGGCGTCCTCACCGCTGAATTGCCAAGCGTTTCTTCTTGGTCCACTCCTCCCGGAGGCAGATCATGAAGATCGCCGATAGGAGTTGATATGATCACCGGAAGTGGCTTCGAGAGCATTTCAGATCGGCGCTCCCTAACTTCGCATTGTTGGTCATGAGAGCGAATTGCTCGTGCGCCGCCTCTGCCAGACGAAGACGGGGATGCCGAGCAGCAGCAACACCAACCCGTACAGGACCGGCTCGGCTCCGCATCCGTAGATCGTGAAGATTGCAAAGGCGAAGCCGACGAGTTCGATCGCGCGGACGCGTGGGGCGGGCTTGCCGGTCACTCGCGCCGAGACCAGGCTGCCGGCAAGCGCACAGAAAGCATAGGGAACGACCGCAGCCATTGTGCTTAAGCCGACGACCAGATTGTAGAAGCTGGAAAAACCCGATGCGCCGACCACCTGGACCAGCACGAGAGCCGTGGCGAACAGGGCCGAGACGGTGATGCCGATCGCCGGCACGCCGCGCGATGACAGCTTGCCGAAGATCGACGGAAAGAGGCCGTCGCGGGCAGCTGCCATCGGCACCTGGCCCATCAGCAGTGTCCAACCATTCAGCGCTCCGATTGACGATAAAACGACGGCAATCGCAATCGCCCACTCGCCGACCGGACCCCACATTGCGCCAGCTGCATCGGAGAAGGGCGCGAGCGAACTCGTCAGCCGTTCGCGCGGCAGCACGCCCATAACGACGATCGTCCCGAGCACATAAAGTGTCGTGGCAATGACAATGCCCAGCACCGTCGATCGCGGGATGGTACGCTCCGGGTCGCGTACGTCCCCGGCCGGAACCGTCGCCGACTCGAGCCCGAGAAAGGCAAACATGGTCAACGGCGCAAGCGCGGCACTGGCCTGCCACAGCGGCATGCCGCTCGGGTTGAACTCACTGAAATGCGAGACGTCGATGTATAGGAGGCCGATAATGGCGACCGCACCAAACGGCAGCAGCTTGGCAAAGGTCGTCACCTGCGCTATCGCGCCAGCGGTCTTCACGCCGCGGAGGTTGACGAAGACGATTGCCCAGATGGCGGCGAGCGTCAGCACCCCAACCATTGCGCGGTTGCGCAACGGCGGGACCAGTTCCGCAAAGGCACCGGCAACCGCGACCGCGATGACCGGCAGCGACGCCCAGATCGAGATCCAGTAGCCCCAGGCTATAAGGAAGCCCGGAAAATCGCCGTATGCGAGCCGGGTGTAGGCATAGGGGCCGCCGGTCTCCGGTGCGAGACGCGCCAGCCGCGCGAAACTGAGACCGAGGCAGATGGCGCCCGCCCCCATCGCGAGCCAGACCAAGATCGCAAGGTTGCCATAGGGCGCGACCGCTGCAGGCGAGAGGTAGAAGCCGGAACCGACCATATTGCCGACGACGATAGCGGTGCAGGCGGTCAGGCCGAGGCTTTTCACGCTCGGCGCAGGCGCGCCCTCGGGCCGGCTCCCGGCCTTGCCGGCTTCGGAAGACTGCTGTGTCGTCGAGGGCTTCTCCTGCTTCACCGAACCGCCTCTCAATACCAACTCAACCCGTCGAAATCCTTGCCGATGATCGTGCGCTTGGCGCCGCGCACGATGCCGGCAGTGCGCCGACGGCAGCCTTGTGGCCGGTCGCCTCGGCAAAGCGACAAGCGGCATCGACCTTCGGCCCCATCGAGCCGGCGGGAAACGGAAATTGCGCGATCGCGTCGGGGCTGGCGGTGTGGATCCCTTCTGCTCCGGCGTCAGTCGCCATGATCAACACGCCAGCAGCCCGAATTGACCCTGTAGGCAAACACTATCCGTCACTCCGGCAAGGCGCTCTGTCGAAAGAAGGTGATGGTGGCTTCGTCGGGCGTTCCGAACCATTTCCCGTAAAGCTCGCGGAACTCCTCCGATCCGATGTAGCGGCTGAGCGCGCTATCCACGGCCAAGCGGAAGTCGTCGTCATTGCGAGGGACGGCAAGAGCGACTGGTTCCGAGGTGAAGCTGCGTTCGAGGATGGTGAGATTGGAGCCAGACCCACTTGCCGAGGCAGCCTCCATCAGCAGCGGGCGGCCGCCGAAGAAGACATTGGCGGTGCCGTCCAGCAGGCTATTCACGCCGGCTTCGTAATTCTCCACTGGCAAGACGGTGGCGGTGAGCTTGAAATCGGTGAGCCGCTCCTTCAGCCAGGTTTCCGCTGCACCACCGCCGACGACTGCAAAGGTCTGGCCCGTCAGCACCTGCGCCGGCGAGGCGCGCCACAGCGGCCCGGATGGCGGCCGACCGGACAGCACGTCCTGCAGCGAGCGTGGCGCATCGGCGCGCAGCATGGCGGCAACGCCGGCAGCATAGATCGGGATGGAGAACGACACTTGCTTGCGCCTCTCCAGCGTTTCGATGTCGCCGCTGCAGAGCAGGTCGACCGCGCCCTCGGCGACTGCCGTGGCGCGGTCCTCCGCGACCACCGGCACCCATTCGACGGCGAGTTCGGGCAGGCCGAGTTCGGATTTTACCTGTTCGGCGACATTCTTGCACAGCTCAACCGAGTAACCAGCCGGATCCGACCCATCCTTGAATGAGAAAGGCCGGGCTGCCTCCTCGTAGCCGAGCACCAGCTTGCCGGCGCCGCGCACCTTATCGAGCGTGGCCGCCGCCGCTGGTGCGGCGACAGGCAGCCCCGCCGCAAGCGTCAGCGTGAGCATGGTTGCTATATAGCCGCAGCGCCGGTTCAAGCTCATCTGTTGTGCAGAGTACATGGTTCTGTCTCCTCTCCGCTTGTCGGCTAGACCGCCGTCTTCGTCGCGAAGCGCGGCGCGAGGAAGCCCCAGACGATGAAGGCGAGCGCCATGACCAGCATGCCGCCCATCACCGCCTCGTGGCCAGAGGCATAGAGGGCAAAGGTGCTGTAGAGCATCGCAATCAGCGAAACCACCACGTTGATAGTATATTTCATGCCTGTGACCCCAGCGGACTTCATCATGATAACAAGGGCCGAAAGCGCGACGATGTAGGGTATCACGTTGGTCACCACCGCGAGGTTGACCAGCGCCGAAAACTGTTCGCTCAGAGTAGGCGAGATGGTTGAAAGCGCGAGCGCCGTCTGCACGAAGCCAAGCACGATCATGCCAGTCACCGGCGCGCCCATGCGGTTCACCTTCGAGAAAAAAGCCGGGAACATGCGTTCGTCCGCCGCAGCCTTGCCAGTCTGTGCGATGGTGAACTGCCAGCCGAGCAGCGACCCGAGGCAGGCTATCACGGCCAGCAGCATGATGATCGATCCGACCAGCGGGCTGAACATCTTCGCATAAGCGAGGCCGAACGGACCGGTGGAGTTCGCGAGTTCCTCGTTCGGCACAATGCCTTGAATGACCGTGGTCGACAGGATGTAGATCGCGGCCGCACCCAGCGTACCGAACAGGCAGGCGAGCGGCACGTCGCGTTTCGGGTTTTCGACCGCCGAGGAATTCTGCGCCGCCGATTCCATGCCGAGAAAGGCCCACAACGTCAACGAGATCGAGGAACCCATGCCTTGCCATGTGTCATGCCCTGGGGTTCCAAGCGGCGGCAAATGTCGCCGAACTGAACCAGAACCACCCGATAATCGACAACAGTCCCACCGGGATGATGACGCCCCAGACGGTGAGGGACCCGATGCGGCCGGTTACGCTCGGGCCGCCGAAGTTGGCGGCGGTAGTCAGCCACAGCAGCACGATCACGCTGATACAGGTGGCGACCGGCGTTGCTGACATGCCAGGGAAGAACGAGGCCAGGTATCCTACCGCCGAAATGCCGATCGCCACATTGCCGATAGCGAGCGACAGGAAATAGAGGATGAAGACGAGGAAGTAGCCGGAACGGCCGTAAGCATCTTCAGCATAGGCAGACATGCCGCCCGGCCGCTGGTTGAACAGCCCGGCCTGGGCGAAGCCGTAGGCGATCGCCATCGACCCGAGCGCCGTGACGATCCAGGACAGCAGCGATATGGCGCCGACCTTGGCCATATTGGCCGGCAACATGATGATCCCCGAACCCATCATGTTGACCGCCACGAGGAAGGTTAACTGCGTGAGGTTCATGCGTTTCGGCTGCGTGTCGTTCGGCATAATTCCGCCTCCTGAGTCCGACGTCACTCGCGAACTGCGTAAGTATAAAACTTGATGCGGCCGTCCACGCGCTCCTGGTAAACGCCCTGGACTTCGTAGTTGAATCCAGGAAAGCGATTGAAGGACTCCTCAAACGCGTGGAAATAGTCGACCATTGGCTGTGCACGTTCATCCCAGCGCTCACCGGGAACGACAACGCCGATGCCCGGCGGATAAATGAGGGCAAGCGTCGCCGCGATGCGACCTTTGATCTCGTCAAGCGGCACATAGTCGACATTGTTGGCTACCAGCGCCTCATAGGCATCCTTCGATGGCATCGCCAGTTCCGGGAAGCTGGAGGCACGGAAACTCAGCCGCTGCAGTTCCTTGATGTTGGCCGCCTTGTAGAAGGCGTGCATCTCGTTGCACACCCTCCGGATCGTATAGCCGGCATAGCGCTGGCTGTGGGCGGCGCAGACGGTTGGTAACACCTCGGCCAGCGGTGCGTCGCGGTCCCACAAATTCTTGAAGCGGACCAGCTTGGCGATCAGCGTGTTGAGCTTGCTCTCGTCCTCAGCCGGTGTCATCAGGAACAGAATGCTGTTCAGGTCGCATTTTTCCGGCACGATGCGCGTTTCGCGCAGATAGTTGGCCACCACTGTCGCCGGCACGCCGAAGTCGAGATACTGGCCGGTAGCGCGGTCGATACCGGGCGTCAGCAGCGCCAGCTTATTCGGATCGACCATAGCATAGTCTTCGTCATAACCGGCATAGCCGTGCCACTTGGCATCCGGGTGGAAATTCCAGCATTGCTGCTCGCGCTTCAGCACATCCGTCGGCAGGCTCTCCCACGCAATGTCCGTTGCATCGTCCGTGTATTGGGAATTGCGGATCGTCACCGTGTCCGGCACGAATGGGTCGAAGAACCATTTTTCTTCCGCAGTCTGGCCGGTTTCGACGAAATAGCGGCCGAACTCGCGCAGCTTCTTACGACAATCGATGCCGAGCGCGATGCAGCGGTCCCAAAGCATCTCGCCTGCTTTGCCTTCGTGCACCTTGGCGTTAATTTCGATCGATGCGAACAGCGGATAGAACGGTGATGTCGAGACATTCATCAGGAAGGATTCGTTGAACCGCTTGTGCTCAACCCTGCGGCGTTGACCGTCGATATGCTCGTCGCGCTTGTGGATCTGCGAAGCCTGCGAAAATCCCGCACCCTGCTTGTGTACCGACTGAGTGGAGAACAGGCCTGGCATCTCCGGCCCGAGCTTGTCGATCCGCATCGGGCTATGATCCTTGAACAGCGGATGGAATGCGTTGTAGCCGATCCATGCTTCGTCCCACAGGATATAATCGCAGAGATGGCCGATCCTCTCCATCACCTTACGCACATTGTAGACGGTGCCGTCATAGGTCGCGAGTTGGATGCAGGCCAGCCGAAACGGCCTCTCCGCCTTGTAACGGTCGGGATCGATCACCAGCGGATTGGTCTTGATGCGATCGCGTAGATAGTTTTCATCCCAGGCATCCCAATCGACCGCGCCGATCATGCCGAAGGCGTTGCGCGCCGTCGGCAGGAAGATCGGGATTGCGCCGGCCTGCACCAGTGCGCCCTGATGCAGCGACTTGTGGTTGTTGCGGTCGAACAGAACGAGATCGCCGCGCTTCAGAACCGAATTGGCGACGATCTTATTTGAGGAACTCGTGCCATTCAGCACGAAATAGGTCTTGTCGGCGCCGAACACGCTCGCTGCATAACGCTGCGCTTCCACCGCCGGCCCTTCATGAATCAAAAGGTCGCCGAGATCGACATCTGCGTTACACAGGTCGTTGCGGAAGATGGTCTCACCGAAATGCTTGAAGAACAATTGTCCGGCCGGCGATTTGCGGAAGAACTGGCCGCCTTGGTGGCCCGGGCAATCGAAGGCGATATTGGCCTCGCCATCATAGGCCATCAGCCCGCCGAAAAACGGCGGCAGCAGCGTGCGGCCATACATCATGACGCTCGCCACCACCTGCTTGGCATAGAACGCCGGCGTCTGCTGGCCGAGATAGATGTAGCCGTCAACCTCGCCGGTCTGGCCAAGCACTGCCATGTCGGTCAGTTGATGCAAATCGGCCAGCACCCAGACCGGGGTATGATAGCCAATGCCGCGCACGGTGCGGCCGAAACTGCGGGCTCGCTCGAGGCGCTCGCCGTCAACCGAGATAATGTAAGCGCCGACGGAAGCATCCTCGGAGACGTCGCGGTCGAAATCGTCGCTAACCTCGACTTCGAAGCGCTCGTCCTCAATCTGATCGAGCAGCTTGCGAATCTGCGGATCCTTGTCGTCAACAAGCGCCGCCACTTTCAGTAGCTTGTGGAAGGGAATCGCAACGGTGGGGCTTTTGACGTCGCGCGGGATCATGCGGACTATTCCTTGACGCAGTCGACGAGATACCGCCGCCCATCCGGCGTCGGCTCAAAGCGAAGGCCGTGGATATCGGTCTCGAAGCCCGGGAACTTCGTGTCGAACTCACGCGCATAGAGCAGGTAATCCTGAATGGACTTCGTTTCCTGAGTGATGCGTTCGCCTGGCATGATGAGCGGAATGCCCGGCGGATAGGGCACGACCATCACTGCCAGCGTGCGGCCCATCAGGTCATCGATCTCGACGCTCTCGACATTGCCCCGTACCAGCCGCTCATAGGCGTCGGCCGGCCGCGACGCCATCTCCGGCAGCACTGTGTACATCTCGCGCTGCGCCCTCGGCACATCGTCCTTGCGGTAGATTTCATGGATCTGATCGCACAGGTCCTTCAACCCCACGTCGGCATAGGCTTCGGGGTGCGCCTCATAGAGCGCCTGCAACGCCGACTTGATCGGCACATTGGCGTCGTAGAGGTCCTTGAAGTTCAAGAGCTCGGTAACCAGGGTGCTCCACTTGCCTTTTGTAATTCCCATCGAAAATAGCACCAGGAAGGAGTAGAGCCCGGTCTTCTCGATCTCAATGCGTCGAGATGACAGGAACTTTACAACCACAGCGGCGGGGATGCCGTGCGCCTGCATTTCACCATTGGCAGCAAGACCGGGCGAGAGAATCGTGACCTTATCGGATCGACGAGTACGTGGTTTTGCGCCAGTCCTTCAAAGCCGTGCCAAGTATCGTCCGGATTTAAAATCCAGGCGGCTTTGGTTTGAGCCGGCTGTTTGGCGATTGCGTCGGGCTGCCAGACGTCGAACCACCAGGAGCCACCGATCTGTCCTCTCACCGCCGCCATCGCACGCCGGAAGCTCAGTGCCTCCTCGATCATCTCCTGAACCAAGGCTCGGCCAGCCGGTTGCTCCATCATCGCAGCGGCGACGTCACAGGACGCGATGATTCCATATTGGGGCGAGGTAGAGGTGTGCATCATGAAGGCGTCGTTGAAGCGCGCCATGTCCAGTCTCTTGTTCTCGCCGTGCTGGATATGGATCATCGACGCCTGCGACCAGGCGGCGAGCAGCTTGTGCGTCGAATGCGTGGCGAAGGTAATAGCGTTCTTCGATCGGATCGGGATTCTCCGAAGAAATGCCGTGATAGCCGTCGTAGAATTCATGGAAGTTGGCGTAGGCGTACCATGCCTCGTCAAAATGAAGGACATCAACCGTGTCGACGACAGTCTCCTTGATGGCATCGATGTTGTAACACAGACCATCATAGGTAGAGTTAGTCATTACCAACAGACGAACACGGCCGTCTGTTTCCTTCGCGAATGGACTGGCCGCAATCTTTCTTTTGATTGCTTCCGGCGTGAACTGCTCTCGCGAAATCGGACCGATGATCCCAAGACCATTGCGCGACGGGATCAGATAGATAGGCGTCGCGCCGGTCATTATCAGCGAATGAAGGATCGATTTGTGGCAGTTCCGATCGCACAGTACGAGATCGCCGCGGCTCACCGTTCCGTGCCAAACGATCTTGTTGGCGGTTGAGGTACCGCCGACAACAAACAACGTTTCGTCAGACCCGAAAATACGGGCCGCGTTGCGCTCTCCTTCGGCGATTGGACCGGTATGATCGAGCAGCGATCCGAGCTTGCCGACCGACACAGAAATATCGGACCGCAGCGTGTTCTCTCCGAAGAACTCGTAAAAGAGCTGACCGACCGGGCTCTTTCGAAACGCAATGCCGCCGCCATGACCCGGCGTGTGCCAGGAATAGCTGGCCTGCAGCGTATATTCCATTAGCGCCTTGAACATGGGCGGCGGCAGTTCCTCGAGATACCGTTGTGCCGCGCGCACGACGACGCGCGCTATGAACTCGAAGGAATCCTCAAAGAGCCGCATGAAAGCGTTCGCATGCCTAAGCACGCTTGTTGGAACATTCTCCGCGGTTAACTCATCGCCAAACAGGAAGATAGGCAGGTGCCGATTGCGACTGCGTTTGGCGGACAATACCTGTTCCAGTATCTGCCAGCGGGTTTCGATGTCTTCGGACCCGTCAACCGAGATCAGCCAGCAGGATTCGTTGTTGAAAATCTCAGCAAGTCGGCGCGCGTCCTTGTAGCTGACGCCGGCGACGACACGAAAACCTTCTTTCTCGATTGCGGCGGCGAGCTGCTGCATTCCGCGGCCGGCCGCGTTCCTACCCTCGTAGTCCTCATCGATGATCGCGATTGGGAACGCTTGCACTTCCCTCATTGCCGGCTCCCACCAAGTTGGCGTGCAGTTTACTTTCCGTTGGGCGAAAGCAACCCCCGTTGGAAAACCGCTGCAACCCGATGACGGTTATAGGGAGCGACTGCCAACGGCGCAACCCTCTAATGTCCTGTATGAAACCAGGATGAACCTTGCTGATCCTTGTGCATCGGTCGATACGCGATGTAGACTTTGTTTGGCGGCCCAAGTCGCTCGTGATCTCAGCAACTCAAAGTTTTCGTTGGCCAGCAACGGTGTTGGACCGACGCGGCAAGAAGGGTGTCCCGACATGGTCAACCAAGGCACGAAGTCGTTCCGCGCCCGTGCGCTTATTGTCGATGATGATCTCGCCAAGCTCACTACCAGTCTTGGGAGGGCGGCCGAAGGTCTTGCGCGAGCACTCGAGGAACGTGATGTGGACGTCGTGAGGGCGTTTTCCTTTGAGGACGGCCAAGCCGTCGTCGTTTCTGATGCGTCCATTCAGGCCGTGTTGCTGAACTGGGACCTCGGCGCTGATGATGAGGGCTCGCACACGCCAGGCCAGAGCAACTTCTGGAGAAATTGCGCGAGCGCCACGGCGAAGTGCCGGTATTTCTCTTGGCTGAGCGAAAGACCGCGACACAAACGATCACGATCGAAGTTGCGGAAATGGTGGATGAGTTTGTGTGGATGCTGGAGGACACGCCCTGACTTCATTGCCGGCCGCGTCCTGGCGGCGATTGGACGCTATCGGGCATCATACTGCCGCCTTATGCGAGAGCGCTTGCCGACTACTCGCGTCTTCGTGAGCACTCGTGGTCCGCCCCCGGACACCAAGGAGGTATAGCCTTCACGAAGATTCCCGCGGGTCGTGCGTTCTTTGACTTCTACGGCGAAAATCTCTTCCGCACCGACATGGGAATTGAACGCGGACAACTCGGGTCTCTTCTCGATCACACAGGTCCCGTTCTGCAGAGCGAGACGGTACGCTGCGCGCGTCTTCGGTGCGCACCGCAGTTATTCTGGCGTCGATTGGAACCTCGGGCTCCAATCGAACCATCATGCAGGCCTGCATGAACGAGGGCGATTTAGTGGTTCTCGACCGGAACTGCCACAAGTCGATTGAACAGGGCCTCATCCTGACTGGTGCGCGTCCGATCTATTTGCTTCCTACACGCAATCGGTACGGCATCATCGGTCCTATTCCGCCCTCAGAGTTAGAACCGGAGACCCTTCTGGCCAAGAGCGAACGCCAGTCCGCTTGCGCGTGAACTTGGCAGGTAGTAAGCCAGTCTATTCGGTTATCACCAACTGCACCTACGACGGCCTCTGCTACAACGCGGCCCGAGCGCAGGACCTGCTCGAAAAGAGTTGCGACCGCATCCACTTTGACGAGGCGTGGTACGGCTACGCTCGTTTTAACCCGATATACGAAGGGCATTTCGCCATGCGTGGCGATCCTGCGGCCCACAAGGGCCCGACGATCTTCGCCACACACTCCACTCACAAGCTGCTGGCTGCGCTGTCACAGGCGTCTTACATCCACGTTCGGGACGGGCGGGGTGCAATCGACCATCAGCAATTCAATCAAGCCTACATGATGCATACGACGACGTCGCCGCTCTACCCGATCGTTGCTTCAAACGACATTGCCTCCGCCATGATGGATGGGCGCGCCGGCTATTCGCTCACCCAGGAAGTGATCCAGGAGGCCGTCGACTTCCGACAAACCGTTGGCCGCATCCGCAGAAATTTGCCAGGAGAGGGAGACTGGTTCTTCAAGCCTTGGAATGCGGAGGTGGTGAAAGACCCGAAAACCGGCCGCGAAAGTCAGATTTTGAGGATGCCCCGGCCGAGATGCTTTGCACCCAGCAGGAACCGTGGATAATGCATCCTGCCGATACGTGGCACGGGTTCGAAGGCATAGCTGCGGACTGGTGCATGCTCGACCCGGTCAAGGTGAGCATCCTGGCGCCCGGCATGGGCGATGACGGTCAACTTCTGAAAACAGGCGTGCCGGCCGCTCTCGTGAACGCCTATTTCACTCGCTTCGGCATTGTTCCGACCCGTGTCACCGACTTCCAGATCATGTTCCTCTTTTCCATTGGCATCACCAAGGGCAAGTGGGGCACGCTCGTCACGAACCTGCTTTCCTTCAAGCGGCACTACGATGCGAATCGAAGGGTGGCGGACGTGCTGCCAGAGCTTGCGGCACAGCATCCTGAGCGGTACCGCAACATCGGCTTGCGCGATCTTGGCGACGAGATGTTCGAATACATCAGAGTAAATCGCCCCGGGGAGCTCTCTGAACCGCGCATTCGAGACGCTGCCGACGCCGGATCTGACCCCAAGGGAGGCGTATCAGCGCATCGTTGCAAATGACGTGGAGCACGTATCTGTCGACAATATTGCAAATCGTATAGCGGCAAACGGCGTCATGCCGTATCCTCCTGGCATTCCGATGCTGATGTCGGGGGAAAACTTTGGTGGGGAGGACAGCCCGCAGATCGGATATCTGCGCGGCCTCACGGCCTGGGACCAGGCAATTCCCAGGATTTGAGCACCTCACAGAGGGCGCTGAGGTCGTTGACGGCACCTACCATGTTCTGTGCGTTCGATAGGTGTTCAACAAGCTATCGTACTCCGCGAGACGGCGACCGCCACGGCGCCGCGCACAGTCGAAGGCGCGTCGTCTGCATGGCGGCTCGGCCCCGACTGCAGCGGCCGAAAGCCCGAGGGTTTCATGGACGTGATAACTCCCACCAACCACGGCGAGGTCTTGTCCGCGCAGCTTTGGCGCGTGTCTGGAAGGCGCCTAGTTGGGCGTCGAAGGCGCATTCTTCAACGAATGGGATCCAAACGCAACGTTGTGAAAATGAACGAAAAATCGCTCCCTCGACTGGGGTTCAGCGGTCCACACGAAGTTGCGGCGGGCATCCTGCGCCGCGAAACCAATGCGAAATCGGCAGGCGAGAAACGTTTCGTTTGGTGTAGTCGACCCTGCGGCCAAGCCCAAGCATTGCCGCAAACCATGATGCGCCCAGGTGTCCTTTTTCGACGGACGAAAGACGCGCCGGCGAGGAGTCAATCGCCGGACGATGTCACGAAGCTTCATATTCAGCTTGCAGCCGCTAGCCGCTGCGGCTCGTTTCTGCAAAATCCGCTACGCACCTTTGAGCATGTACTACTTCCCAGACAGCCAGTCCTTCACTTCGGAAAAGCTCGTATCGAACGAAATGGTCGCCACGACGCGGTCATCGCATCCATCGGAGAACCCGCTGCGTACCACGCACTCATCGTCTGAGAGATCGGTACCCCAGTAGCGGACGTCGAACGTCAGTGCTTTCCAGCTATAGGACGCGCCAACCGTCCACGCGAATTGCTCGAAGGCATTGGGATCTTCGAAGAATTGATAGCCGATGCCGCCATAGATCGAAAAATCATGCGGCAGCGGCACTCTCACCCCAGCGGCGATCCAGGTGGCGGTGTCTCCGCTCTGATTGAAATCGGGCGCGAAGAAGACGCGTCCGCTCAGCGTGAACATATCCTCGAAATTGTAATCCGCCTTGGCGAAGATCTCGCCATAATCCGGGCTCACATGCTCCGGCGTATAGAAATAATGGACGTAACCGAAATCTAGGGACAGCGGGCCGAACTCCGGACGAATACCGCCCGCGACATCGATCTCGGCGCCCTCAAATCCCTCGCCAAAATCGACGTTCGACGACCAGACATTCACGTAGATGGCGCCGATCGTCGGCAGTTCGAGGCTCGGCTCCACGTAACCCTGGACTGCGGGTTCGCTGTTGCTGTTGGTGATGCCGCGCGAGACGTAGTCGCTGGTCAGCGCTACCCCAAATGCGATGTCGAAGGGCACTCCGGGTGTTGTCGCAAGAGGCTCTGCTACGGTTTCCGGCACGATGGGCTCGATACCCTGCTCCACGGCGCACGCGCCAGTAGCTATCAGAACACCTCCGGCACCAATCAAAGCGAGCGACAATGCTTTGGCGCGCCTCGACGATAAAATACGCATGTCCCCTCCGTTACTTACGGCCTCGAAACTTAGTTTAGTTCCCGCTAGACCATAACTCAGCTTTCACCTCCGAAAAAAGATAATCGGTCCCGGCCTCGAAACTTCCATGGCGACTGTGTCACTATCGCAACAATAGGTAGCCAAGATCCGCCGACAACATTTTTTATGACTTGCACATCCATCTAGGCTTGGCGCGATCTGCCCGCGTATTGCCTAAAAGCAAGGAACCGGCCCGCGCCATGACACCCGAGCAGAGGCTTCTTCGCATTTCGATCGCCGCGACTTTCGTCGTCGCTTCCCTCGGCATCGTGCTCGGGCTGCTTTCGGGCTCATTCTCAATCATATTCGACGGTGTCTATTCGCTGGCCGACGCCGCAATGACAGGTCTATCGCTGTGGACCACAAGATTGATCATGGGCTCATCTCATGGCGATGGGCGTTACGGGAAACTTCATGCCCGCTTTACGATGGGCTTTTGGCATCTGGAGCCGATTGTCCTTCTACTCAACGGCACGCTTTTGGTGGCCGTCGCAATCTACGCTCTGATCAATGCTACCGCCAATATTCTGGAGGGAGGTCATGAGCTTCGCTTCGACGTCGCCATCCTCTATGCGGCGGTGACGTCGGTCATCTGTCTGGCCATGGCCTGGTACGAGAGGCGGTCGAACCGCGTCTTGAATTCCGATTTCATCTCGCTGGACATGAGGGCCTGGATAATGTCGGCAGGCATATCGCTGGCCCTCCTGGTTGCGTTTGTGATCGGCCATGTTGTGAAGGGCACTTTACTTGCTTGGATTTCCCCATATGTGGATCCAGCGGTGTTGGCCCTTGTTTGCCTCATAATTATTCCGATCCCCATCGGTACCATTCGACAAGCGCTGTCAGATATTCTCCTCATTGCCCCAACAGAGCTAAAGACCCAAGTCGACCAAGTAGCAACCGAGACCATCAGGCGGCACGGTTTCCTATCTTACCGGGCATACGTGGCGCGAGTCGGTCGTGCGATACAGGTCGAGATCTACTTCATCGTTGATCACAACATGCCCGCAAAGAGCATCGCTGAATGGGACCGCATACGGGACGAGGTAGGAAGGGCGATAGGGGAAGAAGGGCGAGACCGCTGGCTCACGATTGCTTTTACCGCCGACATTGCTTGGGCTGAATGAAACCGAGTTCTCAGTGAATGCGCGACGGCCATTTTATAACTCAGCGCACGCTTTCCGAGCGGATCCGTCATTCCGACGAAGATGGCGGAAACAGTACGCATAGCTGAAGGCGTGGTGGAGCAGGCTTCAGGATTATTGTCAACTTGCCGGGAAAAGTCTTGGCAAGCGAGTTCGGGCCAGACTACTGGCTCTACAATCTCAAGAAGCAGGCCTACTACCTTTCCGTTACCCATGACTTCGATGGCGCCGCGCGGCTCAAAGGCGAACTCGCCCTCAAGCTGGTCGTAGACGGGGCGCGTCACCTGAATGGAATCGGGTATTCCGCCCAAATTCCGTTCGCCTCGCGAGGTTCACCGTATCGCCCCAGAGGTCATAAAGCCGATAACGCCCGCCGCAACCGAACCGGTATTCACGCCCACCCCTCAGACGAGGGTCGTAAACAGCTTTGCGGACAAGCCCCAGCGTGCGGGGAGATAAGCCGTTCACATCTGTGGGAGACATAAAATTCTCACCCTCACGCGAAGTCTGACGGTCCTATGTCGACAAAACACATTTTGCTGCTGGCGGCGGACAACTGGAGCAGCACAATAATTCAAAGCCAGCAGAGGCCACTTTGAACCAGGGTCAAATCAGTTGCCAACGCCGCTTTTGAACCAAGATTGGCGCCCATGTGTGCGATCAGACGCGGGGGGATCCAGGCATCGATAACTTTCGAATTGTTCTGGTAGTGCAGAAACGAGGCCACCGCTCCCTAGCAGTCGGGTTTCAGGCCCCCTCCGTTGTTTTTAGCGAAAGGCGCAAGAACTCAGCGCCGGGGTATCCAACGTCAACGACTTAACATGCAGTCGATCCCCCCCCTTTTCCGCAAGGTAAACCCCCTGTTAACATCGGAGTTGCTTCTGAGCCAATCGGGTTGGCCGTATTGAGTAAGTTCCGATTGCGTCCGGCGGTTTGTGGCCGAACAGCCGCAACCGCGCCGGACGCGTTCCTTCGCTTAGGACGTCGACGCTCTCATCGGTCTTGTCCTTCCTCTCTCCTGGTGCTTGCTCTAGTGATAGGAGTTACAAGTGCGACAAGAAGTGTGCCAGATGGCGCTTGAAAAAGGGCCGGCCGTTTTGCCGATGCCTAAGGTTAATCGGTCGGCGACGCTGCTTGTGAATTAACCAGCCGTTGACTGCGCCGGCATATAAATCCGTTTTCGCGAGGCGACTTACGTTGACCAGTCAGATCTGAGATGGGATTCGGCGCTCTTGCCGAAGGTTGACGAACGACAGCTCTACCGGGGAGTCAGAAGTGAATAGTTGGAAGGTTTCGCGTCGAGGACTGGTGCTGGGCAGCCTTGCATTGATCACTGGCGGTTGCGCGTCGGGTCAAGGCAGGTCGCTTCACCCTCTCGCAGGTGGTTCAGGTGGTTTCAGGATCGATCCCCGCTTCAGGCGGCAGCGCGTGCAGTATGAGGGTACGGAGCGACCAGGAACCATCGTCGTCAGTATATCCGAGCGTTACCTCTACGCCGTCGAGGAAAACGGCATGGCAACCGTTACGGCGTTGCCGTCGGCGAGCAAGGACTTACCTTCACAGGCAAAGCGACTATTGGTGACAAGGCGGAATGGCCGTCGTGGACGCCCACCACCAGAATGATAGAGCGCAAGCCGCGCCTGGCACAGTATGCCAACGGCGTTCCAGGCGGAGAGACCAACCCGCTTGGTGCACGCGCCCTTTATCTCTACCAGGGCGGTCGTGACACTTTGTTCCGGCTGCACGGTACCAACGAGCCTTGGTTGATCGGCACGGCGGTGTCGAATGGCTGTATTCGCTTGACGAATGACGACATCATCGACCTCTATGACCGAACTCCCGTAGGCGCGACGGTGCTGGTCGCCTGAAAATTCAGCGGGGTTGTCACGACCTGCCGCATGTGATGGTCAAACGCTTGTGGCCACGCCGCCACCCCTGGCAAATCTGTTATCAACTGTGTCTTTCCTGCACTAGGCTGAGGTTCGAACTCAACCATAGTTCCTCCTTGACTGCCCCTCTTGAAGAGAGTTTTCTGATGAGAAAAGTTCTGATCACACTGATTGCCATTGCTCAGCGTTGCTTCTCTGAGTGCCTGCGCAGAGGACTGGGTCGGCAAGGGCAAAGGGAAGGCTCCGCCGCCGGTGGCTGAACCTGCACCTGAGCCTGCGCCTGTCTACAAATAGGCGCTGATCACTTGCATGAGGGGAATTGCCGGAGGCAGTTCCCCTTCAACCTTAGGAACGAAGGCCGACCTTACGCGGGGCCCGAAAATTAGGTATTGATTCGCGCTGCCGGAATTCGGGAATTAGGATGACGTTCGCAGGCGGCTGGCCTTATTTTATGCTTTTGCTGGCGCTCGTGTCGGCTGGATGCCAGTCGGAGGTACAAGTCCCAAGCCGCCTTTTGTGTCCGTCGGTTATGGTCTTGGCCAGCTGACCGCCGCGCCGTTGGCAACTCCAGCCGAAGCCGTGTCGGCGGCTGAAACTGTCGCGACTGAATCAACTCCTCAAGAAAAAGGACGACCAATACTTCATCGAGTTCCGCTCCCGCTATGCCCTGAGCTATGGCCATTCCTACGTTGTTTTTGGACGTGTGAACGAAGCCGGTGAAATGGTCGATCCCGAAGTTGCTGGTCTTCCCCGCGTCAAAGAGCGCCGTTCCCTATGTTCTGGGCCATCTCGTGCCAGTACCCTCCGAAACGGGGTGGAGCGACGGTGATCTGGAGGAACCATACAGATCGGCGAGCTGGCGGGTCATGCTCAACGAAGCACAGTACACGAAGGTCGTTGCGGATATACGCAAGCTGCAAGCCAGTTCACCGGTCTGGCAAGCGTCTGTCTACAACTGCAACGCCTTTACTGCGGACATTGCGCGTTCCATGGGCTTCAAGACCCCTGCCATCTGGCTTGCGGCCGCAACAATTCATGACCAGGCTTCGAGAGATGAATACGGCTCCGACCGCAGCCGAACATGCCGCTCGCACGGTTTTGGCTACGGGATAGATCAGGATGCTGCAGATGGAGACGCCATCGCTGCTATCTAAGCACCCAGTTCCCTAATCCACTGGGTCGAAACTGAGTTCCGACTGCGGTGCAGCTAAATACGGCGGGCGATCTCGCTTTCGTGGCTGCATTCCGCGCACTTCTACCGGGGTGTAGCCGAAATGCTGTCGGAACGCGCGCGAGAAATAATCGGCCGTTGAGAAGCCGTGGTCAGCGGCGATGTCGGAAATCTTGCGTCGGTGGCTTAGGTCGCCAAGCTCCACATGGACCCTCTCAAGCCTGCGCGGCCAAATGGGCCGGTGGTAGCATTGGCTGTCCAGATCCGACACGGCCATCATGATCTTGCCGAACTTTGGAATGCATCGACGGAAGCGCAGAAGCCCTCCGCAGGCTGCGCGGCGTGGCTCGTTACATCGAAGAGTAGCGAGATTCTCTCGTGCCAGGCGTCGAACTGCTCGCCGACTGGCAATGCTTTGGTCGAAAAATGCGTCGAGGCAATCTTCTTTGACAGCGGCATTGCTTGTCCCAATCATGATCGGCGGTTCTTGGCACGCGAAGTCAACGCTTGGCATGAATGGACTACACATCGCCGATCTGGCTGAATGGCTCCGGGCTCACGTAAACCTCGTTCCTGAAGCGGAATGCCAATGGACAGGATCGCCTACCTCGGCGCCTATCGCATTTTTCAATGCAATGCCGACAGGGTCGCAGGCGGAGCGCTGCAGTTGACAAGAGCGCCCAAACTTGCAGGTCACCCGGAGGATGTCCTGATCGTCGCCTTGCAAACGGTCTCGACACCTTGGGAACGCGATCAACGGCGGCCACCACCACCGCGTCCGCCACCACCACCGCGGCCGCCGCCACCGCTAAAACCACCACCGCCGCGGCCGCCGCCTCCGCTATAGCCACCGCGGCCCCCGCCGTAGCTGCCACCGCTGTAGCTGCGGCCGCCGCCATAGCTGCTGTTGCCATGCCGATTGTACTGCCGGTTCGCAATCTCCCGCTGATTGCCGCGATACCGCGCCTGCGCATCCAGGTTCAGATTGGACGGCAACTGCCGGTTTACAGCGCGGCCGTTGAGCGGATGGGGACCGCTGCGTCGTCCTTCGGTGTCGCCTGAGGGACGCGGTTCGGTCTGGCGGATGATTTCGCGTCGGCAACGCGTTTGCCAAGAGCAGCTGCCGCGGCGCCGCCGCCCACCTGCTCCCGGAGCCGGTCACGAGCCTCCGGCGAGAGATCCCGGAGCCCTTCGCCAGACTGGAGAAGATCGCCTCGCTGCGGCGCGGTAACGTCCTCCCAGCCACCGTTCCAGACCTCCCAGCCATCGCCAGTGCTTCTGTAGACCTGACCGTTGCGGCCAGCATACATGTCGCCGCGCCGCCCCTCATGGACGAAGCCCTGGCCCTCCGATGTCTTCCACCGCAGTGTGGAACCGCCCCCGGCGCCGCTGCCTGCAGTCAACCGTGCCCACTCGGACCCGCGTTTGACCCCGGCCGACTTCCAAGCGCCGTAAACATTGCGCCCGCCGGCGACATATCCAGCGGCGTCAGTGCGCGGGTTGTAAGCCGCCACAAAACCGGCGGAGCCGCGCGGACCCCACGCCGCCCCGGCACGCGCATAGGTACCCGTTTGCGGATTCCACGCCCGGACGCCCGCAATTCCGCGATAGGGACCGTAGGCATAGCCATAGCGTCCGTAAGTGCCCCTGACCGGATTGTAATAGGCCCCAATCCCCCAGGTGACGGGGCGCGGATAGTAGATGGGGTAGTCGTAGTCCGGCAAGTCGTACCAATATGGGGGATAGTACCAGCCGGTCCCGTAGACGCAGGTCTCCCAGGCCAGGTAGCAGTTCAGGTATCCCATCGTATAGCCGTACCAGATGGCATCCGCTTCGGCCTCGTAAACGTGGACGTAGGTCACGTTGTAGAGTGGCGACGAGGGCGGGATGTCGTAGATCGCTTCGGCGACCTCAGAGGCGAGACTCCATGGGCCTTGCGGACTGTCGGCGACAAACCAGACGCCGTCCTGGAGCAGGAAGTATTGCGAACCGACCTTGATCACCGTCGCGGTGGTGTTGGCGGCGTAGGTGAGTTCGGTGCCCTCGATCGGCTCGAACTGTGGTTCGCCCGAATAGGAAACGACTGGTGTGATCGAACCCTTTTCGACCCTTGCGGTGGTCGGAATGCTGGCCCTGAGCCGCGCCTCGGCACTTTCCGATGTCCCGGGAATGGACGCGCGCACTGCATAATAGGGCGCGTCCTGGGGAATGTTGAGAAAGTCGGGGGGCAGGTCTGCTGTTGCGAATGTCCACGGTCCGTCGAGGTCAGTGGCGCGGAACCAGCGGCCGGACAGAAGCACGTACCAAGTCTTCCCGACCTTATCGAAGAAGACGTCAGATTCGGTATTCGATGCCCATTGCAGTGAGGTGCCGGGGACATCCTCAAGCGCGGGTTCACCGTCAAACAGGATCATCTCGGAGGGTTGGTCGGTGGTGACGATCTTCGGGACAAGGCTATCCGGGTAGGGTTCAGGCGGGATGGCTTTCCGCGCATCGTCCCAATTGCCGTCGTCTGGCAGTTCTTTCAGCAGTGGCGGCAGCGACTTGACTGGAGTCCAAGGTCCCTCGATGGTGCTGGCTGTCAGCCAGTGCGTGTCGTCGCGGAGGTAGAGGGCACCATCTCCCTCGACGCGGAACAGGTCCCAGTTCGTGTTGACAAGGAACGACAGTCCGGACTTCCCCTTGACCGGAGCATAGCCCGGCGCACCGTCGGTCTGGACGAGGCGCGCCGGGATTGTGAAAACGAAGATCTGTGGCGGATGCGCACTCAGCCCGGTCACGTCGGTCATGCGCTTCTGCCGGGCCAGGCTTGCCGTCACACGCAACTCCGGCACCGTGATCGGGCCGGTCGGAAGAAGCTTTCCGGTCTCGACGGAAAGCGCCTTCAGGTCATCACGGCCGAGGCCGGAGAAGTTCAGGTTAGAGATGGTGATGTTGGTGATCACGATCTGCTCGGCATCCTCGTCGTAGGACGTGTCACCCTTCAGACCGATCACGCCGAAGGCCGGCTGGGCGTCCGGGGTCTTGATGTACTCGGCGGCGACCAACGCCTCGATAGACTTGAAGTCGCGCCAGTCGGTAAACTGCGGCTGATAGAGAACGATGCGGCCCTTGGCGGTCTCGTAAGTGCGCGGCCAGGCTTGTGGATCATCCGTCTCCTCCAGATACTGTCCGCTGACGAATCCTTTCTCTCCCCCGACTGCCACCGCGCACCAGCTGCCCGCATCGTCGCAATCTCCGATGTCGATGGCCGTACCCGACGGGAGCGTTTGGAGGACGGGGTAGTTCGTTCCCGGCCCCGAGGCGGAAGTTCACATTGGTCGTGGTCACGCCTGGTGCGGCGACCGCCACTGCTGTCGCAATTGTCCATATAAGCGCAGTAGCGAGAACTCTAAACATCGCTGTTCCTCCCGCGAGATCGAGACCGGTCGCAGTCGCCATGCCTCAGTGCTGGCCTACCCAACATAATACCCCGCGGCGCTTAGAAAAGCCTGCATCATCATGGATGCTGTTGAAGCACCTCGGAACATGTCGGCCTTTGGAATGCAGGATGATCCTCAGCAACATCCACCTAGGAGCGGATGCGGCACCGCGCGAACTAGGCTGTGAGCCGCGCAGGAGGAACGAAGATGAAAGTCGGCATTGTCGGAGCTGGGATGGTGGGCAGTGCGGCTGCATATGCACTTGGCCTGCGCGGGGTGGCTAGCGAGGTTGTGCTTGTTGATTTGGATTCGGCTTTGGCCGAGGCACACGCTCTCGATATCGCCCATGCCCTCCCGTTTGCCTCCGGCATGTCGATTACTAGCGGCGATTACGACCGGCTTCGAAATGCAGGAATAGTCATCATTTCAGCGGGGTCCGCGCAGCGCCCCGGTGAGACAAGGACTGACCTTCTCGGGCGGAACGCCGCAATCTTCCGCGATGTCATCGGCGAAATCATGCGCGTTTGTCCCGATGCGATTCTTTTGGTCGCATCAAACCCGGTCGACATAATGACCCAGATCACCCAGGTGATTTCAGGCCTGCCGGCACGCCGCGTGATTGGATCAGGCACCATCCTTGATACAGCGCGGTTTCGCAGTTTGCTGGGAGCGCACCTCCGCGTCTCGCCTCGCTCCATCCACGCATATGTGCTCGGAGAGCATGGCGACAGCCAGGTGCTGGCTTGGTCCTGCGCCCGTGTAGGAGCGGTTCCGATTGCGACCTTCGCTGCACAGGTCGGAGCCCCGATCACAGAACTCAGTCCGAGCAGAGATCGACGACAGGACCAGAAATGCCGCCTATACAATTATCCGGGGAAAGGGATCCACCTTCTACGGCATCGCAGCCGGCCTCGCTCGGCTCATCGGCGCGATTAGGCAAGATGAGCAGGCGGTTTTCTCCGTTTCGATCGTTACTGAGAACACGGAGGGGGTTTAGGACGTTGCGCTGTCAATACCTCGGGTCGTGGGGCGCGAAGGGGTGACCGCAGATCTCTATCCTGAACTCGATGCACAAGAGCGTGCGGCGCTCCGCCGAAGCGCTTCGATTTTGCGGGGACTGTTCGAGTCGGTGCCCCTCTAGAAATCGGCTGGCCGGCGCGAGTTGCTTGCGGCGGAGATGGATGGGAACCGTGGCCGCACACGAACCAACTAAGGTATGAACGGTTCAAATACGTTCGGCCGCGCCGCGCGGTGGGCTTATGGGCAAGGCTCGGGCAACGCGACGGGTGCGGGTAATCAGGCTATACCGCACTCACGTATTATACCACGGCGGGTTATTCCGCGCATTGATTTGCGTAAGCGATGAACGATCCCACTCGTCTAGAACGCGCCGTAGTCATGAAATCGGATCGCTGATAAGCCCGTGGACACTTGCAGGACCTGACACCGGTTGAGCAATGTCATCATTGAACCCACCAATATCAGACGAGCAAATCCGGTTCACGATTTTTTACCCCTGCCACACCTCCCGCCCCAAGGTACGAAGGTCGAGCGAAAGTCGAGGCCCCCGAGGCGCCGCTCGCAGGCCATGAAGTCGGCCGCGCTGACGCGCGTTCGCTGTCCCTGCCGACATTCGAAACCCTCTCTACCGGCTTCTCTGGTCGATATTTAGGTTGTGTCGCTCGAAGAACCAAACACCCGCATAAGTTGCTGCTGGTGGGGCCGAATTGGAACACCACCGGACCTTGCTTGGATGCGCGGACTGTTTGGGCCCCACATGCCACTCCTTTTTCACCTCGCCAGCCGACAACCCCGAGGGAAGTCAGCTCGGCGCCTGTCTGCTACCAGCGGCATAGAGCGGTGTCCGCATTACTGGCTCGGAATCGTTCTTTCGATCGAGGTCCGCGATGAAGCCGGCCGGCCGATACTCAGCATCATCCTCATTCTTGAGATCCGCATTTTGGTATAGGCTTCCCCGAAGAGTTTTAATCGCAAAGGCAAGCGGTGCCGCTTAGGGCTTCCTTCACCGTTCGGACGGCAGGGTGCGTGGATCGAGCCGCAGCGATTTGGGCGTCACAGCCAGCTCGGCCGGCAGTGTCCTGAACGCCTCCTTGGCCGCCTGCGGCACCGGAGCGTGCCGGCTGATGCGCAGCAGCGCGTATGCGGCGAGCAGAGCGTGGGCGACAGCGGTAGCGAGGAACAAACTCTCTGGCCGCATCTCGGCCATCAACAAGGCTCCCAGCACCGGCCCGACCATCGTGCCGAAGCCATAGAACAGCAGGAGACCGCTCGACACCGTGACGAACTCCTCTGGACGGGCGTGGTCGTTGGCATGTGCCACTGCGACCGAATAGAGGGTGTTGGCCAGGGCACCGTACGCCGCGGTCGTAACGATGACCAGTGCGGCCGTCCGCGGTTGGAGGACGAACACCAGAAGCGCGAAGGCGGCCGCTCCGGCCGCGCCAACGGCCAGTACATAGCGGCGGTCGGTGATGTCGGATAGCCGACCCGCGGGAAACTGGAGGACGGCACCGGCGACAACCACCACGCTTGTCATTAGCGCAATACCCGCGTTGCTGATCCCGATGCGGGCACCATAGACGGCTCCAAGCGTTCCCCAGGCTCCGCCGGCAACGCCGATCAGGAAGCAACCGATCAGGGCGAGCGGGGAAGTCGCATAGAGACCTTTCAGATCGAGAGCGAAATCCTCTAGCGGTTTTGGCGTCGCTGCCGATGACACTGCTGTCGGGACCAACGCCAAGCAGAAGAAGATCCCGGCGATCATGAACAGGGAGGTATCCCTCACGTCGCCCATGGCGACGATCATCTGGCCGGCCATGATCGAGGCATAAGTGACGATCATGTAGAGGCCGAATACGGTGCCGCGGTTCTCATTGGTCGCCTTCTCGTTCAACCAACTCTCGACGACCATATAGGCACCGGCCATGACGAAGCCGGTACAAGCGCGCAGAACGATCCAGACATACTGGTCAACCATCAAGCCTGTCAGCAGCGCGATGATTGCAGCAAAAGCCGCAAATGTACCGAATGCGCGGACATGCCCGACCCGGCGGACAAGCCGAGGGGCTAGGATGCAGCCGGTGACGAAGCCGCCCGCCCACGCGGTTCCGAGTAGCCCAAGGGACGCAGTCGAGAACCCTTCTGCCTGTCCGCGCAGGGGCATGAGCAGGCCATGCAGGCCAGACGCAGCAACCAGGAAGCCAGTGCCACGAAGAAGCGACAGGATCGGACGATAACCGAGGGTAAGAGATAACCCAGCATGTTCCGAGAGAGCGCTACGGTTTTGGGAGCCACGCCAAGTGGCTGCGGCCGGGTCACTATGCCTGGCATCGGCTCGACGAGCAACCGGCGCATCTTCCCATGCGACACCAATCCAGTCTTAAATTTCAGCAGACAGTGATGGCGCCTCTAGGCAAAGGCTGGAGATCTATCCTGCCGCTAAGGCCATGTGAGTGGCGCCGCCGGCCGCGTCAGGAGCCGTATTCATCTCTCGAAGCCTGGTCATGAATTGTTGCGGCCGCAACCAGATAGGAGGGGTCTTGAAGCCCATGGAACGCGCAATGTCCGCAGTAAAGGCGTTGCAGTTGTAGACAGACGCTTGCCAGACCGGTGAACTGGCTTGCAGCTTGCGTATGTTCGCAACGACCTTCGTATACTGGGCTTCGTTCAGCATGATCCGCCAGCTCGCCGATCTGTATGGTTCCTCCAGATCACCGTCGCTCCACCCCGTTTCGGAGGGTACCGGTACGAGATGGCCCAGAACGTAAGGAACGGCGCTCTTTGACGCTGGGGCAAGACCAGCAACTTCGGGATCGACCATTTCACCGGCTTCGTTCACACGTCCGAAAACAACGTAGGAATGGCCATAGCTCAGAGCATAGCGGGAGCGGAACTCGATGAAGTATTGGTCGTCCTTTTTTCTTGAGGAGTTGATTCAGGCGCAACAACTTCAGCCGCGACAGTTTCAGCCGCCACAGCTTCAGCTGGAGTTGCCAACGGCGCGGCGGTCAGCGGGCCAAGACCATAACCGACAGACACGAAAGGCGGCTTGGCACTTGTATCCTCCGACTGGCATCCAGCCGACACGAGCGCCAGCAAAAGCACAACGATAAGGCCAGCCGCTTGCGAGCGTCATCCTGATCTCCGAACTCCGGCCAGCACGAAGCAATACCTAGTCTTCGGGTCCGGCGAAACGCCGGGCTTCTGTCCAAATTGGCATAAGGGGAACTGCCTCCGGCAATTCCCCTTATGCAAGTGGTCAGTGCCTATTTGTAGACAGGCGCAGGCTCAGGCGCAGGTTCAGCCACCGGTGGCGGAGCCTTCCCTTTGCCCTTGCCGACCCAATCGCCTGCGCAGGCACTCAGAGAAGCAACGCTAGTGATGGCAATCACGGTGATTAGAACTTTTCTCATCAAGGAAACTTTCTTCAGGTGGGGCAGTGATAACGTTACGACGCACTATGGTTGAATTGAATCTCAGCCTAGTGCAGGAAAGACACAGTTGGTAACAGATTTGCCACGGACAAACGGCGTGGCCACAAGCGTTTGGCCAGTCACATACGGCAGACCGCGAACAACCCCGATGAATTTTCATGCAACCAGCACCGTCGTGCCTACGGGAGTTCGGTCATAGAGGTCGATGATGTCGTCGTTCGTCAAGCGAATACAGCCGTTCGACACCGCCGAGCCTATCAACCACGGCTCGTTGGTACCGTGCAGACGGAACTTCGTGTCACGACCGCCCTGATACAGATAAAGGGCGCGCGCACCAAGCGGGTTGTTCTCCCCGCCAGGAACGCCGTCCGCATACTGTGCAAGGCGAGGCTTGCGCTCTATCATTCTGGCTGTGGGGGTCCAGGCGGGCCACTGCGCCTTGTCACCAATAGTCGCTTTGCCTTTGAAGGTAAGCCCCTCCTCGCCGACGGCAACGCCGTAACGTGTTGCCCAGCCGTTTTCCTCGACGGCGTAGAGGTAGCGCTCGGAAATATCGACGACGATAGTTCCCGGTCGCTCCGTTCCCTCATACCGCACGCTCTGCCGCCTGAAGCGGGGATCGACCCTGAAACCACCTGAACCACCTGCGAGAGGGTAAGCGACGACCTGCCTTGCACCCGACGCGCAACCGCCAGCGATCAATGCAAGGCTGCTCAGCACCAATCCTCGGCGCGAAACCTTCCAACTATTCACTTTTAACTCCCCGGTAGAGCTGTCGTTCGTCATCCTTCGGCAAGAGCGTCGCCAATCAACCCAGTCCAAGATCTGACTGGTCAACGTAAGCCGCCGCTGCGAAACGGATTTATTATGCCGACGCAGTCAACGGCTGGTTAATTCACAAGCGACGGCCACGATCACTCAAACGGCAGTGATGCCGCAATCGACGTAAAGACTTCCATCCCGCCGAGACAGCCGCTCAACTTATTGCGGGCGCGACAGGACCGATCACCTGACGCAATACTTCATGGCTCACGGGGTTACCACGCCGTGATCGGCGCGACCGTCCACCGTCAGGCAGTCATCCTGGGCTTCAGCGACACGTTCGCCGTGATCAGCGTTGTCCGCCGCAGTTGCACTGCTCTTCGCTGGCAAGATCCAAATCGGTAGCGGAGCAGGCGGTAGCGGGCATTGAGCGAGCGCTCCGTTTTGAGCTTTGGTATATTCAGTAGGTAGGTAGTCGCCCCGTGTCCCGTAGTACCTGCGGGGTAGGCGTCATTTGTTCACATGGTCGCTATCTTATTTTTCACGCAGCGACGCGGCGGAAGTTCTGGGTAATCGGCTCGGCGAGATAAGCCAATACCGTGCGGCTGCCCGTCCTGATCATCGCCTCGCTCGACATGCCCGGGCAGCAACTTGCGGCCTTCCAGCTTGTCGAGTTCGCCCTTGTTGATCAACACTGTCGCGGCGAAATATGGCGCACCGCTGCGTTCCTCCGTCAGGCGGTCGGCCGAGACGGTTTCCACGACGCCGTCCAGTGGCGGCAAGTTATACCGGGCGAACGCCGGGAAGTTGACGCGGGCGGTCTGGCCGGGTGCGATCGTCTCGATGTCTTCCGGCTTGACCATGGCCTCGACCACCAGTGTTTGGCCGAGCGGGACGACCGTCATCAACGTCTCGCCGGGTTTCACTACGCCGCCGGTCGTGTGGACTTTCAGGTCCATGACGATGCCGTCTACCGGCGCGGCAATATCGGTGCGGGTCAGGACGTCCTTAGCGGCGCGCTCCTGCTCGCGGAGGTCGAACAGTTCCGCCTCCACTTTGCTCAACTCCTCGACGGCCTCGTTCAGCCGTACGGTGTCGAGGTTCAGAATTTGCATGTCGATCTCGGCCAAAGCGCTCTTGGCGCGGGCGATGGAGGCGATATTAGTCGCGCGTTCGCCCTCGAACTCGCGTTGCTGCCGTCTGAGCAACAGGTTCCGCTCGCGGGTGGTGAGTCCCTTCTTGAGCAGCGCCTCGAGGTCCTTGGTTTCACCCTCGATCGCCGCGATCTGCTTGTCCTCGGTCGCGATAAGTTTCTCCAGCCCGGTGATCTCTTCCTCGGTCTGGACACGGCGCTGGGCGAGGATTTCCCGCTCGTCCGTCAGGTTGTGGTGCTTCGCCGCGAACACGTCACGCTGTGCGGCTATCGCGTCCCGCGCGGCGGCGGACTGGTTCGCCAGTAATTCCGGGGCGAACGCGATCTCGGTGCTGCCGTCGCGCTCCGCCCGCAGCCGTGCGGCCAGTGCTTCCCGCGTAGCGATCCGGCTCTGGACCAGATCAAGCTGCGCCTTCGCTTGCGTGTTGTCCAACCGGACAAGCACCTTGCCCGCCTTGACGATGTCGCCGTTGACGGCGTTCAACTCCGCGATGATCCCGCCCTCAAGGTGCTGGATCAGTTTGCGGTCGCCGGCGACCTTGATAACGCCGGGTGCGACTGCCGCGCTGTCCAGCGGGGCCAATGCTGCCCAGCCCCCGGCCACGCCGAAGAACAAGAACATGATGGCGAAGCCGGTGCGCGTCACGCCCGTGAGTCGCAGGGGTGTCGGTTCCAAGAGGGAAGGCGGCGCGACGGGTAACGGGACGACGTTCAATGCTGGGGACCGGCTCATGCTTCTTTGACCTCTTGGAGTTCTACTTCTTGGCTTCTTTGACCACCAGCGGGCTATTCTTGGCATCTGGGCTTACCTTGCGGGCGCGGTTAGCAAGTTCCGCGAAGACTGCATCACGCGGGCCGAAGAATTCCTGTTGGCCCCGGTTCAGGAATAGCACCTTGTCGACCTTCTCCATGATGTTCGGCCGGTGCGCGATCAGGATAACGGTTGTCCCCGCTGCCTTGGCCGCGCTGATGGCTGCGACCAGTGCCTCCTCGCCCTCGCGGTCGAGGTTGGAATTCGGCTCGTCCAAGATCAGCAGTGCCGGGTCGCCGTAAAGTGCCCGTGCCAAGCCGATCCGCTGGCGCTGCCCGCCCGACAAGATCGCGCCCGCTTCACCGATCTCGGTGGTATAGCCCTTCGGCAAGCCCTTGATCAGTTCGTGGACGCCCGCCATCTGCGCCGCCCGGACGACGTTGTCGAAGACCGCCGGGTTGAGCTTCGCGAAGCGGCAGATGTTCTCGGCCACGGTGCCGGCGAAGAGCTCGATGTCCTGCGGCAGGTAGCCGACGTAGTGACCCCGGTCCTCCGCCGCCCATTCAGCGACGCTCATGCCGTCGAGCAATACTCGGCCGCCGGTCGGTCGCCAAGCACCGGCCAGCACGCGGGCCAAGCTCGTCTTCCCGGCCGCGCTCGGGCCGATCAGCGCCATTGTCTCGCCCGGCCTGAGTTGGAAATTGATCCCCCTCAAGATCGGCTCGCCGCCCTGCCGGGCCAGCACGATGTTCTCGACCTCAAACCTACCCGTCGGACGCGGCAACGGCAGGACTTGCGCGGCTTCCGGCCGCTGGCCGGCGACGGCGACAAGTCGCTTGTAAGCGGCACGCGCGCCGATCGTGGCCTTCCACGTACCGATAGCTTGCTCGACCGGGGCCAAAGCCCGACCCATCAGGATTGATGCGGCGATCATGACGCCGGGTGAAGCCTCGTTCTTCAGCACCAGATAAGCGCCGAGGCCGAGGACCCCCATCTGGAGGGCGAGCCGGTGGCAGCGGGCGATGGCCGAGATGACCCCGCCCCGGTTTGCCGCGCTCACTTGCCCGCTGTTCGCCTCGTCCTGTTGCGCCTTCCAGCCTTCGAGCAAGGGCTTCAGCATGCCCATTGCCTGTACGACTTCGGCGTTGCGGATCGCTTGTTCGGCCTGTGCGTAAGCCCGCGTTTGTGCGCCGGCGGCGGCCGCTAGCGGCTTGCGGGTGACGTACTCGTTGAGCAGCGCCAACGCGAACAACACGACGCCGCCGCCCAGCGCCAACCAACCCAGCCACGGGTGCATGAGGAAAATGGCGGCGAAGAAAAGCGGTGCCCACGGCGCGTCGAGGATCGGGAAGATGCTCGGGCTGGTGAAGAAACTCCGCACTTGGTCGAGGTCGCGCAGTGGTCGCGCGTTCGTCTGACCGGGGGCAGCGGCGGCGTGTTCGACGGATGCCGTCAACAGAACCGGGGCCAGCCGCGCGTTCATCCACGCGCCGACGGTAGCCAGCAAACGTGCCCGCACCACCTCCAGCGCCGCCATGGCGATGAGTGCGCCCGCCGCCATCAGCGATAGCATCACCAGCGTTTCCAAGCTGTGGCTGGACAGCACGCGGTGGTAGACTTGGAGCATGTAGAACGCCCCGGTCAGCATCAGCACGTTGATCCCGGCGCTGAACCAGATCAGTGGTTTGACGGCCCGGCGGGCCTCTTTCATCACCACTTGCAGGGCAGGCGGCTGCGGTTCTTTTGTCATTACCTGTACTCGCGTGTTGCGGTTGCGGGACGACGTGAGTCGTCCCGTGCGGGCATATCCGTTGCGATTGATAATCTGTTCACAGGAAAAAGGCCGGCTCCTTTGGCAGGAGCCGGCCTCACCGGGGTCAAAGGATGGAATAGGGTGTACTTCCCCTGATCCCGATCCTGTCAGGTCAGACGACCCAGTCGTTGATCTGGATGCTGTCGATCGCGAAGCCGGTGAAGCTAGTCGCGGTGTCGTGTCGACCAGAGACAACTCGTGCTGTGAATTCGCCGCACCGGTATTGATCAGCACGTCGAAATGCTCCATCACGTTCGGGTTGGCGAAATCGCTGGCGTCGAACTCAGCCACCACATTGCCGTCAACTCGGAACTCAATGTGAGCGTTCGGGTCGGTCGCGTAAGGCAGGCCGTTGAACGTCAAAGCCTGTTTGCCGATGTCGAAGCTCAACACGGCCTGACCGCCGGTCGGGTCCGCGAAAGTATGCGAGATATTGATCCCGCCGGGCGAGTTCTGCGAATCGAGCCAGTAAGCCCCGGCCCTGTCACCGCTGGTGGTCTGGGTGCCGCCGTAGCCGTCCGCACCGAGTTCGCTGTTAACAGCATGAGGG
>CAWIWT010000028.1:0-53298 GCA_963839725.1 uncultured Alphaproteobacteria bacterium | reverse complement strand
TGATACCTTGATCTTGCTTTGATTTCATTTAGGAAATTGGCTGCATGTCGCAGTCATGTCGCACTCACGTCAGAAGCGAACGCTCCGCAGCCGCCATTTCCTCGGTGTCGTCGCTCTTTGGAAACAAGTGACCGTAGACGTCAGCGCTCATCACGATCGAGCTATGGCCGAGCCTTTCCTGGACGACCTTAAGTGGCAGACCCAGCCCGCCGTCTTCCTTACGGTTGATCATCCAACTTGCATAGAAATGCCTGAGCGCATGAAGGCCAGTGTATTTCGCCTTCCCGTCGATCGCGATCCCGGCAGCAACCATCGCCGGCTTCAGGCCGCGGTTCACTATGTTCGCATGCGATTCGATCAAGCCACGTCCGTTCGGAAACGCCAGTCCTAACTCTCCCCTCGGGCAGGCCAGCTTCCACTCCTTCAGCGTATTGACGACCAGTGGTGGGATGGGAACGGTTCGCCTGGCCGCGCTCGACTTTGGCGGACCGATCTCACGGAACTCGTCAGCACGTTGGTGAACGCTGATGGAGCGGGCTTCAAGGTCGATATCCTGCCACCGCAGGCCGCGAAGCTCACTGGCCCGCAAGCCTGAAAAGACCGCCGTAAGCAAGAGAGGGCGCCAGCGACCCGCCAGGACGGCAACAAGCGCTTTCACCTCGTCTCTGGTGGGAATATCGACGCCGACGGTCAAACGGCCCTTGTGGCGCCTCTCTGCCTGTTTCTCGGCGCCGCGGCGCCGGGTTCCACGAATGTCCTTCACAGGGTTGCGGTTGATGAGGCCACGTTCCTGCGCGTCCGATATGATCGACCCGAGCGACCCCACCACCTTCTTGACCATCACCGTGGATCTGCCCTCCGACCGCAACCTGTCCTCAAATGCGCGAATAGCCGGCACTGAAAGCCGGGAAAGCAAGATCGTTCCGATCAGCACCTCGATATGAAGTTCGAGGTGCCGCTTGCGCTGCACGATCGTAGACCTTTCAAGCCCGGCGGAATTCACCGCTGGCAATCCACAGCGCACCCGCCTGACTTATCGTGGCGCTGTCGGAATCGGCAACGTGCACTCCCTCCCTGACCTCGACCGTGGCCTTGGCCGCGAACCGGTCTGCGTCCTTCTTCCGGGCAAAGCTCTTCTGCCGGCGCACGCCCTTGGCGTCGGCATAAACCGCGATCCACCGGGTGCGCTCCTCGCCTCGGCCGGTCACCCAGGTACGCTTGCGAACACTCATTCAGATCTCCGGAGGCGTCAGCAGGTCGAGGATTTTCTGCGCGGCTTCGATGACCTCGTCCTTCACATCCCTCTGGTGCCGCACCAGTTGTCGCCGCATTGCCTGAATTTCTTCCGCCCTGAACGACTGTTCCAGCCGCGCGACGATTTCGGCGGTCATTGAGCGGTTCTTTTCCGCGGCGGCTTTTTCCACGCGAGCCTTTAGCTCCTCAGGGATCCTCAGCCGGAAATGAAGGTCTTGTCTCGACATGCCCCACCTACGCCCCACATTTTTCGTTGACAACTATGCCGCACAAATGCCACTAGGGTCTATGCCACACCGGTGACACACACTCAATACAGGTGGCCAGAAAGGAAACGAAAATGGAAAACGAAATTGAGACGGTCGATCTGGATGCCCCGGTCTGGGGCGCGCGGAACATCAGCGAAGTCATCAAGCGGACAGAACGCGCGACGTTTCACATGCTCCAGTCTGGCCTGCTGGATGCCAGCAAAGTGGGCGATCGCTACGTCAGCACGCGCAGGCGGCTGTTGAAAGCGGTGCGCGGGGAGGCTGCTTAAATGGCTATCTCCCATTATTCCCGGCCGGTTACGTTTACGTACAGACAGAGGCTCGAACATGCGGTGGCCCAGATTGCCTATGCATCGATCGGCGGCAGTCCTTGGACGGACGACTTCGAAGCCGCACAACAAGAACTCTACCACGCGATCGCGAAGACGATCGACGGCAACCCGGAACTGAGCGACGTCTTCAACCGTATCGATGAGGCCTGACAATGGGCCGCGTCATCCGCTTCCACGGACCCCCCAAACGCGGAGCCGCCGCGCCGGCTGTCACCAGCTGCGGCGGGAAGCTTTCCAGGGCAGTGAACAGCCAAATTCTTACCACCAAAACCGAACGCTCCGCAACTGACCACTGGATCTCCCCAGGCGCTGCCGCGACTTCCGCGATCAGGCATTTGGCGAAAGGGGGTCGCCTATGAACCCCTGGTTTGCAGCCAAGGCGCTGGGCGGCGACGTGGCTGGACCCGGCAAGATATTGTGTCCGGGGCCGGGTCATACCGCTAAGGATCGCTCGCTTGCGGTCACACTCGATCCGGCGGCGCCAGACGACTTCCTGGTACATAGTTTTGCCGGCGACGGCTGGCAGCAATGCCGGGATCATGTCCGCACCTGCTGCGGCCTGCCGCAATGGGTTTCGCGCGAGGAGCGCACCACGCAGGCGAAATTTGCCGGCCGCGAAAAGCGCAACCGCGAGATCGAGGCGGCATCAACCCGGCAGATCGTGGCGCGCCTCTGGCGCGACGCGGTGCATCCAGCCGGAACGCTGGTCGCGAGATACTTGGAAGGCCGTGGGCTGTTCCTACCTGAAAGCATCGCAGGTCGAGTCGTCCGTTATCATGAGCATTGCCCCTTTCGCGGCGAACACGGCGAGCGCGTCTTTCAACCGGCTATGCTTTGCCGCTACTCGCCGATCGTGCACGACCACGAGCCGGATGCGATGCCGACGGCGGTTCATCGCACCGCGCTGCAGGAAGACGGATCCGGCAATCTCGGCAAGCAGATGTTGGGCGCCGTTCTCGGGCAATGCGTCAAGCTCAGCCACGACGAAGATGTGACGCTCGGCCTCGGCATCGCCGAAGGTGTGGAAACCGGACTTGCGATCCTTCAATCAGGCTGGGTGCCAATTTGGGCGTGCACCACTGCGGGAACACTCAAGACATTCCCGGTGCTCGGCGGCATCGAGGCGCCGACGATTTTTGCCGATCACGACCAAACCGGCTTGGACGCCGCGCAAACCTGCGCTGAGCGGTGGCAGCGCGCAGGCCGTGAAGTGTTCATCCGATGGACGCCGAAACCCGGATCCGATTTCGCCGACGCGGTGCGCCCATGACGGAAGATGATGACAACGTCGTTCATCTCCGTCCGCGCGACGACGAGCCGAGCCGTTCCCGTATCGCCAACCCGCTCTCGCTTCGCACCGAACTCCAGCATCATGCTGCAACGAAGGGCCTCGTTGGTTTCGACGAATTTGCGCAGGCCGTCATGATGCTACGTCCAATTCCGCGCCCGCGTCTGCGTTCGCCGAAATGTTTCGAACCGCGTCCCTGGCAGGATGCCGACGACACGGCGCTTATCGAGCATCTAAATCATCGTGGTTTTCCGCGCGTCGGTCGCGGCCTCGTTCGTGACGTAATCGAATTAGAAGCGCGTTCGAACCCGTTTCATCCCGTCCAGACCTACCTGCAGTCGCTGACATGGGATGGCGTGAAACGGCTCGACCAGTTCCTCCTCGATCTCTGCGGTGCCGTCATCGAAGGCGATTCCGTCGAGGAAAGGCGCGACCACCAGCGCTATCTGCAAGCGGTGACGCGCTGCTTTTTCATTTCCGCCGTCGCCCGCATCATGCAGCCCGGCTGCAAAGTGGATTCGACGCTCATCCTGGAAGGCAGCCAGGGCGCGTTGAAGTCAAGCCTGCTGCGCGCGGTGGCCGTCCGCGATGAGTGGTTTTCCGACAGCCTACCGCACGACCTGGCCTCGAAGGACGCTCGCCAGCACCTGGCCGGCGTGTGGATCGTCGAGCTTTCCGAGATAGCGCAGTTCCGCCGCTCCGAGATCGAGAGCGTCAAGGACTACCTGAGTTGCCAGATCGACCGCTTTCGGCCGCCCTATGGCCGCTCTGATGTCGCCGTGCCGCGGCAGAACATTTTCGTCGGCAGCACCAACGCCGACATCTACTTGCACGATTCCACCGGCAACCGGCGTTTCTGGCCTGTCCAGGTGACCACCATCCGGCTCGTCGATGTCCGGCCGATCGTCGACCAATTGTGGGCCGAGGCCTTCGGCGCCTGGCGCAACAAGGAAAAATGGTGGCTGGCCGACGATGTCGAGAAAATTGCCGCCGAGCAGCAGGACGGACGGCTTGGACAGGATCCCTGGTTCGACGACATCGTCCGCTTCGTCAACAGCCGCTTGCCGGACGAGTGGATCACCACCGCCGACGCACTGAAACACCTGGATATCGACGTCGGCCGCCGCGACCGCGGCCATGAAATGCGCGTCGGCGCCATGCTGCGGCAACTGGGTTGCGAGCGGAAAAAACGGCGAGACGAGACCACCGGCAAGCCGCGCTGGTCATACCGGACGCCGCCCGCGGCGGACGGATTCGACGGCGCTTCCGAAGCCGAAAGTTTGTGAGCCTGTGTTCCCACTGTTCCTACTAAAAACAGGGTGAAAAGGGGTTGAGATGAAAGAGGTAAATATAGGGAAACAGGTGGGAAATGAGGGAACGTGGGAACAAATCCCGACGGCCGGGCAGCCGCCGGCAAAACGCCCGGTCGCTCGCCTCGATCGCACCACCTTCACGACGTCGCGCTTGCTCGACTTCTGCTCCGAGAAGGAATTGCAGGCGCAGACCGGCCATGCCGTGCACGAATGGCCGCTGGTCATCGTCAAGGAAGCTCTTCGACAACGCGCTCGACGCCTGCGAGGAGGCCGGCATCGCGCCCGAGATCGCGGTCCGCGTCGATGACGACCGGCATCACGATCGCCGACAACGGGCCCGGCCTGCCGGCGAAGACGGTCAAGTCGATCCTCGACTTCTCGTCCGCGTCTCGTTCGCGCGAGGCCTATGTGTCGCCGACGCGCGGCGCGCAGGGCAATGCGCTGAAGACCATCCTCGCGATGCCGTTCGTGCTGTCGGGCGGGCCAGCTCGGCATCGTCGAGATCGATGCGCAAGGCAAGCGCCACCAGCATCGATTTCGCCGTCGACCAGATCCGGCAGGCGCCGGCGATCGGCTACAGTGATCGAGCCGGCCGACCGGAAGAACGGCACCGAAATCATGGTCCAGTGGCCGGATTTAGCATGCTCAATCCTCGACCAGTCCGAAGACGCGGTTTTTACAAATCGCCGACGACTATGCCTGGCTCAACCCGCACCTGACGCTTTCCGGTCGACTGGTGCGGCGACGTCAAGACGGACCGCGGCGACGACTCCCGGCTGGACGAAATGGAAGCCGTCCGATCCGACCTCGCCGCACTGGTACACGCCGGCGCGGTTCAGCAGCGGCTGGTTGCCGCCTATGTGGCGCATGACGCCGACGCAAGCGCGACCGCACCGTGCGCGAGTTCGTCGCCGAGTTCCGCGGCCTGTCCGGGACGGCCAAGCAGAAGGCGGTGCTCGAGGCGCTCGGCCTGGCGCGCGCGCCGCTGTCGAGCCTTGTCGCTGGCAACGCCATCGATCCCGACGCTCACTGCCGGCGTGCTCGCGGCAATGCAGGCGCAACTCGAAGCCGGTGAAGCCGACGCAGCTCGGCATCATCGGCCGCGACCATTTCGAGCAACGCTTCCGCGAGCTCGGCTGCGAGATGGAGAGCTTCGACTATCGCAAGGATCGAGGACATGGACGACGACGGCATCCCCTACCTGGTCGAGACCGCCTTCGCCTGGCGCGGCGATCCGGATGCCTGACGATGATGGCGACGGACGACGAGGACCTCCTGCGACCGGTGAAGATTACACCGATCGCCGGATCCGGCGGCGGCAGGCGAGAGACACGCGGCGGCTGAGTCACCGGCGTCAACTGGTCGCCCGGCATCATCAATCCGTTCCGCGCAGCTCGGCGGCTACGGCCAGAGCCTCGACTCCATCCTCGAGCGCCAGCGCGTCGGCCGCGACGAGCCGGTGATCTTCGTCCTGCATGTCGCCTGCCCGCGCGTCGAATACCTCGACCGCGGCAAGTCGGCGGTGGCGGTGCGGTCATGAAGGCCGCAGTCGCTCATCGACGCCGTCGAGGGCGTCACCGACAAATGGGCGAAGCAGCGCAAGGCCGAGGAGCGTGCCGCCTCGGCGCGCGCCAACCGCCGCTATGTCGATGACGCGCGTTCGCTCGATCAACCTGAACGAAGCTGCCGAGCAGGTGCTGCCCGCCGCCTGGGCGAAGGCCTCGGGCGACGGCAGGTATCCGGCCTCGGCGCGCCAGATCTACTATGCGGCGCGGCAGCCGTCTGCAGGACATCACCGGCAAGCCGGTCGCCTACAACTATTTCTCGCAGACCCTGCTGCCCGACTACATCGAGAGAACATGGCCTCGACTGGGACGTCGTCTATGACGCGCGCGGCACCTACTTCGAGCCGCACGGCAAGCGCCCGGTGCCGATCGGCACGCTGCAGGTCAGGAACTATCTCGCCGGCGTCGATACCGAGCGATCCCGACGAAATTCCGCAGATCGTGCTCAGCCGCCGCTTCCCGACCAGCTGGCCCGAAGAATCGCTTCGGCGCGATCCTGTTCATCGAGAAGGAGGGCTTCAAGCCGCTGCTCGATGCGGCGCGGATCGCCGAGCGCTTCGACATCGCCATCATGTCGACCAAGGGCATGTCGGTCACCGCGGCTCGGCAGCTGATCGAGGAACTCTGTGCCGACCACGACATCCCGCTGCTGGTCCTGCACGACTTCGACGTCTCCGGCTTCACCATCGCCGGCACGCTGCAGGAATCGACGCGGCGCTTCCAGTTCAGCCGCACGTTCAACGTGATCGATCTTGGCCTTCGCGGCTCGCCGATATCGACGGTCTGGAGGCGGAGGATGTGTTCTTCAACGAGCGTGAGGATCTCAATGCCAAGGCCGAGACGCTGCGGCGTTACGGCGCCACCGCCGAGGAAATCGACTTCCTGCTGAGGCAGCAGCAGCGCGTCGAGCTCAACGCGATGACCTCGCCCGAGTTCGTCGACTTCCTCGAGCGCAAGCTCACCGAGAACGGCATCCGCAAGATCGTGCCGGACAGGGAGACGCTGGAGCTGGCCGGCAAGCGTGCGGCGATGATCGCCGAGATGCAGAAGGCCATCCGTGAAGTCTCGAAGACAGCGGCCGAGATCACCTTGCCCGACGACCTGGAGCAGCGATTGCGGCGGCGGCTAGAAGAACGCCCGGAGCTGCCCTGGGACGTCGCGCTGCTCGACGTAATGGGCGGCGACATTTCCGGCGATGAACCCGAAGATGAGGACGACGAAGATGACGAATGAGATCGCCGGGCAGGCAGGCGACCTGCGGCGGCGCTACCTGCTGCTTCGCCGCCTGGCGAGCCGGAAGCGGCTGGCGCGGGTGGCGACCGTCGTCGAGCATGCGCTCGCCGCAGCCGCGCTCGTGTTCCTGGCCGGCATTGTGGCGGGGTTCTGGCCATGAAGCCGTCAGGCACGCCCCTTCTTCGGTTCTGGCGTCTTCAGCTGCTTCTGCCCCGGATTCGGTGCTGGTGCGTCCCGGACGTCACGGACCGGTTGCTCCGGCTTCTTCTCGTTTGCACGGGCTCGCGCTTTCGGCCCTGCGGGAAGTGTGGCTTCGCCTTTCGACGTCATGGCTTTTACTCCTCGTTGGTTCAGAGACGAACTCGCGCCGGTCTTCATGGTTCCGACCGGGAGCATGCCGCTGATGGCGAAGTCGGGCGCGCAGCGCGAGAGGGAGCGGCGCGAGCGCAAGAAGCGGCGGAAGCTCTGTTACGAGCTTATCCTCCCTGGTGAGCGCATGGCTCCCGCCAAGAGCCCGATACAGATGCAGGGAGAAAGATATGGCGCTCACCAGTGCAATCGGAGGCCAGAATGCCATTCCGCACAAATCATTCTGAAGGGCATCTGACGCAGGAGAAAGTCAGACTAGACATATTGGACCGCCGCCGAAGTCCCCATCCTAGAGATCGAAATTGGTGGGCAGCATAACCACGTCTCGTATTGTCATTCCGCGTGGCCGCGTCAGCATGAAAATTACTACGTTCGCCACTTCGCTAGCCTCCAGCAGACTTCCCGACTCCCTAGCTTCCTTCAGCCTGTCAGCCGGCCAGTCCAAGAGGAGTGCGGTGATAACTGGACCGGGGGAGATTGAGCCCACGCGAATGCCGTACTTGAAGACCTGCCGCCGCACCGTCTGAACAAAGCAGTTGATCGCCCACTTGGAGGATGCGTAGACGGGCTCCCAAGGGGTCGGAAAATGGGCCGCCAAAGAACTTGTTACGATGATATCGCCTGTCCGCCGGTCGATCATGTGAGGCAGCACGTCGTGAACGTTCTTCATCACGACGTTGACATTCAAGTTCAACATTCGGTCAATAGCCCCGGTGTCGGCATCGACCAGGTCTCCGCCTACGTACGTACCCGCATTCGCGTGCAGGATGTCAAGCTGACCGGCCTTCTCCAGTACTCTCGGCAGCAGCGTGGCACACTCCTTCCTGTCAAGCAGATCGATCACTAACGGAATAACTGCGTCGCCGTGTTTGTTGCCGAGGGCCTTAAGCGCTTCCTCGTCGCGGTCGATCATGACCACGCGCGCTCCTGCAGCCAGCATCGCCTCAGCGCTAGCCAGCCCGATTCCAGACGCAGCCCCGGTAACGGCGGCTACCTTGCCTTCCAATTCTCTTGCCATAGGGCTGTTAACCAGTTCGGACGACACGTAATCTTAGCTCGGGTGGGGTTTCTCGCAATGTCTGATTTTGACCCCGAGGCTGACATTGCCCCGGATCGTCATGGACGTCTCAATCAGGGTAGAAGCCGTCATTCCCCTGCTTCTTGGATGCGCTTTCGCGGCGACGCCGATGGCGGCCGTGAGGAGAAGAATGGGCTTCGTCGCCGCGCGTCCTACTCGCAACCAATGCCGTCGCCGTCGCGGTCAAGGTCGTAGACGTCGTCGCCGGTCACTGTAACCGGCCCATTGACATATTCGGGACCATTGCCCCTGCCGCCGGCGCAATCGACGTCGCTGGCGACGGGTACACAAGGATCATAGTTGGGATCGCATTCGGCAAACGCCGGCTAACTCGCGCCAAGGACGGCCGCAGCAAGCAGGGACTTCTTCAACTCTATTCTCCATTGCAGGTTGGCGCGCGGTTTCGCGCGACGGGATCGAGGCACTCCTGAGCACCTTCGGTTGGTGGCGGCTTTCCGCCGTCGAACTGAGAGCCTCGAACCCGTATCGGCGACTGCCAAGAATGCATCGCTAAGTGTGATTGGTGCGAAAGTGCCGATAATTACATATCGAGGCGGTCGCGGCGTCACTTGCTCTTGGCCGCCAATTGCTTGCTTGCAGCAGCGTACCGGTCCGCTTGGTATCTATTGGTGAAAATCTGACGCTTGGTACCCGACGCGAAAGACCAATTCCAACCATCTCGGACCTTCCTTCGACGAGGTCTTACGGCAGGTCCTGACCGATACTGTTCTCTAATGGGTCAAGGGCGGCGGCTCGGTTGTGAGCGTTATCGACGCTTTCGGGTGCCTGTGTCTCTGCGTGCTCAGTTTGGCACTTGATGGGGTCAGCTGGGTATGGAGCGGCTTGGTTGAAATCGCAGTCGGCCGATCAGATCGACCGCATGCTACAGTATCGGCGCCGTCTTCCATGCCCTCCCTCGGGCGTCGCTCCCGCTCGGGAGCTGGTTTCGGTCTCCTGTCTGTCGCGATCGGCTACGCCGGTCTGAACTCGGTGCCGTGCCGCAGCATCGCATGCATGATGATGGCAAGCCGCCTTGCCAGCGCGATCCGCGCCTTTCGCATCGTGGACCTCGCTGCGATGGCCAATGCCCAATCCTTCAGCTTCAGCGGACCTTGTAGCGTGTCAGCAAGACGTTTGCGGCCTCATAGAGCAGGGTTCGCACGCGTCGATCGCCGCATTTTGAGATGCTGCCTGTGTAGTCCACTTCGCCCGACTGATAGCGACGCGGCACCAGGCCGAGATAGGCGCCGATGTCGCGGGAGCGCCGGAAGCGTTCGGGATCATCGACAGCGGCCGCGAAGGCCAGCGCGGTAAGCTTGCCGACGCCGGGGATCGTCATCAGCCGGCGGCATACGCCGGAAGCCTTGGCCATCTTCTTCATGTCGGCATCGATTTCCGAGACAGCCGAAAGCACGGCAGCCCGTGCCGCGATGAGGCCTCGCATGGCTGCGGATAGGCCGTCGATTTCCTTCGCTTGCTTGCAGCGCCTGTTTGATGAAGGCGGGGCTGAGTGCCCGCGGTAGTCGGACGCCGAACACCACGGCGGGAAGGCCGCTATCGAGAGCAAGGGACATCAGGACCTGGTTTCGAATGGCGACAAAGAGGTCGAGCTCTTTGTTCGTGCCGAACTGGCAAAACAATATCCCGACGACGGCATCGTCGGCGAGGAGCACGCGGCGATCAGAGGCTCGTCCGGCTTTACCTGGATCATCGACCCGATCGACGGAACTGCCAACTTCGTGCGAGGCATTCCGGCCTGGACAGTGGTGATCGCCTGCGTCAAGGACAGCGAGACCGTTGTTGGTGTCGTTCATGAACCGGCGACGAACGAGACGTTCTTCGCCCGCCTTGGCGGCGGCGCATTCGTCAACGGCCGCCCGATCGAGGCCAGCAAAGCAAACAGCCTGACCGAAGGATCGGTGGGCGTGGGGTTCAACAACCGCACCACTGCGAGCAACGCCGTGACGGTCGTGAAGCAGATCATCGACGATGGCGGGGTGTTCTTCCGCAACGCTTCGGGCGCGCTGATGCTGGCCTATGTCGCCGCCGGGCCGGCTGATCGGCTACACCGAAGAACACATGAATGCTTGGGATTGTCTGGCGGCGATGCTGATCATCAAGGAGGCGGGAGGCATCGTCGAGCCCTTCAACCGGGGAGACGTCATTGCCAATGGCACGATCGCCCTTGCAGGCGGGAAAGGCGTCTTCGCGAGGATCGCGAGATTTCCGCCGTCGCCTACGGGTTGTAGCCGTGGCACGCCGAGTCTTAAGCTAGCCGGTCATCAAGACAGGACCGCGTTCAGGAAAGCCGATACCGACGTCCTGACCCGGAACGTAAGCCGCGTCCACATCAGGCGACACGGCAAAAATATCGCCGAACGACGTTCCAATGACGAACTCCAGGTGACTACCGACATAGGTGACCTTCTTCAGCTTGCCGGGCAATGTGCCGGGCGAGCCGGCGTTCCTGACGTCGATGCGGCTTGGCCGCGCCGCCAGCTTCGCGGGACCTGGCACTCGCCCTCTTGCGGCCAGGTCAAGCATCACAGGGCCGAGATGGACCGTGGCCCGATCACCTTCAACAGAGGTCACCTCGCAATCGAAGATATTGGCCTCGCCGATGAAATCGGCGACGAATGCATTGGCCGGCTTCTCGTAAAGGTCGCGCGGCGTGCCATCCTGCGCGAACGCGCATTGTTCATCACGATGATGCGGTCGGAGACTGCCAGGGCCTCCTCCTGATCGTGGGTCACGTAAACAACCGTCAGGCGGAGATTCTGCTGGATTTCTCGAATTTCCTCGCGCACATGGCGGCGCAGCTTGGCGTCAAGGTTCGACAGCGGTTCGTCGAAGAGCAAGACCTGCGGCTCCAGCACCAGCGCGCGGGCCACCGCGACACGCTGCTGCTGGCCACCGGAGAGTTGGCTTGGCAGCCGGTCGCCAAAGCCGCTGAGGCCGACCAGCTCGAGCCCGGCGCTCGCCTTCTCCGCTCGCGCCTTCTTGTCGAAGCCTGAAAAGCGCAGTCCGTATTCGACGTTCTCCCTCACAGTCATATGCGGAAACAGCGCATAAGACTGAAACACCATCGAGACGTCGCGGTCGGTCGCCGGCAGCCGCGTGACGTCGGCGTCGCCAATCATGATCTGACCCTTTGTGGCAAGCTCGAGCCCGGCAATCATGCGCAACGTCGTGGTCTTTCCGCAGCCCGACGGCCCGAGCAATGTGACCAGCTTGCCCGCGTCGATCGACAGGGAGATATCATTGACCGCGGGCGTTTTGCTCTTGCCATAGATCTTGGTGACGTTCCTGAACTCCACCGAGGCCGCATTGCTACGAATTTCAGCCATCAGCCTCCTCCAGATATTGCCGGCTGCGCTTTGCCGACGTCAGCCGACATTGGTGCGCGACTGCGAAAGGTCGCCTCGGTGCCGCGCCGGCCGATATTTTGACGGCCAACAGCAAGCTGCATCAAGCCGATCACCGCCAGCATCACGGCGATCAGCACCGACGAATAGGCGATCGCAATGCCGTATTCGTTGTTCTCGACGCGGCCGACAATGTAGCTGGTCGACATGTCGTATCGGGCGCTGACCAGGAAGATGATGGCGCTGATCGCCGTCATGGCGCGCACGAAGGAATAGACGAGCGCAGCCAGGATCGCGGGACGCAGTAGCGGCACCACGACCCGGCGGAAAGTCTGCCAGGAATTGGCGCCGAGCGTCAGAGAAGACTCGTCCAGACTGCGGTCGATCTGCGACATCGACGCCACGCCGGCGCGCACGCCAACCGGCATGTTGCGGAAGATGAACGACAGCACGAGGATGATGCCGGTACCAGTAAGCTCGATTGGCGGAACGTTAAAGGCAATCACATAGGAGACGCCGATGACTGTGCCAGGAATGGCAAACGACAGCATTGTTCCAAACTCGAAAGCGTCCTTGCCGGCAAAGCTCTGCCGCACGAGCAGATAGGCGGTCAGCAGGCCGATCGCCGCAGTTAGCGGCGCCGAGATCAATGCTATCTCCATCGTCGTCCAGAACGAACTCCAGGCCGCGCCGCGCCAATGGATACCGAACTCGTTCCAGCCGATCGAGAATGCCTTCACATAGTGATCGAAGGTCAGCGAGAAATCGACGCCCCACAGCGTAACGAAGCTACCGTAGAAAATCGTCACGTAGATCAGCAGCGTGAACAAAGTCCAGAAGCCGGCGACGCCGTAGACGAAGTTGCGGAAAGCCGCGCGGCAAATGTGGGTGGACGCCCGCGTCGCCCTTGCCCGAAACTGTGGTGTAGGACTTCTTGCCCAGCCAGAAGCGTTGGGCATAGAAGGCGCCGAGGGTAAAGAACAGGAGGACGATCGCCAGAATTGCGGCCTGTGCCTGATCATATTGAGCGCCGACAATAGCGAAGAAAACCTCGGTAGACAGCACGTCGAAATTGCCGCCGAGCACCAGCGGATTGCCGAAATCCGCCATGGATTCGATGAAGCCGAGCAGGAAGGCGTTCGCGAGACCCGGCCGCATCAGCGGCAGTGAAACCGTCACGAAAGTCTGCCAGCGATTGGCGCGCAGCGTCTGAGCGGCTTCCTCCATCGACGGGCTTACGCCTTCTACCACGCCGATCATCACGAGGAAGGCGATCGGCGTGAAGGCCAATACTTGCGCCATCAGCAGGCCCGGCAGGCCATATACCCAGCGCGTCGGCTGCATGCCCGTGAGCCCGGCAAAACCTTGTGTAAGCACGCCCGACAGGCCGAAAAGCAGAATGATAGCCAAGCCGATGACGAAAGGCGGCGTAATGATCGGCAGTACTGTCAGAGCACGCAGCAAGGCGCCGTAACGGAAACCGGTCCGGGTCACCACCAGTGCGAATACCAATCCGAGCCCCGTGGTGATGACGCCGACAAGAACGGCAAGGAACAGGGAATTCCAGGCGACGCCGCAGCGTGGTCCACCAGCCAGGCAACTCAGCCCCCACAGGCGGTCGCTGAATAGTTTCGAGAAGAACACGCCGAGCGAATAGTCGCCGTCCTGGGTGACAAGCGCGCTGCCCAGCATTTGCGCGATCGGCATGAAGATGAAGATGCCCACTACCGTGATGACGAAGCCGATGGAGCCGACGACGAACTCGTCGCCTCCAACCGCGCCGCGCGCTGCAAGACCCAGCGTGAACAGAAACAGGAACGCGCCGCTAACCAGAAGCGCGCCCCAGCCCATGCCAAACTGGCGATCATCTAGCTCGCCGAACAGTGCGGTCAGCCAGTGCCACTGGAAGCCGTTCAGGCCGATGCCAAAACCCTGAAGCAGGAAATACGCGAACCCAAGACCACCGACAGCGATCAGCAGAAAGCCAAACAACGGATCCGACTTCTTGCGACCCCATAGCAGCAAGGGGGCAGCGAGCAGTAGTCCAAGCGGCGCAAGCCAAGGCTTTTGGCCCTGTAGCACCAAGAACAGCGCCGGCGCGACATCGTCATCGAGAGGATAGCCGTCGAACAGCCATGACAGCCTGAAGAAGTTGCTGTTCAGACCGTACCATGGCAGCAGCAGATAGCCGATCAGACCGACCGCCATCCACAGGATAACGGTCGGGTGAAAGGCGCCACGGGCCTCATGTGCACGCATGAATTACTGGGGCAGCGTCGAGACTTCGCTGTCCCACTTCTGCAGCAGGCGCTTGCGCTCATCGCTGGAGCCGTATTTCTTGAAGTCGTAGTTGATCAACTTGATCGTCGACAGATCAGGCGTCAGCTCGGAAACGGTTGCCGTCTTGTTCGACGGCAGCTGGAAGGATTTAACATCCTTGGCCTTCGACTGCATGTCTGCGCTCAGTGCCCAATCGTAGAACTGCTTGGCAGCCTCCGGATTGCGAGCGCCCTTGATCAACGACATCGAGCCGATTTCGTAGCCCGTGCCTTCGCACGGCGCGACCGTCACGATCGGAAAGCCGGCGGCGGTCTGCGACACTGCGTCATGCATGAAGACGACGCCTATCGTCGTCTCGCCAAGGCCGGCGGCCTTGATCGGCGCAGAGCCAGACTTTGTGTATTGGTTGATGTTGGCGTGCAGGGCCTTGAGGTATTCAAAGCCCTTGTCCTCGCCCATCAGCTGCACCATCGTCGCCAGCATGGTGTATGCGGTGCCCGATGAATTCGGATTGGCCATCTGTACGTGGCCCTTGTACTCCGGTTTTGTCAGGTCGGCCCAGCATTTCGGCTCGGGCAAATTCTTCTTGGTGAGCAGTTCCTTGTTGTAACCGAAGCCGAGCGCTCCGGAATAGACGCCGACCGTCTTGTTGCCGGCGGCTTCCGCCTGCTTGATCGCCCAGTCGTGGAGCTCGCCGCGCATTGGCGATTCATATGCAACGGTCAGGTCTTCCTCGGCAGCCTGCAGGTGCGGATCGCCTGTGCCGCCCCACCACACATCGCCCTTTGGGTTTCCGGCTTCAGCGCGCACCTGTGCATAAGTCTCGCCGGAACTCTTTCGCGTCATGTCGACCGTGATGCCGGTCTTTTCCTCGAAACTGGTCTTGATCTGTTGGCACCAGGCTTCGTCGGCGGCGCAATAGAGCGTCAGGCTGTCGGCCTCTGCAACCGTGCTCATGGATGTCCCAGCCGCGATCGCTGCAGCAAAGAGATAAAGGTTCTTCATCAGTGATTTCCTCCCTTTTATTTTGTTGACTAATGATTAGCGTCTGAATCGACGAGGGCAAGCGCATTTGACAATTCCAACCGCATTGGCAGATCTAGCAGTCAGCGTAGGTACGTCGTCCCCAGTTTATACAGGCAGTTCCATTCCAATGCGCCGCTGTCTGCAAGCAAAAGACTGATGATGTCGGTTTCCGAATGAAGAGCAAGAAGGCGAAGAAAATTGCACAAAAAGGCCGGTGGCTTCGCCAAGTCGCAGCACTACCATATCGCCAGCGAAATGCGACGGTGGAACTCCTTTTGGTAACTTCGAGAAATACCCGTCGGTTTCTCATTCCAAAGGGCTGGCCCGTGAAAGGCAAATCCGACCAGCATGCCGCGGGAGTGGAGGCGAAGCAGGAGGCGGGAGTAGTCGGACCGTTGGACCGGAAACCGATCGGCTCCTACCGGTATTGGAAGCGCGTGAAGGATGCCTTTGTGCCCGTAAGAGTGATCGTCTACGCCCTGCGAGTGGAGAACGAACTCGTAGAATGGAAAGAACGTCGCCAACGAAAGCGCGCATGGCTCCGACGCGATCAGGCAGCGACCCTGATTGATGAGCCCGAACTCGTCTCGCTTGTCTTGAGATTTTCACCCGCCAACCGGGCAGCCGAATAATCGGCCTCCGCTATGAGGCGATGCCTGCCAGAACGTAGCAAATCGCGGCCGCAACTGCAGTTGTGGGGATCGTGATCACCCAAGCTACGACGATATTGCTGGCTATCCCCCACCTAACAGCTGATGTCCGCCGTGCCGCGCCAACGCCGATTATGGCGCCAGTGATCGTGTGCGTGGTCGATACCGGTATGCCCAGCCATGTGGCGGCAAACAGCGTCAGCGCGCCACCGGTCTCCGCACAAAAGCCCTGCATTGGGTTCAGCCGCGTTATCTTGGAGCCCATCGTGTGGACAATGCGCCAGCCACCGAACAACGTGCCCACGGCCAACATCAGCTGGCAGGATATGACGACCCAGAACGGAACGTAGAACTCGTCGCCGAGCATCCCTTGCGAATAGAGCAGCACAGCGATGATGCCCATGGTTTTCTGTGCGTCGTTGCCGCCATGGCCAAGCGAATAGAGCGAGGCGGAGACAAACTGCATGACGCGGAACGTCCGGTCGACTTGAAACGGCGTATTGCGCACGAAAATCCACGAGACGGCAAGGATCAGCACCAGCGCAAGCACGAAACCGGTCGCCGGCGACAGGACGATTGCCGCCGAGGTCTTTAGCAGGCCCGACCAGACGATCGCGCCGGTGCCGGCCTTGGCGACGCCAGCGCCGACCAGACCGCCGACCAGCGCGTGAGAACTGCTGGACGGAATACCGAACATCCAGGTGAGCAGGTTCCAGCTGATCGCCCCGACCAGCGCCGCGAACACCACACGCGGATCGACGATGTCGGCGGAAATGATACCTTTCCCAAGGGTCTCGGCGACATGCAGCCCGAAGAACATGAACGCGATAAAGTTGAAGAACGCCGCCCAGAACACCGCATATTGCGGCCGCAGGACGCGCGTCGAAACGATGGTCGCGATGGAATTGGCGGCATCGTGAAGCCCGTTCAGAAAATCGAAGAACAGGGCGACGCCGACCAGGCCAACCAGGAGCGGAAAGGTGATCGTGGCGTCCATAACCTATACGTTCTCGATGACGATGCCGCTGATCTCATTGGCAACGTCCTCGAACCGGTCGACCACCTTTTCCAGTTCGCCATAGATCTCGCTGCCGATCATGTAGGCCATCGGATTCGACTGGCCGTACCGTTTGAACAGCTCCTTCAAACCCTGCTCGTAGAGTTCGTCGGCCCGCCCTTCGACCCGCATCACCTCCTCGGTGATCTCATTGAGTCGTTTAGCATTGGCACTGACCTGACTTAGCAGCGGTATGGCCTGAGCAGTGAGGTTCGCCGCCTCGACGATCACGCCGCCCATCTGCTGCATCAGCGGATCGAATGCGCGTTGCTCGAACAGCGTCACGGTCTTCACCGTCTTGCGCATCATGTCGATAGCGTCATCCATCGACTGGATGAGGTCCTTGATATCGCCGCGATCGAACGGCGTGATAAAGCTCCGGCGCACCGACAAGAGCACCTCCGCAGTAATGCGGTCGGCCTTGTCCTCGAGCGTGTTGATCTCGTCGCACTGCTTGTCGATGTCTTCGCCTGCAAGCAAATTCTGCAGCGCTTTCGAGGCGAGAACGAGCGTGTTCGCATGCTCGGCGAAATAATCGAAGAAACGATCCTCACGCGGCAGCAACTTTCGAAACCAGCCCATCATCGGCCAACCTCCGTTTGCCACAAAACATCCAAAAGCGAGTTATTCGAAGCCGCAAAAATCTGAAATACTGTCGCCAAGAAGGTCCGCGGCCTAGGTTAATGTCAACAGCCTTTGTCGGCTAAAATGCCCAAAACCCATAAGGTCGAGAAAGCCTACCCGAGGCTGCTCCTTTACCACGTCATCCAAAGGGCGGGCACTTCGCGTGGGAGCAACCGCAGGCGTTCATAGACAATGTGCGTGCAGGCTTAGGGTCGCTGCGCTAGAGGTCGGGTCGCAAGTTGCGCTTACCCGCACCCGGACATGATCATGCCTAACGCCCTAATGGTGAAAATCTAACGCTCGGTACCGGACGCGGAAGTCTGCCTTGGGGTGGAACCTGCCGTTCAGGGTGGCCATCGACACCGACAAATCGCGGCAGCAGCGGACGTTAAAGCTTAAGGCACCAGCCCATTAGGTGCATCACCCATGTCCCGGCCCATGGTCATGCGCCTCCCAGTTCATAGCAACTGCTTTTGCCTCTGCCTGCTCCGCCTCCGTTTTTGATGCGAGTCGTCGTAGCCATTCCGCCTCCGACAGCGGTTCCGTTAGTTGCCGCAGCAGTTTTGGCGTCCCGACGATCCTCTGCCATAGCCCGCCGAGCAGTCGCATGGCTTTCTCTGCAGCCTCTTCGTCGCCTGCCTCCCTGGCATCGTTAATGACTGCCTCAAGTACGGCAATATCCGCGAAGATTCGGTTCAAGTCAGAAGTGGCGGCCATTCGTTTTCAAGTCTCGGTTTTCAGCACCCGCGAAACCGAGGTTTTGTGCCACTCACCTCCACGGGGAGCCTTCAGTCCGCGCTGATTCAACTTCGCAGCGATCCCTTCAAGCGTCGTCACTCCGAGCGACTGAATCTCCCGAATGACCGGAAGAGCGTTCATTTTCAACCGCTGCGACCGCTCCTTCACCGCTGCGGTTCCCAGGCGAGACGCCTCCGGCAAACTCTCTAAGTTGCCGAACGTTCTTCCGTTCGCCTTTGCACGTTGCATCGCTGCCTTGGTGCGCTCCGCGATCATCTTCCGCTCTGCCTGTGCGACCACTGCCATGATGCCGATCGTCAGCTCATTCGCGTCTGGCATGTCCGCGCAAACAAACGCGACGCCCGCCTTTTGCAGCCCGAAGAGGAAGAACGCATCACGCGAAAGCCTGTCAAGCTTTGCGGCGACCCGTCGGCGGGCCGCACGACCTGGAATGACCGCGGCTCTGGCGACGCGGAGATCGAATGTCCGAGCCGGTGGTAAGCGGTTATTCGGTTCGAGAGCTAAACAAACTGAATACTGCGCCGGCCAGGCAATTGCGCTGTATCAGTCTAGTGGCTGATTGGGCGTAGGCGTTGGTCCCCGCCACCCGCAAGGCACCGTTTGTTTCCTTGCTAATTCAGGGCTCCGGTCGGATGCTATAACACCTCAGAAATATCGCCTGCCAGTGCGAGTGTTAAACGGTTCTTTGCCGGCGGCGCCGTCTCAGCGGCGCCGCCGCGAGACGTCCTTCCGGCTAAGCTTTCGCTGCGCACTATTGGCTGCCTATTTCTTGGCTTTCAGCCTTTCCCCGATCTTCGTAGCATAGTTCATAACATGGAAGGTGTAGTTCTCTTCCACCGTCCCCTGGAAGAGATGCGACCAAGGCCCGATGGCGTAGATGCCGAGGTCCTCACCTCCATGCGTCTCGCTTCCAAGATGCACGAGCGATTGCTGCACAAAGTCGGGTTTGGTCGTCTCCTCCGATGTCAGCATTGGCCGTTCACGCGGCTTATCGTAACCACCTGGTCCGTTGGCGAAGCCGATCGTGGTGTAGGTTTTGCCGTCGGTGCCATAGATCGGCTCGTCGTCTACGCCGATTGAGATGCCTAGGATTGGGTTGCCTCGCTTGGCGTAGCCCGAGATGGTCAGCGTATGGCTGTGATCGCCGGTCACCACGATCAGTGTCTCGTCGAGATTCACCTTGCGCAGTACCGCTTTCACTGCTTCGTTCATGGCAACCCCATCGGAGAGCGTGCGGTATGCGTTCAATTCATGGCTTGCATGATCGATCCGCCCGCCCTCGACCAGCAACACAAAACCTTCCGGGTTGCGGGAAAGTATGTCGATTGCTTTCTCGGCCATTTCGGTAAGCGAGGGCTCGCCGGCCTCGTCGCCCGCACGGTCGTACTCGTACTGCATTTGCGACGGTTCGAACAAGCCGAGCAGGTGATCGGTCTTAGCCGCGTCGATCGCGGTGAACTGCTCCTTGTTCCAGACATAGGCTCCTTTGTCGCCGTAACGGTCGAGCCACGCCTTGGTCAGGTCCTTGCCATCCTTGCGCTTGGCTTTTTTCTTTTCGTTGTCGGGATATTCGGGGTCCGCCATCGCTCTCCGGCAAGAAATAGCTGCGCCCGCCGCCCATGGCGACCTCCAGCCCGTCGCCGAACTTCATCTCGACAAGCTGCCGCGCAATATCGGTGCAACCGGCGGAGACAGCCTCGGCCGGCATATTGGCATCTGCTTCCCAATCACGATTGGCGATATGGGCGTAGGTAGCGCCGGGCGTCGCGTGGGTGAGCCGCGCTGTGGTGATTGCACCCGTCGCCATGCCAATCGTTTCCGCCATCTCCCACAAGGTGGCGACGTGTTTGGTCTTCTGGTCCTCGCAGGAGTCGAGCTTCGCTGTGTGGTCGAGGCCCATCAGGTCGTTGATGCGTCTTGACGCCTGTGGTCATGGCAACCGCGCTCGGCGCGGAATCGGTGATCTGCGCGTCATGCGAATAGGTCTTTGACGCGGCCAGATAAGGAAATGCCTCCCAAGCGAGCACGTTCAACTCGCCGTCAACGCCCCGTTGCTGACCTTCAAAGATACGGGTCGCCGTGACGGTGGAAAATCCCATACCGTCGCCGACGAACAGGATTACGTTCTTGGCCCGGTTTGTGTTTCTCTGAAGCTGGAGGATTTTGTTGAGCGCTTGGTCGGCCCGCTTGTAGTAAGGGTCATCCGACTGCAAGAGCGTGGCATCGTCCGCACGTGTGCCTTGCGCACCGAACAGGGTCACAAGCGATAGGCAAACGCTCGCTGTTGCTCCGTTCCACAGTGCCTTCATGGTAATCTCCTTCGGGTTGATCGCATGTTAGTCTGCCAGCAGGCTCAGATGGCTTCGGTGGCCGGCGGCAAGATGCGAATGCTGAGTGGGCTCAGCGACGGCTAGCGCGGGAAGGCCAGGTCCCTCTTGTCGCCGAAATGACCGCATAGGCCGCGTTTGCACACGGCAGAACGTGCTTCCTGGCGCATGGCGGTCCTTCCTATACAAACATTGGTGGTGCCTGCCGCGCCAACGGGTTCGTACTGTCATTCGATCCAACGCAGCGAGCCCGCACTTTAAAATAGGTGATTAACCCACGCCAGACGCAACAGTCGCAAACGTTAGTTCGCTGTGCTTACTTGGCAAAACGGCAACCCTTGACCCGTTAGCGACCGAAGAGCGTTCATTCCAAAACCGACGCTAAGAGCCAAATCCGGATTTTGGAACGTTTCGGAACCAAATTCGCGGAATTGCGTCGTCTGTGATCGTTCCACAGCACAGGTGATAGTTCGAAAGGTAGCAACAAACGCTCTGGCAACGCGAACCGGCGCCAACTCTCAAGGGACTCACATCCTACGAATACATCTGCAAAATCTGGACATCAGAGCCGAATTGCTTCACCTTAAATCCGATCCAGGAAATGCCGAGACTAAACACCTAATCTGCCAAGTTAAAATCTTTCGATTTCAGTTGCGATGCATAAGCGATCGACGCATCGAACTGGCAGAGTCAAGCCATCGAAAAACATCGCGAGAAAGCTGACTAGGGGTCTATTTGAGACGTGGCAGCAGCCGGGCGAGTTCGATCGCTGCTGCCTCGAGCGTTTCGTTCAATGCTCCAATGGCACTGTTGACAGCAGAGCCGGACACTGCCTCTCTACCGTCCAGGCGATACCAGGGCCAGAAGGGGCCCAACGTCTTTCCGCCCTCGTCCGCCTTTGGCACGATCCTCCAGCCCTTCTCGACGGTGAGATAGTCCCAGCCGGCCGAAAAATCTGGTCGCGAAACCACAATAACCGAGTTTCTCGTCACTTCCTGGAGCGTATAAGTCTTTGAGACTTGCGGACCACTGCGAGTAGCGTCTTTGACTTCAACCTTTGTGTATTTCTTAGACCCTTTCTTCACCCCAGCTCGAATGTCGATTGAAAGAACGTCCTTGATAAGTGGAATCCCTGGAAATTTGCCCTCAGCGGATACATAAACGTCCACGTAGTTTTCAACGCCCTTTGATGTCCCCTCCTCGTGCATTGCTTGCATCTGATAGACGATGGTAAAACCTTGCTTCAAGATCGGATCGCTCAACGGAACAACGATCACCGCGTCGGTGGGTTGCCAACTGACATTGTACGGCTTGGGCAGGTTACTGTTCGCGTTCACCCAGTGGATCTTTGCAAGGTCACCCGCCGAGCTAACGGTGAACGGCAGGTCATCTATGCCGAGCATTTTGAGGGTCGGTAGATTGTCCCCTGCGGTCATTTGGGCGAAGGCCGAGACGCCACCGAACTTTTTTCCAAGCTCGTACATGAACACGTTGCGAGCAGCATTCGACCAATCCTCGCAGATTGCTGCATAGACATCGGCACCGATATGCCACATTGGAGTGAAGCGGATGGCCGTTTGATCTGGAGTAATCGTCTTCAGAGCCTGGTGGAATGCCCCCGCCTTTTGTTTCGCAAAATTCGCGTTCGCCTTGCCATTGATGTCCGATATCGGAACTGGTCGTTTGGGTGCTTGCGGCCCAAGCTCAACGACGAGTGCTTTTCCCTTGCCCATGTCGGCCTCCTATCGGCGGGTTGCGTTCGATGCCTCGTAAACAAAAAAAGGACGGCGGCCGAAGTTCGGCCGGTCAGCGCTTCGTGGAGGAGCACTATCCACTGCCCATCGTCGTGGCACTACTCCACGCTTTTCCAGATTCATATTAGGCTCAGGTTTGTCCAACGTGTGTGTCGCCGGGACCGCCCCATGTTTCTGCTGTGACCCCCATGTTTCTAGGGAGTGCGAGTCTTTGCTGATCACCTTGCCGTGCTTGAACGTATAGAAGTCGCAGCCGCGGACCTCCTTTTTCGTCCCATCGCGAAGGGCGCTCGCCCTTCCCGTCCATTGAGCTATAGTGCTCCCGTATTGGGAGGTCTGCCCTTGCAGGAAGAACAACGTAGGCTTGCGGCGATCATGGCCGCCGACGTGGCTGGGTATTCTCGGCTGATGGCGGCCGACGAGTTGGGCACGCTTGGCCGCCTCAAGAGCCTTCGCGCCGAGGTGATCGAGCCCAAGATTTCGCAGTTTCATGGCCGCATCGTTGGCTCCGCCGGCGACAGCCTGCTGGTCGAGTTCGCCAGTGCGGTCAATGCGGTGCTATGCGCGATCGAGGTACAGGCGGGGCTTGCCGAACGGAACGCCAGCTTGCCGGAAGACAAGCGCATGGTCTTCCGTATTGGCGTCAATCTGGGCGATGTGATTCCCGGCGACGGCACGATCCATGGCGACGGAGTGAACATTGCCGCGCGGCTGGAGAAGCTCGCGGAGCCCGGCAGCATCTGCATCGGGCGCAACATCTATGATCAAGTAAAAGGCAAGCTCGTCTGCGCCTACGATGACCTCGGTGAGCAGCGGTTCCACAACATCGCGGAGCCGGTACGTGCCTTTCGCGTTCGCTCGACAAGCGCCGCTCTTGTGGAGTCACGGGCGGCAGACGCGCTGCCGCTACCAGACAAGCCTTCCATCGCCGTGCTGCCCTTCACCAACATGTCGGGCGATCCCGATCAGGAGTATTTCTCCGACGGCATTACCGAAGACATCATCACCGAGCTCAGTCGGTTTCACGAGTTCACTGTTATCGCACGAAACTCTTCGTTCCGCTACAAGGGTCTGTCGCCAAAGATCGAGGACGTGGGTCGCGAGCTCGGAGTGAAATATGTCGTCGAGGGCAGCGTCCGCAAAATCGGCAATCGCGTCCGGGTCACCGTGCAGCTGATCGATGCAACATCCGCCGCGCATATTTGGGCCGAGCGGTATGACCGGGGTCTCGATGACATATTCGCAATCCAGGACGAAGTGACGGAGGCTGTGGTCGCGCGCATTGCCGAAGGTATCAAAGGAGCGCGCGCTCTCCATGCCCGATCGCGCCCATCGCACTCGGCGACCGCCTACGACCTCGTGCTGCAGGCTCGTCCCTATCGAACCGCCTATACGGCCGCGGCAAGCAAAACCGCGGCCAGGCTTCTCAGACAGGCGACTGAAATCGATCCGAATTTCGCCTTGGCACATGCCAGTTTGGCCTTCGTCCGAACGGGCGAATTCGAGGAAGGCTGGACGGATGATCCCGACGCTGTGCTCGCCGAGGCCCTGGCAGCGGCGAAACGGGCAGTCGCACTCGATGATTCGGATGGCTACGCGCACGCCAGTCTGGCCTACGTGCTGCTGAGGTACAGCGAATTCGACCACGCTGAGCACGAAATGGGCGTTGCGCTAAGTCTCAATCCGAATCATGTCAACATCGTCATGACCGCGCGGTTGGGTTGCCATCGTCAACTGCGATCCAGAACGCGCAATCGAAATGATCAAGCGCGCGCGCCGGCTCAATCCCTTGATGGGAGGCTGGGAGTTGTGGACGCTTGGGCAGGCCTATTTGGACGCCAAGCGCTACCAAGACGCGTTGGATTCCTTCGCCAAGGTCACGGATCCACCGACGGACATGTTTCTGGAAAGGGCGATTTGCCAAGCCTACTCTCGGTCAAGAGGAGGACGCGCGCGGAAATCTTCGCAAGTACCTCCAACGTGCCCAAGAGGAGTTGTCCTCGTTTCCCGGTGAAGATTCGGTCGCGTGGCGCGCATTCCTTTTGCGCTATTGTACTCGCCGGCGCAGGGAGGTCACGGAGCATTTTATCGAAGGCGCACGCAAGGCGGGGCTGAACGTAGCTTAGGCGCCGGAACGTGCTACCCCGACAGTTGCTCGACGAGCTGTTGAACAGCAGCCGCGGCCTTGCTCTCCGGTTCGGTCGACGATAGCCCCACTTGGGTGATATCGAGTTCGGCGATGAGGACGTCGAGCGACGCTTCGGCAAACGCTGCCTTGTCCGCCTGTGTTTTGGCGTAGAGGATCTCCTGGCGTTTTCGATAGACGATACGCCATTCTTTTGCTCCGCGATCTCGCAGCCGAAATGCCCGCACCGGTACGAGACGGCGCGCCGTTTTTTGCCATTCCGTGCCGGCCAAAGTGCCGACTTTGCGCATCGCGTTGAGGATCTGCGTTGTCGTGAACAAACGTCCTTTAATCTCGTCGATCGCGATGTCCCAAGCTTCGTCCAGCTCGGTGCGCGCCAGCGCAATCATCTCCTGCTTGGCTTCGAACATTGGCGGCATGTAGGGATCGAAGACTGTCTGCCACAGGCAATGCCGCCAGCATACGGTAAAGCGCGCCGATGTTCTCCGGTACCGCCATCCAGGCCCGGATAGCGGCCCGCTGCTCGGGCGTCATCTTCGGCCCGTTTGTGATGACCGCGAAGCGGCGATCACCTTTCGGCAATTTGACGGCGTCGGGGTGATTGGTGGCGATTAGCAGCGACATGAAGGCACGCTGCATCCAGGCGTCCTGGTTCTTCGCTTCGAATCGCCGCAACGCCGAGCCGTTTGGATCGACGACACCCTTCAGCACTTCATAGGCCGTGCGCCGTACAGAGAACTTGTGCCCTTCCTCTTCGGCCGCCTCGTTGACGATCACGAAAAGCGATTCAGCAAACATCGAGTTGAAGCGCGCCGCCGCTGACGAACCAGTCAACATCGAGAACTCGCACTCCTTGAAGAACTGCTCGCCCAGGATGAGTGCCAGGATCTCGCCCAATGTGCCGCGGCCGCTGCCGAATTCCTCGGCGACCATGATCGTCGCCACCATCGGCACCCAGGGCACACGTATCTTGTGCGCGAGCCATTGCATTAGCCAATCGCGCTCGATCTGGTTAGGGACCAGCCGCCCCAGGAAGATGTCGAAGGTCTTGGTCTGGCCGCCCTGAACCGGATGCGCCGGGGGTGCGTACCGGTTCACATAAAGCCCACCTGCCTCCTCGAACAGCGGGCGCGGCAGGTCTGGACGCAGCCGCCGCCCGGCCACGCTGACCTTCTCCGGCAGCGCCAGCCACGTGTCGACCGGCGAAATGCGCTTGACCGTGCCGTGGCTGCTGACCTCGATCCGATCGTACGGCCTCATCTCCATCTTCATGGAGGCCACCACGACCAGTGCGTCGTCGCTGCCGGTGTAGATCGGCATGACACCGCCACGGCCGTGAAAGGCCGACCGGCAAAACGCCATTTCCTCGACGAGCCATACGACCCCGCGAACGTGTGATACGCTAGAAATCTCCGTCGACCGGCACCGATGATAACGGCCGTGCCCGCCGTTCCGGCGGCGGTGACGGTTCAGCCTGCGCGTCGGCCTGCTTATCGCCACGGCCTGCCTCGCCCTCGGCCTCGCCTAGACTGGCCTGGGCGTCGGCATCCTCATCGCCGTAGTCGGCCTTGGCCCCATCCCGCGCCGCGCTGAGACGCACTGCGCTGAGCCGCCGCAAGGCTTCGCCGATATCGTAGCGCTCAGGCGGCTTGCGGCTTGCCAGGCAGTAGGTGACGCCGTCCTGGAAATCGTAGATGCCAATTCCGTACCGGCCGATCGCGATCGAATGTGAGGTTCGGTTGGTACGCGCCGGATCGTGGAAGGATCCGGAGCAGCGCAGGTACTCGATCCCCGAATGCAGGTCAGGCGCTATCTTTTCCAGCTCGGCGACGCTCAGGCGGCTGCCATCCTGCATGTCGACAACCGTATCCGGCTCGAGCACATAGAAGACCGACGGGTCGGAATCGGTGCTGGCGTTCGCTATCGGCACCAGCCCGGCCTTCGCACATATCTCATCGAAGATGTCACAGACGCGCGCAAACTGCCGCTTTCCATAGGCCGGCAGCGACGCCAGTGGCATGTCGGCGGGCGACGGCCCTTCCCAGGTGTAGTCCGCCTTGACCTCGCCGCGGTCGTCGAACGAATGCGGTCCGAACGAGCCGAACTGCCGCGACGAGCCGCCGCCGAATGCCTCGACCAGGAATTTCGGCAGCGACGGATCGTCCGGGTCGTCACCGGGGTGGACCCATTTCCGCGATTTGAAGTGCTTGAATATCTCGCCGTCAGCAACGCGGGCGAACCACGCCTCTTTCACACCGGTGCTCTTGCGCACCAGCACCTTCGAGAAGATATCCTTGTCGATCTCGGCGGCGACCCGCTGCGCCAGCGCGTCGACAAGATCGCCGCGCGCCGCATCACCGACGTCGATGTCAAAGACGCCGAGACCGTTTTCGACGCGGATGCCGGTCGCCTTGTGCATACTGCGGTCCCAGCCGCGGACGAGCGCTTCATCGACCTTTAGCTCCTGCCAGCCGTCGAGGAATGTGCGCTTGTCATGATTGAGCAGCGGCGTGTAACCGTTGGCCAGCAGCTTGAGCCGCAACACGGTTCTGTCTTCCATCCTTCCTCTCCTCAAATCCGCTCGAGATGGCGCCGGAATGCGTCCTGCGCCGTCATCTTGCCGACCACGCGATCCCTCTTCATTTCATCGATGGTCCCGCGCGCCAGGCAGAGATGGATGAAACAGGGCCGCCGCTGCCCCGGCCGGTGAATGCGCTTGATCGTCTGGTCGAACAGTTCCGCCGACCAAGTCAGCCCCAGCCAGGCCATGTGCTGCGCCGCCGCCCTGCAGGTTGAGACCATGCCCGGCCGAGGCCGGATGGATGACCAGCAGCGGCAGCCGGCCGTCATTCACTTGTCGACATGCCCCGCGGCGGCCACAGTCGAGGTGCCACCGCCGATGACCGGAAGATCAACACCAAAACGGGCTCTCAACCGCCGCAGATCCTCTTTGAATTCGTAGGCGACGATGAGAGGATTGCCAAACCCGGCCGGTCCCGCGGCATCGCGGGTTCGCAAGGCGCTGGATCTGGTCGGCCTCGACAACGTGCGGTTCAACAGCGACCGTATCGTTTTCGCGCGACGGGGCATGGCGCTCACGCTGAACGGGATTGCGCAGGGGTACATTACGGACCGTGTTGTCGACTGCTGCGGACCGGCGGGGTCACCAAGAGCCTCGTCGACATGGGCGAGATCCGGGCGCTGGGGACGCGCTTCGACGAACAGCCCTGGACGGTCGGAGTTGAAGGCGTTGAGACCGAGCCTCTGACGATCCTTGATGTCACCGACAGGGCCGTCGCCACATCGAGCGCGACGCATTTCAATTCGACCCCGCCGGCCGATTTAACCATCTGCTGGATCCGCGCAGCGGCCGCGGAGCACGCCTTTACAGAAGCGTTACTGTGATTGCTCCCGAGGCGGCCGGCGCCGATGCTTTGTCAACCGCCTTCGCGTTGATGGAACAGCATGCGGTGCAAAATGTAGTAGCCGCCCATCACGGCGTCTCAGGTTCGCCTCGTGGCGAAATCAGGCGGCCTTCGGCTCATTCAATTCAAGTCATGAACCGAAGGGACCTTAACTTCTCTCCGAAGGATTGGCGGGCGTACTAGGATCACCAGCGGCCATTTAGAGTAGTGTGTTCGTGGCAATGATCCTTAAGGCTAGTGGTAAAAGTGACGGTACCGGACGCGGAATTCTACTCTGGAGTGGTACCGCCGTCAGAATGGCTATGCATAGCGCCGGGAGCAGGCCTAAATCGACATAAACGGCCTATGCAGCGACCCGCCGTTTTTCGTTGGCGGTCGCGTCGGCGCGAAGCATTGCCTTGGTTAAGATGCTAATGGCGCCTTTGCGTACGTCAGATCGGAGAAAGCCGCGGAACGACACAAGTGCCGGAGCTGGATTTGCGTTAGATCAAAGAGTTCCGGCGCGAGCCGCGTGTATATTGACAGTGCAGCGCGATTTCGGCTGAGGATGCAAGCGTTAGGGACGTATTGGTTGACGCTTTCTCGCAATTACATCCTCTTCGCTCTCGTCGCGGGCTTCAGCGCGGGCTCGCCGGATGCGTAATCCTCGGTGGCCCCGACGACGATGCCATCATGCATCACGGAGAAGCAACCGAGCAGCCTCCGCGTAAGCATTGGTAAGGAAACTCGTCGCCACGGAGGGTCACATGATCATCAGCGAGATGACGACCCAAGAATGCCGCGGTCTGTTAACCGCCAGCAGGGTCGGGCGGCTTGCCTGTGTAAGCGAGGAACAGCCATACGTAGTTCCCATCAGCTTCGTCTACGAGAATGGGAACATCTACAGCTTTTCCCTTGTCGGTCACAAAATCTGGGCGATGCGGAAACATCCAAAAGTTTGTCTGGAAGTCGATGCAGTTCTCAGCCCCCGCAGCTGGTGGAGCGTCGTCGTGTTTGGCCGCTACGAAGAACTTTCTGAAGCTGGCCACTGGCGCGATGAGCGCGACCATGCCTGGTCGCTACTGCAAAAGGCGCGCCCCAACTGGTGGGAGCCCGGCTGCGAGACACCTGATTCCGTGGACAAAGTGGCCCTTCCGCCCCACATCTTCTTCCGAATTACCATCGAACAGATATCCGGGCGTCGGGCGCTCGTCTGACCAACGATCACGGAGGGATATCGTGAACATCCTGATAGTCTATGGAACGACAGAAGGCCAGACGGGGAAGATTGCCGCATGGACGGCAACGCATATTCGCGAGCGCGGGCACCAGGTCGAGCTGCATGACAGCGCAGCGCTCGTATCCGATTTGAAGCTCGGACCCTTCGACGCGTTCGTCATTGCCGCGTCGGTCCACCAGGAGCACCACCAAGAGGCCGTCACGAACTTCGTATTTGCGCATCACGAGCTGCTGAACACCAAGCCTTCAGCCCTCATATCCGTCAGTCTGTCGGCGGCGCTGGAAGACCAAAAGGCGGAAGCGCAAAAATACGTGGATCACTTCGTCTCCGTGACAGGGTGGCAACCACGCATGACCCTCCTTCTCGGGGGTGCTTTGCGCTTCACCAAATACGATTATTTCCAGGAGCAGTTCGTCAAATTCGTTGTCATGAAGCGCAGCGGCGATCCGAGCCCCGAGCGCGATCACGAGTTCACTGACTGGAACGCACTCGCTAACTTCGCTGACCGATTTCTTGAGACGGCCGGCTAGAAAATGAGGAAGTGCCAGGGCGAATTTGGTGCTCACCGCCGTCATTCGCTATTCTCACGACACTGTAAATTTAACGGACCTTGGATGCGGCAAGACGGGGGCGATTCTCGCGAGGTAAGAAATGGTCCACGTGCTCAAGGTCAACGGACAATGATCATAGTCTCGACGTTGCGGACGACATGCCTCTGCTTGGGCAATCCGCTGCTGGACTGACGGGAACGAATTTGGTTGAGCTTGTTGTTGCCTGCGGCCGCTGTCGCTTGGCTAGGGAGTTGACCTGCCGTCCAAGACACAGAGTTGAAAGCCGATACCAAAATGCTGCGGTGCGCGAGGAGGACAAAATGATCGCAAGAATGCTCTACGGCGCAGATCCATTTCGTGACATGCGACGCCTTCACAATGAGGTGAGCCAGATGGCGGGAAGAGGCACTGTAGGCGCCCCCGAGTTTCCGGCCTTCAACGCCTACGCAAATCAGGATGGCGTGGTTCTTACTGCGGAATTGCCTGGGGTGAAATCCGAGGATCTGGACATCTCTGTTCATCGTGACGCGGTAACCATAAGCGGTCTGCGGCAGGGCACTGACGAAGCGAAAGGATACCATCGGCGCGAGCGGCCGCAGGGCCGGTTCGTGCGGACGCTGTCCTTGGCCTTCATGGTCGACCCGGACGGGGTTCAAGCCGCAATGAAGGATGGTGTGCTGAGGCTGGAACTTCCTCGCGCCGAGGGAGACAAGCCCAGGCGCATCAGTGTGAAGGCGAGGTAGGAGGCGGTTATGGCCAAGCAAGTGAGAACGCAAGCTCAGGAAAAGGGTGGGAACAAGCTGCAGTCGGGGTCCGTGCAGGCAAACCAGCCCGAAAATGAGGCGAAGCTGCCAGCGGAGCAGGGAGCGGGCGAGCGGACGCATGACCGGCCGATGTTCGTGCCGCGCGTGGACATCTACGAAACCGAAACCGGCCTCGTTGTTGCCGCCGATCTGCCAGGCGTTAAGCCGAGCGGATTGGAGGTCACCCTGGAGAAGCGCGTCCTGTCAATTTACGGTCGTGTTGATGAAGAGGCTCCCGAGGGCTACAGCCCGGTCTATCGCGAGTACGAGGTCGGCGACTTTGAGCGACAGTTCACTCTGTCCGGCGATTTCGACGTCAATGGTATCGAGGCGGAGATGAAGGACGGCGTGCTTCACCTTGCCATTCCACGGGCTCCGGAGCCAGCGGCAAAGCGGATCGAGGTCAGAGCTTCTTCTTAGGTAGGGTTCCAAGCTGAGTGAGAAGTGAGAGGTTCACTTTCAAACAGAAGATCGGGACCGGTAGCCGCGTCGAAGGCGCTTTCAGTTGTCATTCTTCAGTTCGTCGACCTTCCACCCGCTCTATGGCGCCGATGATCGCTTCCCGAACAGCCCGGTCCTGTGCGACCACGGCGGTGGTCAGCGCCAACAACTTCTGCCGCGTATCGTAAAGCTGGTCGATCAGCGAAAGCACGACCGGGAGGGTGTCCGCGTCGATCTCGAGCTCATAGTGCAACGTGGAGATGAGGCGGACGCGTGCATATTCCATCTCGGAGAAAAGCTGTTCTCCGGCTTCCTGCTGCGGCACGATCAGTTCCTCGCGGATCCAGTCTTCGAGATCGCTGCGTTGCAGAGCAGCTATCGCCGCGACAAGGTCATCGACGCGCATCATGCGACCAACTCCTTGCGCGGGTCCTGGGGGTTTTTGGGCTGCCAGGTTTCCAGGAACGCGGCCAGCTCCGGTTCTTCGGCAGTGGGAAGAACGACTTTGAGGGTGATCAGCTGATGCCCGCGTTGCCCGGTCTTGCGGTTGCGGATGCCCCTGTTGCGCAATCGCAGCTTAGTACCGGTATTCGAGCCCTTCGGGACCGTCACCGCGACCGGGCCGCTTATGGTAGGCGCCTCGATTCGCCCCCCCAGCACCGCCTCCTTGAGGGTAACGGGAACATCGACATGAACGTTGTCGTCCTTGCGTCGAAAGAAGGGATGCGGCTCGATATGCAGTTCGACATAGGCGTCGCCCGCCGGCCCGCCCCCATAGCCCGGCATCCCCTGTCCTTGCAGCCGCAGCATCTGCCGGTCCTCGGCGCCCTCGGGGATAGTCACCTGCAATGTCTTGCCCTCAGGGAGCATGATCGTGCGCTGGGCGCCAGTGGCCGCTTCCAGAAACCCGACCGACAGCGCATAGCTCAGATCCTGCCCGCGCGCCCGGAACGTCCCCTCTGACCGCCGTCCCCCGGCCGCAAACGCACGCGTCAGGAACTCTTCCAGGTCTTCGTTGCTGGCAAATCCGTCCTGCGCCGCATGCGAGGCGTGGGCGGGTCCATCGGCGAAATCGCGGTAGAACCGCTCCTGCGGCCGCTCTGCTCCGCTGGCGTCGATCTCGCCCGCATCGAATCGCCGGCGCTTCTCCTTGTCCTTGAGCAGGTCGTTGGCCGCCGAGATGTCCTTGAACTTCATCTCGGCGTCTTTGTCGCCCGGATGCAGATCGGGATGAAACTTGCGCGCCAGCTTCTTGAAGGCGTCCTTGATTTCCTTGTCGGTCGCAGATTGGGTTACGCCAAGCGCCTCATACGGATCCTTCATGTAATTGGTCCCATTCAAGCCGAGCCATCCCGGCAGGTGGACAGGTTGGCGCGGGGGCATACTTGAGGGTACGCCATCCCTGCTCGCCGGTCCACATTTTCGCACAAGCACTTTGGGCATTGGTCTCCTTCCTGCGCAGGAACCGCTCTAAGTCAGCCTCCCATCAAGCAGCGCCAGAGAAAAAACTCAGGACGCGCGAGAGGCCGCCACTTCGCGCAGCTAGATACCCGGCGCGAATGTCGGACCGATCCTAGTCAAATGCAAGGATCTGCAGATTTTTCTCGGCGAACTACCGCACATACGCGCGAAGGGACTGCGAAACCCTGTCGGTGAGACAAATACAAGTCTGGCAGGCCCGCCTTGCGGACACTCTCGGCGATCTTGAGCCGTCCCTCGACATCTACAACCAATTCGGTCGGTGATCTGCAACGCCCCAGACGGCTACCGCGAGGCCGCCATGCTGCTGCTTTGCGGCTGCCTGTTACATTCCTTCGATGTCGGTGTCTGGGTATCGCAATTGTTGCTTACCTTGCCGGCTGTTTGTTTGCCGCCTGTGGCGGTCACACCCAGTTCGCCCATTTGGCTGGCATAATTGTCCCTAGTATTCTGATCAACGACCGCAACGGGAGCGGCAATCGCCATGGCGAGGCAAAGAAGCGGACCGCTCGGCCTTTCCAACCGTCTTATCAGGCACCCACTGTCGCGGCAATGTGCTGGCGTTACCAAGGCGCGAGCTGAAGGCCCCATGAAGGGTCGCCCTGAGAATGTCAAGTGCAACGATGCCACCTTGAACATGCTTCGCGGCGGGTTGAGTTGGAGCCGCATTACCCCCGCTACAGGCTGCTCTCGCTCTCAGATAGCAAGGCTTGCGAAGAGGCTATGCAGATGGTTGGTAGTTAGTTGGCCGCGACGGTTGCTTGACAGGCTGACCCGACGGCGCAGCAGGATCGGAGCAGTGATAGGGCCGATTGCGCAGGACTTACTTCCCCGCTTGCTGACGTCGCGGCGCGATAGCACCATTCCGGATGGGCAATTCTAACCGATAGGTTTCCTAGGGCTATCGCTGCAATCATTGTGTTGCAGCGCAATGCCGAGGATTTGATCCAGGTCAACGATTGATCACCTGCGCCCCCTTACAGTCGTGGCCTGCGGCAGCCGTCGCTTAGCTTTGGAGGGATCTGCCGTGCGCATGAAGCAGCGATTGGGAGCGGCTATCAACATGCTGCCGATTCTATTTTGTCTGGCAATAGTATGCGCCGGCAGCACTGGCACGGCGAAGGCGGATGATAGCATCGCGCGCGGAAGGGCGCTCGTGACAGAGAACTGTTCGGGTTGCCACGCAGTCGGTTTCGCCGGTAAGAGCCCGAATCCCCAGGCGCCGCCCTTTCGAGATCTCTCAAAGCGATTTCCGATCGACGCGCTTGAAGAGACTTTCATTGGAACCATTGATACGGGCCATCCAGGAATGCCGGTTTTTGACGCCTCGCAAGAACAGATCGATAGCATTATCGACTACATTGCATCAGTCATGAAATAGTCATGCCGTGCATTTCAGAAATTGATAATGCCTTGCCCGCGATGCAGATCAACTACAGTCCACCGCACCAAGTTTCCGTCAGTTTTGCTGACAATGTCATGAAAGGATGTCCAAATGACTCGCCCAATCACTACTGCCGCGTTGGTATTCGCATTAAGCCTGCCTGCCCTGTCGCCTTCATTCGCACAATTTCAGGACGGGCACGGCGGAATGATGGGCGGCGGCTGTCCTACGATGGGGATGATGGGTCATGGCATGATGGGTCGCGGCGGTTGGGGCGAGATGGCTCGGGGCGCGGAACGATGGGGCGCCAGCCGAAGATAATCGCCATGGTCGACGGGCGCCTGGCCTATTTGAAGGGCGAACTCGGCATAACGGATGCCCAGAGCAAAGCCTGGGACGCCTACGCCGCTGCTGTAAAAGCTCGCGTCGAACACATGCAGGGCATGCACGAGACGATGGCTGGGATCATGCAAAAAGGGACCGCGACCGAGCGGATGGATGCGCGGATTGCCGGCATGGAGGCAATGCTGGACTCTCTGAAGGCACTGAAGCCGGCGACGGAAGGTCTGTACGCGGTCTTGACCGACGAGCAGAAGAAAGTCGCGGACGAGCTGATTGGAGTGGATTGCGGCGCGATGTGAACACCGTTCGGTCGATGCCGATCCTTCAACGATGACTCGGAAACGGACGTCGCAGAAGAGCCAACGCCAGTTCCTACGAATTGTCCGATAGTTTGTTCGAAAAGAATATCTCGGGATGCTTATCAATAGCCGCTAGCATGCGGTTTCGATGGCCGGTGCATCGCGTGAGCCCAGGGTTGTGTACTGTGATGCACCAAACGCACCGGCTCCCGTCTGTTGAGCAAGCGTCGAAAGGAAAACGCGGATCCGACCCCGACAGAACGGGCCAAGAATGCTGTAAAGCGTCCCGACGTAGAGGCAATCGTCAGGCATATCGACACATATTGCCACCCCGACGACACACTTCAGTAGTGGTCAAATGAAGGATGGGCACTGTGCAAAGTGTGGACTGCACTCGTTCGATCGATATGTTATGTGATCGCCGATGAAGGGCCGAACCACGGATCTGGCAAGTCACCAACTCAGCAGCTTTTCAGTCGCCATCGTCATCGTCATCATCGTCATCGTCGAATCTCTCACTGGAAGGATCGACGACGGTGACCAGGAAGACACGCCAGTCCTGCCCATGGACTTGCCCGATTGGATAGCCAGCGCGTGGCTGGTCTGCCAGGATTCGGTCTCCTTTGGGAGTGCTATCCGCACATGGATCTCCGAGGCACCGTCCCAAAGGGGACGGCCTTCGTTTTGGTGAACAATCAGGTCCCGCCGGAATGCCCTGTCCGCCAGCCGCGCTCTGGCGTCAACCTCATCCGCCGCATCGAAAGCGACGACTCCACGTCCTGAAATTTCGGCCACGTATACTGTCATTTTCGATACCTCTCGCGACTCTCGACGCCAACGATCGTGGCCCGATGGCGCCCATGCATCGACGGCCATAGCTTTCTTCGTATGCGGTGAGTTTGGCATGATCCAACCGCCCGAGATCTCGATGTTCACCCTGCTGCAAAGACCCGGCTGTCGAGGCTGGCCGAATTGGGGAGCGGATTACCAATGCCTCGGTCCCAACATTCTAACAGAATCGTGCCAAGCGTTTCACCCCTCAAAAAGGAGCGATCGCCTAAATGTATGCTTTAGTGTCGGTGTCGTATTAGTGATCGGCCGCGCGTGTACTTCGAGCGCCGTGGGATTGGTGCTGATTCCGCCACGCGCGATTGTCGACATCAAAACGAGGCTGCAAAGGCAAGCAGAGGTTCAGCGCGATCTGCCGATCGCGAACGGCAAATGGGAAATGAATAGATGCCGGACCAGTCTTCGCTCACTCACAGCAACCTGAAAACTCCGAGAGCCGCAGCCATTGCCGGCATCGCATTCTCGCTGCTTATGATCGTTATCTTCTGGCTGCTTCGGAATTCGATACCAGCTGATCCGCTTGAGACCGGAGCGTGGCTTGCCGCCAATACAGCGTCAGTCAGTTTGGCACTAAATCTGGTCCCGTTTGCCGGCGTCGCATTCTTGTGGTTCATCGGTGTGCTACGGGACCGACTCGGCGAACAGGAAGACCGCTTTTTTGCCACCGTGTTTCTCGGAAGCGCGCTTTTGTTCCTCGCCATGCTATTTACTTCAGCGGGACTGGCGGGGGCTGTAATTATCGTAGCCTCGTTTGCCGAGCCGAGTGAATTGATCAACTCCGCCACCTTTCACCTCACGCGCGCTTCCGTCTACATCGTCATGAACGTGTATGCGACGAAGATGGCCGCCGTCTTCATGATTACGACATCGACAGTGGTGATCTACACCGCGATAGCGCCGCGTTGGATTGCCCTTGTCGGCTACATTCTGGCATTCACTCTTCTGTTCGGCAGCTACTATCTTAACTGGAGCTACGTCGTTCTGCCGGTTTGGGTCTTGCTGATGAGCATTTCCATCTTGAGAGACAATCTGCGATCCTAGCGGTCAAACAGAGTAGATTGATGGAGCAAAACCGGCAAGTCGCGGGCCCTCAATTCGACCGATCCTGTTCGATCATGTCGGTCGGAACACTCCCCTCGGAGGCCGCGCTGAAGCCCAAAGGCCAAGCCGAATAATCAACCGCGAGATGATCGACGTCATCCGCCGCAGCAATCCTTTCCACGATCAAGGAATCCAAACCCGAGGCGCCCGCGGAAGTGGCTGAAGCCCGAGAAGTGGCCGCACCCCAAGTACTGGCGGCGGATATCTTCCCTGCTCGCAGCGAAACCAAGCGGATCGCGCAAATCACCTTCCACTTTTCGTTGAGCGAAATCGGGACGACCTGCTGTTGAGATCCAATCGGTAGGTTTTTGCCAAAAAACCGGACGCCATCCGTCAACCGCCCACCGGCTGTCAACGTCCGAACTTGCCAAACCATCCTTTTGACAGCAATCATAGCTCACTGGGTTGGCCATCGGTGGATCGGCCTTTGCGGCGAGCACGATGAAGAAGGTATCGACTTCGGGGAGGCGAAAAACACCCCGTCTCGCGGCGCTCGACATGACACTCCAACTTGACGAGAAGGTTTATCTCCGCCAGTTGGCTCGGGTCCAAGAACGGCTTCGATTGATACAACAAGCCTACCTAAAATCAGGCAACTCTGCAGCGATCGTATTTGAGGGATGGGATGCGGCCGGCAAGGGCGGCACGATTCGCTGCATGTCGGCTGTGCTCGATCCCCGCAGTTTCAAGGTCTGGCCAATTTCAGCACCCCGTCAGTACTATCTTGAGCGTCACTATATGGCGCGCTTCTTCGAGCGATTACCGCCGCATGGGGCAATCGCTGTCTTCGATCGTTCCTGGTATGGGCGCGTTCTCGTTGAACGGGTCGAGGGGCTTACGTGCAAGAAGGACTGGCAGCGGGCGTACCGGGAGATCAATGAGTTTGAGCGCACACTCAGCGACGACGGCACACGTATCGTAAAGATCTTCTTGCATATTACGCCGGAAGAGCAGATTCGCCGCTTCCGAGACCGCTTGCTCAATCCGATGAAGCGCTGGAAACTAAGCTACGAGGACTTCCGTAACCGGAAGAAGTGGAGTGCCTATGTGGAAGCCGCCGACGACATGTTCCGCGCGACCTCGACCTCCCATGCGCCCTGGTACGCAATCCCGGCGAACAGTAAAAAATACGCGCGCGTCGAGACACTAAAGATAATCGCAAAGCGGCTTTCGTCCGGTGTCGATCTCGCGCCGGCGGAACTCGATCAGGAAGTGATTAAAGAGGCCCGGGAACTATTACAAATCGACCTGGCGCTTCTACGCCATCAACGATGATCGATTTCGTATTGCGCTCATCACTGCGCCGACGATCGCCGTCAAAATCGCGCCTCCGCCTGAACGCCGATCACATTTGGGGTGTGACGTGGCAAGACAGCAACGCTAGGGCGCGCGCTCTGCTTTACCGCGAAGAGGAACGGGAGATGCTGCCCGCTTTGCCTGGACCACGGCATCGGCGTGATTCCATGGAGCCCATTGGCACGAGGCCGTCTCACGAGGGACTGGAATAAAACAAGCGAGCGGGCGGAAACCGACAGCATCGCCGAAGCGCTATATCGCGCCACCGCGGAGTCAAACGGGTTGTCGAGGTGGTCAGGGCAGGTTGCCGCAAAGCGCGGCGCGCCGCGTGCGCATCTCGCTCTTGCATGGGTCATGCAAAAGACTGGCGTTACCGCGCCAATGCGAGGGCGAAAACCGCATAAAGATATACGCGAATGGCGAGATAGAACTCCCCAGCCCAAAAGAGAATGGAGATCTCAGCGCTGCAGCTCGGCCAGGAGAGCATTGGCGCTCCTCAATTCGAGCGTATCGAACCCCTCGGTGAACCAGCCATAGACTGGGGCGACCAGCGACAGAGCTTCGGCCTGGCGCCCTTCGCTCGACCAAATCCGGGCAAGTGCCGAGGCAGCCCGCAACTCCCAGAACTTCGCCTCCTGACGGCGCGCGACCTCAAGCGCCTCAAGGAGACAGTGTTCGGCGCGGGGCCGATCGGGGGCCGGCCGCGCCATCAACGCCTGAGCAATCAGGCGCAGGATCTCTGCAACATAGAAGAGCTCTCCATTGCCCCGGGCGAGTTCCAGCGAGTCGTCAAACAGGGTCAACGCGCCCGCGATGTCGCCCGCTGCCATCCTAATCTGGCCGACGAGAGCGGTCCGCATGGGAAGCTGGTATTTCGCAGTGGGAGTGGCCCTGATCACCGCAAGCGCGTGCTCGGCACGGCGAAGCCCTTGTTCAATATTGCCGGTGAAGGCAAGTGTCCAGCCATAGCAAAGCGCAAGCGGCTGCAGGTATGGACCAAGCTTGAACTTCTCGCTGACCTCGATTCCCTCGCTGATGCTTTCCGCCGCCAGGCCCGGCTCGTTCAGCATGATGCACAGAACCGCGCGATAAAGGCTCGTGTGCGCGATCCCCGTCTGGAAGTCGACCTGCCTGCCAAGGTTCAGCGCCTTGAGGCTCGCTTCATGGGCCTGGTCAGGGTATCCGAGCATGAGCAGAGCGGATGCCGCCATCCCGAGCGAACAGCAGCCTGGGTCGTGCGCACCGTAGGTCATGGCGAGATTGCCGTGTGTATCGATCCGGTAGGCCGAAAGACACTGGTCGGTATAGTACTTGGCACGTTGCAGCTTGCCCTCGGCATGCATCTGCGAGCCGGCAGCGTGATGCGCCTGCACAACGTATTCCGCCTCGTCGGTGGTCTCGATCAGTTTGTACATCTCGTCGAGTAAAGGACCGGCCAGCACATGCTGTCCGGCGCTGTGGGCCCCCATCCACAGTCCCCAGAGTGACCGGAAAGTATCGTGCATCCTGCCAAGACGGCCGGCGAGCAGTCTGGCCCGTTCGTAAGTAGAGTGTGCCGAGGGGCTGTCCCATCCTTCCAGGGCCATGTGGGCCGGCCCGTCGAGCGTGAGGAAGGCAAGTTCCCACTCATCGCGGGCCGGCCCGTCGGGAAGCCCCGCGATGAGCGCCACAGCGTGGCGGATGTGGCCCCTCGCCTCGGCGTGCGCCAGACTGGCCGAGGCCCGCTCGGCTGCCTTGCGCCAGAAGTCCAGCGCCCGGTCGACACTTTCCGCCTCGGTGTAGTGGTGGGCGAGCACTTCGGGCTCATTCTGCGCCACTTCCGGGAACCGGGCTTCCAGCGTCTCCGCGACGCGCCGATGCAGCTCGCGCTTCCTGGATTTCAGGATTGTCTGGTACGCCGCATCCCGGAGCAGTGCATGCTTGAAGCTGTAAATAGCGGTCGGCGGATCACCGCGCCGCTCGGCTATGTCGGATTCGACGAGCCGTTCCAAGGCACTCGCAAGCGGCAGGCGATTAAGCGGCAAAAGCGCCTCGACAAGTTCGAACGAGAACTCCCGACCGATGATCGATGCTGCGAGCGCCACATCTTTCGCCGGGCCAAGTCGGTCGAGCCGGGCAACGAGGCTGTCCTGGAGCGTTGCAGGGATAACGAACGGCTTGCCCGCGTCCGCCGGATGATACTGTCCGTCACGTTCTTCCAGTAAGCCGGAGGTAAGGACTGACCGCGTGATCTCCTCAACGAACAAGGGAACACCCTGGGCCTTGGCGATGATCTGCTCGATGACCGCTTCGGGCAGCGTCACCCCCGCGGCTGTCGTCTCGATCAGCTCGTTGACCTGCCGCTGACCGAGCTGGTTCAGCGTCAGCATCGTGACATGTCCGAGCCCGAGCCAGGGCGGGGCGAACTCCGGCCGGAAGTTTGCAATCACCATCGCTCGCAGCCCGGCCACCCGCCGAACAATCCGTCCCAGAAGCTCGATCGAGGTGGGATCTGCCCAATGAATATCTTCGAAGATGATCAGCACCGGCCCGCGCCCCGAAAGGAGGGCCAGCTGCTCTTCGATGACTTGCATGGTCCGCTGCTTGCGAACCAGTTCGCTCATGATCGTCTCCAGCTGCGGATAGCGCTGCGCGTAGGGGATCGACAGCAGCGCCGCGAGCAACGCGCCCGCATCCGCAACATGAAGGCTAGCCCTTCAAGGGAGGCCGCGAGCTTGTCGAGCTTCTGGTCTGCCGAGTCGCCCCGGTCGAGACCCGCGGCGAATTCGATCTGCCGCATGAAAGGATAAAGCGCGCTGTTGGTGTGATAGGGCGAGCAGAAGAACTGAACGCAGATTGGCGCAACTTCGGCCAGGCTATCGCGAAAAGCTTGCGTCATCCGCGACTTACCCATGCCGGCCTGTGCCGACAGCAGGATCACCTGTCCGTCGCCTTCGAGGGCGCGCTCCCAGCGGTGCCGCATCATGCCGATCTCGTCGGCGCGGCCGACCAGCGGCGGCGCACCCTTGCCCGTTGCCGTTAGGCGCCTGCCCTCGATGTTTTCGCCCAGAATGGCGAAGGCTCGGGACGGCGCAGAGATACCCTTCAGTATCTGCGGTCCGAGGTCATGGTAGTTGAACGCGCGACCGGCGAGGGTCCAGGTCGATTCGGAGATCACGACGGAATCGGGGGCAGCAACCGCCTGGAGCCGAGCGGCGAGATTGAGTGTCTCTCCGACCGCGACTCGTTCTTGCGACGCACCTTCGCCGATCAGCTCGCCAACCACTACCGTCCCGGTGGCGATGCCGACGCGAAGCTGCGGGAAGCCCGGAGATGACCGCCTGAGGGCACCGAGCGCCTCGACCAGCGCGAGCCCCGCGAGGATGGCCCGTGCCGCCGCGTCTTCGTAGGCCTCCGGATAGCCGAAATAGACCAGAGCGCCGTCGCCCATATACTTGGCAACCGAACCGCCGAAGCGCGCCACTGCATTTGCGCAGGCCGCCCGGAAATCGGCGATGACGCGGCCGAGATCTTCCGGGTCGAGCTGCGCCGACAGTGCCGTCGAGCCGACGAGGTCGCAGAACATCACCGTGAGCTGCCGGCGCTCGGCATACCACTCAGCGGATACTGGCGCCGGCGGCGCCGATCCCACTGCCGGCGCGGGCGAGACGCCGGTCAGCTTGGTGCCGCAGTTCGCGCAGAACTTTGCGTGAGGTGGATTGCCGAAACCGCAAAAGGGGCAGGCCGTCGACACCGGAGTGCCGCATTCCGTGCAGAACTTGCCGCCTTCAGAAAGCTGGGCTTTGCAGTTCAGGCATTCCATGCCGCACCTGGAGTTTCAAAACAGGTCAATCTAGCAGAGTGACCGCAGCTTTGCTCGCAGGCAACACACAATAGCCGTCAAGCCCTCTGATCGAGCACCGCGCCTGGAATGGCGGCTTGAGACTATCACCTCATCGCTTCGAACAACATCCGTTGGGGCGGATCCGCCCGATTGGCAGCCAAATGAGTTTTTCGAGGTCAAGCGGTACGTCGAAACATTCGCCCAGCCGCAATTAGGATGCAGGCGCCGATAACGCCAGCGATTAGGTAGCCGATCCAGCCGCCCAGTGAAATTCCCAAGACACCCAAGATAGCATTGGCGACGAACGCCCCGACGATGCCAAGGATGATGTTCATGAGGAGGCCCATATTGCTCTTCATGAACTGCTCGGCGAGCCAGCCAGCAATGGCACCAACAATAATGGCAGCGATCCAACCAACAGTCGCGTCGTTTTCCATCTAAGGTCCCCCAATTCTGTGACCGCAACAATGCCTCGTATTGTTGGCGGTAGTCCACAGCAACATCAGGACGGCAGCGATGCCGATGAGAACCCCGCCGATGAGGCCATCGACCGGCGTAAACTCTGTCATGGTCTCCTCGTGCCTATTGCTCGATAGGGCCACCCGCCGCCTTCCAGGCAGCGATGCCACCCTGGATGTGACAGGCGGAACTGATACCCGCCTCCTGGGCGGCCTGAACGGCCATGGCGGAGCGCTCGCCATAAGCGCAATAGAATACAACCCGCCTGTCCGCTCCGAGGGCCCTCAGCAACCCGCCGGTTGTGAGATTGTCCCTGAGTTTCGGATAGGGCTCGTGCAATGCGCCCGGGATAGCCCCATGTCGCTCTCGCTCCGACTTTTCTCGCAGGTCGACAAGCGCAACATCCGGCCGTCCAACCAATTCCATTGCCTCGCCCGCAAGAACCGCCCAGCCCTTCTGGGCGACAGCATCCTGAGCCAGGCCGATATGCATGTTGGCCGGAACCGCAACATCCATCATCTTCGGGTTCGGCAATTTCAGATTGTTCATTAACTGGACGTACTCATCCACGGATTTCACCTGCAGACGCGGATTGTAGCGCCGTTCCTCACCGATGGTGCTGACCGTGTCGCCCTTATAGTCGTGAGCCGGGTAGACCAGCGTGTCGTTGGGCAATTTCAGCAAGCGGTTGAAGATCGAGTTCATATTGTGCCCGGGCATCACCGTTTTGGAAGTCGGTTCTGCCGGTTCCGCGGATCAGAAGTGTGTCGCCGGTGAACACGCGGTCCTCCAGAGCGAAGGAATACGAATCGTCTGTGTGGCCCGGCGTGTAGATGACATCGAGGCTGACACCTTCGATATCGAGTTTGTCGCCATCGGCCAGTCGCATTGAGACGACATCGGCCTTGCTGTTCTCGCCCATGACCGTGATGCAGCGCGTGCGATCCCTGAGGGCTCCGAGCCCGGTGACGTGGTCAGCATGGAGGTGGGTGTCCACCGCCTTGACGAGACGGAGATCAAGTTCATCCATGAGCTGTATGTATCGGTCCACCTTCTCCAGAACCGGGTCGATGATAAGCGCTTCCGCACCCTTGCGGCTAGCGATGAGGTAGCTGTAGGTGCCCGATACACTATCGAATAGCTGGCGAAAGATCATTGCCATCCTCCAACATGCGCGGCGCACCTTATGCTCATTGTCTCTTGCAATTGCCTAGGATGTTTGACCTGTCGACAGCCGGGCGGGTGTTTGCGACTGGCTTTCAATGCCTCACTCGCTGAGAGTGTCACCATGGACGAGCCTGTGCAAGATGGAGCCTAGCCCTGTTGGCATCGACAAAGCCCAGGTGCGCAGGCGCCTGCCGGGGAAGCAAATGTCGATTTTGCCCTGACACCGGTGGGCAGGCCCCCACGGAGAGAGCCACACCGGCGCGGGTAGTGCCTCAGTTTGAGGTTGGCTCAGAAGTGGGGGCGGCAAACCGCGCGAAGTCTGGATCTACGTGATCGGCCAAAATGTTCTCGAACCGGCCTTCGATGCAAAGCCTTTGGACGTGCCGCCACATTTCGACGAAGTGCGCCGTCTGATGGTGGAGGTCATGCACCTCAGGTGGCCTGTAAGGCGAGGCAGACAGCAGCAGATGGCGAAGCTCTGAAAATCGGACCGCGCCGATCATGGCCGCGGGCGCTGTGAACACAGGATCGGCTTGAAGCGGATCCACTGTAGTTGCGGGCGTTGAGCATTTGGAAGTTGAGCTGCGACATTGTCGTCGTTCACGATCGCGACCAGGTCGGCCCTTCTGCACTTACTGGCCTTTCGTTGACGAGACCCTCGGTGATGGTCCCGGGAATGCGTGCCCAGGCCTTTAAGAGCGTAGGGCGGCAAAGGCGATACCCTCTTCGCCGAAGTCGGTTAGACACACCGCATTGCAAGCCGCGACGCCTTAGGCTTCGCTGCATAACAGCGCGCCTTTGCGTTGCCGGGCTACGGCTTCTCTACGCGCTTGACTTGATAGGTGTGCTGGCTTCCGTTGGACTTGATCGACACGTATTCCCCGACGACAAAGCGTTCCTGTCCAAACCGGAAACCAATTTCGTCGTCTTCGTCGCCTTCAGCATAGTCGAAATACCACTGGCCGCCATGCTTGCGCCTCAGGCGACCGATCCGGTCGGAGCCTTTGGCGTCAAAATGTCGTACGCGACAGGCCGACTGATGAGATTTCCACTCCGACGCGCTGAGACGCCCATCCCGATCGAGCGGCGCAAGGATATCGAAGCCGATCCCGCGTTCGCCCGCTGGGTGGTCGTGCTCCCTAGCCAAAAGGAGCCGTATGTTGCGGAAATTGGGAGACAGATCTTTCAGCGAGGTCATCGTATCGTCCTTTCTATACAATCTATCGGTCGTCCTGTTGGTGCGACCTTGATTTGTGTCAAATCGCTGGCTCATTTGTCGCGGCGAGAGTAGAAGAAATGCCGAATAGCTAGGTCCACGAGCCAAAACGCTCGCGGTAGTTATCGGCCCAAACCGAAACGGGCCAGCAATAACCGCAATCGTTGATCCAGATCAGCCGCGCAGCAATCCGTGCAGTATCGCCCAACTAGCCAGATCCGCGGCGAGCGACGGCGCGGTTGTGGCCCGCAATCGAGCGTCAGGCCGAAACGTGCAATGAGCGCGTCCATGACCCTACTAGGCGGCGACCGAAGGCAGCCGATCGCGCACCCACTTCACGATCTGCCCGGCGGTCATAGCGCCGGAGGTGCGCGCGACCTCCCTGCCGCCGTGGAACAGGATCATGGTCGGAATGCCGCGGATGCCAAGTTTGGCGGATATGGCTTGTTCGTTTTCCGAATTGAGCTTGATCAGCACGACATGCGGCTCGAGTTCCCGCGCTGCAGCCTCGTAGGCCGGCGCCATCATTCGGCACGGGCCGCACCACGGCGCCCACACGTCCACCAGCACAGGCAGCGTGGTGCGGTCCAAGTGGCGGTCGAACGCCGCGCCGTCGACATCGTGCGGGTGGGCAGAGAACAGCTTCTTGCCACACCGGCCGCATTAGCGTCGTCGGCGTTGCGCGTTCGCGGCAAGCGATTGACGCAGCCGCATTCGCTGCAAACGACAAGGGTTTCTGCCACGAGGTCACCCCTCCGCTTTTCTCTCCGGTGCGGCATCGGCCGCCGCCGCTCCCTACACAGCCACTATCCGCAAGCAAAATTCGTTGTCGCTCCAAGCGCCAATGGGTCATCACAATCTATTTTCTCCGGTGTCAGCAGCGACCTCGATAGGCTGGAGGGTGCGCAGGGCGTTAAAGATCACCGCAACGTCGATCCCCTCCTGCAGTAGTGCTCCGGAGACCGGCGGCACTAGCCCGAACGCGGCGGCAACCATCGCGGCTCCTGAAAGCGCCAATCCGGCAACAATGCTTTGCCGCGCGATGGAGTGCGTACGACGGGCGATGCGGACGGCGTCCGCGACGCGCTGGAGACGGCTGTCCAGGATTATTACGTCGGCGGCCTGACTGGAGGCGGTTGCGCCGCGCGCGCCCATCGCGACCCCAACCGTAGCGGTCGCCAGCGCCGGCGCGTCGTTGATGCCGTCTCCAACCATCATGGTCGGCGCGAGCGCCTTCTCCGCATCGACTGTCGCCACCTTATCGGCCGGACTTGCGTCGGCTACGACAGCCTCCACACCGACCGCTTTCGCCACCCGGGCGGCAGCGTTTGCGTCGTCTCCGGTAAGGATGACGATCCGCGTCAGGCCTGACGACCTGAGGTCATCCAAGGCGGCACGCGCGTCGCCCTTGAGTGCGTCACCAAAGGTGAAAACTGCGGCGAGGCGACCATTCAACGCCACGAAGACCCGTAGCACCGGTTGGCCTCGATAGCGGCGCTCGCCTGGTTCGGCCCATAGCGGCAGCGAGCTGTCGGCGAGCACGAGGGAGCGCGCTCCCGCACGGACGAAACTGCCGTCGACGACACCCTCCAGGCCTGCCCCTCGATGCTCGCGAACCTGCGACGGAGATGAAAGCGCCAGGCTGCTGTTGCGCGCCGTCGCGATAATTGATTCGGCCAGGATGTGGTGTGATGCCTGTTCGAGCGAAGCCAACAGGCGCATGACTTCGCAAAAATCGCGTCCTGGCGCAGTGTCGGCATCGATCAGATCAGTGCCGCCGCGGGTCAGCGTTCCGGTCTTGTCAAACACAGCGGTCCGCACGTCCGCCAGGGCTTCCAGCGCGGCGCTGCCCTTTATCAGTATCCCGGAGCGGGCTGCCTGGGCGACCCCGCCGATGAAGGCAACCGGGGCTGCCAAGATCAGTGGGCAGGGCGTTGCGACGACAAGGACGGCCAATGCCCGGATAGCATCTCCGGAGAGATACCAGGCGAGGCCAGCCAAGAGCAGCGTGGCGGGCAGCATCCCCACCGCAAAACGGTCGGCCATGCGGATGAACGGCGCCTTGGCGGTCTGGGCGGCGGCCACCATTCGCACGATGGCCGCATACGTACTTTGCTCGGCCGGTGCCGATGCTGTCATAAGAAATGTTTCGCCGGCGTTGACTGTGCCGCTGCGCAGCGTTTCACCCGCGAAGCGCTTTTTGGCCAGGGGCTCTCCAGTGACAGCCGATTCGTCGAGCAGCGCTGTGGCGTCCGAAAGCGTACCGTCGACAGGCAGAAGCTCGCCGGCTCGAACCAGAAGCTCGTCACCAACCTCCACGCGCTCGACTGCGATCGTCTCGAATTCCTGACCGGATCGGCGGTGCGCCAGCCGGGGCGACCGGTCCGTCAAAGCGGTGAGGTCGCGTTCGGCTCTGCCTCGCGCTGCGTCCTCCAGAACTGTTCCGCCTGCATACATGATCGCAACAACGACGGCCGCGAGCGCTTCTCCGAGAACAAGTGCCACCGACATCGATGCTAGCGCGATGGCGTCGACGCCTAACCTGCCGATCAATAGGTCGCGAAGAATGGACAGGCCCAGGGTGGCAATGACGGGTAGTGTAGCGACGGTCCAGATGATTGCGGGTTGGAGGCGCCAGCGATGGGCAGATGCTGGACCGCCAGTCCGGCGAAAAGGCCAACAACGGCGACCGCCAGTAAGAATCTTCGCCCCGTCGTTTCGTTCACGGCTTTGCTCCTGATACGTTACAATCCGCTAGAGCTGCTGAACGACATTGGCGAGCAGGTCTCTCACCCCGGTTGCGACCTCCCGCAATCCCGCATTGTCGATGGCCGACATCGAGGCGACTGGGTCGACCGCTGCGATTTCAACCTTTCCTGGCCCAGCCTCGCGGACGACAACGTTACATGGCAGCATGGTACCGATCTTGTCTTCCGCCTGCAGGGCCCGCCACGCCAGATGTGGATTGCAGGCACCCAGAATCGTATAGGGCGGGAACTCGACGCCGAGCTTGGCCTTCATTGTGGTGCTCACATCGATCGTGGTGAGCACCCCGAAGCCATTTGCCGCGAGCGCCTTCGTCACATGTGCGATTGCGTCGCCGAACGGCATGTTGATCGTCTTGCTGAAGTAGTAGCTCATTGCGGATCGCTCCATTCCCAACGGCCAGGGAGAGCCGCGCAGTAGGTCCCCCTGATATTTGATAGAGGCCGGCTCCTGACGATGCTTTGATTTAACGCAAAGGCGGGGCGGGAGCGACGTGCGAGGTTTGCGCGAAACGGGAGAGGACGCCGTCGGAAACCGGACAGAGGCCCTTGGCCGTCCACATTTTGAAATTGCGGCGTAGGGCTGTCCTCGATCCCGACCGTATGGGCCAATGTGCGCTCCTGCTGCCTCCACATGGGAGGCCGAATGTGCGCTCCTGCTGCCTCCGACATGGGAGGCCGCGAATTTTGCTGGAACCTGCCGAGGCGGATTGTCGATTACGCAAGACGGAAGCGATCGGCTCTATTGAAGGCATGGTGCTAAGTGAGAACGAGGCAATGTTGAGGATGTGCGTGAGTTCGGCTTCTTGGCTTCGCGCCATCCGAATCAGCCTGGCCTGTCAATTGTCACGCTCGAATTGAACTAACCGATTGCGCGATTGCGTGGTGGATCGTCCACCAAACGAGGTATATCGGCGACTATCTCCGCTGGGCTCCTGTCAGCGTCGATGCGGTGCCAGGTGATGCCGTCTATGTGCCTTTGAAGCTGGCGCGATAGGACATCGACGGTTGCATCCGAGGGACCGCCCCTGCGCGCGGCAACCCTGTCCCAAAGCACGGCCGGATCAACTACCAGCCATATGCCGAGAAACGGCAAGTCGCGGCTTCTGGCCTCTTTCTCGATACGCTCCCGGTCTCGCAGCCGGTCGAAAACCGCGTCCGCAACCACCGACCCGCCTTCCGACAGGATCAGCCCAGCACGCCAACCCATCTCATGGTAGACCTCTTGGGAAACCTCCGGCCGGTATGCCTTGTCCGGCAGACGGGTTTCCGGCGAGACGCCGTGCAGCGCCTTTCGTATTCGGTCGCTCTCGACGATACGGGCACCCGGAGGAGGGCCAACATATGCTGCAAGCGCCTCGGCAATGGTGGTCTTGCCTGATCCGCTCAGTCCACCGATGGCGATGAGCCCGGTAGGCCGACTGAGAAACAGATCTCTCGCGAGATCGAAATACGATCTGGCGTCGGCGATGAGGCTTTCGGATCGGCCCCCTGACTCCTCGACCTGGGAGGCTGTAACATGCGCCCGCACTGCCGCCCGAACGGCCATGAAGAAAGGCAGTAGCACAAAGCCGTCCTCGTCGTCCGCCTCGTCAAGATACCGGTTCATGACCAAATTGGCCAACTCGGGAAACCCGCGATGCCACAGATCCATCAGCAGGAAAGCGAGGTCATAGAGCACGTCAATCGTAGCAATCTGGTCGTTGAACTCGATGCAGTCGAACAGCCGAGGTTCGCCATCCAAGAGGCAGATGTTGCGCAGATGCAGGTCACCATGGCAGCGGCGCACCTTTCCCACTGCCTCGCGCCGGTCGAGCAGGCCGGCGTGCCGGGTGAGAGCCGCGCGGAATGAATTGTCGAGGGCCGCGACCTCGCTGTCGTTGAAGACTTGGCTGGTCGCGAAGCCGGCCTTGTTGATGTCGAGCACGCCGGCGATATTTGCTGCGCCACCGCCCGCATGAACCACTGGTGCGGAGCGATGGAACCGTACGATCATGCGCGCGGTCTGGGTCATCAGCGCAGGCGTCAATGCGCCGGCTAGCGCCATTTGGTCGAGCAGGGCAGACTGGTCGAAGCGCTGCATCTCGACAACGGCGTCGACGAGTTCGCCTTCGCCGTCAAGTGTCAGGCTGCCGTCCGGCTCCTGGGTGATACGCTGGACACCAAGATAAAGTCCCGGCGCGGTGGCAGAATTGAGTTCTACCTCCTTCTGGCAGGTTGCGAGCCGCTGCTCCGGCGTCGAAAAATCTGCGTATGGGAGCTTCACCGCGCGCTTCATCTTGAAGGCTCGGTGCCCCGCCAGAAAAATCCGAGAGATGTGGGTCTCGATCATCTCCACGGGCTCGGCGATGCTATGAGTGGCCGGATCCGAAAGAAGGGCGGTCGCGGCACGCTGATCGTAGGCGATCATCCGTCTGCTCCAGAAGTTCTGTTCTAAGGTCCGATGGCCGCCGTCGGTCGAGCGTCTCGCCGTAGCCCGTCTCCTGCGCCTTTCACGCTAAGTCGGGGAACAGCAAGATTGACCGGGGGATCAGCATCCTCATACGCGCGCCTTTGCTATTCCTAGAAGATAGCATATCGGCTGGCACACTCTGTCGCCTTGATACAAGTCAAGCGCCCTTGATGCGCCGTATGCGCCGATGAGAAGGGGATTTGATGCAGCGCAAGGACGCCTTCCGCCTGTGCAGACTAGCTTGCGGCAGTGAATCGAAGCTGTTGCAGCGAAAGGGAGCGGCGGCCATGGCCATCAAGACGATGCTGACAATAACCGGGACGGAGACAGACGATCGCGACATCAGCCTCGCCACAGGTATCTGCGCGGAGATCAATTCGCATCTTTCCGTGATGGTGATGGCGCTCGCGGCACCACCGCCAATAGGAGAATACGCCGCGGTCCTTTCCGAAGCCTGGTTGAAGGAGAGGAAGGAAGATGAGCAGCGGCTGAACGCGCGCGCGGAGGCGATCTCGGTGTTCGTTGCGGACCAGGCCATTTCAGCCGACATCTCCAGTGAGTATGCCGAAATTGCTTGGGCAGACGAGGTCGTCGGCCGCCGCGCGCAGTGTGCGGATATCACACTCGCAGGACCGGCGCTGCTGTCGTCCGAAGAGCTTAAGGAGATCGTGATCCAGGGAGTGCTGTTCTCCTCTGGAAAGCCGCTGCTACTCATTCCCGCAGGCTCCAAGGCCACATTGAGGCCGAAACGTATTGCGGTCGCGTGGGATTCGGGGATCGAAGCTTCGCGCGCGGTTCGCGAGGCACTCGACTTGCTGGTGGGAGCCGACGAGGTGCGCCTTGTGCTTGTCGACCCCGTGGCAGGCAAGGTGGGTCAAGGCATCGAGCCGGGGACGGACACGGCAAACTATCTGGCACGCCATGGGGCCAAGGTTACCGTCGACAGACTGCCAAGCGAGGGTCGTCCGGTGGCTGAAGCGCTCCGCCGCCACGCCGTGGACTGCTCGGCCGACCTGCTTGTCATGGGCGCCTACGGCCATTCGCGGCTACGCGAACGCCTCTTCGGCGGGGTTACAAAAACGATACTTGATAACCCGCCCTTACCGATTTTGATGGCGCGCTGATGGTCAATGTGCAGATCCTGGAAACGCATGGGCGGGAGCTGACGCGCGCTCGACGATGGCGCCGCCGCGCGCGACAAGGGCATACTTCATACTCTCTGTGTTTGCGCGAGGCGCGTCATGAAGGCGATGGTGCTTGAGAGACCTGGATCGCCGCTCGTCCCGATGGAGCGACCCAATCCTCAGCCGGGACCGAATGAACTCCGCCTGAAGGTGGAGGCTTGCGCGGTCTGCCGTACCGATCTGCATGTCGTTGATGGCGACCTCCTTCATCCCAGGCTTCCGCTCATACCGGGCCACGAGATCGTGGGCGTTGTCGATGCTCTCGGAGCCAGTGTCGATGCTTCGAAGTTGGGCCGCCGGGTTGGTGTGCCGTGGCTCGGGCGCACATGCGGCAGCTGTCCCTATTGCAGGTCGGGTTCGGAGAACCTTTGTGACTCACCGACGTTCACCGGTTACACACGGGACGGCGGCTTTGCCACGCATGTCATCGCCGACGCTGGCTTCGCCTTTCAACTCGACGAGGAGGCAGATCCGGTCTCGTTGGCACCACTGCTTTGTGCCGGCCTGATCGGCTGGCGGTCGCTGAGGAAAGCCGGTGACGGGAGGCGGATCGGTCTCTATGGTTTCGGCGCCGCCGCACACATCATTTTGCAGATATGTCTGTGGGAGGGCCGGGAAGTCTACGCTTTCACACGGCCGCAAGACGCCCAGGCGCAGCATTTTGCCAAAAGCCTCGGCGCAACATGGATCGGCGGATCCGACGATACTCCGCCAGTTTCACTCGATGCCGCTATTATCTTTGCTCCCGTCGGCGAACTCGTGCCGGTGGCGCTTCGTGCGTTGCGCAAGGGCGGTCGTTTGGTGTGTGGTGGTATCCACATGAGTGATGTGCCCGCGATGCCCTATTCGATACTCTGGGGGGAGCGAGAGCTCGTCTCGGTCGCCAATCTGACGCGCAAGGATGCAGAGACGTTCTTCCCTGTGGCACGACTAATCTGGTGTTAAAACGTACACCGTGGTCTATCCGCTCCTTCGGGCGAACGAGGCGCTCGATGATTTGCGTTCCGGCAAGCTGAGCGGCGCAGCGGTTCTGGTGCCTTGATCGAAACGCACTTTCGTTGGCTCATGAATAACTGAACCAGTGGCTGCGAAACTGCCGCGGGAGGGCACCGAACGCGGTGGCCGCCTTTCTTGCATCATCTGCATCGCTTGCTCCAGCCTCCCCGAGCATCGTTGCCATGCGCTGTTCATCACCGCCGTAGCATGGGAGTGCATTTTTCAGCTGGCCATCAACCGGTTGAGTCTCACCTCATTGAGCAGAGATCGAGTGACCCCGCCAAAAGCCCATTCACTCAGCCTGCTGTGACCGTATGCTCCGGAGATCACCAGATCGGCATCGCAGGTTGTCACGAATTCATGTATCCGGTCGGCTTCGTCCTCCGTTACGATGACCTCGGTGTGGGCCTTGACGCGATGTCGCTGCAGATAGGTTGAGACGTCCGCAATTCGGGCGTGGATCGCGGGATCCCTGTCAACCGAGACGATTACCACTTCGCTAGCGGACTGGAGCAGCGGTATGGCGTCTGCTACCGCGCGCCGAGACTCCCTTGTGTCTTTCCAGGCGATCACCACTTTCTCAACTGTGAAACGTGTTGCGTCGTTGGCAGCAATCAAAACAGGCCTCCCAGCCTGTAACACCAGGCTACCCGGATCGATGCTACGATAGGGATCGCCGATGGAAGCGCCTTGGCGCGCCGTGGTGACGATGATGTCTGCAAGCCGCGCCGTCTCGGCTAAACAGCGGGTTGGATCAGCCAACATATCATGCCATCCTGTTTCGACTTTGCCGGCTACCTGCTTTCGAAACTCCCTACGCAGTTTCTCGAAGCTCCGCTGGAAACCGTCTCGCTCCTGTGCCCAGGCTTCCGCACCAAATGCGCTGCCGTCCGGGCCTGCAAATGGCAGGCGAACCTGAGCTGCCGAGAAGCCGATCAGTCGAGCCTCAAAAAAGCGGGCGAAATCAATGGCGAATTCGATCAGCGGAAGGACTGGACCATCGACGTCCAAGTTCACAAGAATGGATTTGTAGCTCATTGCGGCGTTCCTTCTCCGCTCCTCTTTTTCTATGGGGGAGTAGAACGCATCGCCAATCGCACGCATTGATGTCAATCAAGGAACATCGGGCCTGGTGGCTTTTTCAATCCACGTGCCGCGCGATTTACGGCATCCCGGTTTTGCCGGCTGCCTCGGCGGATGGATTGCGGCCATTACTTTCGGCCCCATTGAGCCGGACCGGAAAGTCCTTTGGAGAAATATCGGGCGCATGCACCCGACCGAGTGCTCGAGCCGCGGGAGCATCCCAGTTTGCATAGCCCGCGTCGACATCGGTCAACAGAAGCAGCGTGTCCGCGGTG
>CAWIWT010000027.1:0-43462 GCA_963839725.1 uncultured Alphaproteobacteria bacterium | reverse complement strand
ATCTTGCCCAGCGCTACTACGAGGAGGACGACGCAAGCGTGCTGCCGCGCAACATCGCTTCGAAGAAGGCATTCGAGAACGCGATGGCGCTCGACATAGCCATGGGCGGCTCGACCAATACGGTGCTGCACATCCTCGCCGCGGCGATCGAGGGTGATATCGACTTCACGATGGACGATATCGACAAGCTGTCGCGCAGGGTTCCAGTGTTGTGCAAGGTTGCACCTGCCAAGAGCGACGTCCACATGGAAGACGTGCACCGCGCTGGCGGCATCATGTCAATCCTGGGACAGCTCGACGAGGCCGGCCTGCTCAATCGTGATCAGCCGACCGTGCACACCGCCACAATCGGCCAGGCGATCGATCATTGGGATATCACCCGCACCAACAGCTCCAAGGTTCGCGACTTCTTCATGGCGGCACCGGGCGGCGTGCCGACGCAGGTGGCTTTCAGTCAGGACCGGCGCTGGGACGATCTCGACACCGACCGCGAGAAGGGCGTCATCCGTAGCGCCAAGCATCCGTTCTCGAAGGATGGCGGCCTTGCCGTCCTGAAGGGCAACATCGCGCTCGATGGCTGTGTGGTGAAGACCGCCGGCGTCGACGAGAGCATCCTGACGTTCACCGGCCTGGCGAAGGTATTCGAGAGCCAGGACGCCGCCGTGAAGGGCATTCTGGGCAATGAGGTCAAGGCGGGCGACGTTGTCGTTATCCGCTACGAGGGACCGCGCGGCGGTCCCGGCATGCAGGAAATGCTCTATCCCACCAGCTACCTGAAATCCAAAGGCCTCGGAAAGGCGTGTGCGCTGCTGACCGACGGACGGTTCTCGGGCGGTACCTCGGGCCTGTCGATCGGTCACGTCTCGCCGGAGGCGGCTGAGGGCGGTCTGATCGGTCTGGTGCGCGAAGGCGATGCGATCGAAATCGACATCCCGAATCGCACCATTCGCCTCGCCGTTGACGATGCGGAACTTGCATCGCGCCGTACCCAGCAGGACAAGGTCGGCTGGAAGCCCGTCGAGAAGCGCAAGCGCAATGTGACCAAGGCTTTGAGGGCATATGCCGCCTTTGCAACAAGTGCCGCGAAAGGCGCGGTAAGAGAGTTGCCAGGGGAATAGCGCTCGATCCTTCCTGCTGTTTACGGGTTCAGTCGTGGCCTGCGCAGCACAGGTCAAGATTCTTATGGATGATCAACTCAAGCATCTATGTCGCATAGATGAACATTTATAAAGAAGAGTTTTTTTAACTTGGCTCTTGTTATAAGATTTTTTCTCCGATTATACTGGTAAAGTACTTTGATGCGTCACATGGTTGTTGCGTCGGAATCCTCCATGGCGGTAGAAATCTTTAAACCATTGTCTATGGCGTATGGTAAAACTGCAACCTTCGAACAGGCGCTGCGGCATTTACGACCACTGCCACAAAAACGCCCGGTTCAAGTGTTGCCAGAGGATTAATGGGCAGTTAGTGTCCTGCCCAACATCGGCGAGGGGCCACTCAGAGTAGATCGTCGCGCATGGCAAGTTCCATACTTTGGGGCGCCGTGAGTGGGGTATTTCGACTAGGGGGCCGCAGAATGAACGAAACTTTAACCATATTCGTCCAGCCTTTGCCTCAGTATTTAGTCAGGTGGGACGTTTCGATCGGAATCCCGTCGGCTTACAGCCGGTTGGCAGCCCGTCTCGAACAATTGGTTGGTGCGCGTTGGTGAGTAAATCCGTTCGACATGGCGGCCCGCTTGGTGGCCGCAACTCTGTGTCCTCCAGCGGACTTCTTCGCTGGATCCTCATCCCTTCAGCAGGTATTGCCTTCACTCTTGGCGCGATGTGGGCCGTGTCTGGCAGCCTCGCCAAGCAGGTACCGATGCTTTCGGCACCTGCGGACGATGCCGACATCGTTGCGCTTGCACTGTATGGCGCGGTGATCACCCAGGACTCGACACCATCGAATTTGCTCGCAACTCGCATGGCGCCCGACCAGGCGGCAGCCAAAGCGGATCGCCGTGCCCCGAAGCCGACGCTGATGGTCGCATCGGTGGATCGCTTCGATCTCGTGGTGAAGAAAGCCGCATTGTCTCCGCAAAAACTCGCCAGCCTGTTTGCGAAGCCGGAAAAGCCGGTTGCAAAGACCGCGCGCGCCAAGCCTGCCTACCTTAAAGACCCTGCGCCGGAGCGCTTTGCCTCGCCGAAGGACCAGAGCATTCCGTTCGCCCTGGCATATGCCGACCCATCGCCAACCGCGCCGGCTGGCGCGCTTGCGGCGCTTTCGGTCGTGGCGCCCGAGGAGGAAGATCTGGCGTCGCTGAACGATCCGCTGCTCGGTACGGACGACGATTACGAGGATACGCCGCACCGCACGCCGCTTCCGCTGCGCCGGCCGACCTTTGAGGCTCCAACCAAGCCAGGTCCGCGCGCTGCCGAGGTTGAAAAATCGGGCCGCCAAGTGCAGAGCGCCGAGAAGCCGGCTCCGCGCAGCGTCGAGCCGAAGAAGAAGCTCGCTTTCGCAAAGCCCGATAATTCCATCGAAGACAAGCCGCGCGGCGGCAGCCTGTTCGGCAACTGGGGCGGAGGCTCGGCCAAGGCGCGCAATGGCGTTGCCGTGTACGATATCAGCGCCGCCAGGGTGTATATGCCGGACGGCTCTGTGCTGGAGGCGCACTCCGGTATCGGCGAGATGGCCGACAATCCGCGTTATGTGAAGCACAGGATGCGCGGACCAACACCGCCGCACACCTACAATCTCAAGCTGCGCGAGACGCGTTTCCATGGCGTCGAGGCCATCCGGATGCTACCGATCGACGGCAGGAACAAATATGGGCGCGACGGTTTCCTCACTCACAGCTACCTGCTGCGCAGTGGGCGTGCGGAGTCGCACGGCTGCGTCGCGTTCAAGGACTACAACCGCTTCCTGACGGCTTTCAAGAGGGGCAAGATCAAGCAACTGGTCGTGGTGCCCGGCGGTGGCAGGGCGGCGGGACTGAGAGTCGCCTCGCACGGCCGCGGCGCATAAGCCCGGAAATTTGCCGTGCTGCCAGTTGCTTCCCGCTATCGGCATCAGGACGATCACCACTGGGGAGCATCAACCTCCCGCGATTTCGTCATCAACTCCGAAGATGATTGGCGTGCGCATCGCAACATCGTCATCCCGGAAGCCGTGCGGAGCGGAGCGACAAGCGGCTGTCCGGGATCCATACCGTGACTGTCGAATATGGTCCTGTTGGCGGCGGAAAATGTTCCGGAATGGATCCCGGCTCTGCCCTCGCTGCGCTCGGTTGGCCGGGATGACGAAGTTGATGTGGCCACGCCAATACTGCCGGCTGGCGTTGTAGTCGGCGCGCCTAGGGTTTGTCCCAACCGGCCGGGGCGGCTGTCACAATCCAAGGTTTCCATTTGCCGGTAAAGGTCGAGTTTGCCTGCAAGGATAGCAGCTTTGGTTGCGCCCAGCTCAATCGGATAAATCCGGCTAGGACAAGACATGACAGACGCGGCGGAATCGGCGGGACGAAGTTCTGCCAAGGCCAATACGGTCTATGCGATTATCCTCGCGGTTAGCTTCTGCCATCTTCTAAACGACGTGATGCAGTCGCTGCTGGCGGCGATCTATCCGATGCTGAAAAGCGATTTCGGCCTCGATTTCTGGCAGATCGGCCTGTTGACGCTGGCGTTTCAGGTGACCGCGTCGTTGCTCCAGCCGCTGATCGGTATTTACACCGACAAGCGACCCATGCCGTATTCACTGTCCGTCGGCATGGGATCGTCGATGATCGGCCTGATCATGCTTGCCACCGCACACAGCTACTGGATGCTGGTAGTCGGCGCCTGCTTCATCGGCGTCGGCTCGTCGATCTTCCATCCGGAATCCTCACGCGTGGCGCGTTTGGCGTCCGGCGGGCGCTACGGGCTCGCGCAGTCATTGTTCCAAGTCGGCGGCAATTTCGGTCAGGCGCTTGGACCGCTGCTCGCTGCCTTTATCGTTGTGCCTTTGGGGCAGGGGAGTGTCGGCTGGTTCTCAGTTGCTGCGCTGCTCGGCATGATCATCCTCTGGCAGGTCGGAAACTGGTACAGCGCCTATCGGCGCGCTGCGGCGAAGCGCCCGCCGGTAGTGCACTCAATTACGCTGCCGCACGGCAAGATCGCGGTGGCGCTGATCGTTCTGGTGATCCTCACCTTCAGCAAGAACATTTATACGGCGGCGATCTCCAGCTACTACACGTTCTATGTGATCGAGACGCTTCGGCGTTTCGGTGCAGATGTCGCAATACCTGCTGTTCGTCTTCCTTGGCGCCGCGGCCCTCGGCACCGTGACTTCGGCGGACCGATCGGCGACCGTTTTGGCGCGCGCTTCGTCATCTGGTTCTCGATCCTCGGCGTACTGCCTTTGCACATTGATGCTGCCCTACGCGAATCTGTTCTGGACCATCAGTGCTTTCCGGCGTCATCGGCCTGGTGCTGGCTTCGGCGTTTCCAGCAATCGTCGTGTTCGCGCAGGAGCTTATCCCAGGCCGTGTCGGCATGATCGCCGGCGTGTTCTTCGGCTTTGCCTTCGGCATGGGCGGCATTGCGGCCGCAGTGCTGGGCGTGGTCGCCGACGCGAAGGGAATCGAATATGTCTTCTGGGCGTGCTCGTTCCTGCCGCTGCTGGGGCTGCTGACGATCTTCCTGCCATCGTCAAAGGAAATTCGAGCGGCAGCCAAGGCGGGGTAAGTGCTGTTCAAGGGTGGCGGTGCCACTACAGCGCCGCGCGTCCTTTCGGACGCGCAAAGGACGCTGTATCTCTGGTGAAGGCCGACGCCCGGCTGGTCTTCGCATCGGACTGGCCGGTGGCTCCGATCGATCCGATCGTGGGTATTCAAGCGGCAATGCTGCGCAAGCCTTGGGCAGAGGGGATGCCGGACCAGAGCCTCACACTTGGCGAGGCGCTGGCCGCCTACACCAAAGGCGGCGCCTATGCCGAGTTCATGGAACACCGCAAAGGCATGCTGAAAGAGGGCTATCTCGCCGATATTGTCGTGCTTTCGGGCGACCTGGACGCGTGCCCGGCCGAGCAGCTCATGGAAATCCGGCCGGCGACGACCATTTGCGGCGGGCGTATCACGTATCGAGATCAATTGGCATTTCGCTTGCTTTGCTCCGTGCGGGGCGGCGTCTTGAAGTGTTTATTTTGAATCCCCGTTCAACACGGTTGCCAAGCGCTCGCGCATGTGCTGATTTCGCGGCGAGGGAAGGGCTGCAAAAAAGCCCGAATAACAACAGCGGGGCGTGTGCGTGCCGGAAAAGCCGGAGAGGAATGCGATCGAGGTTCGCAAGGTCAGCAAGATTTTCGGCAGCGGAGATGCTCAATTCGCCGCGCTTGACCAGGTCTCCGTCGAAATTCGCGAAAATGAGTTCTTCACGCTGCTCGGACCATCGGGCTGCGGCAAGACCACCCTGCTCCGGCTGATCGCCGGCTTCGATTTCCCGAACGAAGGAGAGATCTTGCTTTACGGCGACGACATCGCGCCCTTGCCGCCCTTCAAGCGACCGGTGAACACCGTTTTCCAGAGCTATGCATTGTTTCCGCATATGACGGTCGCCCAGAACATCGGCTTCGGCCTCGAAATGCTGGGGAAACCAAAGGCCGAAGTGGATGCGCGCGTAGCGCAGATGCTGAAGCTGGTGCGCATGGAACAGCTTGCTACTCGCCGCACCAGCCAGATTTCCGGCGGCCAACAGCAGCGCGTGGCGCTTTCCCGCGCGCTTGCCCCGCAGCCAAAGGTGCTATTGCTTGACGAACCGCTGTCGGCGCTCGACTACAAGCTGCGCAAGGAAATGCAGATCGAACTGAAGACTTTGCAGCATGAGACCGGCATCACCTTCATTTTCGTCACGCACGACCAGGAAGAAGCACTGACAATGTCCGACCGCATCGCGGTGATGTCGGCGGGCAAGATCCTCCAGGTCGGCTCGCCGCGCGACATTTACGACCGGCCCGCCGAACGATTCGTCGCCGACTTCATTGGCGAAAGCAATTTCCTTCCCGCAACGATCGCCTCAAAGGCTGGCTCGCAGGCGACGGTTCGCCTCGCGTCCGGCGCGGAAATACCCGCCTCGCTGCCCCACGGTTTTGCGCCGACCGGGCAAGTGTCGATCGTCATTCGGCCGGAACATGCCCAGCTGACCATGCGGCCCGATGGCGCGGCGCTAACCGGCACGCTGGAGAATGTCGTCTATCTCGGCACGGACACCCACTTCCACGTCAAGCTGGATTCGGGCGAGCCCTTCATCGTGCGGCGGCAGAACGCGCGCGGCCATGCCGACCGGCACGCGCCGGGTGATCGTGTCGGTCTGCTCATTCCAGCCGACGCGGCGCAGATCCTGAAGGACTGATCCGGATGTCGTCGGCAGCCGATCGACTTCAAGAGAACGAGCGCCGTGATGCACGAGGCCGCTGGCTTCTGTCGGCCCCTGCATTGCTGATTATCCTGCTCGCGGCGACCGGTCCGCTGCTGATCGTACTGCTCTATTCCTTCCTGACGCCCGGCTCCTATGGAGACGTCGAGTGGAAGTTCTCCGCGGATGGATGGATCTCGGTGTTCATGGAGCGCGACATCTTCGATGACACGCTGTCGCTTGCCGACGCGCATGTCATCATTTTCTGGCGCTCGGTGAAGCTGGCTTTGATGACAACGGTGGCGACGCTGTTTCTCGGCTTCCCGACCGCTTACTTCATTGCGACACGACCAGAAAACCGCCGCGATTTGTGGTTGTTCCTGATCACAATCCCTTTCTGGACAAACCTGCTCATCCGCACCTTCGCGGTGCTGCAGATCATCCGCAACGAGGGCATCATCAACACCGCGCTGCTCAAGCTTGGCATCATCGATGCGCCGCTGCAGATCCTCTACAGCGACGTCGCCATCATGCTCGGCATGGTCTACGTCTACCTGCCACTGATGGTCCTGCCTGTTTACGCGAGTATGGAAAAGCTCGATTTCCGCTTGCTGGAGGCGGCGTATGATCTCTACGCCACGCGCTTCAAGGTTCTTTGGCGGATCATTCTGCCCCTTGTGAAACCCGGCGTCATTGCCGGTTCCATCCTCGTCTTCATCCCTGCGATCGGCGCTTACGTCACGCCCAGCGTGCTGGGCGGCGGCAAGAACATGATGCTTGCCAACCTGATCGAATTGCAATTCGGACAGGGCCGCGACTGGCCGCTTGGCGCGGCTCTATCGATTGCAGTGATGATGATCGTCATGGTCGCGCTGCTCGTCTACGTGCGCAATACTGGCTCGTCGGAGATGCGGCATGGTTAGAGCCTTTTCCACTCATGATGGACCATTCTGTTTCACGGCCGGCGAGGCGATCCGCGAGGAGGGTTGCGACGGCCGTAGTGGGACTACCGCCAAGCAAGCCGACAAAGTGGGCGGCCGCCGTCCGGAAACCCGGAGGGCCGGGCTGGTTTGGGTCAAATCCTTCGGCGACCTTGCCCCAAACCATCACCGGCAGAATGGTCCATCATGAGTGGGAAAGGCTCTCCGCGGTTTTCGATCCGCCATCAGCCCGGCTTCACGGCAATCGCCGCGACCTGCTTTTTCCTGCTGTATTTCCCGATCGTCGTACTGGTCGTCTATGCCTTCAACGCGGCGACATCCACCTCCAGCTGGGGCGGCGTGTCGCTGCAGTGGTTTCGGGCCGCGTGGAGCAACAGCCAGGTCATCGAAGCCTCGATCCGCTCGCTGCAGATCGGCAGCGCGGCCGCGGTGTTGTCGACGATCGCCGCGACCATGGCCGCACTTGCCACTACACGCACCCCGCCCTATCCGGGACTGACGTTCAAATACGCCGCGATCAACCAGCCGCTGATGGTGCCGGAGATCGTCACCGGCGTGGCCTTGCTGATCTTCTTCTCGCGCATCAAGATCTGGACCGGCTACACCGGGCTGGGATACCTGATTGCAGCGCATACCGCCTTCTGCATTCCATTTGCCTATCTGCCAATCCGCGCCCGGCTCGAGACCATGGACCTGACGCTGGAGCGCGCCGCCGCTGACCTCTACGCCACGCCCTGGCAAGCGTTCCGGCGCGTCACCCTGCCGCTGCTCTGGCCTGCAATCCTCGCCGGCCTGATGCTGGCCTTCGTGATATCGCTGGACGATGTTGTCATCACCGAGTTCGTCAAATCGGGCGGGCAGGACACACTGCCGACCTATATGCTCGGCCAGATACGCCGCGGCATCACACCGGAGATCAATGCGATTTCGACCGTCTTCCTTCTGCTGTCGGTCATCATCGTCACACTGTTCTTCTTCATTAGCAGAAAAAAGGACTAAGTCCTTGAAATGACAATGGGAGTGTCAAGAATGAGAAACACAATCGCAGCGCTGACAGTCGCGCTGCTGGCCTCGACAGGGCTGGCGCAAGCCGAAGGCGAACTCAACATTTACAACTGGGGCAACTATACCAGCCCGGACCTGATCAAGAAGTTCGAGGACACCTACAAGGTCAAGGTCACGGTTACCGACTACGACTTCGAACGACACCGCGCTTGCCAAGGCGCGCCAGGGCGGTACGGGCTTCGACATCGTTGTTCCGTCGCAGAACTACGTGCCGATCTGGATCCAGGAAGGTCTCGTCCAGGAAATCGATGCCGGCCAGATGGAAAACGCCAAGAACATCGCTCCAGAGTGGGCCGATCCCGAGTTCGACAAGGGCCGCAAATACTCTGCGCCATGGGCTTGGGGCACGGTCGGCGTTGTCGTCAACACCGATCTCTACAAGGGCCCGATCGACACCTGGGGCATCATCTTCGACACGCCGGCTGAGCTCAAGGGCAAGGTCAATGTCGTTCCAGAGATGAACGACGTCATGTTTGCCGCGATCACCTATAATGGCGGCAAGGAGTGCACAGGCGACAAGGAAATCCTCAAGAAGGCTCGCGACACACTCGTCAAGGCGAAGCCCGATTGGATCTCGATGGAATACAACACCATCGAGAAGATGGTTGCCGGCGACATGTCCGCCACCAGCGACTGGAATGGTTCGGCCTTGCGCCAGAGACTGCAGAAGCCGGCGATTCAGTACGGCTACCCCAAGGAAGGCGTGCTGCTGTGGAGCGACAATATCATGGTCCTCAAGGAGGCCAAGAATGTTGAGAACGCAAAGCTGTTCATCAATTTCACCATGGACCCCGAAAACGCCGCGATGCTCTCGGCCTTCCATCGCTATGCCAACGGCATCGCCGGCTCGGACAAATTCATGCCGGCAGACATGAAGGACGCGCCGGAAGTCGTCGTGCCGGCGGAAGTGATGAAGATCGCCGAATATTCGCGTGCCTGCCCTCCGGAAGTGCAGGAACTCTATACGAAGATCTGGACCGAGCTTCAGAAGTAAGGCTCAAGGGCTGGCGGCAACCCGCCGGCACTTGAGCTCGCATCGCAATGGCAGAACCCCACAACCGGTTTGAACAGCGCTACGGCTTTGCCCGAAACGACGTCACGCTCGGCAACTGGCGCACGCGCCCGTACTCCTCCTGGTCGTTTCAGAACGTCTCCGAACTGGTGCCCTCGGCCGAGATATCGACAAGCGCCACGACGGAGGACGAAGCGCCTGAGGACCTGCGTGGCCTGCTCCCTGTCCAGATCGAGGTGGGCAACGGTCGCGAGACGGTTGCGGAGTTTCTCGAACGCTCGAACACCGACACGCTGCTAGTCATGAAATCCGGTACGTTCGTCGGCGAATACGCCTCGCCGACCGCTGACCCGACCGCCCCGCACCTTATCTTCTCGATCAGCAAGTCGCTGACCGCCATTCTCGCCGGCGTCCTGCAGGATGAGGGATTGCTCGACCCGGCCAAGCTGGTGGCCCACTACATCCCGGAGGCCAACGGATCGGCATACCAGGAGGCGACGGTCCGGCAGGTCCTTGATATGCGGGTAAGCGTCGACTTCGTGGAGGATTATCACGAACCGGAAGGCGACTTCACCCGATACCGCCGCGCCATGCTGTGGAACCCGCTGCGGCCCGACGACAAGCCAGAAACCCTGCAGGAGGTAATCCTGTCACTGAGGAAGGCGGACGAACCACATGGCGGCGCCTTCCGTTATTATTCACCCAACTCGGACTTGCTGGGCATTATTCTCGAACGCGCCTCCGGCATCCGCTACCCCGACCTGTTCCGCGAAAGGCTTTGGACGCCTTTGCGCGCAAAGGGCCGCTGCACCGTCACCGTGGATCGGTCGGGCATGGCGCGCGGTGCCTCCGGTGTCTCGCTGACGGCACGCGACCTCGCCCGTATCGGCGATATGATGCGCACTGGCGGCATGGTCGGCAGCAACGCAATCGTGACCGAGCGCTGGGTGCACGATACCGTCAACGGCGGCGACCGCCACGCCTGGAAAGTTGGCGATTTCGCGCATCTCCTGAAGGATGGTAGCTACCGCAGCAAATGGTACCAGAGCGGCTTTCCCAGCGGCGCCTTCATGGCGATCGGCATCCACGGCCAGTGGCTTTATGTCGATCCGAAAAGCGAAGTCGTGATCGTTCAACTCGCTTCACGGCATGAACCGGAGGACGATCCGCTCAGCCAGCAGGTCCTGCGCTTCTTCCAGTTGGTCACTGAGATGGTCTGATTATCGACCATCGGGTGGCGCTACATCATGGCGTCATCATTCTGACGGTGAAGATTGACGCCGTACGCTACTGGCAGCGTCATCCCGGCCAAGGGAGCGAAGCGACCGCAGAGCCGGGACCCAGCGTAATAGCCGCCGAGAGGCAGTTCATTCGCGCAAGTGCGCGATAATGCAAGAAAGACTGGTTGCTGGGTCCCGGGTCTTCCTTCGCTACACTCAGTCGCCCGGGATGACGAGGTCGAGATGCCTGGCGCTACCGCATCGGCCCGAAAATCGGAATCGATTTTCGGAAAGCACGATGCGCAGTTTCGAAGTTCGCGAACGGCGAAGGCGTAGGGCCAGCGGTCGCGGCCGATGCGCGAAACCGTCGGCTCTAGTGGCACCCCCCTTGGCGGCCGGCCCGTGCGTCGGCTGCATCGAGGCAAGCACGCCAAGCATTGCGAAGCGCGGAATGTCGGCCGGCGAGATCAGTTCGATATGCTCGACGCGATGCTGTCGCGCTTGCCGTTGACCCTCTGCGCTTGCTCATAGCCGTCAAGCACGGCGCGCACCGCGCCATCGCCGATCGAATGCACGGCTATCTGCAAGCCGCGCCGGTCGATCTCGACGGCGATTTCAGTGAAACGCTCCGGCGTGAACAGCGGCTCGCCGTGCCAGCCCGGCTTGTCTGCATAGGGCTCGATCAGCACGCCGGTCCAGGACTCGATGACGCCGTCATAGAACAGCTTCACCAGACCCGAACTCAGCCATTCGGAGCGGTAGCGCTCCGTCATCATCGACGCCTTTTCAAGCATGTCGAGCGTCATGAAATTCTTGAAGTGGAACGGAATCTTGGTTCTGCAATGCAGCCCGCCCGCATCCTCGATCTGCGACACAGTTCAAGCTGATAGAGGTTGCCGTCCATGTTGTGGATCGACGTGACGCCGTGGCGCGCGCACCAGTCGAGGCCGCGCTGCATGATGGCGCGGTCGGCTTCCTGTTCCTTCATCGACGGTGCCGGATCGAGCTCGCCACCCGTCGACAGGCCGAGCCGGGCGCGATCTTCGCCGGCAAGCTTCAACACCGGATTGAAAGCCTCGTTCTCGCGCAGTTCGCCGGTCGCCAGGCCGTCCTCGCCCATGACGATCTCATTGCCGCGGCCGAGCGTCTTTCCCCGCAGGACGCCGGCGAGTTCGAGTGCCTTGGTATTCGCCCAGACCGTATGATGGTCGGGAGCGGCCATGGCGAAAGGCCGGTCGCGCAGTGCGCGGTCGAGGTCGTGGCGGGTAACCGGACGATTGCCGAGGATCGTGTAGTCAACTCCCTGGGCGAGCAGCATCGGCGCTTCCGGGCGGGCGTTGGCGTAGTCGCGAATGGCTGCCTCGAGCGCAACCGAGCCGCGAACGCCGGCCAGCTGGAGATGCGCGAGTTCGGCGGCGCCGGAAAACAAATGCATATGGCCTTCGATGAAGCCTGGAACGACCGAGCCGCCTTCCGCATCGATGACGCGCGTCGCCGGGCCGCGAAGATCCTCGATCGCGGAGCGCTCGCCGATCGCGACGATCTGGCCATCGGCGACGGCCAGCGCCTCGGCTGTCGGACGTGCGGCGTCGACTGTCTTCAGCCGTCCGTTGACGACGATCAGCTCAGCATGGTTCGACATGAAACGTCCTGATTGAACGCCAAGCCTTACCATTGCTGACGGCGACAAAGCCAGATCAGCGGGCGCCAAGCCGCTGGCCCAGCTTGTGCCGCTTGTGGAATGTCAGCGGCTGCGGCTAGGTTTGAAAATCAAGAATGAGGGGCTCATGAAGACTGTCTTTTCGCCGCTGCATGCCGGTCACGCCGGAAACGTGGAACTGATCGGCGGAGCGATTGTGCCGGCTTTCGAGAAACCGTCGCGCGCCGAATACATCCGCGCCCGCGTGGAATCGGAAAAGCTTGGGCCTATCCTGGTACCGCGAACGCACGACCTTGCCGCGGCAAAGCGGATACATGCCGCGGATTATATCGACTTCCTGCCGACCGTCTGGCCGGAGTGGGAAAAGAGCGGGCGGTCAGGTTCCGCAATCCCCTTCACCTGGCCGACGCGAGGCCTGCGCGGCGACATCAGGCCGCAAAACATCGATGCTAAGCTTGGCTTCTATTCCTTCGATGGCGGCGCAACCTTCGTCAAAGGCACCTGGGACGCGATCAAATCCTCCTACGACGTGGCGCTGACGGCGGCCGGCGTGGTCAACAGTGGCGAGCGGGCCGCCTTCGCGCTCTGCCGTCCGCCGGGGCACCATGCTGGCGCGGCCTTCATGGGCGGCTACTGCTTCATCAACAACGCAGCCGTTGTTGCACAGTGGTTCCGCGACCAAGGCGCCAAGAAAGTGTCGATCCTTGATGTCGACTATCACCACGGCAACGGCACACAGGAAATTTTCTACTCCCGCGCCGATGTGCAGGTGCTCAACCTCCATGCCGATCCGATGGTCGAGTACCCGTTCTTCCTTGGCCACGCCGACGAGCGCGGTGAAGGCGAGGGAGAGGAGTTCAACATTAACTATCCGATGCCTTTCGGCACCACTTGGGATCAGTGGAATGCCTCGCTGGAGGATGCCTGCACGAAGCTCGCCGCCTACAAGCCGGATGTCGTCGTCGTCTCGCTCGGGGTCGATACGTTCGAGAAGGACCCGATCAGCCAGTTCAAGCTGAAGACCGAGGACTATCCGAAGATCGGCCGGCGCATCGCCAAGCTCGGCGTTCCGACGCTGTTCGTCATGGAAGGCGGCTATGCGGTCGAGGAGATTGGCGTCAACGCGGTCGGCGTCCTGACCGGGTTTGATGGAGGCTGAGCGCCTTACCCCCCCCTTGTGGGGAGGGTCGTTCCGCGGGGGATCGGGTGGGGGTCGAAGAGGCTTTACTCCCACCCCGTCTCACGAACTCCACTTTGTTGCGTTCGTTCGCCGACCCTCCCCACGAGGGGGAGGGTAACGGCGTGGCGCTACTTCACCGGGAAATCGAACCGGGTTTCGGAAACGGTTCTTTCTCCAGAGTGAAGTGCCACCATTCCTTCGCGTAGTTACGGAAGCCGGCGTTGCGCATGGCTTCCACCAAGGTCCGGCGGTTGGCAGCGGCTTGCGCAGCGATTTTCGGGTTCTTCGTCTCGCTGAGCGTGTCGAAGCAGTCGAAGCCGGTGCCGAAATCCAGCGTGCCGGTATCGCGCAACCCGCACTGTTGACTGGGCTTGGCCGGTTCGCCGGTTTGGCGAGAGCGACATCCACGGTCGAGCCGCGCGGATGGGACGACTGCGCTCCGATATAACCTTTGGCGACGAGTTCGTCGCGGCGCGTGTTCGGATACCATTGCGGGTCTGACAGTCCGCCTGTCTTCGTCCATTCGACAAAATCGGAGACGGCGCTTGCGAAGACGACGAGCGTCAGCCCGTCGCGGGCGACGATCTCCTGAGCCTTCTTCAGCGCTTTCGCCGCTACAGTTAGGATGCATTCGGCGGCTTTGTAACCTTTCGCCGGACGGCCAAGTAAGTTGGCGCTGGCGCGTAGCGGATGTTCTGGCGCATGGTTTTGTCGATTTCGTTGAGGTGGACGAAGCCGGCGGGTTGGGCGGGTTCAGCGGAGGCGGCTAAGGGCAGGAGCGCCGACAATATGGTCATTGCCTGAATAATAGTAGCACCCAGCCGATCAATATTTTCAGCAAAGCAAAGTTCGCAGTGCGTTCGGTCATCGAAAGAGGCCGTGTTCACTCCACGAACACCTTCACGCTCGCGGCACGGCCGGCGGCGTCGATAACGGTCAGCGTCGAATAACCGGTGCCGTCCGGCTGCCAGGTGGCGGTACGGCGACGCACGACCTCAGCCAGCGGCTTGCCATTGGCCAGCCAGCGGAACGGCGCGCGGCCGCCCTGCAACTTCAGCACCAGCGGGCTGGCGACGGAGGTTTTGGTCAGCTCGACATGAGCGCCCTCCGGCGGAAAGATAATCTGCGGGGCCGGCTCGGGGACCGAAACCTTCGCGGCCACGGTGGTCAGCCCATCGTCGGCAACGCCAAACCGCGCAAGCGTCACCGGCAAGTCGCGTGCGGCGGCGTGGAAGGCGCCGGCGGGCGGGCGCTGCTGCGGTTCGGCGGCAAGCCCCGACTTGGCAAATCCCTCGAACAGGATCGGTGCGGCCGAAACATAGCCGGCAAGGCCGGGCACGGACCCGGAATCGGCGCGGCCGACCCAGACGCCAAGCACATAGCGGCCGTCATAGCCGATCGACCAGGCGTCGCGGTAGCCGTAGGAGGTGCCGGTCTTGTAGGCGATGCCGCGTGGGCTGGCGCCTTCAGGCGGACGCACGCCGGACAGGATGTCAGTGATCTGCCAGGCGGCGGGGCCCTCCAGAATTGCGCCGTCGGCAAGCGGCTCGAAGGCCGTTTCGGTGCCGTCATGCAGGCGTTTGGCGCGGCCGCCATTGGCAAGGCCGGTGTAGAGCTGGACAAGGTCGCGCAAGGTCAGGCCCACGCCGCCAAGGCCGATGGCGAGGCCGGGCGCTTCATTGGGCGGCAGGGTTGGCGTGACGCCGGCCGTGCGGAAGCGGGCGGTGAGGCGCGCCGGACCGACGGCGTCGAGCAGGCGGACCGCTGGCACGTTGAGCGACAATTGCAGCGCTTGGCGAATGGTGACGTCGCCCTGATAGTCGAGGTCGAAGTTCCTCGGACGATAGCCGGCGAAGTTGGCTGGCCGGTCCTCGATCAGCGTTTCCTGTGCGACGAGGCCTTCTTCGAAGGCAAGCCCATAGATGAACGGCTTCAGTGTCGAGCCGGGCGAGCGGTTCGCCTTGGTCATGTCGATCCAGCCCGACCGCCGCGTTTCGAAATAGTCGGCGGAGCCGACAGCGCCCAGAATGTCTCCGGTCTTGGCGTCAGCCAGCACCATCGCCACGGAGACGCGATCGCCGAGCTTTTGCGCGGCTTCCCGAGCGACGGATTCGAGACCGGCCTGCACGGATTTCCGGATCGTCAGCTGGTGCCGCGTTTCGGCCGGTGCCGCGCGCAGGGCATCGTCGGCAAGGTGGGCGGCGAGCGCGGGCAGCGCCGCGCGGCTCACCGAAACATCGTCGATCGCGGCGCGTGCCGCCTCTCGCTCGCCCAGCAGGCCTGCCTCGACCATGCGGGCGAGTACGCGGTCGCGCGATGTCTGGGCGTTGTCGCGGAAGCGGTCGGGCCGGCGGCGTTCGGGCAATTGCGGCAGGGCGACGAGCAGCGCGGCTTCGGAAACGGTCAGTCGCTTTGGTTCCTTGCCGAAATACGCGAGTGATGCGGCGCGGATACCTTCGAGGTTGCCGCCATAGGGCGCCAGCGTAAGATAGCGCTCAAGGATCTGGCGCTTGGAAATGCGCCGCTCGATCTGCCAGGCGCGAAAGATCTGCGTGATCTTGGAGGCGATGCTGCGGCCTTCTCGCGGTTCGATGAGGCGGGCAAGCTGCATGGAAAGCGTCGAGCCGCCGGAGACGATGCGGCCATTGCCGGCGAACTGCCCGGCAGCGCGCAGCAGGGCCAGCGCATCGACGCCGGAATGGTCCCAGAAGCGCTTGTCCTCGTAGGTGACAAGCATTTTTACGAATTCCGGATCGACCTGGTCGAGCGAAACACCGAGCCGCCAGAAGCCATCGCTTGTCGCGTAGGCGCGCAACAATTCGCCGTCGCGGTCGACCACCTCCTGCGAGACGGTCAGCTTTTCCGGAAGCGGTGGCGGGTAAGCGTAGTCGAGGCCGTAGAGGGAGGCGGCGCCGAGCGCGAGGGTGGCGGCCGTCGCGATTGTCATGCGTTTCGCGTACTCGCGCAAGACCACGGTCACCTTGAGCCGGCCCCGCTTTTGAATAACTTGAGTTGCTTCCGCCAAATCGCGATTTGCGAATACAGCCGTGCTCCTTCGCGCCCCCCTCTGTCCTGCCGGACATCTCCCCCACAAGGGGGGAGATTAGCCATCGCGCCCGTCTTCGCAAACCGCCGTTCCTGCAGGAAAGGCGCTGCAAAAGCGGCCAGCTGATCTCCCCCCTTGTGGGGGAGATGTCCGGCAGGACAGAGGGGGGCGCGAAGAAATGCAACCCTCATTTTCGCAACGTTCTGCTCATCGAAATTTCCTGTTACGGCGCCTTGACCTCCATCATGCCGGTGGCAGTGCGTGCAGAGAATTGCGGACGGTACATGTCCTCGACGCTCGCCGCCGGATGCGCATAGACGCCAGGCGTTACCGCGCGCACGACATAAGCGAGCATGATCTCGCGCCCGCTGTCGCCATTGCGGTCGAATGCCGCGACAAAGCGGTCGTCGCGGAATTCGAGATGTGCGGCCTCGGTCTGCGCCAACCATGGGAAGCTGGAGAGGCTAGCACTGTTGACGAGACCCGGATTGTCGATCTCGAATCCTGCCGGCAGGAGATCGGTGACCAGAACACGCGAGACCCAGGAGTTCTGCTCCACGAGCTTCAGCACCACGACGAAGCGCTCATTCTGGGTGACTTCGGTGACATTGGCTTCGGTGCCGTCGAGGCGGTAGTAGGTCCGCTCAATGGAGAAGCCTTCGCCACTAGCCGGCAGCGGCTCCGATGGCCCTGCGACCGCCGTCACCACTGCCTGAACAGCGCTGCTGCCGGCATTGGCAATGACCACCGGGCTGTCGACGAGGGTCTGACCGTCGAATTGCTCGGAGTAGACGCCCGAGTGCTGTGTACCATTGATGGTCAGCCTCATGTCGGCGGCATTGGCGCGCAAGGCGCGGGCCGCCATCAGCATCCAGGCGTTGTCCTGGGTGCTGGTCCAGCGGGCCGCATTGCGTGCGCTTCCGACGAGGCTGACGAGTTGCGGAACGACGCTCGGCGTCGGCTTGCTTTCGGCTGCAAGCGCCAGCATGGCCGCTCCGTCGCGCAGGCGCGAACCATAGTCTGAGCGATAGTAGTCGTGCTCGGTCGTGTTTTTCGCCAGTTGCAGCGCTGCCTCGAAGGTCGACTCCGCGCGTTGCGCGTCGCCATAGAGCGACAGGCTGGCGGCAAGCTGCGCCACCGCCATCGGGCTGGTAAAGGCTTCCAGCTTGGTGTCGGCATAGTAACGCAGGTCGCCGACAGACGCCTTCTTGCTGCGCGAAAGAACGTAGAGCGCATAAGCAATCTCGCTGCCTCGATCCTCGATGTCGACGTCGTAGGAGAGCGAGTTCTGCAGGTTGTTGAGGGCCTGCATCATGGCCGCGTTAGGCACCTCGTAGTTCATTTCGCGCGCCCGGGTCAGGAAATCCGAGACGTAGGAATCCAGCCACAGATCGCCGGAGCCGGGCCCCCAGAGGCCGAAGCTGCCCGACGAAGACTGGTAGTTGAGCACGCGGTAGATCGCGTCCTGTATGCGCTGGCGCAGCGCCGGGTCGTCCGCCATGCCGGCGCCTGCCGCCAGCTCGCTGACGTAGAGCAAGGGCAGCGCACGGCTGGTCGTCTGCTCGGCGCAACCATAGGGGTAGCGGTCGAGCGCCAGCAGCAACGACGGCACGTCGAATGCGGCCGATGGCGACACGCCGACGCTGACATAGGCGCCGGGCAAGATGCTTTCGGCAAGCAGCTCGCGATCGATGCGCAGGCTGTTCTTGTTGGGCTCGAGATCGACGACGAGGCGGTTGGTGACCGGCATCGTTGCCGGGCGAACCGGGATCGACAAGACCTGCTCGACCGCCAGCCCATTTTCATGAGCGAGGCGGATCGTGACCGAGGCATCGCCCGCCGTCTGTGCGATCAACGGCACGGTGATCGATTGGCGCTTGCCCGCGGTCAACGTCACCTTTTCAGGCAGCGCGGCACTGCCGGTCGAAAGGTCGCCAGTGGTCTCGACAGTGAATTTATAGTCGCCATCCGGCCCGTCGGTATTGGCGATATCCAGCCGCATCACCGCTGCGTCACCGGGCGCCAGGAAGCGAGGCAGGCCGGCGGTGATCACCACCGGATCGCGCACGATCACGTCCGTGGAGGCATGGCCGATTGCTTCGTTCGTCCAGGCGACCACCATGACGCGGACGGTGCCGTTGAACTGCGGTATGTCGAAATCGACCGTTGCCTTTCCTTCGGCGTCAAGCTTCACCGGACCGGAGAAGAACGCGACGAGCTTTTCCGTCGGAGGCTTGCCTTGAGCCGTCAGGCCCGCGCCGTCGCCGCCGGTGCGCAACTTGCCGGTAACGCCGAGCGAGCCATCGATCAGGCGGCCATAGAGGTCGCGCATTTCGAGCCCGAGACGGCGCTGGCCGTAATACCACTCTTCCGGATCCGGTACCTTGTAGTCGGTCAGGTTGAGGATACCGACATCGACCGCCGCGATCGTTACATAGGCGTCGGTGGTAGACGGAACGCCGGTTACGCTTACCGGGATTGTCAGCGGCTTGTGCGGTTCGGTCTTGGCGACCGGCGAAAGCGCCACCGCCAGCTTGCGCGCTCCCGGATCGATCTTCAGCCATTTGAGGCCGATGGCGCGGGCAGGCATGCGCGTTTCCCGCGCCTCGCCCGGCCGGAAGAGGGTGGCGGTCACATAAACGCCAGCGCCCCAATTGGCGGAAACCGGGATCTCGACGGTCGAGCCGCCTTCAGGAACGCTCGCGGTGAAGGTCTGGAGCAGGCGGTCGGCGCCGACGGTGACCAGCAGTTCGCCGGCAAAGCGCGGGGAAACCTTCAGTTGGGCGACTTCGCCCGGCGCGTAGGTTTCCTTGTCGAGTGCTACTTCAAGCCCATCGGGAGTCTCCGTCGAGGTCGCGGCCACATACCAGCCGGAGTCGAACTCAACGCTGGTTGCCGGACCCTCAGGGTCCGCCGTCGCGATCTCGAGGCGGTAGCGGCCCCAATCGACCGGCATCGAGATGGCCGCCGATCCGTCGGCCGCAATGTCTATCGTGCCGTTGGTGATGGAGGTCGTGTGGTCCACCGCTTCGTAATTCCAGGAATTGCCGCTGCGATACCATTGATAGTCACGATCGACCCTGACCAGCGACCACTGTGCGCCAGGCAACGCCTTGCGCTCGCCGTTCGGATCGGCGGCGATCACGGTGAACTTGGCGAGGGCGCCTTCCGGCACTTCGCCGCCGGAAAAATCGGGGCGGATGCCGATGGCATCGCCCTGAGACTTGATGCCGAGGTCGATGGATTCCTCGACCGCACGGCCACCGCTTTCACGCATGCGCACCGTGACCCCGGCGGTCAGCAGGCGGGTGGTTGAGGGCAGTGCGTCGATTTGAACAGGAAAGATCGCCTTGCCGTCATCACCAACGACCGGCAGGTCGGTCAGCGGGATGCGGGTGGCGTCGCCCTGCTGTTCATCGGCGAGGCCGAACTGGAAGTTCGGGAAGTCCTCCCACTCGCGCGTGGTTTCGATGGTAGCTTCGCCTTCCAACGTCAGGCCAGCCGCCGGCGCGCCGTAGAGGAAGCGCCCATCGACGGTGATGTTGGCAGGTTCGCCGACTGCTACTTCCTCCTTGTCGCTGGTCAGCGTGAATTCGATGCGATCCGGAACGAAGTCTTCCACCAGGAACATGTGGCTCGCGACGACGGGCTGCTTTGGATCGGTGTAGATCGATACGGTCCAAGTGCCGCGCATGGCGTTTGGCGACAGCGCCAGATCGACCGCATGGCCGCCCGCGGCTTCGCCATCGCTGACCACGCGACGATCCTCGACACCGTCGGGGCGCGCGAAGACAAAGGTGAGAGGCAGCTTCTCGACGGCTTTCGCGGTGTCGTCGCGGGCAAGGGCGGCGACATGCACGGTTTCGCCGACGCGATAGATACCACGCTCGGTCCATGTGTAGATATCGAGGGCGCCCGGCGCTGTGCGCCCCGTGACGCCGCGATCGGAGAGGTCGAACCCGGCGCGCGCCATGTCCAGGAATACGAAATCCTTGCCCTCGGCGTTGGCCGTCAGCACGGCCGGAACCATGCCGCCAGAGCCACGGGTGAGGCCCGGGTTAAACGTGGCGCGGCCTTCGTCATCGGTCGCGGCGGTGCCGAGAATTTCGTTGTTGCGAGCAAGCAAGGTTAGTTCTACGCCAGCCATCGGCTGGGCGGAACCGAGCGAGCGGGCGAAGACGTTCAGGCCATCCTGGCCGGTATAAGTGGAGAGGCCGATGTCGGACACGACGAACCATTGCGTGGCGCGCGCGCCCCAGGAATCGCTTGTGTCGTTTTCGGGCTGTGCGGTCAGCACATATACGCCGGGCTGACGATTGGGCAGCGCCTCATCCACCGGGAAGCTGGTGGTGATCTCCTGGTTCAGCTGATTGGCGATCTCGAGTTTTCCTTCCCAGACCGGCGCGCCGATCTGGTCGGCTACGTTTTCGATGTCGTAGGAATCGAGCTGCTTGAGAAACTGGTAGCCGGAAAGCAGCTGCGCCAACGAACGGTCGCCTATGCGGAAGAGCTTCATGTCGGCAACTTGCATATTGACGCTGACAATCGGGATGCCGCGGCGGGCAGTGGCCGGCAGGACGAAGCTGTCACCGGTGAAGCGGACGGATGCGCCGCGATCCTGAATGTAGATCGACAGCACCACTGGCGCAGTTATGACCTCACCGATCGCTGCGGGCAGTCCCTCGCGGAAGGTGACGTCGTAGTGCTTGCCATGCTCGAGACCCTCCACGCAGATTTGGCGATCCTTGGCTTCGACAGCTTTCGGCGCTGCGCTGTCCACTGTCACGAACGGCGTGTAATCGACGCCGGTCTTCACGAGTTCCTCGGAGAACTGGGCGCAAACGCGCGGCGAAGGCGTGTCGGCATCAACCGTGTGTTCGATCACACGGAAGCCCTTGCGGGACTTCAGGTCTTCGTATTCGGCGCGCAGTGATGCGGAATTGACGAGCGCCAGGCTCGCCTCATAGGCCTGCAGGGCTGGCCGCGAAAGGTCGCGGCGGTCGAGACCAACGGCAATCGCCGCCAGCGCGTCGGCGCGGGCAGGGGTCGTGCGCAGCAACTGGTATGCATTCCAGCCGGCGTCCGTCGCTTCGCGATTGAGGGTCGCGGTGTCCGAGCCGTCGGTGCCGGAAATTGCCAGCAGGGCGCGCGTCAGGCCCAGCCACAGCTTTCCGTCGTCCGGCGTTGCGCGAAGTGCGGAAATATAGTTGTCGCGCGCGCTGCGGGCGTCGTTGGTCAGCATCGAGAATTCGGCGGCTTCGATCAGACCTTGCAAGCCGGCATCGGCGGCGGGAGGGGTGGCCAGCAGCGACGCGTGGTATTGGCGGGCCTCGTCAGCCATCCAGGCGGGGAAGAACGTCATTTCCGGCGGTGAGCCGATGTCGGGCTCGCCGTCGATGGTGACGACCTTTCCGGCGACCGCGCCGTTGAAGGTCTTCATTGTGGCGAAGTCCGACTTCAGGAAGCACCACTTCGCCTTAACATTGTAGGTGAAGGCGCGGCACTGTTTGTCGCTCAGGCAGGTCGTTTTGCATTGATCGAGGGAAACGTTCTGTTCGCCTCGAAGGTCGAAGCCGAAATAGTCACCATTCTGCGTGGTGACGACCGTCCGGCCTTCAGCGGCGAGGGCGGGGGCTGACCAGACTGACACCAGCAGTATCAGCGCCGATAGAAACCGAAACATTGCAAAACCCCTTTGCGTCATTGCCGTCATACGCCCGAAACCGCCACCGAATATTGTCAACCTGCGGTGATCCGATTCACCGCAATGGTTGGCCATCGTCTTCATACATGTTAGGGCGCCTGGCAAGGCAACCGTATTGCGAATGGTCATTGTTTGCTCATCAATTTGTGACAGAGCGATTGTGGCTCCTTTACGAACGGTTCATATCGACCAGTCAAAATTACTGTTCGGAGTAAGTTTGCGTTAATGGTAAAGCGGATATCGCGGAGTTCGGGGGGCGTTGCCGTGACCATTCGGGTCGCGCATTTTGTCCTTTCCGGGCTGTTGTGCACTTCCGCCCTTGTCGTTGTGTCGTCGGATGCCAAGGCATTCGAGATATTCGGCTGGAAGTTTTTCGAGTCCGGCGACGACGAGGATGCGGACATCGTCGATCCGCTTCACTACACCGTCACGCTCGAAACACCGGACGAAGAACTTACCGCAAAGCTCAACAAGGTTTCATCGCTGGTGGGCGACGTGGAGCGGCCGGTGTCAGGCTCGCTCGGCCTCTTGACCAAGGCGCGGGGCGACCGCGAGCGGCTGGTGGCGGCGCTGTATGAGACCGCCCGCTACGATGGCGTCGTGGACATATTGATTCAGGGAAAGTCGATCGATGTCCTTCCGCCGGATGCCGAGTTCGGCGCTGGGCCGGTGCCGGTCACGATCACCGTCGATCCTGGCCAGGTATTCACGCTCGGCGAGGTGCAGCTCGAGGGCGATGCCGCCAGTCTCTCGCCGGACGCGTTCGGCCTCACACGGGGGGGAGACGCCGGCTCGGACAAGATCCTCAAGGCTGAGGCCGATATTGTCCGCCGCCTGAAGGAACAGGGCCGACCGCTCGCCAAGATTACCGGCCGCAACATCGTCGCTGATCACGATACGGCGACGCTCGACGTCACGATCAAGGTCGAGGCGGGGCCGGTAGCAGGCTACGGCCCGACGACGGTCGATGGAACCGTGACGGTTGATAACGATTTCACCGCTTACATGGCTGGTCTTGAGCAGGGCAAAACATACTCTCCGGAAGAGCTCGATGACGCACGCGACCGGCTGACCGGGCTTGGCGTCTTCAATAGCGTCGCCCTCACCGAAGCTGAAGCACTCGACCAGAATGGTCAAATCCCAATCAAGGTTACGGTGACTGAACGCAAGCCGCGGTTTTTTGGACTGGGTGCTACCGCATCCAGTACCGACGGCCTTGGCATCGAGGGCTACTGGGGCCACCGAAATCTGTTCGGCCGTGCCGAGAAGCTGAGGTTCGAGGGATCGATTTCCGGGATCGGCAGCCAGTCAATCACCGAGCTTAACTACAATGCCGGCATCATGTTCGAGAAACCCGGTGTCGTCGGGCCCGCATCGAAGTTCATTTCCGGCGTCGAGGTTGTCTACGAGCACCCCGACGCGTATGACCGATTCTCGACCGAGGGACGTGTCGGCCTGGCATACGAACTGACGAAGAAGCAGACCGTTTCGGCGGAGCTTGAGGTCGAGTACTCGCAGATCACAGACGCGTTCGTGACGGACAAGGACTACCTCATCGTCTCGACGCCGCTGCAATATGTCTATGACAACCGCGACGACAAGCTGAACCCGACGAAGGGTTTCAGGCTGTTCGGATATGTGGAGCCGGCCCACGACACCATCAACGCCACGACCTTCGTCAAGGTAAAGGGCGAGGCATCGGTCTATCAGGCTTTCGATTCGGCTGGAAAGTTCGTGTTGGCGGGCCGTCTTGCCGCCGGATCGATCATGGGCGCCGAAGTCCAGGATATCCCTGCGGACAGGCGGTTCTATGCCGGTGGCGGCGGGTCGGTGCGCGGCTATGCCTACCAGGGGATTGGTCCAAGGCGCGACGACAAACCGACCGGCGGTCTGTCGCTTCTCGAAGGCTCCGCGGAGTTGCGCTTCCAGGTTAACGATCGGTTCGGCATCGTTCCGTTCGTCGATGCGGGAACGGTTTCGGAGAAGGAATTTCCGGATTTTGCCGACCTCAAGGTTGGTGCGGGCGTGGGTATCCGCTATCTAACGCCATTCGGTCCCTTGCGAGTAGATGCAGCTGTTCCGCTCAACAAGGAGCCTCATGATCCCGACTTCGGCATTTATGCCGGCGTCGGTCAGGCGTTCTGAGCGATGATTTTAGTCAGAAAACTGCTTCGGCTTCTGTTCTATTCGCTTTTGATCGTGCTTGCCTTCGTGGTCGGCGCGGTTGCCGTCTATACGTTGACTAGCAAGGGCCGTGAGAACCTCGCGGCGTTGATCTCCGACATTGCCTCCGGCCCGGACCGGAAGGTCACCATTACCGGCATTGACGGCATCTGGTCGGGCAATTTCACGATGGATCAGCTTGTCCTGGAGGACGCGGAAGGCCCGTGGCTTGCGGCGCGCGGTATCGAGATCGACTGGTCGCCGATGTCGCTGTTTTCCGGTGCATTCAACGCCGATCTGGTCGCTGCGAAGCGCATTGAGGTCGCGCGCCCGCCGAAACCCAGTAAGGAGCCGCAGGCGAAGGGCGGGTCCAGCTCGTTGCCGGTCGATATCTCGATCAAGGCGCTGAGCTTGCCCGATATTGCGCTCGGCGAGGCCGTCACGGGTGGCCAGGTCGCCAGCATCGCCGCCAAAGCCAAGGCAGACGTGAAGGCACGGCCGCTGTCGGTTCGGTCCGACCTGAGCGTAGAGCGCACAGACGGGACGGCCGGCGAAGTGTTGGCGGATCTTTTATTCGCGCCGGATCAGAACAAGCTCGATATCGACCTGAAGGCCTCGGAGCCTTCGGGCGGCATTCTGGCAAACCTGCTCAAGCTGCCCGGCAAGCCCGCAGTCGATATCATCGTGACGGGCTCTGGTCCTCTCGCGAATTGGAGCGGCATCGGCACGTTCTCGATCGATGGATCGCTGATCACCACCGTTTCCGGCACGCACAGGCTGACCGGGGCGGGTAGCGTCATCGAGGCAAAGGGTGACGGCGAGTTCGTGCGCTTCCTGCCCGCGCGTTTCCGCGCATTGCTCGAAGGCAAGGCGGACTTCGATATCGCTGCGACATTGACCAAGGACGGTGGCGTGGATATCGACCGTGCGGCTGTTCAAAGCGGTGCTCTGACCGCCAGTGCGATGGGCTCGTTCGATCCCAAGGGCGCGACTGATCTTGCCGTCGAGCTTGCAGCGAAGAACAACGGTATCCCATTGACGTTCGGAACAGCCGAAAGCCCGATCGACATTGTGGTCGGTTCGGCTTCCATCAGGGCGCTGGGCAATGGCCGCGAGCCGGGGCTGGATATTTCGGCGAAGCTGCCATCGGTTTCGACGAACGACGTCAAGCTCACCGATCTTGCCCTCATGTTGCACTCCAACGCGTTCAACCTTAGCGAGCGCGCAGGTCCGGTGATCGGCTCGGCGACGGCGGCGAGCTTGACAATCGACAATCCGACCATTGCACCGCTGGTGGCAGGCGAGATTGGAGCGTCACTCGAAGGTGTGCTTGCGGCCGACAAGCTCACGCTATCGAAGGGCACGCTGCGCAGCGATGCGATCGACGGCAACTTCGCCGGCGATGTGTCGCTGGCCGACGGAGCGATCACGCTGCAGCTCGATGCAGATGTGGTTTCGGCGGCGCTGCCTGCCGCTGCACGGCCGTTGCTTGGCGAGAAGGTTGTTCTTTCCACCAGCCTGGAGCGCGACTTGTCGGGGAATGTCTCGGCCAATTCGCTTTCGGTGAAATCCGGGGGACTAACCGCGGACGGTTCGGCGCGGCTTCACGAAGGCAGCATCGATGCCGAGTTGAACGGCGCTCTCGCCGACATCGCGCCGATTGCAGCCAACGCGTCGGGCGCGGTTTCGGTGGCGGCGACGGCGAAAGGATCACTGCTGACGCCGGATGTCGACCTGACGGTGTCGAGCGATCGCGTGGCTTTTGGCGAACGCGGCATCGACAACCTCGAACTTAATGTGGCCGGCAGGGCCGACCTCGCCAACCCGCAGATGGCACTTTCGCTCAAGGGCAGTTTCCAGGGCGAAGCGATCGAAGGAAAGGCGGTGGCTTCGACAGCCGGCGGAGCGCGCGAACTGCGTGACATCGACTTTTCGCTCGGCCCCAATCGCTTGACCGGCGCGCTGACGCTCGATCAACAGCTTGCGCCGATCGGCACCGTGCAATTCGATTTCCCGGAGCTGGGCCGGCTCGCGGCCCTGGCCAACCAGACGGTCGAGGGCGCCGCCAGGGGTAGCGCGGCCTTTTCGAAGGACGGCGACGTTCCGTCCGTGAAGGTGACGCTGAACTCGGATTCGATCAGGCGCGACAAGCTTGTTGTCGGACCGCTCGCCGTCGAGACGCTTGTTGAGAATTATCTCAAGGAGCCGGCTTTGACCGCCAAGGTCTCGGCCACGGTTGCCGACATCATCCCGAACCAGCCGCCAGCGGTCATCGGCATGGCCATCAACGGCACGCCTGCCGAAGTGAATGCGGCGGGAACCGTTTCGATCGATGGATCGCTGATCACCACCGTTTCCGGCACGCACAGGCTGACCGGGGCGGGTAGCGTCATCGAGGCAAAGGGTGACGGCGAGTTCGTGCGCTTCCTGCCCGCGCGTTTCCGCGCATTGCTCGAAGGCAAGGCGGACTTCGATATCGCTGCGACATTGACCAAGGACGGTGGCGTGGATATCGACCGTGCGGCTGTTCAAAGCGGTGCTCTGACCGCCAGTGCGATGGGCTCGTTCGATCCCAAGGGCGCGACTGATCTTGCCGTCGAGCTTGCAGCGAAGAACAACGGTATCCCATTGACGTTCGGAACAGCCGAAAGCCCGATCGACATTGTGGTCGGTTCGGCTTCCATCAGGGCGCTGGGCAATGGCCGCGAGCCGGGGCTGGATATTTCGGCGAAGCTGCCATCGGTTTCGACGAACGACGTCAAGCTCACCGATCTTGCCCTCATGTTGCACTCCAACGCGTTCAACCTTAGCGAGCGCGCAGGTCCGGTGATCGGCTCGGCGACGGCGGCGAGCTTGACAATCGACAATCCGACCATTGCACCGCTGGTGGCAGGCGAGATTGGAGCGTCACTCGAAGGTGTGCTTGCGGCCGACAAGCTCACGCTATCGAAGGGCACGCTGCGCAGCGATGCGATCGACGGCAACTTCGCCGGCGATGTGTCGCTGGCCGACGGAGCGATCACGCTGCAGCTCGATGCAGATGTGGTTTCGGCGGCGCTGCCTGCCGCTGCACGGCCGTTGCTTGGCGAGAAGGTTGTTCTTTCCACCAGCCTGGAGCGCGACTTGTCGGGGAATGTCTCGGCCAATTCGCTTTCGGTGAAATCCGGGGGACTAACCGCGGACGGTTCGGCGCGGCTTCACGAAGGCAGCATCGATGCCGAGTTGAACGGCGCTCTCGCCGACATCGCGCCGATTGCAGCCAACGCGTCGGGCGCGGTTTCGGTGGCGGCGACGGCGAAAGGATCACTGCTGACGCCGGATGTCGACCTGACGGTGTCGAGCGATCGCGTGGCTTTTGGCGAACGCGGCATCGACAACCTCGAACTTAATGTGGCCGGCAGGGCCGACCTCGCCAACCCGCAGATGGCACTTTCGCTCAAGGGCAGTTTCCAGGGCGAAGCGATCGAAGGAAAGGCGGTGGCTTCGACAGCCGGCGGAGCGCGCGAACTGCGTGACATCGACTTTTCGCTCGGCCCCAATCGCTTGACCGGCGCGCTGACGCTCGATCAACAGCTTGCGCCGATCGGCACCGTGCAATTCGATTTCCCGGAGCTGGGCCGGCTCGCGGCCCTGGCCAACCAGACGGTCGAGGGCGCCGCCAGGGGTAGCGCGGCCTTTTCGAAGGACGGCGACGTTCCGTCCGTGAAGGTGACGCTGAACTCGGATTCGATCAGGCGCGACAAGCTTGTTGTCGGACCGCTCGCCGTCGAGACGCTTGTTGAGAATTATCTCAAGGAGCCGGCTTTGACCGCCAAGGTCTCGGCCACGGTTGCCGACATCATCCCGAACCAGCCGCCAGCGGTCATCGGCATGGCCATCAACGGCACGCCTGCCGAAGTGAATGCGGCGGGAACCGTTTCGATGGGTGGCACTGTCGTCTCGGAATTGGGGCTCCAGTACCGCCCCACCGAGCAGGGTAGCGCTGTTGCGGCGAAGGGTCAGGGCGAGTTCTCGCGCTTCCTGCCCGAGCGGTTGCGCCAACTTGTGGACGGCAAGACGGACTTCGATATCGCCGCGACAATCGCCAAGGCGGGTCCAATCCAGATCGAGAAGGCTGAGCTTGCCAACGGCGCATTGACGGCGTCGGCGGCTGGTTCGATTGACCCGGCTGGCCCGCTCGATCTTACGCTTCAGCTTGGCGTTGGCTCTCGCGGCGTTCCGCTGTCTTTTGGAACGACGGAAAGCCCGATCGACCTGACGATCGGAAACGCCACAATTCGCGCCGCAGGCAATCGCGATGCGCCCAGCCTGGACATTTCCGCCAGCCTGCCGCTGGTCACCACCAATGACGTGCAGTTGAGCGATCTTGGCATTACGCTGCGCTCGGATGCGTTCAATGTGGCGGCCCGCTCCGGGCGGGTAAAGGGCGGCGCGACCGCCTCGAAGCTGACGATCGACAATCCGACCGTTGAGCCCTTGGTCGCTGGCGCGCTGCTTGCGGAGATGGAAGGAACGCTGTCGACTGACGCGCTGGCGGTGGATAAAGGTATCCTTCGCAGCGACGCAATCGATGGCGGTTTCGGCGGAACGGTTTCGCTGGCCAATGGCGCGATCACCTTGCAGCTCAAGGCGGATGTGCTGTCGGCAGCGCTGCCGGCCGCCGTGCGGCCGGCACTTGGCGAGAAGCTGGCGATTTCCACCAGCCTGGAGCGCGATACGGAGGGCAATGTGTCGGCCAATTCGCTGGCGCTGCAGTCTGGTGGTCTGACGGGGGGTGGTTCAATCCGGCTGAGCAACGATCAGGTCGACGCCGACGTCAAAGGCTCGCTCGCCGACGTTTCTGCACTTTCCGCGCAAGCCAAGGGCTCAATCGCGTTTTCGGCGACGGCCAAGGGAGCGCTGGGCGCACCCGATGTTGCGCTGTCGGTCACCAGCGACAAGATGACGGTGGCGGCCCGCGACATCGAGAACCTGCAACTCACCGCCTCAGGCAAGGCCGACCTCGCCAAACCGGAAGCCAGCGTAACTCTGAAGGGCACAGTCGGCGGCGAGGTGCTGGACGGCAAGGCCATACTGAATACCGCCGATGGCCAGCGCGCGGTGAAGGATCTGAACCTGTCGCTCGGCAAGAATCGAATTGTTGGTTCGCTGTCGCTCGATCCGGATTTCGTGCCGGATGGCACGATTACATTCGATCTGCCCGATCTCGGGCCGCTTGCCGCATTGGCGCTGGAAACGGTTGAGGGTAGCGCCAAGGGAACTGCGTCCTTCTCGCGCCAGGGCGACGCTGCGCAGGCCAAGGTGGCGTTGACCTCGGCGGGAATCACGCGCGGCGACGTCGCGGTAAAGTCGGTGTCGATCGATGCGCTGATTGCCAATTACACCAAGGCGCCCGGCGTTTCTGGCAAAGTACGCGCCGATGAGGTGAAATCCGGCAACACGGCAGTACGCAAAATCGACCTCGACCTTTCGATGGACGACGGATGGACGCGCTTTGCCGGTGGCGCCGAAGTCAATGCAATTCCGCTCAAGGCGACGGGCCGCGTTAAATCGGCAGAGGGCACGACCACGGTCGAACTCGCTTCGGCACAGGCAACGGTTCAGGGCATCAAAGCCGCGCTGGCGCGGCCATCGACGGTGGGGATCGCCGGCGGTGAGACGACGCTAGACAAGGTCGCCCTGAATGTCGGCGGCGGCTCCGTGACGGTTTCCGGTACTGCCGGCCGATCGCTCAATCTCAACGCGGCGCTGTCGAAGCTGCCCGCTTCGCTCGTAAATAACTTCGCCACTGGCCTGAACGCCGCTGGCACCATCTCCGGTACAGTCGACGTGACGGGAGCGGCCGCCGACCCGAACCTCGCCTATTCGGTGGATTGGGGCGGCGCCGAGACCGCGCAAACACGGGCTGCCGGTGCTGGCGCATTTTCGATCAAGTCGAAGGGCACCCTCGCTTCGAAGAGGCTCGCTTTCGATGTCAATGCCGGCAACGGAGCCGGACTGACGATGAAGGGCGGCGGCACGGTTGATGTTGCAAAGCCGCCGCAGCTCAATCTGAAATTCGATGGCGCGGTGCCGTTCGCTTTCCTCAACAAGCGGGTGGCGGCGCAGGGGCTTGCGCTGACGGGAGCTGCGACTGTCAATGTATCTGTCAGTGGCGCTGCGACCGCGCCAGTGATCGGCGGCACTGTGCGGACTTCCGGCGCGCGGCTTGTCGATGCACGCAGCGGCATCGCGATCAACGACATCGCGGCGGATGTCGCGCTTGGCTCCGGGCGCGCGACGATCAACCGGCTGACGGGAAAACTCTCCAGCGGCGGCGATATTTCAGCCTCCGGATCGGTAGGCATTGCCGCGCCGTTCCCGGCAGACATCGCGGTCAAGCTCAACAATGCGCGCTATACGGATGGGCAGGTGGTGACGACCACCCTTTCGGGCGATCTGGCGCTGAAGGGTTCGCTGGTTGCATCTCCGCTGCTCAGCGGCACGATCAACCTTGCGCGTACCGTCATTTCGATACCGGAGCGCTTGCCGGGCTCGCTCAGGGCACTCGACGTCAAGCACAAGAACGCGCCCGCTGCGGTGGTTAGACAAGACGAGGCATTGCGGCCTCCGGCCTCGAAAAGCGGCGGCGGATCCGGGCTTGCACTCGACCTGACGATCAACGCGCCGCAGCGCATTTTCGTCCAAGGCAGAGGGCTTGATGCCGAACTCGGCGGCTCGCTGCGGCTGACCGGATCGAGTTCGGCGCCGCAGGCGGTCGGCCAATTCACAATGCAAAGAGGGCGCTTGTCGCTGCTCGGCAGACGTTTGACCTTCACGCGCGGCATCCTTAGCTTCGCGGGTTCGCTGATCCCTTATCTCGACATGGCGGCCGAGTTGCGGGCCAGCGACGCTATCGTGACGGTGGTTGTCAACGGACCGGCCAATAATCCGAAATTCTCCTTTACGTCGGTACCTGCCCTGCCGGAGGACGAGGTGCTGGCGCGCCTGATTTTCGGGCGGGCGATGTCCAACCTGTCGCCGCTACAGATCGCGCAACTCGCCGATGCCGCCTCGCAGCTGGCTGGCGGCGGCGGGTCGACGTCGCTGCTCAATTCGCTGCGGGACACGCTCGGGGTGGACGATGTCGACATCAAGACCAACGACGATGGCAGCACCGCGGTGTCGGTCGGCAAGTATCTTAACGACCGCACCTACGTGACGATCGAAAAGGGTGACAAGGCCGGCTCCGGCAGGGCGGCGATCGATCTCGACGTTGGGCGCGGGATCAAGCTGCGCGGCGAAGCGCGCGACGACGGCGAGGCGCGGGGCGGCATTTTCTACGAGAAGGAATACTGAGGCGGCAAAGCCTTCCCCTGGCGGAATTCCCTGGCACGATAGTCCTTCCCTGTTGGCGCTTTTGACCCGTTCCGCAGGAGCGCAAGGTAGGATTTGACAAGAATTGGACCGACCGCGCGCAAATTTGTGAATTTGCGTCATTCTTGTCGTATTCGCGCGAACCGCCTCTCCTGCAAAGTTGCAAACTCCCTTTGGGAACAACAGCCGCACGCTTTGACAAGGCGTGATAGATGCTGAATGGTAGTCGGCGGAAAGCCACACAATGGGAGTTTGCTATGAAGTTCTACAAGAGTAACGGCGACCGCGTCCCGGAGCACATCGAAAAGATGGCCGAGGGCGTGAAGGCGGGTCGGGTTGACCGCCGCGAGTTTCTCGCGCTCGCCAGTGCGTTCGGCGCAACCACTGCAATGGCGTATGGCATGATCGGCCTGGCCGCTCCGACGCCGGCGCTGGCGCAGGAGCCCAAGAAGGGCGGCGTTCTCAAAGTCGCTATGTGGGTCAAGGATCCGAAGGATCCACGCACCGCCGACTGGTCGGAGATCGCCAATGCAGAGCGCCAGGTGCTTGAGCCGCTGGTGAAGTACACCAAGGATTACACTTTCGAGCCTTATCTGCTCGAAGGCTGGGAAATCAACGACGACGCAACCGAATATACTCTGAAGCTTCGTCCGGGTGTCACCTGGAACAACGGCGACAAGTTCACCGCCGAGGACGTGATTTATAATTTCACCCGCTGGGCTGACAAGAGCGCTGAAGGCAACTCGATGCCAGGCCGTGTCGGCACGATCGTCGACGAGAAGACCGGCAAGATCCGCGAAGGTTCGGTCACCAAGGTGGACGATCTGACCGTGAAGATTTCGCTGACAGGCCCGGACATCGCGCTGATTCCGAGTCTCTGCGACTATCCTGCGCTTGTCGTGCACCACACGTACGATGAGACCGGCAAGAACTTCGTCAAGAACCCGATCGGCACCGGCCCGTTCGAACTCGTCTCCTATGATGTCGGGCAGAAGGCCGTCTTCAAGCGCCGCGAAAACGGCACCTGGTGGAACGGCGAAGTTTATCTCGATGGCGTTGAGTTCATCGACTACGGCACCGACCCGTCGGCCATGGTTTCGGCTTTCGAGGCCGGTGAAGTCCACACCAACCACGAGACGTCCGCCGACTATGTGACGATCCTCGAAGGCGTCGGCGCCGTCACGTCGGAAACCGTCACGGCGTCGACCATCGTGGCGCGCACCAACGTCAACAACAAGCCATACGACGACCAGAAGGTGCGCAACGCGCTGCAGTTGGGTGTCGACAACGTCGTTGTGCTGCAGCTTGGCTACGGCAATGCCGGCGCTCCGGCGGAGAACCACCACGTCGCGCCGGTCCATCCGGAATATGTCGAGCTGCCGAAAATCGCCCGCGATCCGGCCAAGGCCAAGGCCCTGATGGCCGAGGCTGGCCAGGCCGACTTCGAGCACGACCTGATGACCTCCGACGAGGACTGGCACAAGAACACCGGCGACGCGATTGCCGCGCAGCTCCGCGAAGCCGGCATCAAGGTGAAGCGAACCGTTGTACCGGGCACAACCTACTGGAACGACTGGACGAAGTATCCTTACTCGACGACCAACTGGAACATGCGCCCGCTGGGCATCCAGGTGGTGGCGATTGCCTACCGTTCGGGTGAGGCCTGGAACGAAGCTGGCTATTCCAATCCTGAGCTCGACAAGAAGATCGGCGAGGCCCTCGGCATTGCCGATGCCGAGAAACGCAAGGCCGTCATGGGCGATATCGAAAAGATCCTCCAGGACTCGGGCATTATCGTCCAGCCTTACTGGCGCAAGCTCTACAACAGCTCGATGCCGTCGGTGAAAAACCACGCAATGCACCCGACCTTCGAGCATGATTTCGGCAAGGTCTGGCTTGAACAGGCTTGATCAAGGCGTGTTTGGAAGGGGCTTCGCGCCCCTTCCTCCAATTTTTAGCTGGGTGAAGTTTTCTGACCCCAACCCACATGGCAGGGGGCATTGATGCTTGCGTTCGTTCTTCGCCGCCTCGGCACTATGTTGATCACCATGCTCTGTCTGACCATGGTCGTTTTTTTCATGGTCAACCTTGAGCCGAACCTGAAGAAGCTCGCCATCAGCCAGCTTGATATGCGCACCCCGGCCGATCAGATTGAGAGCTGGCTGGTCAAGAATGGCTACCGCCAGAATTTCTTCGTCCGCTACGGACAATGGATCGGTGTCGTCAAGAAGCAGCCGAACATTGATGAGGCAACCGGCGCTGCTACGCCACGCTTCTCCTTCTGCAATGAACCCGCCGAGCCCTACTATGGCGGCATCCTGCAAGGCGACTTCGGTTGCTCGACCAAATTCAAGACCACGGTTTCGGCGAAGCTCTGGCCGGCGCTGAGCGCTACCGGCATCCTGATGTTCTGGGTGATGGTGACGATGGTGCCTATCGCGCTGCTGGTCGGAATTCTTGCCGGCATGCGCGAGGGGTCGCGAACGGACCGAAGCCTCTCGGTCGCCTCCATCTCCACCACCGCCACACCGGAATATGTGTCCGGCGTCATCTTCACCGTCATATTCGCGACCTGGCTCGGATGGCTGAACGGTTCCGCCGCTTCGGCCACCGGTCAGGGCATCACCTTCTACAATTTCACCCTGCCGGTGATGACCATGGCCATCTACGGCATCGGCTACATTGCCCGCATGACCCGCGCTTCAATGGTTGAGGTGATGACGCAGCAATATATCCGCACCGCGCGGCTGAAGGGCCTCAGCTTCTCGGCGGTGGTGGTCAAACATGCACTGCGCAATGCCCTGATCGCGCCGTTCACGGTCATCATGCTGCAATTCCCATGGCTGCTGACCGGTGTGGTCATCGTCGAGACGATGTTCCGCTATCAGGGCTTCGGCTTCACACTGGTTGGGGCTGCCGAAAACAACGACATCGATCTGCTGCTCGGCTGCTCATTGGTTTCGGTTTTCGTCGTGCTGTTCACGCAGCTTATCTCCGACGTCGGCTACGCCTATCTCAACCCACGCATTCGCGTTCAGTAAGAGGGCCGCACGGTGCAGATAGAATACATTGGCGGCTTGCAGGTCTTCTTCGGTTTTCTCGCGCGCTTCTGGCCGGTCTGGGTGGCGATCGCAATCGTTGTCGGGCTGAGCCTCCTATACAAAAAGCGGCTTGGCCTTTACGGCCAGCTCTACGACAACAATGTCGGCATTGCCGGGGTTCTGCTCTGCCTGTTCTGGCTGTTCACGGCGATCTTCGCCTCGACCGTGGCGCCATTCGATCCGCTGTCGCAGCTGCCGATCATGAAGGATCTCTGCCCGGCGCGATCGTTCCGGATGGTGGTGGTGTTTACCTGTTCGGCGGCGACAAGCTGGCGCGCGATGTCTTCAGCCGCATGGTTTATGGCAGCCAGATCGTGCTCATCATCGCACCGGCCGCAACCCTGTTCGCGATCATGGTGGGCGTCACGCTCGGCCTTCCTGCCGGATACTACGGCGGGCGCATCGACTCGATCCTGTCGTTCCTTGCCAACCTCGTGCTGGCCTTCCCCGTCATCCTGCTGTTTTACCTTCTGGTGACGCCGGGCATCATTGAGACCGGCATTCCGATCTGGCTGGCCGGCGTGTTCTTCCTGTTCCCGATTATCTTCTTCGCGGTGCTGTTCTACACGCGGTTCAAGAACCGGCCGGAGCGGCTCTATATCCTGCTTGGATTGACGTTGGTGATTGGCGGATGGATCTATCTCGGGCTGGTGTTCGATGCGGATCCCCTGGGCATCGTCCACATCGACCCGAACCAGCTCAACATCTTCGTGGCGGTGGTGTTTGCCTCCAGCCCGGGCGTGTTCCGCATCGTTCGCGGTCTGGTCATGGACATCAAGACGCGCGACTACATAGCTGCGGCGCAGACCAGGGGTGAAAGCCCGTGGTACATCATGCTCTGGGAAATCCTGCCCAACGCGCGCGGCCCGTTGATTGTCGACGGGTGCCTGCGCATCGGCTACACGACGATCCTGCTCGGCACGCTCGGCTATTTCGGCCTCGGCCTCGCGCCGGAAAGCCCTGATTGGGGGACGGCGATCAAGGATGCGAGCCGTCTGCTGCGCACCTTCATCCATCCGGCGCTGCCACCCACCATCGCGCTCATGTCGTTCGTGCTCGGCCTCAACCTGCTGGCCGACGCGCTCCGCGAACAATCGCTCAAAGACTGACCCGGGAGTTGACGATGAACGAGGTAGCCAAAATCAAGCCACCCGTGGAACCGATCATCGAGATCGAGAACCTGTCGATATCCTTCTTCACCAAGCGGGGGGAAATACCGGCGGTGATGGACTTCTCGTGCACGGTCCAGCCGGGCGAGGCGATGGGCATCGTCGGCGAATCCGGGTGCGGCAAATCCACGGTGTCCCTCGGCATCATGCGTGACCTGTCAAACATCGGCAAAATCGTCGGCGGCAGGATCAAGTTCAAGGGCAAGGACATGGGCGACATGTCCGACGCGGAGTTGCGTTCTATCCGCGGCAACGAGATCGCCATGATCTATCAGGAACCGATGGCGAGCTTGAATCCGGCGATGAAGATCGGCCAGCAGCTAATGGAAGTGCCGATCCTTCACGAAAAGGTGTCGAAGGAGGAGGCTTACAAGCGCGCTCTGGAAACCGTTCGCGCGGTTCGCCTGCCGGACCCCGAGCGCATGATGCGCTCTTATCCGCACCAGCTTTCCGGCGGCCAGCAGCAGCGCATCGTCATTGCAATGGCGCTGCTTTCCAAGCCAGCGCTGTTGTTGCTCGACGAACCGACCACCGCGCTCGACGTGACGGTCGAGGCCGGTATCGTCGAACTTGTGAAAGGTCTCGGCAAGCAATACGGCACGTCGATGATCTTCGTGTCGCACAATCTCGGCCTGATCCTCGAAACCTGCGACCGCATTACCGTCATGTATTCGGGTGAGGCAGTGGAAACCGGTAAGATCGAGGACGTCTTCGACCGGATGCGTCACCCCTATACACAGGGGCTGTTCCGTTCGATCCCGCTGCCTGGCGCCGACAAGAACGCACGCCCGCTGATCGCCATTCCCGGCCAGTTGCCGCTACCGCATGAGCGGCCGAAGGGCTGCAATTTCGGTCCTCGCTGCCAGCATTTCGTCGCGGGGCGCTGCGATGCCGCCGAGATTCCGATGATCGAAGTGGAAGGCCATGATGGCCATTTCAGCCGGTGCATCCGCTTCAACGAAATCGACTGGAAGACGCTGCCGGAAGGCGCGCGCAAGGAGAACGCGCCGGTCAAGCCGGGCGCGCCTGTGCTGAAGATCGAGGACCTGAAGAAATACTACCGCGTTGCCGCGAACGAAGTGTTCGGCGGCGGCGAGGGCAGGGTGGTGAAGGCCAACGAGGCAATCAGCTTCGAGGCGCGCGAGTCGGAGACGGTGGCGATCGTCGGCGAGTCCGGTTGCGGGAAGTCGACGCTGGCAAAAGTGCTGCTCGGCCTCGAGACGGCAAGCTCGGGCAAAGTCACGCTGGGCAATTCCGACATCCAGCAGATCGGCATCGAGATGCGGGACGTCAAGACCGTGTCGTCGATCCAGATGGTGTTCCAGAACCCGTTCGACACGCTGAACCCGAGCCACTCGGTTGGGTCACAAATCATCCGAACGCTGGAAAAGTTCGGCGTAGGCGCGACGGCTGCCGACCGCAAGAAGCGCATGTTCGAGCTTCTGGATCTGGTGAAACTTCCGCGCGCCTTCGCCGACCGCATGCCGCGCCAGCTCTCGGGTGGGCAAAAGCAGCGCATCGGCGTCGCCCGTGCCTTTGCCGGCAACGCCAAGGTGGTCGTGGCCGATGAGCCGGTCTCGGCGCTCGACGTCTCCGTGCAGGCGGCGGTTACCGAGCTGCTGATGGACATACAGCGCAAGAACAAGACGACGATGCTGTTCATCAGCCACGATCTGTCCGTCGTGCGCTACATCGCTGACCGCGTCGTGGTCATGTATCTCGGGCACATTGTCGAGCAAGGATCGACGGACCAGATATTCGCGCCCCCTTATCATCCGTATACAGAGGCGCTGCTTTCGGCGATTCCGATCGCAGACACGAGCGTCAAGAAGAAGCACATCGTTCTGGAGGGCGACATTCCGTCGGCGATGAACCCTCCTCCCGGCTGCCCGTTCCAGACCCGCTGCCGCTGGAAGAAATTCGTGCCCGGCAACAAGTGCGAAACCGAACTGCCGCCGCTCAAGGATCTGGGTAGCGGTCACAAAAGCCTTTGCTGGCTGGACGACGAACAACTTGCCAAGATGGAGCCGGTCATCAGCTTTGAAGGCGGGTCGCTCGAACCGCCGGCGCACGACATCGTGCCGCAGTGACGGTCGCGGCGGTGCAGGGCACTCCCGCCGCATGGCGAAATCGTCGACGATCGCGCCAAGGTCGAGGCGCTGTGGAGCGATGAGGTCAAGGCTTGGTTTCCGAACGGGAAGACTGATCCGAACTTCATTCTGCTGAAAGTCGTTCCGGATTCAGGGGAATTCTGGTCGTTCCCGCCCGCGCCTGTAAGCCAGGCCATCGGATATGTGAGGGCGAAGCTGACGGGCGAAGAAGCCGACGATATTGGCGAGAACAAAAAAATCGCGCTTTGACTACGAGCGGCAGCCATTGAGCTGTGCGGCGTAGGAGCGGGCCGTTCGGTCCGTTTCGCGCGCGTAACGCTGAATTCCGGCGTTGCGCTGCCAATCGCCACGCTGGTAGGCGGTCCAGCCGGAATAGTAGGCAAGGTAGAGGCGTAACGTGTCGTTTCGCGCAATGCCGAGCGATTTCGACGACTTCGCATGATACCAGCCGACGAAATCCACCGCGTCGGAGAACTTGGTGCGGCGAGCCATGAAGTTGCCGGTTTCGCGCTGGTACTGCGACCATGTCCCATCCAGCGCCTGTGAATAGCCGTGTGCGGTGGAAGCGCGCGCCCACGGAATGAAGCCCAGCAATTTGGTGCGTGGCGGCTTGGCGTTGCGCTGAAATGCCAACTCCTTGCGGATCGTCGCCATCAGAACCGGGACAGACACGCCGTATTTGGCTTCGGTGGTCTCGGCGGCGGAACGCCAATTGTCGACCCAGCCGTCACGCTGATCGAACACAGCACAGACATCATCGATGCGCGACGGGGCGGAAGCGCAAGCCGTTAGTATGGCCAGCAGTCCGATCGCTGCAATTTTCGTAAAATATGAACTCCCCATCGGCAAAGCTCTACGCAAAAAGCCTGAAAGGAGTCTTGCCAGCGTTGTTAACCATTGATCGTGGCTGCCAGGAGTATGGAATGTCGATATATCGACATCCGCTGTCGCTATTCTTTTCATAAGAGGTGTCGGATGCCGTTGGGGATAAAATCGCGCCCAGATAGGGCGGATTTCTGACAGCCATCGGCGCCCGCCGGGGATCAAATGTGGGCATGATCGTACTCCGAGCCAGGCGCAGCGCCGACCGGGTCCATTCGCGGGCAGGTGCTGCAATTCCGCAATTGCCGTTGCGCGCGGTGCGCAACCCCTATCCGCCCATGCAGTTGCTGTCGGCGGATCAGGTCGAGGCGATCCACGAAGCGTCCCTCCACATTCTGGAGAACTTCGGCATCGAGGTGATGAGTCCGCGGGCACTGGCGCTGTTCGAGCAGGCAGGCGCGTCAGTCGATCACGCCAGCCAAACGGTCAAGTTGGATCGCGGGCTGGTGAGTGATGCGCTGAGAACGGTGCAGTCGGCCTTCACGCTGCGATCGCGCAACCCGGAACGGACAGTGCATCTTGGCGGCGACGCGATTAATTTCACGCTCGTCGCTGGCCCACCAAATGTGCACGACATGGAGCGTGGCCGTCGAACTGGAAATCTCGGCGACTACCACGACCTTGTGCGGCTGGCGCAGCATTTCAATTGCGTCACCATGCTCGGCAATCAGGTTTGCGCCCCCGTCGAGCTTCCGGCGAATTCGCGGCATCTCGACACGTATCTTGCCAATTTGACGCTGACAGACAAGGCGTTCCACGTATCGGCGATCGGTCGGGGCAGGGCGCTCGATGGCATCGCCATGATGGCCATTTCGCGTGGGCTGACGTTGGATCAGATCGCCGACGCGCCTGGGGTCACCACCATCATTTCCGTCAATTCGCCGCGCCGACTCGACGATGCGATGACGGATGGGCTGATGACGATGGCCGCGCACGGCCAGTCAGTATGCATCACGCCTTTCACGCTGATGGGCGCGATGAGCCCGGTGACGCTGGCCGGCGCACTGGCGCAACAGAATGCCGAGGCATTGTTTGGCGTGGTGCTGACGCAACTCGTGCGGCCCGGCACGCCGGTAATTTATGGGGCCTTCACCTCGAATGTCGATATGCGCTCCGGCGCTCCGGCCTTCGGTACGCCGGAGAACACCAAGGCCAACATCGCCTCGGGGCAGCTGGCGCGCCGCTATAGGTTGCCATACCGCACGACGCCCGGCTCGGCGTCCAACGCCGCCGATGTGCAAGGCGCCTACGAAACCCTGATGGCGCTGTGGGGCGCCGTGCTTGGCCACGGCAACCTCGTCTACCATGCGGCCGGCTGGCAAGAAGGCGGGCTGACAGCTTCGTTCGAAAAGTTCATCATCGATGTCGAGATGATCCAGCACATGATCGAGTTTCTTCGCCCGATCGAAGTGAACGAAGGCGAACTTGCGCTCGACGCGCTTGGCCGGGTGCCAACCGGCGGGCACTTCTTCGGCGAGCCGCATACGCTGGAGCGCTATTCCACGGCTTTCTACCAGCCGATGCTGTCGAACTGGCAGAATTACGAAGCCTGGCAGGAAGCTGGCGGGCTCGACGCGACCGCGCGCGCCACGCGGCTTTGGAAAAAGGCGTTGCAGGAATATCAGGAACCCGTGATGGACGCCGCGATCCGGGAGGAACTCGACGCTTATGTTGCGAAACGTAAGGAGCAAATCGGGAACCGCGAGCCGTGAGGGCGCTTTCTTTACCCTCCCCCTTGTGGGGAGGGTCGGCGAGCGATCATTTGCGAAGCAAATGGTCGTGAGACGGGGTGGGGGGTGTTTGAGTGAATTCACCCCCACCCCGCCTCACAACTTCCGCTTCGCTTCAGCTGTTCGTCGACCCTCCCCACAAGGGGGAGGGTAAAGTGGCGCTCCCAAACCGATTCCGCTCTCCCTCTCAACTCATTGAACCAATGGAATAATTCATGAGATCGCACGCGAAGGTTGTGGTGATTGGCGGCGGGGTGGTTGGCTGCTCGGTGCTATTCCACCTGGCCAAGCATGGCTGGACCGATATCGTCCTTCTGGAGCGCAACGAACTGACGTCGGGCTCGACCTGGCATGCGGCGGGCGGGATGCACACGATCAACGGCGACCCAAACATCGCCAAGCTCCAGAAATACACGATAGAACTCTACAAGGAGATTGAGGAGCTTTCCGGCCAGGCGACCGGCATTCACATCACGGGCGGCGTGCTTCTCGCGGCCACCGAGGCGCGCATGGATTGGCTGCGCGGTGTGGTCGCCAAGGGCCGCTATATCGGCCTCGATCTGGAAGAGATTTCGTCGGAAGAAGCGCACCACCTGATGCCGCTGCTCGATCCGTCGCAGTTCGTCGGCGCGGTGCGCAATTCCGAGGATGGGCATCTCGACCCGTCGGGCGTTACCCATGCCTACGCCAAGGCAGCGCGGAAGCTCGGCGCCGAGATCGAACGCTTCACCAAGGTCGAGGATATCCAACGGCGCACCGACGGCACCTGGGAGGTGATCACCAACAAGGGCAATGTAATCGCCGAGCATATTGTCAACGCCGGTGGTCTCTGGGCGCGCGAGGTCGGCCGCATGGTGGGACTGGAGTTGCCGATCCTCGCCATGGAACACATGTATCTGATCACCGAGGACATGCCTGAGGTCGCCCAGGCGAACGCCAAGACCGGCAAGGAAGTGATCCACGCGGTCGATTTCGATGGCGAGCTTTACCTGCGCCAGGAATGCGGCGGCATGCTGATGGGCACCTATGAGAAGGCCTGCAAGCCATGGTCCGAGCAGTCCACACCGTGGAATTTCGGTCACGAGCTGCTGGAGCCGGATATCGATCGCATCGCCCCGTCGCTGGAGGTCGGTTTCCGACATTTTCCGGCATTCCAGAACACCGGCATCAAGCAGATCATCAATGGTCCATTCACCTTCGCGCCCGACGGCAATCCGCTGATCGGTCCGGTGCGCGGCCTGCCGGGTTTCTGGGTAGCATGCGGGGTCATGGCAGGGTTCAGCCAAGGCGGCGGCGTCGGCCTCGGCCTTGCCAATTGGATGATCCATGGCGATCCGGGCGTGGATATCTTCGCCATGGACGTGGCGCGCTATGGCGACTGGGCATCGATGGCCTACACGAACGCAAAGGTCCGCGAGAATTACTCGCGGCGCTTTTCCATCCGCTTCCCCAACGAGGAACTGCCAGCGGGGCGTCCGCTTCGAACCACGCCCATATACGACCAGCTGTCGGCCAAGGGCGCGCAGTGGGCGGTCGCCTACGGGCTCGAGGTTCCGCTCTGGTACGCTCCGGAGGGCACAAAAGACGATTTTTCATGGCGGCGTTCGACGGATTTCGCGCATGTCGCCAATGAGGTGAACGCAGTGCGCGAGAGCGTTGGCCTGTCGGAGATTTCGAGCTTCGCAAAGTACCGCGTGACTGGGAGAGGGCGCGGAAGCGTGGCTCGACAAAATGCTTGCCTGCCGGCTGCCGCAGCCCGGTCGCATGACGTTGGCGCCGATGCTGAAGGACGACGGCAAGCTGATCGGCGACTTCACGCTGGCCAATCTGGGCGCGGCCGAGTGGTTCATCGCTGGATCGGGCGTGGCCGAGCAATACCATATGCGCTGGTTCGAGCGGCATCTGCCCGCCGACGGTTCAGCGCGAATTGAGGCGCTTGGGCTTATGCGGGTCGGTCTCTCCATAGCAGGGCCGAACGCCCGCAATGTGCTGGCCAAGGTCACATGCGCCGATGTTTGCAACGCAGCATTGCCGTTCATGGCGATCCGCAAGATCGATATCGGCATGGCGCCGTGTCTTGTTGACCGCGTCAGCTACACGGGCGACCTCGGCTACGAAATCTGGATGGCGCCGGAATATCAGCGGCATGTCTTTGACGTGCTGTCGAAAGCCGGCGAGGAATACGGCATAGGCCTGTTCGGCAGCAGGGCGCTGAATTCGCTGAGATTGGAGAAGAACTATGGCTCCTGGTCGCGCGAATATCGGCCGATCTACGGGCCGCTGGAAGCCGGGCTGGACCGGTTCGTGGCTTATTCGAAGCATGCGGAATTTATCGGCAAGGCCGGCGCGCAGGCTGAACGGTTCGGCGGCGGCAAGCTTCGGCTGCGAACCTTCATCGTCGACGCAAGCGACGCCGATGTTATCGGCGACGAGCCCATCTGGTACGGCGGCGCGGTTCGCGGCTGGGTAACGTCCGGCGGATTTGCGCACCATTCGCGGAAGTCCGTCGCCCTGGGCTATGTGCCGAAGGAGATAGCCGACGAGAGCGGCGGCTTCGAGATCGAGATCCTTGGCGAGCGTCATGCGGCGCAAATGCAACAGACGCCGTTGTTCGATGCCAATTTCGAACGGATGCGCGGGTGATTATGCATCCTTGGGCTGTCAAAATATTCCAGCCAAACATTTCAGGCAGTTGTTGCGAAATTTGACCGATTGATAAAAATTTCAAACGTGCTAGCTTTTCCCGAAAGAACA